>NZ_JALJFG010000009.1 GCF_023242475.1 Pseudomonas sp. MWU15-20650 | reverse complement strand
GCATGCAGCTTTTTATAGCTGTCGATCAGGCGCAAATGCCGGTCCAGCCCTTCCAGCTTCATGCTCGTCGGCGTCAGCCCATAGAACCGCACGCTGCCGTTGACCGAGCCAATCACCGCATCCATGCGCTCATTGCCGAACATGCGTCGGAAGTTGGCCTCGTAGTCCGCCAACTCCAGATCGTCATCCAGCTCCATTTCCAGCACCGCGTTCATCGCCTGGTAAAACAGGCCACGCTCGGCGGTGTTGTCGTTGTACTGCAGGAACATCTCCACGCACTCCTTGGCCTCTTCATACTGCTTGAGGGCCAGGAAGATCAGCAGCTTCAGCTCCAGGATGGTCAGTTGGCCCCACGCCGTGTTGTCATCGAATTCGATGCCGATCAGGGTGGTGATGTCGGTGTAGTCGTCCAGCTCGCTTTCTATCAGGCGCTCGACCAACGCCTGCAACGCGTCCTCATCGAGGCTGTACAGGTTGAGGATGTCCTCGCGGAAAAACAGCGCCTTGTTGGTGTTGTCCCAGATCAGGTCGTCCACCGGGTAGATTTCCGAGTAGTCCGGCACCAGGATGCGGCAGGCGGTGGCGCCAAGATGTTCATACACCGCCATGTACGACTCTTTGCCCATGCCGTCGAGGATGCCGAACAGCGTCGCGGCTTCCTGGGCGTTGGAGTCTTCGCCGTGGCCCGAGAAGTCCCACTCCACGAATTCGTAATCCGACTGGGCGCTGAAGAAGCGCCACGAGACCACACCGCTGGAGTCGATGAAGTGCTCGACGAAGTTGTTTGGTTCGGTGACCGCCTGGCCTTCGAAGGTCGGCTGGGGCAGGTCGTTCAAGCCTTCGAAACTGCGGCCTTGCAACAGCTCGGTGAGGCTACGTTCCAGCGCCACTTCCAGGCTCGGGTGCGCACCAAACGAGGCGAACACCCCGCCGGTGCGCGGGTTCATCAAGGTCACGCACATCACCGGGAATTCACCGCCCAGGGAAGCATCTTTGACCAGCACCGGGAAGCCCTGGGCTTCCAGGCCCTGAATGCCTGCCAGAATGCCCGGGTACTTGGCCAACACCTCGGCCGGCACATCCGGCAGGGCGAATTCACCTTCGATGATTTCGCGTTTCACCGCCCGCTCGAAGATCTCCGACAGGCACTGCACCTGCGCTTCCGCCAGGGTGTTGCCGGCACTCATGCCGTTGCTGAGGTAGAGGTTTTCGATCAGGTTGGAGGGGAAGTACACCACCTCGCCATCGGACTGGCGCACGAACGGCAGCGAGACAATACCGCGTGCCTCATTGCCGGAGTTGGTGTCGAACAGGTGCGAGCCCCGCAGTTCGCCGTCACGGTTGTAGATCTTCAGGCAGTAGGCATCGAGAATTTCGCTCGGCAGCTCATCCTTGGGACCGGGCTGGAACCAGCGCTCATCCGGGTAATGCACGAACGGCGCATTGGCCAGCTCCTCACCCCAGAACTGGTCGTTATAGAAGAAGTTGCAGTTGAGCCGCTCAATGAACTCGCCCAACGCCGACGCCAGTGCGCCTTCCTTGGTCGCGCCCTTGCCGTTGGTAAAGCACATCGGCGAATGCGCATCACGGATATGCAGCGACCACACGTTCGGCACGATATTGCGCCACGAAGCGATTTCGATCTTCATGCCCAAGCGGGCAAGAACGCCGGACATATTGGCAATGGTCTGCTCCAGCGGCAGGTCCTTGCCGACGATGTAGGTGCCCGCCTCGGACGTCGCGTTGGGCATCAACAATGCCTGGGCGTCGGCATCGAGGTTCTCCACTTCTTCGATCACGAACTGCGGCCCGGCCTGCACTACCTTCTTCACGGTGCAACGGTCAATGGAACGCAGGATACCCTGGCGATCCTTATCGGAGAGGTCTGCCGGCAACTCGACCTGGATCTTGAAGATCTGGTTGTAGCGGTTTTCCGGATCGACAATGTTGTTCTGCGACAGACGAATATTGTCCGTGGGAATATTGCGTGTTTCGCAGTACAACTTCACAAAGTACGCCGCACACAACGCCGACGAAGCCAGGAAGTAATCGAATGGCCCCGGTGCCGAACCATCGCCCTTGTAGCGAATAGGCTGGTCGGCTATGACCGTGAAGTCATCGAACTTGGCTTCAAGCCGAAGGTTGTCGAGAAAGTTGACCTTAATTTCCATGCGGGCACACCAGAATAACGAGCTAAACAAATTGGCCGCCATTATGAAGATTTTCGCCGGGAAGTCTCAGGCTTTTCCGTATTGCCTGCCGATCGGTTAACGTTGCGCTCTCCGACCTTGAAGACGTCGCCCCATGTCCATCACCGACAACCTGCTGGCCTTCACCTTCGCCGCCACGCTGCTGACGCTCACGCCCGGGCTCGACACCGCCTTGGTACTGCGAACCGCCACCGTCGAAGGCAAGCGCCAGGCATTGCAGGCCACTTTGGGTATCAACGCCGGTTGCCTGTTGTGGGGCGCGGCGGTTGCCTTCGGGCTGGGCGCGCTGATTGCTGTGTCCGAAGTGGCGTACAACCTCTTGAAATACTGCGGCGCCGCTTACCTGGCCTGGCTGGGCTTGAACATGCTGGTGCGTCCGCGCCGCTCACTGTCACCCCCGGCAGCTGACGGCAAGGCGCGCAGCAACTGGTTCCTCAAGGGCATGCTGGGCAATGTCTTGAATCCCAAGGTGGGGATTTTCTACGTGTCGTTCCTGCCGCAATTCATTCCCCCGGGCCATTCGTTGATCGCCTGGACGTTCGGCCTGGTGAGCATCCATGTGGTGCTCGGGCTGGTGTGGTCGCTGGTATTGATCGGCGCCACTCAACCCCTTTCCGGTTTCCTGCGCCGCGAAAAGGTCATCCAGTGGATGGACCGTACCACTGGCATGATCTTCGTGTTGTTTGCCGCCCGCTTGGCTTTCAGCAAACGCTGAGTCGTGATCACAGGCGCACAGACAGCGCGATGAGTGGTAGCAAACCACCCAAATGCTCATCGACATCCTCGCCCAACCCGACACGCCTGCGCTGGAACGCTTGCGCTCAACCCTGACAGCTGATGTCGGCGAACTACAACAACGCCTACTCAGCCGGCCGATAGTCCGGGCACTTCCAACAAATGACTGCCTGGATGCCCGCGATGCTGATAGGTTTCGCACTTCACAGGCGAAAGGACAGGCAATGGAACCGTTAGCAATGAACGCGGCGTTGGTGATCATTGATATGCAACAGGGCATGCGCGATCCAACGCTTGGCCGACGCAACAACCCCGATGCCGAGTTACAGATAAAGCGCCTCCTGGACGCCTGGCGGCACGCCCTGCGCCCGATCATCCATGTGCGGCATATCTCCCGCACGCCCGGGTCGGTGTTTTGGCCAGGGCAACCGGGCTGCGAATTCCAGGACGCGCTGCAACCCCTGCCCCATGAGCACGTCGTGGAGAAAAACGTTCCGGATGTGTTCGCCGCCACGGGCCTGGAGCGCTGGCTGCACCTGCGTTCGATCCAGCAACTGGTGATCGTTGGCGTGACCACCAACAACTCCGTGGAGGCAACGGCGCGCTCAGCCGGCAACCTGGGCTTTGACGTGATCGTGCCGGGCGATGCGTGCTTTACGTTTGATCAAACCGACCTCTCGGGTCGCCTGTGGCCGGCTGAAGATGTGCATGCGCTGTCGCTGAGTAACCTGGCGATGGACTACGCCAGGGTGAGCGAAACCCGCGAAATCCTGACCAATAGCTAAGCGGGATCGGCGGCAAACACACCGGCCTGCACAAGCATCGGTATCAGCGCCTCAGGCCATACCGTATCCCCTGTGGCGCGCAATGCTTGAGCCGACCACCAACGATGGTCTGCCATCACCTGGGTTTCTTGCTCGGTCCATTCGGCTCTGGAGAGGCGCTCGCTGGGCGCGTGAACCACGAAGTATTGCTCAATGGCCAGCACCGTTTCACCGCAGGGCAACATCAAGGGAACGCGGCGGTCTGCCACGGATTCGTCAATGTGGCTGACCCTGATACCCGTCTCTTCGCGCAACTCACGAATCGCGGCGGCGTGGAAGGTTTCGCCCTCCTCGACACCGCCTCCCGGAGTAGCCCAATAATCGTTGCCGGCCAACGCGCCCTCTTTGTGGACGAACCGGAAAAGAAGCACCTCGTTCGCCGGGCTTATCACCAGTACTCGTGCTGCCTTTCGTTCACGCATTTGAATCGATTCCTTTCCTGTCACTGTTGAGCCCCCATACCGCTATCTATCCCTGCTGCGAAACCATCCAGGTCACAAACGCCTGCAACCGCGTGCAAAATGCCTCACGCTCGGCACTGGGGTTGCGCGCCTCAAACAGAAAATACGCGATCTGGACGCGCATCTCAGGGTGATGCTGGACGAACAGGGCAACATGTTCTTCGAGGGTGTGTGGCCACATCAATGCGTCTTCCGGGCGCAATGTGTGGGTAGCTCGAATCAGCTTGCGCGCCGCTTCGCGTTGCAAGCGAAGCCGTTCTGGCACGCTGTCGACGCCATCAATACGCGTGAGGTAGCCGCTCAACACCGGTTCGAAGTCCGCATTGAGCGCCCGTGCAACGTCACGTGAAGGCTTGAACCCCTCGAAGTGCAACGAGAGATCCTCGCCCCACACACAACGGCAGTGATGCTTGAGCCAGAAGCCCCATTTGGGTTGATGCTCGGGAGCGAGCACTTCGGCACGGTCGCCAATATCGAAGTCGATCTTGGTGACTGATGGGTGTCGCTGCTCCAATGCCTGGCGCAGCCTGTCCAACGACTCACGCACCGACGAATCTGGCGGCTCGCCCAGTATCAACGTGAGGTCGAGGTCCGACTCACCTGGGCTGGCATCGCCCCGGGCCACACTGCCGTAGACATAAATACCGAGCAGCCCCAACCCCGCTTGCGCCAGGGTCGCACAGGCATCCGCCAGCACGGGCTGAAATTCAGGCTGAATGGCCGCATCGCCAACCCTCAACACAATGCCCTGCGCATCGACACCCGTAGGCAACACGGTACTCATGGGCGATGCACCTCAATCACCCAGCCTTCGGCCTCGTTTGGCACAACAGCCGTATGTTCGGCAAGGGTGGACTTGCCGCACAGCAGATGCAGAGTGGGCATCGGACGGTTCCTTTTTTCGGGGGGGGGGTGAAGCATGCCACCTTTCAGGTGCTCTCATCATATTTCGACACGAATTACCCTGAAACTGGAATTGGGCGTTCGAAGCGCTGGTGGCGGAGATCGTCGCCAAGTATTTGCGCGCGTTCGAGCCGACCTGCGAGCGTTGCCGGATCGCAGAGAAAGACGGCGAGGTCGTCGGTTCGGTCTTTGTGGTGCGCCACGACGAGAACCCACCCTGAGTTTCGGCAAACCGCTGGTCAGCCAGACCTGGGCACGAGACCTGTCAATCGGGGCCTGGTCACCCAGGCCCCGAAGCGGGTTACAGATCGGTGATTTCCTTATGGCGCGGCACCAGCGCTTTCATCACGCTCCATGCCACCAGGTAAGCCAGCGCGCAGATCGCAAACATGATCATATAGCCGGTATGGATGTCGTTGATGGACTTGTAGTAGTCGAACACCCAACCGCCGATCTTGGTCATCACGACGCCCCCCAGGCCACCGGCCATGCCGCCGATGCCAACCACCGACGCCACGGTTTTTTGCGGGAACATGTCGGACACGGTGGTGAAGATATTGCACGACCACGCCTGATGCGCCGAGGCCCCCACGCCAATCAGCAAGACCGGCACCCAGAAGCTCAGATACCCCAAGGGCTGCGCCAGCAGGACCACCAACGGGAACAGCGCGATCACCAGCATGGCTTTCATGCGCCCGTCATACGGCGCATCGCCGCGCGCCATGAAATAGCTGGGGAACCAGCCGCCACCGATACTGCCCACCATGGTCATGCTGTACAGCACCGCCAGCGGCATCACAATGTCGGCGCCTTTCATGCCGTATTGCGCTGACAGGTAAGTGGGCAACCAGAATAGGAAGAACCACCACACGCCATCGGTCATGAACTTGCCGAAGGCAAACGCCCAGGTCTGGCGATAGGTCAGCAACTTGAACCACGAGACTTTGTTCGCGGCTGGACCGGCAGGTTCCGCAGTAAAAGACTGTGCGGTCTGGTCGCTACGGATGTAGGCCAGTTCTTCGGCCGATAGGCGTTTCTGCTGTTCTGGTTTTTGGTAGAGCGCCGACCATACGGCCACCCAGACAAAACCCAGCAGGCCAATCACGATAAACGCCGCTTCCCATCCCCAAAGGCCGGCGATCAGTGGCACACAGATCGGCGCCAGGATCGCGCCAACGTTGGCACCCGAATTAAAAATACCGGTTGCCAAGGAGCGCTCTTTCTTCGGGAAATATTCAGCGGTGGCCTTGATCGCGATGGGGAAGTTGCCCGCCTCGCCAATCGCCAGTACCGCGCGCGACAACATGAAGCCGGCAATCGACACCGGGATCACCGCCAGGCCAATGGCACCGCTGACCGCCGCGATGCCCTCGCCCATCGGCACCGAAAACGCATGCATGACCGCACCGGTAGACCAAATGCCGATGGCGACCACGTACGCCGCCTTGGTGCCGATCTTGTCGACGAACCGCCCGGCAAACAACATGGAAATCGCATAGACAAACTGGAACACCGCCGCAATGTTGGCGTAGTCGGTGTTACTCCAGCCAAATTGCGTGGACAGCTGCGGCGCCAGGAGGCTGAGCACCTGGCGATCAAGGTAGTTGACAGTGGTCGCGAAGAACAGCATCGCGCAGATGGTCCAGCGGTAGTTGCCGACGGCCTGGCCGACGCGGTGGGCGTTGATGGGCTCATTCAAGTTCATGGCATCACTTTTTATTTTTGTTAGATAGGACATACATAACGTCATATGTCGTCGTACAACTATGGCTTTTATAGCGAGCCCCCTATGCGCTGTCAATCTGAAAGATTGCGGTTTCACGCGGCGTTGCGTGGGTATGGAAGGTGTTAAAGCAGGACAGTTATAGGATGACCCCGACGGGCAGGCAGCTCACGCCCACACAATCCCGAGCTGACTGCGCATCCAATGTGGGAGGGACGGTGCGACTTGCGCCCAATGGCGTTGACTCAGCCACTTAATCCAGTGACTGACGCACCGCCATCGGGAGCAAGCCCCCTCCCACATTTGAATTTCTATTGTTTGGACGATTTAGATCTGTGCCAAGGCTTGGGCTAAATCTGCGCATCGGTATCTACACGCTCGCGCCAACATAACCCAAGCCTGACGCTGAAAACCTGTGGGAGGGGGCTTGCTCCCGATGGCGGTGGCTCAGTCACCTAATCCAGTGAATGACACACTGCCATCGGGAGCAAGCCCCCTCCCACATTTGAATCTGCGCGCAGATCCTCCACCTCCTCATCCCCCCGCTACTTTCCACGCCGCTCACAAACACGGTGCGTCAGGCACCGTATTTTCGTCCTGCCGAGAAAAACAACTAATGGAGTGAATTTTTTCACGTCCGCTTGTATCTGAACTGACAGTGCGGTGCTGTCGTAACGATGGCACCTCCCCTGTTCAGTTTTAGAGTGGCCTCCATGAAAATACGTAAAAAGAGCGTCAAACCCATCGGGTTGAAAGACATCACCATCGTCGACGATACCAAGGTGCGCAAGGCGATCACCGCTGCTGCACTGGGTAACGCCATGGAGTGGTTTGACTTCGGCGTCTACGGGTTCGTCGCCTACGTACTCGGCAAAGTGTTCTTCCCCGACGCCTCCCCCAGCGTACAAATGATCGCCGCATTGGCCACCTTTTCCGTGCCCTTCCTGATTCGCCCCTTGGGTGGCCTGTTCTTCGGTGCGCTTGGCGATAAATACGGGCGACAAAAAGTACTCGCCGCCACCATCGTGATCATGTCCCTGAGCACCTTCGCCATCGGCCTGATCCCGGGCTATGACTCGATTGGCATCTGGGCGCCGATCCTGCTGTTACTGTGCAAAATGGCCCAAGGCTTCTCGGTGGGCGGCGAATACACCGGCGCCTCGATCTTCGTCGCCGAATACGCTCCGGACCGTAAACGCGGGTTCCTCGGCAGTTGGCTGGACTTCGGCTCGATTGCCGGCTTCGTGCTCGGCGCCGGCGTGGTGGTGCTGATCTCCAGCGTATTGGGCGAGGCCGACTTCGAGGCATGGGGCTGGCGCTTGCCGTTCTTCCTTGCCCTGCCCCTGGGCATCATCGGCCTGTACCTGCGCCACGCACTGGAGGAAACCCCAGCCTTCCAGCAGCACATGGACACGCTCGAACAGGGCGACCGCCAGGGCCTGACCCACGGCCCCAAAGTGTCGTTCAAGGCAGTCGCCACCCAGCACTGGCGTAGCCTGCTGACCTGCATCGGTATCGTCGCCGCCACCAACGTGACGTACTACATGCTGCTCACCTACATGCCGAGCTACCTGTCACACAACTTGCACTACAAAGAAAACAGCGGCGTGCTGATCATCATCGCGATCATGGTCGGCATGCTGTTCGTGCAGCCATTCATTGGTTTTGTCAGCGACAAGGTCGGCCGCAAGCCCTTCATCATTGCCGGTAGCGTCAGCTTGCTGTTACTGGCGATCCCGGCGTTCATGCTGATCACCAGCGGCCAGATCGGCCTGATCTTCGCAGGCTTGCTGATCCTCGCCGTCATCCTGAATTTCTTCATCGGCGTGATGGCTTCGACGCTGCCCGCCATGTTCCCCACCCACATTCGCTACAGCGCCCTGGCCAGTGCGTTCAACGTCTCGGTACTGATTGCCGGCGTTACCCCGACCGCCGTCGCCTGGCTGGTGGAAAGCACCAACGACCTGTACATGCCCGCTTATTACCTGATGGTGTTCGCGGTGGTCGGCCTGATCACCGGCCTGACCATGAAAGAAACCGCCAACAGGCCGTTGCGCGGTGCGGCACCGGCAGCGTCCGACATGGAAGAAGCCAAGGAGCTGCTGCAAGAACACCACGACAATATCGAGCAGAAGATCGAAGACATCGACGCCGAGATTGCCGCGTTGGAAGCCAAGCGCAAGAACCTGGTGCAACAGCATCCGCGCATCAACTAACACCTGACGTTGCGTGGTGGTCCGCGCCACCACGCCACTGGAGTTTCCAAGCGTCACCCCGGCACACGCGTTACTCAGCGCCGATGAGCGCGCTGCCATCGCCGAAATAGAAGCCACCACCAGCATCCTGCAGTTGGTCACCCGCCTGACCGGTATGCGCTTTGCCGGTATCGCGAAGTTCACTGACCTGGAGTGGGTCGTCTGCTCCGTGCACGACACTCTCGACATGGGCATTCATGTCGATGACGTACTCGACCTTGAAACAACCCTGTGCAGCGAGTTCTGCATCAACCCCCAGACCTTGTTCATTCCGCAAGTCAGCCAGGATGGCCGCTTTGCAGTACGCCCGGTCGTCAAGCGATACGCCATCGAACGCTATGCCGGCGCGCCGATTTTCCTGCCCGATGGTCGCCTGTTCGGCGCGCTGTGTGCGCTGGACTCCAGAGCGATGCTGTTTGATGCCCCTAACTTGGCGGAAACCCTCAGCCTGTTTGCACGGCTCATTGGGTGTATGTTCTTTGCTAATTTAACGGCGGCTGATCAGTGACAGTCGTCTTGCCTCGCAGCACCGCAACATCGCGCTTGGGTGGCACGCCAAATAATCGGCTGTACTCGCGACTGAATTGTGATGGGCTTTCATAGCCCACCTTGAATGCTGCGCTGGAAACGCCGTGCTGCTCGTTGAGCATCAAGCGGCGGGCCTCGTTCAAGCGCAGCCATTTCTGGTACTGCAACGGACTCATCGCCGTCAGCTGGCGGAAATGATGGTGAAAGGTGGCTGCGCTCATTTGCACGCGCGCGGCCAACTCCTCCACGCGCAACGGCACATCGTAGTTGAGCTTGAGCCAATCGATTGCCTTTGCAATTCGATAACCCTGCCCGTCCACGGAGCAGATTTGGCGCAATCGCCCGGATTGATCGCTCCTCAACAGGCGGTAATGAATCTCGCGTTGAATCAACGGCGCGAGTACCGCGATCGCTTCAGGCTCATCCAGTAACGCAACCAAACGCGCGAACCCGGCCAACAGGCCGTCGGTGACAGCACCAATCCCTACCCCCTTCATCACTGCCCGCGCACGCATGGGTGGCAAATCACTCTGGGCGATCAGCTCGGCCAGCATGCGTAGGTCCAGCTTGAAGGTCAGCCCCAGGCAGGGCTTCGTCGGGCTGGCGGCCAGTACTTCCGAATTGGCCGGAATATCCAGCGAGGTGACCAGAAATCGCGAGGTGTCGTACGGATAGCCTACGCCACCGACCCACAGCTGCTTCTCGCCTTGGGCCACCAGCACGATGCTCGGCTCGACCATGCACACCACGGGCGTCGCGGGTTGCTCACGCCGATAAAAGCCCAGGCCAGGGATGGGCATGGGGTAGTCACCGGGGGTCGATATCCGCGCACCAATGGACTGGACCAGCACCTCCAGGGGCGATTGTTCGATCTTCATAAGGGCCTCTGCCTCCACTTCACTGAACTTTACCGCGGACGTGCGCTGAGCGTCCCGGCAAAACGACAAGACTCAGAGGATCAGGCAAGTAACCCAGCGAAACGCACTACAGAGGTCTCCCCTCGCCGGGGAAAATGTACCCACCCACCTTTTCAAGGATTAACCCATGAAACGCCTCTTGCTCGCCCTGAGTGTGCTGGTGAGTTCTTTTTCCTCACTGGGAGCCAACATGTCCAACGGTGCCGACAACTTCTATCAAAGCAACAAAGTGAGCGTCGAAAAAGTCACCTTCAACAATCAGTACGGTATGCCGGTTACAGGCAATCTGTTTATACCCGAGGGCATTGCCCCAGGCTCAAAAAACCCGGCGATTATCGTTGGGCACCCAATGGGCGCGGTCAAAGAACAAAGCGCAAACCTCTACGCCACCAAAATGGCCGAACAGGGCTTCATCACCGTGTCTCTTGACCTGTCTTTCTGGGGGGAAAGTGCAGGTTCGCCACGCAACGCGGTGCTGCCCGAGCTTTACGTCGAGGACTTCAGCGCCGCCGTGGATTTTCTCGGCACCCACCCACTGGTTGATCGTGAACGCATCGGTGTGATCGGCATCTGCGGCAGCGGTAGCTTCGCCATTGCGGCGGCGAAGATCGACCCACGTCTCAAAGCCATTGCCACAGTCAGCATGTACGACATGGGCGCAGCCAACCGCAACGGGCTCAAGCATGGCGTGACGCTGGAGCAGCGCCAACAGCTCCTGCGTAAAGCCGCTAACCAGCGCTACGTGGAGTTCCAGGGCGGCGACACCGTCTACACCGGCGGTACGCCGCACACCCTCACCGGCGATGCGGTGGGCGATGAGTTTTACGACTTCTACCGTACCCCGCGGGGTGAATTCACCCCAGTCGGCGCCTCGCCACACACCACCACTCGGCCAACACTGACCAGCAACGTGAAATTCATGAACTTCTACCCATTCAACGACATCGAGACCCTTTCCCCTCGCCCACTGTTGTTGATTACCGGCGCCAACGCCCACTCCCGCGAGTTCAGCGAAGATGCGTACCAACGGGCTGCCGAACCCAAGCAACTGATGATCATCCCGCAGGCTGGCCATGTCGACCTGTACGACCGGGTCAACCTGATCCCCTTTGCCACGCTCACCACCTTCTTCAAAGACCACTTGAAATAATGTCCAATAACGCTAATTCACACAGTTGGGCTGCCGTGTTCGCGATGTCACTGGCGGCATTTGCCCTGGTGGCCTCGGAATTCATGCCCGTGAGCCTGCTGACGCCATTGGCGGCCGACCTGCATATTTCTGAAGGCCAGGCCGGCGAGGGCATTTCGGTGTCGGGGCTGTTCGCCTTGTTGACCAGCCTGAGCATCGCCGCCGTCGTAGCGCGAGTGGATCGTAAACGCCTGCTATTGGCGCTGACCTTGCTGATGATCCTGTCCGGCACTGTGGTAGCGCTGGCGCCGAACTACCTGGTTTTCATGCTGGGCCGCGCGCTGATCGGCGTGGCCATTGGCGGCTTCTGGTCGTTGTCGGCGGCGACCGCAATGCACTTGGTGCCCCCGGCCCAAGTGCCGCGCGCCCTGGCAATCATCAACGGCGGCAACGCGCTGGCGACGGTAATTGCGGCGCCGCTGGGCAGCTTTCTGGGGGCATTCATCGGCTGGCGCGGGGCATTTTTCTGCGTCGTACCGGTCGCCGTTGTCGCTGGCGGATGGCTGCTGCTAAGCCTGCCTTCGATCAAGACGAACAGCAACGCCAAGGCCGGCAACGTTCTGAGCTTGATGAAAAACCCCACCGTGGCGTTGGGCATGCTCGCCGTCAGTGTGTTTTTCATGGGGCAGTTCATGCTGTTTACTTACCTGCGCCCGTTCCTGGAGAGCGTTACCCGAGTCAGCGTGTCTACTTTATCGTTGATGCTGTTGGTGCTCGGCCTGGCCGGCCTGGTGGGCACGTTCCTGATAGAGCGCTTTCTGAAAAAAAGCCTTTACCCGGTATTGATCGCCATTCCACTGGTGATGGCGGTAATCGCCCTGGCACTGGTTGCCTGGGGCAGCTCGCCGTTCCTCACGACAGTCTTACTGGGCGCCTGGGGCCTGGTGGCTACTGCTGCACCGGTCGGCTGGTGGACCTGGCTTTCGAGGGTGCTGCCGGAAGATGCCGAGGCCGGTGGTGGCTTGATGGTCGCGATCATCCAGTTGGCGATCACTGCGGGAGCCACGGTCGGCGGCGTGGCATTTGACCACAGCGGTTACCAGGCGACCTTTGAACTGAGCGCGACGTCGCTGGGTATTGCTGGAGTGCTGGCCTATCTGGGCGCGCGGCGCTCATCGCCGATGCCCGTGCTCAACCGAACTACCTGAAGAACTGACTCGGCGTCTTGCCAAACTGTTTCTTGAACATGCTGGTAAAGGCGCTCGGGCTTTCATAGCCCAGCTCAAACGCCACATCGATAATCTTCTCGCCCACCGCAATGCGCTCCAGCGCCAGCAGCAACCGTGCCTGCTGGCGCCATTGGCCGAAGGTCATGCCGGTTTCCTTGCGGAACAGACGCTGGATGGTTTTTTGATCCAGGTTCAGGCGCTCACTCCAATCGGCGACGGTGGAGGCATCGCCCGCGTCGTCCTGCAACGCCTGGCAAATCAGGTTCACGCGCGGGTCGGTGGGCTGCGGAAGCGACAACGGCAGCGCCGGCAGGATGGCCAGTTCGTCCAGGATCAGGTGCATGATCCTCGCATCGCGCGACTCCTCGGCATAGGGCGGCTTGAGGTTGATCGACGCCTTGATCAGTTCCCTCAACAACGGCGAAATACTCACCGTCTTGGGTTCGGTCGGCAGGTCCGGGAAGCGGTCCGGGCACACAAATACACTGCGCATCTTCAGCGTGCCCACGCAGCGTAGCGAATGAACTTGCCCGCTGGGCATCCAGAAGCCGCGATTGGGCGGCACCGTCCATTGGTTCAGCGCCGAATACACCACCATCACGCCGCCGATGGCGTAGAGCAGCTGATGCTTGTTATGACTGTGTTCGGGGATCACCCAGTTTTCGGGATAATCGGTGGCCGAACTGATGACGGCCCAGTCGCCCTCATCGATCTCTCGGAGAAATTTATCGAGTGATTTAATGATTTAGTCCTTTTTGCGATGGTTTGGGCCCGAATTTCGCGAGACAGGCATTTTTACCAAATCTAGCATAAGCGCCGAAACGATTTGAAACGGGCAGCGGGCTTAAGTACTCGCTGCCCCTGTTCGCTGCCTTGTATGGAATGCCTGCATGACGACCCTGACTGCGTCACCCGCCGCTGCAACCACTGCGCCCCAAATAAGCCCCTTGGTCATGCGCGTTCTCGGCGCCTGCGCCCTGGCGCATATGATCAATGACCTGATCCAGGCCGTGCTGCCGTCGGTCTACCCGATGCTCAAGGCCAATTACGGGCTCAGCTTCACCCAGGTCGGGTTGATCACGCTGACCTTCCAGTTGACGGCGTCCTTGCTGCAACCCTGGATCGGCTACCACACCGACCGCCACCCTAAACCCTGGCTGCTGCCGGCGGGCATGGTGTGCACCTTGATCGGCATCCTCATGCTGGCGTTTGTCGGCACCTTCCCGGCGATTTTGCTCGCAGCGGGACTGGTCGGTGTCGGTTCCTCGACCTTCCACCCGGAAACCTCGCGTGTGGCACGCCTGGCCTCCGGCGGCCGCTACGGCCTGGCACAATCGACGTTCCAAGTGGGCGGCAACGCCGGCAGTGCGCTGGGCCCGTTGCTGGCAGCGGCGATCATCATTCCCTATGGCCAAACCCACATCGCCTGGTTCGGCCTGTTCGCGGTGTTCGCCATCCTGGTGCTGTACGGCTTGAGCCGCTGGTACCGCCACCACCTCAACCTGTTCAAGCTCAAGCAAGGCGGCAAGGCCACCCATGGCTTGTCCAAAGGCCGGGTGACCTTTGCCCTGGTGGTATTGGCACTGCTGGTGTTCTCCAAGTATTGGTACATGACCAGCCTGACCAGCTATTTCACGTTCTACCTGATTGAAAAGTTCCAGCTGTCGGTTGCCAGTTCCCAGATGTACCTGTTCCTCTTCCTCGGCGCGGTGGCCGTCGGCACCTTCGCCGGCGGGCCGATCGGCGACAAGATCGGCCGCAAGAAAGTCATCTGGTTCTCCATCCTCGGGGCCGCGCCGTTCACCCTCGCCCTGCCCTACGTCGACCTGTTCTGGACCGCCGTACTCAGCGTGGTCATCGGCTTTATCATCGCCTCGGCGTTCTCAGCCATCGTGGTGTTTGCCCAGGAACTGGTGCCGGGCAATGTGGGCATGATCGCCGGGATATTCTTCGGCCTGATGTTCGGCTTCAGCGGGATCGGTGCCGCACTGCTGGGCTTGTTGGCCGACAGCCACGGCATCGAGTATGTCTACAAGATCTGCTCGTTCCTGCCACTGGCGGGCATCCTCACGATCTTGCTGCCGTCGACCAAAGGGGTGTGATCGACTGTGGCGAGGGCGCCCGCGCCCTCGCCACACACGCCGTTCGGTGGCCGACGCAAGACCCCATTGACGACGATATAGAGCAATGGCCCCACCGACACAAAAACGGCCGTCAGCAAAAAGTACGGCAGCACCGAGACCAGCGATCGCCCTCGCCCACGCGCATCCCGGTACATCCACACACACGCCAGCACCGCCATCAAATACAGATCAATCACCACCTGCGCCGTATCGGGCTTCGACATCAGCTCGCGTCCAAACGCCAGCAGCGATTGCTCAGCCGTGAGCATCGTCACCAGGGTGTACAGCGAAAATCCCAGTAACCCGGCCAGGGCGATATAAGGTCGTTGCATAGTCTCTTCCTTGAAATGCGCCATTGATCATCGGGGCCACCTTAGCGATAACGGTCTCTCGCTGGCAACTTCGCCTGGCAGCGCACACGGATTATCCGGCACTGGTTTTGTGAAATATCTGTACGTAGACTGCCGCCATACCCCCACTTGAAGGCGGCGAAAAAAACGTGATGCAAGTTACCGAAGTCTCCATTGCCCAATTGCGCGCGGCGCTTGAATCCGGCCAGACCACGGCCGTCGAACTGGTCCAGGCGTACCTGGCACGGATCGATGCCTATGATGGCCCGCAGACCGCCACCGCGTTGAACGCCGTGGTGGTGCGCAATCCCGAGGCCCTGAAAGAAGCCGAGGCTGCCGATGCGCGCCGGGCGAAGGGCGAAACCTTGGGGCCATTGGACGGCATCCCCTACACCGCTAAAGACAGCTACCTGGTCAAGGGCCTGACGGCGGCGTCCGGCAGCCCGGCCTTTGCCAAGCTGGTCGCACAGCGCGACGCCTTCACCATCGAGCGCCTGCGTGCCGGCGGTGCCATCTGCCTGGGCAAGACCAATATGCCGCCGATGGCCAACGGCGGCATGCAGCGTGGCGTGTATGGCCGCGCAGAAAGCCCGTACAACGCCGACTACCTCACCGCACCCTTTGCCTCCGGTTCATCCAACGGAGCCGGCACCGCCACGGCGGCAAGCTTCTGCGCATTCGGCCTGGCCGAAGAAACCTGGTCGAGCGGACGCGGCCCAGCCTCCAACAATGGCTTGTGCGCCTACACGCCATCGCGCGGGGTGATTTCGGTGCGTGGTAACTGGCCGCTGACCCCGACCATGGACGTGGTGGTCCCGTACGCGCGCACCATGGCCGACCTGTTGGAAGTGCTCGATGTCGTCGTCGCCGAAGACCCCAACCCTCGCGGTGATCTATGGCGCCTGCAACCCTGGGTGCCCATCCCGAGCGTGACCTCGGTGCGCCCGGCGTCCTACGCTGAGTTGGCGGTCAAGCCAGAAACCCTCGCTGGTAAACGGTTCGGCGTACCCCGCATGTATATCAATGCCGACCCCGACGCCGGCACCTGCGAAAAACCCGGGATCGGCGGGCCGACCGGGCAAAAGATCCACACCCGCGCCAGCGTGATCGACCTGTGGCAAGCCGCACGCCAGGCACTGGAAGCGGCTGGTGCCGAAGTGATTGAAGTGGATTTCCCGCTGGTGTCCAACTGCGAAGGCGACCGCCCCGGAGCGCCGACGGTGTTTACCCGTGGCCTGGTGTCCAAGGACTTCCTGCACGACGAATTGTGGGAACTGTCGGCCTGGGCGTTCGATGACTTCCTGCGCGCCAACAACGACCCGAACCTGAACCGCCTGGCGGATGTCGATGGGCCGAAGATCTTCCCTCACGACCCAGGCACCCTGCCCAACCGTGAAGACGACTTGGCCGCCGGCATGGACGAATACGTGCGCATGGCCGAGCGCGGCATCACACCGTGGGATCAGATCAGCACCGTGCCCGACGGCCTGCGTGGTCTTGAGCAAACCCGGCGCCTGGACCTGGAAGACTGGATGGACACGCTGGGGCTCGACGCCGTGCTGTTCCCCACCGTGGCCGATGTGGGCCCGGCGGATGCCGATGTGAACGAAGCGTCTGCCGATATCGCCTGGAGCAACGGCGTTTGGGTGGCCAACGGCAACCTTGCCATACGCCACCTCGGCGTGCCGACGGTCACGGTGCCGATGGGCATCATGGCGGATATCGGCATGCCCGTGGGGCTGACGTTTGCCGGGCGCGCCTACGACGACTCGGCGCTGCTGCGCTTTGCCTCGGCGTTTGAAGCCACCGGCAGCAAACGTCTGGTTCCGCCGCGTACGCCAGCGCTGTAAATCAAGCCATGGGCACGGCGATCAGCAGGATCGCCGTGCCATGGCTCAGCGTCGCCGGCAGCACGCCGTAACGCATGCGCACGAACGCACAGGCCAAACCTTCCACCAGGGTAAACAACAGCACCGGCCAGCCCAGTTGGGTGACGCTCAAGGCCAGGAATGTGTGGCACGCCGCAAATGCCACGCCGCTGATCAACGCCGCCCGCAAAGGCGTCACCTGTTGTTCCAGATAGCCCTGCAGGCACCCGCGAAACAACACTTCTTCCAGCGCATTAGCGCCATACGCCAGCACCACCATGCCCGGCAGCCACACCCAGTAGCCGTGAATCGCTTGCGCCTCGATCCCCTGCAAGAGCCGCAGCGGCAGGCCGATCGCACACCCCACAGCAAGGCCGATCCCCAGGCCATAGGCCCAATTGCCCTTGGACCACACCACCCACCGCCATAACTCAGGTGCCGCTCGCGCCAGCAGCATCATCAGCAGCAACGACAGGCCGCCGAGCGCCGACAACACAAAGGCGTTGGCCGAGAAAGCAATCTGCATATCGCGACTGGGCGCCCACAGGTGCAACGGCGTCAGTGCATCGCGCATCAGCACAAACGCGGCCAGCAGGATCAGAATGCGCATCGCCGGCTGTGACTTGGGCGTCAGTGCGAACCACAGGCCGAACAGCCCCGCTCCCGGTGCCACGTAGAGCACGTAGTCGGTCAATACCACCATGCCTTGGACGATCATGCGCCATTCAGCCAGAGGTGGCGGCGGCCCTGCCGACCTCGACCGCAACCGTATGTAGCGCAAGTAACGGCTTCGCTGTACCTGTCAAAATCCATGGTGTCCCTCCAGCCGTTTATTGTTGTGGCACTAGCATAGCGGCGTGCTACTTGGGCAGGAAGCGACACGTCAGAGGCCCATGACTTATTTTGAGTGTTGGGACGTCGTATAAGAAAATTTAACCATGGGAACGAGTCATTACCCGCTTTATTCGGCACCTGTAAAAATTTAACTTTCCTTCCTACGCAAAATTATTGCATGGTTGTACGACAACTACAGTGTCATGCCCGCCCCCCTACAACAATAAGGAAACGCCCATGCAAAACATCAAAGCGCTGATCGGTTTTCTGTGCCTGTTCAGCGGTTACGTCGCCGCTGCGCCGGCCACCGCCGAGAAAGAGGTGGCCCAAGCGGTCGACCAACTGACCCAAGCCATGTTGCACCTGGACCTCAAGCAGCTTCACGCGCTGACCGCCGATAAGCTCACCTATGGCCATTCCAGCGGCAAGGTGCAGAACAAGGCGCAATTTATCGCCGACCTGGAAACCCACACCAGCGCGTTCAAAACCCTGGAAATGCAGAACCAGAGCATCACCCTCAACGGCGATACCGCGCTGGTGCGCAACCACTTTCACGCCCTGGCGGTGAACAGCGGCGTTGAAGTACCGACCGATATCGACAACTTCCAGGTCTGGCAGAAGCAAAACGGACACTGGCTGCTAATCGGTCGCCAGGCGTACAAATACTGACAGTGGCGGGTGAGCCGTTTACCCCCGGCTCACCACTCCACCACTTTGCGCACCGTCGCCAAAGCCTCGCGTAGCACCGGCATGGGTACCGAGCCCAACGCCAGGCGCAGCGCATGCGGCACGTGCGCCGAGACGGCAAACGGCTCGGCAGTGGACACCGCGATACCGTCGCGCTGCAAAGTCATGGCGACCTGATCGGCACGGGCCTCTTCCGCCAGCGGCAACCATAAAAAATACGATGAGGGATGGCTGATAAAGGTCAGCCCCGCCAGCGCCTGCGCCGCGATAGCCTGTCGCGCCTGGGCGTCCTGGCGTTTTTGGGCTTCCAGCAACGCCACCGTGCCATCTTCGACCCAGGCCACGGCAATCGCGCTCATCACCCCCGGTACGTTCCAGGTGGTGGCCATGACCGTGCGCTCCAACACGTTCATCCAAATCAATGGCGCGGCGATAAAGCCCACGCGCAAGCCGGTGGCGACGCTCTTGGAAAACCCGCCGACATACACGGTGCGCTCAGGCGCCAGCGTCGCCAAGGGCGGTGGCGCTCCTTCGGCCAGAAATGCGTAGGCTGCGTCTTCGATGATCATCAGGTGGTGCTGACGCGCAATGGCAACCAAGCGCTCGCGCTGCTCCAGGCCCATCACCCAACCCAGCGGGTTATGCAGGGTCGGCATGCTGTACACGGCACGCACCGGGCGCTTTCGACACAGGCTTTGCAGGTGATCCAGGTCCGGGCCTTCAGGGGTGACGGGAATCGCGACGATTTCCAGGTGCAGGGTCTCGGCCAGCACCTTGAAACCCGAATAGGTCAGCGCATCCACCGCGATCACATCCCCAGGCTTGAGCAACGCCATCATGCTCACCGCCAACCCATGCTGGGCCCCGCTGACCACCAGGACCTGCTCGGCCTCCACGCTCAGCCCCCGGCTGACCAAGTGCCGCGCCACCGCCGCGCGTTCATGCAAACGCCCGGCATGGGGCTGATAACGCAGCAGTGCCTCCAAGTCGCCGGACAACGCCAACTGGCGCAATGCGCTGCGCAATAGGTCGGCCTGGCCCGGCAAGGACGGGTAGTTGAAATTCAGATCCAGCAGGCCCGGCGCGACCATCATTTGCCCACTGCCCTGCCCCGGCGGTAATGAAATTTCGCGCACAAAGGTGCCACGCCCGGTTTCACCGCTGACCAGGCCCATGGCTTCCAACTCGGTGTATACCCGGCTCGCGGTGACGAGGGCCAAGCCATGGTCGGCGGCCAGTTGCCGGTGGGTGGGCAGGCGCGTGCCAGGCGGCATTGTGCCGCTGCGGATGGCCTCGGCAAAGGTATCGACCAGCGACTTGTAGCGGGCGCGGGGCATAGACGATGTATCCATGACAATTTTTTGATTGTCTTAATCTTCAGTCCTAGGATGCTCATCACGCAACTTCTTCTTTTTCGGACACGCCCTCATGGAACGTACTTCTCCCCTCGGCACCCTGGACAGCAGCCCCCAGGGCTGGATCAACGGTTTTATCGGCGTGGTGATTTTCAGCGGTTCGCTGCCGGCCACACGCCTGGCGGTGATGGAGTTCGACCCGGTGTTCCTGACCATGATCCGTGCCACCCTCGCCGCCGTGTTGGGGTTGTGCCTGTTGCGGCTGTTCAAGGCAAAACGCCCCGCGCGCCAGCAATGGGCACCGCTGGCAGTGGTCGCGCTTGGCGTGGTGATTGGTTTTCCGTTGCTCACCGCCTTGGCCCTGCAATACGTGACCTCGGCCCATTCCATCGTGTTTATCGGCCTGCTACCGCTGGCCACGGCGGTGTTTGGCGTACTGCGTGGCGGTGAGCGGCCCAGGCCGGTGTTCTGGCTGTTTTCGATCCTGGGCAGCCTGCTGGTGATGGGCTATGCCGTCGCCCAAGGGTTGAGCGCCGCTCCCGTCGGCGACGTGCTGATGCTGTTGGCGGTGCTGGTGTGCGGCCTGGGCTATGCCGAAGGCGCCCAGCTGTCGCGCAGCCTGGGCGGCTGGCAGGTGATCTGCTGGGCCTTGGTGGTGTCGCTGCCGGTGGTGGTGCCGTTGAGCCTGGTGCTCGCCCCGTCGACCGTCAGTGGCATCAGCCTGCCGGCGTGGCTGAGCCTGGGCTACGTGTCGCTGTTCAGCATGCTGATCGGCTTTGTGTTCTGGTATCGCGGGTTGGCCCAGGGCGGGATTGCTGCCGTAGGCCAGTTGCAGTTGCTGCAACCGTTCTTCGGCCTGGCGCTGGCGGCAAGCCTGCTGCATGAGCCGGTCAGCCTGGGCATGGTGCTGGTGACGGTTGCGGTGATCGGCTGCGTGGCCGGGGCAAAGCGGTTCGCCCGTTAGCGTTGCGGCGCGACCATCTTGAATTTGATGTCGATACCGTCGGACACCACGCTGTTACCCGCCCACTCGCCATCACCAATCTTGAAGTCGCCGCGCTTGAGGAGGAACTCACCGTCGAACACGCCGATCCCGCTTTGCTCCTTGAGCACAACCTCAATGTCCACCGGCCGCGTGATGCCCTTGATCGTCAGGTGGCCGCTGATTCGGTAGCGGTTGCCGCCCAGCGCGGTCGCACCGCTGGATTCATACACCCCCACCGGGTAGGTCGCGGTATCGAACCAGGCGGGCTGTTGCAACTGGGTATTGGCGTCCTGGCTGCCGGCGTCGATGCTGGCGAGCCGGATCTTGAGCAACGCATGCGCCGCCTCGGGCTTTTGCGTATCGAAGGTCAGGGTGCCGTCAAAGTCGCTGAACGTGCCGTACACCCGCTGCCCGAACTGCTGGAAGATAAAGCTGATCTGGCTGGCCGCGCGGTTGACATCCTTGTATTCCACGGCCTGGGCATTTGAGAAGAAACCGAGGAGGACCGCCAGGTAGATTCGAGACTTCATACAACGCTCCAGGGAGGACAGCCGACACGTATCCGACGGAGTGATTCCCATCCGGCGCATGCTCTGCTAAATAGCGTAGTCGGCCCCCCGGAACAATAAGGATTTTGCATGCTCACTCCGTCTTTGCAAGACACCACCGCGCCGGAAGGCATTTGCTACGGTTGCGGCAGCAGCAACCCCCATGGCCTGCACATCAAGAGCCGCTGGGATGCCGACGGCGTGCACGTGATCGCCGAGCATCTACCTGACGCCCAATACAGCGGCTGGCCGGATTTGGTCTACGGCGGCCTGATCGCCATGCTGGTGGACTGCCACTCGAACTGGACCGCCATGGCCTACCACTACCGGGCCGAGCAACGAGCGCCCGGCAGCCTGCCGCGCATCGACTGCGTCACCGGCAACCTGGGAATCAAATTCATCAAGCCCACGCCCATGGGCGTAAAACTGACGCTGCGCGCGCACGTCGAGGGTGAGGTGGGGCGCAAAAGCCGTGTGGTCTGCGAGGTGTACGCAGGTGACGTACTCACCGCCATCGGCGACTCGGTGTTCGTGCGCGTCGACACCGGACAACTGGCCGCCAACGCCCATGGCCGCGAGGCTTGATCCTGGTCTACATTGACTGCAACCGCTAATCGAGGACTGCATCGATGACTCGTCTCACCGCGAAAGACTTTGCCCCCGAGTTGCTGGAACTCTATGACGGCTACGCCCATGGCAAGATCAACCGCCGCGAATTTCTCGACCGTGCCGCGTTGTTCACCTTGGGTGGCCTCACGGCCTCGGCGTTGCTGGCGGCGCTGAGCCCCAACTACGCCCTGGCCGAACAGGTCAAGTTCACCGACCCGGACATCGTCGCCGACTACGTCACCTACCCCTCGCCCAAGGGCAACGGTACGGTGCGCGGTTACCTGGTACGCCCCGCCAAGGTCGCAGGCAAGTTGCCCGCCGTGGTGGTGGTGCATGAGAACCGTGGCCTCAACCCGTATATCGAAGACGTCGCGCGACGCCTGGCCAAGGCCGGTTTCATCGCCCTGGCGCCAGACGGCCTGACCTCGGTGGGCGGCTACCCCGGCAACGATGAAAAAGGCGTGGAGCTGCAACAGAAAGTCGACCCCGAAAAGCTCATGAATGACTTTTTTGCCGCCATCGAATGGCTGATGCACCACGACACCAGCACCGGCAAGGTCGGTATCACCGGCTTCTGTTATGGCGGCGGCGTGGCCAACGCGGCGGCGGTGGCCTATCCGGAACTGGGCGCGGCGGTGTCGTTCTATGGGCGCCAGCCCGACGCCAAGGACGTGCCACGCATCAAGGCGCCGATCATGTTGCATTACGGCGAGCTGGATACGCGCATCAATGAAGGCTGGCCAGCGTACGAAAAGGCGTTGAAGGCCGCCGGGACGACCTATGAAGCGTTCATCTACAAGGGCGCCAACCACGGCTTTCATAATGACTCGACGCCACGCTATGACGAGGCGGCGGCGAACCTGGCGTGGGAAAGGACACTCGGCTGGTTCCGCAAATACCTGGCCTGACGGCAGGCTAAATGTGGGAGGGAGCTTGTTCCCGATGAGCATCGGTATCGACTCAATTACCGTCGAACGCAAATCTGTGACAAATCGGCTGCCGTGGCGAGCGGGCTTGTCCCCTCCCGCCAAATTCCCGATCAGTGTTCCAACGCATACTTGCGGCAGTGGTTGAGATAGCCCTGCTCATGGCTACCCACCAGTTGCACCACACTGGTCCATAACCACGAGGGCGCATCCAGCTGCCGGGAACGGTTTTCCTGTAACACCGCCATCCAATCTTTACGGGTCTGCCGGTCCATCTGGCGGGCATGGGCGATGCCGACCACGCGGGCCAGGTAGCCGGCGGCGTGCATGGCATCAGTCTCGCTCAATTCATCCAGTTCCAGCTTCATGTCCTGGGGCAACAGCTCACGGATGAAGAAACCATGGTCCAGAAAACGCGTCGCGAGCATGCGCTCACCCAGGCCCGGTGACAGCTGGCGAGCGCCTTCCACCACGCGTCGACCGTTGTCCCTGGGCATCTTCGCGCGTGCCGCACGGGGTGCAGCGGCACCCACGGCTTCCTTGATATCGATCAGGCAATATTCCTGGTCATCCTGGTCGCCAACGCCCAGCAGCACCGCATAGCGCAACAAGCCGAGGGAGCTGCAACCCTTGACCCAATAGGCCGAGTCCAGCAGTTCGACCTTGGCGTCTTTGGGGCGGCCTTTGAGCGACGTGACCAACGGGTGGAGGTCTTCGGAGGCGCAGAGCGTTGTCAGGGCGCTCTTTTCTGCCCGTGACAAGGGCCAGAAATGCTTGCCCAATGGAATGGTCGGCCGCGCGTTTTCAATACGTTCACGCGCCAGGTTTTTCCAGGTGCGCTCCACGGCACTGCGCATCCCGGCCTTGACTTGGGACGGGCGTGGCGGCGCTTCGTCGGGTTTGTCCTTGAAGGCTTGCGCGTAGCCCACCATCATTTCTTCGAGCATGCGGGCGGTGGTCACCCCAGGTAAATCCGAGCCTCGCGCAGCCGTGGCCAACGACAGGGCCAGGCGCACCAGGTCATGGGCCGGGTTGCCGATCACGGTTTGGTCAAGGTCGCGGATATGCATATCGATGCGGCCCTTGTTATCACCGGTCGGCCCCAGGTTGCCGGCATGGCAGTCGCCACAGATCCAGATCGCCGGCCCATGGGGCAAGCGTCGGCCAGGCAGACTGTGCAGCCACTCATAAAATTGCACCGTACTGCCGCGCACGTAGGCGTGGGCCGAACGGGCCATCTTCAGGTTGCGCAGTTGGGTGAGGTGGGGCATGCGGTCGGAGGGGCGCGGTAGTTTCATGAATGAACTCGATACGGGGTACGGTAGAGGTTAGCCCGTCGCGAACGTTTCATTTTGTTTCACGAATAAGCCTTTCATCCCTCCCTCGCCACCGCTTGCAACCACCCTTTGAAGGCCAGCATCGCCGACGTCTCGGCACGCGACTGCAAGCGTGTCAGCCAGTAACTGCCGGTAGAAATCCCCACACCGAACGGCTGGCGAATCGCATCACTTTCCAATTGGCGTGAAAACATCAGCGCCGGTGCCAACGCCACGCCAGTGCCTTGCAAGGCGGCCTCCATCATCGCCAGCGACGAGTCGAACACAATGCTGCGCGGCACCAGGGTGTCAGCGGGCAGCCCGGCCGCCTGGAACCACAGGTTCCACTCATCCGCGCGGTAGGAGCGCAGCAACGTATGCTTCAACAGATCGGCCGGGCTGTGCAGCTGCTCGGCGATGGAGGGCACACACAGCACGCTGAGCGGTGCATCCAGCAGTTGGCAGGCGTCGGTGCCGTGCCAGGCACCGGCACCAAAGCGGATGGCGTAGTCCAAGCCTTCGGCGGCGACATCGACACGGTTGTTGTGGGTGGACAGGCGCAGGTCGATAAACGGGTAACGGCTGTGGAAGTCCGGCAAGCGTGGCAACAACCAGCCCACCGCAAACGTGCCGACTGCCCCCACCGTGAGCACCTCACGGTAATGCCCACCCTCAAACTGGCCTAAGGTATTGGCAATGCGGTCGAAGGACTCACGCACCACCGGCAGCAGGGTTTCGCCTTCGCGGGTCAGCATCAGGCCCCGTGGCAGGCGCTTGAACAACGTGACGTTGAGTTGGGCCTCGAGGCTTTTGACCTGATGACTGACCGCCGCTTGGGTCACGCATAACTCAATGGCCGCACGAGTAAAGCTCAAATGGCGCGCCGACGCTTCGAAGGCGCGCAGGGCATTGAGTGGCAGGTGGGAACGCAGCAAGGCTTACCCCAAATTTTTCTAATGGCTAGTGCGAGATATCATCGTTTGCCCGCCGCATAAAATCCACCTAGATTTGCCACGCCTGCGCAGGCTCCGCTCGTCAGTGCCTCATTTACATGGAAGCGAATCACCATGAAACACCACCTGCAAAAACTCTTGATTTCAGCTTTAGTGCTCGGCTCCGGCAGCTGCATGGCCGCCGCCGATATGCGCAAGGTCGTGGACAGCAGCGTTGAACCGTTGATGCAGCAGCAAGCCATTCCCGGCTTGTCGGTCGCTGTCATCAACAAAGGCCAGGTGCAATACTTTAATTACGGCGTAGCCGCCAAAGACACCCAAGCCCCGGTCACCGAAGACACCCTGTTTGAAATCGGCTCGGTGAGTAAAACCTTCACGGCCACCCTCGGCGGTTATGCCCAGGCCACCGGCAAGCTCAAGCTCTCGGACATGGCCAGCCATTACCTGCCCGCCCTCGCCGGCAGTGCGCTTGACCACATCAGCCTGCTGCAACTGGCGACCTACACAGCCGGCGGCCTGCCGCTGCAGTTTCCGGACGCCGCCGACAATGCCGACGCCATGCTCGGCTACTACCAGCACTGGAAACCGACATTCGCGCCAGGCGAACAACGCCTGTATTCCAACCCCAGCATCGGCTTGTTCGGCTACCTGGCGGCGCAAAGCCTGGGCCAGCCGTTCGACGTTGCCATTGAGAAAACCCTGCTGCCCAAGCTCGGCTTGCACAACACCCACGTCAACGTGCCCGCCGATAAGTCAGGCCAATATGCCCAAGGCTACGACAGCCACCAGAAGCCCGTACGCGTCAGCCCCGGTGCATTGGACAGCGAAGCCTACGGTATCAAGACCAGCGCCCAGGACTTGGCCCTCTATGTGCTCGCTAACATGCACCCGCAAACCCTGGAAAAACCGCTGCAACAAGCCATCGCCGCCACCCACGCCGGCTACTACACAGTCAATGGCATGACCCAGGGCCTGGGCTGGGAACGCTACCCCTACCCCATCGCGCTGCCAGCCTTGCTGGAGGGCAACTCCACCCCCATGGCGATGGAGCCGCACCAGGTCAACTGGCTGAAACCGGCGCAGGCACAACCGGCCGATGTGCTCTACAACAAAACCGGCTCGACCGGCGGCTTTGGTGCCTACGTGGCCTATGTGCCGAGCCGGGACATGGGTGTGGTGATTCTGGCGAACAAGAACTACCCGAACGCCGAACGGGTGAAAGTGGCCCACGCAATCTTGAGTGCGATGGATCAGTAACGCCGAACACAAAACTGTGGGAGGGGGCTTGCGCCCTCCCACCGCTTTTACTGCGTTACATGCCAAGCCAGTGCGGCAACGCCAGCGAGATAAACGGCAAGTAAGTGACCATGATCAGGAACACCAGCAGGATCATCAACCACGGCAACGCCGCACGGATGGTCTGCCCCAGGGTCAAGCCGGTCACCGCCGAGGTCACGAACAGGTTCAAGCCTACCGGTGGATGCACCAGGCCGATTTCCATGTTCACCACCATCACGATCCCCAGGTGAATCGGGTCGATACCCAGCTTCATGGCAATCGGGAAGAAGATCGGCGCCAGGATCAACACAATGGCCGAAGGCTCCATGAAGCTGCCGGCCACCAGCAGCACCACGTTGACCATGATCAGGAAGCCGATAGGCGTCAGCCCTTCAGAAATCACCCAGGCCGTGATTTCCTGCGGGATCTGCTCAGTGGTCAGCACGTGGGCAAACAGCATGGCGTTGGCGATGATAAACATCAGCATGATCGCCAGGCGCCCCGATTCCAGCAGCACCTTGGGGCAGTCACGCAGCTTCATGTCCTTGTAGATGAACAGCGCGACAAACGCCGAATACACCGCCGCCACCGCTGCCGCTTCGGTTGGGGTGAACATGCCGCTGTAGATGCCGCCGAGGATGATCACCAGCAACAGCAAGCCCCAAAATGCCCGGCGTGCACAGGCCAGCCATTCGCGAAAGGTCGCCCGTGGTTGCGCCGGCAGTTTCTTGATGCGCGCGACGATGTAGATCGCGACCATCAGCATCAGGCCCAACAGCAAGCCCGGGATCACCCCGGCCATGAACAGCTTGCCCACCGACGTTTCGGTCGCGGCCGAATACACCACCATCACAATCGACGGCGGAATCAGGATGCCCAGGGTACCGGCGTTGCAGATGATCCCGGCGCCGAACTCCTTCGGGTAGCCGGAACGCACCATGCCCGCGACCGCAATCGAGCCGACCGCTGCCACGGTGGCCGGTGATGAACCCGACAGCGCCGCAAACAGCATGCACGCCAACACCGCCGCGATCGCCAGGCCGCCACGGATATGGCCGACACAGGCATTGGCGAAGTCGATCAACCGCTGGGCTACGCCCCCGGTGGTCATGAATGCACCGGAGAGCAGGAAGAACGGAATCGCCAGGAAGGTGTAGGCGTCGGAGGTTTCAAACAGCTTGATCGCCAGGGAGCTCACCGAGTCCTGGCTGAACATCAGGATCGACACCGCACCGGACAACCCCAGGGAAATCGCGATCGGCACACCGAGGAACATGAACACGAACAACAGCAAAAACAGACAGAGCACGGCCATCAGTGACGCTCCTCATGGCTGCCGGCCAACTTGCTGGCCTCCCCGGCCTCGTCGGCCAGCCCCAACCCGACCTGACGGTGGGTAAAGATGCGGTAGAAAATTTCCAGGTAGCGGATAAACACCAAGGCAAAACCCACGGGCACGATCAGCACGATGTCACCGACCTCGACGCCGTACTGGTCGAGGTCTTCAGCGCCGATATGCGCCGTCATCACCGCACTCACCCACTTGTAGCTGGCGACCATGAACAGCCCGGCGTACGCCAGGCAGCACAGGCAGGCGAGCATGCCGAGCAGGCGTTGCACCGGGCGCCTGGTCAGCTTGACCAGCGCGTCCACACCCAGGTGGCCGGCGGTGCGTACACCGTAGGAAATACCGAAGAAAATCAGCCAGCCGAACATGGCCTTGGTCAGCGCCACGCTCCAGGTCATGTCCTGGGCCCAGGTCATGGTGTGGTCGCCCAGGGCGCCGAAGAAACCGCTGCTCCACGCCCACTTATCAGACAAGGCAAAGAACAGCGTGTAGATGTTGTTGAGCATGACGTAGACGAATGTCACCAGGGTCATGGCGGCCAGCAGGACGGCAATAAAGCCTTCCTCCAGGTGCTCCCAGGCGCGCCTTAGCGTTTGCATGGCAAAACCTCGCGAGGCAGAGATAGGTGTCAGGGTGCAAACCGGATCAAATTGTGGGAGGGGCGGTGCGACGACTCGACGTGCCCCCTCCCACATTTGGACCTCAGTACACCCTGGGATTACTGGTTGGAAGCGTCCGCCGCCTTGATCAGGTCGGCGCCGATCTCACCCTCGAACTTCTGCCATACCGGGCGCATGGCTTCGCGCCAGAGCGTACGTTGCTCGGGGGTCAGTTCGATGATTTCGCTGGTCTTGGCGTCGACGATCTTCTGCTTGGCCGACTGGTTCAGCGCTTCGGCCTGCTTGTTCACCTCGACGGTGACCTCGACCATGATCTGTTCCAGGGTGCTGCGGATGTCGGGCGGCAGGCCGTTCCAGAATTTGGCGTTGGTGATCACCATGTAGTCGATCAGGCCGTGGTTGGACTCGGTGAAGTACTTCTGCACCTCGTTGACCTTCTGGCTTTCATAATTCGACCAGGTGTTCTCGGTGCCGTTGACCGTACCGGTCTGCAAGCCCTGGTAGACCTCGGCAAAGCTCATCTTGCGCGGGTTGGCGCGGATCGCCTTGAACTGTTCTTCGAGCACGCTGGAGGCTTGTACACGGAACTTCAGGCCACGGGCGTCCTTGGGTTCGCGCAGGGCCTTGTTGGCCGAGAGTTGCTTGAGGCCGTTGTGCCAATAGGCCAGGCCGAGAATGTTCTTGTCCTGCATCGAGGTCAGCAGCGCTTTGCCCTGGGCCGCCTGGAACCGGTCTACGGCAGCCAGGTCGTTGAACAGGAACGGCAGGTCATAAATTTGTACTTGCTTGGTGTATTGCTCGAACTTGGCCAGGGACGGTGCCAGCATCTGCACATCGCCCAGCAGCAACGCTTCCATTTCCTTGCCATCGCCAAACAATGACGAGTTCGGGTACACCTCGACCTTGACCCGGCCCGGCAGGCGCTCCTCGGCGAGTTTCTTGAACAGCAGTGCGCCCTGGCCTTTTGGGGTGTTTTCGGCGACCACGTGGGCAAACTTGATGACAATCGGGTCCGCCGCCTGGGCCAGCCCCGCGGCAAATAAAGTGGCGGCGCACAGCAGCGCCCGAGAAAGCTTGAGCATGGAAAATCACCTTCTTATTGTTGTGTTATGGGGCAAGGTGCCTGATGTGGCGTGTGTAGTGAATTTCGAATTCTAGATACCTGCGTTCGGCAGAGACGAACACCATCCTGAAGAACAATGGAGATCCCCTGTGGGAGGGGGCTTGCTCCCGATAGCGGTGAAGCAGGCGAAACATCTGGTGACTGTCACACCTCATCGGGAGCAAGCACCCTCCCCCATTAGCGTTGGGCCGCCAGCAGCCGTTGCGCACGCAACAACACGGGCGCATCCACCATCTGCCCATCCATCTGGTAAGCCCCCGCCCCATGCGCCCCGGCCTCCACCACCCGCTGTGCCCAGGCCAGGTCTGCAGCGCTCGGCGCCAGTGCTTCGTGAATCACCGCGACCTGCCTGGGATGAATGCACAGGGCACCGGCAAAGCCCATTTCATAGGCATGCCGGATTGCGCGGCGCAGCCCCTTGGGGTCGTCGATGGCCGGGTGCACGCCATCCAGCGGCGCGACCAAGCCTGCGGCGCGGGAATGCACGATCAGCGCCAGCCGCGCCTGGTCGAGGGCAAAGTCAGCGGCGCGGGTCTGGCTGCTCAAGTTCAGGTCCAGTGCCAAGTCCAGGCCACCGAACGACAGGCGCTCCACCTGCGGCGCATGGGCAATTTCGGCCACCGCCAGCAACCCGCGAGCACTTTCGATAATCGGCCAGATACGTTTGCCGGTGGCGGCCACCACGGCCACCTGTGCTGCGCTTTCAACCTTGGGCAGCAACACACCCGCCACGTTCGCATGCGCCTTGCAGAACGCCACGTCTTCAAAATGCTCGGCATGTTCCAGTGCGTTGATGCGCACCCACACCTGGGCTTGGGGATGGCGACGTAAAAACGCCCCGAGGTTGTCCCGGGCTTGGCGTTTGAGGGGCTCTTCCACCGCGTCTTCAAAATCCACGATCACCGCATCGGCACCACTGGCCAGCGCCTTGGAAAAACGCTCCGGCCGGCTACCGGGAACAAACAGTGCAGAACGCACAACAGGGTTTGGCATGACTGGATTTCCTGATTAGATAACGCCGCGCGCGCGCAGGCTGTCGATGGCATCGCCGGTGTATCCGAGCTGTTCAAGAATGCTCTGGCTGTGCTGCCCCAGCGCGGGTACGCCATCCATGCGCGGGGTGAACGCGGCATTACGGGCCGGCGGCAGCAGCGAGGGCAACGGACCGGCCGGGCTATCGACTTCGCACCAACTGTCACGCGCCTTGAGTTGTGGGTGGTCCCACACGCCTTGCATGTCATTGACCCGCGCGTTGGCGATCTGTGCGTCTTCCAGGCGCTGGATCAGCGCCTCGGCATCCAAGCGCGCAAAGCTGTCGACGATGATCTGGCGCAGCACGTCGCGGTTGGCCGAGCGCTTGAAGTTGGCGCTGAAACGTTCATCCGTCGCCAGCGTCGGCGTGAGCAGCACCTTGTCGCAGAACGCGGCCCACTCGCGCTCATTCTGCAAGCCGAGCATTACCGTGGCACCGTCACCGGTAGGAAACGGCCCGTACGGGTAAATGGTCGAGTGCGCGGCACCCGCACGCGGTGGCGGTGGTGCGCCGTCGAACGCGTAGTACATGGGGTAGCCCATCCACTCCACCAGGCTTTCGAGCATGCTCACGTCGATGCGGCTGCCCTTGCCCGTCCTGCCGCGTAGCAGCAACGCCGAAAGGATGCCGCTGTAGGCGTACATGCCGGCAGAGATGTCGGCGATGGAGCAACCGGCCTTGGCCATCTGCTCTTCACCGGGCCCACCGGTCACTGAAAGAAAGCCGCCCTCACTCTGGATCAGCAAGTCATACGCTTTCTTTTTCTCGTAAGGCCCACCTTCGCCATAGCCGGAAATATCGCAGACGATCAGCCGTGGAAACCGCGCCTGCAGCGCCTCGAACGACAAGCCCATGCGCGCCGCCGCGCCGGGGGCGAGGTTCTGCACCAGCACATCGGCATCGGCCAGCAGGGTGTCGAGGATAGCGCCCGCCTCGTCCTGCTTGAGGTCCAGGGTCAGGCTTTCCTTGGAACGGTTGGTCCATACAAAGTGCGAGGCCAGGCCGCGCACACGCTCGTCATAGCCCCGGGCAAAGTCGCCGCTGCCAGGGCGTTCTATCTTGATCACACGGGCGCCGAGATCCGCCAATTGCCGGGTGCAGAAGGGAGCGGCAATCGCATGTTCCAGGCTGACAACCGTGATGCCGTCCAGCGGTCGTTGATTAGCAGTCATGACGATTCCTCAAAGCCAGTGGGCCATGGACGCTGCACTGCGCAGGTTCCAGACCTTCTCGATCAGTGCATCAGCCTCAGCCGGGGTGCGGGCGCCGCTGAACTGGGTAAGACGCTGGAATTTATCCGCCAACTCCACACGGCTCAGGGTGTTGCCCGGGTCGCCTTTGGGCTCATCAAGGGCGCCGTGCAGCGTGCGGCCATCGACCGTGGTGACGATGACGCGGCCCAGCCAGCGTTGCGGGTAGGCGCCGTCGACTTCGGCGTCGAGGGTCATGCTGACCTTGTCGCGAAAGGTTGAGACGGCGGGATCGGTCAACGCCCGGTCATGAAACTCGGTCAGCCCAGCCTTGCCATGCACGGCGATCAGGCCGAGCACGGTGCCCATGGAGAATTTGGCCTGGTGCACGCTGACGGGGACCTTCACACGCCCCAACACGTCAATCGCGCCTTGATGGACACGGGTCTCGACACCGGCAATCTGTTCTGCGCTCAGCCCTTCACGCTGCATCAGATCCAACAGCGCATCGGCGGCCGGATGGGTATGGCGACACGAGGCGTGGAATTTGAACGAGGTCTCCAGCAGCGCCCAACGACTGCCGAGACCGGCGGATAATTTGCTCGGCTCGGCATCGCTGGACATGCCGGCGGCCATGCCCTGGTCGCCTTCAAGAATATTGCGCGCGCCGGTCAGCCCGTCTGCGGTCAGGTAGGCCGAGAGCAAGCCATCGGCCGCTGCCTTGGCCGTGTGCAGTTGCTTGGAATCGGCGGCATCGCGCAGGAACTCCCAAAGCCCGGCGGCCTGGGTGCCGGCGCTGCCGAGCAGGTTGATAAATTGCTCTTGATTGAACCCCAGCAACTTGCCGACCGCCACGGCCGCCGCCAACGTGCCGACGGTGGCCGTGGTGTGGAAGATACGGTAGTGGGAACGGCCCATGAACTCGCCGATGCGAATCCCGGCTTCGTAGCCGGCCACCGAGGCCAGCAACAGCTCACGGCCGGACTTGCCCAAGTCTTGCGCGGCGGCCAACGCGGCGGGAAATACCACCGTGGCCGGGTGCAGCACCGAGCTGTTGTGCAGGTCATCCTGCTCCACCAGGTGCGACGACGCCGCGTTCACCAACGCGGCAAAATACGCGCTGCTGCTGCCGCCGTTGACGATCAGTTGGGCCGGGCCGCTGCTCGGGCCCATCTTGTGGGCGTAACGTTCGAACAATGGAATCGGATGCGCGCCCTGGCTCGCCAGCGCCGAGGCCAGCCAGTCCAGGTAAAGGTCTTCGGTACGCGCCAGCACGCTTTCGGGCAATTGTTCGTAGCTCAAGTCGGCCAGGAACCGACACAGGGCTTGGGTATGGCTCATGCTCAGGCCCTCAGAAGCTGCGTGGCAGCTCGAGCAAATGCTCGGCCACGTAGGACAGGATCAGGTTGGTGGAGATCGGCGCCACCTGGTACAGGCGCGTCTCGCGGAATTTGCGCTCCACGTCGTACTCACAGGCAAAGCCGAAGCCGCCGTGGGTTTGCAGGCAGGCGTTGGCCGCTTCCCAGGACGCCTTGGCCGCCAGGTACTTGGCCATGTTCGCGCTGGCACCGGCATTGGCACCGCTGTCGTATTCCTCGCAGGCACGCCAGCGCATCAGGTCGGCGGCTTCGATTTCGATATGGGCTTCGGCGATGGGAAACTGCACACCCTGGTTCTGCCCGATGGGCCGGCCAAACACCACGCGGTCACGGGCATAGGCGCTGGCCTTTTCGATAAACCAGCGGCCGTCGCCGATGCATTCGGCGGCGATCAAGGTGCGTTCGGCGTTGAGGCCGTCGAGGATGTACCTGAAGCCCTTGCCCTCCTCGCCAATCAAGCTGTCCAAGGGCAACTCCAAGTTATCGAAGAACAACTCGTTGGTCTCGTGGTTGACCATATTGGCAATGGGTTGCACGGTCAGGCCATTGCCGATGGCCTCGCGCAGGTCCACCAGGAAGATCGACATGCCTTCGGATTTTTTCTTCACCTCAGCCAGGGGCGTGGTCCGCGCCAGCAAAATCATCAGGTCGGAATGCTGTACCCGCGAGATCCAGACTTTCTGGCCGTTGATCACGTACTTGTCACCGCGCTTGATCGCGGTGGTCTTGATTTTTGTGGTGTCGGTGCCGGTGGTGGGCTCGGTCACACCCATCGACTGCAAGCGCAGTTCCCCGCTGGCCAGCTTGGGCAAATAGAAGCTTTTTTGTGCCTCGCTGCCGTGCCGCAACAGGGTGAACATGTTGTACATCTGGCCGTGCACAGTGCCGGAGTTGCCGCCGCAGCGGTTCACTTCTTCAAGGATCACCGAGGCTTCGGCCAGGCCCAGTCCGGAGCCGCCGTACTCCTCGGGAATCATCGCCGACAACCAACCGGCGTCGGTCAGGGCCTTGACGAAGGCTTCGGGGAAGCCCTTTTCTTCGTCAATCCGGCGCCAGTAGGCCGCATCGAATTCGGCGCACAAGGCGCGCACGCCGTCGCGGATGGCGTTGAGTTCTTCGTTTTCATTGGGGTTCATTAACGGCTCTCCGCCTGTTGTTCTGGTTTATTCGAAGTGCACTTGGGCAGTCTGTGCCAAGCCCTGCGCATTGCCGGCCCACAGTTCTGCGACGCCGGTTGCGGTGATGCGCCCACCGACTTCGAACGGTTGCGGCGCGATCAACGGGCGCACGCCGCGATAGGCGAAACGGCGCACAATGGCCTCGGGATGGGCGCGGCAAAATGCGCGCAGGCTCAAGGTGGCGATCAGTGGCCCATGCACCACCAGGCCCGAATAGCCTTCGGTGGCGGTGACATAGGGGTAGTCGTAATGGATGCGGTGGCCGTTGAAGGTCACGGCGCTGTAGCGGAACAGCAGGGTTGGCGTGGGGTCGACCGCCTCCAGCCATTCACCGTGCGCCAGCGCCTCGCCGCTGCCCGACTTGGGTGGCGTGGGTTCGCGGTAGACGATGTCCTGCTCTTCACGAATCGCCAGGCGCCCGCCCTGGGAATAGTCATGGCGCACGGTGACAAACAACAGCGAGCCGGTGCGGCCAACCTTTTCTTCGACCTGAGTGATGGTCGACACACGGGTGGCCGCCTCGCCGGCATGCAAGGCGTGCAAGAACTCGATCCGCCCACCGGCCCACATGCGATTGCGGTTATCGGCAGGTGGCAGAAACCCGCCGCGGGCCGGGTGGCCGTCAGCGCCCAGGGCGGATTCCGGCAGTGGGTCCTGGAAAAAACACCATTGCCACAACGGCGGTACATCAGCGCCCGTTTCGGGCACGGCTTCACCGAAGGTCGCGGCGATACGTTTGAGCAGGTTGTGGCTCAAGTGGTCGTGGGCGGTCTCACTTCGGCCGATCCAATCGGTAGCGCTCATCGGGTGCAGGTCCTCGGGCGGTGGGTGTCTGCCCCGGATCATGCAAGCGCCTGGCCGTTCTGAGAATTTGCATTTCAATAAACCAGCGTTCGGTTATGCTGAACGCCATCAGTAACGCCGCCTATCCATTGTGGGAGCGGGCTCGCTCCCACATTTAGAGCTTTGTTGTGATGAAGTCCGTGTTCACTCAGGAGCCGCCATGCATTTCGATCTCGCCGACCTGCGCCTGTTTATCCATATTGCCGAATCCCCCAGCCTCACCCAGGGTGCCAAGCGTGCGTTCCTTTCGCCCGCCGCCGCCAGTGCGCGGATCAAGGCGTTGGAGGGCCAGTTGGATACGCGCCTGTTGTACCGCGACAGCCGTGGCGTGGAGATCACCCCGGCGGGCGAGCGCCTGCTGCACCATGCGCGGCTGATCATGCGCCAGGTCGATTACCTGAAAAGCGAGTTCACCCAATACGGCGTGGATTCGGCCGGGCATATCCGCATCTTTGCCAATACCACGGCGGTTACCGAGTTTCTGCCCGAAGTGTTGGCGGGCTTTTTGTCCCAGCGCCCCGGCGTGACCGTCGACCTGCAAGAGCGTTTGTCCCGCGATATCGTGCGCGGCGTGCTGGATGGCACCAGCGACATGGGTATCATCGCCGGTCCCGTGGAAGCGGCCGGCTTGCAGGTGCTGCATTTCAGTACCGACAAGCTGGTGCTGATGGTGCCGGTCGGGCATCCCTTGGCCGAGCAACCTTCGGTTACCCTCGAAGGAACGCTCGCGTACCAGCATATCGGCCTGCATGAAGGCAGCACGTTGTTGAGCTTCTTGCGCGAACACGTCGAGCGCCTGGGCAAGCAGTTGTCGCTGCGCATCCAGGTGTCGAGCTTCGAGGCGATTTGCCGGATGGTCGAGGCCGGTGTGGGCATCGGCATCATCCCGGAGTCGGCCGCGGTGCGGCATAGCCGGACCATGCAGTTGGTGGCGGTGAAACTCGATGAGCCGTGGGCAATTCGCGAACGCAGTATTCTGGTGCGCGAACTGGAAGCCCTGCCCGGCACCATCCGGGCGCTGATCGCTACCTTGATGCCGGACACACTCAGTACAGGCTGACGTTACGCTGGCTGGCGGTATTGATAGGCTCAGCCGGCCCTGCCCATCGAGCAGCAACAGGTCTGCCCCCAGGCAGCGAAGCTGGGCCGGCGATTGCGGCCAGCACACCGAGGTCCTTGGCGACACGATTGACCAGGTCCAGTTTGCTGACGCGCCATACATTTCCACGCCAGATCAGCACCATCGCGACCTGTCGGCTATGGGCAAAAACGATTTTCTGCGCCGGCGCAGCAACAAGCCGCGCCTGGGGCTGACGCGTTAACAGTCTTTGACCTCAGTGATGAGAGAACCATCCTGTAACAATCAAGCCGGAACCAGGGTTGGGGAACTGACGACAGACAGCGCTAGATCACGTAGGAAACGCGTGATGAACACTGTCATCCTCACGGAACCTATCTATGTCTATTATCCCCCAATCCTTTGCGGCAACGTCTTCTTCGCTCGCGGCATTCCCCAGCCAACAGGCACCGCTAAATACAGTCCCATCAGACCCGCCGGCCTTACAAAACACCCCTGCGTCCTCGCGGGATGGCGTGACCAAACACACACCAGGCAATACAGCCGACAAGGCACTGGCAGCCTCTTATGCCACGGCGCTGGTCGATGCGGTGCAGAATGATAACCCGGCTGACTTTAACAAACCGACGATACCTGTGCCTCGTGACGCTAAGTTCGGGCAGTGGCGCCAGCATCTCGATAACCTGCTCGCAGGGCCAGATTTTCAGCAATGGGCCGACCGCCATAATATTGACCGCACCAAACCTATTCGCATTGCCCCTCAAACCGACACCTCGGTAGAACATATAACGGTCACCGTCAAATCCGTGAACGCCCATTACCCGGAGGCCTATCTAAAAACATTTTCAATGCAACTCGGCCAGCAACTCCCGGACTCATGGCGGCTGATCATGCAGGCGGCCCGCGTCATGGCTCCCAACCGGCCCGCGGTCGAAGTGCAGCCCCCTGACCAGTCTTCGCCCAGCGCACACGCGGAGCGCCCCGCCACGCTGTCAGAGATCATGGCGTTTCACGGGGAATATAGTCCTGATAACAAAGATAAGGCCGTTGAACGCGCCAATCAGCTTAAACAAACCGACGCGTTTCCTATGCCGGATACCTACCTTTCAACTGAGCAACTGGAGAGGGGCTCCGAGGAAATGCTGGAGCAGCAGCAGAAAACATTGGGCGATATTCACAACAAAAACCAATTGTTTCAGCAGTTGAGTAAGGCTATCGATTTCGCCACCCCGGCACCTGAACCGATTAATACCAACCCGCACTTCATAAGCACACTGCCAACACCCGAGGATGCCGAGCGCATCGAAAAAGCCAGGATCAAAGAGTTCCTCAAGAGTCACCACCTGCAGATCGACCCTGTTTCCTGGTATTTTCACAATGAGCAGCCACTGCCAGAGGGCAAGGTCAGCGTTGAACAGTTCCTCAGCAGCACCGACTCTTATATTCCAGAAACAATAGATGAAATAAACACCCTGATCGCGACCCTCAGGCAAGAGGTTCTGCCGTCTACGCCTCATGGTAACTTGTCAGGCGCCTTAGGCTGGCAAGTACCCGTCAGTTTGCACGAGCAAAAGCTGGCGTACTCTCACGTTACGTATAACAACCTGGAACTGCCAGGCCTGGGTACCGACACTAAAAAGGGGGATGTGCTGGATTACCTGACAGACAGTGATAACCGGAGTTTTCCGGAGTTTTCCGATGCTGCCGATCTACTGAATGCAATAGTCACGTCGCCTAAAGCCAAGGAGTTGGAAGCCGCCCTGCAAAAGAAAATGGGGACGGTAGAGGATAAAAACAGTTCAGACTGGGTCTTGGCGACCCTTTACCTCGGGCTGGCTCACCCATCGTGGTTGGACCCCACCAAGAGAAATGAAGTGGCCGGGTTCGATCTGGCCGATAAAGCCTTCTACGGCAAACCGTTGCAGGAAATCCACACTCAGCTATTCGTACACTTGAAGGCCACGAAACGCGCCACCCAAAAATATGCAGGGGCGGCGACACATCTATTGCTCTCGCAGGCCGCGCCTGAACTGTTGGTTAGCAACATACCCAGCAATGTGACTTATGGTTCGCCGAGCTGGTTCAGCTTGAAAACAACGGTAGCTTTCATAGAGGCGAAGAGCCCTGGAAGCAGCGCAAAGATGACGTTTGATCAAGTCGTCAAATACGGAAGTCTCGACCCCACCAACGCCGAAGATGAAGCGCTGATGAATAAGGTGAAGCAGGAGGCACTGATCGATTGGGCGTTAATGTATGGCGTACTAACCCCCTCTACCACAGGACACTACTGCGCCGCACAATTGGATGCTGCGCAGAAGACGTTCTCTGAGGTGATGACCGGGCTGACAACGATCAGCACAGACCTGAGTGCCCCATTGCCCACCTTGAAGGAAAAGGCACTGGAAATAATGGGCAGGCACATTAAAAATGTCGACCTTGAAGCCAAGGTGATCACAAGTGACGCGGACAGAACCAGTAATGCGCTTGAATCATTTGCCCTGGACGTCAAACACGGGCCCTACTCCTTGTTAGACCTGAGCCTTTCCGAACACCTCCCGAACCTGAAAGACAACAAAACGTGGTATTCAACCGACGAGCAAAAAGTCCCAACCGCCGCGATCCAGTCGCTAGGCCTTATACCACCGGACGTCAAAGAAATTCACGCCGCTGAGCTTGAGGATTTCGACCGCAACAGAAAGAAATCGCTAACCAATCTTAGCGCGCATCTGATTGCGCAATTGCCGCTGGCCGATCGACAGCAACTGGAATATGGGAGCCTTGAAATACTTCGCAAAAGGCCGATTCAGGAATTCAAACCGACCGGAATCGCAAGTGTCACGGCTACGTCGTACCCCACCCCGGACAAACGCAACATCGAGGAACCCCTGTATGTCAAAGCGACCCTTAATGGTAAAACAATTACCTATACATTCGACCTCGCGAACAATGTGATAGGGAGAAGTTCTGTCACCGCAGGCTTACAAGAAGAATGGCAAGAAAAAAACAAAAACTCGGCAACCGGGTATACACGTACAAACGTAATCGTCGAACCGCTCGTCGACAACGAGGTGAAAGACAGTGATTTACGCCCCACCGCTGCAGATGAAGGCTCGATCCCCGCGTCGTACACCAGCCTGCGCACCCAATTCCTCAGCAAACTGGTGACCCGGTATTCCTACCAGGATGCTGACCTGAAAACCTTGACGGACGCCGCCCACCACACCACCAAGTTTGATGAGGAAGACGGTGAGCACAAGGCAAACACGGATCTTTTATTTAGCCCCCTGCCGTTCGTGAACGGAATCAGGCGATTAGCCGAGGGCAAGTGGAACGAGGCAACGATCGAGCTGGTATTTGACGGTGTCATGTTTTTGGCGGGCGGTGGTTTGCTGAAGAAACTGGGGGGCGTATCGTCATTGCCTGCTCAGCTTAGGAGAGCGCGAGTGTTCGGCAGCCCACTCTTCAAACGTGCAAAGAATATCGCTGCCTATACACCCAATCCTCAATTAAAGAACTGGGTGGGTAACAAAACCGGAAAATATGAACTGTCCAAGTTCGCGTCGCGCCCGGACATCGCCGAGGGCACTTACAAACACGGCAATGCAACACTCTCCACGCCTGCCAAGTTCGACGCAGAAACAGGCAAGTGGCATGCATTTGACCCCGTTAACGACAAGCAACTCGGAAAACCGCTCAATGACTTCAAGCCTGAGACAGCGAGGTATTTTGACAACACCTTGAGTACCGCTGATGACGCGGCCGAGGCTACCAGCGGGGTGGTACTCAGAAGAAAGAAGCCCAATCACTTAGAGCAAGCGCTGGCCAAAAATAATGTCATTAATACCCTCCGCGAAATAGATGACTTCACGATCCTTGCCGATGATATTTTTATCTATGTCGACAAATATAAAGGTGTCAAGAGACTCAACGTAGTCGCACACGGGGCCCAACCGACCTATAAAGAACTGCTTGCTGATGAACCCATCTCTATGATTTTCAACGGCCGGAAGAACTCACCCAGTGAACTATTGGAATTTCTGAAAAGCAAGAGCATAGACCCTCAAAAGTTTAACAATGTTCGCTTATTGATGTGTGGTTCAGCCAACGGCTCCGCCGACTCTTTCGGCAGTCAGTTCGGGCAATTAATAGAGCGTCATGTTAAAGCCTTTGAGGGGCCTGTTCGCGTCCACATCGCGCCTGAAAAGATATTGGACTCAAAGAACGAGCTTCTCATCACGAATCCAGAGCTTTCAGCAACGGAAATCAACCAGAAAATCTACAATCAACTTCACGTGAAGTTTGCCACTACCCCCATAAAAAACAATCCTGATGCCGTTATCCAGGGCACCCGAACAGTGAAGGAGATACCGTTCTTCTATCGGCCGGTTAAGTTTCCGGCCCCTAACATCAACCGGGCTCTTTAGTCACGGCATTGCCGGTGCCGCCGGAACACACGCACCCGATGCTCGGCGCCAAGGCGATGTGCAGTTCGATCAATTCCCCGAGGAGTCTATTGCCCAGTGGCATGAACGTTTGGGGCCGACGCGTTAACACTCTTTGACAGTTTCTCGACAAAGCTCTCAAAGATTGTGGGCCGGCATCGCCCTAGCATTCGAGCCTCCAAATCACCATCCGGGTGCTCTTCATGTTTCGCAGATTGCGCGGTATTCCGCTGTTGGGTTGCCTGCTGGGCAGTGTCGGTTGCCACGGGCAACCGCCTGTGCCGCCGCCGATTCCAAAGGGCGACTACGGTGCAATCATTCGTTACCTGCAAACCCGCATACCTAGGGAGATGGCCCGGGACAATGTGGCGGGTTTGTCGATTGCCCTGGTCAACGGTCAAGAGCTGATCTGGGCCCGTGGCTTCGGCCTGTCGGACAAGGCCCAGGGCGTGCCGGTCACGGCTAACACGGCCTTTCGCGCCGGGGGCATCTCCCAATTACTCACCGCCACTGCGGCGCTGCAACTGGTGGAGCAACAGCGCCTGGCGCTGGATGCGCCGATCCAGCAAACCCTGCGGGAGTTCTACGTACGCTCGCGCTTTCATAGCGACCAGGCGGCGGCAGACCGCGAGATCACCTTGCGGCGCTTACTCAGCCATCAATCCGGTTTACCCAGCGAACACCTGCGTGACCTGCGCAGCACCTACGCCATGGGGCAGATGCCTATGCGCGTGTCAGGCGTGTGGCTGAGCAGCCCGCCAGGCTCCCAGGTGGCCTACTCCAACCTGGGTTACGCCTTGGTCGGTGCCGCCATCGAGCGCAGCACCGGCAAAAGCTTCGAATCTCACTTGCAAAGCAGCCTGCTCAAGCCGCTGGAGATGAACCAGTCCAGCTTCGTCGGCACTGGCGCACAATTAAGTTTCCGTGCCCTGGGCTACGAAGACGGCAAGGCCGGCACCGATGCCCAGGTGCGTGACCTCGCCGCCGGTGGCCTGTGGGCCAGCCCCAAGGACCTCAGCCATTACGTGCAGATGTTGTTCGCCCACGGCGCCTACAAAGGCAACCAGGTCATGGGCAGTCGGTCGATCAATGAGATGTTCACCCAGCAAAACAGCGGCAATGCCCTGGATTTTGATTGCCAGGTCGGCCTGGGCTGGTTTCTGGCGCCTTGCGGCGATGAACCGATCGGCCCTGGCGTTCGGACCTACCAGCACAACGGCGGCGGGGACGATTTTGCCGCACAGTTGACCGTACTGCCGGACCAGCAATTGGCGGTCATCATCATGGCCAACGACAGCAATGCCGAAGAGATGCTGGTCTCGCTGTCCACCGACACGCTGCGCTTGATGCTCCAGGCACAGACCGGCAAGCCGGTCTGTGCCGATGACTGCCAGACGCCCAGCCACGGCCTCAAGCTGCGCCATGTGCCGGCCGCCGTCGACCGCAAGCGCCTGGCCGGGTTTTACGCCACCGCCTGGGGCGTGTTCCGCATTCGGGATGACAAGGATCGCTTAACCGGCGAACTGGCCGGCTACGACTTCGAATTGTTACGCGACGACCACGGCTGGCTGCGCGCGCAGAAAAAAGTCCTCGGTTTCTGGCTCAAGGATCTGGGTGAACTGGGCCGTGTGCAACTGGACGTGTTCACGGTACAAGGCCGACAGATGCTCACCGCCCGCAGCCACGGCCAGCGCATTGCCATCGGCGAGCGCATCGACCCGCCGCCCCTGCCCCTGGCCTGGGCCGCCACCATCGGCACGTATCAAGTGCTCAACACCCATGAACCCGACGCGCCGTTAAGCGGTATCAGCGTGCGCCTGGAACAAGGCTTCCTGGTGATTCGCGGCCAATTGCACGACGAGCCGCTGACCGACTACATCCTGCTGCCCGTCGACAACGCCCACGCCGTACTGGCCGGTAACGGCTACGGCCTGGGTGACACCGTCAGCCGCCAGGTCAACGGCCTGAGCGCTTCAGGCTATTCATTCAAACGCACGCAACCGCCCCACACCCCCTTGAACTTCTAACATGGACGAACACCCTGATGCGCTCAAAAAACCTGTGCCTGTCATTCACCTCTCTGTGCCTGCTCGCCGCTGCCGACACGGCGATTGCCGAAGACTGGCAATACAGCCTCAAGGCCGGCGTGGCCAACGCACCCCGCTACAGCGGCAGCGACGAACGCATGACCGCGCCAGTGCTGGGCGCCAAAATCGTCAGCCCTTGGGGCATTTTCCTCGACACCGACAAGGGCCTGGGTTGGGGCTATGAAGGCAACGCCCTGAGCTTCAGCGCCTACGTTGGCGCCAGCAGCTCACGCAAGGATAAAAACGAGAGCCTGCATGCCGGCTCCAAACGCCTCAAAGGCATGGGCGAGATCAAGTCACGCCCACAACTGGGGGTGAACGCCGCCTATAACCTCGGCGGCGTGATCATCGGCGCCACCCTGGAACATGCGATTGAGGAAGATAAGCACAAGGAAACCGGCAAGGCCTACACCCACCTGGAGCTGAGCCTGGGCACCAATCTCTACGAGGGTCGTTACGGCAGCGTCGATACCGCCATCAGCAGCCACTTCGGCGACCGTGATTACCTGCAGACCTGGTACGGCGTCACTACTGGCCAGGCCTCTCGAAGCCGTTTCCAGGCATACAAGGCCGCAGGCGGCAATATCAGCAACGGTATGAACCTGGTCTGGAGCTTGCCGATTAACGAGCACACGCAGTTCTCAACCTTGCTTGATGTGCAGTATCTGTCAGATAAAGCGGGCCAAAGCCCGATTGTGGAGCGACGACTACAGACATCGGTGGTTGGGGTTGTGGAATACACGTTCTGATGTGTAGTTTCGAGTAACCCGCGCTGTCCCCAAAGCATTTCGGAACACTCAGAAATAGTACCGCAGGAACTCAGTTTCGGGAGTCGACAACTAATCAGCCCCCCTCACCTATTAAGTGTGCGGTGGCTAACGTCTTCTTTGCGGAGCTTATGATGCCTGTTGTCTCTCTACGCCCTGGTGAAACCCTGTCCACGCCGCTGCCCGCGTCAAGCGGACCAACCGGCGCGGACAACAGTGCAATACCGCCGCTTGCCGAGCAAAACGTCCCGACGTCCTCGTGGGCTGAACGGCTCAAGAACACGCCCGGCTATAAAGCTGATAAGGAACTGGCTGCCTCTTTTGCCGATGCAATGGTCAACGCAGCCGGCAGAGAGACTGGCAACAGCTATGACGAGCCGGTTGTACCTGTTCCTCCTGATTCAATGTTCGCGCAATGGCGCCAGCAACTCGACGCCCTGCTGGCCAGCCCCGACTTTGAACAGTGGGCCGACTTCAATAATATCGATCGATCCAAACCCATCCGCATCGCCCCTGCCGACGGCACCTCACAGGCGCATATCGTCGCCGCGCTCAAATCAGACGCCCCCCGCGAGAAGGCACCCTTGATGTTATTCGCGGCCGGCCAGGGCAAGACGCTGCCGCACACGTGGCTGCTCATCATGCAGGCCGCCAGCACCTTGTCACCCAACGGCCATTCACTTGAGGTGCCTGCGGCCGCTCGGGCCTCCTCCGGCGTGCACGCCGAACGCCCCGCCTCAATCAGAGAGATCGCCAACTTTTATGGCGAGGCGCTGCCCTCCACCCAGCAAAGCGCCGTGCAACGAGCCAATCAGCTTAAACAGGCAGATTCGTTTCCCGCCGCAGACAGCTCACTGTCGACGGCGCAGTTCGACATGCGCGCCGACGAAATGCTTGAGCACCAACAGAAAACCCTGGGTGACATGCGTAATGACAACCGGTTGTTCCAACAGTTGAGCAACGTTCTGGACCTGATCGACGCTGACGCTGAGCCAGACGAAACCCGCCCCTCTTTCATCACCACACTGCCCACACCCGAAGCAACCGAACGTGCTGAAAAAGCCAACATCAAGGATCTGCTCAAAAGCACTCACCTTGAAATAGATCCTTCGTCCTGGTACTTCCAGGATGAGCAACTCATACCCGAAGACACCGTGACGCTGGAGCAATTCATCCATGACAAGTTCGGTAAAGTCCCCGAGACCAGAGCAGAAATCCTCAACCTGATAGGCGTCCTCAGACAAACGGAACCCGCGACGCCCCTCCATGGGAATTACACCGGAGCATTGGGTTGGGAAGCGCCCGTCAGCGCGTCCGAGCAAAAGGAGCTTTATTCCCACATTGCGTACAACAACCTGCAACTGCCAGGTCTCAGTGCGGGAAAAAAGACAGATGCTTTCAATTACCTGACCAAAAATCGACACTGGACAAGCACCGAGCTGCGCAATCCTGCCCATGTGCTGAGTCAGATACTTGCCTCGCCAAAGGCCAGGGAATTGGAAGCCTCGTTGCAGAAAAAAATGGGCGCCGCCGAAGACCCCGACAGTTCCGACTGGGTACTGGCCGCCATGCTGTTGGGGCTGGACGCGCCAACCTGGCTGGGCACGCCTAAAAAAGCCAATCAAACCGCAGGGTTCGATCTGGCTGACAAAGCCTTTCACGGAAAACCGCTCGACACCATCAAACAAGCGCTGGTCGACCATCTGGTGCAGACCCAGCGCGCCTCGCAAGAGATGGCCCCTGTGGCCGCGCATCTGCTGCTGGCGAGCGCGGCGCCGGAGCTTCAGGTCAAGGACATCCCCAAAGACGTGACCTATGGCTCACCGGCCTGGTTCAGTTTGAAAGCCACGGTGGCCTACATCGAAGCGAAGCACCCGGGAAGCAGTTCATTGATGAGCTTTGCCGAGGTGGTCAAGTATGGCGAGGTCAACCCGATCAGCGACGACGATCAAGCCTTGCTCAATGAGGTCAAGCAGGCTGCGGTCATCGATTGGGCCTTGGCCTATGGCGTACTCAAACCTTCAGCGACGGGAGAGTATTCGGCCCAACAGCTGAACGCTGCGCATACGACGTTCACTGAGGTCATGACCGGGCTGAAGAAGATTGCGCAGGATTTGAACGCACCTGTGCCCCTGCAAAAGTCCATGGCACTGGAGGTGATGGGACAGCACATCAAAAATGTCCCGTTTGAAGCGGCGGTCATCACCAACCCCCAGTCAAGAACCAATAACGCACTCAACGACGGGCCTTTGCACGTCAATACCGGCCCTTATTCGTTGCTGGACATGTACCTGTCCGAGCATGCGCCGAGCCTGAAGGACGATAACACCTGGTATTCACTCAACCCCTCAAAGGTCCCCGACGGCTCGATCAAACTGCTGGGCGATCTGCCCGACATCAAGCCCCTGCATCGCGACGCGGTGGCAAATTATCAGCAAAGCCGGGATAGCGGCCTGGTCAACCTGACCAAACATCTGATTGCGCAACTGCCGATAGAAGACCGTCACCACCTGGAATTCGGCAAGCTCGACCTCTTTATCGAGGGCACAGTCATCAAACACACCAGCTACACCCAGGCGGGCAATATCAATCACGACCAGCCATTCCCGGAACAGGAGAACGACAAGCGCTCATTGATTGTCAGGGCCACCGATGGCGACAGCGTCAGGGCGTATGAATTTTGCCCGCAAGAGAACAGGTTGAAACCACTGAGCGACTTCAAGCCCGGCCTGCAAGGCGAGTGGACCCGCCAGCCAGCCGGCATTATCGGAGGCGACAAATTCTCCAACACCGCCATCGTGCCCTTTGACGTCCCGGCGGGCGTGGCAGGCAGCCTCGACGCCACCACGCCTGGCGACGGGGCTGTACCCGCCTCGTATACCAGCGCCCGCAGCCAGTTTCTCGGTGAACTTCTGGCCCGTCATACCTTTGGCAAAAGTCCGCTCGACGAGTGGGTGAGCGCAACCGGTCACACCACGCGTTTCAGTGAAGAAGATCAAGACTTCGAACATAGCAAGGAGCTGTTGCTCGGATCGATACCTGGCGTGAATCTGGTCAGGAACGTGGTCAAGGGCGACTGGCTGGCTGTGGCAGCCGATCTTATATTCGACGGCGTGATGTATGCCACCACCGCCGGCCTGGGCGGTGGGTTCAAGGGGGTTAAAACCCTGAGGGCCGCCACAAAGCGCACACGTCAGACCTTTGGCAACCGCCTCTTCAATCGCTCGCGGGCATTAACGTCATCGACACCCACGACTGACTTCGACCGGCTATTGCGCGGGCGTACGGGGCGCAACGATCTCTCCAAATTCGCCACCCGCCCCGATGTCGCAGAGGGTACCTACAGGAAAAACGGTGCGACTTTCTCGGTGAGCGCGAAGCTGGACAAAAAAACCGGGAAAATCCACGCATTCGACCCGGTGAAAAACCGCACGTATGGAAAGCCGCTGGAGAACTTCACGCCCCATAAGCAGGTTGATGACGCCGTCCCCGGAACCAGTCGCAGCAGCCTTACGGGCAGGGAGCGTGCGCTGGACACGGCGCTGGGGCGCGATAACGTGATTCAGATGGGCGGAAAGATGAAAGCGCTGAATATGATAGGTAACAAAATCCATACATTTACAGATGAGTATAAAAATTTAAGCCGATTAAACATCGTGGCCCATGGCACCGAGCGCGACTGGGTTGATAACCTCTTCGGCTCAGGCACAAAAGTATGCATAGATGACAAATATTATGGCGCAAAAGATTTAATAAAATTACTGCGAAGCAAGAAAGTGGATCCAGCCAGCTTCAATACTGTCCGGCTGCTGATATGTCACTCAGCAGAAGGTAGAAGTAGATCTTTTGCACGTTTATTTCAAAAGGAAATTAAAAGACCCGTCAAGGCCTTTGAAGGAACGGTATCCGTGGCTCAAAATTCGACCTACATCACGACCCAACGAAATATCGAACGCGCGAGTGCTGCGCTATCAAATAAGGGCGCCGACGCGACGACCCTCAACTTTATTGCGGATAACGCGCTCAAGAAGAGATTCGTCAATAAAATCATTACCCGTGTTGAAAAAGATCATGGCGCAAAGATCAAGATCAACATTGCTGACGTCGACAAACCGGACGTCCTAATAGACGGTATCGTTACCTACCAACCACGTTGGTTCAAACACTAATAAAATGCCAGTCTCTAGGGACTGGCATTTTTATTTGCCTGATCAGAATACGCCCACGTCATCCGAAACGACGCCCCACCCCACTCCGAATCCAGCACTTGCACCTGCCCGCCATGCCACTGGCTGACACGCTTGACCAGCGCCAGGCCCAGGCCGAAGCCGCCCGTGCGGCGGTCACGGCTGGTATCCAGGCGCAGGAAGGGTTCGAAGATCTTTGTCCGCCCGTCCACCGGTACGCCCGGGCCATCGTCATTAACGCGCACTTCGTAACCGCTGCCGAACCTGACCAACGACACTTCCACGCGGCGGTCTGCGTAGCGAATGGCATTACGCAGCAGGTTGATCACCGCGCGCGCCATAAAGCGTGGTTCGATCTGAATAAAATCGACTTCACAGGTGCGCAGCGACAACTGCACGCCCGCGGCCTCGGCCTCCAGCGCTACGCTGCCGATCACGCTGTCCAGCCAGCTATGGGCCTCGATATTCTCGCGGGTCACCTGGGTGGCGCCACGCTCCAGGCTGGCATAGGTCAACAGTTCGGAAACCATTTCTTCCAGTTCACCCAGGTCGGCGTACATATCGGCAATCAACTCGCGGCTTTGCCGAGGATCGGCTTGCTGCTTGAGTTGGTCGAGTTCAAAGGACAAACGCGCAATCGGTGTACGCAGTTCATGGGACACGGCGTTGGTCAGTTCGCGCTGGTTGGCGATCAGGCTTTCGATACGCTCGGCCATCTGGTTGAAGTGCCCGGCCAGTTCGCGCACGGTGGAACGACGCGGCAGCAGGATGCGCGAGCCGAGGTCGTTGTCACCAAAGCGCTGCGCCGCGAGGCGAATATGCTCCAGGTCACGCCAGTGCGGGCGGACCCAGAAATACAGGACCAGGGCCAGGCTCACACCCAGGAAGCCATAGGCCCACATGTATAACCATTTGGGCTCTTCCGGCAGTTTGATTTGTAGCAACTGCGGGCCGCTATCAATGGTGGTCAGGAACTCCATGAAGTCACCGCGCACTACCAGTTCGCCTGCGGCCAGCAGTTTTTGCTCGCGCTCATCCAGCGCCAGGGTATCGCGCTGCACCAATTTCAGGCGCAGCCCGTAATGGGGTTGCAGCTCGGCCAGGCGAGCATCCCGGGCCGCGCCTTGCTCGGGCCGCAATTGTTCCACCAGGCCATAAGCCGGGCCACGCAGGGCTTCGCGGTTATAGACTTCGTTGGCCTCGGGCAGTAACTCGTCGAAGGTGTAGTTGACCAGCCAGATCGCCCCCGCCAAACCCAGCGCCAGGATCACATACAGGCGCAGAAACAGGCGCAGCATCTAAACCTCCCACGCGAACGGATTGAACAGGTAACCCTTGCCCCAGATGGTCTTGATGCACACCGGCTCACGCGGGTTGTCATTGAGCTTGCCGCGCAGCTTGCTGATGTAGACGTCTACGCTACGGTTGAGGCCATCGAAGGCAATGCCGCGCATGCGGTTGAGGATGTCGTCGCGCGAGAGAATTTTGCCCGAGCTGCTGGCCAGTAACCACAGCAACTCGAATTCCATGGTGGTCAGCTCGATTTTCTCACCGCCCAGGCTGACGACCCGGCAACTGCGATCAATCGACAATCGGCCGAATTCCAAGGCGCCGCGCACCGTGGGCTCCGGTACCTGCCGGCGCTGCAAGGCACGCAAACGCGCCAACAGCACCGGCGGCTTGATCGGCTTGATCACATAGTCATCGGCGCCGGACTCAAGGCCCAGGATATGGTCCAGGTCGTCTTCCTTGGCGGTGAGGATCACGATGGGCGTGTCGGAGACATTACGAATCTCGCGACACACATGCAGGCCGCTCTGGCCCGGCAGCATCAAGTCGAGCACGACAATCTTCGGTTTGAACTCCACGAATGCCGCCAAAGCGATGTCGCCCCGGTGCACCACCCGCACCTCAAAACCATGTTGCGACAGAAAATGCGCGATCAGCCCTGCCAGTTTCTCGTCGTCCTCAACGAGCAGGACCTTGCCCAGACCCAGGTTTTCCATAAATTCTCAGTGTGGATACGCGGCTTGAAGTACAGGCATTATAGGTGGCAAGCAGGTCAACAGAAGCCACTGGCCATTGAGCGCCGCCGAAGCTTCATGCTTTTAAGAGTTTTTAACAAATAGCCTGCAATCTTTAACGCCATTCACAGGGAGTTGTATGCGCAAGGACTACTTGGCATTTTTTGTATCGCTGTTCCTTTCGCGACTGGCCGACCAGATCCTGCTGTTTATCGTGCCGCTGATCGTGTTCCAGACGACCGGCAGTGTGGCATGGGCTGGCCTGGCGTTCTTTGTCGAGTCACTGCCGCGCTACCTGGCATTCCCGGTGTGCGGGGCGTTATGCGACAAGTTTTCACCGGTGCGCATTCTGCATCTGAGCCAAGTGTACCGGGCATTGGCCTGTGTGGTAGCGATGGCATTGCATGGGTGGTTCGACGGTATCTATTGGCTGGTCATCCTGTCTGCGTTATGTGGCGTGTTGACCACCCAGGGCATCATGGCCCGGGAAGTGGTCATGCCGCATATCTTCCAGCGCTACACCTACGCCAAGACCTTGTCCTACTCACAGATCGCCGACCAGAGCGGCCTGGTACTGGGGCCGCTGGTGGCGGCGCTGATGCTGGAACTGTGGGCCTGGTATTGGGTAGTGCTGGGCGTCGCCGGGCTGTTTGTGCTGGCGGACCTGGCGATGCTGATCTGGCAGCGCAACACCACCGTCCGCCTGGAAAGCCACCCCCAACATCGGGATATCTGGCTGCAACCGTTGCGCATCGCCTTCGGGCATATCCGCAGCCTGCCGGAATTGAAGCGGATTATTACGTTGGCGGTGGGGGTGAACCTGATTATCGGGGTGACGCTGGCCACTTCTGCGGCGATGGTCACGGGCCAATATGCGGCCAGCAAGGATACTTACGCCCTGCTGCAAGCGGCGGGCGCCTTGGTGACCATTGGGATCTTGTTTTACCTGTCGCGCTCCAGCCTGCCCTTGAAGGTACTGGGTGGGTTGTCATATTCGATGATTACCGTGGGCGCGCTGATCACCGCAATCAGCCCCGGCTTGTGGGCCTATACCTTGGGTTTCTTGCTGGTCACCGGCTTCGACAAGATGTTCAACGTCTACCTACGCAGCACCCGTCAGCGCGTGATTCCGGTGCAGGACTTCGGCAAGACCGTCGGCGTGATCACATTACTGAACAACCTGGCACAACCCTTGGCGGGCTTGCTGATTGCCACACTGGCGGCGCCGCTGGGCGCGCAAACGGTGATCCTGCTGTTGGCGGGCGTCACCGTATTGCTCGGCGTGGCCGTGGCCTCAGGCTGGCACGCCACTGTGAAAGCGGAACTCGATGTCGGGTGATTCGATCAGTTCCTGCTCGGCGGCCCTTACCCGCTCAATCACCTGGGCGATATCCTTGGCGTCGCCGTACTGGTAGGCCAGCTTCAAGTAACCCTGGAAGTGCCGGGCTTCACTTTTCAGCAAACCGAAATAGAACTTGCCGAGTTCTTCGTCCAAATGCGGCACCAGTGCTTCGAAGCGCTCGCAACTACGGGCTTCGATAAAAGCACCGACCACCAGGGTGTCCACCAGCTTGACCGGCTCATGGCTGCGCACCACTTTGCGCAAACCCGAGGCATAACGGCCCGCATGCAGTTGGCGCAGTTCGATTTTGCGCTTCTTGATCAGGCGCATGACTTGTTCATGGTGCACCAGCTCTTCGCGGGCCAGGCGCGACATCATATTGATCAGGTCCACATGGCCGTGGTACTTGGCGATCAGGCTCAGGGCCGTGCTGGCGGCTTTGAATTCGCAGTTCTTGTGGTCGATCAGCAAGGTTTCCTGATCGGCCAAAGCAGCCTGGACCCAGGCATCGGGGGTGCGGCAGCCGAGGAATTCGTGGATTTCGGGCAGGTTCATCGGGCTCACGGGTATAAGAATCACAAAAGGGCGCCGATTATACCGACCACGCCGCAGACCACCAGCCAGCGGCGTTGATGTGTATCAACATGCCGTCTGGCGCGCAGCAACTATAGTTGTTCCAGGCCCCTTTTTTGCGTCCCTGGAGATCCGTCCATGCAAGCCATCCGTAGCATCCTGGTGGTCATCGAGCCCGAGCATTCGGAAAGCCTGGCCCTCAAGCGCGCCAAGCTGATCGCCGGGGTCACCGGCGCGCACCTGCATTTACTGATCTGCGACAAGAAACACGAGCATTCGGCACTGCTGAGTCTGCTCAAGTCCGGTTTGCAGGAAGACGGCTACAGCGTCACCACCGAACAGGCATGGAATGACAGCCTGCATGAAACCATCGTCGATGTGCAGCAGGCCGAGGGCTGTGGGCTGGTGATCAAGCAGCATTTTCCCGACAGCCCACTGAAGAAAGCCCTGCTGACGCCCGCAGACTGGAAACTGCTGCGCTACTGCCCTACCCCGGTGCTGCTGGTCAAGACGTCGACGCCATGGGCCGGTGGTGTGATTCTGGCCGCGATCGACGTGGGCAATACCGACAGCGAACACCGTTCACTGCACCATTCGATCATCGACCACGGGTTTGATATCGCCAGCCTGGCCAAGGCGCAGCTACACGTGATCAGCGCCCATCCATCGCCGATGCTGTCGGCCGCAGACCCGACATTCCAGCTCAAAGAAACCATCGAGGCGCGCTATCGCGAGCAGTGCCAGGCATTCCAGGCCGAATTCGACGTGGATGACGCGCACCTGCATATCAAGGAAGGACCGGCGGACGTGCTGATACCGCATATCGCCCATCGCCTGCTGGCGGCGGTGACGATCATTGGCACCGTGGCGCGCACTGGCATTTCCGGCGCGTTGATCGGCAATACCGCAGAGGTGGTGCTGGATGCGGTGGAAAGCGACGTGCTGGTGCTCAAGCCACAGACGTTGATGGATCACCTCGAAGCGTTGGCTGGCGAGGCCTGAGGCTGATTTTTCAGGCACTGGGGACCTAATGTGGAAGGGGGCTTGCCTGCTAATGCCAGGCAGTTAAGAAGGAACACTATCACTGTGGCGTGCCCCCTCCCACGGTTTGATGTGTATTGTCAGGTAGATAGCGCGTCTTTCAAGAACCCCGGCGCGATGTAGCGCTGGTAATGGGCCTCGGACAGGATGAAAAACTCACGGTCGATGGCATCACGCAATTGCGGCAACGCCCAATCGCGAAACTCCGGCAACAACACCATGCCATACGCCTCGAGGTTATTGATCACCCGCGCCCCACGGGCGATCAACTGATAGGCCCAGCAATATTCGGACTGATGCGGCACAAAGCGAATCTTGCGTTGCTCCAATTGCCCGCGCAGGGTCTTGGGGTCGAAGACTTCCAGCTTGCCGGCCATCACCTGGACCAGCAGTTGTTCGAGCCTGAGCCAAACCGCACGCTTTTCTTCTTCGTTATAGCCATTCCACTGAATGACTTCGTGGTGGAAACGCTTGCAGCCACGGCACACGAGATCGCCGTAGACCGTGGAGCACAGGCCGACGCAGGGTGTCTTGATGGTTTGGTTGGACATGGGCAACAACACGCAGATCAGCGAAACAGTGCGCCATGTTAGCCCTTTGTCTAAGGTTGATCACCCAGCAAACTTGGTTAGGCAACTTACCTTTAGATTTTTTTTGCCGTAGAATCATCCGGCCTTGTAAGGCGCCAATAATCCGCTGGAAGCTGTTTTCAAAGCGTCACGAGCACAGTCGTTCCTTCAGAACGGTGTTGGCGTGGGTTTGACCCGGTAGGTCAGAACCGCGCCAACCCTCATCAGCTCCGTTCTGCAGGCGTAAAACTTTGAAAGCAGCTTCTGTAAGGAATGCCGGCAGCGCTGGCTTTGCGGCCCAAAAAGCCCCCGAGCGCATGCGTGCCGTTCATTTCTGGATGAGCGTCCCGTGGGACCACTGATGAGGGTAATAACTGTGCTTGAAGCCTACCGCAAACATATCGAAGAGCGTGCAGCCCTGGGTATCGTTCCCCAGCCGCTTAACGCCGAACAAACCGCAGGCCTGGTCGAGCTGCTGAAAAATCCTCCGGCTGGCGAAGAAGAATTCCTCGTTGACCTGATCACCAACCGCATTCCACCAGGTGTTGACGAAGCTGCCTACGTCAAGGCCGGTTTCCTGTCTGCCCTGGCCAAGGGCGAAGCCACTTCCCCCCTGATCGACAAGAAACGCGCTGTTGAACTGCTTGGCACCATGCAAGGCGGCTACAACATCGTGACTTTGGTCGAGCTGCTGGACGACGCCGAGCTGGCGCCTGTCGCGGCCGCCCAACTCAAGCACACCCTGCTGATGTTCGATGCGTTCCACGACGTGGCTGAAAAAGCCCGCAACGGCAACGAGCACGCCAAAGGCGTGATCCAGTCCTGGGCTGACGGTGAGTGGTTCCGCAACCGCCCTACCCTGGCCGACAAGATCAGCCTGCGCGTCTTCAAGGTCACCGGCGAAACCAACACCGACGACCTGTCCCCGGCGCCTGATGCCTGGTCCCGTCCTGACATCCCGCTGCACGCCCTGGCCATGCTGAAAATGGCCCGTGAAGGCATTGTGCCGGACGAGCAAGGCAAGACCGGCCCGATGAAGCAGATCGAAGAGATGCGCGGCCAAGGTTTCCCGATCGCCTACGTCGGTGACGTGGTCGGTACCGGTTCGTCGCGTAAGTCGGCCACCAACTCCGTACTGTGGTTCTTCGGCGACGACGTGCCTTACGTGCCGAACAAGCGTGCCGGTGGTTTCTGCTTCGGCAGCAAGATCGCCCCGATCTTCTACAACACCATGGAAGATGCTGGCGCACTGCCTATCGAATTCGACGTCACCAACATGAACATGGGCGACGTGATCGACCTGTACCCGCATGCTGGCAAAGTCTGCAAGCACGGCACCGACGAAGTCCTGACCACCTTCGAAATGAAGACCCCGGTGCTGTTGGACGAAGTTCGTGCCGGCGGCCGTATCCCGCTGATCATCGGTCGCGGCCTGACCGACAAGGCGCGTGCCGAACTGGGCCTGGGCCCTACCGACCTGTTCAAGCTGCCTGAAGCCCCGGTCGACACCGGCAAAGGCTTCACCCTGGCACAGAAAATGGTCGGCAAGGCATGCGGCCTGCCAGAAGGCAAAGGCGTTCGTCCAGGTACCTACTGCGAACCGAAGATGACCACCGTGGGCTCCCAGGACACCACCGGTCCGATGACCCGTGATGAACTGAAAGACCTGGCGTGCCTGGGCTTCTCGACCGATCTGGTGATGCAGTCGTTCTGCCACACCGCGGCCTATCCAAAGCCGATCGACGTGACCACTCACCACACCCTGCCTGACTTCATCATGACCCGTGGCGGTGTTTCGCTGCGTCCAGGCGACGGCATCATCCACAGCTGGCTGAACCGCATGCTGCTGCCGGACACCGTCGGCACTGGTGGTGACTCCCACACCCGTTTCCCGATGGGCATCTCGTTCCCGGCCGGTTCTGGCCTGGTCGCGTTTGCCGCCGCCACTGGCGTCATGCCACTGGACATGCCGGAATCGATCCTGGTGCGCTTCAAAGGCAAGATGAAACCTGGCATCACCCTGCGTGACCTGGTTCATGCCATTCCTTACTACGCAATCCAGGCTGGCCTGCTGACCGTAGAGAAGAAAGGCAAGAAGAACGCCTTCTCCGGCCGCATCCTGGAAATCGAGGGCCTGAACGACCTGACGCTGGAACAGGCTTTCGAGCTGTCCGACGCCTCGGCTGAACGTTCGGCTGCCGGTTGCACCATCAAGCTGTCCAAAGACTCCATCACCGAGTACCTGAACTCCAACATCACCCTGCTGCGCTGGATGATCGGCGAAGGCTACGGCGATGCACGTACCCTGGAACGTCGCGCCCAAGCGATGGAAGCCTGGGTTGCCAACCCGGAGCTGATGGAAGCCGATGCCGACGCCGAATACGCCGAAATCATCGAGATCGACCTGGCCGACATCAACGAGCCGATCCTCTGCGCCCCTAACGACCCGGACGACGCCCGTCTGCTGTCCAGCGTTGCGGGCGAGAAGATCGACGAAGTGTTCATCGGTTCGTGCATGACCAACATCGGTCACTTCCGCGCGGCCGGTAAGTTGCTGGAGCAGGTCAAGGGCCAGCTGCCAACCCGCCTGTGGCTGTCGCCGCCGACGAAGATGGACGCTCACCAACTGACCGAAGAAGGCTACTACGGCATCTACGGCAAGGCTGGCGCGCGCATGGAAATGCCGGGCTGCTCGCTGTGCATGGGTAACCAGGCACGTGTAGAGCCGAATTCGACCGTTGTGTCGACCTCGACCCGTAACTTCCCGAACCGCCTGGGTGATGGTGCGAACGTCTACCTGGCTTCGGCTGAGCTGGCGGCTGTGGCTTCTACCCTGGGTCGCCTGCCGACCGTCGAAGAGTACATGGGCTATGCGGCAAAACTGGACACCATGGCCAGTGATGTTTACCGCTACCTGAACTTCGACCAGATCGCTGAGTTCCGCAAGATCGCAGCAAGCGCCAACATCCCGGTGATTCAAGCTTAACGGTATGTTGATATGAGAGACGCCGCGTATCGCAAGGTACGCGGCGTTTTTTTATGCCTGGGATTTGACCTGCAGTGCCAGTCGCACGGCATCGTCCACGCTTAAAGCCGTGAGCATCACTTGCGGCGCTGCCGCTTCCGGCAGGGCTTGCAGCACTTCCTGCGCCCCATGGCGCACGCGGGCCAACACCAGGTGCTTGCCCTCCCCCCGCACTTGTGCAAAAAACACCGACAGCGCTTCGATGCTGGTGCCGTCAAGGTCAGGCGACTCTTCCAAGCTCAGCACCACAACCTCTACCGTCGACTGACGCATCAAGCGCAAGGCCGCTCCCAGGATGCGCTCGGCATTAGCGAAAAACAGCGCCTCGCTGGGCCGCACGATCAACAGGCCCGGCACTTCCAAGGCATCGGCATGATGTTGACGATCGACAAAGTCATGACTCTCACCCAGACGCCCAAGCACCTGGATATCTGCTGCCGACATCTGACGCAGCATCAACACCACGCTGATCGCCACGGCCGCCAGCAAACCATCCAGCACGCCCAGCACCAGCACCGCCGCCACGGCACAGATCACCAGCAAACGGTCGCGCCGCCAGAGGAAGTAACGCCCCAAAGGTTGCAGGCTCAAGCCGCGGCCCAGCGCGTAGATGACGATAGCCGCCAACACCGGCTCGGGCGTCAGCGCCACATAGGGCAGCACGGTCAACACGATCACCAGCACCACCAGCGCCGCGACGATCCCCGCCAGCCGTGAGCCGGCACCCGCCGCCTCGTTGGCCGACGTCGCCGAATACCCGGCACCGGCCGGCATACCGTGGAACAACCCGGACACCAGGTTAGCCGCTCCCAGTGCCAGCAGGTCGCGGTTGGAGGACACACGGTCACCGTGTTTAAGGGCGAACGAGCTGATCGAGCCGTAGGACTCCGCGTACAGGATCATGACCAAGGCAAACGCCAGCTCCCCCAGGCGCAGCCAGTCGGCGAACGGCAACACCGGGAAATGCCCCAGTTCCAGGCGCAAATCAATCAGGCCAATCAGCGCCACGCCATGGGCTTGCAGGTCCAGAAACTGCCCGGCAACAATACCCAGCACCACCACCAACAACCCACCCGGCAGGCGCGGGATGCGTGCGCACAGCCACAACACCAGCAGCGCCACCGCCGCGACCAGCGCAGCCGGCCAGTTCCAACTCGGCAACTGCTCCAGCAACTGCGGCAGGAAGCGGACCAGGTTGTTGTCGCTCAGGTGCACGCCCACCACACTGGCCAGCTGCTTGAGGATGATGGTCAGTGCCAGGCCGAAGGCAAAACCGCGCAGCACCGGCTTGGCAATAAACGAGGTCACGCCGCCCAGCTTGAATAACCCGGCCAGCAGGAACAGTACGCCGACGATCAATACCAAACCGAACGCCAGGGTCAGCCGCAATGCCGGATCGCCACCCGCCAGGCTGGCGGTGGCGGCGGCTAATACTGCCGCCGAAGACGACGTGGCCGACACAATCGCGAAACGACTGGTGCCGAACACGCCGTAGCACACTAACCCGGCGAACAAGGCAATGACACCGGTCTGGGGTGGCAGCGCGGCGATACTCGAATACGCCACGGCCTCCGGCAGCAGCAGCCCGGCAATGGATAACCCGGCGAGTATGTCTTGGGTACGGTTGGGCTGAGCAGCAATAAGGTTATCGGCTTCAGTTTTCAATCGGCCCAACCCATCCTGGCAAGTAACGTGCTTCCTGGGTGCGTGCCAGGGTCATCGCTTTATTCAACAGCTTGGCGTTCGGTTGGGCCACCACATCGCTACCGATGCGACTGCGAAAAAAGTCCGCCCACAGGAACTCACTGAACGGCGTCGCGTCTTTGGCGTAACCACCGGCCGTGCGCAACATGCCCGCCAGGCTGCGGTAGGGATCATCCTGAAGGTCGGTGATCTTGCGGGGAATAGCTTCGTAAGTTCGCCGCAGGCCCCGCGCATCGTAGGGATGCACCCATTGATTGAACGCCATGACATTCCAGAAGGTGTTGCGCTCCACGAAGGACAAATCCTTGAGCAGCAACAGCGACACGCTCTTGACCTCTTCCAGCAACAGGGCCAGGCCGAAGTGGTGATGGTCGGTAATGTAATAGCGCTCATCCGGCCCCAACACGCAAGGAAACCAGTGTTTGTCGAGGGCGGCGGCGCGTTCTTTACGCTTGAGCTTGGTCCAGGCCGCGCGCTTGGTGGCGACTTCAGCCATGCCGACCGTCAATTGAGTGGGGTGCAGCTTTTCCAGCTTGCCTGTAACCAGTTGCGGGCGAGGTCGAGCCATGGAGAACTCCAAAAAGGAAGCAATAAGCCGACAGCTTAGCCCTCATTGGTTGCCCAGTTTATTTAGCGCAAAAAAAAAGCCGATTCGCGGTGTGCGAATCGGCTTCGGTTCGGTACTGCCTGGCGTCAGGACAGCAGCGAGTAAATCAACGCAGTAATCGCCACCAGGCCAACGGCCGTGACAAATACGTTGGACGCCTGGCCGCGGTACTTGGCCATGGCCGGCACCTTGCGGATCGCGTACATCGGCATCAGGAACAGGATCGACGCAATCACCGGCCCGCCCAACGTCTCGATCATGCCAAGAATGCTCGGGTTCAGCGTGGCGACGATCCAGCACACCACCAGCATGAACGCAGCCGTCATGCGGTCCAGGGTCTTCGGAGCCGGACGACGGCCAGTCTTGACCACCAGGCCCTTGAGACCTTCACTGGCGCCTATGTAGTGGCCCAGGAACGACTTGGCGATCGCCACGAACGCAATCAACGGCGCGGCGAAGGCGATGGTCGGGTTGTCGAAATGGTTGGCCAGGTACGACAGGATCGACAGGTTCTGCGCTTTCGCCTCGGCCAGTTGCGCCGGCGACAGGGTCAGTACACAGCTGAAGACGAAGAACAGCACCATCGCCACCATCAGCAGGTGCGCGCGGGACAGGATCTGCGAGCTGCGCTCATCGGCGTGCGCGCCGTACTGGCGCTTCTGGTCAACCGCGAAGGCCGAGATGATCGGCGAATGGTTGAAGGAAAACACCATGACCGGAATCGCCAGCCACAAGGTGCTGAGCAATGCCGACGGCGCCGGAACCTCACTGGCGGTACTGAGGATGCCGCCATTCCAGTGCGGAACCAGGTACACCGCCAGAAACAGCAAGGCGACGATAAACGGATACACCATCAGGCTCATGGCCTTGACGATGACTTGCTCACCGCAACGCACCACGGCCAGCAGGCCGAGAATCAGCACAAACGCCAGGATCGCCCGCGGCGGCGGCATGATGTGCAGTTGGTGTTCCATGAAGCTGCTGACGGTGTTGGTCAGTGCCACGCTGTAGATCAGCAGGATAGGAAAGATCGCGAAGAAGTACAGCAAGGTGATCAGCGCACCGGCCTTGATGCCGAAATGCTCTTCGACCACGTCAGTGATGTCGGAACCATCGCGGCCTGACAGTACGAAACGGGTCAGCCCACGGTGGGCAAAGAACGTCATCGGGAACGCCAGCAACGCCAGGATCACCAGCGGCCAGAAGCCCCCCAGGCCCGCGTTGATCGGCAGAAACAAAGTACCGGCGCCAATGGCGGTGCCGAACAGGCCGAGCATCCAGGTGGTGTCCTGGCGGCTCCAGCTTGTGAGGGTTGCAGGTGTCGTTGCATAGCGTTCGTCGACGCTATTGGCCTGATCATTCATCCGGTCGGATCTCCGCATTTCCACAGCCGGGACGAGTCAGAAAAACCTGACAGGCAGCGCCCCAGCCGTAACAAGGGCGCGATTGTCCGGGATTCTTGTGAAGAAGCAAAGACTTAGCTGAGGAACGGCGCTGCAGTGCAGGGGTTTGAAGGCGGTTTATCAGCGGCCCCGTTGATCCTTCACGGTCAGATCGTCGTATCAACCGGTCAGCTGAAATCGGTTCATGGGCCGATCATCCAAGGGCGGCGAAGAGCTGGCAATTTGTTTAAACACACCCAGTCACTCAACACTCTCCAGTGGTAAGCCGCCGGCAGAAACCCACTATCGATTTAAGTTAACGCCTTCGTATATAAGAGAAGTCTTACATACAGTAAGCCACCCTATTTCGTTCGAACTTAGGTTTACTCCAGCTTTTGTTACAGGGATTTTCCCAGGTATTGAGAGCCCCTCCTATCACGCCTATATTCCAGTTCAGCGCAAACAATAAAGGCCTCTAAACCCCCGACAACAAAATCAAACGCCTAACTTGCCAGGAGCCACTTCATGAATAAACACAGCCTTCTCTTCACCCTGATACTTTCCGCCGGAATACTCAGCCCGTTGACCAGTCAAGCACACCCGGCAGTAGAAAACTCCGACGCCAAGGCCTTGGGGACATCCCCCCGCTGGCTGACTACAAAAGTTTATATAGAGGGCGCCCCGGAGATCGACGTAAAGGACACGTACCCAGGTGTCGTTGGAATATCAGCGTGGGACCCCGAGCGTAATCGCTACGAATTTTTCTACGCCGATACCGGGCTATCAAAATACGACAACGGCGGCGGCGGTTACTTCATGGTCACCGGTGACAAGAAAAGCCATATCCTGATACCCGACAACGGGCCGACGAGAACGATCGTCAGGCAACTTGAAACGCTGAACACTCAAGAATTCACTTATTCTCGTGAAGTACCGCGCGACATGATCGACGCCAACCCTCTTGTTCGAATACATGTGGTTCATGCCCCCTACACAGGGTCAGTCACCACCACTCCCACACACTAGCCCTCAACGCTCAATTCACGACTCGCGACAACACTCATAAAAAGGCCTCACACAATGAAAACACTATTAAAGCCTTTATTGGCGTCTGTTCTATTACTCTCTACCCTTGTTTCAGGCGCCCTTCATGCACAGGCTTCCGCGCCCGAAAAAACGGTCGCCATCAGTGCGGACAATGCCGTCATGTTGACCGTCTTCCTCAAACATGACCAGTCTCGCAATTTGAACGAAATAAGAGCCAAACTCACCGAGCAGGAACTCTTTAAAGTGTTTCCTCCTGAAGGGGTCGAGATTGTCAGTTGGAACATCGCCATGGGGATCGGTCACGTCATCGTTCTACGCTTCCCCGCCTCGCGCCTGCGAGAAGTCAATCTCGCCATCGAACGCTCTGCCTGGGGGCCCTTCAGGACTGAGTTCTTTCCTACCTACGATTACATGGACATCGTAGCGGCAGAACAGAGCAAGGTACGCAAACCCGCACCCGCTAAATAATTAATTCGCGCGCGTGCAAACAGCGTCTCCCACTCGCCGAGACGCTGGCACTTTTTGCACAATCAGTGGCGCTTTCTCAGGCCCTCGGCATTTCGCGCAACAAAAATGCAGCATAATCCGGGCATCGAACTCACCGGAGAGCTGCCCCATGCCCACCACTGTTCTGGTCCTGGTTGAAACCATCAACGAATACCTGCAGATCATCGAGAGCAACGACTTTCACGTGATTCTGGCACCGACACCTGCTGAACGCGCCCAAGCGATCAAGGCCCACGGCGGGCAGATCAAGGCCGTGCTGACCCGTGGCCCGCTGGGCTTGTATGCCGACGAAATCGCCGCACTGCCGCTGCTGGAGATCATCTGTGTGATCGGCGCCGGCTACGAACACGTGGACCTGCAAGCGGCGAGCAACCGAGGAATCGTGGTGACCAACGGCGCCGGGGTGAATGCGCCGTCGGTGGCCGACCATGCCATGGCCTTGCTGCTGTCGCTGGTGCGTGGCATCCCGCAGACGGATGCGTCTGTGCGGCGCAGCGAATGGCCGAAGGTGATGCGCCCTTCCCTGGCCGGTAAGCAACTGGGCATTCTCGGACTCGGCGCGGTAGGCATGGAGATCGCCAAGCGCGCCGCCCTCGGGTTTGGCATGGAGGTGAGTTATCACAACCGCCAGCCTCGCGATGATGTGGACTACACCTACTGCGCGACCGCCGTGGAGCTGGCTCGCACGTCGGACTTCCTGATCCTGGCCACCCCCGGCGGTGCCAGCACCCGTCACTTGATCGACCGAGACGCGCTGGACGCCCTCGGGCCGCACGGCTACCTGGTGAATATCGGCCGCGGCAGCGTGGTGGTGACCGCCGACCTGATCGCCGCATTGGAGCAACGGCGCATTGGCGGCGCAGCGCTGGATGTATTCGACGATGAGCCCAAAGTGCCCGACGCCCTCAAGCGCCTGAGCAATACCGTGCTCACCTCGCATGTGGCCGGTTTGTCGCCGGAAGCTGCGCATGACACCGTGCAGCGGGTAGCCGATAACCTGGTGGAATACTTCGCCGGCCGGCCGGTGCTGACGCCGGTGACGCTACCACCACGCAACTAGTAGCGATTGGCCAGCGACGGGGCAAAACCTGACTACACTTTCTTGCGGGTAGGCTCAGGACGTCGGTGCAGGACCGGCGAAGGAACGCACAATGTTTGGCCACGGACTCGGCCCGGCCCGCCAACGCGGCGCCATTGGCCTGATCGGCGCAATAACCCTGGGGCTTGCCCTGTTGTTCCTGCTGCTGGTGGTCGACAGTGGCCGACTCTACCTGGAAAAACGCAAATTGCAGCGCGTCGCCGATACCGCGGCGCTGGAAGCAGTCAGCCGGGGCGGCAACTGCGCGGCGCCGGACAATAACGCGGCGCAATTTGCGACGCAGAGCGCGCAGCGCAATCACTTCACAGTCGATGCCAATCGTACCCTGGCCGTTGCCTGCGGCACCTTGGCCACGGGCGCAGACTTTATGCGCACCTTCAACAGCGACCCGAGCAAAGCCGAGGCCATCCGCGTGATCACCACCCATCGCGTGGCCACCAGCATTGCCCACGGCATCCTGACCTTGTTTTCAACGCAGCCCGTCAGCCTCACCACGCTATTGAGTGCTACGGCAGTAGCGGCCGCACCGTCCCCGCCGGTGGCGACACTGACGGTTCGCAGCACCCTGCTGAGCGTGGACAGTACCAAGTCTGCTGCGCTCAACGCCCTGATCGGCGGCCTGCTCGGCGGGAAGTTGCAACTGGATGCCGTGGGCTGGAATGGCCTGATCAACACCAACATCAGCTTGCTCAGCTATCTGGATGCCTTGGCTATTCGCCTGAATGTCAGTGCAGGCAACTACGATCAGCTACTCAAGACCGACGCCACCGTCGGCCAGCTGATCCAGGCCGCTATCGATGTACTCAAGCTGGGCGGTAATGCGGTCCAGGTCGTGATCAATAACCTCGAAGCGATCAAGCTGATAGCACCGGGCACGCAGATCCTGCACCTGGGTGACCTGGTCAACATCCAAAATGGCACGGACAAGAGCGCCCTGGACATCAACCTGCAACTGTTCAACCTGATCCAGGGGGTTGTGCAGTTATCGAACAAGGCCAGCGCGGTGGCGGTCGAGTTGCCGGTGGATGTGCTGGGCCTGCTGAACATCACGGTCAAGACCCGGGTCATCGAGCCCGCCCAGATTTCGGCCATCGGTAACCCGCAGTTGATCGCCACTCAACCGATTTTCGTCAGGACGGCGCAAGTCCGCACGTTGGTTTCCGTGAAACTGCCCGTCATTGATGGGCTCAACAAAGTTATCGACGCCGTCACCGGCCTGGTCGGTTTTCTGCTGGGCAGTTCCCTGGACCCCAATGTCGGCACACAAATCGATATCGCCCTGGAAGCCGCCAGCGGCAGCAGCTACGTCACCGGTTACCGCTGCAACGGCCCTGCGGACAAATCACTCTCCGTGTCAGGCACCACCTCAGCGGTGAGATTGATGGTGGGCCAGATCGACCCGCAAAACCTGTTTTCCTCGTCCCAAACCCTGAAAGTCGACGACTTCCCGTTGCTCGACCTGGGGGTCAGGACTTGCAGCAACGGCGCGTGCGATCCCAGGCAGCCCTATGCGGTCGGCGGCCTTAGCCTGAGGGTCGACAGCAGCGTCGCCAAGACGACCCGAACGCATGTCTACGTCTCGCCGCCCGAGGTGAAACAACCGCCCAGCTACTTCAGTTTCAGCGCCAATAACGTCGTCGGCAGCTTGAGCGATACCCTCAATGGCATCCGGCTGGCCAGCCATACACCCACCCTCGGCGGGCTGCTAGGGTGGGTACTTGGCTTGGTGGTCGACGTGTTGACCGGCGTCCTGAACCTGCTCAGCGGGGTCATCTCCGGCCTGCTCAGCCCGCTGCTCGACCCGCTGGTCAATAACCTGCTCGCCGGTCTGGGTATCGACCTGGCGAAAGTCGACATCGGCGCCAATCTATCCTGCAACCCCGGCGGCCGCGCCACCCTGGTGATTTAAGCGCATCAAGCCGGATGATCATCCCCCAACACGCTAACCTATTAAGCCGCCCTGACCTTGTCGCTGGGCGGCGACGCGCATTAGATTAGCCAATAGTCCAAGGCCTTTAAAATAAGCAGAAGGGATAAGCATGGCGCTTAACGACCAATCGACCCAGATTCGCCCAGGCGAAGAACTTGATGCCAGCCTGATCGATCCCTACCTCAAGGCCCACATTCCCGGCTTGAGCGGCGAGGTCAAGATCAGCCAGTTCCCCGGCGGTGCATCGAACCTGACTTACCTGCTGGAATACCCGGGCCAGGAGTTTGTGCTGCGCCGCCCGCCGTTTGGTCACAAGGCCAAGTCCGCCCACGACATGGGCCGCGAATACCGCATTCTCAATCAGCTTAAGGATGGCTTCCCGTATTGCCCCAAGGCGTATGTGCACTGCACCGATGAGTCGGTGATCGGCGCCGAGTTCTATGTGATGGAGCGCGTCAAGGGCATCATCCTGCGCTCCGACGTACCGGCCGAACTGGGCCTGGACACGACCAAGACCGACGCCTTGTGCAAAAGCTTCATCGACAAATTCGTCGAACTGCACCAGGTTGACTACACGGCCTGCGGCCTGGCCGACCTGGGCAAACCCGAAGGGTATGTGCAGCGCCAGATTCGCGGCTGGAGCGAGCGCTACGAGAAAGCCCTGACCCCCGACGCCCCGCGCTGGGAGACCGTGCGCGCGTGGCTTAACGACAAGATGCCGGCCGACCATCCGACCTCCAGCATCGTGCATAACGACTACCGCTTCGACAACGTCATCCTCGACCCGCACAACCCGATGCAGATCATCGGTGTGCTGGACTGGGAACTGACCACCCTGGGCGACCCGCTGATGGACCTGGGCAACACCCTCGCCTATTGGATCGAGGCTGGCGACCCTGCGCCGGTGCAACTGATGCGGCGCCAACCGAGCAATGCCCCGGGCATGCTCACCCGCCGCCAGTTTGTCGACTACTACGCCGAGCGCGCCGGCATCCAGATCGACAATTTCGACTTTTACTACACCTACGGCCTGTTCCGCCTGGCCGGCATCGTGCAGCAGATCTACTACCGCTTCTTCCACGGCCAGACCCAGGACAAACGCTTTGCCCAGTTCATCCACATGAACACGCTGCTGGAGCAAATGAGCCTGAATGTCATCGGCAAATCAGCCCTCTAAAGGAAACCCTATGTCCAAGACCAACCTGTTCGACCTTGACGGCAAAATTGCTTTCGTTTCCGGCGCCAGCCGTGGCATTGGCGAAGCCATCGCCAAGTTGCTGGCCCAACAAGGCGCCCATGTGATCGTCTCCAGCCGCAAGCTGGAAGGCTGCCAGCATGTGGCTGACGCGATCATTGCCGACGGCGGCAAAGCCACCGCCATTGCTTGCCATATTGGTGAAATGGAGCAGATCACCCAAGTGTTCGCCGGTATTCGTGAACAGTTCGGCCGCCTGGATATCCTGGTCAACAATGCCGCCACCAACCCGCAGTTCTGCAACGTGCTGGACACTGACCTGGGAGCCTTCCAGAAGACCGTCGACGTGAACATTCGCGGCTACTTCTTCATGTCGGTGGAAGCCGGCAAGCTGATGCGCGAGAACGGCGGCGGCAGCATCATCAACGTGGCCTCGATCAATGGCATCTCGCCGGGCGTGTTCCAGGGCATCTACTCGGTGACCAAGGCCGCCGTGATCAATATGACCAAGGTGTTTGCCAAGGAATGCGCGGCATTCGGTATCCGTTGCAACGCGCTGTTGCCGGGCCTGACCGACACCAAGTTCGCCTCGGCACTGGTCAAGAACGACTCGATCCTGAAAATGGCGCTGGCCCAGATTCCACTCAAGCGTGTGGCTGACCCCAGCGAAATGGCCGGCGCAGTGTTGTACCTGGCCAGTGATGCGTCGAGCTACACCACTGGCGTGTCGCTGAATGTGGACGGTGGCTTCCTGTCCTGACATCGCCTGGGTTTCTACGGATCGATTTACGCGTAACCTTGGCGCAGATCGATCTGTCCCAGGATGAAACATGGAATTGCACATTGTCATCAACGGCCGCAAGGACTTGGCTGCCCAGCTTTATCAGCAATTACGCGAAGCCATCTGCGCCGGGCGACTCTCGGCAGGTGCGCAACTGCCTCCCAGCCGACTGCTCGCCGAACAGTTAGGCGTATCCCGCAAGACGGTGTCCGACACCTACGCCACCTTGACGTACGAAGGTCTGCTGGTTGGCAAGATTGGCCGGGGCACCTTCGTCAATGCGTGGGCACCGCAGCCCGACCGCCAGCAAACCGCGACCGACCTGGCGTGCGCCGCCAACCTGGCCAAATGGGCGGCGTTGCCCTCGCCCATGCGCCACCCGCTACGTGACAACATCCTGCGCTACGAATTTATCGGCGGCGCGACCACGCGCAATCAATTCCCCCAGGATGAATGGCGGCGCTGCACCCAGGATGCATTGCGCCGTATCGCCCAAGACAGTGGCTTCTACAGCCAGCCGGAAGGTTTGCCGGCACTGCGCGACGCCATCGCCGGGCATATCGCCTTCTCCCGCGGGGTGAAATGCGGCGCCAGTGACGTGGTGGTCACCAACGGCGCGCAACAGGCGTTGGACTTGATTGCACGCGTGGTCGTGGAGCCGGGCACGATCGTCGCCATGGAAGACCCCGGCTACAGCCCTGCACGCCAGTTGTTCCTGGCCATGGGCGCCCGCGTTGCAGGCGTGCCGGTGGACGAGCACGGCATGCAGGTCGACCTGATCCCGGATGGCACGCGGCTGATCTACGTGACCCCGTCCCACCAGTTTCCACTCGGCATGCCCATGAGCCTGCCACGCCGCGAGGCCCTGCTGGCAAGGGCCATCGAGCTCGGTGCGATCATCATCGAAGACGACTACGACAGCGAGTTCCGCTACGAAGGCCGCCCCACCGACTCCCTGCAAAGCATGGACACCCGTGGCGTCGTGACCTACGTGGGCACGTTCTCCAAAACCCTGCTACCCGAGCTGCGCCTGGGCTACGCGGTGCTGCCGCCGGCGATTTATGGTGCGGTGCTCAAGGCCAAGCAATTGACCGACCAGCACAGCTCGACTCTGCCGCAATGGGCACTGGCCAAGTTCATCAGCGAAGGCTACCTGCAAAAGCACATTCGCCGCTGTCACAGCGTGTATGCCGGACGCCGCGAGCGCATCTTGCAGCGCCTGGCGGGTGACCTCTCGCCCTGGCTTGAAGCCGTGCCCAGCGTGGCCGGGTTCCACATGGCGGCACTGTGCACAGTGGCCGTGAACATCCCGCTGCTGATGGAACGGGCGCGCCAGGCGGATGTGGGGTTGTACCCGTTGAACGTGTTCTTCCACGACACGCCCGTGCGTGCAGGCTTGATCATCGGTTTCGGTGCCATCGAAACCCTCGACATCGACCCGGCGCTGGACAGGGTCCGCGATATTCTCCAGCAGATTGGCTAGCCGCGCGGTCGATGGGTGGGTGTCGACACCTTCAAGGCCGCTGGAACTGCTGGCGCAGCGCTTCGATCTGTGGCCGGCAGGCGCAGCCTTCCAAGTGATCATTGACCATCCCCATCGCCTGCATCAAGGCGTACATCGTGGTTGGGCCAACATAGGTCCAACCGCGCTTTTTCAAGGCTTTGGACAAGCGCACCGAAGCCGGTGACGTCGGGTTGGCGCTCCAATAGGCCATGTCCACCACGGCCGGGCGCTCATGCTCACCGGGCTCGAACGCCCACAGCCAGCGCGCCAACGACCCCGTCTCATCCACCAGCTCGCACGCCCGGCGCGCATTGTTGATGGTGGAGACGATCTTCGCCCGATTGCGCACGATGCCCGGGTCGCTCATCAAGCGCTCGATATCAGCCTCGTTGTAGTGCGCCACCCGCCGGAAATCAAAACCCTCGAACACCTGCCGAAAGCGCTCACGCTTGCGCAGGATGGTGATCCACGCCATCCCCGCCTGAAACCCCTCCAGGCAGATCTTCTCGTACAACTGGATGTCATCCGCCACCGGCACGCCCCACTCGTGGTCGTGGTAATGCGGGTATTCGGCCGCCGCGTTGCGCCAGGTGCAATGGGTGCACCCTGCTCCGTCCGTTGTCAGTCCTGATGGATCCATTCATCACCTCGCGTGCCGATGGCCGATGATACGCAAAAATATTTAAACCCGGCCAACCGCTCAAGCATCACCCTTACCGACCAACTGGTCAGACCGGGACCTGCCAACCGCCGAATATTTACTTGTGATTTGAAAAATTCCAGGCGTAGACTGGCCCCGCACTGGACTTACCGGTAAGACCACAACAATTAAGCCCTGGAACCACCAGGGCACCGAATAGAGATCCCTCCCATGCTCAGATGGTGCTCGCGTTCGATTTTCCTGCAAGTCGTCATTGGCCTGATCCTGGGCGTAGTGTGCGGCTTGGCCCTTCCTGAATTCTCCTCGCAACTCAAACCCCTGGGTGACGGCTTTATCAAGCTGATCAAGATGCTGATTGGCCTGATCGTATTCTGTGTGGTGGTCAGCGGCATTTCCGGCGCCGGCGACTTGAAAAAAGTCGGGCGCATCGGCCTCAAGTCGGTGATTTACTTTGAAGTACTCACCACCGTCGCCCTGGTGCTGGGCCTGATCATGGCCTTCAGCACGGGCATCGGCACTGGCGCCAACATCCACCTGGAGCAGCTTTCGTCCGCAGGTTTAAATGAACTGGCCGACAAGGGCCAGCACCTGCGGGGCACCAGCCAGTTCCTGATGGAGCTGATCCCCAACTCGGTGATCGGCGCGTTCGCCGACAACAACGTACTGCAAGTGCTGTTGTTCTCGGTACTGTTTGGCAGTGCGTTGAACCTGGTGGGCGAAGCCGCGTCCGGCATCTCGCGCCTGATCAACGAACTGAGCCATGTGATCTTCCGTATCATGGGCATGATCGTGCGCCTGGCGCCGATTGGCGTGTTCGGTGCGATTGCCTTCACCACCAGCACGTACGGCCTGGACTCACTGCAACACCTGGGTAGCCTGGTGGGGTTGTTCTACCTGACCTGCTTTGCCTTCGTCGGGTTGATCCTGGGGCTGGTGATGCGCCTGTCGGGCCTGCGCATCCTGCCGTTGCTCAAGTACCTGCGCGAAGAACTGCTGATCGTGATGGGCACCGCCTCCTCCGACGCCGTGTTGCCACAGATCATGCGTAAACTGGAGCACCTGGGGATTGGCAGCTCCACCGTGGGCCTGGTGATTCCGACCGGGTATTCGTTCAACCTCGACGGGTTCTCGATCTACCTGACCCTGGCCATTGTGTTTATCGCCAACGCCACCGGCACGCCGCTGTCGATGACCGACTTGCTGACCATCTTGCTGGTATCGCTGATTACCTCCAAAGGTGCCCACGGTATTCCGGGCTCGGCGCTGGTGATTCTTGCGGCAACACTCACCGCCATCCCGGCGATCCCAGTGGTCGGCCTGGTGCTGGTACTGGCGGTGGATTGGTTCATGGGCATCGGCCGCGCGATGACTAACCTGATCGGCAATTGCGTTGCCACCGTGGCCATTGCCCGTTGGGAAAAAGACATCGATATCCAGCGCGCCAACAAGGTGCTCGACGGCCAGCAAGGTTATGCCTTCCAGGCCAAAAAGCCGGTGCTGCCGGCGCATCAGGAGTTCTGACCCAGTTACATGGGTGACACAGTTCAACGGTGGGAAGGGGCTTGCCCCCTCCCACATATTGTTCATCACCCACTTGGCAATCGTATTTGCAACATCAAGGAAACTTTGAAGTGATCAGCACCTCAACTGTCGTCAATTCAGTCGTAGAGAAACTGCGCGCAGCCCTGGCGCGTGGCCAGTGGCGGCGCGGCGAAATGCTGCCCGGCCAGCGTGAACTGGCCGAGCAGATGGGCATCAGCCGCCCGAGCCTGCGTGAAGCCGTGATTGTGCTGGAAACCCTCGGCCTGGTGCGTTCCATGCCCGGCAAAGGCGTGGTGGTACTGGAAACCAGCGTCAGCGAACCGCAATCGAACGATGCAGTCGCCGAGGCCAGCCTCGAAGACATCCTGCAACTGCGCTACACCCTCGAGCCGTTCATTGTCGGCTTGGTGGCCCAGTCCATCAGCAGCAAGGAAGTCGGCCAATTGCGCCTCACGCTCATGGACATGCGCGAAGCCCTGGACGCGGGTGACGCCGAAGCGGGCATGAATGCCTATATCGGCTTTCACGAAGAGCTGTTCGCGCTGACGTCCAACCCGATTTTCCAGAACGTGGTGCAGCAAACCAGCACCGCACTCAAGCAAAGCGCCCAAGTGCTGCGCAATTCGCCTGAACACCTGGCCGAACGCCTGCAGGAAAATGAAGCCATGGTGCGCGCCATCCGCAACAAGAACAGCGCCCTGGCCAGTGCCGAAATGCGTCGGCACATCCTTCAGGAAGGCCTGCGCATGGGCATTCGCTTGAATATCCCGGACGACCATCTGGGCAGTTGATTTTTTGGAGACAGGCCATGACCGCTCACGCCGTGCAACGCAATCCAGTCGTCAACGCCCTGCCCACCATGCGCCTGGTGGCCGGTAAAAAGCCCTCGGTGGACGATATCTACCCACGGCTGTTCGACGCGATCCTCGAGCAACGCATCGCTCCGGCCAGCCGTTTTACCGAAGAAAGCCTGGGTGAAACCTTTGGCGTGAGCCGCAGTGTCATCCGCCGTGTATTGGCCAAGCTGTCCCACCAGCAGGTGGTCATCCTGCGTCCCAACCAACGCGCCCAAGTGGCTGCACCGGATGCGCAACAAACCCGGCAGATTCTGGAAGCCCGGCGTCTCACCGAAATGACCGTGGTGCAACTGGCGTGCGCCCAGGCCACGCCCCAGCAGATTCGCCAACTGCACGAGTTGATCGCGCGCGAACGCGACTGTATCGAACGCGACCAGCGTGGGCCGGCGATTCGGTTGTCGGGGGAGTTTCACCTGCAATTGGCGGCGATGGCAGGCAACGCGCCATTGGCGCAGTTTCTCAACAGCCTGGTGCCGTTGACGTCGCTGATCATTGCCCAGTATGAGACTCAGGCCTGCACGTATTGCGCGTGGCAAGAGCATGTCGCGATTGTCGAGGCGATTGAGCAACGCGACTCAAGCACCGCAGCGACCCTGATGACCCAACACCTGGATCACCTGGAAAGCAAGCTACTCAAGCACCACTGATCCCAAGTCAATGGAAATCAAACGGTGGGAGGGGGCTTGCTCCCGATTGCAGCGTGTCAGTCGCCGAATACATTGACGGATACACCGCTATCGGGAGCAAGCCCCCTCCCACATTGATCATTGCCCAGTATGAGGCCCAGGCCTGCACGTATTGCGCGTGGCAGGAGCACGTGGCGATTGTCGAGGCGATTGAGCAACGTGACTCAAGCACCGCAGCGCCCCTGATGACCCAACACCTGGATCACCTGGAAAGCAAGTTACTCAAGCACCACTGATCCCAAGTCAAATGGAAATCAAACGGTGGGAGGGGGCTTGCTCCCGATAGCGGAGTGTCAATCGACATCGCTATGACTGAGTCACCGCCATCGGGAGCAAGCCCCCTCCCACATGGCTCCGCTGGCGTTTGATACATCGTATTCCAACAAAAAGCCCCCGTATCTCTCGATACGGGGGCTTTTGTTTTACCGCAGGATCAAGCCGGTTGCAGCACCGACTGACCGCTCAACGCCAGGTCCAGCAACTCACGGTTGGCGACCGCGTACATGGCGTAGTCCGTGCCGACCGCAGCACGAATCTCCACCATCATCGCGCGCCAGCGATCAGCCATGTCCTGGTGCTGCTCAAGCCACAGGGCCACGCGGGCTTCCATGTCTTGTGGCGCGTCGGCCATTTGCAGTACCGAGATGGTGATCGCCCGCTGCTGCCAGTCCACGTCGTCGCGGAAGGCTTCGCGGGCCGCAGCCTGCCAGTTGTTGGCAACCGGCAGGTCGCTGATCTGCTGCAGGTACCACGGCAAGTCCAGTGCACTGCCAACGGCGAAGTAGGCTTTGGCCACCTCGGCGGCATCGTGCCCCGTCACGTCAGCGGCTTCGATGATCGGCAGCAAGGTATACAGGTGAGTCGTCCCTGCAACCATGCGTGCCAACAACTCCGGTACGCCGGCTTCGGTGTAAGCCTTGTAACGGGTCTGCCAGCCTTCGCGGGTCGGGCCTTCCAGCAGTTCGTCGAGCTTGAGGCCCAACGCGGCCAGGTGCGGACCGAAGTGCGCGGTGTCACGCCCGGCGTCCTGCTCGTTACGACGGCTGCGCAGGAACCAGCGCGTAGCGCGACGGCCCAGGCGCATCAGCTCATCCATCAGCTCCAGTTGCACGTCGGCGCAGACCTGGTGATCCAGGGCTTCGATCTGACGGAACCAGTGTGGGAGATGGAAGATGTCACGCACGATCACATAAGCGCCCGCCACGTTCGCCGGGCTCATGCCGGTCGACTCTTTGAGTCGTTGAACGAAAGTGATGCCCATGTGGTTGACCAGGTCGTTGGCGATCTGGGTGCTGACGATCTCGCGCTTGAGGCGGTGGCGACGCATGGCCTCGCCGAACTTGGCCACCAGGCTCGGTGGGAACGCGGTCTCCATGTCACGGGTGAGGTAGTCGTCATCCGGCACCAGCGACTTGAGCAGCGCTTCCTTGAGGTCGATCTTGCTGTACGAGATCAACACCGACAGTTCCGGACGGGTCAAGCCCTTGCCGGTGGCGGCGCGCTCGGTGAGCTGCTCCTCGGTCGGCAGGTACTCGATGGCGCGGTCCAGCTTGCCACGGCTTTCCAGGTCGCTCATCAGGCGCTTGTACTCGGCGGCACGCTCGTAGGCACGGCGCGCAGCCAGGGACAGGGCCTGGGTCTGCTTGTAGTTGTTGCCCAACACCAGGCTGCCGACTTCGTCGGTCATGCTCGCCAGCAACTGGTTGCGCTGCTTGTCGGTCATGTCGCCGGCCTGCACCACTTCGTTGAGCAGGATCTTGATGTTCACTTCGTGGTCGGAGCAGTCCACGCCACCGGCGTTGTCGATGAAGTCAGTGTTGGAACCGCCGCCATTGAGGCCGAACTCCACACGACCCAGTTGGGTCATGCCGAGGTTACCGCCCTCGCCCACCACCTTGCAGCGCAGCTCGTTGCCGTTGACGCGCAGCGCATCGTTGGCCTTGTCGCCCACATCGGCGTGGCTCTCGGTGCTGGCCTTGACATAAGTACCGATACCGCCATTCCACAACAGGTCCACCGGCGCCTTGAGCAAGGCGTTCAGCAGTTCGGTCGGGGTCAGCTTGTCGGCCTGGATGTCGAAGCGTTCTTTCATTTGCGGCGAGATGGCAATGCTCTTCGCGCTGCGCGAGAAGATACCGCCGCCTTCGGACATGATGCTGGTGTCGTAGTCGGACCACGCCGAACGTGGCAGCTCGAACATGCGCTGGCGCTCGACGAAACTGGTCGCCGGGTTCGGGTTCGGATCGATGAAGATATGCAGGTGGTTGAAGGCCGCGACCAGTTGCAGTTTGTCCGACATCAGCAAACCGTTGCCGAACACGTCACCGGCCATATCGCCGACGCCCACCACCGTGATGCTGTCTTCCTGCACGTTGATGCCGCGCTCACGGAAGTGACGCTGCACACCCACCCACGCGCCCTTGGCGGTGATGCCCATTTTCTTGTGGTCATAACCGGCCGAACCACCGGACGCGAACGCGTCACCCAGCCAGAAACCGTAGTCGATGGCGATGCCGTTGGCGATGTCGGAGAAGGTCGCAGTGCCCTTGTCCGCCGCGACCACCAGGTACGGGTCATCGTCGTCATGACGCACGACGTTGGCCGGCGGCACCAGGGCGCCGTCTTTCAGGTTGTCGGTAATGTCCAACAGACCGGAAATGAAGATGCGGTAGCAGGCAATGCCTTCGGCCGCGATCTCGTCCCGGGTGCCGCCCAATGGCAAGCGACGCGGCAGGAAGCCGCCCTTGGCGCCCACCGGCACGATCACCGAGTTCTTCACTTGCTGGGCTTTTACCAGGCCGAGCACTTCGGTACGGAAGTCTTCTTCACGGTCGGACCAGCGCAGGCCGCCGCGAGCGACGTTGCCGAAACGCAGGTGCACGCCTTCAACCCGTGGCGAATAGACGAAGATCTCGAACTTCGGCACCGGCTTGGGCAGCTCGGGAATGGCGCGCGGGTCGAACTTGAAGCTGAAGTACGACTTGTTCTGGCCGTTGGCGTCGGTCTGGTAGAAGTTGGTGCGCAAGGTGGCCTTGATCAGGTCCAGGTAGCGACGCAGGATGCGGTCTTCGTTGAGCACCTGAACGTCGTCCAGGGCCGTGAGGATCGCTTGTTCCAGGCGTTGCTGCTTGTCTTCCAGGTCATCGGCGGTGAGCTTGCGTGCCAGGTAGAAGCGGGTCTTGAACAACCGAGTCAACTCGCGGGCGATGTCGGTGTGGTTGTTCAGGGTGCTGGCAATATAGCCAAGGTCGAAGCCCAGGCGGATCTGCTTGAGGTAACGGGCGTAGGCACGCAGCAGCGCTACATCGCGCCAAGGCAGGCCGGCAGTCAGTACCAGACGGTTGAACGCATCGTTCTCGGCATCGCCGTGGACGATATGCACGAACGCGTCCTGCAGGGTGTCGTTGAGCTGCTGGATATCCAGGTTCACGCCTTCAGCGGCGATGAACGCGAAATCATGGATCCAGAACTCACGGCCATTGGCATGGCGCAGGCGGTAAGGGAATTCACCCAACACGCGCAGCCCGAGGTTTTCCAGGATCGGCAGCACGTCGGACAGCGCCAGCGGGGTATCGGCGTGGTAGAGCTTGCAATGCAGCTCACGCTGGCCGGACACCTGGCCCAGGGGCTGATAGAAGCTCATCACCAATGGGTTGGCTTCGGTCAGGCTGTTGAGGTGTTGCATGTCGACCACGGCCGAATGCGCGGCAAAACGCTCGCGGTAGCCGGCTGGGAAGCCTTTCGGGAAGTCCGCCAGCACATTGGTGCCGTGGGCTTCGCCGAAGCTTTCCACGACCAGGCTGGCGTAGTCGTCCTGCCAGCTGCGGCAGGCTTGCACCACTTCTTTTTCCAGTTGCAGCGGGTCGATGTCCAGGCGGTTCTTCGGGTCGACCCGCAGAATCAGTTGCACACGGGCCAGCACGGACTCGGAGAAGAAGGTCCAGAACTCGCAGTCCGACGCTTTCAGGCGATCCATCAGCACTTGCTGGATCTTCTGGCGTACTTCGGTGGAGTAGATGTCGCGCGGCACGTAGGCCAGGCAGTAGCAGAAACGACCGTACGGGTCTTTGCGCAGGAACACGCGGATCTTGTTGCGTTCCTGGATCTGCACGATGGACATCACGGTGCTGAACAGCTCGTCGACCGGGGTTTGGAACAGGTCATCGCGAGGCAGTACTTCAACGACTTGAGCCAGTTCCTTGCCCAGGTGCGCCTTGGCCTGGAAGCCCGAACGGCGTTCGATTTCCGCGACCTTGCGGCGAATGTAAGGAATCACCCGCACGCTTTCGCCGTACACCGAAGAGGTGTAGAGGCCCATGAAACGGCATTCCTTGATCACCTTGCCGTCGGCGTCGATCTGGCGGATCGACACATAGTCCGGGTACGCCGGACGGTGTACGCGGCTTGGGTGCGCGGCCTTGGCGAACGACAGTACGGTCGATTCACGCAGGTAGGCCACGGCGTAGTCTTCAATGCGCGTGTCCTCAGAGGTGAGGCCGGCACGCAGCAGCTTGGTCAGACCGAGGAAAGAACCGGTGTCATATTCGATATGACCGCCATCGGCCTCGTCACGTACCACAAACTCTTCATAACCGAGGAAGGTGAAGTGGTTGCCCACCAGCCATTCCAGGAAATTCTTGATCTCGGCTTTTTCTTCGCCGTCGATGGCGAACGGGCTGGCGTCGATACCGGCCAGCAGCTCCTGGACCTTGGCTTTCATCGGCTCGAAATCGGCCACGGCCACCCGGACTTCGCCCAGCACCTGCTCAAGCTCTTTGCTCAGCACGCTCAGTTCGGCGGCGTTGGCGCAACGGTCGATTTCCAGGTACATCAGCGATTCTTGCTGGATGCCTTCGCCCTGGGTGCCTTTAGGCAGGATTTCCAGCAACTCGCCCTTGCTGCCACGGCGCACGCTGAGCACGGTGGTTTGCAGGGTATGGATGCTGTAGCCACGGCGGTTCAGCTCGGTACGCACCGAGTCCACCAGAAAAGGCAGGTCGTGGTGCAGGACTTCGACCGCAGTGTGGGTCGACTGCCAGCCATGACGTTCGTAATCGGGGTTGTAGACCCGCACTTGCGGCTGGTTGTGATCAAAGCGCTCAAGCAGGCGCCAGGCAGACAGGGTGCAACCGGCCAGGTCGGAAAGGCGACGCTGGGTCAGTTCGTCCAGGGAAATGATGCCGAAGAATTGTTCAGCGAACAGCGCCACTTGTGGCAGTGCCTGTTCACTGATGTGCTGCGCCAGTGCCGCTTGCAGTTGATGCTGGAAGTCGGCCTTGCTGGCTGCGGTGAAGAACGCCATCTGTGGTACTCCGCTTGGGCTTGTTATTGATGGAAGCGTCGCGTGTTATCCCCTTGCGGGGAGACCGTCAGCTCTGTTCGCTGCTAGTGACAATAAGCACCATAAACGAATCAGGGTGACAGGTGGGTGAAGCTGGACAAGACAGTCAGGTCACATACAACTTCCATAAGATGCGCACCTTGCCGGGTGACGGTACGACGGGCAGGTCAGGCGCCAGGCACGTGCGCATCCGTTGCGCAGCTTAACGAGTGTAGGAAGAACGCTGCTTGCGACGCTGCGACATATTCGGTCATCGGTAAGCAGGCTGTGGGTTGCGGCTTGGGCAACCTGCGCAACCGGAGAGAAAATATGGCGTTTTCCAAGGCATCGAGTACCGGAAATGACTGATAGTGCCCGCCAGGTCATGCACTGGGCCTGACACAGGTTGCAGCACAAAATTTTCCGCAATGGCACAATTGCCAACGCAACGCCCTCCTCCACACAGGATTTCCCATGCTGCAGTTGAAAACCGACGCCCTGATGGCTACCCCGTGCGACGAAGAAGAAGACAACATGGCCATGCTTTGCTGCCACGGCAAGAACGGCGAAATGTTCATGTTGAGCCGCTACCCGGATGAAGAGGAAGTGGAACTGACCTGGGATTACGAGCCATCGACGCTGGATGGGCTGAAGATCACCTTGAGTGCCACGAGGTTGCTGGTCGAACTTGCAGCGGGTGATGCCGATGCATTGGGTGGCAAGGATCATCTGGAGATCACCCACGCCACGGCCGCATCCGACCTGGCTGACGTGGAGGAAACCTTGCAGAAAATCCTCGCAGGCACTGGCACTTTCATCCGGATTTGAGCTGCACCCTAGTTCAAATGTGGGAGGGGGCTTGCCCCCGATAGCGGCAGGTCAGTTAATACATCTGTGCCTGACACACGGGCATCGGGGGCAAGCCCCCTCCCACATTGACCGTGTTCCCACACCAAAAGCCTACAAGTTTTTCTGAAAATACCCGTGACGCCGTTAGTCGCCACCCCCTTCGATGCATTAAAGTAAGCCTCCCAAGCCTGGCGTTCGCGCTCGACCACCAGGCTCATCTTTCCAGGAACCGTCATCGATGGAACATCGTGAAGCGCTGCTTGCGCTGCGAACCTTTCTTTCTACGCAGATTCTCGGCCAGGAAAAACTCATCGATCGCCTGTTGATCGCCCTGCTCGCCGACGGCCACATGCTGGTAGAGGGTGCACCGGGCCTGGCCAAGACCAAGGCGATCAAGGAGCTGGCAGAGGGCATTGAAGCGCAGTTCCATCGTATCCAGTTCACCCCTGACCTGTTGCCCGCCGACATCACCGGCACCGAGATCTATCGTCCGGAAACCGGCAGCTTCGTGTTCCAGCAAGGGCCGATTTTCCACAACCTGGTATTGGCCGACGAAATCAACCGGGCCCCGGCCAAGGTTCAGTCGGCGTTGCTCGAAGCCATGGCCGAGCGCCAGGTCAGTGTGGGTCGCAGCACGTACGAACTGTCACCGTTGTTTCTGGTCATGGCCACGCAAAACCCCATCGAACAGGAAGGCACCTACCCGCTGCCCGAAGCCCAGCTCGACCGTTTCCTGATGCACGTCAAGATCGGCTTCCCCGACGCGGCCGTGGAGCGGCGCATTCTGCAACAGGCCCGCGGCGAAGCCCTTAATGGCGAAACCAAGCCCGAACGCCGCGTCAGCCAGCAGGCGATCTTCGCCGCGCGCAAGGAAATCCTCGGTTTGTACATGGCCGACGCGGTGGAGGAATACCTGGTGCAATTGGTCATGGCCACCCGCACCCCAGCCAAGTTCGACCCGGAAATGGCCGAGTGGATCGCCTATGGCGCAAGCCCCCGGGGCTCTATCGCCCTGGACCGCTGTGCCCGTGCCCATGCCTGGCTGGCCGGCCGCGACTTCGTGAGCCCGGAGGACATCCAGGCGGTGCTGTTCGATGTGCTGCGCCACCGCATCATTCTTTCGTTCGAGGCCGAAGCGGCGGGTATTGACCAGGACCGCGTGGTGCAACGCATTCTCGACGTCGTTGCCGTCGCTTGAAATCGATGAACGCCAGCGCAGGTATTCGCGTAACACTCAGTGAATTGATTGAGATGCGCCACTGCGTGCGCGAAGTGCAGCTGTTTTCGACACCGAGCCAGCGCAGCCCGCTGATCGGCCTGCACCACTCCAAACTGCGCGGGCGCGGTGTCGACTTCGACCAGGTGCGTGTGTACCAGGCCGGCGACGACGTGCGAACCATCGACTGGCGTGTGACAGCGCGCACCCAGGAGCCGCACACCAAGCTGTTCCACGAAGAGCGCGAACGCCCGATTTTCATCATGGTCGAGCAAAGCTGCCGGCTGTTCTTCGGTTCGGGGCAGATGTTCAAATCGGTGTTGGCGGCGCAGGCGGCCAGCCTGATCGGCTGGGCGGCACTGGGGCATAACGACCGGGTGGGTGGGCTGGTATTCGGCGACAGCGAGCACTACGAAATCAAACCCCGACGCAGCAAACAAAGCCTGTTGCAGTTGCTTAACCGCCTGGTGCGGGTCAACCAGAGCCTGAACACCGAGAGTCGCCCGGAAGCCGACGCCCTCGGCATGGCCCTGCGCCGTGGCCGCGAGGTCTTGCGCCCGGGCAGCCTGGGGATTGTGATCTGCGACGAGCGCGCGCTCACCGAGGGCGCCGAGCAACAGCTGAGTCTTTTGTCGCGCCATTGCGACCTGCTGCTGTTGCCGATCTCCGACCCCTTGGACCACGCCCTGCCCGCCGCCGGGCTGCTGCGCTTTGCCGAACGGGGCGCACAACTGGAACTGGACACGCTGAACTTCGATCTGCGCCAAGCCTACAAGGCCCAGGCCGAAGCCCGAATCGCCCGCTGGGAATTGCTCGCGCAGAAGCTGCGCGTACTCTTGATGCCGCTGAGCACGCAGAGTGAAATGGTCGAGCAACTGCGTGAATACCTCAACCCGCAACGCCCGGTTAAAAAACAATGAGCCGCCTGGACCAACTGCAACCGCTGATCGCCCCGCCGACCATTGGTTTCTGGCCGCCGGCGCCAGGCTGGTGGCTGTTGTTGCTGGTGCTTGCGCTGCTCGGTTGGGGCCTGTGGTCCCTGCGCCGCTTCCTGCCGGTGCGTCGTGCCGTGGTTCGCGCCGAACAACCACTGGACCCGCTGCGGATTGCCGCCCTGGCGGAACTGGCGCTGATGCCCAAACCCTACGACGGCGCCCCTGCCGGCGCCTGGTTGCAGCAACTCAACGGTTTGCTCAAGCGCCTGTGCCGCAATGATTACCCGTACAGCCAGAGTCATACCCTCAACGGTCGCAAATGGCTGGCGTTCCTCGACAACCGCTGCCCTGCCGCTGGCCTCACGCGCTGGATGGTGCTGGTGGAAGGCGCCTACAAACCCGAATGCAAACTCGATGACAAAGCCATCGCCGGCTTGACCCAAGCCGTCGACACCTGGATTCGCAAACATGTTTGAGTTCGCCTGGCCCTGGATCTTCGCCCTGCTGCCGTTGCCATGGCTGATGCGCATCGTTCTGCCGGTGGCTGACAGCGGTGAGCCGGCGTTGAAAGTCAGCTACCTCGGCGACCTCGAAGGGTTGGCTGGACGCCGTGCCCGGGTGAACCTGCCCGGCTGGCGCCAGCAGGCGCCGTTCGTGGTGCTGTGGCTGCTGCTGTTGACCGCCGCCGCACGCCCGGAATGGCTGGGCGAACCCTTGCCGATTGCCGCCAGCGGCCGCGACTTGCTGGTGGCGGTGGACGTGTCCGGCTCCATGGACTTCCCCGACATGCACTGGCAGGACGACGACGTCAGTCGCTTGTCCTTGGTCAAGCACCTGCTGGGAGACTTTCTTGAAGGCCGTGAAGGTGACCGCGTGGGCCTGATCCTGTTCGGCAGCCAGGCCTACCTGCAAGCGCCCCTGACCTTTGATCGGCGCACGGTGCGCACCTGGCTGGATGAAGCACGCATCGGCATTGCGGGCAAGAACACTGCCATCGGCGATGCCATCGGCCTGGCCTTGAAACGCCTGCGCCAACGCCCGGCGCAAAGCCGCGTGCTGATCCTGGTCACTGACGGCGCCAACAATGCCGGGCAGATCGACCCGCTGACGGCCGCGCGCCTGGCGGCCGAAGAAGGCGTGAAAATCTACCCGATCGGCATCGGCGCCGACCCCGAGCAAACCGGCTCCCTGGGCATCCTGGGCGTCAACCCGAGCCTGGACCTTGACGAACCGGCGCTCAAGGCGATTGCCGAGGCCACGGGCGGCCAGTACTTCCGCGCCCGGGATGGCAACGAACTGCAAAAGATCAAGCAGACCCTCGACAAGCTCGAGCCCGTCGAACAACAACCGACTCAGGCCCGCCCGGCCCTGGCGCTGTACAGCGGCCCGCTGGCCCTGGCGCTGGTCTTGAGCCTGCTGCTGGTGGTCCAGGAACGCTGGCCGAACAACGCCTTGCAGCGGCTGTTCAACAAATTGTCGAGCAAGGGGATTTTTCTGCAGCAACACCCTGAATGGCGTCAACGCCTCAAACGCCTGCGCCTGCGGAGGCGTCGATGATCGCCCTGTGGCCGCACTGGTTCCGCCCCTGGTGGCTGTTGCTGCTGCCGCTGCTCGGCTGGCTGCTGTGGCAGTTGTGGCACCGACAAAAGCGCGCCGGGCGCTGGCAGATGATCCTGCCACCGGCCTTCCATGCTGTATTGCTCAGCGGTGGCAACGGCCGCGAGAGCAAATCCCCGTGGGTGGTGCTGGGCATCGCCTGGCTGCTGGCCGTGCTGGCGTTGCTCGGCCCCAGCTGGCAACGGGTTGAGCAGTCCAGCCAGAAACCTGCCGACCCGCTGGTGGTGTTGCTGGAGCTGACCCCGGAGATGCTCGCCACCGACACCCCGCCCAACCGCTTGGAGCAGGCGCGACGCAAGCTGTATGACTTGCTGCAAGCCCGCGCCAACGCGCAAACGGCCATCGTCGTGTATGCCGGCAGCGCCCATACGCTGGTGCCACTGTCCGATGACCTGGCCACCAGCCGCAACTTGCTGGAAGCCTTGCGCCCCTCAATCATGCCCGCGCCCGGCCATCGCGCCGACTTGGCGGTGAAAAAAGCCCTGGACCTGCTCAAGCAAGGCGGCCTCGGCCAGGGCCGCCTGCTGCTGGTCGGTTCGTCTTTATCGAAGCAGGAGCGCCAAGGCATCCGACTGCAGCTGGAAGGTGCCCAGGCACCGTCCTTGTCGATCCTCGGCATCGGCAGTCGTGAAGGCACACCGGTCACCCAGGAAAACGGCGAGTTCCTCAAGGACGACCAGGGCGCGATCTTGGTGCCGCGCCTGGACAGCCCAACCCTCAAGGCATTCGCCAGTGAAATGGGCGGCCACTACCGCGCCGCGCGCCTGGACGACAAAGACCTGCGCCAACTCGGCCTGCTCGACAGCGCGCAGAACCTGCGCAACGACGGCCAACTGCTGCACCTCGACACCTGGGCCGACCAGGGTTACTGGCTGCTCCTGCCGCTGCTGCTGTTGGCGGCGTGTGCCGGCCGTCGCGGCTGGCTGTTTTGCCTACCCCTGCTGCTGATGTGCGCACCGCAGCCCAGTTATGCCTTTGAACTCCAGGACTTGTGGCTGCGCCCGGACCAGCAAGGCCAGTACCTGCTTAAACAGAAGCGCCCGGCTGAAGCCGCCGAGCGCTTCCAAGACCCCCAATGGCAAGGCGTGGCACTGTATGAGGCCGGCAATTACGCCGAGGCCGTCAAGCGTTTTGCCCAGGGCAGTGACGCCTATTCCCACTACAATCGTGGCAACGCCCTGGCCAAGGCCGGCGAACTGGAGGCCGCGATCGACGCCTACGAACAAGCGCTTGAAGCCCAGCCCGACTTGCAACCGGCCCTGAAAAACAAAGCTCTGGTCGAAAGCCTGATTCAAGAGCAAGCGCAACCCGAGCCGGCCAAGCCGGCAAAAAACGAAGATGACGAAACCACCCAACCCGGCCAAACTGCGCAGCCGGGCGCCAGCGCACAAAGTACCCAGCCTGGCGAGCAATCACCCCAGGGCCAGGAAACAGGTGAAGCCGGTGCCCACGACACCCAGGCCGGCACCCCGCCGCAGGCTGGCGGTAACGAAGTGCCAGGCAGCGAGCTGGGCGATGAGCAGACCACCACGCCGCCCCTGCGCCCTGCCGATACCCGCCTTGAAGGCGAGCATCGCCAAGCTCTGGAGCAATGGTTGCAGCAGATCCCGGACAACCCCGGGGAGCTGTTACGCCGCAAATTCTGGTACGAACAGCAACAATATCAGGACAAGACTCGATGAGCCGCCGCACCCCCCTTTTGCTCCTGCTCGCGTTATCGGCAGGTCACGCCCAGGCGGCAAACCTGGCCGCCAGCGTCGACCGCAGCCGCCTTAATTCCGGGGAAACGGTGGAGCTGACGGTGGAATCCAGCGACGTGACCCAGTTCGGCAAGCCGGACCTGTCGCCCCTGGATGCGCAGTTCGAAGTCAGCGGCACCCGCCAGATCAACCAGCTCACCACCCTGGGCGGCGATAACCATGCCACCACCCGCTGGATCATCACGCTGCTGCCCAAGGAAAACGGCACCGTGGTCATCCCACCGCTGCAAGTGGGCGAGCTCAGGACCCAGCCGATCACCCTGCAAGTGGTGGAGACCGCCAGCCAGAACACCAGCGCCGAACTGGCGTCGGTGTTTGTCGAAGCCGACCTCGACCAGAACAGCGTGTATGTCCAGGCGCAGGCCCTGTTGACGGTGCGCGTCTACCATTCGGTGTCACTGTATGACGACAGCAGCCTGACACCGTTGCAGATTCCCGACGCCCGCATTGAGCAGTTAGGTGAATCGCGTACCTATGAAAAAGTCATCAACAGCATTCGCCACGGCGTGATCGAAACCCGCTATGCGATCTACCCGCAGCACAGCGGTGCCCTGGTGATTCCGGCACAGACCTTCAGCGCCACCTTGGTCGAATCGCGCCCGCCCCAGGAAAACACGTTGCAAGGCACCAAGCCGGGCAAGCTGATCCACGCCAGTTCGGCGCCCCTGCCGCTGACGGTGAAACCCAAGCCTGAGCTCTACCCCGCCGACGCCCCATGGTTGCCGGCGCGCAGCCTGACCCTGAGTGAAGGCTGGAACCCCACGCCGGACCACGTGCAGGTCGGCGACTCCCTGACCCGCAGCCTCATCGTCAAGGCCGAGGGCCTGTCCAGCGCACAATTACCGGCACTGCCCGGCACCGACGTCAACGGCCTGCGACGCTACCCGGACCAACCGGTACTGGCTAACCAGAACAACGACCGCGGCCTGATCGGCAGCCGCGAAGAACGTGAAGCCCTGGTGCCTACCCGCGCCGGGGCCCTGGAACTGCCGCCGGTGGAAGTGGTGTGGTGGAACACCCACGAAGATCACCTCGAACGCACCAGCCTGCCGCCACGTACCCTGCAAGTCGCGGTCAACCCCAGCCTGGCTGTGGACACTCCCGCCACGCCGACGGTGATTACCGCGCCGGACGATGACAGCCTGTGGCTGTGGCAACTCAGCACCCTGGTGCTTGCCTGCACCACGTTGCTGGGCTTGGGCCTATGGTGGCGTGCACGCCGCCAACCGGCCGTGCAGCGCGCCGCACAAACCGGCCCGAGCCCACGCACCCTGCTCGATGACCTCAAGCGCGCCACCCAGGCCAACGACCCCCAGGCCACCCGCCAGGCCCTCGACGCCTGGGCCCGCCAGCAACCGGAAACCCTGGCCGATATGGCGGCGCGGTTTGTGCCGTTGTCGGACGCGCTGGATGGTCTCAACGGCGCCCTGTACAGCGAGAGCGGCCAATATTGGCTGGGTGAAGACCTGTGGCGCGCAATCAAAGCCATCCCCGTGGCCGAGCGTGAACAAGGCCCGGCGACCGACACCACCAGCTTGCCGCCGTTGTACCCTAAATAAACCTCGATCTACCTGACACCCCGACATCCATGTGTGAGGGGACTTGCCCCAATGCCGGTCAGTTAAGCGCTAGAACGAGCAACCGGTAACCTGTGGCGAGCGGGCTTGTCAAATCGTCGCACCCACACACATTGGTTCTGTGGTCACCCGCAGGCACGGTGTCCGCGTTTGCAGGTAAACTCCCCTCCTTTTCATCTTCTTCACGGAGTTCGCCTTGCGTCTGTTTCATACCTCCGACTGGCACCTTGGGCAAAACCTGCATGGCCAGGAACGCGACTTCGAACACGCCTGTTTCCTTGAGTGGCTGCTGGGCCAGTTGAAAGCACAGCGCCCGGATGTGCTGCTGATCGCCGGCGATATCTTCGACACGGTCAACCCGCCGCTCAAGGCCCAGGAGCGTCTGTATGACTTCATCATCAGCGCCCACGAACAGAACCCGCACCTCACGATAGTGATGATTGCCGGCAACCACGACTCCGGTTCCCGTATCGAATTGCCCGCGCCGTTGATGCGCCGCTTGCGGACTCACGCCCTGGGTCGGGTGTTGTGGCTGGACGACGGCCAGTTGGACGCCGAACGCCTGCTGATCCCATTGCCGGATGCCAAAGGCAAGATCGCCGGCTGGTGCCTGGCACTGCCCTTCCTGCGCCCGGCGGAAGTCACCGGTGCGCACCTGGGTGACGACTATTTGCGCGGTATCGGTCAGGTACATGAGTGGTTGATCGCCGCCGCCAACGGCAAACGCAAAAAAGGCCAGGCGCTGATAGCCATCAGCCACGCGCATATGGCTGGCGGTTCGGTATCAGAAGACTCCGAGCGCAGCTTGATCATCGGCAATGCCGAGGCGCTGCCGGCCACACTGTTCGATAGAAGTGTCGCCTATGTCGCCCTTGGCCATTTGCACAAGCCGCAAAAGGTGAATGGCGAAGAACGCATTCGCTACAGCGGTTCGCCTATTCCACTGTCGTTTTCCGAAATCGGCTACAAGCACCAGGTTCTGGACGTAACGTTCCAGGGCGAAAGACTGGTCAGCGTCGAACCGCTCCTGATTCCACGCTCAGTCGACCTGCAACGCCTGGAGGCCGCGCCCCTGGCCGATATCCTCAAGGCATTGGCCGACTTGCCCGACATTGACCTGCTGGCCGAAACCCAGCGCCACCCCTGGCTGGAAGTGCGCGTACGCCTCGACGAGCCGCAACCGGACCTGCGCCAGCAGATCGAAACCGCCCTGCAAGGCAAAGCCGTGCGCCTGGTGCGTATCGCCGCCGAATATGCCGGCACGCGCGGCAGTGCAGAGGCGGACGATGCGCAACTGATCGAACTCGACCAGCTCACGCCCCAGGAGTTGTTCAGCCGCGCCTGGCAGGACAGCTACGGCAGCGAAGTGGATGAACAGACCTTGAAGGACTTCGCCGTGCTGCTCCAGGAAGTGCAACAGGAGGGCGAACAGCCATGAAGATTCTCGCCATCCGCTTGAAAAACCTCGCCTCCCTGGCGGGCCCGTTCGAAATCGACTTTACCGCCGAGCCCCTGGCCAGTGCGGGTCTGTTCGCCATCACCGGGCCCACCGGCGCGGGTAAAAGTACCCTGCTCGATGCGTTATGCCTGGCGCTGTTTGGCGCGGTGCCGCGCCTGGGGGATACCGGCCAGGCCAAAATGCCGGATGCCGATACGGATATTTCCATCGGCGACCCGCGCACCCTGATTCGACGCGGCACCGGTGGCGGCTATGCCGAGGTGGATTTTGTCGGTGTCAATGGCCGCCGCTACCGTGCACGCTGGGAAGCCAACCGCGCCCGCGACAAGGCCAGCGGCAAGTTGCAGAACAGCCGCCAGAGCCTGATTGATCTGGACAGCGACCAGTTGCTCGCCAGCCAGAAAACCGAATACAAAACCCAGCTGGAACTGGCCCTGGGCCTGAACTTCGAGCAGTTCACCCGCGCGGTGCTGCTGGCGCAAAGTGAGTTCAGCGCCTTCCTCAAGGCCAACGACAATGAGCGCAGCGAACTGCTGGAAAAGCTCACCGATACCGCGCTATACACCCAACTTGGCCGTCGCGCGTTCGATAAAGCCAAAGAGGCCAAGGACGCCCACAAACAGCTGCAAGACCAAGCCACGGGCGTGGTGCCCCTGGCCCCTGAAGCCCGTACCGAACTGGATCAACAGTTGGCCGAGGCCCAGCAACAGCTCAAGACCCAGCAAGCCCAGCTCAAACAGCTGGAGTTGCAGCACACCTGGCTTAAAGAGTTGCGTGAGTGGCAGGAGCGCCAGCTCAGCGCCGTCGAGCAGTTGCAGCAAGCCCAGCAGCAATGGGACGGCCAAGGCCCGCAACGCCAGGACCTGAATCGCCTAGAGCAACTGGCACCGCAACGCCATCACTTTGTGCGCCAGGCGCAACTGGGCACCTTGCTGACGCCTTTGGCCACGCAGATTCAGCAACATACCCAAGAGCAAGCGGCGCTGCATACCCGCCAGGAACAGGCGCAACACCAGCAAGCGGCCGCACACGCAACACTGACCGACGCCCTGAAAAACCAGGCCGACGCGGTTCCCCTGTTGCGCCAGGCGTTCGAAGAACAGAACACCCTTGCCCACTTGACCCAAGAGCTGGCCGCGCGCACTGCCGAGCAGCAGCAACACGAAACCGCCTGCACCGAAGGCCAAGCCCTGCTCATGGGCTTGCAGGAGAAACAGGCCCAGGTCGGCGAGCGCCTGCAACGCCTGGCCACCGAGCTTGAGCGCAGCGCCGCCCTTGCACCGCTGAGCGAGGCCTGGAGCGCCTACCGCGACCGCCTGCAACAGCTGATGTTGATCGGCAATCGCCTCAACCAGGGCCAGGCCGAGCTGCCGCAGCTCGAACTGCGCGCCAGCGCCGCCGCCGAGCAGTTCACCCAACAGCGCGACGCCTTGGACCTGCTGTATCAGGAGGCCGGCGCCGAACCTCACGCCGTGGCCGAGCAGATCCAATTGCTGGCCAGCCTGCTGCAAGACAATCGCAAGCAACAGCGAGCCTTCGAAGACCTCGCACGGTTGTGGGACAGCCAGCAGCAGCTGGATCAACAGGCCAGTGCGCTGGTGCACAAACTCGCCGACGCCCAGCAGCAACGCGAGCGCCTGAACCAGACCGGGCTGCAAACCAAAGCCGAGCTGACAGTGGCGGAGCAAACCCTGACGGTGACCAAGCAACTGCTGGAGCGCCAACGCCTGGCCCGCAGTGCCAGCGTCGAAGAGTTGCGCGAGCAGTTGCAGGATGACCAGCCCTGCCCGGTCTGCGGTAGCCACGAGCACCCGTATCACCAACCCGAAGCCCTGTTGCAGAGCCTCGGTCGCCACGATGAAAACGAAGAGGCCACGGCGCAGAAAGCCGTCGATACCCTCAAGGAAAAACTCACTGAGCTGCGTGGTGAGGTCGGCGGCCTGATTGCCCAGCAAAAGGAGTTCCTGCAACAGCAAGAGCAGTTGGCCATTCAACAACAGGGCCTGGCCCCCAGCCTGGAGGCGCATCCTCTGTCCACGTCGCTGTTCAACCAGGACGCGGCCAAGCGTAGCGCCTGGCTGGCCCAGCAACTCCATCAGTTGACGCAAAGCATCACCCAGGACGAACAACGCCAAAGTGCCCTGCTCAACCTGCAACAGAACGCCGGGTGCCTGCAGCAGCAACTGCAAGCCGCCCAGGACGCGAGCCAGCAAGCCCGTCAGTTGCTACTGGACCAGCAGCGCGAACTGTCCAGCGACCGCGAACGTCTCGACCAGGAACTGCACGCCTTTGCCAGCCTGTTGCCCGCCGACACCCTCGAAGGTTTACGCAAGGAACCAGCCGCGACCTTTATGCAACTGGACCAGCACGTCAGCCAACGCCTGGAGCAATTGGGCCACCAACGCGATGAGCTGGCGGAGCAACAAGAGCGCCAACAGGCCATCGAGAAAGAGCACACCCATCAGCAGCATCGCCAGCAACAACTTGATGCCTTGCGCCAGCAGGTCAGCGGGTTGGCGGCACGGCAACAGGCCGCTCACGAAAAGCTCGGCACCCTGCTTGGCGCGCACAGCCGTGTCGAACAGTGGCAACAGCAACTGGACGACGCTGTGGCCCAGGCACGCCAAGGTGAGGCCGACGCCAACCAACTGCTGCAAGACATCCGCAATGCCCTGATCCAACTGGCCGCCGATCTCAAGGCCCAGCAGGAACGCCAGCAGGCACTGGCCGCCGAACAGCAGGCCCTCGGCGAGCGCCTGGGCGAATGGCGTGCCCTGCACCCAGAATTGGACGACGAAGGGCTCGCACGCTTGCTGGCCTTTGATGACAGCCACGTCAACGAACTGCGCCAGCAATTGCAACACAGCGAAAAAGCCGTGGAGCAAGCCAAGGTGTTGTTGCAGGAGCGCGAACAACGCCTGGCCGAGCACCAGGCCCTGCACAACGGCAATCTGCACGCCGAACAACTGGACAGCACCCTGGCCGCGCTGAATCAGCAATTGGCCGAGGGTGAGAAACACTGCGCCGAACTGCGCGCGCGCCAGTCCGAAGACCAACGCCGCCAGCATGCCAACCAGGCCCTGGCCGAGCAAATCGCCAAAGCCTATGAGCAATGGCAGCGCTGGGCACGCCTGAATGCGCTGATCGGTTCGGCCACCGGCGACACCTTCCGCAAGATCGCCCAGGCCTACAACCTCGACCTGCTGGTGCACCATGCCAACGTACAGCTGCGCCAACTGGTGCGCCGCTACCGTCTTAAACGCGGCGGCAGCATGCTCGGCCTGCTGGTGATGGACACGGAAATGGGTGACGAACTGCGCTCGGTACACTCGCTGTCAGGCGGTGAAACCTTCCTGGTGTCCCTGGCGCTCGCACTGGGCCTGGCTTCGATGGCCTCCAGCACCTTGAAGATCGAGTCGCTGTTTATCGACGAAGGCTTTGGCAGCCTCGACCCCGAGTCGCTGCAATTGGCCATGGATGCTCTGGACGGCTTGCAGGCCCAGGGCCGCAAGGTGGCGGTGATCTCCCACGTGCAGGAAATGCACGAGCGCATCCCGGTGCAAATCCAGGTTAAACGCCAAGGCAATGGCCTGAGCACCCTGGAGGTCAAGTGAGCGAGGCGCTGCTGTATTCGTTTCGTCGCTGCCCTTATGCGATGCGGGCGCGCCTGGCCTTGCGCTATTCAGGTGTCCCGGTGCGCATCATCGAGGTGAGCCTCAAGGCCAAGCCCGCCGAGATGCTGGCACTGTCGCCCAAGGGCACGGTGCCGGTGTTGAGCGTCGAGGGGCGAGTGATCGAGGAAAGCCTGGAGATCATGCAGTGGGCATTGGCGCAGCACGATCCCGAGGATTGGTTACTTCAGGGTGACCCAGCGGTGCTGGCGCTGATTGCCGAGAATGACCAAGGGTTCAAGTATCACTTGAATCGATACAAGTACGCCGAGCGTTACCCCGAGCAGCCAATGGAACATTATCGCGCCGAGGGCGAGGTGTTCTTGCAAAAGCTTGAAGGGTTACTGGCAGGACGGGACTGCTTGCTGGCCGAACATGTGAGCCTGGCCGATGTGGCACTGGCGCCGTTTGTGCGCCAGTTTGCCCATGTGGATCGAGCGTGGTTTGCGGGGACGCCCTATCGGCGCTTGCAGGCTTGGTTGCAGCGGTTTCTGGAGTCGCCGCTGTTTGTCGAAGTAATGGCAAAGACCTGAGCCCTCCTCGATTAAATGTGGGGGGCTTGCTCCCGATTGCAGTGGGTCAGCTAAGAACAAGCTGGCTTCACCACCGCTATCGGGAGCAAGCCCCCTCCCACATTTGCTTTGCGGTGTGCCTGTCAGACCACCATCGACAGCAGCATGATGAAGTACTGCTTGACCGGCCCCCCCCCCGCATCAGATGGGCGAGTACCAAAAACCGGCGCCTGACTCGGTCAATATGTGGGAGGGGGCTTGCTCCCGATAGCGGTGGTGCAGTTGCAGGTGTGTTGACTGAGGCACTGAAATCGGGAGTAAGCCCCCTCCCACACTTATGCCTTCACCACCTGTAGCTCAGTGCTGCGCTTTGTGATCCAGTGCGGCGTAGAAGTTGGCGCTTTGCTGCAGGTACTTCTGGGTGTAAGCGGTGGTGCTGGATTTTTTACCGGTGAGTTCCACACTGGCGGCCGCTGGCAAGGCAACAGTCGCGGAAACAGCGGAAGCGGCGATGATCGAGAAGAGATTGAAGTTCATGGCGGTGACCCTTGTGTTCGTTTGGTTGGGTGGCCCGGGAGGACCTTGGAACCCAACTTACGCCCGAGGGCTGAGCCTTAAAAATGCTTTGAAACAGTAGCCGCTATTAATGGAATTAATAGCAAGGGTCAGGCCCCGCGTTGCGGGGCCTGTGGCTTATTGACGCACCAGGAACTTGAGGTCGCTGGGGGCGTCGATCGGCAATTTCTGCACGGTTTTACCCAGCAGGCCGGTCTTGGGGTCGCGTTCAACCACCACGATTTCATTACTTTTCTGGTTGGCGATCAGCAGGAACTTGCCGCTCGGGTCCAGGCTGAACTCACGCGGGTGATCCCCTTCGACGGAGCGGCGCTGGACTTCCTTCAGGTGCGCGGTGGCCGGGTCGATGCTGAACACCAGCATCTGATTGGCCGTGCCACGGTTGCTGACATAGAGGAATTTGCCATCGCTGGAGGCATGCAACGCGGCGCCGGCTTTGTCGGACACCGGCTGGCCGGCCGCGAAGTCCACCAGTTGGGTCTGGCTGAGCTTGCCATCGTTGTAATCGAATACCGCGACCTGGGCGCTCATCTCGGTGGTCAACCAGGCATGCTTGCCATCTGCGCTGAACAATAAATGACGCGGGCCACTGCCCGGAGGCAACGGCAGCGAAGCCGGGTTGGCCGGGGTCAGCGGCAGTTCGTGGTTGGCCTTGGGGTCGTAGTGGTAGACAAACACCTTGTCTGCCCCCAGGTCCTGCACAAACACGTACTTGCCGTCCGGCGACGACACCACCGAATGCACATGGTTGGACGCCTGGCGCTCAGGGTTCACGCGGCTGGCCGGATGCCCGCTCAACTGCACCGGTGCCGACAGCTTGCCCGTGGTATCGACCGGCAGGACAGCCAGGCTGCCACCCGGGTCTTCCAGAACCGAATAGTTGGCAACGAACAGGTAGCGCCCATCGGCGGCCACGCTGGAATGGGTCGGCTCATTACCCAGGCTCTGCACCTGGTTGATCAGGGTGAGCTGGTGATTCTGCGGGTCGATGCTGTAGCTGCTGACGCGACCCACCGGGTCTTTCTGGCCCGGGCCGTTTTCATTGACCACAAACAGGTGCTTCTGGTCCTTGGAGATCGTCAGCCAGGAAGGGTTGGCTGTTTTGGCCGCCAACACGGGCTTGCCGCTGAACTGGCCGGTACGGCTGTCAAATTGCAGGCGGTAGATACCTTCGCTGGTGCCGGCGGTATAGCTGCCCACCAGCAGTTCATAGGTGTCGGCCGGTGCGGCTTGCACCGACATGGCACCGACACTGCCCGCCATCAGCAGGGGCCAGAATTTACGCATCATCATCGGCTTCATCCTCGTCGTTATTGTTGTCGCCCTTGATGGCGCTCAAGCAAACCAGGCGGTGTTCGCCGTCTTCGTTGCGAAGGAGCCAGCTTTGCAAGGTGTCATCAAAGGTCGCGGCATTCAGTTGTTCTGGGCTGAACGTCCAACGCTTGAGTTCCCGGCCGTCCATGCTTTGGATCAACAAGTGCTGATCAAAGGTGAACTCGAAGGCGTGCAGCCCGTTGATGATCAGCATGTCGCTGTCGGTCAGGGCGCTACTCAGGTTGGGGTGGGCGTCGGTCATGGTGTGAAGTCACTGCGGGGGAAAAGACACATGATAGGTCAAATCCCCCGCCGTGCCTCACGGCGATGGTCTAAATCACTCAGTGCGCGAACAACGAATTGCCCTTCTGCCCTGCCAGCTTCTCAGGTTTGATCAGGAACCGCGCCAGGGCCGGCAACAGCCACAGTGCACCGAACATGTTCCACAGCAGCATGAACGTCAGCATCAGGCCCATGTCGGCCTGGAACTTGATCGCCGAAAAGATCCAGGTGCAGACACCGATGGCCAGGCACAGGCCGGTGAACAGTACGGCTTTGCCGGTGGACTTGAGCGTCTGGTAGTACGCCTCTTGCAGCGGCAGACCGGCACGCAGGAAACTTTCCAGGCGGCTGTAGATGTAGATGCCGTAGTCCACGCCGATCCCCACCCCGAGCGCCACCACCGGCAAGGTCGCCACCTTGACGCCGATGCCCATGAACGCCATCAGCGCGTTGCCCAGCACCGAGGTCAACACCAGCGGTAGCACGATACACAGGGTGGCGGCCCAGGAGCGGAAGGTGATCATGCACATGGTGGCCACGCACAGGTACACCAGGATCAGGATGGTCAGTTCCGACGCCTTGATCACTTCGTTGGTGGCCGCCTCGATCCCGGCGTTACCGGCGGCGAGGATAAATTCCAGGCCGTCCTTGTTGTTGTCCTTGGCGAAGTCCTGCACCGCATGCACCGCGCGGTCGAGGGTTTCGGCCTTGTGATCGTTGAGGAACACCAGCACCGGCGCCAGGGAGCAATTGTTGTTGTACAAGCCATCGGCACGGGCGATGGAGTTATTCAGCACATCCGGGTTGCGCGACAGGGTTTCCCATTTCAGGTTGCCCTCGTTCATGCCCTTGATCATCTGCTTGGACACCGTCACCAATGAGATCGCCGACTGCACGCCCTCGGTGTTCTGCATTTTCCACATCAACTGGTCGATGGGCGCCATGGCTTCATAGCGCGAACAGCCTTCGGCCTTTGTCTTGACCATCACCACCAGCACGTCGGAGCTGGTGGAGTAGTTGCTGATGATGAAGTTGTTGTCCTTGTTATAGCGCGAGTCCGGGCGCAGCTCCGGTGCGCCTTGGTCCAGGTCGCCGATCTTCAGGTTCTGGCTGTACCAGAGGCCGCCACCAAAAGCGATCAAGGCCAGCAACACCGAAACCGGCGCCACTTTCGGGCTGGCGAACTTCGACAGCAGGCGCCAGAACGGATGTTCGCGGTGTGCGTCCTTCTTGCTCTTGGCGATGGCGCGCTGGCTGATGCCGACATAAGAAATGGCCACCGGCAGCAGGATCAGGTTGGTAAACACGATAACCGCGACGCCGATGGACGCACCGATAGCCAGTTCACGGATGACGCCAATGTCGATGATCAGCAGCGTGATAAAGCCCACCGCGTCGGCGAGGATCGCGATCATCCCGGGCAGAAACAGTTGCCGGAAGGTGCGCCGCGCCGCCGTCAGCGCGTTGTCGGCCTCACTGGATTGCAGGGCGATACCGTTGATCTTCTGCACGCCGTGGGAAATACCGATGGCGAAAATCAGGAACGGTACCAGCATCGAATACGGGTCGAGACCGAAGCCGAAAAAGTGCATCAGCCCGAGCTGCCAGATCACCGCCACCAGCGTCGTGCTCAGCACCGCCACGGTGCTGCGCAGGCAGTGGGTGAACCACAGCAGCAGAACCAGGGTGATGACGAACGCGATGCCGAAGAACATCACCACCATCACCAGACCGTCGATCAAATCGCCGACCTTCTTGGCGAAACCGACGATGTGGATCTTGACGTTGGGGTTCTGCGCTTCAAACTTGTCGCGGATCTTGTCTTCCAACTCATGGGAAAACTGGCGGTAGTCCAGGGCCAGCAACTTGCCCTGGTCTTGCGGGTCCGGGTAGGACTCCAGCAGCGGGATGTCGACAATGCTCGACTTGAAGTCGTTGGCCACCAGACGCCCGACCTGGCCGGACTTGAGCACGTTATTGCGCAATTGATCGAGGCTTTGCGGTGAGCCGTTATAGCTCTGCGGGATGACTTCACCGCCGGCAAACCCTTCTTCGGTCACTTCGGTCCAGCGCACGCTGGGGCTCCACAGCGACTTGAGGCCCGAGCGGTCGACGCCAGAGATGTAGAACACCTCGTCGTTGATCTGGCGCAGGGTCTCCATGTAGGCCGGAGTGAAGATGTCACCGTCCTTGGCTTCCACCGAAATGCGCACGGTGTTGCCCAGGTTGGCCAGGTCGTTGCGGTGCTCCATCATCTTTTCGATGAAGGGGTGCTTGAGCGGGATCATTTTTTCAAAGCTGGTGGACGGGCGAATCAACGTCGCCTGCCAGAACAGGAATACGCTCACCAACAGGCAGATGACGATGACCGCCGGGCGGTTGTTGAAGATCAGGCGCTCAAGAAGGGTCGCTTTATCGTTGTGATGACTGCTCATTCTTTCCCCGCCTTCTTATTGTTTTGTGGGTTCGGCGCCGGTCGGCGTGGCCACTCGAACACCGCCCTGCCCGACCAGAATCAAGTTGCCATTGCCCGCCGCCGTGACGGCCGAGAGTGAAATGCGGTCCGGGCGGTTGAACACACTGAAGGTCTGGCCATCGTCGTGGCTGACCACCACGCTGCCGCCATTACCGACCACCACCAGCGAGCCGTCCTCCAGCAACGTCGCTCCCGACAGGCCGAACTCCAGGGCGCCTCGCGTGGCGGTCAATTCGACGGGCTCCCAGGTGCTGCCGAAATCCGCGGAACGGTACAGGTTTCCACGCAGGCCATAGGCCAACAAGGTGCGCGGTTGCGCGGTGCCAATCACGCCGAACAGCGAGCCCTCGTAAGGGCCTTCGAGTTTTTCCCAGGTCTGGCCGTCGTCGCTGGAGCGAAACATGCTGCCCTGCTCGCCGACGATAAACAGGCCAGCATCCTTGATGTACGCGATGGCATTGAGGTGGAACTGGTCCTCGTTGTCGAGGCGCTCACTGACATCCTCCCAGGTCTTGCCGCCGTCGGTGGTTTCGATCAGCGCACCGTAGGCGCCCACGGCCAGGCCGTGGTGGGCGTCGTTGAACCACACGTCGAGTAGCGGGGCTTCGCGCTTGAGGTCCTGATATTGCTGGGTCCAGGTGGCGCCACCGTCGATGCTGGCGAGGATCTGCGCATCATGGCCGACCGCCCAGCCCTGCTTGTCATCGACAAAGAACACCGCCGTCAGCAGTTGCCGGGTAGGGACCTTGGCTTGGGCCCAGGTGTTGCCCTGGTCATCGGAATAGAGGATGTGCCCGCGATCACCGACCGCCACCAGGCGAGCGCCGGCGTGGACGACATCGATCATCAGGCCCTTGGCGGCCTTGGGAGATTCAATCGCAAATACCGGCTGTGTGCTGGTCTCGCCAGCGGCCAGCGCGGGCGTCAACAACACCCCCAGCAGCGAGAGCGCTGTGGCCAGCACCGCAACCCTGCGTGCGGCACGTGGGCGGCAAACGGCCCACCCCATGACAGGCTCACTCATAGACCTTTCTCCCCTTTATTATTGTTAGGTCGTCTCCGCTTCCAGGGCTTGAAACCTGCAATCTAGAGCGCCTGGGAAGCAGGGGCCATCCTATCGGGCTTTGGAATCGTCTGACAATCGACGCTACGTTATGTTTTGTTAACTGCTGGCTTTTGGCCGTGGCCTGAATATGCGTGCATTAACCAGGCTGATGAATGAATTTTTATTCCATCTATTGAATTCAAGGAATATTTATTCCATTAATAGCCTTCCTGAAAACAATAATCCAAAGGACCACGGCTATGCGTGAACTCGGAATCGGCTTGATCGGCACAGGCTTCATGGGCCGCGCCCACGCGCTGGCGTTCAACAACGCGCGGGCGGTGTTTGAACTGCCGGTACACCTCAAGCTGGTAGCCCTGGCCGACGCCGACACCGAACGCGCCCAGCGTTGCGCCACGGCCTGGGGGTTTGCCCAGGCCCATGGCGATTGGCAAACACTGGTCAACGACCCCAAGGTCGATGTCGTGGCCATCACCACGCCCAACCATCTGCACTACCCCATGGCCATGGCGGCAATTGCGGCGGGCAAAGCGGTGTATTGCGAAAAACCGCTGGCCGTCAGCCTGGAACAGGCCGACGCCATGCGCCGCGCCGCCAGTGCGGCCGGCGTGGTGACGCGCGTCGGCTACAACTACCAGCACAACCCGATGATCGTGTTGGCGCGGCAGATGATTGACCAGGGCGACCTCGGCGAGATCATCAGCTTCCAGGGTGAATTCAGCGAGGATTTCATGGCCGACCCGACCTCACCCTGGTCGTGGCGTTGTGAAGTCGAACACGCCGGTGGCGCCCTGGCCGACCTGGGCAGCCATCTGCTGTCGATGGCGCGCTATCTGGTCGGCGATGTGGTCAGCGTGTGCGCCGACACCCAGACTGTCCACGTCCAACGCCCTGCAACGGCCGGTAGCCCCACGGCAAAAGCCATCGCCGTGGATGACCAGGTGCATGCGCTGTTGCGGTTCGCCAACGGCGCACGCGGCACGGTCAGCAGCAGTTGGCTCAAGCATGGCTACAAAAACCACCTGAGTTTCGAGATCAGCGGGACGCAAGGCACGCTGGCGTTCGATCAGGAACGCTTGAATGAACTACGCCTGTGCCGGGTCGGCCACGACGGGTTCCAACGGCTGCTGGCCGGCCCTGCCCTGCCCGGCTATGCCGCGTTCAGCCCGGCTGCGGGGCATCAATTGGGCTACAACGAGTTGAAGACGTTGGAGGTACACGAGTTGATCATGGCACTCACCGGGCAAGGCGCAGATGGCACCGACTTTGAAGCAGCGTGGGCCGTTGAGCGGCTGGCGACGGCGATTCGCATGGCGGCTAAAGAAGAACGCTGGATCAAAGTGAACGAGGTCTGAAATGTGGGAAGGGGCTTGCTCCCGATGGCGGTGGTTCGGTTCATTTATCTGGTGATTGGTACACCGCTATCGGGAGCAAGCCCCCTCCCACATTTAGATCACCTACGCTTTCAAGTGAGCGCAAGGCGATGATGGCACCGACTTTGAAACGACGTGGGTTGTTGAGCGGCTGGGCTGGGGCAAAGTGAACGAGATCTGAAAAGTGGGAGGGGCTTGCTCCCATATTTAGATCACCTACGCTTTCAAGTGAGCGCAAGGCGTTGATGGCACTGACTTTGAAACGGCGTGGGTTGTTGAGCGGCTGGGCTGGGGCAAAGTGAACGAGATCTGAAAAGTGGGAGGGGGCTTGCTCCCGATGGCGGTGGTTCGGTTCATTCATCTGGTGACTGGTACACCGCTATCGGGAGCAAGCCCTCTCCCACATTTAGATCACTTGCGCTTTCAAGTTAGCGCAAGGCGCGGCGAAGTACTTTGCCGACGGTGGTCTTGGGCAGTTCTGTCGTGCGAAATTCCACATACCGGGGCACCTTGTAGCCGGTCAGGTACTCGCGGCAATGCGCAAGGATCTGTTCCTGAGTCAGGCTCGGGTCTTTGCGCACCACGATGATCTTGACCTTTTCCCCGGTCACCGCATCTTCCACGCCGATCGCCGCGACTTCTGCGACCCCCGGGTGCATCGCCACCACGTCCTCGATCTCGTTGGGGTACACGTTGAAGCCCGAGACCAGGATCATGTCTTTCTTGCGGTCCACCAGGCGGATATACCCGCGCTCGTCCATCACGCCGATATCCCCGGTAGACAGCCAACCCTCGGCGTCGAGCACCTCGGCGGTTTCCTTGGGGCGTTTCCAGTAGCCCTGCATCACTTGCGGGCCGCGTACCTGTAGTTCGCCCTGCTCGCCGATGTCGGCCAGTTCCCCGTCTTCGCGAACAAAACGGACCCAGGTCGACGGCAACGGCACGCCGATGCTGCCGGTGAATTCCATCTCGCGCATACGCGAAATATCGATAGGGCTGATGCTCACCACTGGCGAACATTCGGTCAGCCCGTAGCCTTCGATGATCGGCAGCCCGGTCACTTCTTTCCAGCGTTTGGCCACGGCCGTGTGGGTGGCCATGCCGCCGGCAATCACCATGCGCAGGTCGGAAAAGTCCCGCGCACAAAACGCCTTGTTCTCCAGCAAACCATTGAACAGCGTGTTCACCCCGGCAATCCCGTTGAAGCGCTCCTTGCGCAGGATCATCTGCACGCGCTTCACGTCCCGCGGGTTGGCGATCAGGATATTGCGCCCGCCCAGGCACATGAACATCAGGCAGTTCACCGTCAGGGAAAAGATGTGGTACAGCGGCAGCAAGGTCACGTTGGTTTCCTGCTTGTGCTGGTCCAACTGGTCACCGACCCAGGCCTTGGCTTGCAGCAGGTTGGCAATGATGTTGCGATGGCTGAGCATTACGCCCTTGGCATCACCGGTGGTGCCGCCGGTGTATTGCAGGAAGGCCAGTTCATCGCGGTGCAGGCTGACCGGTGAATGGTGCATGGCCCTGCCCTGTTTGAGCACCTGGTTGAAACGCAGCGAGCCGGGCAGCCTGAAGGCCGGCACCTGTTTCTGCACGCTGCGCAGGATGAAGTTCATTGCCGCGCCCTTGAAGGTGCCCAGCAAGTCACCGATCGCCGCGACCACCACACGCTTGACGCTGCTGCCGACCATGGCTTTTTCCAGGGTATGCGCGAAATTTTCGAAGATCACCACGGTTTCGGCACCACTGTCCTTGAGCAGATGCTTGAGCTCATGGGAGGTGTACAGCGGGTTGACGTTGACCACCACCGCCCCCGCCAGAATCGTGCCCAGCAGGCAGATCGGGTACTGCAAGCAGTTGGGCATCATCAGGGCCACGCGATCGCCTTTCTTCACGCCCTGGCCCTGCAACCAGGCGGCAAAGGCAATGCCCTGGGTGCGCCAGTCGGCATAGGTCATTTCGGTGCCGATGCTGACGTAGGCGACCCGCTCATGGAATTTTTCCAAGTGCTCCAGGAACACTTCGCGCAGCGACGGGTAATCCTCGATCCCGGCCTCAATGTCCGCCGGCACGCCGGGCAGGTAAGTGTTCAACCAAATGCGTTCGGTGTGTTCCAGGCTGATAGCGTTCATCGCAGTGTCCTTATTGTTGTTTTTGATAGCGCTACTTTTCGACGATGGCGGTAATGCCTAACCCACCGGCCGCGCAGATCGAGATCAGGCCGCGACCGCCACCGCGTTCATAGATGGTCTTGGCCAGCGCCGCCAGTTGTCGGCCACCGGTGGCCGCAAAGGGATGGCCGCAGCCCAGTGAGCCGCCATTGACGTTCATCTTGGCCCGGTCGATGACGCCCAGGGGGGCGTCCAGGCCGAGTCGCTCGCGGCAATACTGCGGGTCTTCCCAGGCTTTGAGCGTGCACAGCACCTGGGCGGCGAACGCTTCGTGGATTTCGAAGAAATCGAAGTCGGCAAACCTCAAGCCTTCACGCGCAAGCATGCGTGGCACGGCGTAGGCCGGGGCCATCAACAGGCCCTCGCTGCCGTCGACAAAACTCACCGCGGCCGTCTCGCCCGTGCGCAAGTAGGCCAGCACCGGCCAGCCATTCTCGGCGGCCCATTCTTCACTGGCCAGCAGCACCACCGAGGCGCCATCGGTCAGCGGCGTCGAGTTGCCGGCGGTGAGCGTGCCGTTCTGCCGGTCGAAAGCCGGCGATAGCCCCGCGAGTTTTTCCAGGCTGATATCGGCACGCAGGTTATTGTCCCGAGCCAGGCCACGATAGGGGCTGATCAGGTCGTCGAAGAAGCCGCGTTGATAGGCCGCATCAAGGCGCTGGTGGCTGGTGAGGGTCAGTTCGTCCTGGGCCAGGCGCTTGATCTGCCAACGCTTGGCCATTTCTTCGCAGTGCTCGCCCATGGACAGCCCGGTGCGCGGCTCGCCATTGCGCGGCAGCAACGGTTTGAACAGCATCGATGGGCGTACTTTCAACAAGGCCTTGAGCTTGTCGCCCAGGCTTTTGGCGCGATTGGCCGCGAGCAAGGTATGACGCAAGGATTCGTTGATGCCAATGGGCGCGTCGGAGGTGGTGTCGGCACCACCGGCAATGCCCACTTCAATCTGGCCGAGGGCGATTTTATTCGCCACCAACAGCGCGGCTTCCAGGCCGGTGCCGCAGGCTTGTTGCACATCATAGGCAGGGGTTTGCGGGGATAACGTGGTGGACAACAGCGCTTCGCGGGCCAGGTTGAAATCCCGCGAGTGCTTGATCACCGCCCCGGCGGCAAACTCACCCAGGCGTTGACCGTGCAGGTTGTAGCGCTCGACCAACCCTTGCAGGGCGGCGACCAGCAGGTCCTGGTTATTGTCGTGGGCATAGACCGTGTTGGAGCGCGCAAATGGAATACGGTTGCCGCCAATAATCGCCACGCGGCGGGTCGGGGCTGGGGTAAAGCTGTAGTCACTCATTGCTGGCTCTCTTTCCAAATGAATAGCCCGCGCATATGGGGCTTGTCCCCGGCGAAATTGCGCACTTCGAACTCGCGCCGTGGGCCGGTCACCGGGTGGCCCCACAGGGCGACCTGGCCGGGCAGGAAGATCGGCAATTTGAAATCGCAATGGGCCTCGGCCTGGTCCAGGCCACCGGGCGGCTGTTGCGCTGCCAATGCGCGGCCCAGGGTCCACATGCCATGGGCGATGGCGCGACGAAAGCCGAAGAGCCTGGCACCCATGACCGAGGTGTGAATGGGGTTGAAATCCCCGCAGACCTTGGCAAAGCGTCGCCCCAGGTCGGCAGGCAGCACCCAGCGCTGGGTGCGCAACAGGCCGTGTTCCTGCAACGGCAGCGGGTCACCCCAGGGTTCACCCACGGGGTTGTGGACGTCACGGCGCAAGTACAGGCTATCGCTTTCCCACACCAGGGCGCCCGCACTGTAGGCACGGGTAGCGATGCTCAACGCCTGCCCCTTGGAATGGGCCACCCAGCGCTCGCCATACACCTCCAGGCGCAACGCCTGGCCCTCTTGCAGGCGCTGATGCTGGCGAATGCGGTTGGCCAGGTGCACCATGCCGCTGGCCGGGTACGGGAAGCTCGGCCGGGTCAGCAGCATGAGGTGCAACGGGAACACCAGCACATGGGGATAGGCCAATGGCACGCCCTGCTCGCGACGAAAGCCACACGCCCGTGCGTAAACGGCGATACCGGCCGGCGAAAGTTCGACCGCGCTGCGCACCAGGCGCCCTGTAGGCAATGACGGCGCCCCGTCGAACTTGGGTTTGCGCAAGGCACGCAGGCCGTCGAGCAACAACTGGGTGCGCGACGGCGGCGGGTCGATAATCTGAGTCACGTAGTCCATCGGTCAGGCTCCCAACAGGCTTTGGCCGCACACCCGTACCACTTGGCCATTGACCCCGCCCGACGCAGGATGCGCCAACCAGGCAATGGTCTCGGCCACGTCGATGGGTTGCCCGCCCTGGGACAACGAGTTCATGCGTCGCCCGGCTTCGCGGATCATCAGCGGAATTTTCGCGGTCATCTGGGTTTCGATAAAGCCGGGCGCCACCGCGTTCACCGTGACCTGCCGGGCTGCCGCGCGCGGTGCCAGGCCCTGTACCAGGCCGATCACCCCGGCCTTGGACGTGGCGTAGTTGCTCTGCCCCAGGTTGCCCGCGATACCGGAAATCGACGACACGCACACAATGCGCCCGCCGGGGTTCAAGCCCTGGCTGTCGAGCAAGGACTCACTGAGCTGCAACGGGGCTTCGAGATTGACGGCCAAGACACTGCGCCACGCCTGCTCGGTCATTTTGGCGATGGTCTTGTCGCGGGTGATACCGGCGTTATGCACCACCACATCGAAGGCGCCATATTGGCGGGTATGGGCTTGCAGCAGCGAAGCCGCATCGGCGGCGGTGATATCCAACGGCAGGGCCGAACCGTTGACGCTGGTGGCGGCCTGTTGCAGCGACTCCTGGGCCTGCGGCACGTCCACACACACCACGTGGGCGCCGTCCCGCGCCAGCACTTGGGCGATCGCCAAACCAATGCCCCGGGACGCGCCGGTGACCAGCGCCCGTCGACCGGCGAACGGTTGCTCCCAATTGACCGCAGGGTTGCCATCCACCGGTTTTTCCAGGCGCACCACTTGCCCTGAAACGTAAGCGGAACGACGTGACAGAAAAAAACGCAGGCTGCTGTCCAACGCCTCTTCGGCGCCCGGCGCCACATAGATCAATTGCACGGTGATTGCCCGGCGCAACTCCTTGGCCAGCGACCGCACCAAACCTTCGAGCGCGCGCTGGGCGATGGCTTGGGGCAAGTTCCTGCAATGTTCCGGTGCGGTACCGAGCACGACCACGCGAGCGTGCTGGCCGAGGCGCTTGGCGTTGGCGTGGAAGAAGACGTAGAGCTCGTCCAACTGTTGCAGGTCGAGCAGCTCACTGGCGTCGAACACCGCGCCCTGCACCTTGACGGTGGACGGCGCCTTGGGGCTCGCCGGGCTGGCGGCAACCGTGTCGGTAGCGCTGAAGAGGCGTTGCACCTGTTCCGCCAGGCGCCCTGCCCCGGCCAAGATCACTGGGTTGGCCAGGCCCTGCTGGCCGCTGCGATGGCGTTGCAACGCCAGGGGTTGTGGCAAGCCGATTGCCTGGGCCAGGCGACGGCCCCAGGGGGAATTGACGAACGTAAGGTAGTTGTCACTCATAGAGGGTTCCACTCACAACACAATCTTGCCTTGAAACTCGATCAACGGTGGGAGGGGGCTTGCTCCTGATAGCGACCTATCAGGTGCATGTGTAGGCTGATACACCGCCATCGGGAGCAGGCCCCCTCCCATAATCGGACCGCGTTCCTGTTAATTCACCGGGGCGTTTTCGTTTTGGCTGGCACGGCGCTTGGTGGCCGGTTCCAACGCTTGCTTGCGCTGTTGCAGCGCCTCCAGCAAGCCAAAGTCCTGCGGGAAGTCATCCACCTGGATGCCGTGGTCGGCGTATTCCACATAGCGCGCCAGCAAGGCGTCTTCGTCATCGCTGATCAAATCCAGCGCACGCGCCTTGACCCGCCAGCCGGTAAAGGCCGTGGCGCAAATCGGCATCGGTTCGAGCAAACCTTGCTTGATGGCGGGCTTGAGCCGGGCCTCGATCAACTCCACTTGCGGCAACAAGCGAAAACCCAGCTCGCCGTACGCCAGCTTGTCGACTTCCGGACGGGGAATATAGGAATTGGCCAGCAGACGGTCGCGGGTTTCGCCGGGGATTTGCACCACGTCAGCCACCTGCGCCAACAGCCGATCAGACGGTTTACGCAACGGAATGCCAAACGGAAAACTCAAGCCACGCAGCAGCACCGCAGCGGGTTTGGACGGGTAGTTGTCGAGCACTTCGGCCAAAGCTTCATGGGCACGCAACAACGCGTCCTGGGCCGCCCAGTGCACCAGCGGCAGATCCCCCTGGGGCCGGCCGTCATCTTCAAAGCGCTTGAGCACGCAGGACAGGATGTACAACTGCGACAGAATATCGCCCAGGCGCCCGGTGATACTTTCCTTACGCTTGAGCGCCCCGCCCAGCACGCCCATGGAAACGTCCGAGATCAACGCCAGCACCACGGACAGGCGATTGGCCTGGCGATAGTAGGACGCCAATGCCGGCTCGGTCTTGGCCGGCGCGGAAATCAGACGCCCACCGGTCAGCGAATGCACCGCTGCGCGTACGGTGTTGGCCAGTACAAAACTCACATGGCCAAACATCGCGCTGTCGAACGCTTCCAGGGCCTTGCGCCGATCAGGGTTGCGCGCCGCTTCCATCTCACGGAACACGTAGGGATGGCAACGAATCAGACCCTGGCCAAAGATGATCAGGCAGCGCGTCATGATGTTGGCGCCTTCCACCGTAATCGCGATGGGGCTTTGCTGGTAGGCACGGGCCAGGAAGTTATTGGGCCCCATGCAAATGCCTTTGCCGGCGACGATGTCCATGCCGTCATTGACGATCATCCGCGCGCGCTCGGTGACGTGGTACTTGGCAATCGCCGAGATGACCGAAGGTTTTTCACCCGCATCCAGGGAGGCCACCGACACCTTGCGCACCGCATCACAGGCATACAAATGCCCAGCCATGCGCGCCAGCGGCGCCTGCACCCCTTCGAACTTGCCGATCGGCAAGCCGAACTGCTTACGCATCGCGGCATAGGCGGTCGTGCCACGCACGGCGACCTTGCCCAGGCCAACGTTGGCCGAAGGCAGGGAAATCGCCCGGCCGGCGGCCAGGCACTCCATCAACATGCGCCAGCCATTGCCGACTTGCTCACGGCCACCGATGACCCACTCCAATGGAATGAAAACATCCTTGCCCGTGGTAGGACCGTTCTGGAACACGGCGTTCAGCGGCCAATGGCGGCGGCCGCTGTTCACGCCGGGGTGGGAGGTGGGGATCAGCGCGCAGGTGATACCGAGCGAACCGGCGGCGCCGAGCAAACCGTCCGGGTCTTCTGCGCGGAACGCCAGGCCCAGCACTGTGGCAATCGGGCCGAGGGTGATGTAGCGCTTGTCCCAGGTCACACGAAAACCCAGCACTTGCTGGCCTTCATGCAGGCCCTTGCAGACGATGCCCAGGTCCGGAATCGCCCCGGCATCGGAGCCGGCATACGGGCTGGTGAGGGCGAAGCATGGGATGTCTTCGCCGCGTGCCAGGCGCGGCAGGTAGTAATTGCGTTGGGCGTCGGTGCCGTAATGCAGCAACAGTTCAGCCGGGCCCAGGGAGTTGGGCACCATCACCGAAATGGCGGCCGCCGAGCAACGGGTGGACAGCTTCATCACGACTTGCGAGTGCGCATAGTGGGAGAAGCCTTTGCCCCCGTATTGCTTGGGAATGATCATGCCCAGGAAGCCGGCGTCCTTGGTGTACTGCCAGCCTTCAGGGGACATGTCCTGCCAGACCTGGGTGGTTTCCCAGTCATTGGCGATGTCGCACAGGGTCTCGACTTCATTGTCGAGAAAAGCGTGTTCCTCCGCGCTGAGGCTGGCCGGCGCGGCTTGGAGCAGGCGCTGCCAGTTGGGTTTGCCGCTGAACAGCTCGGCGTCCCACCACACGGTGCCGGACTCGATGGCCGCACGCTCGGTGTCGGACATCGCAGGCATGATCGTACGAAACAGGCTGAGGGCCTGGCTGGTCAACAGCATGCGCCGCAGAGGCTTGATCGCCATCAGTAACGCGGGCAACACCACCAGTACCGCCGCCAGCGTGAGACCGAAAACGGCCACCACGCTGAACAGGTAACCCACTGCCAGCCAGGCCAGGCCGGCCCCCAGCCACAGGACGGCGGTGGCCTGTCGATAGGCCAGGACAATCGCTGCGGCAAAACCCACCAATAACCAGATAACCATGGGAGACCTCTACTTGATTCAGGGCGTGAAACCACACTACAAACTTGAAACGACAAATTCAAATTTTGTTTTGAAATTTTTATTTAATGCTTCGCCGAAAAAAATCACGGCCGAGCGAGTCAGCCATGCGCACGTAAGAAAGGAGGCAGGTAGCCGAGGCTAACCTGCCGTCAGGAGGACAGTGCGGGCCGCGCCCCAGATGCGCTGGAGACCCGGCCCCACGGCATGCCCTTTAGAACTTATAGGTGGCCGACAAGCTGACCACATCACCGGAAGACTCGGCCTGGCCGTCCAGTTGAGCAGCACCCAGGCGATCAACGTTCTTGGTCTTCAGGTTGACCTTCTGGACAAACTGGTGCGAGTAAGCGGCATCCACCGACAGGCCAGGCACGGCCTTGATGTCATAACCGGCACCAAACGCGAGGAAGTAGCGATCACCGTCGGGGATCCGAGGGTCACGAGTGGAGTTACGCGTCGGCGTCTGGTCGTAGGCCACACCTGCACGCAGGGTGAGTTCGTCGGTGGCTTTGTAGTCCCCGCCGATCGAGGTCATCCAGGCATTCTTGTAGTTGTAGGGGATGGCAACAATGGTCGAGCCTTGCGACTTGAGCGTCAGGTCCTGGAACGAAGACCATTCAGTCCACTGCGCACTCACGCCCAACGTCCAGCGGTCATTGAACTGGTGGACCCAGTCAATCGCCGCAGTCGCCGGGATATCCAGTTGAGTGCTGGCATGTGCGCCATCCGGGAACAGCTTGAGGCCCGGGTACGCCATTTCAACCAGGGTTTCGCCGTTTGGACCGATCGGGTTGGTCATCGCGTTACGGCCGACGGCATCCGTGTAAATGTTGTATTTACCGGTCATCTTGTTTTTGATCTTGGCGTGATAGTTCAAGCCCAGGGTGTCTTGCGCCGTCGGCTTCCAGACGACACCCCCAAACCAGCCCACCGAGACGTTGTCGACTTTCACACGCATCAAGGAATGCCCTACGCCGGTCGGAAAACCGGTCCCTCCCAGCCCCGGAGAGACATCCGCGGCAGCCAGCAAGTCGATGTTCTGGCTGACAAACCCTTGGCTACGCTGAACGATGGCACCACCACCGACCGAAAACTGATCATTGACCTTGAACGACAGGGAGCCTGTCAGGCCGACGGTCTCGATCTTGGTGTCGACCGCAAAATCGCGCAGCTTGGAGTTTTCGTCCCAGGTGGTTTTCATGCCCTGGGGTACGACCTGACTCAGGCCAAAGGCGAAACGATCACCGATGGGAATGACCAGAAAGCCGGTTGGCAACCAGGCGGTAAAGCCGCCTTGGCCGCCATTGTTGGTGTTGAGGGTCGGGTCGCCCAAGTTACCCTGATCATCCAAGACCGGCGTATGGGTCACCGGATTGCCATTGTGGTCATAAGCCTGGCCCGAGTACTTGATCTTGACCCGGGCGTAATCGACGGTCTGTTGCGCAATGGTTGAATCAATGAAAGCCATGGCGGCCGGGTTGTTATAGGCCGCGCTCGGATCGTTCTTGAACAACGAGCCGCCACCAAACGCACGGCCCCAACCGGGCGCGCCGTAGGTCGGGGTAGAAAACCCGCCCGCCTGTACCGGGCCAGTGGTGATCAGCCCCCCAACCAATGCCAACCCGAGTAATGTGCGGGCGTGTTGTTTTTTATTATTCATGGAGTACCCCTATTATTATCGCAGCCACTTAATCCAGCGTGCCTTGTTATTCACATCACGAGCGACAATGCCGGGAACACAATATCCAACTGTTCAATCGTGCAGTTTCCCGACAAAGCTTGATTGGAGGCCGTTACGCTTTTATTGGCCGGGTTCCAATTCGCATTAATTTCACTCACCCCACAATTGGAGGGGGGTAGAACGCTACCGACCAGGGAAAACCCCATATCGGAAATATTCACCGAACTGAGCGAGTTAGCACTCACCGGCCAACTCAGGTACTTGGCTTTTAACAAACTGCATATACCCGGCCCGGTAATTGAAACACTGGTTATTTTGAGCCCGGTAAACGCGCTGACCTCCCCGCTCATGGACAGTGCGCAGGTCAGCGTTGCGCCAAAACTGGAAGGTGTTTTTATTTTGAGTACGCCGGCAGCACTGGTAAATGGCCCTGCGGGTACAAACTGAAACGCCTGCGCGACACTCGCGACGCCCACCCCGTTGGCCAATAACACTGTACTTAATATCCACTTCAACGCACTGCGCATTGTCAGTTCCCTCGACAGTCAATACCGCCGCGTTAACAGGGGCCTCTTTCGAGGCCCCTGCCATCAACGGGTGATCAGCCCTAACGAAGTGGTGCGACTCATTGAACAGACAATGTTGGCGCGGTCACATCCAGGGACACCACAGTGCAGTTGCCGCTCAGCGACTGGTTGGTGGCCGTCAGCTTCTTGGACGCCGCATCCCACGCCACAACGATTGGGGTTGGGCCGCAATTGGTTGCCGGGATCGAAGCGATCTTGTAACCAACATTGGTCACGTTCCCTGCGGTTGGCGCTGTAGCGGTCAGCACCCACGGCAGGTTGGTGAGCGTCGGCAAGGAGCACAGGCCGCCACCGGTCAGTGTTGCACCATTGATCGACGCGACACCGCCACTGACATTACCGGTGAAGGTGATGCCGCAGGTCACGGCAGCCCCAAAGGACGACGGCGATTTCACCACGATGCTGCCGGCACTGGTGGAGAATGGACCGTCCGGGGTAATGGTGGCGGCAGTAGCCATCGACGCGGCGCCAAAGCACAGTGCAAAAGAAGCAACACAAACGAGGGTTTTCAAGCTTTTCATTGTTTTTCCTCACATGTAATGGCGAGTCATTCGCCAGGGGTAATGGCCATGATCGAGAGGTCACGGTGAATCTGCAGAACTTCCCTTTCCAGCCAAATTTCAATTCATTAACCGCTACAACATTCGGACAGGTTTATTCGACAACTTTGAAGTTGGGCGGCATCTTGATCGACACCGTCTTGATCTTGCAGTCCTCGCCAATCGGGACATTGGCGGCTTCCAACTTGCCGGTGGCGTTATCCCAAGTACCTTCCGCCGTGGACGGGCCGCACTTGCCACCCAGGCCAAAGGCATGCACATCCACGCTGATCTTCGACATGGCGCCGCTTTGGGTGTCCTTGGCCACCAGGATCCACGGCAAGTTAATGGCTTCAACGCGGCTGCATTTGAGCCCGCCCTCAAATTCAACTTTATCGACATGGGCTGAGGTGCCATCGGCCGCCACGTTGCCGGCCACCTTGATAGTGCAGTCGGCACTGATCAACGCGCCTTTGGAAAAGCTGATCGGGCCCTGGGCGGTAAAGGCGCTACCGGCAGGTTCGATACGGGCGGCCTGGGCCTGGTGATAAGCGATCAACCCCAATGCCGCCAATACAATGTGCGTGGTGAACTTGGCAGGTGCTTGCATGGTGTACGTCCTTCCCTTGACATTATTGTTGTTCGGGTCAAACCACTGTCTTGCAACTAAACCGGTAAACGCCGGGCAATATGAAACTGCGCGATACTAAGATCCCGAGTACCGCGACTGACCAGAGACTTCACATCGGCGTCGTGTGGTTGCTGTACTTTTCCATGTACTTCAATCGCTGTGACGGTTGCATATTCGTCTGGGTGATATCACCGGCGTAATGATCAAGCACGCGATGATCCATACGCCGCCGCCACAAATAAGGGACATACGCCCAGACAATCATGCTCGCGTACCCATAGGGAAGTTGCGGTGATTCATCGAAGTGACGCAACGACTGATAACTGCGCGTGGGGTTGGCATGGTGATCGGAGTGCCGTTGCAACTGGAACAGAAAGATATTGGTGACAATCCGATTACTGTTCCATGAATGCCGTGGCGAGCAACGCTCATAACGGCCGTTGGGCAACTTCTGGCGCTTGAGGCCGTAGTGCTCGACGTAGTTCACCACTTCCAGCAACGAGAACCCGTAGATGCCCTGGATGATCAGGAACGGAATCACCGCCGCTCCCAGCCAGACGATCATTGCGCCCCACAACACCACGCTGTACATCCAGGCGCTGAGCACCGCGTTCTTCCAGTGCAATGCCGGCAGGCCGAGTTTGCGCAGGCGTTCGCGCTCCAGGTTCCAGGCCGACACGGCACTGAACCACACCGAGCGCGGCAGGAACGCCCAGAAACTTTCCCCCAGCCGCGAGCTGGCCGGATCTTCCGGCGTGGCGACGCGCACGTGATGGCCACGGTTGTGTTCGGTGTAGAAGTGCCCGTAGAACGTGGGCGCCAGGGTGACCTTGGCCAGGAACACTTCCAGCGGCTTGGGCTTGTGCCCCAACTCATGGGCGGTGTTGATCGCAATGCCGGTAGCGGCACCGGTGGACATCGCCATGCCCAGGTACGTGAACCCGCTGACCTCACCGTGCAGCTCGGTGCGTGCAGTGATGAACGCAGCGGTTTTGGCCAGCCAGCTCGAAGGCTCCAGCGCAGCAGTGACGTGCAACAGGCCACCGTTGATGATCCAGTCGATGCCGCCGGCGGCCAGCCAACCGGTCACCACCACCGAGGTGATGACGAAGAGCACACCGGTATAAACGATCCAGCGATAGTAGCTTTGGGATTCAAGGTTGCTGACGGCGGACTCTGGCGGATTGCTGACATCTTCACCCAGCAGGCCATCGATCAGGGGGATCAGGCCGAAGATCACCAGTACGCCGACCCACCACAGTTGCTGTACGCCAGTGGTGATTGCCAGGGCGCCAGAGAGCAACGGGGTTGCCAGGGGCATGATGCCGAGCCACCACAGGTGGCGTTTGCCGTCGGCCCAGACGTGTGGAGCTGCCAGGGTCTGATTCATGGCAACCTCCGAACGCATTCGGTGGGCAGGGCAGGATATTGAACAGCCAACAGGTTAACGGAGCGCTGACTGCTCCGAGAAATCAACCATGCGATAAAAGACGTTTTTTTCATTATTTTATTCGCTCTTAGGCATTTCAAAAATTGTTTCAAATTAGACATTGAAATAATTTTTTAAATAAATAGCGCGGAATCGTTAGGTCGTCAACTAGTTTTTCGAGCCCTTTTTTTCGTGACCGAGCAGTCTCTTTTTCAGCTGTTTGGTCAGGTGTCTAGGGCAGGCATCGACGCCTTTGAGCCGCGAGTCGGGTAGCCAATTATTTACTCGCCGGGGCAAAGGCTGGGTGCAATACCGTGGCGCTTTGCGCTGGCCTGACCCGCTTCGCCACGTGCTCCACGAGCGCTGCAACGTGCTCTGTGGCGGTGATCGGCAACATATGGCCACGGCCCTCCACCACCTGCAGCTTCAGCCCTGGCACCTTGCTGGCCAACGCCTGGCCGTGCTTCTGGAAGTCGAGCACCTTGTCGCGCGCGCCATAAATCAGCCCGATGGGCAGGGTCAGTTGCGGGTAACGCTTGACCATGTCCGGCAGGCAATCATTGATCAGGTTGACCTCAGTGGACGCGGCATAAAAGTTGTCAGGACGCATACCCAGCAACCCGCCACCGCGCGTGGCGAAGTCGTCTGGCGCAGGATCGGGGGCAAACACGCCCTTCACCACCGAACCTTTGGTCAGCAGGCCGACAGGCATAGTCAGGGTGTGCGACACCCAGCGCCGCAACCAGGCCGGGCGCACCGCCAATGACAGAAACACCAGCGGCAACCTGCGCTGCGGATGCGTCAGCGGCGCGACCAGGATCAGCCCGGACACCGCGTGAGGATGGTCGAGGGCCAGCCCCAGGGCTATCGCCCCGCCGAGCGAATGCCCCAGTACCAACGGTTTATCCAGGTCGAGGGTCTTGATAAAAGCGGCGATTTGGCGTGCCTGTGCCGGCAGGTCTGCCGCTGTGCCGGCGTGCCGGGTGGAATAGCCAGACCCCGGACGGTCTACGGTGATAACCCGAAAGCGCTCACGCAACTGCCCGGACAAGGCATAGGTCAGGTTACGGCTGCTGCCCATCAGCCCGTGGATCATCACCAACGGTGGGCCTTTGCCTTCTTCTACATAATGAAAGCGCTCGCCATCGACCTCTACAAAGCGCCCGTTGATCGGAACGGCGTTTTCAATACGCCGCGTGATCCAGGCGCTCAGGCCCCATAAAACAGCACTGGCGCCCACCACCACACCCGCAGCGACAACCCATTCGACAGCCATAGCTCGGTCCTCTGCTTCCCTGCCGCTGGCGACCCGACCGGAATTGATCACGGCCTCAGCCATCGTCCACACCCTGGACCAAACTGTCTGTACAGACGGTGCGCGTCCGTCGGACAAGTCGCACCTGCGGAACAAGGTCCTAGCGTAGGCGATTTTTTCAGGTAGATTATTTAAAATCTTTTTTAAAATAAATAATTCAATTTTCCTTTGCAATGGTGTTCTATCTAAAAGACAAAACAAAAACAGGAGCACGTCCGATGCCCACAAGACGCTTACCCATGAGACTCTGCTTATGAATGCCCCCAGCGACTCAATCGACATCGCCATCATCGGCTCAGGCTTCGCCGGCCTATGCATGGCGATCAAACTCAAGGACGCCGGGTTCACCGACTTCCTGGTCGCCGAGCGGGCCGACACGCTGGGCGGCACGTGGCGCGATAACCACTACCCAGGTTGCGCCTGTGACGTGCAGTCCCATGTGTATTCGTATTCGTTTGCCCCCAACCCGGCGTGGACGCGGCAATTTGCTCCCCAGGCCGAAATCCGCGCCTACCTGGAGCACTGCGCCCAGCGTTTTGAGCTGGCGCCCTACCTGCGTTTCGGCATGGGCCTCAAACGCGCGGTGTTTGACGAACAGCAGCAACGCTGGCAACTGAGTTTCAGCAATGGCCGCCAGGTCAGCGCGCGGGTGCTGGTGTCGGGCATGGGTGGCTTGTCGCGCCCGGCGCTACCGGACATTCCAGGGCTGGACAGTTTCAAGGGCAAACACTTCCACTCCCAGCAGTGGGACCACGACTATTCCCTGAAGGGCAAACGCGTCGCCGTGATCGGCACCGGCGCCAGTGCCATCCAGTTCGTACCGCAGATCGCGCCGCAGGTGGCACACCTGGACCTGTTCCAACGCACTGCGCCATGGATCATGCCCAAACCCGACCGCGCGATTTCGCGCGTCGAGCGCTGGGCGTTCAAGCACCTGCCCTTCACCCAACGCTTAGTGCGCGGCGCCTTTTACTGGGCATTGGAAGGCCGTGTGGTGGGCTTTGCCCTGCACCCTCGACTGATGAGGATGGTGCAGAAAATCGCCCTGCGTCACCTGCATAAACACGTCGCCCGCCCTTCCCTGCGCAAGACACTGACGCCGGACTACACCATCGGTTGCAAGCGTGTACTGATCTCCAACGACTACTACCCGGCGCTGTCGCGCAGCAATGTCGAGGTGGTGACCGACGGCGTGCTGCGCATCGAAGCCGACGGGGTCATCACCACCGACGGCATCAAGCACCCTGCCGACTGCCTGATCTTCGGCACCGGTTTCCAGGCCACCGATCCGTTACCGCGCGACTGCATCATCGGTCGCGACGGCATCGACCTGATGGACGCCTGGCACACGGGCGCCCATGCCTACAAGGGCACCACCGTGCCGGGCTATCCGAACCTGTTCCTGATCGTCGGGCCCAACACCGGGTTGGGGCATAACTCGATGATTCTGATGATCGAGGCCCAGGTCACCTACATCCTCGATGCCTTGAAACAGATGCAGCGGCACCGTATCGCCACGGTGGACGTCAAGCCTGCGGTCGAACACGCCTACAACATCCAATTGCAAGACAAGCTCAAGCGCACCATCTGGAACACCGGTGGCTGCCAGAGTTGGTACCTCGACCCGCGCACCGGCAAGAACACCACGCTGTGGCCCGGTTCGACCTGGCGCTTCAAGCAGGTCACCCGGCATTTTGCGCTCAAGGACTACGTCGCCGGCCTGGTGCCGGTGCCCTCTGCATCACGCCCGGTTCCAGCGCCCCACTGCGCCACAGAAGGTAGCCTGTCATGAAGTCATTCAATGGCCGCGTGGCGGCGATCACAGGTGCGGCGTCCGGCATGGGCCGTGCATTGGCTTTGGCCCTGGCGCGTGAAGGCTGCCACTTGGCCCTGGCAGACAAGAACAGCCAGGGGCTGGAGCACACCCTGAGGTTGATCAAAACTTCGACGCTGTCACCCGTGACCATCACCACTCAGGTGCTCGATGTCTCCGACCGCGAAGCCATGGTGGCCTGGGCGGCGCGTTGTGTGGCCGAGCATGGCCAGGTCAACCTGATCTTCAACAATGCCGGGGTGGCGCTGTCGAGCACAGTGGAAGGCGTGGATTACGCCGACCTGGAATGGATCGTCGGCATCAATTTCTGGGGCGTGGTGCATGGCACCAAGGCGTTCCTGCCGCACCTCAAGGCCAGCGGCGATGGGCATGTCGTCAACACTTCCAGCGTGTTCGGCTTGTTCGCCCAACCCGGCATGAGCGGCTACAACGCCACCAAGTTTGCCGTCCGTGGCTTTACCGAATCCCTGCGCCAGGAACTCGACCTGCAACGCTGCGGTGTATCGGCCACCTGCGTGCACCCGGGCGGCATTCGTACCGATATCTGCCGCAGTAGCCGTATCGACGCGAACGTGACGGGCTTCCTCATTCACAACGAACAACAGGCACGCGCCGATTTCGAAAAGCTGTTTATCACCGACGCCGACCAGGCCGCCAAAGTGATCCTGCAAGGCGTGCGCAAAAACAAGCGTCGTGTGCTGATCGGTCGCGATGCCTATTTTCTCGACCTGCTCGCCCGCTGCTTGCCGGCGGCCTATCAAGCGTTGGTGGTACTGGCCAGCAAACGCATGGCGCCAAAACAGCCCACGCCAGCGTTTGAAACCCACGACGAGCCCCGTCTCTGAACAGGAGGACGCACCATGTTGCCCATTCGTCGCGATATCCGTTTTGCCTTACCTGCCGGGCGTATCAAGAACTGGCATGAACAAGGGCCGTTCATCACTCACTTCTTCAACGCGCTGTCGTTGCTGTTTCCCCAGGGCGAGCTGTTTTTCATGGACAGCGTGCGCCACTACCGCTCGCAGATCGACGACCCGGACCTGAAAAAGCAGATCCAGGGTTTCATCGGCCAGGAGGCCATGCACAGCCGCGAGCACCTGGCCTACAACGACTTGCTGCAAGCGGCAGGTTTACCGGCGCACACCCTCGACCGTCGCCTCAAGTTCTTCCTCGACCTACAGAAAAAGCACCTGCCACCGTCTTTCAACCTGGCGGTGACGATCGCCCTTGAACACTACACCGCGATGCTCGCGGAAATCCTGCTCAGCGACCCGTCGCGCTTTGGCGATTCGCTCAAGGGTTATCAGCAGATGTGGCGCTGGCACGCCCTTGAAGAAACCGAACATAAAGCCGTGGCGTTCGATGTGTGGAACACCGTGATCAAGCCCGGCCCTGCGCGCTACCTGCTGCGCACCGGGACCATGCTCACTACCACGCTGTTGTTCTGGCTGGTGGTGTTGGATTTTCACCTGCGCCTGCTGATTGCCGACCGCCAATCGGGAGGGCACCTGAAAGGGTTCTGGCGCATGCTCAAGTTCTTGTACGGGCCCAAGGGCGTGTTCCCACGCATGCTGGTGCCGTGGCTGCACTATTTCAAACCGGGCTTTCATCCCTGGGACCACGATAACCGCGTGCGCCTGGCGGGCATCGACGCATTGCTTGAGGAGATCGAACAGACCCGCCAACGCTTCTTGTAGGAGCAAGCTTGCTCGCGAAGAACGCGGTCTGCCCAAGTTCATCGCTAGACCTCGGCCAACGCCGCGCGCTCACGCACAAAGCACGGCAACTGATCGCCGGGCAGCGCCTTGCTGAAGTACCAGCCCTGGATAAACAACTCGGTGCCAGTCTTCAAGAACGCCAACTGCTCGGCGGTTTCTACCCCCTCAACCACGACCCCCAGGTTCAGCGCCTCACAGAAACGCAGCATACCGGTCAGCACCTGGGCCCCTTTGGGGTCGTGCTGGGCGACCACAAAACTGCGATCGATCTTGATGAAGTCAACGGGAAACTGGTGCAGGTAACTCAACGCGGAAAACCCGGTGCCAAAATCATCGATATACACTTTCGCGCCCAACGCCTGCAGTTTCTGGATGGTCTGGCGGGTGGCCTGGATGTCACTGACCAGCGCGTCTTCGGTAATCTCCACCGAGACCCGCCCATGGGCCTGGGCAAGAATCTCGACCAGGCGATCGCCGTAGGCGGTGTCCTTCAGGGTGGCGCTGGAAACATTGATGGTCATCGGTAACTCAAAGCCGACCTTCTTCCACTTCTGGTACTGGCGCACCGCCTGTGACGCCACCCAGACGTCCACATCCGGCATCAGCCTGGCCTGCGCCAGCCATTGCAGGAATTCCCAGGGGGAATGCACCTTGCCCTGGCTATCCCGGGCGCGCATCAATGCTTCGCAACCGGTGCACAGGCCAGTGCGCGTGGAGACCTGCGGCTGAAACTCGAGGTAGAACTCATAATCGCTGATCTGCTGGATGCGACTCAGTTCAGCGGCCTGGCGGGCCAAGGTCCGGTGGGACGCCAGCACCGGGTCGAACTCCAGCAATCGGCCTTTCTCTTCCAGGCCGCGAAAGGTCATGTCCAGGGACTTGAGGTACACCGTACCGCCTTCGCTGGACTGGCGATGAATCGCACGCACATAGGGTGCGTACACCAGCGTCCCCACGCCCACTAACACCAATTGCAGCACCACCGCCGCCACGTCTCCGTGGGTGCTGAGGTAAGCATTGAGCAGGACCGGGGCAGTAAACGGCACAGTGGCCACCGCCGGTGACACCCAGCCCAGTTGTACCACCATCAGCGCGACCATCGCGTTGACGGCCGGCACCAGCAAAAACGGTATGAACAAACGCGGATTGAGAATGATCGGCAAGCCAAACAACAGCACCTCGCTGACATTGAATAACGACAGCGGCAAACTGGCGATCGCCAGCAAACGCATGGACTGGCTCTTGGAGAACAGCAGGATTGCCAGCAGCAGGCACAACGTTGCGCCCGACCCGCCGATGAACGCAAAACAACCCAGCAGGCCGTTGTTGAGCAGGTACTTGATCGGCTCACCGGCCGCCAGCGCCATACCATTGAGCGTCACGGCCTGGTCCAATACATCGAACAGCGGCTGCATGGCATACACGCCGTGAATCCCAAAAAACCACAGCAGCGAATTCATCAGCGTGACAAACAGCCCGCTGCCGTAGGGAGTCTGCAATGCATCGAGCACCTGGGGGCCCTGCAGTTGCGCCACATAGGGGATCAGCAGCAACAACGACAACACCACCACCAACGACAAGGCCGTGATCGCGCCTGGGAGCACCATATTGATGGTGCCCTTGAGGTTGTGCCCTACCAGGTCTTCGTTGACCAGGCGCGTCCAACGAAAGCGGTGCAGCCAGGCAATAGCCGGCACATTGATCAAGGGCGATGCAATGGCAATAAACAACAGGAAGGTGGCTGACGCCCGGGGATACTCACGCAAGACGAACGTGGCGATCACCACATGGGCAAGGCACAGAAAGGCGACAGGTAGCTGCGGCAGGCGATACTGAATCGCCAGCATGTAGCCAATGGAGGCCGCGACCAGCAGTGGAATGACCGAACTGATCTGGTTGTGCAGCCCCGCCAGGAAACTCACCACTTGCGGGTCAAACCCCAACACCTTGGCGCATTCGGACAGGATCAGAAAACCTGCAGACACCAACAGACAAGGCAGTATCCACAACAACCCTTCACGAATCGCACGCAACGATTCAGTGCTGGCCAAGACCGCCAGACGCTGGGTCAGGAAAAGTTTGAACAGCGTTTGCGCCATGAACCGTCCCTCTGCCCGTCACCCAGAGCCTCTGCAAACCAAGGCCGGAAACCTGCGACAACGCTACACGCCCTGATAGCGGGAGCGAAAGCCTTTTGCCGCTCCCCGCGCGTGTTTTTCGACAAGAAAAGCGAATTTGCTACGCTGATTTCCGAATAATTAATAAGAACTTTCTGGCTTCGGCCGTCCACTAAACCTATTTGAGTCGGTATCATCCACGCTTTTCAGCGTATTACTGGATGTTACAAGCTAGGTAACATCGGTTTCCCACTCAGGGAATATGGTCGGGAACGCAAGCAGGTCCAAAGGAGATAGCCTTACTATGCAAGACAAGCGGTCAAGCAACATACGTCCCATCTTTATCACCATTCTGTTGTGGCTGTGCAGCGTCGCGCTGTTATTTGTGATCAAACACGTCATTGAGCTCTTCACCGGGCCCATCGCGGAAACCTGGATAGACCTGACACTGGTACTCGTCGCTTACCTGATGTTCTTTTTGCTGGCGCCAGTGCAAAACTGGATACAGCGCAGGTCTCGTAAACGTGCTCGGCAGCATGTTCGTAAGCGCGCCTCCGACGCAGGTTCCCGCCCTTCTCACTAAGGTGCATACCTTTGTCAGCACCCAGCGAAAAGTACCAACTCGCCCTGGATAGATTCCTGCGCGAACACCCGGAAGTCGTCGCTGAGCTCGACAACCTCAACCCTCTGGCAGCCCGCGCCAGAGGGGAAACCCTGGCGCAGTATCGCGCCGAACGCCTGAACGAAGCCTTCGAAGCACACGCCGAATACTTGCAGCTGTTCGCCTGGGAACTGACCCTCAAGCTCACGGCGGAATCGACCGAAGCCTTCGAAGCCCAGCGCCTCGAAGTCCACAGGGAAGTCGCGCAGATGGCTGGCCTGAGCTGGGTCGAGTACTGCCAACTGCACGACTTGACCGTCTGACGGGTTCGCTACAAATACCAGCGGAATCGGTTGCACCCCATGACCTCGCGCAACTCGGCGACCGTGAGGATTCGGTGTTGCGGGTCAATCGCCAGCGCCGTGCGTAACGCCGGCCAACAGTGCCTGGGCAATTGCGTGGGCCGGGTCAGCCTGCCCATGGGCAAGCGTTCCCCCAGGCGTTTGCCGTGAGCCAGCTCGTACAATACGCTGGCCACGCTGTACAGGTCCGCCACGGCCGTCAGCGCGCCACCGGCCAGCAACTCCGGGGCAGCATAAGCACGTGTCCAGGCGTTCAAACGGCTGCGACTCACACACGGCAAACCTGCCGCCACCTGCGCCGGTGCGTCCCCCAGGCCAAAATCGAACAAACACACCCCGTCTTCACCCACCATGACATTGGCCGGCTTGACATCGCCGTGCAGCACGTTTTGCTGATGGGTGTAGACCAGGGCATCCAGCAGTTGCAAGGCCATGGGTTGCAGTTCCTGCCAGGGCAAACCGTCAGGGCATTCCCGGATCAGGCGGTCCAGGGTCATGCCCTGCAGCAACTCCATGGTGAAAAAAGCGATCTGGCTGTGTGTATCGACCTCAAACGAAAACGTCCGTATCACACGGTCGTGCCGCAGACGGCGAGACAACGCAAATTCGCTGTACAGCAACACATGCGCATCGGGGCACTGGGCAACAGACTCGCCCGGCAGCTTCAGTGCCACACTGGCACATGGCTCGCCAAATTGCTCATGCAGCAAGTCTCTAGCACGATAAACCACCCCCATCCCACCCCTGCCCAATACGTGCTCAAGGTGATAACGCCCGACCAGTAGACCGGGTAGTTCTCCCGGCGAACTCATGGCTGCACCACGACGGCGGTCAGGTCATCTGGCGGGGGCCTGCGCAACGCCCTTGCAAACAGCCGTTCCACGGCCTGCTGCGGTGCCGCCATGCTCAACGCCTGGCCCAGTTCAACATGACTCAGGGCCTGGTACAGGCCATCACTGCACAACAAAAAGACATCCCCCGGCCGAGTACTGAGCTCCAGCACTTCAAGGTGCAATGGCGAAGGTGCGCCAATGGCACGGGTCAGGGCCCTGGCGCCAGGGTGAGCGCGAGCTTGGGCCACGCTGAGTCGGCGCTCATCCAAGAGGCGCTGCTGCAGCGAATGATCCCTCGACAACTGATAAAGGCTCTGCCCACGCCATAGATAACAGCGACTGTCTCCTGCCCAGATACACGCCGCACGTCCGTCCTCAAGCAACAACGCAACCACGGTGCTGCCCATCGTGGTATCACCCTTTTCGCCCGGCGCTGGCTGCCCCCTCACCAATTGCTGATTGACGCCTTGCAAACGTTGACGGGCCGCATTGACACGCTGATCAAGGCTGCCCCGGGCCGGCAATGAGGCCAGGCTGCTGACCACCCACTGACTGGCGAGATCCCCCTGTCGATGCCCACCCATGCCATCCGCCACGGCCCAACAACCTCGTTGCGGGCAGTCTATGAAGGCATCCTCATTACGCAGTCGAGCCAGCCCTCGCTGCGTGCGCCCGGCACTGCGCCATTGAGTGGCCGCCTGGCTCATAGTTGCTCCGGCAGGCGGAAGGTTCGCCACGTGTCCATTTCAAACGGGCCAGGTGTACGTAGGCTCGTCAGGAGATAATTAGCACGCAAGCCGGCAACGTCCGCTTTGAAAATCTGCGCATTCCGACCACTTGCAGGCTCTTTTTGCAGCAAATCGAAAAACCGGAACAACGACCACGCCCCTGCATTCTTCTCGATACCCAATGGCCGTTGCTCAGCGCCCCTCTCCAGTACCAGGCTGCTGCGCCCGTTATCTGCATCAGTGGGCCAATGGAACGTCATGGGCACAATCGGACCGTGGCGATACTCCAACTGCTGCTCGCCAAACCGCAGGATCGCGCGGCTGACCGACTGATCCAGGCTGTAGGGGGCCAGGGTAAATCGAACCGACAACTCCCCAAGCTCCTCGGTGAAAAAACCGCGTCGGATAACCTGGGCTTTCATCAGTTGATCCAGCAGCGAACGAGACACCGGCAACCCATGACCATCCAGTCCCCGCAGCCTGAAACGAGTGCCGTCGACGCTGACGAAAGGCCGCAGGTAAGCCTCTTGAAAACGCGCCATGACGCCCTGTGGCTTGAAGAATTCCTGAAAGTCGTTCAGGGCAACATCACTGGTCGCATGGGCATTGAACGGGTAACGTCGCGAAATCGCCTTGGCGTAAAGGTCATACACCTCGCCCTGATAGCGCTGGTTGACGTGGACATAAGCCTGCTCCAACAAATGCCGCCAACTATTGTCGGCCAATGCCTCAAGCCAGCCGTCGAGCGGTAGCGGCAAACGCCCGGCCACATCGCGCAAATTGCCCAACACATCCTGTTGCCCCTCCATACGCCGCTTTACCCTCAGGAAGGCTGCCTGCTCCGGTGAGCTGTCTCGGTTCAGTGCCGTCAGTTGCAGGTGCAATTCATCGAGCAGGCGCAACGCCTGACTCAACTCGGCACCCGGGTTCTGCTGCTCATCCAGCAACTGATGCAAGGGTTCAAAGCGCCGCTGCAATGCACGCCGCGCAGAATCGGCAAAAGCCGCCTGCCCATCCGCCACCACCACGTTGGTCAGCTCGCCCAGCTCGCCTGAGCGCTGGGCCAGGTCATTCAACCGTTCAGGGGCCAGCCGGTCATGGCCCGCCAGCAAACGGGTGTTCTCACGCAGCTGGTGCAATAACTGAATCAGGGGTGACTGCGGCGACGTCAGGCGCGTGAGCTGTTCGGCGTCCTCGCGCAGGTTGTCGGTTTGTTGCAGCGTGACCTGGCCAAGCGCAGCACTCCAGGCTTGGGCATATTCGCTGAAGTAACGCTGCTGCAACTCGCTCATCAATCGGCGCAAATCCTGAGGGCTCAGGTCCGTTCCTTCCCCCAGTACCCAGTTGTCCTGCGCAATAGCATTGACCAACCTCGGGCCTTGAGCTTCAAAGTACTGCACATACCTTTTTGTATAGAAACCGGGAATCGGTGGGTCGATGGCCGCGAATACCTTGCCCTCGGCCAGGCGTAACGGTTCCAGGTTGCGTGATTGCTCGCGCAGCACCCGATAGACCACATCGGCCAATGACTCCCCCCTCAGTTCTGTACGCGCCTGGGCCACCAGTTCGTCGTCGAGCGGCACCACGAACGGTCGCTCGAGCAACCGCGCAACGTGTTCACTCAGGCGCTTCTGCAGGGGCCTGTCAGCGGCAAAACGTACGCCGCCATAATCGGCCACATACTGTGCCAGCCACTCGGTATCACGGCGCTCACGCAGGTTGAGCATCAGGTACGCACGCAGGTTATCCAACAGCTGCGCGCGATCCCCCAGGCTGGCGCGTACCTGTCCCTCAACCTGGGCCGTCAACCAGGCCAACAGTTGCTGTTGCAGCGGCTGCTCATAGGCCCGGTTTACCCAGGGTCGGCTTTGTTCGCCCTGATAAAGGCCCGCCCGCTCGACCAGGCGCACATCACTTGGCGCGGGGAAAACCTGCGTCGCCGCCCAACGTGTGTCTAGCAGGTCCAGGAGCGCCGGGGCGTCATCGCGCTCCGGCGAAGTGTGCACAGTGAGTATCGCCAGTTCTGCCAGGCGGTGATGGTTGGTGGAGTAACTGTGCATCCACAGCCACGCCGCGCAACCGATCACCAACGCAACGGCAGTTGCCAGCAAACCCTGGCGCCGACGCAGACGCTGTTGTTCCTGGGTTTGCAGCCCAGCAAGGTCGGCTTCGGCGAAAATCACTCGGCTGAACAGCCCCTGGACGAAGCGCGATTGCCTGCCGTCGGCACAGGTCAAGTAGAACCCGCGCAAACCGTTGACCCGCTGGTACCGGTGCGCGGAGAAAGCCAGCTCAATGAACTGACACAAGCGCTCGCCTATTCGCGCCGCCTCTTGGGGGAAGCCAAGCATCTGGCCGCGGCGTCCGACATCACGTTCCAGGTGCAATCGCCCGATCAGCTCACTGTTCAAACGCTGCAATAGTCGCTCGACGGCTTGGCGAACCTGCGTGATATCAATACCCGCCTTGCCGACATCCAGGGGCTGGCCCAGTACACCCTCGCCACCCTCACCAAGCGGCGTATCGAAGAACTCAGTGAACCCCGCAAGCCGGTCGGCCTGGGTCAGCACCAGATAGATCGGCACATCCACATGCAATGTCTGTTGAATCTCCTGCAAGCGGGAATGCACATGGCGTGCATGGTGATCCAGGTCGTACTCGTTGGTGTTCAACAGCGTATCGATCGACAGTACCACCACTACGCCATTGAGCGGGCGTACTCGACGCCGCCACCTGAGCCTGTCCAGCAGCATCAACCAACCGGCGGCATCCACGGTACTGTCGGGCTGGGTCAGGTATCGCCCGGGCGTATCGATGAGTATGCCTTCATCGGCAAAGTACCAGTCACAATGAGTGCTGCTACCCAACGGCCGCGCATCTGCGTGATCAAGCGGCCAGGTCAAGCCGCCTGCGGCCAACAGCTGTGTCTTGCCACTGCCCTGCTCACCGATCAACAGGTACCAGGGCAGCTCGTGGCGCCATCGCGCGTTACGCTCCCCATAGCGGCGAGATGTTTTCAGCAGTTGGAGCGCTTCCTTGAACCGACCGCGTACTTGCCCCCGCTCCTCCTCCACCCATTTCAACGGCTGCTGTCGCGCTGCGGGCTCAGGGCCTTCGCGCCCGGCGGCATGGCGCCCGCCAACAAGGACCATGCCCAGCCCCCATAACAGGAACAAGGTGCTGATGGTGACCAGACGGGCAGGCGCGCCCTGCCAGAATCGGTCGTCATCCACCGCCAGCGACGGCCCGAAGTACCACACCACTACCGCACTGGAAAGCACCAGCAGCAAGCTCCAAACCCAAATCCTGCCCAGCACGGCGCCTACACCCTTGAAGAATGCGCTCATTCATTGCTCCCAGCGTTTACAAGGGCGTGCGGATCAGGTCCGACGCCGAAAATTGAAGAGGTTGCAGCGCGCTCGCCCGCTCTTTACCCAGTACCCAGGCAAATCCCGTGTACATCGTTAATAAGCAGACCAGGGTGAAGACGACGAACCCGGCGACAGGAATGACGCGTAGCTGTTTGCGTCGCACCTGAGCGTGCGTTGCGGGCAGCGCAGGTTCTATTGTTGGCTCACCGCGCACATGCCTGATCTGGCGGTACAGGCCATCGCGAATGGCCTCAAGCTGCACGACTCCTCGCTCAATGACCCGGTATTTACCTTCGAACCCCAGGGACAAGCACAGGTAAATCAGTTCCAACATAGCCAGGTGCTTCACCGGGTCGCGCGACAGTCGTTCCAACAGCTGGAAAACCTTCTCGCCCCCGAAGGTTTCGTGATGAAAGCGGCTTAACAGGCTCATCTTCGACCAGTCGCTTCGGCCCCCCCACGGGGTTGTCACGACGGCTTCATCAACCACACTGCACAACACGTAGCGCGCAGACATGACCTGGCTGTTTTCGACACCCCCCTGCAAGGCGAGGGTTTCGAACTGGGTCACGGCCAACGACAGCCGGTCGTTGATGGTGCCAAGGGGCTCACGACCGGAGCAGGTTTTGAGGCGGACAACCTCCGACAATAATTCCCAGGCCGCCGCCACAAGAGGGTTGAGCCCCACCTGCAAGCCCTGCGCTCCCAGACTGTGGCCCGCGTAGATCATCCGGTCTTCCAACTGCTCATAACGCGGTGGCGACGGAAAGTCCGTCAGCGGTCCCTGCGCAGGCCCACGGCCCTCACGGTCGAGCAGGACGGTTTTCTCATCCTGCAAATAATCACTGTCCATAGCATTCAATTCCTGATGGCCAAGAAGTTGAGTTCAAGCCCCGCAAAGTCCCCACCAACATGGAACGCGAAACCACCCGACGGCTCCAACTGCGCGATATCGCTGGCACTCAAATCGAGCATGAAATAGGTTTTGCCAGCATGAAACGGAATTTGTCGTGGCGCCACGGGCAAGGGCTTGACCTTGATACCGGCCAAGTGCAAGTTGACCAGCTCACGTATGCGCTCTACGGGCGCGACTTTCAGATGCGCCGGCAGGCGTTGGCGCAGTTCTTCCGAATCACACTGCGCAGTCGCTGCCAGGATGAACGTGGCCGCACCCAGCAATTTCAGGTCGCTCACCGGACATACCAAGACCCCGTATTGACGGGGCTGCAATGTCAACTCGATGGCGTGTTGCTCCAGCACGACCGACAGCACGGCACGGACATGCGCCATCAACCCACGGAAGCTGGCGCCCTGGTCAGCGTGTTGGTAATGCACATCCAGATGCGCGCGTTTGCTGTCATGGGCGAACGTCGACAACTCGCCAAGCATCGACACCAGCTTACAGAACACGGCTTCAGGGCGGACCTGCGCCTGGCTCAGGCAATGACGAAGTACCAACTCGGTACGATTGATCACCTGCAACATCAGGAAGTCGCCGACTTGCGTACCCGCAGCTGTCCCCTCGCCACGAATGCGCGCCGCAATGGCATCCCCCCTGCAGGCAAGCAGGCTGATCACTTCTTTGAGGCACGACGACACATACCCGTGGTCCTGCACAAAAATGAACGTTGGGATGAAGTCTGCGTCCAGGCTGACGCCCCCTTCGCCGGTAGACTCCAGCACCTGCGCAACCTTGAGCTTGACGAACCGCTGATCGCTCGGATGTTCGCCCAGCACCAGACGCAGATCCGGACGCGCGCAGTTGATCCGGCAACGCATATCCGCCCCGACGTTCGAATCCCCCACCTCCACATCACTGGCGACGTAGCGTGCCACGACATCGCTCTGCTGCACTTGGCGGGTTTCAATCTGATTCCCGGTGGCCAGGGGCAGCGCCAGGTAAATCGCCTGCTTGTCGGCGTTGGCCGGCACCTGCAATACCAGGGGTTCCATGGCGGAGTTCAGATCAAACAGGCTACCGTCCGGCAAGATGCCACTGGCCTGATTAAGCACCAACTTGCCCAGGTTGAGGTACTGCACATTGAGCTCCAGCGTGAGGAACCCCCAGGCATCATTGGCCAGCAAGCGCGTCTGGTGAAGTTGGTGGTGGTAATAACGGTCGTTTTGCTGCAGGTGCTGTGGCCGCAACAGCATGCCTTCTTGCCAGATGACTTTATGCATAGACATATCACCGGACCTCCATGCCGGGGAGCGGACCGGCAGCATGAACACCAGCCTGGTCCAGCACCAGTTCGGCGCGGGTCAGTCGCTGCATGGTCACTGGAACCAGGAGCCGCCATTGAACGTGCGGCAAGTCTCGATACGCCGCCAACACCCCGACAAAACGGCTGTCAGGCCCGACACTGAGCTTGAGCGCCAGGCGGTCCCCGGGACGCAGTTCAACCTCCTCACTGCTCACCCAGTCCTTTGGCAGCACCTGCTCCGCGTTGCCATACAGGCTGAAGAAGTCGGCATTCTCAAAGGCTACGCCATGGCGCAGCTCGATCAGGTGCACCACCACAGGAGAGGGTCGCCCGTGGAGGTCAGGGTTGACGTGCTCACTGGCGGTCAACACCAGGTCCAACTTGGTCAATGTAGAGAACGGCGACACGGTGCTGCAGCCAGACAGCAGACTGAGCAGGAGCAGCAGGGATATGAGAGTGGCTCGATACATGAATATCATCCTGGATAATCGACGTGCAGGGTTGAGATCAGGCGAACCTGTTCCTCATAGGCTTTGGCGAAGTCGCGGTCCAACGGACGATCAGTAAACTGCTCCTGCGTCACCAGACGCTGGTAGTGACGCTGATAGGCGCGCCAGTGTCCGCCGTCCGTGAAAAACCTGGGAGGTTTGCCCTGAGACTCGAAGCACCACAACAGTTGCCCTGGGGCGAAAGCGGCGCGAGCGCTGCGTATCGCGCTCCGACACGCGGCCAGCAGGGCGACCTGATGCGCTTGCAGACCCCGATGGGCCTGAACAATGGCACGCTCGGCAGGTAGCTGGCCCAACGCTCCCGCGCCCAACATCGCGGCTAACGCGGCGTCGGTATCGGCACACGCTTTCAAGGGGTTCTGAAGCACGCCAAGGGTGGCGACAGACATCGGCCCCAGCTCGTCGATCAGTTCGTCACGCGTGTGCAAGCTTTGTTGCAACCCTTCGATGCCCAGGCGAAACAGGCGCGCAACCTTGATTGCCAGCGCCTCTCGACCCGGTTTGTCGAGGGTGTCCAGGTCGATGCCCAGGGCTGCTGCAAACTGGGCCCAGAACACCTCATCGGTCGGTGGCGTCATTGCAACAGAATGAACCGCGATTGCCTCCACAACGGGCTCAACCCGACGTGGCAGTGCCACATGCTCCCGGTCGGCTGCGTGGCGATCCGTCCACAGTCCCGGCTCGCCGTCGACCTTACTCAATGCCTCCAGCTCAGCCGAGGTGGTCTGTTGCTGATGATCCAGGTCCAGAGCCAGCAAAGGGTCCAGGGACAGGAAGGCATCATCGGGGATCGCCACGCCCGCACCGAGCCCTTGCTCACAGGAGGGTTGCAGGGCAACCGTCAACCTCGCGCGTATCGCCACCGCCCCCAGGTCAAACACCTCGCCATCACCGATCAACCGAGCCTGCCCCTTGCGCAGGCGCTCGGCGCTGCCTGCCACACCGATACCGTTGCTGCTGATATCGGTCAAAAAATAGCGACCCTCACGGTAAGCGACCAATCCATGGTGGCTGGAGAGCAAGCGGCTTGGGTCCGGTATCACCCAATCACAACCGGAACCGCGACCGATCACTCCGCCAGTGCCGTCAAACACTTTGCGGGGCGATACGGTTCTACCGCCCTCGCCCTCACAGACTTCAAACACGAGCTGCATAGTCAGGCGCCCTCCCTTCATCGGCCATGGGTGATCGCCTGTGGATCACCCAAAGGACGGTACTCGGCATCATCAAAGACGTAGTTGGCGTTACAGCCGCCCAGTAGACACAACACAAGCACGACGGCTTGCCATGGACGATCAGGCATCAGGTTTCTCCTTCAGTGAAAAGGCAAGCCGGCTCAATTCGATGGCTACGGCCAATGCTTTGGCGCATCGCTCAGCGCTCTTCCCTGGCATCGCCAAAGGGAATGTTCAAGCGGGCCAGACGGTAGAGCAGCGTGCGACGCGCAACCCCCAGTTCCCGCGCGGTACGGGTCCGGTTGCCACGGTTCTTGTGCAGGCAATCGAGCAGGAACACCCGCTCCACCCGCTCCATACGCTGGCGCAACGTTGCGTCATCAACGGCCGCCGCCGGGGCCAGGGGCAGCGCCAGGTGCGCCGGCAGGATCACATTGTCGTCACACAGCAGTACGGCCCGCTCCACCAGACATTTGAGCTCGCGCACGTTGCCGGGAAAGCCGTGGCTGGACAGTTGGTCAAGGGCGACATTCGACCATTCAACAGCCGCCCTCCCCAATGCCGCACATGCCTTGTCGGCGAAATGCCGCGCCAGTTGCAGCACATCCCCGTCTCGTTCACGCAGGGCCGGTAACAGGATGGGAAACTGGGCAAGGCGATAATAGAGGTCTTCGCGAAAGCTACCCTCAGCGACCATCGCCGCCAGGTCTCGATGAGTCGCCGCGATAATTCGCACATCAACCTTATGCGCCGCACTGGCACCCAGCGGGCGAACCTCGCCCTCCTGCAGGACCCGTAGCAATTTGGCTTGCAGTGACAACGGCATATCGCCGATTTCATCCAGTAGCAACGTCCCGCCATCTGCGGCGTCAAACAACCCCGCATAATTGCGTTCAGCCCCGGTGAACGCGCCTTTGCGGTAGCCGAATAGCTCGCTCTCCAGTAACCCTTCCGGGAACGCCGCGCAGTTCTGCACGACAAAGGCTTTGGCACTACGCGGGCCAGCCGCATGGATGGCTCGAGCCACCACTTCCTTGCCGGTGCCCGTCTCACCACGCAGCAGCACGGTGTAAGGGGCATGCAGGACTTTGCTGATTAACCGGCATGTCTGCTCCATCGCTGCGCTGCCGCCGATCAAACCGTACTGCCCGGCAAGCGGCGCGCTGCGCTGCGGCGTTGTGGCAGCTGGCCTCGATGGCATAGCGCGCAGCATGAGCAGTTGGTTCACCGCAAAGCTGCCCAGTTGACCCAGGGATGGTGCGTAGCCTCGCAACGGGGCCGGGCCTTGGCTGGCGCATAACAGCACGCCTGTCACGCTGCCGAGTCGATTGAACAGCGGCACGCTCAACACTGCGCACCAAGGGGTCGCCAACGCCGGCAGGAAGCCCGTGTCATAGCCACTGCTTTGCACATCATCCAGGCTCAGAGCCATCCCCTGGTTCATGGTGTAGTGCAGCAGTTGTTGGTTTCTCAGGTCGGAACTCGAGGCCGTCGCCCCCGCCTCCGACCGCCCGGGCAAATGCTGGGCGATAAGCTCAAGCCGGCCCGTCTCCTCGAGCAAGTACAACTGGCTGAGTTCACATCGGCTCAGTTGTGCCGCGCCAGCAACGCATGCGCCAGGTAATGAGTGTTCATCACTGTCGAACCCCAAGCGAGTGAAGCAGGCCGATAAGGCATCGGCATATGCCAGCGGGTCGGGTAATTGAGTCAACAGGTTATCGGTCATCGGCCGAACTCGCAGGCTGGCTGGCCATGCCCGTCCAACCTGGCATGCACCCAGGACAACGGCTCGTCCGACGCCGTGGCATCAAGGAGCCCGTCCACCATCTGGGGCAGCAAGTGGCGCTCGATCCACTGGTCGATGTAGCGTGCACCGCTGTCGCCGTCAGCGCAGCACCCAGCCATATGCCCCACCAACTCTGGCGCGAAGGTGAACGCAAGCTTGCGCTGATGCAATCGTTTACCCAGGCTTGCGAGCTTGAGCGTTGCCACGTCATGCAGCACCTGCCCTGTAATCGGGTAATACGGGACGACACGCATCCGGGCCAGCAACGCCGGCTTGAAGTGGGCACGTAACACGGGATGAATGGCGTCTTGCAGCGCCTGGGGATCGGGCCGTCGACCGTCGGCGCACAGCGCGCTGATGCAACGGCTTCCCAGGTTGGAGGTCATCAGGATCAGCGTGTTTCGAAAGTCGATTTCCCTCCCCTCGCCATCATTGGCACGCCCTTTATCAAAGACTTGGTAAAACAAGTTCAGCACCTCCGGGTCGGCTTTTTCCACTTCGTCGAGCAGCACCACTGAATAGGGACGCTGGCGTACGGCTTCGGTCAGAACCCCGCCCTCGCCGTAACCGACATAACCCGGTGGCGCGCCGATCAATCGGGAGAGCGCGTGTTTTTCCTGGTACTCCGACATATTGATCGTGGTGACAAAGCGCTCACCGCCGTACAGAAGGTCCGCGAGGGCCAGCGCTGTTTCGGTCTTGCCGACACCGCTCGGCCCCACCAGCAGAAACACGCCGACAGGCGCATCGGCCTTGTTGAGGCCAGCGGCAACAGCGCGCAAGGCACGGTCGAGGGCCTGTACAGCGTGTTCCTGGCCGAGGATGCGTGCGCGCAAGGCGGCGCCAAGGCCCAGGACTTTTTCGTTGGGTTCCAGGGCCAGTTGTTCGACGGGAATTCCGGTCCAGGCACTGATGACCTGCGCCACCCGATGCGGGCATATTTCCGGGGGCTGCGAAGGTTGCGCGCACTGCCGTGCCCAACGCTGCTCCAGCGTTTGACGCTCGTGATCGACGATGTCCAAGCGCAGGTTCAGCGCTTGCAACGCCTGTGTATCCACCGGTAAACCGAGGTTGGCGTCTCGGCTTAACGCCCACTGTTGCCGTTGCCCTTCGGCCAGCTCCGTGTGCAAGTCCTGCAATGCTTCAGGTGGCATTGCCTGAAGCGTTCGCCCCCTTGCACAGGCGGTGTCCAGCACATCCACGGCCTTGTCCGGCAACTGCCGCCCCACGAGGTAACGAGCACTGAGGTGCGCCGCCGCGACCACGGCATCATCACGGACGTAAACACCGTGGCTCGCCTCGTACAGCGGCACCAGGCCACGCAGGATCGACACCGCCTGCTCGACGCTGGGCTCGTCAACCTGCACCGGCTGGAAACGCCGCGCCAATGCCGGGTCCTTCTCGATGTATTGCTTGTACTCCGACCACGTGGTGGCCGCGATGGTGCGCAGCGCGCCCCGGGCCAGGGCAGGCTTGAGCAGGTTCGCCGCGTCGGAACCGCCCACGTGGCCTCCCGCGCCTATCAGCGTATGGGCTTCGTCTATAAACAGGATCACCGGATCTGTCGATGCATTCACCTCATCAATCACACCTTTGAGGCGCCGCTCGAATTCTCCCTTGAGGCCGGCACCCGCTTGCAGCAGGCCCATGTCCAAAGTCAGGACGCGAGCCGACTTGAGGGCCTCGGGCACCTGTGATGCGACAATTTGCAAGGCGAGCCCTTCGACGATCGCGGTTTTCCCCACTCCGGCCTCGCCAACCAGAATCGGGTTGTTCTTGCGCCGTCGCACGAGGATATCGATCAGTTGGCGAACCTCACGCTCTCGACACAACACCGGATCGATCAGCCCCTCACGGGCTTGCCGCGTGAGGTCATGGGTAAAGCGTTGCAGCAGCGATTGCGTGGCCACTGGCTCACGCTCGGAGGGCTGGCCCATTAGAAAATCACGCACCCTGCCCGCCTCCAGGCGGCCCAGGAGCTCGTGGTACCCGCTACCGGCGTGCTCCAGCGGGTGCCGCAAGAGCGCCAGCAACAGTGCGCCGTGGTCTACACAACGCTGGCCCAACTCGACGTGAGCCACCATCAGCGCCTGTTGCAACCAGAGCACCAGTGCCTGGGCAAAGACCGGGTTGTGTGTTTCACCCTGCTCACTCCTGGGCTGCAGCGTGGCTTGCAGCTCGCCCACCGGCACATTGGCGTCTGCCAACACCTTGGCCATCAGCCCATCGGCGTGTTCAAGCATGGCCAGGAGCAAGTCTTCTACCAACACCTCACGGCCCCCGCGCGTCACACAACGCTCAGCCGAACGCTCCAGGTCTCGACGGGTCGGGGCCGTCAACGTAAGGATCAGTTGTTTCAGGTCCACATTAATCATGCGTCATCAATCCCTAATGAAAATTGCCGGCGAGCGTGACCACACCATCGGCTTGCTCATGGCCCAGCCAGCTGGTCCAGCCCAGGCGGCAAACATTGTTCTCCCCGATGTGCAACGCTCTGATTTCCCCTTGCGCCAATACCAGGCGCAGGTCGTATTCCAAAGGGTCCCGCATGGTCAGGCGCACCAGCGCACACAGGGGCGAATACGCTTTGCCAGTCGGCAGGAAGTCGTGAAACCGCTGCCAGCCCAAGGCCAGGACATGCACCCTGAACTTGCCGCTACGGTCCGCGATCCGATGCCCCAAGACCAGGTCCTGGCCGAGCGCGCAGTTGGCGCGTCCCAAGTCGTTGCGCTGCGAAGGGGTGACCTGCACCGTGCGCTCAACCCATTGCTCGATGAACAACGGTTCGTGCTTGAAGTAGTAACGCAGGACGGACTCGATCAACGCAGCCGAGTGCGCACGCAGACTCAAAAGCCCCAGGTAAGGCAGCAGGCGTGTGCAATGAAGCTGCGAGGCGCCCCGAATCGCGGGGTCTCCCAGGCCAATCAACGCAAACATCTGCGCGGAAAAAGCATCATTGGCGCCCCTTTGGAAGCTCGCTCGATAGCGGTATTTGCGCCAGATCGGCAGCATCAGGCGCTGTAGACGGTGGTGGAACAGATCAAGGAAGTCGCGGGTGGGGTTGCCACCCGCACGCTCGGTAAACGCCTGCTCGCTATAAAACGCGGGCAACGGTGACCCGGCACCGACCAACCCCAACACATTGAGGCGCAGGCGAGCACGCAAGCGCCCGTGCTCCCTAAAGAACTCCACGCGGTCGATGTCGTGTCCGGCAAACCCCAGGCTCGGGTTGGCCTGAAACTCCAACTGGTCATACAGCGCGTCTTCATCCAACAGCGGATGGGCCTCACGCAATCGCTCGGTCACCTGCAGCACCGCCTGGAATAACGTGTATTCGCGAATAACACGACACAGTTGAGTCAAAGCAGGGGTTGTTGTCCCATCCGGGATGGCCATGAATACACGTCTCCTTGTGTGCTGATGACTCGCAACTCGTGATACGAATTGAGGCTGGCATAGAGTGCAAAGAACTGATTGAGGACCGAGGCGAATAAAAACAGGTCGCCTCGACCGACAAAACCGGCGGGGTCGACCGTGAGGTCCACACGCAACCCGCGTACGGGCAACCCCTGGTGCAGCCGGTCAACCGCCTCGTGGTGGATGGAGCGCAACGCCCCCAACCTTTTATGGCTGATTTTCTGCGCCTGGCGATCGTGATAACGCGGCAGGTCGTAGGTTTCGAGAATCACTTTCAAGGCGTTGATGTCAGTCAACGACAAATAGTTGAGTGACATATTGCTGATGAGCTTCCACAGGAAATCCTGGTCCAGCGGTGGCGCGAAACTCGCGGTCGGCGTAGTGATGTTGCGAAACGTCAGCGACTCCGGTGTCTGCTCGCAGGGCTGATTGATGTCGCCAGCGCGTATCTGCCGAGGCAGGTTGCAATTGGTACAGGTCAGCTCGATCGACAGTGTTTCCTGGCCCTGTTCGCGACGGTTGCCGAACCCCATCCAGGTGTCGAGCCCGGCATGCTGCACCGACGAGCGTTGGCGAATGCTGTAACTGGGAGGTGCCACCCAAGACTCGCCAGCGCTGTCGTGCTCAAAGGATTCGAACGGCACATAAGTCTGATAACCCAAACCACCGGGGCGCCACCCGGTGACCCGGTCAACGGAAAACACGCTGGCATTGCCCGGCGTATATTCCCCCGGTACCAGGAGGTACTCATCCTGCTTACCGTCCAGGCGAATGGGTATCGCATCCTGTTGGAACAAGTTGACGATGGGGGTGCAATACAGCTTCACGTTGTCCAGGGTGGGACGCTGGGACTCACGACCTTGGTTGCGAAGCTCGAAGCGCAACACCATGCCGTGCACCCGTTTGAGCAGCTCGTGAGAGAGTGTGTGCAGTACTGTCAGCCCCTCTACGTCGACAAACAGGTACTTCTCGGGAAAAGCGAAGTACTCCTGCAGATGGCGATAACCCCTGAAGGTATTCTGCGGATAAGGGATGAGTGCCTGCTCCTCGGAAAACCCCACTGGCTGGACCTGACTGGGGTTGAGCCGAACCGTCATGGGCTGACCGTCGCCGCCATTGACCGGCAATCCGTCGTGGCCCAACAGCAGCAGCTGGATACCATCCAGCTGGCGCAGCAGACTGAGGTACAACGCCTGGCTGACGTAATGGTCGCCAGCCAGGTGCAGTCGCAGCGCGTCGAACGTCAATTCATTGAAGCTGCCCTCGGCATTCAGGCTCAGGTGCAGGTCCAGCCGGGCACCTTCGCCTTGGCACCTGTACTCCAGGTGACTGAGTTGCAGTGGCATGACGTCGGTGGCATAGCACGTGCGAAACCGGCAGCGCTCACCCTGGATGGGCACACTTTCCACGGCCGTGTCCCGTACAACCCGAACGCTGGGGCCAGCACGCTTCAAGGGGTCGAATTGCAAAATACTGAAGGCCGGTATTGGCCGCATGTAGTTGGGCCAGAGCAAATGCATCAAGGAATGCGTCAACTCCGGCAACTCGTCATCCAGCTTCTGGCGCAGACGCCCGGTCAGAAACGCAAAGCCCTCCAGCAAGCGTTCGACGTCCGGGTCTTGCCCGGTCTGCGCAAGAAACGGCGCCAGGGCGGGATTACGCTCGGCAAAACGCCTCCCCAGCTGACGCAGCGCACTGAGTTCGCTTTGGAAATAACGGTTAACGGTCATGGGCACAGACCTCAACTCGCCCGGCATCCGCCAGGCGTGCATGGAACACGACGGGCTGCGCGACACCGTCGATGACCAGCTGCGCATCGATTACAAATGCCAGGACCAATGGTTCACCGGCACGAGGCAACACCCTGACACGCACATTCGTCAGACGCGGTTCATAAAGCCGGATGAAGCGCTCGATCAGCACCCGCGACTGGGTCAAGGACTCATGCAGGCTAAGCTGCATATCATTGAGGTCAGGCAAGCCGTAATCCGGCAGTGTCTGGACGCTGCCGGCGCGGATGCTGAGCATCTTCCCCAAATGTGCGGCGACGGACGCCGCGCGGCCCCCCTGGGTTGACGCATCGCATTCGAGGCGCTCGAAAAGGCTTTTGTGATGGGACATGCCCTGGCCCTTGCTCATTCTTTATCGAGCTTGCCAACCAGGGACAATGTGAAGTCTGCCCCCATGTACTTGAAATGCGGACGCACACTCAAGTTCACTCGGTACCAGCCAGGCTCGCCCTCCACATCACTGACGACAATGCGTGCTGCGCGCAATGGGCGACGCCCACGTACTTCGGCACTGGGGTTCTCCTGATCCGCCACATATTGGCGAATCCATTTGTTGAGTTCCAACTCCAGGTCCGTCCGTTCTTTCCATGAGCCCAGCTGTTCACGCTGCAGTACCTTGAGGTAATGGGCCAGGCGATTGACGATCATCATGTAGGGCAACTGAGTGCCCAACCGGTAGTTCAGCTCGGCGGTCTTGCCTTCTTCACTGATGCCAAAGGACTTGGGTTTCTGCACGGAACTGGCGGAAAAGAACGCCGCGTTGTCGCTGCCCTTGCGCATGGTCAGGGCAATGAAACCTTCTTGTGACAGTTCGTATTCGCGCCGGTCCGAAACCAGTACTTCGGTAGGAATCTTGGTTTCGATCTCCCCCATGCTCTGGAAGTGATGCAACGGAAGGTCCTCGACGGACCCGCCACTTTGTGGGCCGATGATGTTCGGGCACCAGCGAAAGCGTGCGAAGCTGTCGGTCAGGCGCGTGGCAAAAGCGTAGGCGGTATTGCCCCAAAGGTAGTGTTCATGGCTGTTAACCACGTTTTCCTGATAGGCAAAGGTTTTAACCGGGCACTCCATGGGATCGTAGGGGGTTCGCAGCAAGAAGCGCGGTACGGTAAGGCCGATGTAACGGGCATCTTCGCTCTGGCGAAAGCTTTGCCACTTGGCAAATTGCGGACCTTCGAAGTGATCCTTGAGGTCCTTCAGGTCGGGTAGCCCGGTGAAGCTTTCCAAGCCAAAGAAACTCGGCCCCGCAGCGGCGATAAAAGGTGCATGGGCCATGCTGGCTACACTGGACGCGTACTGCATCAGCTTCACATCCGGCGCGCTGGGAGAAAGGAAGTAGTTGGCGATGATCGCGCCCACCGGCTGGCCGCCAAACTGGCCGTATTCAGCGCTGTAGATGTGCTTGTAAAGTCCCGATTGGGTAATTTCCGAGGAGTCTTCGAAATCATCCAACAGGTCCTGCCGCGACACATTCAGCAGTTCGATCTTGATGTTTTCGCGAAAGTTGGTGCGATCGACCAACAACTGCAAGCCTCTCCACGAGGCCTCCAGTGCCTGGAAATCCGGGTGGTGCAGAATCTCATCCATCTGCTGGCTGAGCTTGCTATCGATCTCGGCAATCATCCGGTCGACCAGGCGTTTCTTGACCGGCTCTTCACGATTGCTTGGCTTGACCAGTTCCTGGATAAACGCCGAGACGCCACGCTTGGCGATGTCGTAAGCCTCGTCGTCGGCGCTTAGCAGTGTCTGGGCAACGATGTTATCGAGGATGCTGCCCGCCTCGGTCGCTGGGGCGGGTTGTGGGTTGTATTGGGGAGTCGTCATGTTGTCAGTGTCCTTTTACTGAAAGGGTCAGGCGTCAGGGCTTTGCAGTCCCAGTTCGGCCAGGACTCGTGCGCGGGAATCGTCATCGGCCAATGCCTGCTCAATGGCTTTGCGAAAGCTCGGTGTGTTGCCCAGCGGGCCCTTGAGGGCCACCAGTGCTTCCCGCAACGCCATCAGCTTTTGCAACGCCGGTATTTGCTCAACCAGGTTCGCGGGGTCGAAATCCTTCATCGCGTTGATCCGGACCTGGATCGCCAACGCTTCAACATCGGCTTGTTCCTGGAGCCGATTGGGCACGTTCAACGTCAGGCTCAACGCCTGATTGGCCAACACCTCATCAAAGGTGTGCTTGTCGATACCAATGGGCTTTCGATCTTCAAGCTTGCGTAAGTCGGTGCGCTGGGAGAAATCCCCCAGCACCAGCAACTTCAATGGCAGCTCGACTTCCTCCTGTACGCCGCCGACGGCGGGTTTGAAGGTGATATTGATACGCTCCTTGGGGGCTACCGAACCGTCTTTGGCCATGGTGTTTCTCCTTGTTTTGATAGGGCTCTATTCAAGTACTGCTTCGAGATCGAACTGGCACAACCGGCGATAGGTAGCGTCCTTGCTTTCGCGCACGGCGTGGCTTTGCGGCAACTGGTCATAACAGCGGTACAACAGCCGGTTGACGTGCAACACCAACTCCGGCTCCCAGCGCTCCAGGCCCGCTTGCTGCAGTTCGAGGTCCAACTGCTCCAACTGGGTCTTGCCCAGGTCATGCTTGCCCGCCCGCACACATAACCTCGCCAGCGCCAACCGCCAATGAAAGCGAGCACGATCGCTGCGCGCGGCCTGTAAACCTTGCTTAAGCACACCGACCGCTGCCTTGAGGCCATCCTTGCGCAGGCTGGGCATCACCGCCTGCAAAGCAGTTTCCCAGGGCGTGGCGGCGTTGTCGGAGACGGTGTTGCCAGGCTCCGCCTTAGGCACATGGCGCAAGACGTGGACAGTGATCCACTCACAGGTCGCGGCGTCGGCAAACGGCGTGCCGTCGTCGAAGCGCAACTCCGGCAAGTTCGGCAGGCGTTGCAACAACAGGGCGATGCCCATTTCCAATTCGGTCATGGCCAGGTCTGCATGCAAGGCTTCAAGGCACTCCCAGGCCATGCGCAAGCCGTCGAACCAGAACAGCGCACCGCACAGGCTGATCTCAAGCTCAAGCAACAGGTCGGCGTAATGGCCTTGGTTGAAGCGATCCTGATACCGCTTGAGTTTGTCCGCAGCCAACGGGCGGAGCGCTGTTAACCCCTCACTATTGGCGTCGGGACAGTTGACGAGCGTCAGCCATGCCAAGGTTCGGCTCAGGCGCCAGGCACGCAGGTCAGTCGCGTTCTGACGTAACCACCAGGTACATAACGGGCGGGCCTGCGCCTGCAATAGGCGCAGTAATTTATGCGCCTCTTTTTCGCTGTTGACCGGCGGCTCAGGCTTGAGTAACTGGGTTGCCACCTGCTTGACCTGGGTCACCACGCCCGTGACGCCCGCGGGTTCAGCCCCGCCTTGCGGTGCGCCTGCCAAGCGCGCCGAGAGCTGCCTGCGAACCGGTAACAGCAAGGGAGCATCGCCACCCAGGTGCTCACCCCATAGTTGATCGAGACGTACGAGGTGTTCCAGCAGTGCCTGGAACAAGGGCCGTTGATCGATCAGCGACAGGTTTTGCAAAAACAGCGGCTCGAGGCGCAGTACCAGCCAACCCAGTGCCGCAATGCGTGTTCCCGGCTTGGTGGGGTACACCTGGGCCCAGTGATGCTCACAAAGATGGCGCAGCAAGCCGAGGCCGGCCAGCAGCCCAGGAAACGAATTGCGCTGGTGCAAGGCCCAGGCCAACCAGACCGCGACACGCAGATCCTTGGAGTGCTCACGTAACAGGCATTCGCTGAGTTCACAGACCTTCTGCCAGTCCGGCAAGCCCACGCCATGTATTGATCGAGCCTTGCCAAGCTCGGTTTCCAAGGTTTCAAACTCGCTGGAAAAACGCATGTCCGTGCCGCAAAACCCACTTGTCGAACACGGGACCTGTGCAAGTTCCAAGTAATAGGCGCACAGTTTTTCTGAATAATCCATTTTTGGCCGCATATCACCATCCAAGGCAGAAACAGACAAACTTTGCGCAACTAGAACACGGAGCAGAAAGTCTTTTTACGTCCGTCCAAGGCAGAACGAAGTGTGCGAACCTTAGCCATGAAAAAAGCATTCTTCAAGCAACGTAACGGCACTTAAGGATTTTCCTACACCGCTCTAGAATCAACGCCTGCGCAGCTATTTGCGCAGTTTTTTTTACAACACAACAAAGCCCCTCTATCCGCACCCCCTATATCGCCCACCCAAACACCCTGAGCAACTAAGTGCGCACACATATGCAACTATCAACTCCCCAAAACCCTAAAACACCACGACAAGTTAGCCACGCCCACTCGACCGAACCTTATTCCCCCTTATTTCATTGAACCTCCTACTTTCAGGCACGCTTCTTGTTATAGGCATTTGCCCGTTCGGCCACCTCGTCGTTCGGCATACCTACTCAATCAGGCAAGGAAACCCGTCATGCCAACACCCGCGTACCTCTCCATCACCGGTGTCAAACAAGGTTTGATCACGGCAGGCACATTTACTCAGGACTCGGTAGGCAACATTTATCAGGAAGGTCATGAGGACCAGATACTGGTGCAGGCGTTTGCCCATCAGGTGATCATCCCCCGCGACCCACAGTCGGGCCAGCCGACCGGCCAACGGGTGCATAAGCCGCTGATGATCAGCAAGGTGTTCGATAAGTCCTCCCCCCTGCTGTTCAGCGCACTGACGACGGGTGAAGAAGTGTCATGCCGACTGGAATGGCTGCGCACCTCTGCGGCCGGGACCCAGGAGCACTACTTCACCACAGAGTTGGAGGGCGCGACGATCGTGGACATCCAGTCGCGGATGCCCAACTGCCAGGACCCGGATAACGCCCATTTCACCCATTTGGAGGATGTGTATTTCACTTACCGCAAGATTGTCTGGACCCACGAAGTCGCCGGCACTTCGGGCTCGGACGACTGGCGTAGCCCGGTGGCCGGCTAACCTCGGCTGATGCAGGAGCGGCGGCCACGCAAGGCGCCGTTCCTGCGGGTCGATTACACCATTGCCAGCGGGTGCTTGCGCTTGGGGGCGCCGAACACACGATCGATTGCTTCCAGGTCGTGCTCATCCAGCACCAGCTTTGCCGCACGGGCATTGAGCCGCACATGTTCGGGCGTAACCGCCTTGGGGATGGCGATCACACCGTCCTGGCGCAGTACCCAGGCGAGCGACACCTGGGCGGGTGTCACGTCGTGGCGACGGGCGATCTGCTTGAGCGTCGGGCTCGACAGCAGCTCTCCCCCTTGGGCGATCGGACAATACGCCATCAACGGCAAATGGTGCTGTTGCCACCATGGCAGCAAGTCGAACTCGATACCGCGTTCTTCGATGTTGTAGAGCACCTGGTTGGTCGCACACGCCGGTGAGGCGAGTTCTTGAAGGTCGGCCACATCAAAATTGGAAACGCCCCAGCGCCCGATTTTCCCCGCCTCGCGCAAACGCTCGAAGGCTTCGACGGTCTCTTCAAGCGGGTACTGGCCGCGCCAGTGCAGCAAGTACAGATCAATATAGTCCGTACCCAGGCGCTGAAGGCTGGCGTCACACGCGCGAGGAACGCCCTTTTGGCTGGCATGATGGGGGTAAATCTTACTGACCAGGAACACCTGCTCGCGCTTGCCGCGAATCGCCTCGCCGACCACTTCTTCGGCACCGCCTTCGCCGTACATTTCGGCGGTATCGATCAGGGTCAGGCCCTCGTCGATCCCCAGTTGCAACGCGGCGACTTCGGCGCGGCGCTGGCTCGGGTCTTCGCCCATGCGCCAGGTCCCCTGGCCAATGACAGGGACGGGAACACCGGCCAGATCGATAGTACGCATGAAGACCTCCAGATAAGTTTGCACGTTAAGAATGGAGCATTGACCGGACAAAAGGGTTCAATCGCAGTAGGGTTGCCCTTTCGCCAGTCGCCAGGAAACCACTGCAATGCTGTTTGTCGTCATGCTCGGGGGCAAAAGCAAGCAGCACATACTGCGCCACGGGGCCCAACCCCATACCGACGGCGTGCTGGATATCGACGACTGTTTGCCTATCGACCTGTTCGCGTTGTTTATCGAATGGCTGACCCGCAGCGGCGCCATGGCCCGCTCTTGAGCCGCCATGGGAACTTTGCCAGGAAATAACCGCCTGAATCCGGTACGCTCACCGTTTTTACTTTAGGAGTTTTTCCCATGGCCAAAGCCACCGCCCGTCACATCCTGGTTGCCACCGAAGCCCAGTGCAACGAACTCAAGGCTCAAATCGAAGGCGGCGCCGATTTCGCAGCGATCGCCAAAGCCAACTCCAGTTGCCCATCCAGCCGTGACGGCGGCAACCTGGGTTCGTTCGGCCCAGGCCAGATGGTCAAGGAATTCGACTCGGTCGTGTTCAGCGCCCCGGTCAACACCGTGCAAGGCCCAGTGAAAACCCAATTCGGTTATCACCTGCTGGAAGTGACCAGCCGCCAGGACTGATCCTCTCTGCGCTGATGCTACAAACAACGGCCCGCCTTTTGGTGGGCCGTTGTGCATGTGATGACTGGCGATGCTCAGGCCGTTAGCGTACAAATCCTTAATCTTCTTCACCTGGCGTTCAAGGCTGACAATGCGATTGGCTTTTTCATCTCTGCTCAGTTCCACCCTGGCTCTGCTGCTGGCCAGCACCGCTGTGATCGCGGCCCCGCAAACCTACCTCACCGTATACGGCGAACCGGCCAAGTACCCCGCCGGTTTCAGCCATTTCGACTATGCCAACCCGAACGCACCCAAGGGTGGCAGCCTGCGCCGCTCGGCGATCGAAATCGGGCGCTTTGACCATGTGCTGCCCTATATCGACAAAGGCATCGGCGTTTCCCAGGTCGACGGCTGGCTGTATGCCCCCCTGGCCCAGCGCTCCCTGGATGAGCCCTACACGGTCTACGGCTTGGTGGCTGAAAAGATGGAGCGCGCCGATGACGGTCTGTCGTTGCGCTTCTACCTCAACCCCAAGGCACGTTTTGCCGACGGCAAGCCTATTACCGCCGAGGACGTGCGCTACAGCTTCGATTTGCTGATGACCCAAGGCAGCCTGCGCTTTCGTACCCTGTTCGCCGACGTCAAACACGTCGAAGTCGAAGGCGAGCGCCAGGTCCGGTTTGACTTTTCCAGCAATGAAAACCGCACCCTGGCGCTGGATATCGCCACCTTGCCGGTCTTCCCCGAACACTGGTGGAAAACCCGCGACTTCGCCAACGGCGGCGGCTACGAAGCCCCGCTGGGCAGCGGCCCGTACACAATCAGCAAGGTCGACTCCGGCAACACCATCACCTTCACCCGCGACCCCGACTGGTGGGGCAAGGACTTGCCGGTCAGCCGTGGCCTGTACAACTTCAACCACCTGAGCCTGGAGTACTTCGGCGACACCGAAGTGGCACGCCAGGTACTGCGCGGCGGCGCCTACGACTTCAACCGCGAGTTCTCTGCCACCGGTTATTCCATCGGCTACAACGGCCCCGCCCTGGACGATGGCCGCTTGCAACGCGCCCACTTGGCCAAGGAGATGCCGCAACCGGCCCAGGGCTACGTGTTCAATGTGCAAAAGCCGATGTTCAAGGACCGCCGCGTGCGCCAGGCCCTGGCCATGCTGTGGGATTTCGAATGGGCCAACCGGCAGATGATGCACAACCTGTACATCCGCCAGCAGAGCTATTTCTCCAATAGCCCGCTGGCCGCCAGCCAGTTGCCGACCCAGGATGAACTGAAGATTCTTGAACCCTTGCGCGGGCAGGTTCCCGATGAAGTCTTTACCCAGGTGTTCAAGGCCCCCGTCACGGATGGCAGCGGCATGATCCGCGACAAGCAGTTGCAAGCCCTGGCCTTGTTGGAGCAAGCCGGCTGGACACCCCAGGGCGACAAGCTGGTCAACGCCCAGGGCGAGCCACTGACGTTCACCTTCCTCAACGCCCAGAACGGCGTGGAGCGCCTGTTGCTGCCGTACAAGCGTAACCTGGCGCAGATCGGCATCACCTTGAACATCCGCCGTATCGATTCCTCGCAATACGTGAACCGCGTGATGGCGCGCGACTACGACATGATCGTCACCGGTTTCCCGGTCACCCCGTCACCGGGGATGGAGCTGTACAACTACTTCGGTTCAGCCGCCGCCTTTGACCCAGGCGCCAATAATTACATCGTGCTCCAGGACCCGGCCGTCGACAGCCTGATCAAGGGCCTGGTCAAGGCCGACAGCCAGGCGCAGATGCTCACCTACGCCCACGCCCTGGACCGCGTGCTGCAATGGAACTATCTGTGGATTCCCAACTACTACCCACCGGGCACTTCCGCCGCTTGGTGGAACCGCTTCGGCCGCCCGGCCATCGAGGCGAAGAATGACGAAGCCCTCGAAACCTGGTGGGAAGTCAGCCCCACGCCGCTGACTAACGAGCAAATGCAAGTCGAACTGAAAAAACGCGCAGGAGCCCGTTGATGTTTGCCTATATCGTACGGCGCCTGCTGCTGATCATCCCGACGCTGGTGATCATCCTGTTGGTGAACTTCGTGATCGTGCAGGCCGCGCCCGGCGGGCCGGTGGAACAAGCCATCGCCCACCTGCAAGGCATTGGCGGCGGTGGCATCGGTGGCTCGGGCGGCGATGGTATCAGTGGCTCTCGGGCCAGCCGTGGCCTTGACCCGAAACTGATCAAGGACATCGAAAAACAATACGGCTTCGACAAACCTGCGCCGGAACGCCTGTGGCTGATGCTCAAGAACTACGCCCAGTTGGACTTCGGCAACAGCTTCTTTCGCGGCGCGACGGTGACCGAGCTGATCCTGGAAAAGATGCCGGTCACCATTTCCCTCGGCCTGTGGGCTACGTTGATTACCTACCTGGTGTCGATTCCCCTGGGGATCCGCAAGGCGGTACGCCACGGCAGCAGCTTTGATGTGTGGAGCAGCACGGCCATCGTGATCGGTTACGCGATGCCGGCGTTCCTGTTTGCGATGTTTTTGATTGTGGTCTTCGCCGGCGGCACTTCGCTGAACTGGTTCCCGGTACGCGGGCTGGTCTCGGAGAACTTCGAAGAACTGAGCACCGTGGGCAAGATCGCCGATTACTTCTGGCACCTGGTGCTGCCGGTTTCGGCCCTGGTGATCGGCGGGTTCGCCACCTTGACGATCCTCACGAAAAACTCGTTCCTCAACGAAATCACCCGGCAATACGTGGTCACTGCCCGGGCCAAGGGCTTGAGCGAACGGCGGGTGCTCTACGGCCATGTGTTCCGCAACGCGATGCTGCTGGTAATCTCAGGGATTCCCCAGGCGTTCATCAGCGTGTTCTTTGCCGGCTCGTTACTGATCGAAGTGATCTTCTCCCTCGATGGCCTGGGCCGCATGAGCTATGAAGCGGCCGTCTCCCGTGACTACCCGGTAGTGTTCGGCTCACTGTTTATCTTCACCCTGTTCGGCCTCTTGATAAAACTCATCGGCGACCTCTGCTACACCCTGGTAGACCCGCGTATCGACTTCGCCGCGAGGAACGCCTGATGCTCGATTTGTCTCCCGTGGCGCGTCGGCGTTTCGAACGTTTCAAGCAGAACCGTCGCGGCTGGTGGTCGCTGTGGTTGTTTATCGGCCTGTTTATCCTGACCTTGGGCGGCGAGCTGATCGCCAATGACAAACCGCTGGTGCTCAGTTTCAAGAACGAGCTGTATTTCCCGGTGTTCAAGCGCTACACCGAGCAGCAGTTCGGCGGGCAACTGCCCTTCCAGGCGGACTACCGCAGTGACTACGTGCAAAAGTTGATCAAGCAGGAGGGCGGCTGGATGCTGTTCCCGCCCATCCCTTTCAGCGACGACACGCCCAACTACGAACTGACCCGCCCTGCCCCCAGCCCGCCCTCGGCAGTGAACTGGCTGGGCACCGACGACCAGTCCCGCGATGTGCTGGCGCGGGTGATCTTCGGCGCGCGGGTGTCGATCCTGTTTGCGCTGGCGCTGACCGCAATCAGCGCCACCATCGGCATTGCCGCAGGGGCCTTGCAGGGTTACTACGGCGGCTGGGTGGACTTGTTCGGCCAACGCGTGCTGGAAGTGTGGTCCGGCCTGCCGGTGCTGTACTTGTTGATTATCCTGTCGGGGTTTGTCGAGCCGAATTTCTGGTGGTTGCTGGGGATCATGGCGCTGTTTTCCTGGCTGGCCCTGGTGGACGTGGTGCGCGCCGAGTTCCTGCGCGGGCGCAACCTGGAATACGTGAAGGCGGCGCGTGCATTGGGCTTGGGTGACGGCAAGATCATTCGCCGGCATATCCTGCCCAACGCCATGACTGCCACCCTGAGCTATTTGCCGTTCATCCTGACCGGCGCGATCTCCACGTTGAGCGCCCTGGATTTTCTCGGCTTCGGCATGCCTGCAGGCAGCGCGTCACTGGGCGAGCTGATCGCCCAGGGCAAGCAGAACCTGCAGGCACCATGGCTGGGTCTGACGGCGTTCTTCAGCCTGGCGTTGATCCTGTCGCTGCTGGTCTTTATCGGCGAGGCATTACGTGATGCCTTCGACCCACGTTCATGAGTGACTGCGTATGAACCTGATCGAAATCCGCGACCTCAGCGTCGCCTTCAACGGCCAGACCGTGGTCCGCCACTTGAGCCTGGACGTACGCCCCGGCGAGTGCCTGGCGTTGGTGGGCGAGTCCGGCTCGGGCAAGTCGGTGACGGCCCATTCAATCCTGCAATTGCTGCCGCAAGCCGGCACTCACACCACGGGGTCCGTGACCTATCGCGGCCAGGCGCTGATCGGCGCTTCGCCCGCCACCTTGCAAAAACTGCGCGGCAACCGCATCGCCATGATCTTCCAGGAGCCGATGACGTCCCTCAACCCGCTGCACAGCATCGAAAAGCAGATCGGCGAAACCCTGCTGCTGCACAAGGGCCTGGGCGGTAAGGCGGCACAGGCGCGCATCCTTGAACTGCTGGAACTGGTGGGCATCCAGAAACCCCAGGAACGGCTCAAGGCTTACCCCCATCAATTGTCTGGCGGCCAACGCCAGCGGGTGATGATTGCCATGGCCCTGGCCTGCGAACCGGAACTGCTGATTGCCGACGAACCCACCACCGCGCTGGACGTGACGGTGCAGCGCAAGATCCTGCTGCTGCTCAAGTCCTTGCAACAGCGCTTGGGCATGTCGCTGCTGCTGATCAGTCATGACCTGAACCTGGTGCGCAGCATTGCCCAACGGGTGTGCGTGATGCGCGCCGGGGAGATCGTCGAGCAAGCCGAATGCCAGGCGCTGTTCAACGCGCCCCAGCACCCTTACAGCCGCCTGCTGCTGGATGCCGAACCCGCCGGCGATGCGCTGTGCAGCGATGAGCGCGAAACGGTGCTGCAGGTCGACAACCTGAGCGTGCAGTTCCCCCTCGGCGGCGGCCTGTTCCGGCGCAAGACTTACCTGCGCGCGGTGGATGACATCAGCCTCAGTGTGCAACGCGGCAAGACCCTGGGTATTGTCGGCGAGTCCGGCTCGGGCAAGTCCACGCTGGGCCAGGCGATCCTGCGTTTGCTCGATTCCACCGGCAGCATCCGCTTCCAGGGTGAAGCCCTCGACCCGTTGAACGCGCAGCAGATGCGCCCGTGGCGCAAGCAGATGCAGGTGGTGTTCCAGGACCCCTATGGCAGCCTCAGCCCGCGCATGTCGGTGCAGCAGATCATCAGCGAGGGCCTGGAAGTCCATGCGCCTTGCAGCCTCGCCAAGCGTGATGCGCAAGTGATCCAGGTACTCAAAGACGTGGGGCTCGACCCCGAGAGCCGCCACCGCTACCCCCACGAGTTTTCCGGTGGCCAGCGCCAACGCATCGCCATCGCCCGGGCCTTGGTGCTCAAGCCGGCGCTGATGCTGCTCGACGAACCCACCTCGGCACTCGACCGCACGGTGCAAAAGCAAGTGGTGGCGCTGCTGCGCGAGCTGCAGGAAAAGTATGGCCTGACCTACCTGTTTATCAGCCACGACCTGGCGGTGGTCCGCGCCATGGCCCATGACATGATCGTGGTCAAGGACGGCAAGGTGGTGGAGCGTGGTGCCAGCCATGATGTGTTCGAATCGCCCCAACACCCGTACACCCAAGAACTGCTGGCTGCAGCGCACATCCCCTTGTAGGATTTTGTTTCCATGAGTACCAGTCTCAAGGATTACCAACAGGTTCGCGGCCTGGCCATCCAGTCGCTGTTCGAGATCATCGAGCAGTCCAGCGAAGGCACGGTGATTGTTGATCGCGACGCCAATATCGTGTGGATGAACGAGCGCTACGCCAAGCGCTTTGGCCTCAAGCGCGCCGATGAGGCCATCGGCCAAGCGTGCGAGCAGGTGATTTCCAACAGCCTGTTGCGCCAGGTCGTGCGTAACGACCAACCGATTTTGCTGGATATCCAGGACACACCCAAAGGCCCGCTGGTGGTCATGCGCCTGCCGATCCACGACGATGCCGGCATGGTCATCGGCGCGATCGGGTTTGCCCTGTTCGATGAGCTGCGTAACCTGTCACCGCTGATCGAACGCTACCTGAGCCTGCAACAGGAACTGGCCTCCACGCGCTCGCTGTTGCGTTCACGGCAAAGCAAATACAACTTCGCCCACTTTATCGGCACCAGCGCCGCCAGCCTCGAAGTCAAGCGGCGTGCGCGGCGCAGCGCGAGTGCCGAGTCGCCGGTGTTGCTGCTCGGGGAAACCGGCACCGGCAAGGAGCTGCTCGCCCAGGCCATCCACGGCGCCTCGCCCAGGGCCCACAAAGCCTTTGTCAGCATCAACAGCGCGGCCATTCCCCATGACCTGCTCGAAGCCGAGTTCTTCGGTACCGCGCCGGGTGCATTTACCGGCGCCGACCGCAAGGGCCGCCCGGGCAAATTCCAGATCGCCCAGGGCGGCACGCTGTTCCTGGATGAAATCGGCGACATGCCGCTGCCCCTGCAAAGCAAACTGCTGCGGGTGTTGCAGGAGAAAGAGTTCGAACCGGTGGGTTCCAACGAGATGCGCCACAGTGATGTGCGCGTGATCGCCGCCACGTCCATGGACCTGGAAGCGGCGATCAAGCGCGGCGAATTTCGCGCAGACCTGTATTACCGCCTGAACGTGCTGCCAATCCAGGTACCGCCGTTGCGTGAGCGCCTGGAAGATATCCCGGCGTTGAGCGAAGCGATCCTCGAAGAGCTGCGCAGCCAGCATGAACTGGACCGTGAGGCCCTGGCGCTGTTGGCCCAGCATGCCTGGCCGGGGAATATTCGTGAACTGCGCAATGTGCTGGAACGTGCAGCCCTGTTGAGTGATGACCTGGTGTTGAATGCCGCCGAGATCCGTGCGGCGATTGGCACCTTCCTCCCGGTACAACAAGGCACCGTGGCGGCAGTCGAGGGTGAAACGTTCGCGGCGGCGCGGGAGCGGTTTGATCGGCAAGTGATCGATGCCGCGTTGCAGGCGTGTGCCGGCAATGTGGTACAAGCCGCCAAGCGGTTGGGGCTTGGACGCTCGACGTTGTACAAGAAGATGGTGGCCCTGGGAATCGCCTAGTCTCAAAAAGGAGACCACTTTCTCATTAACAAGACACCCCTGTGGGAGGGGGCTTGCCCCCGATTGCGGTGGATCAGCTACAGATGTTCAACCTGACACACGGCTATCGGGGCATAGGTATCTACACAACTCGGGGGGACAGCGCTGAACCTGTGGCTCGTTCTAGCGCTTAACTGACAGGCATTAGGGCAAGCCCCTTCCCACATTTGATCCTTGCATGTCTCCGAACAGAGACAAAACCCTCAAGCCCCGCGCATAAATTCAAAAATATCATTACTTTTCAATAGGTTGAAAACATGGCACACATCTCGCTATAGCCTTACCCAGCGCTTCACCCCACAAAAATAACAATCCGATGGAGACACACCATGAGTGTGATCATTGCCCTGGCAGCCTTGGCGCTGCTGATGCTGGCAGCCTACCGTGGCTACAGCGTTATCCTGTTTGCTCCCATCGCCGCCCTCGGCGCCGTCCTGCTCACCGACCCTTCTGCCGTGGCCCCAGCGTTTACCGGGGTGTTCATGGAGAAAATGGTCGGCTTTATCAAACTGTATTTCCCGGTGTTCCTGCTCGGTGCGGTGTTCGGCAAGTTAATCGAGCTGTCGGGTTTCTCACGCGCCATCGTCGCCGCCGCGATCCGTTTGCTCGGCACGCGCCAGGCGATGCTGGTGATCGTGCTGGTGTGCGCCTTGCTCACCTACGGCGGTGTGTCGCTGTTCGTGGTGGTGTTTGCGGTGTACCCGTTCGCGGCGGAGATGTTCCGCCAGAGCGATATCCCCAAGCGCCTGATCCCGGCGACCATCGCCCTCGGCGCGTTCTCGTTCACCATGGACGCCCTGCCCGGCACGCCGCAGATCCAGAACATCATTCCCAGCACGTTCTTCAACACCACGGCCTGGGCGGCGCCGTGGCTGGGGCTGATCGGTACGGTCTTCGTATTCTGCACCGGCATGCTCTACCTGGCACGCCAGCGCAACAAGGCCCAGCGCGCGGGTGAAGGCTATGGCACCGAGCTGCGCAACGAGCCGGAAACGGCCGACAACCTGAGCTTGCCGAACCCTTGGATCGCCCTGTCGCCGCTGATTCTGGTGGGGGTGATGAACCTGTTGTTCACCCACTGGATCCCGCAGTGGTACGGCAAGACCCACAGCCTCAGCCTGCCGGGCATGAGCGCGCCGGTCACCACCGAGATCGCCAAGCTCACCGCGATCTGGGCCGTGCAGGCGGCGTTGCTGGTCGGCATCGTCATGGTGCTGGTGTTTGGCTGGTCGGCGATTCGCAGCAAGCTCGCCGACGGCAGTAAAAGTGCCGTCAGCGGCGCGCTGCTGGCCGCGATGAACACCGCCTCGGAATATGGCTTTGGTGCGGTCATCGCTTCGTTGCCAGGCTTCCTGGTGCTGGCGGACTGGCTCAAGGGCATCCCCAACCCGCTGGTCAACGAAGCGATCACCGTGACGCTGCTCGCCGGTATCACCGGTTCCGCGTCCGGCGGCATGAGCATCGCCCTGGCGGCGATGTCCGAGAGCTTTATTTCGGCGGCCCATGCGGCCAATATTCCCCTGGAAGTGCTGCATCGGGTCGCGGCCATGGCCAGCGGTGGCATGGACACCCTGCCCCACAACGGCGCCGTCATCACGCTGTTGGCGGTCACCGGGCTGACCCACCGCGAAGCCTACAAGGACATTTTCGGTATCACGATCATCAAGACCCTTGCGGTGTTCGTGGTGATCGGTACTTTCTACGCCACCGGCATTGTGTGAGGTTTTCATGACGACTTTGAATGGCAAGACCGCCCTGGTCACCGGCTCGACCAGCGGCATCGGTTTGGGCATCGCCCTGAGCCTGGCCAAGGCCGGCGCCAACTTGATCCTCAATGGCTTCGGCGACGCCAGCGCGGTGATCGCCCAGGTGCAGGCGTTTGGCGGCAAGGTCGGCCATCACCCGGCGGACGTCAGCGACCCGGCCCAGATCGCCGACATGATCGCCTATGCCGAACGTGAATTTGGCGGCGTGGACATTCTGGTCAATAACGCCGGCATCCAGCACGTGGCGGCAGTGGAAGACTTCCCGGTGGAGCGCTGGGACTCGATCATTGCGATCAACCTGTCCTCGGTGTTCCACAGCACGCGCTTGAGCTTGCCGGGAATGAAGGCCAAGGGTTGGGGGCGTATCGTCAATATCGCCTCGGTGCATGGGTTGGTCGGCTCCGTGGGCAAGGCCGCGTACGTGGCCGCCAAGCATGGGGTGATCGGCTTGACCAAGGTGGTGGGGCTGGAGACCGCCACCGGCAACGTGACCTGCAACGCCATTTGCCCAGGCTGGGTGCTGACGCCGCTGGTGCAGAAGCAGATTGATGATCGCGCGGCCAAAGGCGTCGACCCGCAACAGGCACAACATGATTTACTGGCAGAGAAGCAGCCGTCGCTGGAGTTCGTGACGCCGCCGCAACTGGGTGAGCTGGTGTTGTTTTTATGCAGCGAGGCCGGCAGCCAGGTGCGTGGCGCGGCGTGGAATATCGACGGTGGCTGGCTGGCCCAATAGGCCAGACACAGAAACGCGATTGTTGGGTAGATTTTTACAAGAACAAGAGACTTCGCTGATGTCCGAGATCCTCTGGCAACCCTCCCCTGAACGCATTCGCAACACGCGGATGGACCAGTTCCGGCGCTTTATCAATGATCGCCACGGCGTGCAACTCAGCGACTACCCTGCCCTGCACCAATGGAGCATCGACCAGCGTCCGGACTTCTGGGAGGCGATCGTCGCCTTCTTCGACGTGCAGTTTCGCAGCCCGCCCTCCGCGACGCTGGTCGAAGGCCGCGAAATGCCCAGCGCCCAATGGTTCCCCGGTGCGACCCTGAACTTTGCCGAACACTTGCTGCGGCGCCGCGACGATCACCCGGCCGTGGTCGCGATCAGCGAAGACGGCCAGCGCGAACAACTGAGCTACGCCGAACTGGCACGCCACGTTGCAGGCTTGCAGCGTAGCCTGCGGGCCGCCGGTGTCACCCAGGGCGACCGCGTCGCGGCCTGCATGCCCAACACCTGGCAAACCCTGGTGGGCATGCTCGCCACCACCAGCCTCGGCGCGATCTGGTCCTGCTCCTCGCCGGACTTCGGCACCCAAGGTGTCATCGACCGTTTCGGCCAGATCGAGCCCAAGGTCCTGATCACCTGCGCCGGTTACCGCTACGCCGGTAAAACCATCGACCAGAGCGTCAAGCTCAATGAAATCCTCGGACGCCTGCCGTCCCTCACGCAACTGATCATCGTGCCTTATGCGCGGCCCCAGGCGCGGCCCGAGGATTACCGCACCCAAGCCAATGTGGCGCTCTGGGAGGACTTCTACCAGCCCGGTGGCGAGCCGGACTTCGTCGCCGTGCCGTTCGATCATCCGCTGTATATCCTCTATTCCAGCGGCACCACCGGGGTACCCAAATGCATCATCCACGGCACCGGCGGCGTGTTGCTCACCCACCTCAAGGAACACGGCCTGCATGCCGACCTGTGCCGTGAGGATTGCCTGTTCTACTACACCACGTGCGGCTGGATGATGTGGAACTGGCTGGTGTCGGTGCTGGCGATTGGCGCCACGGCGGTGCTGTATGACGGCTCGCCGTTTCATCCGGGCCCGGAGCGCCTGATCGACCTGATCGATGCAGAAAAGATCAGCGTGTTCGGCACCAGCCCCAAGTTTCTCGCCACCCTGGAAAAGGCCGGGCTGCAACCGCGCCTGAGCCACGACCTGGGCAGCCTCAAGGGGCTGATTTCTACCGGCTCGCCGCTGTCGCCCCAGAGCTACGACTACGTGTACCGCGAGATCAAGGCGCAGCTGTGCCTGTCGTCAATGTCCGGCGGCACCGATATCGTCTCGTGCTTCGTGATCGGCAACCCGGTGCTGCCGGTGCGTCGCGGCGAAATGCAGTGCAAAAGCCTGGCAATGGCCATCGAGGTGTGGGACGACCAGGGCCGGGCGCTGATCGGGGAAAAAGGCGAGTTGGTCTGTACCCGCCATTTTCCGGCCATGCCCATTGGGCTGTGGAACGACCCGCAGCAGCAGACGTTGCGCGCCTCCTATTTCAGCCAGTTCCCCGGCGTGTGGGCTCAGGGCGACTACGCCGAACAACGCCCCAACGGCAGCCTGTTGATTCATGGCCGCTCCGACGCCGTCCTCAACCCCGGCGGCGTGCGAATCGGCACCGCCGAGATTTACCGCCAGGTGGAAAAGCTCCCGCAGGTCGTGGAGAGCCTCGCCATCGGCCAACGCTGGCAGGACGATGTGCGCGTGGTGCTGTTCGTGCGCCTCAGTGAAGGCATCGAGCTGGATGAGGCACTGCAGCAACAGATTCGCCAGGTCATCCGTGCCAATACCACGCCGCGTCACGTACCGGCGAAGATCCTCGCTGTCACCGATATTCCCCGCACCATCAGCGGCAAGATCGTCGAATTGGCGGTCCGTAATGTGGTGCATGGTGAACCGGTGAAAAACACCGATGCACTGGCCAACCCGGAGGCGCTCGAGCAATTTCGCGCCCGACCCGAACTGGCGTAAAAAGATGAAAGGTTTCAGCTCTCGCACGGCGTTTTGAAGAAAAACCCTCGATGCATGCTATTTTTCGAGGGGTAGCCACCCGTCCATGTCCCGCCGGATAATGGGCGTTGTCATTTTTCAAAGCGTCATGCTCAGGGTTTTTTCATGAATGGAACATCCACCGGTAGCGAAGCCGCTGCATGGATTGCGCGGGTGGACTGGGCACAAAGCCCTCTCGGTGAGGCCAATGACTGGCCGCAAAGCCTGCGCACTGCAGTCGATATCGTGATGCATTCACCCATGCCCATGCTCCTGTTGTGGGGCCACCAACTGACGCAACTCTACAACGATGCCTTCGCTCGGCTGGCGGGCAACAAACACCCGGGTGCCCTCGGCCAGCCGGCACACCACACGTGGCCGGAACTGGAAAGCTTCACCGCACCGATCTACGAAGCCGTCCTGGGTGGCCAGGTGCGCACCTTCAGCGAGCAGCGTTTTGTGCTGCAACGCCAGGGCCGCGACACCGAAATCTGGCTCGACCTGACCTACAGCCCGGTTCGTGATGAAAGCAACGCGGTGGCCGGTATCCTGGTGACCGCCATCGAAACCAATGAACGTCGCAGCAAAGCCCTGGAACTGCAGCAACGCTCCGAAGACAGCCTCAAGGCCCAGCACAATACCGAGCAACGCCTGCAACTGGCCCTGGCCGCTACCGATGCGGTGGGCACCTGGGACTGGGATATCGGTGAAGACCGCTTTATCGCCGACGCGCACTTCGCCTATCTGCATGGCGTTGACCCCAATGACGCCGGCCTGCTGCCCATCAGCGATTACCTGCATGGCGTGCACCCCGAAGACCGCGGCATGGTGGCGCGCAGCATCAAGCACTGCATCACCTTCGGCACCGAATACGCCGAGGAATACCGCCTGCTGCAAGCCGACGGCCAGGTGCGCTGGGTGTTCGCCCGCGGCCGTTGCTACAAGGACGCTCAAGGCCGGCCCGCACGCTTCCTCGGCGCCGCGCTGGACCTCACCGAACGCAAACACACCGAACAAGCCCTGCGCCAAAGCCAGACCGAGCTGCAACTGATCATCAACGCCATGCCGGTGCTGATCGGTTATGTCGACCACGAAGAGCGCTTTCGCTTGAACAACAGCGCCTACCTCGACTGGTACGGCAAGACACCCCAGGAGTTGTACGGCAAGACCATCCGCGAAGTGATCGGCGACGAGCTGTATGCCGGGCGCGAGGACAAGATCGCCGCCGCGCTCAACGGCAAGGCCTGCAGCTTCATGGCCGTCACGCCCCATCACGATGGGCGGCCGCGCTATGCGCTGATGAAGTACCTGCCGCGCTTCGGCAGTGACGGTTCGGTCAATGGCTTCTACATCTTTGTGATCGATGAAACCGAGCGCAAGCTCACCGAAGAAGCCCTGCGCCACCTCAACGAGAACCTCGAAGAGCGCGTGGCCCAGCGTACCCAGGCGCTGGCCGAGGCCAACCAGCGCCTGCAAAACGAGATGTTCGAACGCGAGCGCGCCGAAGACGCGCTGCGCCACGCGCAAAAAATGGAAGCGGTAGGCCAGCTCACTGGCGGTATCGCCCATGACTTCAACAATATGCTCACCGGCATCATCGGCAGCCTGGACCTGATGCAACGCTACATCGCCGACGGACGCAGCGATGATATCGGCCGTTTTGCCGACGCCGCCGTGTCCTCCGCCCACCGCGCCGCCGCCCTCACCCACCGGTTGCTGGCTTTTTCACGGCGCCAGTCGCTGGACCGGCGCCCGACCGACCCCAACCAACTCGTGGCGTCCCTGGAAGACCTCTTCCAACGCACCAAGGGCGCACACATCGTGCTCAAGGTGCAATTGGGCAAGGACATCTGGCCAGTGAACACCGATGCCAGCCAACTGGAAAACGCCCTGCTCAACCTGGTGATCAATGCCCGCGATGCCATGCCCGATGGTGGCGAACTGCTGATCGAAACCGCCAACAGCTACCTCGATGGCACCGACATCACCACCCTGGAACCGGTCAAGGCCGGCGACTACGTGATGCTCGGCGTGTGCGACAACGGCAGCGGGATGACGCCGAAAATCCTCGCCAAGGCCTTTGACCCTTTCTTTACCACCAAGCCCATCGGCCAAGGCACCGGCCTGGGGCTGTCGATGATCTACGGCTTTGCCCAGCAGTCCGGTGGCCATGTGACCATCCAGAGCGAGCCGGGCCAGGGCACGTGCGTGCGTCTGTACCTGCCGCGCTTGCACGGCACCGCCCTGGAAAGCAACCTGCCCGCCAGCCTCGGCGAAGCACCGGTGGCCCGGGCCGGTGAAGCCGTGGTGGTGGTCGAGGACGACCCGGCGGTGCGCATGCTGGTGGTCAATGTGCTCGACGAACTGGGCTACACCGCCCACCAGGCGGCGGATGCGCGCGCGGCGCTGCCGTTGCTGGAGTCGGATTTACGCGTGGACCTGCTCGTCACCGACGTCGGCCTGCCGGGGATGAACGGTCGGCAACTGGCGGAAATCGCCCGTCAGCACCGCCCCGGCCTGCGCGTGTTGTTCATGACCGGTTACGCCGAAAAAGCCGCCGAGCGCCAAGGTTTCCTGGAACACGGCATGGACATGGTGGCCAAGCCGTTTTCCATTGACCTGCTGGCGACTAAAATCCGCAGCATGATCAGCGTGGCCGAATGAGTTCAGGCATAATCGCGCGCCGTCGCACACCTGGTAGAACGTTATGAAAGCCCAAGCCCGTCACATTCTGGTGAAAACCAGCGAAGAAGCCGAACAGCTCAAGCAGCGCATTGCCAAGGGCGAAGCGTTCGATGTGCTGGCCAAGAAGTACTCCACCTGCCCGTCCGGCAAGCGCGGCGGCGACCTGGGTGAAGTACGCCCCGGGCAGATGGTCGGCGCGATTGACGCGGTGATCTTCAAGAAGCCGGTGAAGGTGGTTCACGGGCCGATCAAGAGCAAGTTCGGGTATCACCTGGTGCAGGTGTTCTACCGCGATTGAGCGGTGTGTAGCAGACACCCCGCGTTGGGCTGCGCAGCAGTCCCATTCTTTGTAAACAAAGAGCGGGGCCGCTTCGCGGCCCAACGGGAGCAAGCTCCCTCGCCACCGGTTACTTTTTAGCCTTTCTCCTTCTTAACTGACTGGCATTGGGGCTCGCCAGCTCGCGACGACAGTTGGACTTAAACTCGGGGAATCAGTGCACCAGGAACCTGGATGACCCGACTCGCCAGCCGATGCCCCGCCAAAGCCGCCTCTTCTGGAGACCCGCCTTTGAGGCGCCCGGCCAAATACGCCGCACTGAACGAATCCCCCGCTGCTGTCGTATCCACCACCGTTTCCACCTTCAACGCCGGCACCGCAAAGCGCTCACCCGCGCAGCGAAGCAGACACGCATCCGCCCCACGCTTGAGCACCACTTCTGCGATCGTTGGATACGCCGCAAACACCTGTTCGCTGTCTTCATAGCCAAACAAGGCACGCTCGTCATCCTCGGTGAGCAAGGCGATATCCACTTGCACCAACACCCGGCGATAAGCCTCACGAGCCGCTTCGACATCGGCCCAGAGTCGCGGTCGATAGTTGTTGTCAAACACGACTTTGCCGCCGCGACGGCGGGTTTCGGTCAGGGCCTGGAGCAAGCGCTCACGCCCAACCTCACCGAGCACCGCCAGGGTGATACCGCTCAAATACACCACGTCATAGCCCGGCAAGGCCGCCAGAATCGGCTCGGCGGCAGGCGTAGTGAAGCACTCACGCACCGCCGCTTCATTGCGCCAGTAGAGGAATTTGCGTTCACCGTTGGCATCGGTCTGGATGCAGTACAAACCCGGCAAGCGCCCGGGCAGGCGCTGGACCCTGCCCAGCCCCAGCCCCTCTTCTTGCCATTGCCGGCACATGGCGTCGCTGAAGCTGTCATCGCCCAACGCCGTCACATAGTCGACGGTACCGACCTCGCCCAACTCGCGGCGCAGGTACACCGCCGCGTTCAAGGTATCGCCGCCGAAGCTCTGTTGCAGGCTGCCGTCGGCACGCTGTTGCAGTTCAATCATGCATTCGCCGATCAGGGCGATGCGGGGAGAAGCGATGGTCATGGGTTCACACTCAGAAACGGGTTTCCAGGGACTCGATCACCTGCAACTGCTCATCCACCAGGCATCCCACCTGCCACTTGTCGAAGGTCAGGCAAGGGTGCGAAGTGCCAAACGAAATGATATCGCCCACGCGCAGGTCAACGCCGGGCGCCACGGTCATGAACGCGTGCTGATCCATCACGGCGGTGACGAGGCAGGCGCTCACGTCATCACCTTGCGCCGGCACAATTCCCGCCTTGTAGCGCTTGAGCGGCACCGGCAGGCCGGCGTCGTAGGCCACATCACGCTTGCCCAGGGCGATCACCGCAAACCCCGGCTCCGGCAGCGATTGCACATGGGCCCACACCTCCAGCGCCGGGCGCAAGCCCTCGTGGAGATCGCTGCGTCGGTCGAGCACACAGCATTGCGCTTCTTTGTAGATGCCATGGTCGTGGGCCACGTAGCTGCCGGGACGCAAGACACTGAGGAAACGGCCGGCGGCGTTCTGTTCTTCAAACGATTCGGCGATCAGGTCGTACCACGCCGAACCCGAGGCGGTGACAATCGGCTTGGGCAGGTCGAAAGCACCATTGTTTTGCAGATCCACCGCCAAGCGCACCAGGCTGGTCGCGAACGCGCGAATGCCGCTGATGGCATGCTCACCGTGGATCACGCCTTCGTAACCTTCAATACCGGTGAGGGCCAGGGCCGGTTGGGCCTTGATCGCCTCGGCCAGTTCGCGCACTTGCTGCTCGCTGCGGCAACCGCAACGGCCACCGACCACGCCGTACTCGATCATCACGTTCAGGCGCAGGCCACGGGCGGCGAAGAACCGGCCCAGGTCGGCGACGTTGTCCGGGTTGTCGACCATGCAGTGAAAGTCGAAATCAGCATCGGCCAGCAAGTCGGCGATCAACGCCATGTTCGGCGCGCCCACCAGTTGGTTGGCCATCAACACGCGGCGTACACCGCCGGCATAGGCCGCGCGAGTCTGGACCGCGTTGGCCAGGGTAATCCCCCAGGCGCCGGCAGCTATCTGGCGCTGAAACAGCGCCGGCATCATGCTGGTCTTGCCATGGGGCGCAAGTTGCGCGCCGCTGTTGCTGACAAATGCCTGCATCCAGCGAATGTTGTGTTCCAGGGCATCGCGGTGCAGCACCAGCGCAGGCAGGCTGACGTCACGAACCAGGTGGGCACCGACGGCGGCGGCGCCCTTTGCAACGGCATTGAAGGCAGACATGGAAAACTCCTATTCGTTGATGCGCCGGGCCAGGTTATTGGCGCTTTCGATCAAGACCCGGCGGTAGTCGTTGTAGTTTTTCAGCGCATCCGCCCGAGGGGCGACAATGCACAGGGTCGCAATGCTGATGCCCTGCGCGTCCCGAACCGGGGCGGCAAAGCAATGGGTGAACGTGTCGGCCACGCTATCGAAGGAAAAGAACCCATCGAGGGTGGCCTGACGGATTTGCGCCAGGAAGGTTTCCAGCGCCAGGCGCTGGCCATCCGGCAGGATAAAGTCGTCGGCGTCGATCAGATCGATGATTTGCTGGTCGCTCAAGTGCCCCAGCAACAAGCGCCCGGAGGCTGTCCACGGAATGGGTGCGTTTTCGCCGATATCCGAAGAGATGCGAAAATGCCGCTCACCCTCGCGCATCAGCGCCACCGTGTATTTGCGCCCGTTGAGCAGGCACATCTGCGCGGTTTCGTGGGTTTGGCTGACGATTTCCTGCAAAGCGTGGTCGGCCTCGCGGGTCAGGTCGAAATGACGCAGGTGCGCCTGGCCAAGAAAATACAGCTGCCGGCCGAGGTAGACGTGACCGTCCTTGCCCACGGTTTCCAGGATGCGTCGCTCCAACAGCGAGGCGACCAGCTCGTAGACGGTGGACTTGGGGCTACCGATGCCACTGGCAATATCATTCGGACGCAGGGGCTGGCCGACTTCCTTGAGAAAATCGAGGATATCGAACGCCCGATCCAGGCCCTTGGCGCGGCGTTTGATGGTGTCTTCGGTCATGGCAATATTCGGTCCGGTCGAAGTGGTTGGGCACGACACAATTCCCCTGTGGGAGGGGGCAAGCCCC
>NZ_JALJFG010000086.1 GCF_023242475.1 Pseudomonas sp. MWU15-20650 | reverse complement strand
GGTAGCGTGACAGTTCCTGCGCCTAGCGATGACGTGTTCATCGATAAGAGCACCCAGACCGTCAAGATCACCGATACCACTGGCGGCAACTTCGAGAAGCTGGAAGTTGCAGGCGACGGTGCGACCACCACGATCAACGACACCATCGACAAAGTCGATGTGGTTCTGACCGCCACCACTACTGTTGGCGAAGGCGGCAACATCGTTTACACCGCGTCGCTGGTCGACAAGTCGGGTAACGCGGTGACCAACATCACCAACCCGCTGACCGTCACCCTCGATAACGGCCAGACCATCACCA
>NZ_JALJFG010000085.1 GCF_023242475.1 Pseudomonas sp. MWU15-20650 | reverse complement strand
AATTCGACAGCGGTACGCTTCAGTTCATCGAAGCCCAGAAGGAGTTGGTAGAGCGGTGTTGTTTGGCTCTATTAACGGTTCGATCTTCTCGGTCGAAAGCGGAGAAAAAGAGGTGTTGACAGCAGCGTGTAACGCTGTAGAATTCGCCTCCCGCTAACGAGAGATCGGAAGCGCAAGTGGTTGAAGTTGTTGAAGAAATCTTCGAAAGCTTCTGAAAATAATCACTTGACAGCAAATGAGGCTGCTGTAGAATGCGCGCCTCGGTTGAGACGAAAGCTCTTAACCAACCGCTCTTTAACAACTGAATCAAGCAATTCGTGTGGGTGCTTGTGGAGTCAGACTGATAGTCAACAAGATTATCAGCATCACAAGTTA
>NZ_JALJFG010000084.1 GCF_023242475.1 Pseudomonas sp. MWU15-20650 | reverse complement strand
CCTGATGTCCATAGGTCTCTACACAATCACCGTCGAACGCAAAATCTGTGACAAATCGGCTGTTGTGGCGAGCGGGCTTGCCCCGCGTTGGGGCGCGTAGCGCCCCCTAAGAAGGACGAATGCGGTGTACCCGATACTGCGCGCAGATAGCTTTTGGGGCTGCTGCGCAGCCCAACGCGGGCGGTGCGACGATTCGACAAGCCCGCTCGCTACCGGGGAATATGACGGCCTTCAAAAGCTGTGTAGATACCTATGCTCCCTGAGGTCCATAGGTCTCTACACAATCATCGTCGAACGCAAAATCTGTGACAAATCGGCTGTTGTGGCGAGCGGGCTTGTCCCGCGTTGGGGCGCGTAGTGCCCCCTAAGAAGGACGAATGCGGTGTACCCGATACTGCGCAGAGACAGTTTTGGGGCTGCTGCGCAGCCCAACGCGGGCGGTGCGACGATTCGACAAGCCCGCTCGCCACAGGGGAATATGACGGCCTTCAAAAG
>NZ_JALJFG010000083.1 GCF_023242475.1 Pseudomonas sp. MWU15-20650 | reverse complement strand
GCCGCCTTCGTTGACTTCGCTTGGCGCAGTCAGGGTAACGGTGGTTGTATCGGCGGTGCCCGGGGTGTCAGTCACTGTTGTTGTGACTTTATCGGTACCAGGAACCAGATTTTCGAAATGCTCGCCGCCGGTCACGCCCTTGATGGCGGTGGTGACGGTTTGATCGCCTTTGTACACGTCATCCGGAGCCACAACCGAAACGCTACCGCTCGACTGGTTGACGCCGATGGTGATGGTCTGGCCATTGTCCAGAGTCACGGTCAGCGGATTGGTGATGTTAGTCACCGCTGCGCCGTTTTTATCCACAAGGCTGGCGGTGTAGACGATATTGCCGCCTTCGCCAACAGTAGTGGTGGCGGTCAGAACCACATCGACCTTGTCGATGGTGTCGTTGATCGTCGTCGTCGCACCGTCGCCTGCAACTTCCAACTTCTCGAAGTTGCCGCCAGTGGTATCGGTGATCTTGACGGTCTGGGTGCTCTTGTCGATGAATACGTCATCGCTAGGCGCAGGAACCGTCACGGTA
>NZ_JALJFG010000082.1 GCF_023242475.1 Pseudomonas sp. MWU15-20650 | reverse complement strand
CTGAAAACCCTGCGCCTGCCGGACAACAACCGCCTGAGCTTCAACCATGACAAAGGTGGGCATCTCGCCACCGTCGAGTTGAATGGTGCGTTGCTGACCTCTCACCTGTTCCGCGCCGGTCGCGAACACCAACGCCAACAAGGCCAACTGCTCAGTCACTACCACTACGACGACCAGCACCGCCTGCACGCCCACGCCGTCACCCAGCAACAAAATCCCCTCTACCAACGCCAATACGACTACGACACAACCGGCAACCTCACCCGCCTGCTCGACACCCGCAAAGGCGAACACCGCTACCACTACGACCCCCTCGCCCGCCTGACCCGCGCCGACCACTCGCAAGACGTGCAGGAACGCTTCGGCCACGACCCGGCCGGCAACCTGCTCATGCAAGACCGCCCCGGCCCGGACATCGTCGCCGGCAACCGCCTGATGATCCAGGGCGACCGTCATTACGACTACGACGCCTTCGGCAACCTCATCCGCGAACGACGCGGCAAGGGCCATCAACTCGCCACCGAATACCGCTACGACTGCCAGCACCGGCTGATCAGCGTCACACAACCCAACGGCGAAACCGCCAGTTACCGCTATGACCCGTTTGGGCGGCGCATCAGCAAAACC
>NZ_JALJFG010000081.1 GCF_023242475.1 Pseudomonas sp. MWU15-20650 | reverse complement strand
AGTAACCGTCACCTTGAGCAATGGCTCGGTGATTACCATCAAGGCCGGCGAGTCCGTGGGCAGTGTGGTTTTCGATACTCCACCCAACGACGTCTACGTCAATGGCAGTACCGTCAGCACCACCATTACTAGCGCGACGGGCGGCAACTTTGAAAGCCTGGTGCCGAGCACGACACCGGCTGTCACCACGATTACAGACTCGATCGACACCACTACCGTCACGCTGACCGCGCCTAGCGAAGCCAACGAGGGTGGGCAGATTACGTACACCGCTACGCTTTCTAATAAAGCGGGTACTGACGTTACGTTGAAGTTGGATAACGGCTCGACCATCACCATCAAGGCCGGCGAAACCGTTGGCAGCGTGACGGTTCCTGCGCCTAGCGATGACGTATTCATCGATAAGAGCACGCAGACGGTCAAGATCACCGATACCGCTGGCGGTAACTTCGAGAAGCTGGAAGTTGCAGGCGACGGTGCGACCACCACTATCAACGACACCATCGACAAGGTCGATGTAGTTCTGACCGCCACCACTACTGTGGGCGAAGGCGGCAATATCGTTTACACCGCCAGCCTTGTGGATAAAAACGGCGCGGCGGTGACTAACATCACTAACCCGCTGACCGTCACCCTCGATAACGGCCAGACCATCACCA
>NZ_JALJFG010000080.1 GCF_023242475.1 Pseudomonas sp. MWU15-20650 | reverse complement strand
GCCGGTAAATACCACCGTCACCGATACTCCGGGCACCGCTGATACCACCACCGTGACCCTGACCGCGCCAAGCGAGGTCAACGAAGGCGGCCAGATCACCTACACCGCGACCTTGAGCAACAAGGCTGGTACTGATGTAACCCTGAAACTGGATAACGGTTCGACCATTACCATTAAAGCGGGCGAAACCGCTGGCAGCGTCACTGTTCCTGCGCCTAGCGATGACGTGTTCATCGACAAGAGCACCCAGACGGTCAAGATCACCGACACGGCTGGCGGTAACTTCGAGAAGCTGGAAGTCGCAGGCAACGGCGCAACGACGACGATCAACGACACCATCGACAAAGTTGATGTGGTTTTGACCGCCACTACCACTGTTGGCGAAGGCGGCAATATCGTCTACACCGCCAGCCTTGTGGATAAAAACGGCGCAGCGGTGACTAACATCACCAATCCGCTGACCGTCACCCTCGATAACGGCCAGACCATCACTATCGGTGTGAACCAATCCAGCGGCACCGTCACCACCGTAGCGCCAAACGACGTCTACAAAGGCGACCAGACCGTCACGACTGCTATCAAAGGCGTGACCGGCGGCGAGCATTTCGAAAATCTGGTGCCGGGCACCACGCCGGTAAATACCACCGTCACCGATACTCCGGGCACCGCTGATACCACCACCGTTACCCTGACCGCGCCAAGCGAGGTCAACGAAGGCGGC
>NZ_JALJFG010000008.1 GCF_023242475.1 Pseudomonas sp. MWU15-20650 | reverse complement strand
CACATGGCGGGCTACTGGTCGAGTCGAGGTTAAGCAAATACTACTTCTACCTTTCCTTCTTTTCGCGAGCGAGGTGCAGTTTTCACAACAATTTGCACATCGCGGCCCAAGCGAGAAAGACATTCAATCATTTTGGACTCACTGATGCCTCTGAATTTCCCACGCAGCATTTCAGACACCTTCGGCTGAGGCATAGCCAGAATCTCAGCGGCCTGGAGCTGGGTAAGATGTCGAGCCTTGATGATGCCACCTATCTTGGACGCCAATTGTGCTTTGACAAGCATTTCACTAGCATTCTCTTGTCCAAGGTCGGCGTATACGTTGCCACTACTTTCTTCTATCTCAATCATTTTTTCTTCTCCTTCGCGTGTTCTTCCGCAGCTTTCAGCCTTGCTTTGATTAGGTCTACATCAGGCTTTGGAGTCTCTATGCCCTTTGTCGACTTCTTTTGAAAACAATGCAAGGCATAGACTGCCGTTCCAAACTTCACGGTATAGACGGCTCTGTAAGTGTCCCCGTCGTAGTCCTCGACCACTTCAAGCACACCAGCTCCCGAGAACCCCTTGAGAGGCTTGGCTTGGGAATGCTTGCCACCTTCCTGTGCTTGATGGAGCGCATACCCAAACACATCTCGCACCTCTTGAGGCATGTCCAGAAGATCCCGCTTACTACTACCTATCCATATCAGTGGCTTCACTAGCAAATCATCTCCCTGAACCCAGGGCGCCAATATATACCTAAATGGGTATAGCCCTCAACAACCGTTCACCATTTCCAGCGCTGCCCGCCTCCACAATTAAAACTCTCCGAACGCTTATTGACCGTATGGATATGCGCAATCGAAAATCGCGACTGAATCGGGCTACAGACCTTGCAGTGCCTGGCTTTAGACGCTTTGGCTTGGGCCAGCACGATTCAATCGGACGCACTGTTTTGAGAGCAGTGCCGGTCGCCTGGTGCAGATCATCCACCGCCGCCAGCCCTGCAGACCCGCCCGACAGCAGCTTGAGCACGCCCAAGGTTTCAAGCGTTTTGGCGCCGCCTACCGACTCGGTTGAATGGTCATTCATCGGATAACCATCAGGTTGTCGATGAGTGTCACACCGGTGATGCGCTCACCGTGATTGAGACACGCAAGCACAAGCAGAAGTGTTGATGGGTCTAGATTGGGGCGATGCACAGCTCGAGCGCAGCACTCGTCGCATTTCCCTGCATAAAGCTGGTCAACTGCGTTGCCCGTCGCTAGAATTGCGCACTTTTTGATCAGAGGCACACCAAGTGCCCGTCCGCTGCCCTGCCCTTCATGGCGGCGGCGTCATTCAATACCGAGGTTAGACATGTCCACCACCATCGCAAAAGCCAACCCCAAGGTCGGCTTTGTATCCCTGGGTTGCCCGAAGGCTCTGGTCGACTCCGAGCGCATCCTCACGCAATTGCGTATGGAAGGCTATGACGTCGTGTCCACATACCAGGACGCTGACGTGGTGGTGGTTAACACCTGCGGCTTCATCGACTCGGCCAAGGCTGAGTCCCTGGAAGTGATTGGCGAAGCCATCAAGGAAAACGGCAAGGTCATCGTGACCGGCTGCATGGGTGTGGAAGAAGGCAATATCCGCAACGTGCACCCAAGCGTGCTGGCCGTGACCGGCCCGCAGCAGTACGAGCAGGTGGTCAATGCCGTGCACGAGGTCGTCCCGCCGCGCCAGGACCACAACCCGCTGATCGACCTGGTGCCGCCACAAGGCATCAAGCTGACCCCGCGCCACTACGCGTACCTGAAGATTTCCGAAGGCTGCAACCACAGCTGCAGCTTCTGCATCATCCCGTCGATGCGGGGCAAATTGGTCAGCCGCCCGGTCGGCGACGTACTCGACGAAGCCCAGCGCCTGGTCAAATCCGGCGTTAAAGAGCTGTTGGTGATCTCCCAGGACACCAGCGCCTACGGCGTCGACGTGAAATACCGCACCGGCTTCTGGAACGGCGCGCCGGTGAAAACCCGCATGACCGAACTGTGCGAAGCCCTGAGCAGCCTGGGCGTATGGGTACGCCTGCACTACGTTTACCCGTACCCGCACGTGGACGAACTGATCCCGTTGATGGCTGCCGGCAAGATCCTGCCGTACCTGGACATCCCGTTCCAGCATGCCAGCCCGAAAGTGCTCAAGGCGATGAAACGCCCGGCGTTCGAAGACAAGACCCTGGCGCGCATCAAGAACTGGCGCGAGATCTGCCCGGAGCTGATCATCCGTTCCACCTTCATCGTCGGCTTCCCCGGCGAAACCGAAGAAGACTTCCAATACCTGCTGGACTGGCTGACCGAGGCCCAACTGGACCGCGTTGGCTGCTTCCAGTATTCGCCAGTAGAAGGCGCGCCGGCCAACCTGCTGGACCTGGCCGTGGTGCCGGACGACGTCAAGCAAGACCGTTGGGAGCGTTTCATGGCGCACCAACAGGCGATCAGCTCGGCGCGCCTGCAATTGCGTATCGGCAGGGAAATCGAAGTGCTGATCGATGAAGTCGACGAGCAAGGTGCCGTTGGCCGCTGCTTCTTCGATGCCCCGGAAATCGACGGTAACGTGTTTATCGACGATGCCAGCGGCTTGAAGCCGGGCGACAAGGTCTGGTGCACCGTGACGGATGCCGACGAATACGACCTGTGGGCCGAAAAACGCGACTGATAGCATTTGCGTAATATTTTGAAAAAGCCTCGCCTCTGAACAAGATGCGGGGCTTTTTTAGGTCTATCGTTTGCCCATCAGCACCGACACCGGCAAGGGGCAGCGGGCATGCGCCAGCATTCAGTTATCCACACACCTAACATCAGCGACTACGCGCAACTGGCTCAGATCTGGGAAGACTCGGTACGCGCCACCCACGATTTCCTGCCAGACAGCTACATTGTGCTGCTCAAGAGCCTGGTACTGACCCGTTACCTGGATTCAGTGATGCTGATTTGCACCAAGGACCCGCGCCAACGCATCACCGGGTTCGCCGGGGTGGCGGCTGGCAAGGTGGAGATGCTGTTTATCGGCCCGCAACACCGTGGCCAGGGACTGGGGCGGCAATTGCTGCGCTATGCGATCTTGCACCTGAACGCCGATGAACTGGACGTCAACGAACAGAACCCTCAGGCCCTGGGCTTCTACTTCAAACAGGGGTTCGAGGTGATCGGACGCACGGAGCATGATGGCCTGGGGCAGCCTTATCCGTTGCTGCATATGCGTTTGCGCCAGCTACAACCACAAGCACGCCTGGGCTAAATGAAATGGAGCCGGGATTAACCGGCGCCAGGCAGGTACAATAGCCGCCCCCTTTTGTTACGGCCCTTGTCATGACTGACCCCATACGCCTCTCCAAACGCCTAATCGAACTGGTCGGTTGCTCCCGTCGGGAGGCTGAGCTGTTTATCGAAGGCGGCTGGGTCTCGGTGGACGGTGAAGTGATCGACGAGCCGCAGTTCAAGGTCACCACGCAGAAAGTCGAACTGGACCCCGAAGCCAAGGCCACTGCGCCAGAGCCGGTGACTATTCTGCTGCACGCGCCAGCCGGCGTGGATGCCGAGACCGCCCTGGCGTCGATCAGCGCCGAGACCTTGTCCGAAGAACACCGTTTCAGCAAACGCCCGCTCAAAGGCCACTTCCTGCGCCTGACCGCCAGCGCTGACCTGCAAGCCAAGGCCAGCGGCCTGCTGGTGTTCACCCAAGACTGGAAGATTCTGCGCAAGTTGACCGCCGATGCCGCCAAGATCGAGCAGGAATACGTGGTGGAGGTCGAAGGCGACATGGTTGCCCATGGCCTGAACCGCTTGAACCACGGCCTGACCTACAAAGGCAAAGAGCTGCCAGCCGTGAAGGCCAGCTGGCAGAACGAAAACCGCCTGCGGTTTGCGATGAAAAACCCGCAGCCGGGCGTGATCGCCCTGTTCTGCGAAGCCGTTGGCTTGAAAGTCATTGCCATCCGTCGCATCCGTATTGGCGGCGTGTCCATCGGCAAAGTGCCGGTTGGCCAATGGCGTTATCTGTCCGGCAAAGAGAAGTTCTAAGCCCCCTTTCTCGACAGCGCCTCACTCAGGCGGTGTCCACCGTTGAAAACCAGGATTGCTTACCATGATTCACAATGACGTACTGCGCAGCGTGCGCTACATGCTCGACATCAGCGACAACAAGATGGTCGAGATCATCAAGCTCGGCGGCATGGACGTAACCAAGGAAGACCTGCTGGCCTACCTCAAGAAAGATGAGGAAGAAGGTTTTGTGTTCTGCCCGGACGAAGTCATGGCGCATTTTCTTGATGGCCTGGTGATCTTCAAGCGTGGCAAGGACGAAAGCCGTCCGCCGCAGCCGATCGAAACCCCGGTGACCAACAACATCATCCTGAAAAAGCTGCGCGTGGCCTTCGAACTGAAGGAAGACGACATGCATGCGATCCTCAAGGCGGCTGAATTCCCGGTGTCCAAGCCAGAGCTGAGCGCACTGTTCCGTAAGTTCGGCCACACTAACTACCGCCCATGTGGCGACCAGTTGCTGCGTAACTTTCTCAAGGGCCTGACGTTGCGGGTTCGTGCTTAAGCCATGAGTTACCACGTCTCACCGGTCGGTTTTGTGCGCTCCTGCTTCAAGGAGAAGTTCGCCATCCCCCGCCAGCCGCAACTGGCGCCTGCCGCCCGGGGCGTGCTGGAGCTGGTGGCGCCGTTCGATCAGGGTGAGGCGGTGCAGGGTCTGGAGCAGGTCAGCCACGTATGGTTGCTGTTCCTGTTCCACCAGGCCCTGGAAGACAAGCCGCGCCTGAAGGTGCGGCCTCCGCGCCTGGGCGGCAATACTTCCATGGGCGTATTTGCTACCCGCGCGACCCATCGCCCCAACGGGATTGGTCAGTCGGTAGTGAAATTGGACAAGGTGGAGCCGGGCCGGCTGTGGATTTCCGGGATCGATTTGCTCGATGGCACACCGGTCTTGGATATCAAGCCGTATGTGCCCTACGCCGACATTATCGACAGCGCCACCAACCACATCGCCAGCAGTGCACCACAGCTGATTGCCGTGCAGTGGCTAAAGACGGCGCTGCAACAGGCGCAAGGCCATGCTCAGCGCCTTGATGAGCCATTGGTGGCATTGATCGAGCAGTGCCTGGCGCAAGACCCACGCCCGGCGTACCAGGTTCCTACGTCCGAACGGGAATACGGTGCACAGTTCTGGGATGTGGATGTGCGCTGGCACTATCCGGAACCGGGGATGATATGCGTGTTGGAAGTGGTCCCCGCTGAATAAACCGGAAGCCAAATGTGAGAGGGGGCTTGCTCCCGATGGTGGTGGATCAGTCAACTTAGATATCGACTGACCCACCGCCATCGGGAGCAAGCCCCCTCCTACATTTTTGACCGCCGTTATTTCTCGACGAACGCGCGCTCGATCAAGTAGTCACCCGGCTCGCGCATGCGTGGCGAGACTTTCAGGCCGAAGCTATTCAACACGTCGCTGGTCTCGTCCAGCATGCTTGGGCTACCGCACAGCATGGCGCGGTCGTCCTCGGGGTTGATCGGTGGCAGGCCGATATCGCTGAACAGCTTGCCGCTGCGCATCAGGTCGGTCAGGCGGCCTTCGTTTTCAAAAGGCTCACGGGTTACAGTCGGGTAGTAGATCAGCTTTTCACGCAGGGCCTCGCCGAAGAATTCGTTCTGCGGCAGGTGCTCGGTGATGAATTCGCGGTAGGCAACTTCGTTGACGTAACGCACGCCGTGGCACAGGATCACTTTTTCGAAGCGCTCGTAGGTCTCCGGGTCCTGGATCACGCTCATGAACGGCGCCAGGCCAGTACCGGTGCTGAGCAGGTACAGGTGTTTGCCCGGTTTCAGATCGTCAAGCACCAGGGTGCCTGTCGGCTTCTTGCTGATGATGATCTCGTCGCCTTCCTTCAAGTGCTGCAATTGGGAAGTCAGCGGGCCATCGGGCACCTTGATGCTGAAAAACTCCAGATGCTCTTCCCAGTTCGGGCTGGCAATGGAGTAAGCGCGCATGAGCGGGCGGCCATTAGGCTGTTGCAGGCCGATCATCACGAACTGACCGTTCTCGAAGCGCAAGCCCGGATCGCGGGTGCACTTGAAGCTGAACAGAGTGTCGTTCCAGTGATGAACACTGAGGACACGCTCGTGGTTCATGTTGCTCATGTACGGGGAACTCCTGGAAATGGGTCTGCGCCAAATGATAGGTGCGCAATTGCACAGCATTCTAATGGCGGCGACAATATCTGTTAACTGGATTATTAAGATAAGGGTTATCGGTTATATCGATATGCGATTTACTCTCCGTCAACTGCAAGTCTTCGTCGCCGTTGCCCAGCAGGAAAGCGTCTCTCGCGCTGCTGGCCTTCTGGCCTTATCTCAATCCGCCGCCAGCACTTCGATTACCGAGCTGGAGCGCCAATCCAGCTGCCAATTATTCGACCGCGCGGGCAAACGCCTGAGTCTCAACGCCCTCGGCCATCAGCTGTTGCCCCAGGCGGTGGCGCTGCTGGACCAGGCCAAGGAGATCGAAGACCTGCTCAACGGCAAGTCCGGCTTTGGCTCCCTGGCGGTCGGCGCCACCCTGACCATCGGCAATTACCTGGCCACGCTGTTGATCGGCAGCTTCATGCAGCAGCACCCCGAGAGCCAGGTGAAGCTGCATGTGCAGAACACTGCACATATCGTGCACCAGGTGGCGCACTACGAAATTGATCTGGGTCTAATCGAAGGCGACTGCAGCCATCCCGACATCGAGGTGCAAACCTGGGTAGAAGATGAGCTGGTGGTGTTTTGTGCACCCCAGCATCACTTGGCCAAACGTGGCGTGGCGACCATGGAAGAGTTGACCCATGAAGCGTGGATCCTGCGGGAACAAGGCTCGGGCACGCGCCTGACGTTCGACCAGGCCATGCGTCATCACCGCAGCGCGCTGAATATCCGCCTGGAGCTGGAACATACCGAAGCGATCAAACGGGCAGTCGAGTCGGGATTGGGCATTGGCTGCATTTCGCGACTGGCGCTACGCGATGCGTTCCGCCGTGGCAGCCTGGTGCCGGTAGAAACCCCGGACCTGGACCTGGCCCGGCAGTTCTACTTCATCTGGCATAAACAGAAGTACCAGACCTCGGCGATGCGCGAGTTCCTGGAGCTGTGCCGCGCCTTCACCGCCGGGGTTCAGCGCAGCGACGAGATCGTGCTGCCGAGTATCGCCTGATCGTTAGATCAGGATGACGGCCCACACCAGGGTGATCATGGTCAGTGCCACCAATTGCGCGGCGCTGCCCATGTCCTTGGCGTTCTTCGACAAGGGATGGCGGTCCAGGGAAATACGGTCGATGGCCGCTTCCACCGCCGAATTGAGCAACTCGACGATCAAGGCCAGCAGGCACACCGCAATCAGCAGCGCCCGTTCAACCCGGCTGACGTGCAGGAAAAAGCTCAGTGGGATCAGGATGACGTTCAGCAACACCAACTGACGGAACGCCGCCTCACCGGTGAAGGCTGCGCGCAAGCCATCCAGGGAGTAACCCCCTGCGTTAAAGATACGTTTGATACCGGTTTGACCCTTGAAAGGCGACATAGATGTAAGCAACTAAACCAAAGAGGTGGGAAAACTAGATCACGCAAAGTCAAAAAAGCGTGAATCGGCTGGATCTTAATGCTGCGAAATTGACTCAAGTTGTTGCAAAAGCAACGCCGCCTGGGTTCGCGTGCGCACCCCCAGCTTGCGGAAAATCGCGGTAACGTGGGCCTTGATGGTGGCTTCAGACACGCTCAGTTCGTAGGCAATCTGCTTGTTCAACAGCCCTTCACAGACCATGGTCAACACGCGGAACTGTTGAGGGGTCAGACTGGCCAGGCCATCACGGGCAGCTTTGGCTTCGTCGGACACGTTGATCTCTTCAAACGCTTGCGGCGGCCAAGACACATCGCCATCCAATACCGTGCGCACGGCGTTCTGGATATCTTCCATCGCGCTGGACTTGGGAATGAAACCACTGGCGCCAAACTCCTTGGAGCGCACCACCACGTCAGCTTCTTCCTGGGCCGAAACCATCACCACGGGGATCTGCGGGTATTGCCCACGCAATAGGACCAGCCCAGAGAAACCGTAGGCACCGGGCATGTTCAAGTCGAGCAAGACCAGGTCCCAATCGGATTTTTCGGTCAAGCGGGCTTCCAGCTCGGCGATGCTGGCCACTTCGACCAGGCGTACATCCGGGCCCAGGCCAAGGGTTACAGCCTGATGTAACGCACTGCGAAACAGCGGGTGGTCATCGGCTATCAGGATTTCGTATGTGGCCATTGATTAAATGATCCTGTTTTTTATGGGAGCCCTGATGGGTTCAGGGCTCACCAATACACAAGGCGACGGCCAGGCAGCTATCGCCACAGGGCGCGTTCAACGTCAAATACACCTGAAACGACGTCAAAAATTCACGGTTGCGCCCCAATCGGCGCCCAGCATGCCCAGCGTAGCCTGGGGGGTCAAGCGCTACGCGGTGGGCATTTTAGCGGGCTGCGGGTTGGCGATGCCATCATGTAAACGTCGACTGGTTATACCGCCGGGATATAGGGCGCAAGACGAGTATGGACGATGTCCGCCGGGTCCAGCGCCAGTTGGAACTTGGCGGCCAGATAATGGGTACTGAATACATCAAGGTAAGCGTCCAGCACTTCACTGGCGACCAGATCGCCGGCCAGCTCCAGGCACAGCGCCGCCACTTCGGCGGTACAAAAATGGTCATCGCGCTTGGAGCGTCGCAGCATGTAGCGCGACAACTGCTCCGGCGCCAGGCTCAGGACCGGCAGGTGTTCCAGATACGGGCTTTTGCGAAACATCTTGCGCGCTTCGCTCCAGGTGCCGTCCAGCAGAATAAACAATGGCCGCTTGCCCTGCGCCACGATCACTTCGCTGACCACCCGTTGCGGCGCTACGAACTCGCCGGGAAAAACGATATACGGCTGCCACTGAGGGTCAGACAGCAAGGTGAGCAAGTCGGGGTCGACCTCGGTACGCGACCAGGCGAATGCAGTGGTGTCTTCAATCACATCGGCGATCAGCCAGCCGGTATTGCTGGGTTTCATCGGCTCGACGTCGTGCATCAACAGGCACATGGCGGACTTGGCGGCGACAGCCGGACGCCAGGCGCACAGGCAGTACTGTGGAATAACCCGGCAACCCGGGCAGCGCTCAGCACGGGAGCCACGGTTGAGAAAAGGCCGGACGGCACGCGCCAGACGCTGGGCACGCAAGCGAGAAACAGCGTGGCTCATCGGAAACGCTGCGAAGACGGGTAAATCGACACGGAAAAAACTCGTGGGGACAGAAGTGCCAGCAGTTTACCAGCGATACGCCTGGCTGTAGTGGCAACGGCTCACCTATAATTGCGCGCCACTGAACGCACAGCGCAGTGGCTGGTCTATGCACCAGTAACCGAATCAGGAGAGTTTCATGCTGCGTTCCATGCTGCGCCTTGTTGCCCCATCCGTCGCCCTTGCGTTGGTCTTGCCTATGGGCGCCCACGCGGCCTCGCTGCTGGAGGCCCAAATGAACAGGAAGCTGCAAAGCGTCGCAGCCGAAAGCAACAAGGACCTGCCCCGGGAAATCGATGAAAAAACCCTGGAAGTGGCCTACACCGTAGAAGGTATGCAACTGATTGATCACCTCAGTGTGCAACCTGACCGGGCAGAGCAAATGCGCGATAACCCCAAGGCCGTGTATTTCCAGCTGGGGCAAAGCGTATGCCTGAACAAGGGTTACCGCGAATTGATGGCCAAGGGCGCAGTGATGCGCTACGAAATCACTGAGAACAAGACCAACCGCCCAGTGGCATCGGTCAAGTTCGTGGAAGCCGATTGCCCGGCACCGGCTGCGGCGAAGAAGAAAAAGTAAGCACCGCTCGCCCCTCGCGCGCCACTGTCCAGTGGCGCGCACGCCCCACCCCGCCACCACTCCAGCCGACAACGGAGCGCTGCGACGACTGATCAATAAGCGGTTGCCAGCCAAGGGTTTTTCGGCTCATCATCAAGTCATCCCATCCGTCCGCTCACAGCAGTTCCCAATGCTGTTCTGTAACACTTTCAGGGCAAAAGAGGCTTGCCTCATGTGGCATGCCACAACACATGCAGTGTCGTGGCCCCGACGACGCTCTCGTCGACCACCCAGGCCCTGTGAAGAAGGAGAAGTTGAATGCCTTACGAATCGAATGACCGCCTGATCCGTCATTTTGAAGAAAACGGGACCGACCTCACGCAGCAGGTCGACGCACAACTCCAGTTGATCGCTCCCAACAGCCCGAATACCGCCCTTTATCGCGACATGATCCTCACCGTCCTGCGCATGGCCCAGGACGACCGTAACCGTTGGAATGCCAAAATCACCTTGCAGGCCATCCGCGAGCTGGATAATGCCTTCCGCGTCCTGGAGCAGTTCAAGGACCGACGCAAAGTGACAGTGTTCGGCTCCGCCCGAACCCCCGTCGAAAGCCCCTTGTATGCCTTGGCCCGGGAGGTCGGCGCGATGCTGGCACAGTCGGACCTGATGGTGATCACCGGCGGCGGCGGCGGCATCATGGCGGCGGCCCACGAAGGCGCGGGCCTGCAGCACAGCCTGGGCTTTAACATCACCCTGCCCTTTGAACAGCACGCCAACCCGACCATTGATGGCAGCGAAAACCTGCTGTCATTCCACTTTTTCTTTACCCGCAAGCTGTTCTTCGTCAAGGAGGCCGACGCGTTGGTGTTGTGCCCGGGTGGTTTCGGCACCCTGGATGAAGCACTCGAAGTATTGACCCTGATCCAAACCGGCAAAAGCCCACTGGTACCGGTGGTGTTGCTGGACGCACCCGGCGGCGGGTTCTGGCAAGGCGCCTTGGACTTTATCCGCAGCCAGCTGGAAGCCAATCGCTATATCCTGCCCACCGACCTGAAGCTGGTTCGCCTGGTGTACAGCGCAGAAGAAGCAGTGGCAGAGATCAACCAGTTCTATGCCAACTTCCATTCCACCCGCTGGCTGAAGCGTGAGTTTGTGGTGCGTATGAATCATCCACTCAGTGATCGAGCATTGGCCCATTTGCAGAAAGAGTTCGCGAGCCTGAGGCTGAGCGGGGAATTTCAGCAGCTTGCCTATACGGGTGAGGAGCATGACGAGCCAAGGTTCAGTCATTTGACACGGCTGGTGTTCAACTTCAACGGTCGCGATCAGGGGCGGTTGCGGGAACTGGTGGATTACATCAACTTGCCAGAGAACTGGGCGCAGGCTCAGGGCAAGACGCAACAGCGTGTGACGTCAGAACCGGCGTGATTTTTTGAGCAAAAAAAAAAGGCCCACTATTTTCATAGTGGGCCTTTTGTTGTGTGGCGTTCAGTCAGTCGTCCATATCCCGGCCACTTAACAAGCGACTGATCATCTCCATCGAAAACCCGCGATAACTCAGGAAGCGCCCTTGCTTCGCTCGCTCCTTGGCATCAATTGGTAGATGCCCAGAAAACTTGCGACGCCAGGTGTCTTCCAACTGCGACTGCCAACTGATATCGCATTCACGCAAGGCGAGGTCAATATCGGCGCGCTGCAGGCCTCGCTGGGTCAGTTCTTCGCGAATTCGCGCCGGCCCATAGCCGGAGCGCGCTCGGTAGGACACAAAACTTTCGAGGTAACGGGACTCTGACAACAGCCCTTCTTCCGTCAACCGGTCGAGGGCCGTTTCGATCATTTCAGGCTCTGCACCGCGCTGGCGCAGTTTACGCGTCAGCTCGACTCGACCATGCTCGCGGCGAGCGAGCAGGTCCATCGCAGTGCGCCGAACGGCGACGAGTGTATCCAGTACAACAGTCATTGCTTGCTTCAGATATCGGTGTCAGCTTCTTCCATTTCGTCAACCGGCTCGCGGTTGGCGGCAGCTTTCACGTCTGGCGCTGCGGTCAGCAGCTTGTCGCGAATCTGCTTTTCAAGCGTTGCTGCGATATCCGGGTTGTCTTGCAGGAACTTGGCCGAGTTGGCCTTGCCTTGACCGATCTTGCTGCCGTTGTAGGCATACCAGGCACCGGACTTCTCGACGAAACCGTGCAGCACGCCCAGGTCGATCATCTCGCCGTTCAGGTAGATACCCTTGCCGTAGAGGATCTGGAACTCGGCCTGACGGAAAGGCGGGGCCACTTTGTTCTTCACGACTTTAACGCGGGTTTCGCTACCCACCACCTCGTCACCTTCCTTCACCGCGCCGGTACGGCGGATATCCAGACGGACCGAAGCGTAGAACTTCAACGCGTTACCACCAGTGGTGGTTTCCGGGCTGCCGAACATCACGCCGATCTTCATACGGATCTGGTTGATGAAGATCACCAGGCAGTTGGCGTTCTTGATGTTACCGGTGATTTTACGCAGCGCCTGGGACATCAGACGGGCTTGCAGGCCCACGTGCATGTCACCCATTTCGCCTTCGATTTCAGCCTTGGGTACCAGGGCCGCCACGGAGTCGACCACGATCACGTCGATGGCGTTGGAGCGCACCAGCATGTCGGTGATTTCCAGGGCCTGCTCGCCGGTATCCGGCTGGGAAACCAGCAGGTCATCGACATTGACGCCCAGTTTGCCGGCGTACTCAGGGTCCAGGGCGTGCTCGGCGTCGACGAACGCGCAGGTAGCACCCATCTTTTGAGCCTGGGCGATCACCGACAGGGTCAGGGTGGTTTTACCCGAAGATTCAGGACCGTAGATTTCAACGATACGGCCTTTTGGCAGGCCGCCAATGCCGAGCGCAATGTCCAGACCCAGAGAGCCAGTGGAAATAGCCGGGATCGCCTGGCGGTCATGATCGCCCATACGCATTACGGCACCCTTGCCGAATTGACGTTCGATCTGACCCAGGGCCGCAGCCAAGGCTTTCTTCTTGTTGTCGTCCATTAAAGTCCTCACGTAATCAATAAGGCCTGACGGCCAACACCTGTATAAGTAGACAGTATTGTTCCACAAAGATCCGGGATCGCCTACCCCTGATTTTCGATTTCTGCTGCAGCTCGTCGCAACAAGCCCTCTAGCGCGGCCTTTACCGTTTGTCGGCGAACTTCGTCGCGGTTGCCAGGGAAGTGCGCAAGCTCAGCCGTCACCTCCTCGCCCACCCCGAAGGCCAACCACACGGTGCCCACCGGCTTGTCCGGCGAACCGCCATCGGGGCCCGCGACACCGCTGACCGCCACCGCAAATCTAGCCAGGCTTTTTTCCTGCGCGCCGCGGACCATCGCCTCTACCACTTCCTGGCTGACGGCGCCGACTTTGGCGAACAGCTTCTCCGGCACACCCAGTTGCCGGGTCTTCTGGCGGTTGGAATAAGTCACATAGCCCGCCTCGAACCAGGCCGAACTGCCCGGTATCCGCGTGATTGCCTCGGCAATACCGCCGCCGGTGCAGGACTCGGCAGTGGTGACGTGGGCATTGAGCACTTGCAAGCGGCGACCCAGTTCAGCAGCCAGTTGAGTGATTTCCTTCACGGTCGTCTCCAAGAGTGGGCGGGGTTTTGCCCACCCTACAGGAGCCTAGCGGCCATGCAAGTTACAGCATGCATCAAGAGACTACCGCACGACGGCTCGCACATACGCCTGGCAGGCACGCAAAGCAATCAGGGCGCTATCACCGTCGTCGGTGATGCCGATAATTCGCTGAGCATGCGCCGGGTCAAGTCGGGCTCGCGGGGCTGCATGAACCACGCTGCCGGGGCTGGGGGCGGCAGGCACTGCACGGTTACTGGTGGGGTCGGTGGCGTCGAGAAGGACTGACAACCGCACATCAGCAGTGGCCAGGCGGTCACGCAGAGCAGCTTGGTTGCGTTGGGCATCGCTCAATTCCTGAGTGTGTTGTTGGTCGCTGGTGTTGAGTTGTTGCTCCAGGGTCAGACGCTGGGTCTGTTCGAGTTGCTGTTGATGTAGCACCGTCTGCAGCTGCTGCTTGAGCACATCGGCTTGGGAGGCTGACTGCCGTTCGAGTTGCAAACCATAGCGCCAGGCTTGGAGTTGCCAGGTAATCGCTGCAGTGCTTGCCATGGCCAGTACCAAGAACAGCAGGCCGATCAGCTTCGGTAGCCGAGTCAAAGCAACGCCCTGCGCACACCCTCGGTCAACACCGCGTCGGGGTAGGCATACCCTCCATTCTCATGGTGGATGATAGCCTTGACGATCCCACGCATCACCGCTGACCTGGTCAGGTCGATTTCTGCGCCAGGCTGGGTGCCGCTGCTCACTTCGACGGCATGAACGTAGGCTGCCGTATCGTTCTCAACATCGGGAGCCCACCGGCCGATGATCGCCCTCACCGTTCTGAGCCCGTACTTGCGCTGGTAGATCAGCAGCAACTTGCCCATCGCTCGGATACCATTCTCGGGCGTATCAAATCGAGCAAATCGCTTCTCGATGGCAGGGTCAGGTTTGAGCTGGCCCTGCCATTGGTTGGCTGGGTTGTAGTCGATATTCCCGGGGTTACAGTTACGTACCCCACGGGGCTCTGTGACCGGCATTGCGTTCTCCAGGCAATAAAAAACCCGCGAAGGCGGGCTGTGGGGTGCAACGTGTTTGGCGCTGCGTGCAAGGCAGGTCGAAGCTGAATCAGGGCGCCGGTTTACCATCCAGATAAGGCGGTGCATTCGGGTCCGGTTCTCGGCTCTTGATCACGTCGACCAATGCCTGGTTGCTCTGGGCCAAGAGGCGCAAGGCTGCGTTGAGCCCCACCTGGCCATCGGTTTGGGTTTGCAGGGCGGCGATCAAACGGTTGATCGCGGCCAAATCTTCGTCGTTCATCGGTGTGGCTCCTGTGTGAGATCAGTGGGTGCGCTCAAAGCCTTGCAATCTCAAATCGACAGACCGCTTGCAGCAATCGAACTGCGGTAGTTTTGCGTCGTATCGAAAGTGTGGGTCACCGTGTCGATGGACCAACGGCCTTGCATATAAGCTGGCCAGGTCTGATCCAGCAGCAGCAGGCCCTCGGCCGCCAGCAGCGGGTTACCCGGACAGTCAATGGTCAACTTAAGCCCCTCGCGCCCCACTCGGCGCAACTCCCCTTCGGCGGCGGCACGGGCTTCATCGGCGTTCTGGAAACGCTGGCGAAGGATCTTGAACGGTGCGACACCGACCTCGATCTTGCGCTGCTTGCCCGTGCCGCCGTCCCACCAACTGGCGCTAGCGCCCTGGTACTTGGCCCGTGCCGTGTCTTCCATCTTGGCGCTGATAAACGCTTGGTCGCCCGGGCGATTGTCCTGGGTCACCGACAGGCTCACGTCCGGTATTGGCTGGCGTGAAATCGACTTGGTTTGCCCGCGCTTGGCCAACACGTACAGCTCGTTGATAGGCTTGGTGACCGCATCAAAGCGAGCGGCGAGCCGAGTAATAAAGCCCATGTCGGTTTCATTGGATTGATCGACATGGGAAATCGGGATGACGTCCAGCTCGGGATCCACCCGGGGTGAAAAACCATGACGCGTTGTCAGTTGGCGGAACAACGCCCCCAGGGTCGTTGGCCCATGACTGAGCGAGCGACGCTGCCGAAAACCACTCTGGTCCGCCACACTGAAAGGCGCTGCCGACGCCACGATAGCCAGGCGCATGGGGAAAAGATGAGGAGTTCGCTGGGTCACAATGAACGCCCCCTTCTCGACCAGGCCTGACTCGCGATAACCGACTCGCATACCGATCTTGCCCCCCAGGCTGGGCAAGCCCTCCAGGCCCTCGATATTGAGCATCAGCTCCAGCCGGTCGGACTCGATACCGGCCGCATCGGTGTGTTTGAGTTGCATCAGACGTTGGTTGAGCAGCGCCGCATTGGTACCGTAAAACTCCACGAAAGGCGTGAATCCCATCGACATGCAACCTCCTTAATCCCAGGCGGAAACGGGCCGCAGTGCGGCAGGCCGTGACTCAAGCTCGGGCACGATGACCCAGACGCCAGCCGGCAATACCGGACCGTGTTCGGCGAGCCCGGGGTTGAGGCGCCAGAGACGCTCTTCCGCGGCATCATCGCTGCGCCCAAGCTCGCGATAGAGCAGCAGGTTGACCGAATCACCGGCAATACTTCGTACCCTACGCATTGACGAACTCCTCCAACACCAGCGTCCAGTTAATCACCATGGCAGTGCCGTCATCGATCACCTCCGACTGGCTCTCCGTAACGCTCGTGACACGCCACAACCCCCAGTTACGACCGATACCATCCACCAGCGGCAGCGGCCGGCGCAGGTCCTGCAACGCCCGCAACTCATCCAGGCGTTGCATGCCCAGGCCGCGCATCGCCGTACCGGCGAACGTCAGACTCTGTAGTTTCTGCCCGGCCTGACGGGACTGAGGCTTGCTGGCGACGATGTCCAGGTTGACCCAACCACCGTCCGACTGACGCTGCAGGGTCTTATAGGCAAAGCCTCGCGACAGCCCGAAAATGAAGCTGCCTAACACCATTTGCTGTCGCATCACACCGCTCCATCGTTCAATGAGGCGCCGCGTCTGACCGCCAGCGCATTGTCCATCGTCGGCATGAGTTGGTTCTGCAGGGTTTGCATCACCATATTGGCCACTTGTTGTGCCGCCGTCGGGTCCACGCCGCTGATATTGATCACCGGGTTGATGCTGATTTGACGGTTGTCTGCCGGGGCACTGCTGGCGATTTTCTGGCTGACGTCAGCCGGTGTGGGCAGGCGGTCGGACGTGGCGACTTTGTCACCTATCCACGCCCCGATATCGCTGCCCAGCAGGCCACCCAACGCACCTCCGATTGCCGTGCCCACACCGGGCAGGATCAGCGAACCGAGGGCTGCACCGGCCGCAGTGCCGACCATCGAGCCGATACCGCTGCCCACAGCGACTTTGTCGCCTTCGCGATAAGCCTGCACGGTCTGCACGGCGGAATAAGCCATGCTCAGCGGGGCAAGTGCCACGCCGCCTAACTTGGTGGTTTTTCCGAGCAACCCCGCGCCCTTTTTCACGGCGCTACGCCAAGGTGATGCCTTGGCTTGTGCACCCTGTGGGCCGAGGGAGCCAGTACCTCTCAGGTCAGCACTGGCAGGTCTACGTGGCTGACGAGTACGAGGCTGCTTGCCAGGCTTACCGGACTTGCCGCCCTTGCGGCTTTTGCTGGAGCCGCCCCCCTCACAACAGGCGCCACCTTCGGCAAACATCGCCCCCAGGCTTGGGCTCAGTGCCGCAGCCCCCACGCCAAGGATTTTATCCGCAGCCTTGCCGTAGAGTTTGTCTGCCATGGCACCAAACACACCGGAAACCACCGGTTTAACCGTAGCGCCGATAGCTCCGACGGCGTTTGCAGCCGTGATCACCGCACCCGCGGTATTGGGCATAGCCTCCACCACGCTACTGAGGCTATTGAGCGCGGTGGTGTCGGCCCACAAAGCCAAATTCACCACAGGCGCCGCTACGCCAGCGCTCGCACTGTCACTCGCCGCGCCCAGCCTTTTCTTGCTGGCCTCGTAGGCATCCCGGCGTGCCTGCGTGGTGTCGCCACGTACCGCAGCGGCCCGCATGATCGCACCGCGTTCACCCAGCACAGAGGTTGCGTATTGTTGTTTATCCGCAACCAGCGCCAGAGCTTGCTCTACGCCGGCAAGGGCTGGAATCAGCGTCAGGATCGCCTGATTACCGCCAAATAACTGCGCGGCCAACGTGGCCTGTTGCTCAGGAGGGCGGGCTTTTAAGGCGCCCAGCACCGCCACCAGCGTACCGGCAGAGTCTTGCTTTCCAGGATCAACGCCCAGGGTGGCCCAAGCCTGCTGTTGCTCGACGGAGGCGTTGTTGCGATTGCCCAAGGCGGCGCTGATTGTCTCTACCCCGATGCTGGCATCGGCCTTATCGTTGCCGGCGTTCAGCAAGGCCGCCGCAAGCGCGGCAACCTGCTCGGGTTGCATGCCGGCGCCAGTGGCTGCGGCGCCTTGACGCTGTACGATGGCACCAATGTCGGCCGACTCCGCCTGTAGCCCCTGACTGCTACCCAGACGCAAAGTCGCATCCGCCAGGTCCATGGCCTGGCTTCGATCCAGATTCATCGACGTACGCCAGGCGCCCATCATCTCGCCCGCGTTTTTTACCTCAATCTTGAACAACGACGCGGTGATCGCCGTATCACGGGCAAACTCCAGCAACGCTTGCTGGCGCTGTTGTGGGTCGGCCTGGCTACCGCCACCGATACCCGACTTGGCGGCGACGTATTCAACCTTGGCAAGCTCGGCCGGGCTCGCGCCGGTGGCCGCCATCACCGGTTCGGTGACAAGGTCAAGGTTGGCTTGCTTCAGGTGCTTGCGTTGGCGCCCCTGAAATTGCAGCAACTGATCCAAGTCCGTCATCGCGCCATCCAACGCTTTGGACAACACCGGCGGCTGGGCGACGGCCCCATTCGTAGCTTGAGGCTTGGATGTATCTGTTGACGGACTGCTTTGCCAGGCTTCATTTTCTTTCTGGCGCGCCGCTGAGGCTCCAAGCAACTGCGCATGCGACAGGAGACTGGCGTTAAGCACATCCACACTGTCTCGCAGTAGCCCTTGCGACACGTTGAGCCCACTGATTGCCACGCTGGCATTAGTCAGCGCCAGACCAAGATGAGCAACGCTATCTTGCGGCTGCGTGGCAATAGCCGCCTGCGTGTGACTGCCTTCGGCGGCGGCAAGGGGCACACTCCCCACGTTATCGAGGGAGGCTTGCTTGAGTGAATAATCACCGTTTGCCATCCGTTCTACTCCTGTTTAACCCCAAGGCGAGTGATCGCGATGTCGTAGCGGCGCATTGCTTTCCCGGCGTCCCAGTCGAGGATCTCCGCCTCATTGACCGAGTAAATCAGCGGCACCACATCGAGGATCACTTCGATGTCGCGCGCCGAAAGAAGTCCGCCGGTTGATTTAAAAAATCGTCGATGCGCTCCTGCAGTTCCGTCCAGTCGGGCACGGTCAGACCGGCCAGGTCGGGGATCATCAGGCCGGTGCAATGAGCGGTGATGAACTCGGCGCGCTCTTTGTTGGTGGCGAGTTTTTTCATCACCTTGGTGGCGCGCAGGGCGGGCATTTCCAGGGGCAGTTCGGTCAGGGTTCGACCGGCTGCCTCCAGGGGCAATAGCAACTGGACGGGTTGGTCGTGGGGTGTCGCTTCATCCGCATTCAGGAAGAACGACGTCGGGCGCGTCGACATCTCGTGTACGTACTGGGCAATGCTCACGTAATCAGGGCGCTTGAGCTGGTCGAGCTCTTTTTCCGACAGGCCGGTGGCGAGTTTCGCCAGTTCGAAAAACTGATCGTCCTCGTCATCACCGGCCCGGGCCAGCGCGTCTTTTTGCGCGGCGTAGAACAACGGTTTTAGCTGAACCTGCTGGATCGTCGCGCCGGTGTCGGCGGTGATCGGAGCCAGCAGGATATGCAACGGTGGCATCCAGGCCATGGGGCAATTCCTTGTAGAGCGGTATTGAAAAGCACGGGAATCCCAATCTGAGCGCGGTCTCTGTGGGAGCTGGCTTGCCTGCGATAGCATCAACTCGGTGCTCCAGACGCACCGAGCCGCCTGCATCGCGGGCAAGCCCGACTCCCACATTGACCGTGCCCGCTTCGATTGCAGTTATCCTTACGGCATCAGTACGGCGCGGCGCGCATCGCCCAGAATGTCGACGCCGTTGAGCACGAACTTCTGGGTGCGCACGTCGATGTCGATCACCGAAACGCCATTTTCCAGACGGTTGTAGGTGCGGCAGGACAGTTCCAATGTAGTGGTAGCCTTCTCACCCATTTTCAGCTTCGCCTCCTCCAGGGATTTGAGCTTGCCGCCGACGGTGTGGTAGGTGAAGTAGGTCTTGCCGTCCTGGTCCTGGCCGGCTTCACGCACGTTCAACAGGATGTCGTCGCCCCTGCGCACGCCCAGGGCCAGCATGATTTCCGGGCCAGCACCTTGCAGGATCAACTTGGCATTCAACACCTTGCCGCTCTTGGCCATTTCTTCGGCGATGAAGCGCCCGCCGGACATGGCTTCCATGTCGAACTCGATCTTCGGCGGGGTGAATTCTTCCACAGTCGCGGACAACGGCAGGCCTTGAAGGGTGGCCGCAATGGCCTGTCTTACACGGTTGGTAAACATTAGAGAACGTCCTCCAGGAACTGCTCGATGATTTCATCGCGGGCGTTGAGTTGATAAATCATGTGTTCGTTCGGCGCGTAGCGGCCGTAGTCGATGACGATGAACCAGGTGCCGTTCTTGTACTTCTCGACACTGTTCAATTCCGGGTGCAGGTACACGCTGCCGCCGGGGATGGTTTCGTCGGCGACCAGGGTTTGCAGCCAGTCATTGATGCGCTTGACCTCTTGGTCCATGAAGGATTTGGTGAGGTTCTTGGCCATGGCTTTCTGGCCGGCCTTGACCAGCTTGCGGCTGATCGCGTCTTCCAGGCCGACGTAGCTGATGAACTTGCCGGTGATGGAACGGTTACCCAGCAGCGAGAAACCGCCGAGGATGGTGCGCGCGTAGTAGCTCACGCCGTAACGGTTGAGCAGGTCGCCTTCGGTGGACGTGTCGAGGATGTTGTACTCGACTACGCGGGAAACGTCCTCGGCGAAGGTCACCTGATTACCCGGGCTTTCCCACTGCTTGACCTTGGCCAAGGCGGCGATGGCCAGCGAGGATGGCGACAGGAATACGTTTTTCTTCGCCGCCTTGGAATACACCGACGGCATGTTGTGCACCAGCAGGCACCGGTCGAAGCCCAGGTCTGCACCGCCCAACTCGCCGCTGTAGGTCACTTGATCGGCCACCGAGGCGTCCTTGCCATCCAGCACCACACGGGCCTTGATGCGCTTGCCGAAGGAGGCAAACTCACCGGCCACGGCCTTGGTGCCGGTAAAGCCTGGAGCACCGATGATGGTCAGGTCTTCAGGCACGCTGCTCAGGGCCGCCAGGCCCAGTTTTCGACCGGTAACCGGGTCGTTGCCGCCGATCACGTTGTTGATCGTGTCAGCCGGGGTCGCGCCCTCCTCCACGATGACCACATAGACCGGTACCTTGACCACTTTGAGGATCTGGTACACCGCCTGGAACAAGGTGCCCGACTCGGTGCCGGTAGGGTCCAGCAGCGCCTGGGTGGTGAAGCTGTTGATGCGAAACGGCGCGTTTTTTGGGATCGATGCGTGGGCATTCGGCGCGGTGCCGACCAGGCCGATCACGTTATCGCCAAGGCCACCCATGGCCTCGGGGGATTCAGTGGCATTTACAGTGATGCCGTTGTGCTCGAAGTTCAGGACTTCTGCCATGGTTATTCAGCCTTCTTGGGGGTGGAGTTGAGGACGCGGGTCACTTCCAGACGGCCAACGGTGCGCAGGGCGGATGCTTCGACGTCGAGCAGTTCCAGTTCTTCGCCAGCGGTGGACCAATGGCCGTTGCCGATGGGGAATGGGATGAGGACGGTGTAGGTTTGGCGGTTTTGCATGGGTGGAATTCTCCGGGTAGAAAACGCCAAAGCCCCTTCGAGGAGGGGCTTTGGGGTGGCGAAAAAAAACCGCTTTCGCGGTGGGTAATTACTTCTCTTCTGGCAACGGGAAACGCGCCTTGATTTCGGCTACTTTCGCTCGCCACTCTTTCTCCTTTTCAGCCGTACCGTCGAATTGCCACTCTAGGTACATCGGGTCAGCTTCGCTGGCATAGGCAGATCGGCGAGCAACAATAGTGCTAGCGAGTGCCGCAGCGGTAGCGGCTTTCTCGATCAGCGCCTGAGCGGCCACATCGCTAAAACCAAGACCTTTAAGTGTCTGCACGCTGGCAGGTACGTTGATCAGCGAGTCGCCTGCTGGAGTTACCAGTTTTTCAATAAACAAAGTCATTTGATCAGTCCTTAAACCTTGGCGGTATACCGAGTGTCGTTATCATAGGAATAGGCCAAGCGCTTTTCTGGGTAAGTCTTTCCAAGCACGGCATCGGCTTGGGCCAGTGCGTAAGGCTTCACGACCCAACGCACTTCCCAATCAGCCGTGACGTCATCTTTCATGATCACTTCGGTGTCCACCTTGCTAAAACTCACAGGGTAATCAAACGTCTTGGTGATCGTGTAACTCAAACCACCTCTTAGGTACATTCCGGAAAATTGTGGAGAGGTGGTCAGTTGACCAGCGACCAAGCCGACATACATGGGCTTAAGCCCTGTAACGGCACGAGCTGTACAAATCATCCCAAACGAGATGCCCCGAACCGTTTCGCGATAAGTTTGCGATATTCGTTTGATCGATAGAAAGTTAGCATCACCATTCCATGGAAAACCAACACCTTCCAATTGCAGGCTCAAACCGGCGATATGATAGATACCCTCACCAAAAGGCGCCTTTTCGCTGTCTCGAGCAAAAATGCGAGAGATCGTCAGTTCGGTTTCGCCCCCATCATTCCCGGGCATACTCCACCACACTGGATAAAGCACATCCGTGGACAAGCCGGTAAGGTCAATGTCCTGTTTATAAAGCGCACGGCCATTAATGTCTTTCGCCTGCACACTGTTACGCCATGCAGTGAACTGACTCGATGCTGCCTCTACCCGTGCATCAATTTTGCCAATCTGGTTAGTCACTGTTTCCGTCAGTTTATTACACGCATCCACAACTTTCGTGATAGTCGCTTCAATTCCCATCATCAACTCCCTGTCAATTAATCTTTTCAGCACTTTTGTCAGTGCAACTATTTCGCTTCGAGATGCATGACCCGCAACATCAGATCAACGTGGCGAGACATATTGCCAACCGAAGCCGCCGCCATAATCGCGATCTCTTCAGCCAACAACACATTCAAATTTTCACTCCCCACTACAATCGTTACGCTATCCGCCGGCAACGGCGAAACATCCAAGGTGAACTTTTGCAGCACCCGTGCCGCCGCCGCTTTATACGTCAGCAACCTCCCTGCCACGGAGTAAACAGCCAGCAAGGTCCCACTGGCGAGGTAAAAACCAAACTCGCCAATTTCATACTCAGCCTCGCCATCAAACAGCGCAGCCATCCTGAGTTGCCTGTCGCCCAGGTCCTCGTAGTCCACAATAGCGACCCGTTGGCGTTCATCGCGCAAGGCCACTTCTGTGCCGTCTGGGTTATACCGGCCGGTGCCCGCGCCGATATGAGTGATTTCGCCTTTCAGGCCCTGGTTCTTTGCCTGCAACACTTCATCCAAACCCTTGGAGGTGAAGCGCACCAGGCGCGTAATGTCATCTGTCATGGCTGCGCCCTGAGGTCGTAGTCGTTAATGGTGTAGTGCCGGGAAACCCCGACACTGTTTAGCCGGGCGGTAAGCCCGAGTTCGGGTAGCGCGCCTTCAAGGTGCAACTCGCCATCGATCAGTGGTCTGTGGGCTGCGCTGCTGAAGGAGACGACACCGTGTAACTTCATCTCGGGCAAGGCACCGGCTCGGCTGTCGTCACCAATGCTCAGTCCTGGGTCAGCCGCGGCGCAGACCCTCAAGCCTTGAGTGGTTTCGTGAACAATCGTGATCGTCGCCTGATCCCGCTCACTCTTCGCCGCGTTAATGCGGCGGATCAGCCGGTTGTGATCACCGCTGGACCAACTGCGCCCGATAATCGCCTGCACGTCGAAGGTATAAGGCACACCCAATGGCCGTTGCTGGTACCAGGCGTTGATGTTGGGGGTAAAGCCCAATGACTCCACCGCATGGCTCAGCGCCTGGGGTGTACCGGCCTGGCGTTGGATCTGCCAGGACAAGGCCACCGTCAGGCGCTTTTCCGCCTCGCTGGCGTCGGCGTCCCATTCGCTGACGCCACGGTCCGCAGCCAAGTAAGGAAGGAATTCACTGGGGGTGTACAGCGGGTTCATCAGCGCCGGAAACGGCGGCATGACCCGCTCAAGCAACTTGCCGAACCCCAGGTCCAACGCTTTTTCCAGCGGTGAACTGTTAGCCGGCAACAAACTCGCTTTAGGCTCACTCATAGCGTGCGCACCTCCACCTCGACACCCGTGCAATACGGGGCCTGGAACGCGGTGCTGACAATCGGCTCCAGCGGCTCAAGGATTTGCAGTTGCGCGGCGCCTGCGCTGTGGATGGCGTAGTCGATCCAGCTCGGGTCTACGCGCCCTTCCAGGCGATGGCAGGAGTCGGCGTAGGTTTGCAGCAATTGTTGCGCCGCCACTTGGGTCAGCCCCGAATCCGGACCGGCGTTGATCTTGGCCACCACACGAATCTTGTAGGGTTGGATCTGTGCGCCCTGGACTGTGACGAGATCGGTTTCCGGGCGTACGTCCGGCCGTGCGAAATGTCGACGCACACCGTCAAGCAGGTCAGCCGACGGCGTACCATCGCCGTCACGAGAAAGTACGGTGACCATCACTTCACCCGGCGCAGTCCGACGACCGTTGCCATCTTTGACCTGGGCCGCATAGCCGTCCGGATCGAAGGTGTAGCTGACAGTCACCACGCCTGGCGTTGCACTTTGCACTTTCACCGCAGGGCGTTCACCCAGGGTGAAGACCTCGCGGCGATACTGCATGCGTGAGCCTGCCGCCGGCGCATGGGGTGCCAGGTAGTAGCGCAGTCGGGCGTCGTCGTCGCTCTCCAAGGTCGGCGGCACCGGGGGAAAAGCCGCCGGGTCGCCGCGGTCGAGCACTTGACGCTCCAGGCCCATGTCGGCCAGGCGTGCATCCAGGTTGCTGCCGGTGGCCCACCACGCCAGCATCTGTTTGATGCGGGCGTTGTATTTGCGCTCGTGGGTTTGCAGGCGTACGCAAAAGGCTTCCAGGGCCAGGGTCAGCAGCTCGCTTTCATTGTCGAGGCTGACCTTGAGTTTGGCCGCGCTTTGCGGCGCTCGGGTGGCGACGTAGTCGATGACGAACGCCTTGAATTCGGCCAGCAACGGTTCGAACTCGTCCACCGTGATGATGGCCGGTTCCGCCAGTTGGTTCTGGCCGGGGATCAGCATGCTCATGTCACGACCTCGAAGGATTGTTGGCGGTTTTTCCAGGTGCCGGCAAAACGCAGCAACAGGCCTGCACCTTGGCGGGTGGCGACGATGACCTGTGGCTCGAAATCGCCGATGCCGTTCTGAGTGTTGTAAAACGCCTGGGCGGCGTGGCTCTGGGCAAGGATCAGCAGGTCATCGCCGAGGTTCTGTCCGAGCAGCTGTGGGATCAGCGAGCCGTACAAAGGGCGTTTTTGCCGAGTGCCCACAGGGGTGGTCAACGCTCGGGTAGCGCGCTGCACGAATTGCAGCCAGTCATCGACGGCTGCCCCGGCGTTCCTTTCGATTCCAATCATGGGATGTCCTTATCAGGGGCTGATGACTCGTCCTTGGTGGTCCACCACCGGGCCACTGAAGTGCGCGCCGCCGGCATCCAGTACCAGGCGGGTGCCGCCGATTTGCAGGGTGATGTCCTGGGCACTCAGGGTCAGGCTGGCGGCACCGACTTCAATCTCGACCTGTTCGCGCGAACCGCTGACCGTGGTTGGGCCGTTGACCCAGCTAAAGGTGTGGCTGGCGTCGTCATAGTCGCTTTGGGTGCCGTCTTGATGACGTCGCCGGGTCAATGAGGCAACAGTGGAAACGGGCGGAAACCGGCTACTGTTGAGGCCGAACAAGGCCACGGACTGCGCACCGCCTTCACCGCCGCCATAGTTGAGCAACAGACACTGCTCGCCCACCGAGGGGATGCGCGTTTCCGTTTGCGCACCCGCGCTGGGGTTGAAAAAGCGGATGGCCGGGCTGAGCAACTCACCATGGCTGACCTTGCAGGTACTGCTTGCGGCATCGACTTCCTGGCAGATGCCAATCCGACAGAAGCTGTCGGCGCGTCGGTACAGGTCTTCGAGTTGGGTCTCCATTTCCGCCAGACGCTCGATGATCGGCCCCAGTTGCATGCGTAACAGCGCGTCGAACATGGGCTACTCCGCCAGTGGCTTGTATTGATCGGGGTCGTCGATGTTCGAGACATCCCAGGTGCAGGCAAACAGCGGTTTACCGATAGGGTCGTTGAGTAACGCAGGCCCGAGATAAAGGGTTTGGGTGAAGGAAACGGTCCAGGTGTCGTAGTCCGGATCCGAGGTGGACCGCAGCGAGGGTGCCGCTACGATATTGGTCGGCAAATCGCACTGTGCCGGCGGTAAGTTCCAGCGGTTATCCAGCACCAGGTCCATGAGTTGGCTGGCCAGGTCGCATGCATCAAACGGCAATGCTCCCGGCGCAGCCATGGCCTTGAGCGAAAGGTCCAAGGCGTGGGCTTTGCGCCCTTCCCGAGATCGAATGCCCGGGCCATTGCCCTCGACCGTGATCAACACGCCGGTTTTCTCCCCGGCGCCCTGAAAGTCCTGATGATTGCCGACCTTCAAGCCTGGGAAAGCTGCGTGCAGCACCTCAGCGATGGCTTGGGGCAGTTGGGATGGCTTTTCGATAAGCGTCATTTAAGTAGCGTCCTTGCAACGGTTACTGCGGGTCCTGACGGGAACCTTCGTTGATGCCGATGCGCTTGGCCGCCCAGCGTTCATAGAGGCCGATGGCCACATCGGCACCGGCCATGGCGGTCAGGCAGCCAATAGCGCCGGCGGTCCATATCGACATACCGGCGGCGTAACACAGCATCAGGGCCGATACCCCGCAGACCATGCAGGCCCCGGAACGCAGCGCCAGACGGCGGATCAGCGACCAACCACGGGCGCCTTCTTTGTCTGCGCGCCACATTTCTCCAGACACGCCGCCGATCACTGCCAATACGATGACCAGCCAGATAGGCATTTCCGCTAACGCTTGCTGTTCATTTGTCATGTCACGCCTCCTGGCTGAGCAATAGAGAGTCCATATTTCATTTACAAATACTTCGATAGGTAGGCATTCCAAAAAGCCCGGTTGCCCGGGCTTTTCAGTAATGATGTCCTCGGACTTTCGGCGCTACTGGCGCGGTACGGTCCTTTCCTCAATGTTTTTCCGACCACGATCCCTGTCTGCCGGATAACTGCTTCTGGTGCTTTACGCTGCACACCCGGGCCAGTTGCCAACCCTCTGAACCGTTAAGGCCGGTTCATCGCTGCCTGTTTTTGAAGCGTTGAAACTAAAGAGCGTCGGCATCCTTGCCGGTGTTGCCTGGCATCCCTGCCATCGCTTCGATGGCGTCCTTGCCGAATTGCGTGCCTTCCTTGTCTTCCTTGGCAGCATCCTTGCCGCCTCCACCAGACCTTGTTGGCTGGCTTGAGGTGAAGAATATGCATGTATGCATATACAGTCAATGCACAGATGCATTTATTTTTACCATGAAATGCACGCATGCATTCGAAGCCTTACGGGCTTGGGGTTTGACGGGTTTCTGCGGGCGAAAAAAAACCCGCCCATGGGCGGGTTTCTTCTTACGTGTGGAGGTTAGCGGGCGTACATGCCCCACCAGAAAACATGACCGAGGATGCTGATCTGCTCATCCTGGATCTCCTGGAAGCTGTAGTCCTCATCCGGATGCTCATCACGGTTGAAGCTGCGCAGGCGAATCCCGGAAGGCAGGCGATAGAGCTGTTTAACCCGCAGTTGACCATTGTGATTGATGGCATACAGGTCGCCATCGACAATGTCACCAATGCCGCTCTTGCCGGCATTCACCCCCACCGTGGCGCCGTCGCGCAATACCGGCAACATACTGTTGCCGCGCACCGTTACACACTTGGCCTGGTCGAACTGCACCCCGTTATGCCGCAGGCTGCGCTTGCCGAACCGCAGGCTGGCCTTCTCGCTTTCCTCGATGACGAATCTTCCTGATCCAGCAGCCAATTCAACCTCGCGCAGAAAGGGGATCGACACCTCGTCATCATTAACGGGCGTGTCGTCATCCCACAGGCTTATGTCCTTGAGTTCCGAATGCATCGGATCGCGCCCATCGTCGCGCAATGCGCCCACCGCCGCGCGCCCGCGCAGTTGGTCGGTGCTGACGCGAAAATACTCGGCGATGCGGGAGATGTGTTTGTCCGACGGGTCAACGATCTTGCCGCTGAGGATCCGTGACAGTGTGGATTGAGGCACACCGGTACGCCGGTGAAGCTCCGTGGGGGAGATCCGGTCGCGGTCCAGCAGCTCTCTTAAGACGATAGAAACGTTGCGTTTTTGCATAACGCGGATAGTGACGGGAGTTTTGGGGGTTGGCAAATGCTAATTTGCATATTTATACATAACACGGAGGTATTAAGTGAAGTTACCACCAGTAAAGGGGCCGGAATCGCGTGATAGTCTCTACCTCACCACCGAAACAGATGGGGATGTTAGATGGACAGACCGCATTTCCCGAAGCTGGCAGGATGACACCTGCAGAGATCTGCGTTAAGCACCCCCTTCTCCTTTCACTCCGACCCACCTCTATTTAGCATCAACGGCGGTGTTTCCCTGCACGAAGTCTTGCACCACGCCTCCGACCTCCTCCATGTTGCCAAGCAGCTCGCAGAAGATGCGGCGATGACAAAAGAAACGGACCGTTATGCCTGGGCATCGCATTACTTGCAGGAGATGGTCAAGGCGGTGATTGATGAGGTAGTGAAGGTGCTGGATTCGCCCAGCAACAATCAGTAAAGGGTGAAAGCAAAAAAAGGGGCGATGCATTTGAATAATGCGCCGCTCCTTTTTACGTTTTACCTATCCGTTTGCGACCTGCGAAGGGTCGACTTCACGTGTTAACCTTGCGCCCATCGCAAAAAATGCTGGGCCAAGCGCCCAATGCCGATCAGTTGAACGACCCCGATTGGGCAGACACCGAAGATAAAATGTGGGAGCTGTCGAGCTTCAGCGAGGCTGCGATGCAGGCGCTGCGGTCTGGCAGGTACAGCGCGGTGATCCCTTCGCAGCCTCGCTATAGCTCGACAGCTCCCACATTCGACCTGCTTTGTCTGGACGTCGGCATTCCTTAACTGATTGACACTGGACCACGCGCCCCCTTTGCCCCATCACTTTCAACGAATTTGCCTATTACCCAATGAGTAAAAACACGTCCGATCTGTCCTCCCACACCCCGATGATGCAGCAGTACTGGCGCCTGAAAAACCAGCACCCTGATCAGTTGATGTTCTACCGCATGGGCGACTTCTACGAGATCTTCTATGAAGATGCGAAGAAGGCCGCCAAGCTGCTGGACATTACCCTGACTGCGCGCGGGCAGTCGGCTGGGCAGTCGATTCCGATGTGTGGGATCCCTTATCACTCGCTTGAAGGCTACTTGGTCAAGCTGGTGAAGCTGGGCGAGTCGGTGGTGATCTGTGAGCAAATCGGCGACCCGGCCACCAGCAAAGGGCCGGTGGAGCGTCAGGTGGTGCGCATTATTACGCCGGGGACGGTGAGTGATGAGGCGCTGCTGGATGAGCGCCGCGATAACCTGATCGCTGCGGTATTGGGCGATGAGCGTTTGTTCGGCCTGTCGGTACTGGACATCACCAGCGGCAATTTCAGCGTGCTGGAGATCAAGGGCTGGGAGAACCTGCTGGCGGAACTGGAGCGCATCAATCCTGTGGAGTTGTTGATCCCGGATGATTGGCCCAAGGATCTTCCGGCGGAGAAGCGTCGTGGGACCAAGCGTCGTGCGCCGTGGGATTTCGAGCGGGACTCAGCGCTGAAAAGTCTGTGCCAGCAGTTTTCGGTGCAAGACCTTAAAGGCTTCGGTTGCGAAACCCTGACCCTGGCCATCGGCGCCGCCGGTTGCTTGCTCAGCTATGCCAAGGAAACCCAGCGCACCGCGTTGCCACACTTGCGCAGCCTGCGTCATGAGCGCCTGGATGACACCGTGGTGCTGGACGGTGCCAGCCGCCGCAACCTGGAGCTGGACACCAACCTGGCTGGCGGCCGCGACAACACGCTGCAATCGGTGGTCGACCGTTGCCAGACCGCGATGGGTAGCCGTTTGCTGACCCGTTGGCTGAACCGTCCGCTGCGGGACTTGACCGTGCTGCAAGCGCGCCAGACGTCTATTACCTGCCTGCTGGACGGTTATCGCTTCGAAAAGCTGCAGCCACAACTGAAAGAAATTGGCGATATTGAGCGCATCCTGGCGCGGATCGGCCTGCGTAACGCGCGGCCCCGTGACTTGGCGCGTCTGCGCGATGCCTTGAGCGCCCTGCCGCAATTGCAAGTGGCGATGACCGAACTGGACACGCCGCACCTGCAACAGCTTGCCATGACGGCTGGCACTTACCCTGACCTCGCGGCGCTGCTGGAAAAAGCCATTATCGACAACCCGCCAGCGATTATCCGTGACGGCGGCGTGCTGAAAACCGGTTATGACAGCGAGCTGGATGAGCTGCAGTCGCTGAGCGAAAACGCCGGGCAGTTCCTCATAGACCTGGAAGCCCGCGAAAAAGCCCGCACCGGCCTGGCCAACTTGAAGGTCGGCTACAACCGCGTGCACGGCTACTTTATCGAGTTGCCGAGCAAGCAGGCCGAGTCGGCACCGATCGACTACCAGCGTCGCCAGACTCTCAAAGGTGCCGAGCGCTTTATCACCCCGGAGCTCAAAGAGTTCGAAGACAAGGCGTTGTCGGCCAAGAGCCGCGCCCTGGCGCGCGAAAAGATGCTGTATGAAGCCTTGCTCGAAGACTTGATCAGCCGATTGGCGCCGCTGCAAGACACCGCCGCCGCCCTGGCTGAACTGGATGTGCTGAGCAACCTGGCCGAGCGGGCACTGAACCTGGACTTGAATTGCCCACGGTTTGTCAGCGAGCCGTGCATGCGCATTGTGCAGGGGCGTCACCCGGTAGTGGAACAGGTGTTGACCACGCCGTTCGTGGCCAACGACCTCTCGCTGGATGATGACACGCGCATGCTGGTGATCACCGGGCCGAACATGGGCGGTAAATCCACCTACATGCGCCAGACAGCATTGATCGTGCTACTGGCGCATATCGGCAGCTTTGTGCCTGCGGCCAGTTGCGAGCTGTCGCTGGTCGACCGCATTTTCACCCGGATCGGCTCCAGCGATGACCTGGCTGGTGGCCGTTCGACGTTTATGGTGGAAATGAGCGAAACCGCCAACATTCTGCATAACGCCACCGAACGCAGCCTGGTGCTGATGGACGAAGTCGGTCGTGGCACCAGCACCTTCGACGGTTTGTCCCTGGCGTGGGCCGCCGCCGAGCGCCTGGCGCATTTGCGCGCCTATACGCTGTTTGCCACGCACTATTTCGAGCTGACCGTACTGCCGGAAAGCGAGCCGCTGGTGGCCAACGTGCATCTCAACGCCACCGAGCACAACGAGCGTATCGTGTTCCTGCACCACGTGCTGCCCGGCCCGGCGAGCCAGAGTTACGGCCTGGCCGTGGCGCAACTGGCCGGCGTGCCGGCAGACGTGATTACCCGTGCGCGCGAGCACCTGAGCCGCCTGGAGGAAACCGCCCTGCCCCACGAGATTCCCGTGGCCAGCCCGGCCAAAGCCAGCAACAAACCCAGCGCTCCGCACCAAAGCGACATGTTCGCCAGCCTCCCCCATCCGGTACTGGATGAGTTGGCTAAGCTGGACTTGGATGGCTTGACGCCGCGCAAAGCGCTCGAAATGTTATATGCACTGCAGACTCGGATATAACGCAGACGCGTGCAAGCTGGTAGACTCTCGCGCGGTTTGGGATGCTGCAGGCTCTTAGCCTGGCCTGCAGACTATCGCTCCCGAACCTCGCGAGCCCTGCCACAAAGGGTTTCGCTGCCGCCGCCTGAGGAGAAAATTAGAAATGACCTTCGTCGTTACCGACAACTGCATCAAGTGCAAGTACACCGACTGCGTCGAAGTGTGTCCGGTGGACTGCTTCTACGAAGGCCCGAACTTCCTGGTTATCCACCCGGATGAGTGCATTGACTGCGCCCTGTGTGAACCAGAGTGCCCGGCCGTTGCCATTTTCTCCGAGGATGAAGTCCCGGCAGAGATGCAGGAATTCATTCAGTTGAACGTCGAGCTGGCGGAAATCTGGCCGAATATCACTGAGCGCAAAGATCCGATGCCGGATGCTGCAGAGTGGGATGGCAAAAAAGGTAAGATTGCAGACCTCGAACGCTGATAGCGTCGTCGCCCCCAAAAGGCCCCTTGCGGGCCTTTTTGCGTTTCTGCGTGGCCAGTTTTACTTTTCTACAGGCAAAAAAAAGGGGCGGTATGACCCGCCCACATTTTTTCCCTAGTCCCTGTATTCCTTTTCATCATCCTGATGAATCGCATCCTGCGATGTTCCTTCAACCATCGTTCCTTGATGGCCGTGTCAATCCGTGGACACGGGGCTGATGTTAGAGAGTTCCGAGGGAAGTTCAACGGGATCCAAGCCGTGCAGTGGCAAATTTGAACACCCAAACAAGTATAAATAATTGCTATTTTTCAATGGCTTAGAAAAGTCGTTCGATGATTCGAGACGTCTGCGCCGAGCAAAAAAACCAAACACTTACGAAAAAGTAAGCGAATGCTTACACGAGCAATTGTGTAAACGCGTCACGGAGCACCTTTGACTGAGCCGCAGGCATGAAAAAGCCCCGACACAGTCGAGGCTTTTTCCTCCAGCAGGGTCAGTCGTCGCTGACTGTAATCGTCGGCATCGCCGGCGCAGCGGCTTCTTGCAGGACGATCCGCGCGCCCACATGACGGGCCAGTTCCTGGTAGATCATCGCGATCTGCCCATCGGGTTCGGCTGCCACAGTAGGTTTGCCACCATCGGCCTGTTCACGAATCTCCATCGACAGCGGCAACGAGGCGAGCAGTTCGACGCCGTACTGAGTCGCCAGCTTCTCGCCACCACCTTCGCCAAACAGGTGCTCGGCATGCCCGCAGTTGGAGCAGATGTGCACGGCCATGTTTTCCACGACGCCCAGCACCGGGATGTTGACCTTGCGGAACATCTCCACGCCTTTCTTCGCGTCCAGCAGTGCCAGGTCCTGGGGCGTGGTCACAATCACCGAGCCGGCCACCGGGACTTTCTGTGCCAGGGTCAGTTGGATGTCGCCGGTACCTGGCGGCATGTCGATTACCAGGTAATCCAGGTCGCCCCAGGCGGTCTGGGTGACCAATTGCAGCAAGGCACCGGACACCATCGGCCCGCGCCAGACCATCGGCGTGTTGTCATCGGTGAGGAAGGCCATGGACATGACTTCCACGCCCATCGACTCAATCGGCACGAACCACTTCTGGTCCTTGACCTTCGGTCGGGTGCCTTCGGCAATGCCGAACATAACGCCTTGGCTGGGGCCATAGATGTCGGCGTCGAGAATGCCCACGCGTGCCCCTTCACGGGCCAGGGCCAGGGCCAGGTTGGCCGCCGTGGTGGACTTGCCCACCCCGCCCTTGCCGGATGCCACGGCTACCACATTCTTGACGTTGGCCAGGCCCGGGATCTGCGCCTGGGCTTTATGCGCGGCAATCACGCACTGGATGTCGACCTTGGCCGAACGCACCCCGTCAAGGCCCTCGATGGCCATTTGCAGCATCTGCGCCCAACCGCTCTTGAACAGGCCGGCGGCATAACCCAGCTCCAGCTGGACCGAAACCTGGTCGCCCTGGACTTCGATAGCGCGTACGCAGCCGGCGATGACCGGGTCCTGGTTCAAATAAGGGTCGGTGTATTGGCGAAGAACGGCTTCCACCGCTGCGCGATTGACGGCGCTCATGGGCTACTCCCGAAAAAAGACTGACTGAAACAGGCGGCTATCCTAACCGTTCCGGCCGCCCAACGGCATGCTTTCGAGGCTCGGGAAGATTCAGAAACAGCGCCACGGGGTGAAATATATTTCCCGGCGCTTTATAGTGGCCGACCTCCGTTTCATCAAGTAGCCGAGCCCCATGTCCGAGCCACGCAAGATCCTCGTCACCAGCGCCCTGCCCTATGCCAATGGTTCCATCCATCTTGGCCATATGCTTGAGTACATCCAGACCGATATGTGGGTGCGCTTCCAGAAGCATCGCGGCAATCAATGCATCTATGTCTGCGCGGACGACGCCCACGGTTCGGCCATCATGTTGCGCGCCGAAAAGGAAGGGATCACCCCGGAACAACTGATCGCCAATGTGCAGGCTGAACACAGCGCCGACTTTGCCGAGTTCCTGGTGGATTTCGACAACTTCCACTCGACCCATTCCGAAGAAAACCGCGAACTGTCGAGCCAGATCTACCTGCGCCTCAAAGACGCCGGGCACATTGCCACGCGCTCGATCACCCAGTATTTCGACCCGGAAAAGAAAATGTTCCTGGCCGACCGCTTCATCAAGGGCACCTGCCCGAAATGCGGCACTGAAGACCAGTACGGCGACAACTGCGAGAAATGCGGTGCCACCTACGCACCGACTGACCTGAAGAACCCACGCTCGGCCATCTCCGGCGCCATTCCGGTGTTGAAGGACTCCCAGCACTTCTTCTTCAAGCTCCCCGATTTTCAGCAGATGCTGCAAACCTGGACCCGCAGCGGCACCCTGCAGGACGCCGTGGCCAACAAGATTGCCGAATGGCTGGACGCCGGCCTGCAACAGTGGGACATCTCCCGCGATGCGCCGTACTTCGGTTTTGAAATCCCGGGCGAGCCTGGCAAGTACTTCTACGTATGGCTGGACGCGCCAATCGGCTACATGGCCAGCTTCAAGAACCTCTGCGACCGCACGCCGGAGTTGGACTTCGACGCGTTCTGGGCCAAGGACTCCACCGCCGAGCTGTACCACTTCATCGGCAAGGACATCGTCAACTTCCACGCCCTGTTCTGGCCGGCAATGCTCGAAGGTTCGGGCTACCGCAAGCCGACCGGCATTGCCGTACACGGCTACCTGACGGTCAACGGGCAGAAAATGTCCAAGTCCCGTGGCACCTTTATCAAGGCGCGCACCTACCTGGACCACCTGTCGCCGGAATACCTGCGCTATTACTATGCCTCCAAGCTGGGTCGTGGCGTCGACGACCTCGACCTGAATCTGGAAGACTTCGTACAGAAGGTCAACTCGGACCTGGTCGGCAAAGTCGTTAACATCGCCAGCCGTTGCGCCGGGTTTATCCACAAGGGCAACGCCGGTGTACTGGTGGCGGAAAACGCCGCGCCGGAACTGACCGAAGCGTTCCTGGCCGCCGCCCCCAGCATCGCCGATGCCTATGAAGCCCGCGATTTTGCCCGTGCCATGCGCGAGATCATGGGCCTGGCCGACCGTGCCAACGCCTGGATCGCCGACAAGGCGCCGTGGTCGCTGAACAAGCAGGACGGCAAGCAGGCTGAAGTCCAGGCGATCTGTGCCACGGGCATCAACCTGTTCCGCCAGTTGGTGATCTTCCTCAAGCCGGTGCTGCCGTTGCTGGCCGCTGATGCCGAGGCATTCCTCAATGTTGCGCCGTTGACCTGGAACGACCACGCCACACTGCTCAGCAACCATCAATTGAATGAGTTCAAGCCATTGATGACCCGTATCGACCCAGTGAAGGTCCAGGCCATGACAGACGCGTCGAAAGAAGACCTGGTTGCCAGCCAGACCGATACCGGCTCAACTGCACCAGCGGGCAATGGTGAGCTGGAGAAAGATCCGATCTCTGCCGAAATCGATTTCGACGCCTTTGCCGCCGTAGACCTGCGTGTCGCGCTGATCGTCAAGGCCGAAGCCGTGGAGGGCGCCGACAAACTGCTGCGCCTGACACTGGACCTGGGTGGCGAGCAGCGCAATGTATTCTCCGGCATCAAGAGCGCTTATCCGGACCCGTCCAAGCTCGATGGCCGCCTGACCATGATGATCGCCAACCTCAAGCCACGGAAAATGAAGTTCGGCATCTCCGAAGGCATGGTGATGGCGGCCGGTCCTGGCGGTGAGGAAATCTACCTGCTGAGCCCGGACAGCGGCGCCAAGCCGGGTCAGCGCATCAAGTAAACCTGCAAGACAGCCCTGTCGTTTCAGCGACAGGGCTTTTCAGCTAGTACCCCTTTCTTGCTTGCCGGATAATCAGGCCCTGTTTGTTTAACCGGCATGCCCATGACCGATATGTTCCTTCCCCTCATCAGCAGCCTCGTGCTGCAGATACCGCCGGTTGTAGCCTCGGTGCCGACGTGTGGTGCCCGCTCGCATTGGCATGCCTTGGGAAGGGTCACCCGCGTACCGATGGCGACGGCGCTTCCGGGCTTCAACACAATGATCAAAGCATGAACCTGATTCAACGTATCGACGCGCTGCTGCCGCAGACTCAATGCGGCAAGTGCGGGCACCCGGGCTGCAAGCCCTACGCCGAGGGCATCGCTCAAGGCGAGGCAATCAACAAGTGCCCGCCGGGCGGTCAGGAGACCATCGCGGGGCTTGCGCAGTTGCTCTGCGTCCCCGTGTTGGAGTTGGACGCCAGTCGTGGCGAAGCCCCGGCCCAGGTCGCCTATATCCGTGAAGCAGAATGCATCGGTTGCACCAAATGCATTCAGGCTTGCCCGGTGGATGCCATTGTGGGCGCCGCCAAGTTGATGCACACGGTCATTATTGATGAGTGCACCGGTTGCGACCTGTGTGTCGCCCCCTGCCCTGTTGACTGCATTGAAATGCGCCCCCTGGCCAGCGTGCTGCCAATTGTGGGTGGCCTGGCAACCAACGATCACGAGCGCCATGAACGTGGCCTCAAGCGCGACCGTGCACGGCGGCGTTATGAACACCGCAACGCGCGCCTGCAACGGGAAGAGGCCCACAGGCTAGCTGAACGCCTGGCACGGGCCAAGCGCTCGGCGCCGGTGCAAGTGCCACCCGCTGACAACGATCAGGTTGCTCGGGATGCAGCGGTCAAGAAAGCCAAAATCAATGTCGCGATGAGCCGCGCCCAATTACATAAGTCCTTGAAGGCGTTTGGTCATCCACCGACCTTTGAACAACAGTCACAACTGATCATCTTGCAACAACAGTTTGAAGCGGCAGAGCAGGCACTCGCTACGCTTGAAGTGAACAGCCCCCCTGCGCCCTCGACACCTAAAGACCCGGAACTCAAACGTGCCAAGATTCAGTTGGCCATGCGTCGCGCCGAGTTGAAAAAAGCTCAGGAACAGAACACTGACGAACAGCATCTGGCAACCTTGAGGGCTGCGCTGATGGCCGCCGAGCAAACCCTGCATGACGCCGAGGCCCTTTCAGAGCAGCCTCGACCGGATTTGCAACGGTCGGAAAAACGGCCCATCGACAGCCAACTGCGCCAATTGAAAACTGCCGTGGCCTACGCTCGTGCCGATGTCAGCAAATTACAACGCCAACTGGGCGTCAGCGCAGATGAACTGAACGCCGCGCAACGCAAACTGGAAGATGCGCAGCGACAGGTGGACGCCTACCTCGATGACTGATCCACAAAAAGCGTTGGCGCGTGCCTTGCTGGAGCCACCGGCGGGCAGGCGGGCGAGGTGACGGCTGTATAAGCCAGAGGTTGTTACGCGACACTACAGCCACCCTATTGGAGCCTGTCGGGTTTATCCTGCCTGGATTGTTGGACCCTTTTTTCGAAATCACGCTGACCGCCAGCAAGGAACCATTCGCCCCATGAACGCCGCAAAACGTCTGGAAATTTTCCGTAGGCTTCACGAAGACAATCCGGAACCTAAAACTGAACTGGCCTACTCCTCGCCATTCGAGTTGCTGATTGCGGTGATCCTGTCGGCCCAATCCACTGACGTTGGCGTCAACAAGGCCACCGCCAAGTTATATCCCGTGGCGAATACGCCCGCGGCGATTTATGCCCTGGGTGTGGAAGGCTTGTCCGAATACATCAAGACCATCGGCCTGTACAACAGCAAGGCCAAGAACGTTATCGAGACCTGCCGCCTGCTGGTCGAGTTGCACGATGGCGAGGTACCGCAAACCCGTGAAGCCCTTGAGGCGTTGCCCGGTGTGGGCCGCAAGACCGCTAACGTTGTGCTCAACACCGCATTCCGGCAGTTGACCATGGCGGTGGACACGCACATTTTCCGTGTCAGCAACCGAACCGGTATTGCACGCGGCAAGAACGTGGTCGAGGTGGAAAAGCAATTGATGAAGTTCGTACCCAAGCCATATTTGCTCGACGCTCATCACTGGCTGATCCTTCACGGTCGCTACGTTTGCCAGGCACGCAAGCCTCGCTGTGGCAGCTGCCGTATCGAAGATCTGTGTGAATACAAGGACAAGACGTCTGACGATTGAGTGTTCATTGATTTTTTTCATCAGTCGATTGAAAAAATCTTTTTTACCCACTCATGGAATATCGTTATAAGGGGCGCCAACGGCAGTCTTAGCCTGGAGTTAACCGTATGAGCACTGGCAAAGAACAACTGGATGTAGAAGACGACCTCGTTGAGTCGGATGACGATGGGGAAGCCCCTGTTGTAGAGGTGGCCAAGACCAATTTGAGCAAACGCCGCACTATCGACAATCTTCTGGAAGAGCGACGCTTGCAAAAACAGCTGGCCGATTACGACTTCGATCTCTAATCGGGTCGCTGATGACCGGAAGCCTCCTGACGGAGGCTTTTTTCTGCCGGTTACACGGGCGTTCAAGCGGTGGAGCGCCGGCCTTTATACCAGACCGTTGCGTTGAGCCAGCTCGATCAAGTCAACGAGGGAACGGGCATTGAGTTTCAGTAGCAGGCGAGTCTTGTAGGTGCTGACGGTTTTGTTACTGAGGAACATACCGTCGGCGATCTCCTTGTTGGTTTTGCCACGGGCCAGCTGTTGCAGCACCATCATCTCTCGGCCCGACAAGCGTTCGACCATGTCGGCTTCGCTGGCGTTACCCATGGTTGAGCGCACCGAGTTCAGCGCCTGGTTCGGGAAGTAGCTGTAACCGGAGAGGACCGCCTTGATGGCACTCAACAACTCGGTCAGGTCCTGCTGCTTGCATACATAGCCCGCCGCTCCCGCCTGCATGCAGCGCATGGAAAAATGGCCAGGAGCCTGTGAGGTCAGCACCAGCACCTTGAACGACACGGCTTGTTTGGTTGAGGCCAGCCGACAAATAACTTCCAGGCCATCGAGTTTCGGGATTCCGATATCCAGTATGACAATGTCCGGCATATGTTCCCGTGCAAGTTGCAACGCATCGACACCGTTATCAGTCTCGGCAACGACCTCATAACCATGACGCTCCATTAGCATGCGCACAGCAAGACGAATGACGGGATGATCATCCACGATCAGCACTTTATTCATGAGAAAGTCCAATTTCGCTGTTCGAATTATTTAGAGCAAGCACAATAGCCTAGTCGCTTAATAGTTGGCATAGAGCTCCCCCCCGAGCAACAGCAGACAGAGACCCACCCCACAACAAGATAGGAATTAACCTACAAAAACTCGCCAACTTAGATGCATGTGGCTCTATGGGACCTTTCAGACCTTTCCTGGCCTGCAAATATTTTGAGTGAATTATCCTCGGCATAAGCCATGAAAGGTAAACGTACCGCACAGGTCTTTCAGGAAAGATCCCTTGTTTGTCGCTGTTAAGCCTGGGAGACGGTGACGAAATCCCGTTTTCTTTAGTTCCATTTAACATATTTATACGCATCCATAATTCCTACAGAATTTTCAACAATTCACATATCCTTTTCGCTTATATGAGTGAATATTCTGTAGGACATGGTTCCTACTCAGATGTAAAAATTAATTCCTCGTAAAAAACAAAAGACCTGTTCTCGAAACAACACCGGTTAAAACTTTCACAAAAATAACTTAAACATGCGCTAAACATCGGTAAACGTCATACATCCGCTTGATGTTTACGCGCCTTTATTCAGGTAAAAAAAATGGCCCCTGAACAAGGGGCCATTTTTTACAATACGGGCAACACTCAGAACAACGAGCGACCCTTGTTGGCAGCGATACGCATGCGCAGTGCATTGAGCTTGATAAAGCCCGCCGCATCCGCCTGGTTGTAAGCACCGCCGTCCTCTTCAAAGGTGGCGATGTTGGCGTCGAACAACGAATCATCGGACTTGCGGCCGGTGACGATCACGTTGCCCTTGTACAGCTTCAGGCGTACGACACCGTTCACATGGGCCTGGGACGCGTCGATCATCTGTTGCAGCATCAGGCGCTCAGGGCTCCACCAGTAACCGGTGTAGATCAGGCTGGCGTACTTGGGCATCAGCTCGTCTTTAAGGTGAGCGACTTCACGGTCCAGGGTGATGGACTCGATCGCACGGTGGGCGCGCAGCATGATAGTGCCGCCTGGAGTTTCATAGCAGCCACGGGACTTCATGCCCACATAACGGTTCTCGACGATGTCGAGACGGCCGATACCATGTTCGCCGCCGATACGATTCAGGGTCGCCAGTACGGTGGCCGGTGTCATTTCGACGCCGTCCAGCGCGACGATATCGCCATTACGGTAGGTCAGCTCAAGGTATTGCGGCTTGTCGGGTGCGTTCTCCGGGGAGACGGTCCAACGCCACATGTCTTCTTCATGCTCGGTCCAGGTGTCTTCCAGCACGCCGCCTTCATAGGAGATGTGCAGCAGATTGGCATCCATCGAGTACGGGGACTTCTTCTTACCGTGACGCTCGATCGGGATGGCGTGCTTTTCAGCGTAATCCATCAGTTTTTCACGTGACAGCAGGTCCCACTCACGCCAAGGCGCGATCACTTTCACGCCAGGCTTGAGTGCATAGGCACCCAGCTCGAAACGCACCTGGTCATTGCCTTTGCCAGTGGCGCCATGGGAAATGGCATCTGCACCGGTTTCGTTGGCGATTTCGATCAGGCGCTTGGCGATCAGCGGACGCGCGATGGAGGTACCCAGCAGGTACTCACCTTCGTAGACGGTGTTGGCGCGAAACATCGGGAAGACGAAATCGCGGACGAACTCTTCGCGCAGGTCATCAATGTAGATCTCTTTCACGCCCATGGCTTGCGCCTTGGCACGTGCAGGTTCGACCTCTTCGCCCTGACCCAGGTCAGCGGTGAAGGTCACCACTTCACAGTTATAAGTATCCTGCAGCCACTTGAGGATCACCGAAGTGTCCAGGCCGCCGGAATACGCGAGAACGACCTTGTTTACGTCGGCCATGCCATCACTCCACGGGGTTGTACGGAAAGGCGTCGATTCTACCGACCAAAACCATGAAATTACAGAGGCGCGACAGCAAATGAAGATAAAGCGACAGATTATGTCGAGTGGGCGACCGATGGTCGCACGTTATGACGTATGCGCCGGGTTGCTTGGGCCGGTGGCCTGGGGCGCCGGTTTCTCGGGGGCCGCCACCCGTTCAAGCTGGATATTCACGCGACGGTTGCGCGCGCGGTTGGCGGCGTTGGTGTTGGGTGCCAATGGATAGCTCTCTCCATGGAAACGCATCGTGATCTGCGACTCCTGGATGCCGTTGGCCTTGAAGTAATCCATCACCGCCAGGGCGCGGCGGCGTGAGACGTCGCGGTTAGTCAGGCGGTTACCACTATTGTCCGAATGACCATTCAACTCGATATGGTTGACCGTAGGGTCGGCTTTCATGAACGCGAGAATCACCGACAACTTCTTCTTGGCAGCCGCGTCGAGCTCAATGCCGCCACCGGGGAACCCGACTTCCGTCTGTTTGACCTGGTCGTAATTCATCGACAGCAGCTTGGTGGTGCACACCTGATAGTCGTTGTATGCCTTGTTGAATTTCACCGGCAGCAGGCGAATTTCCGAGTAACCGCCCTCTCGCCCGTAATGCCGTACGGTCGGGCTGCGCCCTTCGAGCAACCCGGTGAACAGACGCCCGGCCTGGGCCTGGGAGCTGTTGAACAGTACGTCACCACTGCCTGCACGTACGGCGCCGAGGTTGATATCACCTCGGCCTGGCTGCCAGGGGGCCGCGGCAGCCAATAAGGTCGCCGACCCCGCACCCAGAGAGCCGCTGTAGGCTTTCAGACGAAATGTCGCCTGCTCGCCGGCCCGGCGCACGAATTCCCCTGAACCGAAATCGGTGATCGGCTGGGTCAGGCGGCACTCGAACTGGTCGCCTTCTACCTTCCACTCAATATTCTCCAGACGTGTCTGGAACGTGAGGGCCATCGCAGGCAGGCTGGCGAACACACTGAGCAGGGCTAGATAATGCTGGCGCACGGGAGGCTCCACTGGTTTCTACAACACTTCAAAGCGTCATACATCGATAAGGCATACGAAAGGCTATCGGTTGCATCCTGCAAAACTTGATAGCGAGTGCCTGCAAGTGTCTTTTCCGGTAGCATTCCCACCAGATTGACCCGCCTGGAATTCCCAATGTCCGACCGCCTGACCCTGCTGCGTCCCGACGACTGGCATATTCATCTTCGCGATGGTGCTGCGTTACCCCAAACCGTGGCCGATGTTGCGCGCACGTTCGGCCGCGCCATCATCATGCCTAACCTGGTACCTCCGGTACGTAATGCCGCAGAAGCCGATGCCTATCGCCAGCGTATCCTCGCTGCGAGACCGGCCGGCAGCCGCTTCGAACCGTTGATGGTGCTCTACCTCACCGACCGTACCCAGCCTGACGAAATTCGCCAGGCCAAGGCCAGCGGCTTCGTGCACGCCGCCAAGCTGTACCCGGCGGGCGCGACCACCAACTCCGATTCCGGCGTGACCAGTATCGACAAGATCCTGCCGGCCATCGAAGCCATGGCCGAAGTCGGCATGCCGCTGCTGATCCACGGTGAAGTCACCCGTGGTGATGTGGACGTGTTCGATCGCGAGAAAATCTTCATCGATGAACATATGCGCCGAGTGGTCGAGCTGTTCCCGACCCTGAAAGTGGTGTTCGAACACATCACCACTGCTGACGCCGTGCAGTTCGTCACCGAGGCTTCGGCCAATGTTGGCGCGACCATCACCGCGCACCACCTGCTCTACAACCGCAACCACATGCTGGTGGGGGGTATTCGGCCGCATTTCTATTGCCTGCCGATCCTCAAGCGCAATACACACCAGGTGGCGTTGCTGGATGCCGCCACCAGCGGTAACCCGAAATTCTTCCTCGGTACCGACTCTGCGCCCCACGCCCAGCACGCAAAAGAAGCTGCGTGCGGGTGTGCCGGTTGCTACACCGCTTATGCGGCGATCGAGTTGTACGCCGAAGCGTTTGACCAGCGCAATGCCCTGGACAAGCTCGAAGGCTTCGCCAGCCTCAATGGCCCGCGTTTCTACGGCTTGCCGGCGAATACCGACCGTATCACCCTGGTTCGTGAAGACTGGACCGCCCCTGCCAGCCTGCCGTTTGGCGAGCTGACTGTTATCCCGCTGCGCGCCGGTGAAACACTGCGCTGGCGCCTGCTGGAGGAAAGCAAGTGAGTGAAGACCATTACGACGACGAACACGAGCACAGTGGTGGCGGCTCCCGTCACCCGATGGCCGAGCGGTTTCGCGGCTATCTGCCGGTTGTCATCGACGTAGAAACCGGTGGTTTCAATTGCGCCACCGACGCCTTGCTGGAAATCGCCGCCACCACCATCGGCATGGATGAACAGGGGTTTGTGTTCCCGGAGCACACCCACTTCTTCCGGGTCGAGCCGTTCGAGGGCGCGAATATTGAAGCCGCAGCCCTGGAGTTCACCGGGATCAAGCTCGATCATCCGCTGCGCATGGCCGTGACTGAAGAAGCGGCGCTGACCGATATCTTCCGTGGCGTGCGCAAGGCGCTGAAGGCCAATGGCTGCAAACGCGCGATCCTGGTCGGGCATAACAGCAGCTTTGACCTGGGCTTCCTGAATGCTGCCGTGGCGCGGCTGGACATGAAGCGCAACCCGTTTCACCCGTTCTCCAGTTTCGACACCGCCACCCTTGCCGGCCTGGCCTATGGTCAGACCGTACTGGCCAAAGCCTGCCAGGCAGCGGGTATCGACTTTGACGGGCGTGAGGCCCACTCGGCCCGCTACGACACCGAGAAGACCGCCGAGCTGTTCTGTGGCATCGTCAATCGCTGGAAACAGATGGGCGGCTGGGAAGATTTCAACGACTGAGGTCGTTTCCCGCACATAAAAAAACCGGCCTTCTCAGGCCGGTTTTTTTTCACCGTGAAACTGGCTTACAGCTTGCCAGCATTCTCGGTCAGGTAAGCCGCAACGCCTTCTGGCGAAGCGTTCATGCCTTTGTCGCCTTTTTTCCAGTTGGCAGGGCAAACTTCACCGTGCTCTTCGTGGAATTGCAGAGCGTCGACCAGGCGGATCAGCTCTTCCATGTTACGGCCCAGCGGCAGGTCGTTGATGATCTGCGAGCGCACAACGCCCTTGTCGTCGATCAGGAACGCGCCACGGAAAGCCACGCCGCCTTCGGACTCAACGTCGTAGGCCTTGGCGATGTCGTGCTTCATGTCGGCAGCCATGGTGTATTTGACTTTGCCGATGCCGCCATCATTGATGGCTGTGTTACGCCAGGCGTTGTGGGTGAAATGGGAGTCGATGGAAACGGCAACCACTTCAACGTTACGTGCCTTGAAATCGTCCATGCGGTGGTCCAGAGCGATCAGCTCCGAAGGGCAGACGAAGGTGAAGTCCAGCGGGTAGAAGAACACCAGGCCGTATTTGCCTTTGATGGCTTCAGACAGTTTGAAGCTGTCAACGATTTCGCCATTGCCGAGGACGGCTGGGACGTCGAAATCCGGGGCTTGTTTGCCGACGAGTACGCTCATTGGATATCTCCTGATGCAGGGGTGACGATTGAAGTAAAAGGACCGCCCCAAGTCTGCCGTTTATAAGCGACAGCCCTGTGACGCAGTCACGCTTCGTGAAGACCGACCATCATACACTGAAAAAACCGTTCGTCAGCGCGCCGACAGCTTGGTAAAAAGACCGGTGAATCTACTTTGACAATCATTCTCGTTAACATTAAGATCCACCGCACTTAAGCCTTAAACCCGCGATGGTTCTCCCTTATGTATGTCTGCCTCTGCACTGGCGTTACCGACGGACAAATCCGCGAAGCGATCTATGAAGGTTGCTGCAGCTACAAGGAAGTGCGTGAAACCACCGGCGTTGCCAGCCAGTGCGGTAAATGTGCTTGCCTCGCCAAGCAAGTGGTACGGGAAACCCTGACGCAGCTGCAAACAGCCCAGGCCGCGCTCCCCTATTCAGCAGAATTTACACACGCTTAAATCGGCGTGTTTTGAAGAGCCGGACTTAGTGTCCGGTTTTTTTATGCCTGCAATTCAACTAGTTAGCGTCAAGACGCGGAACACAAACATTCTTATTCCGATTAATTTTCATTTATTATTCAATAACTTAGGTTTGACACTAGGAATTTCGCCGCTCAAACTCCGCCCTATACACAGCTATTACAGGGCAGGACCCCAGTCATGAAAGGCGACATCTCAGTCATCCAGCAACTCAACAAAATCCTTGCCAATGAACTGGTCGCGATCAATCAGTACTTTCTGCATGCGCGCATGTACGACGATTGGGGCCTGGAAAAGCTGGGCAAGCGTGAATACAAAGAATCGATCAAGGCCATGAAGGACGCCGACGCGCTGATCAAGCGCATCCTGTTCCTGGAAGGGCTGCCGAACGTGCAAGACCTGGGCAAGCTGAACATCGGTGAACACACCCAGGAAATGATCAGCAGCGACTTGAAGTTCGAACAGAAAAGCCACAGCGACCTCAAGGCCGCCATTGCCCACTGCGAAACCAAGGGCGACTTCGGCAGCCGTGAACTGCTGGAAGATATCCTGGAAGACCAGGAAGAACATATCGACTGGCTGGAAACCCAATTGGGCCTGATCGACAAAGTCAGCCTGGAAAACTACCTGCAATCGCAGATGGGTGAATAACCCTTAGCGCCCAGGTACAAAAAAGCCCCGCTCTCTTTCGAGAAGCGGGGCTTTTTATTGCAGGCCAATCAAGCTTCAGACTTGGCTGCCGCTTTTGCTGCTGCATCTTTGATCAGCGCTTGCAACGAACCATCAGCCGCCATCTCGGTAATGATGTCACTACCGCCGACCAGCTCACCGGCTACCCACAGTTGCGGGAACGTCGGCCAGTTGGCGTACTTGGGCAGGTTGGCGCGAATTTCCGGGTTCTGCAGGATATCCACGTAGGCGAACTTCTCGCCACACTGCATGACAGCCTGCGACGCTTTTGCGGAGAAACCGCACTGAGGAGCGTTAGGTGCGCCCTTCATGTAAAGCAGAATGGTGTTGTTGGCAATCTGCTCTTTGATCGTTTCGATGATATCCATGGAACACCTCGGCTGGAACTTTGCGACTCACAGGTCGGCACGGTGGCGCATTGTAACGCAAAATCCCAGCGCGGTGCTCGGGCACCTCACGCCGCAGCGACGTGTACCGGCACACCGTTTAGCGCGGCGTTACCCGATAACTCGTCCAACTGCCGCTCGTCGGTCAAGTCATTCGCACTGGCGCCCGGCTGCCCACTGGCAATGCTCATTTGCACACCCGGGCGACCGTGCCCCCAGCCATGGGGCAAGCTCACGACACCGGGCATCATGTCCAGGCTGGCCACCACTTCCACCTCGATCATGCCGGTGCGCGAGCTGACACGCACCCGCTGGCCATCGTTCAGTTGCCGGCTGGCCAAGTCATCAGGATGCATATGCAACTGATGGCGTGGCTTGCCTTTCACCAAGCGGTGATAGTTATGCATCCAGGAATTATTGCTGCGCACATGACGGCGGCCGATCAGCAGCAGTTCGTCCGCCACCGGCAAAGGTTGCGCCGCAAAACGCGCCAGGTCCGCCAGGATCACCGGCGGCGCAGCCTGCACCTTTGCATCGGTGGTTTTCAGGCGCGTGGCAAGGTTGGCCTTGAGCGGCCCCAGATCGACGCCATGGGGATGATCCGCCAACATGGCGACCGATAGCTTGTAGTCGGACGCGTCACCATAGGCGCCGGCGCGCAGCCCGAAGTCGATCATTTGCGCGGGTGACTGGGTTGGTTTCAGCGTTACACCGGTGTGTGCCGCAAACGCCTTGGCCAACCCGACAAAGATCTCCCAGTCATGCAGCGCGCCCTCAGGCTTGGGCAAGATTGCGCGATTGAAGCGGGTGACGTTACGCACCGCGAACATATTGAACGTGGTGTCGTAGTGATCGTTTTCCAGCGCTGATGTCGAGGGCAGGATCAGGTCGGCATAGCGCGTCGTCTCGTTGATGTAGAGATCGACACTGACCATGAACTCCAACCCATCCAGAGCCTGTTCCAGCTGGCGACCATTGGGTGTCGATAACACCGGGTTGCCTGCCACCGTCACCAATGCGCGGATTTGTCCTTCACCCTCGGTGAGCATTTCCTCAGCCAATGCCGACACCGGCAACTCGCCGCCATATTCCGGACGCCCGGAAACCCGGCTTTGCCAACGATTGAAATGCCCACCCCCCGTGGAGGCCACCAGGTCCACTGCCGGGCTGGTGCATAGCGCACCGCCTGTGCGGTCAAGGTTACCGGTCACCAGGTTGATCAATTGCACCAGCCAATGGCAGAGCGTGCCGAACGCCTGGGTCGAAACGCCCATGCGTCCGTAACACACGGCCTTGTCCGCGGCGGCGAAGTCCCGCGCCAACTGACGAATCTGCTCGGCCGGCACCGCGCATTGGGCACTCATAGCCTCTGCGGTGAACCCGGCGATGGCCCTGCGCACATCGTCAATACCTTCAACGGGCAAATGACTGTCGCGAGTCAAATGCTCTGTAAACAAGGTGTTGAGCACCCCGAACAACAGCGCTGCGTCCCCCCCCGGCCTGACGAACAGGTGCTGATCGGCAATGGCCGCCGTTTCACTGCGTCGCGGGTCGACCACCACCACTTTACCGCCCCGGGCCTGGATGGCTTTGAGGCGCTTTTCCACATCGGGCACCGTCATGATGCTGCCGTTCGAAGCCAAAGGGTTACCGCCGAGGATCAACATGAAGTCGGTGTGGTCGATGTCCGGGATTGGGAGCAACAGGCCGTGGCCGTACATGAGGTGGCTGGTGAGGTGATGGGGCAATTGATCCACCGACGTCGCAGAGAAGCGATTGCGTGTCTTCAACTGGCCAAGAAAGTAATTGCTGTGAGTCATCAACCCATAGTTGTGCACGCTCGGATTGCCCTGATACACCGCCACCGCATTGTGCCCATGCCGCGCCTGGATACCCGCCAGACGCTCGGCCACCAACGCAAACGCATCCTCCCACGAGATCGGCTGCCATTCGCTGCCCACCCGCAGCATGGGCTGGCGCAGGCGATCCGGATCATTCTGGATATCCTGCAGCGCCACCGCCTTGGGGCAGATATGCCCACGACTGAAACTGTCTTGAGGGTCGCCTTTGATCGACGTGATCGCCAGGCTACCGTCATCGGCCGCCGTGGTTTCCAGGGTGAGGCCGCAAATCGCTTCGCACAAATGGCAGGCACGGTGATGGAGAGTCTTGGTCATGGCCAGTCTCTTTATTGGGCTTTGGCCCAACTATGGGCCGCGACCGCCCAGGGCGCCAGCAACGTTCGTGTTATGAATCAGAGGGCATAGACCAAGGCATGGCTAAGCATGAGCAAATGTTTCAGAGGCTGCCCATACACCTTCCAAAACCGACGCAGCCTGGCCTGGAGCCGCCCTCACGCATTGCAAAAGGTCGCGGAGCCAGTGTACAAATGGTCCGCTGCTGTCAGGAAATCGTCTTCAAAAGCGCTTAAGCGCCCTTCTTGAACACCCTTAAAAACCGTAGCCCTATTGGTAAGACGCGACATTTAATGTCAATATCGCGCCTTCCCCTATTTCGTCGCCCCGTGCGGCTTCCGCCGCAGGTCTCGCCCGTTGTCACAATAAACAAGGCTTTGAGTATCTGCGGTCTGTTGCAAAAGGTAGTTAATGATGAGCGCAAGGCACTTTCTCTCCCTGATGGATTGCACGCCCGAAGAGCTGGTCAGCATCATCCGTCGAGGCATTGAGCTTAAAGACCTGCGTAACCGCGGCGTACTGTTTGAGCCTTTGAAAAACCGTGTGCTCGGGATGATCTTCGAGAAGTCCTCGACCCGCACGCGCTTGTCCTTCGAAGCCGGCATGATTCAACTGGGTGGCCAGGCTATCTTCCTGTCGCCGCGCGATACCCAGCTGGGCCGTGGCGAGCCGATCAGCGATTGCGCCATCGTGATGTCGCGCATGCTCGACGCGGTGATGATCCGCACGTTCGCCCACAGCACCCTGACCGAATTTTCCGCCAACTCCCGCGTGCCCGTGATCAACGGCCTCTCCGATGACCTGCATCCCTGCCAGTTGCTGGCCGACATGCAAACCTTCCTTGAGCACCGTGGTTCGATCCAAGGCAAGACCGTGGCCTGGATCGGCGACGGCAACAACATGTGCAACAGCTATATAGAGGCGGCGATCCAGTTCGACTTCCAGCTGCGCATCGCCTGCCCGCAAGGCTACGAGCCAGACGCACGCTTCCTCGAACAAGCCGGTGGTCGCGTCACCCTCCTGCGCGATCCACGTGACGCCGTGATCGGCGCGCACCTGGTCAGCACCGACGTCTGGACCTCCATGGGCCAGGAAGACGAAACAGCCAAGCGCCTGGCCCTGTTCGCGCCATTCCAGGTCACCCGCGCCCTGCTCGACCTGGCGGCACCGGACGTGCTGTTCATGCACTGCTTGCCCGCCCACCGCGGTGAAGAAATCAGCCTTGACTTGCTGGACGATCAGCGTTCTGTCGCCTGGGACCAAGCGGAGAACCGCCTGCATGCCCAAAAGGCCCTGCTCGAATTCCTCGTTGAGCCGGCGTACCACCACGCATGAGCCAGCCATTACTGCTGAACCTGCGCAATCTGGCATGCGGCTATCAAGCTCAACGGGTAGTGCAGAACCTCAATCTGCACCTCAATGCCGGTGACATCGGTTGCCTGCTGGGCTCTTCGGGCTGCGGCAAGACCACCACCTTACGCGCGATTGCCGGGTTTGAACCGGTCCACGAAGGCGAAATCAGCCTGGCGGGCGACATCATCTCCAGCGCCGGTTTCACCCTGGCACCCGAGAAACGTCGTATCGGCATGGTGTTCCAGGACTACGCGCTGTTTCCTCATTTGAGCGTGGCCGACAATATCGCCTTCGGCATTCGCAAGCACCCGCGCAAAGACCACGTAGTCGCGGAGTTGTTGGAGCTGGTCAACCTGAAGAATCTGGGCAAACGCTTCCCCCATGAGCTTTCCGGGGGCCAGCAGCAACGTGTCGCGCTCGCCCGCGCCTTGGCGCCGCAGCCACAGCTATTGTTATTGGATGAACCTTTTTCCAACCTCGATGGCGAATTGCGCCGCAAGCTCAGCCATGAAGTGCGCGACATCCTCAAGGCACGGGGTACCAGCGCGATCCTGGTGACCCATGATCAGGAAGAAGCGTTCGCCGTCAGTGACCACGTCGGTGTTTTCAAAGAAGGCCGTCTTGAGCAATGGGACACGCCCTATAACCTTTATCACGAACCGCAGACGCCCTACGTCGCCAGCTTCATCGGCCAGGGCTACTTCATTCGTGGTCAATTGAGCTCCCCGGAATCGGTCAGCACCGAACTGGGTGACCTGCGCGGCAATCGCGCCTACACCTGGCCCACGGGTGGCGCAGTGGATGTGCTGTTGCGCCCCGACGATATCGTCTATGCGCCCGACAGTGCGCTGAAAGCCCGGATCGTCGGCAAGACGTTCCTCGGCGCGTCGACGCTGTATCGCCTGCAACTGCCGACCGGCGCGCAGTTGGAATCGATTTTTCCCAGCCATGCCGATCATCAGGTCGGTGTGGATGTCGGCATTCGTGTCGCTGCTGAACACCTGGTACTGTTCCAGGCTTCAGGCAGCGTTGCGGCCCAGATCCCCCAGGCCGATTCAGGCGTACGGCGCTACAGCCCCGCCTAGCCTCCCCGTCATGCCCGGCCAATTCCTGCGAATTTGGCCTGGGTATGTTCAGCCAGCACCGCCGCTGGCAATTCCACTTCCAAGCCCCGCCTGCCGGCACTGACAAAAATCGTCGCAAACGGCTGCGCCGTCACGTCGATAAAAGTGCGTAAACGTTTCTTTTGACCCAGCGGGCTGATGCCGCCCAATAGATAGCCGGTGGAACGCTGTGCCGCCGCCGGGTCCGCCATCTCGACTTTTTTCACCCCCGCAGCAGAGGCCAGGGCTTTTAAGTCCAGGCTTCCGACGACCGGTACCACCGCCACCAACAATTCGCCTTTCTCACTGCTCGCCAACAGGGTCTTGAACACCTGCGCAGGGTCAAGCCCCAACTTCTCCGCAGCCTCCAGACCATACGACGCCGCCTTGGGATCATGCTCATAACTGTGGATGCGATGTTCGGCGCGAACTTTTTTCAACAGGTCCAATGCGGGGGTCATGAAGTCTCCTGGCGCGTTTAAACAAGGAAGAAACTGGCGAACGATTTTAGGTCAACTCGAGGCAAAACGCTCTACTACGAGCCTCCCCAAAGCTTTTTTGACGTGAACGACGCCAAGGCCAGCGTCGTGTTCCCCCCTGCGAAAAGTGTTCATTTTTCCTACTAAACGTTCGGAAATGACCGACGGTTCACTTTCGACCTTTGACAGCCGCGTTTCTTGTCTATATTTTTTCGTTTACGAATACCGCCAGAAAATACTGACGGCTTCAAACGAGCAGTACACACGCAGTAAGCCGCGAAGGGGATGGGGATCCTCGCCACGGTGAATACCGCACCTGAACCGTTGAGTACACGTGCCCTACAACAACAAAAACCGAGGTTTACCATGACTACTGCCACACAACAGCCTTCACTCTCGAGCCAATGCATGGCCGAGTTCCTGGGGACTGCATTGCTGATCTTCTTCGGAACCGGATGTGTTGCCGCGCTCAAGGTCGCGGGTGCCAGCTTTGGCTTATGGGAAATCAGTATTATCTGGGGGGTCGGCGTCAGCATGGCGATCTACCTGAGCGCCGGGATTTCCGGAGCTCACCTCAACCCAGCCGTCAGCATCGCGCTGAGCATTTTCGCCGATTTCCCCAAACGCAAATTGCCGTTTTACATCCTCGCCCAAGTGGCCGGCGCCTTCTGCTCCGCCGCGCTGGTGTACACGCTCTACAGCAACCTGTTTTTCGATTACGAACAAACCCATCATATGGTTCGCGGCTCCCAAGCCAGCCTGGAATTGGCGTCAGTGTTCTCCACTTACCCCCATGCATTGCTGAGCACTGCCCAGGCGTTCCTGGTGGAAGTGGTGATCACCGCCATCCTGATGGGCGTGATCATGGCCCTCACCGATGACAACAATGGCCTGCCACGTGGCGCCATGGCCCCTCTGCTGATCGGTCTGCTGATCGCGGTGATCGGTAGCGCCATGGGCCCGCTGACCGGTTTTGCGATGAACCCGGCACGGGATTTCGGCCCCAAGCTGATGACCTTTTTCGCAGGCTGGGGTGAAATGGCCTTTACTGGTGGCCGCGACATTCCTTACTTCCTGGTTCCGATTTTCGCGCCGATTGTCGGCGCATGCCTCGGTGCTGCGGCCTATCGCGGGCTGATTGCCCGCCATTTGCCAAGTGCCGCACCGGCTATAGCGCAAGAAACAACTGACACGGCTGTCAACGGCTAAACGCGTATTTCCTGATAGCTCCCGCCTGGTCCCTACTGCCCTTTTGTGGCCCAGGCTGATTCCTCACTTCCTTATTTCCGTCCAAGGCAATCGACATGACCGACATTCAGAATAAGAACTACATCATTGCCCTTGATCAGGGCACCACCAGTTCGCGGGCGATCATCTTTGATCGTGACGCCAACGTGGTTTGCACCGCCCAACGTGAATTCACTCAGCATTACCCGCAAGCCGGCTGGGTCGAGCATGACCCGATGGAAATCTTCGCCACCCAGAGCGCGGTCATGGTCGAGGCACTGGCCCAGGCCGGCCTGCACCACGACCAAGTTGCCGCCATCGGTATCACCAACCAGCGTGAAACCACCGTGGTATGGGACAAGATCACCGGCCGCCCGATCTACAACGCGATCGTGTGGCAATGCCGCCGCAGCACCGAGATCTGCCAGCAGCTCAAGCGCGACGGCCACGAGCAATACATCAACGACACCACTGGTCTGGTCACCGACCCGTACTTCTCCGGCACCAAGCTCAAGTGGATCCTCGACAACGTCGAAGGCAGCCGTGAGCGTGCGCGTAATGGCGAACTGCTGTTTGGCACCATCGACAGCTGGCTGATCTGGAAATTTACCGGCGGCAAGACCCACGTTACCGACTACACCAACGCTTCGCGCACCCTGCTCTTCAACATCCACACCTTGGAGTGGGATGCGAAGATGCTGGAGATTCTCGACGTGCCGCGCGAAATGCTGCCGCAAGTGAAATCTTCCTCGGAAATCTACGGCCGTACCAAAAGTGGCATCGCCATCGGCGGTATCGCCGGCGACCAACAAGCGGCGCTGTTCGGCCAGATGTGCGTAGAGCCGGGTCAGGCGAAAAACACCTACGGCACCGGCTGCTTCCTGCTGATGAACACCGGCGACAAAGCGGTCAAATCCAAACACGGCATGCTTACCACCATCGCCTGCGGCCCTCGCGGCGAAGTGGCGTATGCGCTGGAAGGCGCCGTGTTCAACGGTGGCTCCACTGTGCAGTGGCTGCGTGACGAACTGAAGATCATCGCTGATGCCACCGATACCGAATACTTCGCCGGCAAGGTCAAAGACAGCAACGGCGTGTACCTGGTCCCAGCCTTCACCGGCCTGGGCGCCCCATACTGGGACCCCTATGCCCGTGGCGCGCTGTTTGGCCTGACCCGTGGCGTACGCGTGGATCACATCATTCGTGCGGCACTGGAGTCGATTGCCTACCAGACCCGTGACGTACTCGACGCCATGCAGCAGGACTCGGGCGAACGCCTCAAGGCGCTGCGCGTAGACGGCGGTGCGGTGGCCAACAACTTCCTGATGCAGTTCCAGGCCGACATCCTCGGCACTCAGGTCGAGCGCCCGCAAATGCGCGAGACCACCGCACTCGGCGCCGCCTACCTGGCCGGCCTGGCTTGCGGTTTCTGGGGCAGCCTCGACGAATTGCGCGGCAAGGCGGTGATCGAGCGCGAATTCGAACCACAACTTGAAGAAACGGCCAAAGAAAAACTGTATGCCGGCTGGCAAAAAGCGGTAAGCCGCACCCGTGATTGGGAACCTCACGAAGGTGCTGAATAAGCCAACCGCAGGACCCATATAGGGTTGTAACTGGCAGGGAGCGGATTCCTGCGTCATCATGGGCCACTTTTGTATGGCAGCCCAAAGGACGCCCCATGAATCTGCCTCCCCGCCAACAACAAATCCTCGAACTGGTCCGCGAACGCGGCTACGTCAGTATCGAGGAAATGGCGCAGTTGTTCGTTGTTACCCCGCAAACCATCCGCCGTGATATCAACCAACTGGCGGACGCCAACCTGCTGCGCCGCTACCACGGCGGCGCGGCCTATGACTCCAGTGTCGAGAACACCGCGTACGCCATGCGTGCCGACCAGATGCGCGATGAAAAGCAACGCATCGGCGAAGCCATCGCGGCCCAGATTCCCGATCACGCCTCGCTGTTCATCAATATTGGCACCACCACCGAATCCATCGCGCGTGCGCTGCTGAATCACAATCACCTGAAAATCATCACCAACAACCTCAACGTCGCCACCATGCTCAGTGCCAAGGACGACTTCGACGTGCTGCTGACCGGCGGTAACGTGCGCCGTGACGGCGGCGTGGTGGGCCAGGCGAGTGTCGATTTCATCAATCAGTTCAAGGTCGACTTTGCCCTTGTGGGTATCAGCGGCATCGACGAAGACGGCAGCCTGCTGGACTTCGATTACCAGGAAGTGCGGGTTTCCCAGGCGATCATCGCCAATGCACGCCAGGTGATCCTGGCCGCCGACTCGAGCAAATTCGGACGCAACGCCATGATTCGCCTGGGGCCGATCAGCCTGGTGGACTGTTTGGTGACGGACCAGCAGCCGGTGCCGGCGCTGGTGCAGTTGCTGAGCGATCACAAGGTTCGCCTGGAAGTCGTCTAGCGACTGTCTGACGCCATCGGGGGCAAGCCTCCTCCCACATTGGAATGGGTTCATGCATCAACGTGCGGGAGGGGCGGTGCGACGGGCTCCCGATAGCCGTCTATCCAACGCCCTTTTCCCTGAGCCTTCCCCAGGCTCATGTTCACAAATTTTCCTTTTCCCGCCCTTCGATGAGTTTTTTCAATCGACGTTGGGTGGCTGTACCTGCGTTTATCAGCTACCATTTTCGCAAATGAACATTAATGTTCGAATTCCAATACGAAAAGATCGCGAGGCCAGCCGATGAACCCTTCTACCTTGCCTGCTCCACCGCTTGCCGAAGTCTATGACGTGGCCGTTATCGGCGGCGGGATCAATGGCGTCGGCATTGCAGCAGACGCAGCCGGTCGCGGTTTGTCGGTATTCCTTTGCGAAAAGGATGACCTGGCCAGCCACACGTCCTCCGCCAGCAGCAAATTGATCCACGGTGGCCTGCGCTACCTGGAGCATTACGAATTCCGCCTGGTGCGCGAAGCTCTGGCAGAGCGTGAAGTGCTGCTGGCCAAGGCCCCGCACATCGTCAAGCAGATGCGCTTCGTGCTGCCGCACCGCCCGCACCTGCGTCCGGCCTGGATGATTCGTGCCGGCCTGTTCCTGTATGACCACCTGGGCAAGCGCGAGAAACTCGCCGGTTCGAAAAGCCTCAAGTTCGGCCCCGACAGCCCGCTCAAGAGCGAGATCACCAAAGGCTTCGAATATTCCGACTGCTGGGTCGATGACGCCCGCCTGGTGGTACTCAATGCCATGGCCGCCCGCGAAAAAGGCGCACATATCCATACCCAGACCCGTTGCACCAGTGCGCATCGCAGCAATGGCCTGTGGGAAATGAACATGGAACGCGCCGATGGCAGCCTGTTCTCGATCCGTGCCCGGGCCTTGGTAAACGCCGCAGGCCCATGGGTTGCCAAGTTCATCAAGGACGATCTCAAGCTCGATTCGCCCTACGGCATCCGCCTGATCCAGGGCAGCCACCTGATCGTACCGAAACTGTATGAAGGCGCGCATGCGCACATTCTGCAGAACGAAGACCAGCGCATCGTCTTCACCATTCCCTACCTGAACCACCTGACCATCATCGGCACCACTGATCGCGAGTACACCGGCGACCCGGCGAAAGTGGCGATTACCGAAGGTGAAACCGACTACATGCTCAACGTGGTCAATGCCCACTTCAAAAAGCAGTTGAGCCGTGACGACATCGTCCACACCTATTCCGGTGTTCGCCCGCTGTGCAACGACGAATCCGACAACCCGTCAGCCATCACCCGCGACTACACATTGGCGCTGTCCGGCGCTAACGGCGAAGCGCCGATCCTGTCGGTGTTCGGTGGCAAGTTGACCACCTATCGCAAACTCGCCGAGTCGGCGATGGCGCAACTGGCCCCCTACTTCACACAGATGCGCCCAAGCTGGACCGCCACGGCCAGCCTGCCCGGCGGCGAAAACATGACGACACCAGAAGCGCTGGCCGAGGCGATTCGCGCCAAGTACGACTGGGTACCAAGCGAGATCGCGCGCCGCTGGTCCACCACCTATGGCAGCCGCACCTGGCGCCTGCTGGAAGGCGTGCAATCGTTGGCCGACCTGGGCGACCACTTGGGAGGTGGCCTGTACACCCGCGAAGTCGATTACCTGTGCGCCGAAGAGTGGGCGACCCAGCCCCAGGATGTCCTGTGGCGCCGCACCAAGCTTGGCCTGTTCACCACCCCGGAAGAACAGGAAAACGTGCAACGCTATCTGTCCAAGGTTGAGCAGAACCGTAGCAAGTTCCAAGCAGCCTGATCGACAGGCCGTACAAAAGCCCCTGCGCCGCAAGGCCCAGGGGCTTTTGTATACCCGTAGCCCTATTCGGTTTTCCGAACGCAACCTGCTGTCCGATTCGGTTTGCCGTACCCCACGCATGAAAAACAATCGAAACATAAAGTTAATTTCTATATAAATCATATAGTTAACCTTTTATTTCCGATATGGCACGACTCATGCTCTACACTTCCTGACGATTGCCCATGACGCTTCAGGAGCCGTCACGGACATTCGCTGTACAAGAGAGCCGTCTAACTGGCTTCATAAAAAAAACAAATGTCGAGGAAGTATTGATGCGCATCGTTCCCCATATCTTGGGCGCAGCTATCGCTGCTGCTCTGATCAGCACTCCAGTTTTCGCCGCCGAACTCACCGGCACACTGAAGAAAATCAACGACTCCGGCACTATCACTCTCGCGCACCGCGACAGCTCCATTCCGTTTTCCTACATCGCGGATGGTTCGGGCAAGCCTGTGGGCTACTCCCATGACATTCAGCTGGCTATCGTTGAAGCCCTGAAAAAAGACCTGAACAAACCCGACCTGAAGACCAAGTACAACCTGGTCACTTCACAAACCCGTATCCCGCTGATCCAGAACGGCACCGCGGATATCGAGTGCGGCTCCACCACCAACAACGCCGAACGCGCCCAGCAGGTCGACTTCACCGTCAACATCTTCGAAATCGGCACCCGCCTGCTGGTCAAGAAAGACAAGGACGGCAAGCCGTCCTACGCCGACTTTGCTGACCTGAAAGGCAAAAACGTGGTGACCACCGCCGGCACCACGTCCGAGCGCATCATCAAGGCGATGAACGCCGACAAGCAGATGGGCATGAACGTCATCTCCGCCAAAGACCACGGCGAGTCCTTCCAGATGCTGGAAAGCGGCCGCGCTGTCGCCTTCATGATGGACGACGCCCTGCTGGCCGGTGAAGAAGCCAAGGCCAAGAAGCCGGACGACTGGGTCATCACCGGTACTCCGCAGTCCTTTGAAGCCTACGCTTGCATGGTTCGCAAAGACGACCCAGCGTTCAAGAAGGCCGTGGATGACGCCATCACCGCCCTGTACAAATCCGGCGAAATCAACAAGATCTACAGCAAATGGTTCGAGAGCCCGGTTCCACCAAAAGGCCTGAACCTGAACTTCCCGATGAGCGAAAAGGTCAAGGAGCTGATCGCTAACCCAAGCGACAAGCCAGCGCCTGACGTAAAAATCTGATACCTGACTAAGCTTATCTCCTGAGGGAGCCACTCTCCCTCAGGCATCTGTTACTACCTGCTGGCTTTAATTTGGAACACTCGACCTGGCGGTTTTCGAGCCGATCGCGTGTGCCTGGCGTTCAACGTCGGGCGGGAAGGGATCTTCCCCCATGCGGGTACTTGTACATCGATCGATCTCGAGGGGAGACCCTAATGAATTACAACTGGGACTGGGGCGTGTTCTTCAAGTCCACCGGCGTGGGCAGCGAGACTTATCTCGACTGGTACATCGCCGGCTTGGGCTGGACCATTGCCATCGCTGTCGTGGCATGGATTATCGCCTTGCTGCTGGGCTCCATTCTGGGGGTCATGCGCACCGTGCCAAACCGCATCGTATCGGGCATCGCGACCTGCTACGTGGAACTGTTTCGTAACGTGCCTCTGCTGGTTCAACTGTTTATCTGGTACTTCCTGATACCCGACCTGCTGCCGCAAAACCTGCAGGACTGGTACAAACAAGACCTCAACCCGACCACCTCGGCCTACCTGAGCGTCGTGGTGTGCCTGGGCCTGTTCACCGCCGCCCGTGTGTGTGAACAAGTGCGTACCGGCATCCAGGCGCTGCCGCGTGGCCAGGAGTCTGCCGCGCGCGCCATGGGCTTCAAGCTGCCGCAGATCTACTGGAACGTGCTGCTGCCCCAGGCTTATCGGATCATCATTCCGCCGCTCACCTCGGAATTCCTCAACGTGTTCAAGAACTCCTCCGTGGCGTCCTTGATCGGCCTGATGGAACTGCTGGCACAAACCAAACAGACCGCCGAGTTCTCGGCCAACCTGTTTGAAGCCTTCACCCTGGCCACGCTGATCTACTTCACCCTGAACATGAGCCTGATGCTGCTGATGCGCGTGGTCGAGAAGAAAGTCGCCGTGCCCGGCCTGATCTCCGTGGGGGGTAAATAATGGACTTCGATTTCAGCGGTATCATCCCCGCTATCCCGGGCCTGTGGAACGGCATGGTCATGACCCTGCAACTGATGGTCATGGGCGTAGTCGGCGGCATCGCATTGGGCACGATCCTCGCGCTGATGCGCCTGTCGTCCAGCAAGCTGCTGTCGCGCCTGGCCGGCGCCTATGTGAACTACTTCCGCTCGATCCCACTGCTGCTGGTGATCACCTGGTTCTACCTGGCGGTGCCGTTCGTACTGCGCTGGATCACCGGCGAAGACACCCCGATCGGTGCGTTCACCTCCTGCGTCGTGGCCTTCATGATGTTCGAAGCCGCATACTTCTGTGAAATCGTGCGGGCTGGCGTGCAGTCGATTCCCAAGGGCCAGATGGGCGCAGCCCAGGCGATGGGCATGACCTATGGCCAGACCATGCGCCTGATCATCCTGCCCCAGGCGTTCCGCAAGATGACCCCGTTGCTGCTGCAACAATCGATCATCCTGTTCCAGGATACCTCGCTGGTCTACACCGTGGGCCTGGTGGACTTCCTCAACTCCGCCCGCTCCAACGGCGACATCATCGGCCGCTCCAATGAGTTCCTGATCTTCGCCGGTGTCGTCTACTTCATCATCAGCTTTTCCGCCTCGCTGCTGGTCAAGCGTCTGCAAAAAAGGTTTGCCGTATGATCTCTATCAAGAATATCAACAAGTGGTATGGCGACTTCCAGGTGCTGACCGATTGCAGCACCGAGGTCAAGAAAGGCGAAGTGATCGTGGTGTGCGGGCCCTCCGGCTCAGGCAAGTCCACCCTGATCAAATGCGTGAACGCGCTGGAACCGTTCCAGAAAGGCGACATCGTGGTCGACGGCACCTCCATCGCCGACCCGAAGACCAACCTGCCGAAACTGCGCTCGCGCGTGGGCATGGTGTTTCAGCACTTCGAGCTGTTCCCGCACCTGACCATTACCGAAAACCTGACCATTGCGCAGATCAAGGTGCTCGGTCGCAGCAAGGAAGAAGCCACCAAGAAGGGCCTGCAATTGCTCGATCGCGTGGGTCTGTCGGCCCACGCTCACAAGCATCCGGGCCAACTGTCCGGCGGCCAGCAGCAACGTGTAGCGATTGCCCGGGCCCTGGCCATGGACCCGATCGTCATGCTGTTCGACGAACCGACCTCTGCCCTCGACCCGGAAATGGTCAACGAAGTGCTCGACGTGATGGTGCAACTGGCCCACGAAGGCATGACCATGATGTGCGTGACCCACGAAATGGGCTTCGCCCGCAAAGTGGCCGACCGCGTGATCTTCATGGACGCCGGCAAGATCATCGAAGACTGCCCGAAAGAAGAGTTCTTCGGCGACATCAGCGCTCGCTCCGAACGCGCGCAGCACTTCCTTGAGAAAATCCTGCAGCACTAAAAGCAACTCGCTTCTCCCCTGTAGGAGCGAGCTTGCTCGCGAAAGACGACAACGATAACGCGTGTACCCAGGATTACCGCGGTGCCTTTGAGTTTTTCGCGAGCAAGCTCGCTCCTACAGTTGGCAGGCGAGAAGTAGCTGACCCAAGGCATCTGTGATGAAATGCGACCCCAACCCCTATCGCGCCGCGCCGCCATCACTTGCCGTGAAGCCTCGCCTGATACGCCAACTGTTCCTGCCGCCGTTGATCATCGCCCTGATGGTCGGCTTGGGTTATATCGGCTTCTGGGTCAGTGAGTACTATGGCATCCGCACCCTCAGCGACAACGGCGAACGCCAGTTGGAACTGCACGCCCGCACCGTCGAAAGCGAACTGAGCAAATACACCTATCTACCCAGCCTCCTTGAGCTGGAATCCAGCGTCTCTACATTGCTGGCAGATCCAAACCAGGAAACCCGCAAGACGGTCAACGACTACCTGGAGGGCCTGAACCGACGCAGCCGCAGCCGGGCCATCTACGTGATGGACACCACCGGCCGTGTACTGGCCACCAGTAACTGGCGCGATGCTGACAGTTACCAAGGTGAAGACCTGTCCTTCCGTGCCTATTTCCAGAATGCCGTACGTGGCCACCCCGGTCGCTTCTATGGCATCGGCAGCACCAACGGCGAACCCGGCTACTACCTGGCCCATGGCCTCGAAGAGCACGGCAAGATCATCGGCGTGGCGGTGGTCAAGGTCCGCCTCGAAGCCCTGGAAGAACGCTGGCAACGCGCACGCCTGGAAGCTTTTGTAAGCGACGAGAACGGCATCATCATTCTGTCCAGCGACCCCGCCCGTCGCCTCAAGGCCATACGACCGTTGAGCGCTGACACCAAGGACCGCCTGGCCCACAGCCTGCAATATTACTGGGCGACGCTCAACGAATTGGAACCCCTGGCCCGCGAGCGCTTGAACGAAGGCAGCGAGAAACTGACCTTCCCGGCCAACAGCGAAGTGGTCAACGACGCGCACGAAGTCAGCTACCTGGCGCAAACCCGCCCGCTCAATGACACACCGTGGAACTTCACCCTCCTCACGCCGCTCAACGACCTGCGTCGTGCTGCGATCAACCAGGGCATTCTGGTGGCCGTTGCCTTTGGCCTGGTCGCCTTCTTGCTGATTGCCTGGAATGAGCGGCGCAAAGTCATTGCCACCCGCCTCGCCGCGCGGGAAGCCTTGCAGGAAGCCAACAACCAACTGGAACGGCGGATTGCCGAACGCACCGCCGACCTGCGTGCCAGCAACGAGCGGCTCAAGGGCCAGATCCGCGAACGACGCCAGGCCGAGGAAACCCTGCGCCGCGCCCAGGATGAACTGGTACAGGCCGGCAAACTCGCCGCCATCGGCCAGATGTCCACCAGTATCGCCCACGAACTGAACCAGCCACTGGCCGCACTGCGTACCCTGTCGGGCAACACGGTGCGCTTTCTGGAGCGCGGGGCCCTGGATACCGCCAGCACCAACCTCAAGACCATCAATGAACTGATCGACCGCATGGGGCGCATCACTGCCAGCCTGCGCTCCTTTGCCAGGCGCGGTGACGACCAGGGCGAAGCCAACCTCGGCAAGGCCGTGGATGCGGCGTTCCAAGTACTCGGCGCACGCCTGGACGGCCTGCCGCTGACCGTACAACGCGACTTTGCCAATGCCCAACTGCAGATCGACCAAACACGACTGGAGCAGATTCTGGTCAACCTGATCAGCAATGCCCTGGATGCGATGCAGGCACAATCAGCGCCACAATTGTGGCTGGAAGGCCAAAGTAGCGATGGCAAATACCGCCTGCTCGTGCGCGACAATGGCCATGGTATCGACCCCGAAACGCGCAAACATTTGTTCGAACCGTTCTTCACCACCAAACCTGGGGAACAGGGCCTGGGCCTGGGGCTGACGCTTTCCGCCAGCCTCGCGGCCGCCACCGGCGGTAACCTGGCCGTGGAACACCCGGCCAGTGGTGGTACCGCCTTCGTCCTGAGCCTGCCGCTGGCGGGCGCTCAAAAAGCTGAGTCGACATGAATACAGATCCTAAAGGCCTCACCGTCCTGATCGTCGAGGACGACCCCCATGTGCTGCTCGGCTGCCAGCAAGCCTTGGCACTGGAAGACATTCCCAGCGTCGGGGTGGGCAGTGCCGAAGAAGCGCTGACCCGTATCGGCGAGAACTTTGCCGGCATTGTCATCAGCGATATTCGCCTGCCGGGCATCGATGGCCTGGAGCTGCTGACCCGCCTCAAGGCGCTGGATAAAAGCCTGCCGGTGGTGCTGATCACCGGCCATGGCGACATCTCGATGGCTGTCGGCGCCATGCGTAACGGCGCCTACGACTTCATGGAGAAACCCTTCTCGCCCGAACGCCTGGTAGACGTGGCTCGCCGCGCCCTGGAGCAACGTGGGCTGGCGCGGGAAGTCTGGTCGCTGCGCCGCCAGCTGGCGGAGCGCGACTCCCTGGAAGGCCGCATCATCGGCCGTTCCCCCGCCATGCAAAACCTGCGCGAACTGATCGCTAACGTCGCCGACACGTCGGCCAACGTGCTGATCGAAGGTGAAACCGGTACCGGCAAGGAGCTGGTCGCGCGTTGCCTGCATGACTTCAGCCGGCGCCACGCCCACCAGTTCGTCGCCCTGAACTGCGGCGGGCTGCCGGAGAACCTGTTCGAAAGCGAAATTTTCGGCCACGAAGCCAACGCCTTTACCGGTGCCGGCAAACGCCGGATCGGCAAGATCGAGCACGCCCACGAAGGCACGCTGTTCCTCGATGAAGTGGAAAGCATGCCGATCAACCTGCAGATCAAACTGCTGCGGGTGTTGCAGGAGCGTACGTTGGAGCGCCTGGGTTCGAACCAGAGCGTGGCGGTGGATTGCCGCGTCATCGCCGCCACCAAGTCCGACCTTGATGAACTGAGCCGCGCCAACCAGTTCCGCAGCGACCTGTACTACCGCCTCAACGTGGTGACCCTGGAACTGCCGCCCCTGCGTGAACGCCGCGAGGACATCCTGCAGTTGTTCGAACACTTCCTGCAGCAGTCGTCGCTACGCTTCGATCGCACCTTGCCGGAGCTGGATAACCAGACGGTGTCGAGCCTGATGAGCCACGACTGGCCAGGCAACGTGCGCGAACTGCGCAACGTCGCCGAGCGCTTCGCCCTGGGCTTGCCCGCCTTCAAGAAAAGCGGCACCAGCAGCGGCAATCACGGCCTGGCCTTTACCGAAGCGGTCGAAGCCTTCGAACGCAACCTGCTCAACGACGCCCTGCAACGCAGTGGCGGCAACCTGACCCAGGCCAGCCAGGAACTGGGAATGGCCAAGACCACCCTGTTCGACAAGGTCAGGAAATACGGATTGAGTCACTGATGGATCTTTTTTTGAAGGCCGCCCTGGGCGCGGCGGTGGTGTTGATCCTGGCGGCGCTGGCCAAGACCAAAAACTATTACATCGCGGGGCTGGTGCCGCTGTTTCCGACCTTTGCGTTGATCGCACACTACATCGTCGGCAAAAGTCGCTCGATGGAGGATTTGAAGACCACCATCCTGTTTGGGATGTGGTCGATCATTCCGTACTTTGTGTACCTGTCGACGCTGTATGTGATGGTTGATCGGATGCGACTTGAGGCATCGCTGGCCGTCGCCGCGGTGGCGTGGTTGATGGCGGCGACAGTGCTGGTAAGCGTGTGGGTACGCGTCCACACCTGACACTGTGCAATAAATAATGTGGGAGTGGGATTGCCCCCGATGGCGGTATATCAGCCACTGAAGAGTTGGCTGATCCATTGCTATCGGGAGCAAGCCCCCTCCCACATTTGATTTGTATGGTCAGGCATTAAGCGCCAGGCAGTGCCGGCTGTGTTTGGGGCCAAGGCCAGCGGCCACTGATCCGCAAAGGTTGGAATGCAATGTGGGAGAGGGCTTGCTCCCGATGGCGGTATGTCAGCCACTGAAGAGCTGGCTGATCCATTGCTATCGGGAGCAAGCCCCCTCCCACATTTGATTTGTGTGGTCAGGCATTAAGCGCCAGGCAGTGCCGGCTGTGTTTGGGGCCAAGGCCAGCGGCCACTGATCCGCAAGGGTTGGAATGCAAAGCAATGTGGGAGGGGGCTTGCTCCCGATGGCGGTATGTCAGCCACTGAAGAGCTGGCTGATCCATTGCTATCGGGAGCTAGCCCCCTCCCACATTTTGGACCACCGTGTGTCAGCGCACGATCTTGTCGACCTGGATGCCCAATTTTTTCAACCGATACCAGAAGCTCCTCTCGGAAATTCCGATCTTCGACGCCGCCGCGGCCTGTACGCCGTTACTCTCATTCAAGGCCGCCAGAATGTAGGCTTTCTCGACCTCGGCCAGCGCCGCATCCAGGTCCTGCGGCACTCCCGGCCCATCACTGAGCATCGCTGTCACGCCGCCTTCAACCGGCTTTGAGGCAAACAGGTAAGCCGGCAAGTCGATGTCTTCAATCACTGGCTTGGCCGCGACGATGGTGGCGCGCTCCACGCAGTTTTGCAGCTCGCGAATATTGCCCGGCCAGTGATACGCAGCCATGGCCTGTAACGCCTCGGGGCTGAAGCCGGTGATGCGTTTGCCCGCGGTCGCGCTCAAGGTCTGGGCGAAGTGTCGGGCCAGGGGCACGATATCTTCCATCCGCTCGCGCAAGGCCGGCAGCGGGATCGGGAAGACATTCAGGCGGTAATACAGGTCTTCGCGAAATTCTTTGTTGGCCACCGCGTCCAGCAGGTTTTTATTGGTGGCGGCAATCACCCGCACATCCACCTTGCGTTCGCGTGGGTCGCCCACGGGCTCGATCACCCGCTCTTGCAAGGCGCGCAAGATCTTGGCCTGCAAGGCCAGGGGCATATCACCGACTTCGTCGAGAAACAGCGTGCCCTTGTCGGCCTGCATGAAGCGCCCTACCCGATCGGCCACGGCGCCGGTAAAGGCACCTTTGCGGTGGCCGAACATTTCACTTTCCAGCAAGCCTTCGGGAATGGCGGCGCAGTTGACCGCTACGAACGGTTTGTCAGCCCGGCTGCCATGCTTGTGGATCGCGCGCGCGACCATTTCCTTGCCGGTGCCGCTTTCACCGGTCAGCAGGACGGTGGCATTGCTGTCACGTACCGAGTCGATCGCATGCAACACCTGGCGAAAGGCGGGGCTGTCGCCCACCAGGCTGTCGAACTGTGCGTGCTGGTCAAGCTCTGCGCGCAGGCGCGCGTTATCGCGCATGATGTCGCGAAACTGCAGGGCCTTGGCCACAGTGATGTCCAGCTCGTCGATATCGAACGGCTTGGCGATGTAGTCATAGGCACCATTGCGCATCGACTGCACTGCATTCTTTACCGTGCTGTAGGCGGTCATCACGATCACCGGCAACTCGGGAAAACGAACTTTTATCTCGGCCAGCAGCGCCGGCCCGTCCATGCCCGGCATGCGCCAGTCGCTGATCACCAGGTCGATGTCTTCCTGCTCCAGAACCTTGAGGGCGTGCAGGCCGTTGCTCGCGGTGAAGACCTGGATACCGTTCTGGCTCAAGGCCGACGACAGCAAGTCACACAGCTTGGGCTCATCATCGACTACCAATACGTTATGCGTCATGACCTTCCTCATCATCGCCGTCGTCTTCACCTTGCGCCGGAATGTACAGGCTGAAGGTGGCGCCGGCATCTTTCTCACTGGCACATTCGATGCTGCCGTTGTGACTTTCCATGATCGAATAGACTTTGGCCAGACCCAACCCGGTGCCCGACGCCTTGGTGGTGACAAAGGGCGTGAAGATGCGCTCGATCATATCTGCCGGGATGCCCTGGCCGGTGTCGGCGACGCTGATCACCGTGTTGTCGTCCACGCTGCGAATGCCCAAGGTCAGGCGCCCACCGTCGGGCATCGCATCAATGGCGTTGAGGATCAGGTTCAGGCATGCCTGCTTCAGCTGTTTGGCGTCAGCATAGATCGTCGCCCCCGGCGCCTGGTCATCGATTTGCGCATCGATGTTATGGGTGGCCAGTTCCGGGCGGCAAAAACCGAGGATTTCTTCCACCACCGGGCGCACCGCCTGCATCACGCGCAAGGGTGGATTGGGTTTGGCGAAATCAAGAAACTCGGTGATCAGGTCATTGATGCGGCTGACCTCGCTGATCACGTATTCCAGGTGGCGCTTGTCGGTTTCCGGCAGGTCGGCGCGGCGGTGCAGCAATTGAGTGGCGGTCTTGATGATCCCCAGCGGATTGCGAATTTCGTGGGCCAGGCCCATGGCCACTTCGCCCAGGGCGTGCAGCCGGTCACGGCGGCGCAACTGGGCTTCAAGGTGATGCAACTCCCCCAGTCGCTCGGTCATGTGGTTGAAGGTGCTGCTCAATTGCGCCAGTTCATCGCCGCCGCTGACCAACACGCGGTGTTCATAATGGCCTGAAATGACAGCGTCTACCCCTTGGGACAAGTCCCGCAGGGGCTTGGTCAGACGTCGAGAAACCAACACGCCGGCGCCCAGGGATAACGCCGAGCTGAGCAAGAAAATCAGCACAAACAGGTTGCTCTGGTTCACCAGCCCCACGAGGCTGGTATGGCGCAGCAGGCCACTGAAGATGACACCTTGCAGGTCGCCGGCATCATTGAAGATCGGCCAATACAAACCGCTGTAATTGTTGGTGAACTGCTCGCTCGGCTGTTTGGTGGCGCGCATCGCCGTTTCGACGTTCTTCGGGATACGCGAAGGATGGTTATCGAAACGCTGGGTCGAGAATATCTCGGAAAAGCCCGTAGGGTTGGCCAGGTACAGGCGCAGGTCGAGAGAGTGCACATCCGCGACGCTGGTGAGGAAGCTGCTGTCCAGATAAGTGGCCACCAGGAGCAGGTAGTCGACACCCTCCTGAGTCGTTTCGAACGTCGAGACCACCAGGCCCGTACTCACGCCCGCCACCTGGATGGTTTGCAGCACCGCGTTGCTGGTCAGGTTGATCTGCTTGACGACATCGTCGGGCGCGGTGCTGAACATGATCTTGTGGTCACTGGCGCGAATCAGCGAGACCACGTCTATATCAGTGGCCTCGGCGATATCGGCGGTGAGCCGGTCATGCTTGGCGGCCTGCCGGTTCGAAGGCGGGCTGGTGTAGCGCAGGAAGAGCTTGGCCATGCGCGCGTTGTCGTGAAGGATGTCGCCAATCTCGTCCTTGACGATTTTGGTCGACTCTTGCAGCCAGATCCGCACGTTGCTATCGAAGATCTGCGACAGCGTGGTCGCCGCCAGCTCGGCCGCAATCATGGTAGGAATGACGCTGACCAACCAGAACGCCAGCACCAGCTTGCGCTGGACGCTCCAGCGCGAAATGGCAAAGGGGCGAGCTTTCTGGCGGGTCTTGGTAATCATCAGGTTTCGCTTATCACGGCAGCCATGGCAGGGTCGGATCGATCCGGTCTTATATACATTTTCACGAGTTTGAGCAGGCCGTTGACCAGCCGGTTACGGTGACGGAAAAACATGCTGTTGCCCTGGAACTCGCAACCCAGGCGCAGCTTACTGGCGTACCCCTCCTGACCACACTCGTACACGGGAATATGGTGCTGGATACAATAATTGACGTTGGTCAGCCAACACCTGAAGTACAAGCTGTACTCACGGCTGAACTCACTGTCATGCCCGAAGAACTTGTCGATCAAGCGATGCTGGTCCAGCAGCACCAGGTTGAACGCCACCAGGCGCTCCTCCACCCAATACAGAACACAGACCGCACGCTCGTCCAGCTGTTCCAGGATACCGGTGAAGTAACTGGCCGGCAGGCGTTCGAATTGCAGATCCGCACGGCTGAGCGTGGCTTCATACAGGCGCATGATGTCGGGTAGCACATCATCAATGTTGTGCCGCCACTCAACCCGTGGTCCCGGCGCACGCAGTTTGCGGCGCAGGTCTTTGCGGGTCGATTTGCACAACGAGCCGAGGTAGGCGTCCACCGAACCGAAGGGCACCGTCAACAAACCGCTGGGCAAGCTCGGCATGCTCTGGAAGCCCGCGAGGCGACAGTTGTCGGCCCATTGCGCATCGTTGGTCGGCACGTCCTTGACCGCCACCAGGCCAATGCCGAACGCGTTGGCGTCCTGGCGTGCAGCCTGCAGCAAGTGTTTGAGCAACAGCGGCCGCCGCACCTCGGGCACATGGCGCGCGACGCCCGCGTCACAACGCTCGGCTATCGGGGAGCCGATGGCATACAGGGGCAATCGCAAAACACCCGGCCACAGTCGCTCCAGGCGCTCGGTAAAGCGCTTGCCGGCCCCCGACACTGTCGTGTCGAGGCGATAATGAGTGATGAACGCGGCGGCAACCGCCACCAGCGTTTCATCTTCGTAGACAGCCAGGTAACGCCATTTGAAATCATCGATAGCCGCATTTTCCACAGCGACGTAAAAGTCCCAATCCTCCAGGGCCCCGGGAAAACAGTCGTTCCAGGCACTGCGCTGGATAGCCCGGATGGTCGAGAAGGCTTGAGCGGTGATCACGTCGCGTCCTTAGGCTTATGCCCGCTGTCGATAGTCTTCTGGCGCCTGGATGATAGCGGCATGCTGTTCGACAAACTCAGCACTCAACTCAATCACCCGACGGTATTGCAAGTCGACGGTGATCATGTGATAGCAGTTGTCCAACAGGATCTTGGTCACGGGACCACCGAGGTGGCGCTCCACGTAATCGGCGTTCCAACGGCTGGTGATGTCATCCTCGATGGAGTGCAACACCAGCGCCGGTACCTTGACTTGGGGCATACGTTTCTTGACCACGGCGTTCATCCGATGCAGCTCGCGCACCGTGATGCCTTCCATGGTCAACAAACCGGCCTCGCTGCTCTCCCCTTCCTTCATCTGGCGCTCGACGATGGCCCGCAGGCGTTCGTTCTTGATGCCGTAAGGCGGCTTCTCTTCGAAGCGACAGATGTGCACGCCGAACGGGATCTTCATCAGCAACGGCGTCAGGAACGCCAGCTTGTTAATGCTCCAGCCGTCGTACTTCAAGGTGGTGGAATACATCAGCAGCCCAGCGACCTGGCCCGGGTGTTCGGCGGCCACGTACATCGACATCACCGCCCCCATGGACAAGCCACCGACAAACACCTGCTCGTGGCGTTGCTTGACCTGCACGAAGGTCTTGCGCACGCCTTCGTACCAGTCCAGCCAGCCCGTGGCCTGCAGGTCGCTGTTATCGCCGCAATGCCCAGCCAGGGTGGGCACGTACACCGTGCAGTTACCCACCTTGGCCAGGCCCTTGGCGACCTGACGCAATTCCGTCGGGGTGCCGGTCAGGCCGTGGATCAACAGGATCCCGACCGGACCTTCACCGAGAACGAAGCCGGCATCACCTTCACCGAGGTCGACCCCGCCCGTGTCAACGAGAGCTGCGTTCACCGTTTTGTTGCCCGCACCAGCAGTTGCTCGAGGAGTTTCAGGCCCAGGTCGATTTCCGGGTAGCTGATTTCCAGGGACGGAGCCAGCGTGATCACGTTTTTGTAGTAACCGCCCACATCGAGGATCAAGCCGAGTTTCTGGCCATCAACCACCATGTCGCCCTTCATGCCTTCTTCGACCATGTAGTCCAGGGTCGCCTTGTCTGGCGTGAAGCCATCCGGACCGCAGATTTCGCAGCGCAGCGCCAGGCCCAGGCCATCGACGTCGCCGATGATCATCGGGAAGCGCTTTTTCAGGTCTTGCAGACCTTCCAGGAAGTACTTGCCCTTGGCCATGACCATCGCGCCGTAGTCGACTTCGCTGGTCATCTTGAACATTTCCAGGCCTACCGCCGTACCCAGTGGGTTGGAGGCGAAGGTGGAGTGGGTCGATCCTGGTGGGAAGACCGTCGGGTTGATCAACTCTTCACGGGCCCAGATGCCACCCAGTGGGTTGAGGCCGTTGGTCAGCGCCTTACCGAAGACGATCACGTCCGGCTGCACATCGAAGTGTTCGATCGACCACAGTTTGCCGGTGCGATAGAAGCCCATCTGGATTTCGTCGGACACCATCAGGATGCCGTGCTGATCCAGTACTTGCTTGAGTTCGCGGTAGAAGTTCATCGGTGGAATCACGTAGCCGCCGGTGCCCTGGATCGGCTCGACGTAGAAGGCTGCGTATTCGCACTGGTTGGTTTTCGGGTCCCAGACGCCGTTGTATTCAGTCTCGAACAAACGCGCGAACTGCTGCACACAGTGGCTGCCGTACTCTTCTTTCGTCATGCCCTTTGGGCCACGGAAGTGGTAGGGGAACGGAATGAAGTTGGCGCGCTCGCCGAAGTGGCCGTAACGACGACGATAGCGGAAGCTGGAAGTGATCGACGAAGCGCCGAGCGTACGACCGTGGTAGCCGCCCTCGAAGGCGAACATCAGGCTCTTGCCGTTGGAGGCGTTACGCACCACTTTCAACGAGTCTTCGATCGACTGCGAACCGCCCACGTTGAAGTGCACGCGACCGTCGAGGCCGAACTTCTTCTTGGCGTCGACTGCGATCATTTCCGACAGTTCGATCTTGCCTTTGTGCAGGTACTGGCTGGCGATCTGCGGCAGGGTATCGATCTGCTGTTTCAGCGCATTGTTCAGGCGCGGGTTGGCGTAGCCGAAGTTAACGGCCGAGTACCACATTTGCAGGTCAAGGTAAGCCTGGTCTTCGGTGTCCCACACGTAAGAGCCTTCGCAACGGCTGAAAATACGCGGCGGCTCGATGTAGTGAACGGTGTCGCCGTAGGAGCAATACTTGGCTTCTTTATCCAGAAGAATCTGGTCTTCGGCGGTGGCGATACGGATATCAGACATGGTGGAAGAGTTCCTGATTGTCAGCAGCAGTAAAGTTGGTAGCGTTGGCGGCGATGCCCTGAGGCAGCTTGGCCAGCAATGCGGTCACTTCGGCAAAGGTGTCGAAGCGCGCATGAGGAATGTTGTTGGCTTCGCAGTAGTTGGCGAGGCTGCCTTTGGCAAAGACGAAGTCGGCGGTGGAGGCCACGCACATGTCGGACTTGCCGTCGCCGATCACCAGCACACGCTTGTTGCGCGGGGTGGATTTGCACTTGCAGTTGCCGGAAGCGGCACGGCAGGCATCACTGGAATACGGGAAGTCGATGCGCCAGCTGTTCTGGTCGACCTGGCGCAGGCGGTTGGCCAGGATCGGCAGCAACGTCACGTAGTTACGCGACAGGATGCGTGCGATACCTTGCTCGATGCCGTCGCTGACCACTTCGATGGTCGCGCCCAGGCCCATGACATGGTCGACGAAATCCGGGAAGTCCGGGTCGATCTCAACGCTGTCGAAGTACGCCAGCAATTCAGCCGGGGTCGCCTTGATCAGCGCCAGTTGACGGCTCAGGCATTCGCGGGAACCGATATGCCCATCCAGCCATTCCTGTTCGATGGTTTCCCACTCGGGGCCGGCGAAGCGTTGGAGGACGTTGTCGATGACGTCGGTGGGAGTGATAGTCCCGTCGAAGTCGCACACGATATGCCACTGGATCATTGCCTGTCCTTGTGTTGGAGGGCTTGAAGAGGAGCGCTCTATGCGCTTGCGCAAGGGGTAAAGCAGGGACTGTGCCAACTGATCAAAACCCAGCAGGGCTGGGGCTTTGGCTGATACATTGAGTCATTTGTGTCACAGGAGCTACAATTTTTGTAGCTTGCTACAAACAAGATGAGTGCTTGCGCCAGGGATGCCCTTCGCGCGTGAATGCGCGCATGTTCAGATAAGGAAACCGTTCAATGTTCAAGGTTGCTGCTGTATTCACCGGTGCTCTATTCGTGGGTTTGGGGGGGCTGTTGGGCGTTTCCGGCACGGCATGGGCCGACGGCATCACAGGTGAAGTGGGCGCGGGCGTCAGCTATCAGCCCCATGACCCGACCGGCAGCCGCTACGAGACACAGCCTATTCCCTACGCCGACCTGGATTGGGGCAGTGTCAGCCTGGGTACCGACGACGGCCTGACCTGGAGCGCACTCAATACCAACGGCATCACCGCCGGCCCCTACATCAATTATCTTCCGGGCCGTACGGCCAACGGTGCGCTGCGTGGCTTGCGCGATGTGTCGGACATGGCCGAGGTCGGTGGTTTCATCCAATACGCCCCGGCCGAGTTCTGGCGCGTGTACGCCCAGGTCGGCCAGGCGGTAGGCGGCGGACGCGACCAAAGTGGTGTGCTGGGTAAACTCGGTGGTGAGCTGGGCTACCCACTCGGTGGCGGCATCATCGGCAGCACGGGCCTGATGGCGCACTTTGCCGACGCCCGCCAGACCCAGACCTTTTTCGGTGTCAGCGCCCAGGAATCCGCGGCCTCGGGTATTCGTGCCTATAACGCCAGCGCAGGCTTCCAGAACCTGACGCTGACCCAAAGTTTCGAATTCCCGCTGGACACCCATTGGTCGCTGCTGACCAGCGCCAGCTGGACGCACCTGGTCGGCTCGGCCGCCAACAGCACCATCGTCAAGGAAACCGGCAACGTGAACCAGGGCCAGGTGCAAACCGCGATCAGCTACAAGTTTGACTGATGACCAAACCGAGGCGACCTGAGGGTGGAAGCTGAACGCGGGTAAAGATTGTGGGAGGGGGCTAACCCCAATGCCCGTCAGTTCAGAAGGAACACTATCACTGTGGCGAGCGCTTAACTGACTGGCAGTGGGGCTTGCCCCCTCCCACATTTACCTGAAGAAAACGATCAGCCCTTGGCTTCCCGGATGATCTGGCGGATCGCCCCGACAAACGCTTCAGCCGGCTGGCCACCGCTGACCGCATACTGGTCGTTGAACACGATGGTCGGCACCGACGTCACGCCCCGGGAGATCCACAGTTGCTCCTGCTCACGGACTTCGGCGGCATATTCGTCAGAGGCGAGAATCTCGGCGGCGCGCTTGATGTCCAGGCCGACACTTTCGGCGATGATCGCCAGGGTCGCGTGGTCGGACGGGTCCTGGCCATCGCTGAAATAGGCCTTGAACAGCGCTTCCTTGAGGTTGTACTGCAAACCCTCAAGCCCGGCCCAATGCAGCAGGCGATGGGCATCGAAGGTGTTGTAGATACGGCTCTGGCCGTCGGTACGGAAGGCAAAGCCCAGCGCAGCGCCCATGTCGCGGATACGCGCACGGTTGGCCTGGGACTCTTCGGCGGTGGAACCGTACTTTTCGGTGATGTGCTCGACGATGTTCTGACCTTCGGCAGGCATATTCGGGTTCAGTTCGAACGGCTGGAAATGGATCTCGGCCTGCACTTCGCTACCCAGCTGGTCAAGGGCCTCGGTCAAGCCACGCAGGCCGATGATGCACCAAGGGCAAGACACATCGCTGACGAAATCGATTTTCAGGGGAGTACTCATGGCAGGCAACCTCGCTGGCAGTAATGTGCGCCATACATAAAGGTTGCACGATACACCAACTTCACAACACCTTCGAAGGCCCGCCCAGGTCAATCTGCGCCCAGTGCGCGGCGTCTTCGCGATGAGCCTTGAGATACGGCAGCACCGCCGTCAGCAGTGGGGCCTTGAAGGCTTCCTGGAAACGATGGGCCATGCCAGGAATCAATTTCAATTGGCTGCCCTGGATATGCGCGGCCAGGTGCACACCGTGCATCACCGGCAACAAGGGATCGGCGGTGCCATGCACCACCAGGGTTGGCACACGCAATTGGTTGAGCAAGGGCACGCGGCTCGGCTCGGCCAGAATCGCCATGATCTGACGCTTCACCCCATCCGGGTTGAAGGCGCGATCATAGGACAGCGCCGCCTGGTGCAGCAGCACTTGGCGATCATCTTTCACATAAGGGCTACCCAGCGCCGCCAACAGGTCGGCCTGCTGCTCCAACGCCACTTCGCGATTGGGCGCGCTGCGCCGTGACAGTAACTGCACCAACGCCGCGTTCGGCGCCGGCAAGCCTTCAGCGCCGGAGCTGGTCATGACCAGGGTCAGGCTCTCGACCCGTTGCGGCGCCATGGCCGCCAGGTGCTGGGCGATCATGCCGCCCATGCTCGCGCCCAGCACATGGAATTGCTGGACCTGCAAGGCATCCATCAGCCCCAGCGCGTCATCGGCCATGTCAGTCAGCGTGTACGGCGCCGCGACCGGCAGGCCGAGCTTGTAGCGCAGCACTTCAAAGGTCAGGTTGGCGCTGGCCGGTGCCTGGCGCCAGGTAGACAGGCCGACATCACGGTTGTCGTAGCGGATGACCCGAAAACCCTGTTCGCACAAGGCCACCACCACTTCATCCGGCCAATGGATCAACTGCCCGCCCAGGCCCATGACCAGCAGCAACGCAGGATCGGACGCACGGCCGATGCTCTGGTAGGCGATGCTGACCTTTTCCAGGTCGACCGTTTGGGTCGGGACATTGACGTCACATCGAGAAGCCGCAAAAGACGGCAGGCCGAATAATAGAGCGGCCAGTAAAAGCAACACGCGCATGAAAAACACCGAAACACAGAACCCCAGTAGAGCGCGAGTCTGATGAAGTTTGTTCAAGCGCGCTGCCACAGTTCCATGACAGTTTGATGAAGAGTGCCCAGCGGTCGTAGTCGACAACGCCTTGCAACATGAGACAAACTCACGCTATCCCGCTTTGTCACAAATTGCCCTCATGGAGAGCCCGTGCTCGAAATTCGCCACCTCAAAACCCTGCACGCCCTGCGCGAAGCCGACAGCCTGGTGGAAGCCGCCGAGCGCCTGCACCTGACGCAATCGGCACTGTCCCACCAGTTCAAGGAGCTGGAGGAGCGCCTGGGCATGCCGCTGTTCGTGCGCAAGACCAAGCCGCTGCGCTTCACCAGCGCCGGCCTGCGCCTGCTGCAACTGGCCGACGCCACGCTGCCGTTGCTGCGCGGTGCCGAGCGTGACATCGCGCGCTTGGCCGGCGGCACCGCCGGGCGTTTGCATATGGCGATCGAGTGCCACAGCTGCTTCCAATGGCTGATGCCGACCATCGACCAGTTCCGCGATGCCTGGCCCGAGGTCGAACTGGACCTGGCGTCCGGTTTCGCCTTCGCCCCACTGCCGGCCCTGGCCCGTGGCGACCTGGACCTGGTGGTCACCTCCGACCCGCTGGAACTGGCCGGCATCACCTACGTGCCGCTGTTCACCTACGAGGCCATGCTGGCGGTAGCCAACCAGCACCCGCTGGCGAACAAGCCGTATATCGTGCCCGAAGACCTGCTGACCGAAACCCTGATCACCTACCCGGTGGAACGCGACCGCCTGGACATCTTCACTCGCTTCCTGGAGCCCGCCGATGTGGAACCGGCACAGGTGCGGACCTCGGAACTGACGGTGATGATGATGCAACTGGTTGCCAGTGGCCGTGGTGTGTGCGGCATGCCTCATTGGGCGCTGCATGAATACAGCTCGCGTGGCTATGTGAAGGCCAAGCGCCTGGGCGAGAAAGGGTTGTTTGCGACGCTGTACGCGGGGATTCGTGCGGACATGCTGGACGCGCCCTATATGCGCGACTTTTTGCTCACGGCCAAGGACACGTCGTTTTCCACATTGGATGGGGTCAGCGCAGTGCGCTAGGGCGTCAGCTCGCGCCACATGTGGAGCTTGTCGAAATACTCGACGCCCACCCTCACTGCCAGCGGTTCCAGGCCGTATTGGATAAAACCGCACCGCCGGTACAGGGCAATCGCGGCGTCATTGCCGGCGGTGACAGTCAATTGAATCAGTTTGAGCCGCGGGTGTTGGCGCGCCTCAAGGAGCGCCGCCTCCACCAATCGGCGGCCCACCCCCTTCTGTTGATGCGCGTGGGTCACGTACATGCCAAACAACGTGACCTTGTGCCTGGCCTTTTCTCGCGGCTCGAATGCCAGGCCGACAATCCCTGCCAACTGCTCGCCATCGAAACCACCCAGCAGCCGATCCAGCGGATGATCAAGGCGCTTTTGCCACCAGCTCAACGGCATCGCTGCACGCTCGGCCACACTGGAGGTAAATGCCTGGGGATAGGCGCCATAAGCCTCAAGCATCAAGGCCCGATAAGCCTCGGCGTCATCGGCGCCCAGTGCACGGATCATCAAGGGCATCAGGCCGGTTCGGCCAGCGAAGCGCGGTAAAACGGCAGGATCAGGTCACGGGTCAAGGGGGCCAAGTGCAAGCCACCGTCGCCAGCCGGGTCGATCCAGCGCACCTCTTCAATCTCCGCCGCCGGGGTCACCGCCACATCGATCTGCACTTGGAACAACTGCGCGTGTACGGTGAACCCTGGTTCGTTGGCCGCAGGGGCCGAGAAGTGGCCCAGGTAGACGGCGTCATCAGGGTCGATGAGCAGGTTCAGCTCCTCGTGCAACTCGCGCACCAGGGCCTCGACGGGTTGTTCACCGGCGTCGATCTTGCCGCCAGGCTGCATGAAGGCTTGGGTGCCGCGCTTGCGCACCAGCAGGGTTTGGCCATTGCGGCCGATCAGGAGGGCCGCGGCGATACGGATCGTTGAATGGCTCATGAAAGATTCGGTGTCTCGTCAAGTTGTTTAATAAATACGCAGTATTTCGCGCCTTCCATTGCCTCGAAGGCGATCAATTTGTCCACCAATGGCAAGTTCAGCACCTTGCCGGCGTTCAGTAACAGCATACCGTTATCGGCATTGAGGTTGCGTGCCAGGACCATACCGGCTTCCAGTTCTCGAGTGGTGAGGGCCTTGACGCAGGGGTCCCCCAGGGTCACATCGCTCAGGAAGGTCGCGCAGGCCAGGACAAAATCCTCGACCAACTCCGGGTCATACAGGCGACCGGCGTATTTGCGGATATACAGCAGGGATTCGTCGCTGTTCAAATGCCGTTCAAGGATCAAGCCTTTCTGCAACTCGATGAAGTCCACGGCCAATTTCAACAGCCGCGACTCCCGCGGAATAGCATCACCCTTGAGGTGGTCGGGAAACCCCGAGCCGTCCCAACGCTCCTGGTGATGACGAATGATCCGGGCGGCATCCTTCATCGGTTCCAGGGCCATCAGCAGCGATTCGCTTTGCGCCGGGTACTCACGATACAAGCCGCGGTCGGTGCTGTGCAGTTTGTCCGACGGTGCAACCATCATGTTGTCGCTCCAGCTCAACTTGCCGATGTTGTACAACGCCGCCGCCATGGTCAGGTCACGCGTCGTGGCTTCATCGATGGACTGGGCGGCGCAGTACACGCGGATCAGTTCGATCAACGCACGGTTGGTCTGTTTGTCCTTGGGCAAGCGCAGGTTGGCCAACAGCGAAAACACTTCAGTGCCGGTCACGTAGCTGCGCTTGAGTTCGTCGTAGGCCAGGTCAAGCATGTCGGCGGTCTGCTGCAATTCGGAGGTGCGCGACGCCACACGTTTTTCCAGCGTGGCGTTGAGGACCTTGAGCTGCTCGCTCTGTGCCCGCGCCAGGCGTTCCAGGCGCTGATGCTCGAGGGACTGGTGCAACACCAACTGCAGCTCTTCGTCATTCCAGGGTTTGCTGATGTAACGGTGGATCTGCCCTTCGTTGATCGCCTTGATGATGGTCGTCAGGTCGGCATAACCGGTCAGCAGGATACGGCTGGTGGTGGGGTACAGACGGTGCACCTCAGCCAACAGCGTCGCCCCGTCCATGCCGGGCATGCGTGCATCGCTCATCACCAGGTCAATGGGCCGGCTAGCCATGATCTCCAGCGCCTGCGCACCGCTGGTGGCCAACACCAGCTCATAGGGCTGGCCGCGCAACAGGCGGCGCAGGCTGTTCAGGATCGATTCTTCATCGTCGACCAGCAGAACAGTGGACTTGCTAGCGAGTTGTTCATCCATGTGGCTCTGCCTTTAAATAAATCCAAATTGAGCTAAATTGAACCGTTGCGTCGTACCTTGTGCCGTCACTGGAAGATCCAGGCCGACTGATGCTCTTTGGGACGTCGTGCAGGCGCCAGGTTGATTTGACGCCAACAGGCCGTCGAGATCAAGGGAGCTCGACTATGCTGTCACAGGAAGTCTGTGCTCCGCTCAAAGATGGAAGCAGGGAAGGAACCGTTATGCTCTCTAGCCGTGCGCAACTGCGAAGCGCGTCATGAACACACACGCCGCGCGGGCCAACCGTCGCATTCTGATCGTGGATGACACCGCCTCGATCCACCAGGACTTTCGCAAGATTCTCTGCGCCGATGAGCACGGCGAACCCTCGTTGGACACCTTGGAGTCCACCCTTTTCGGCAGCGCAGCGCCGGTACGCCAAGCCTTTGAGCTGGACTCGGCCTACCAGGGCGAGGAAGCGCTGGTGCTGGTGAACAAGGCCCTGGACGCCTGTGCACCCTATGCCATGGTGTTTATCGATATGCGCATGCCTCCCGGCTGGGACGGTTTGCAAACCATCGAAGCGCTGTGGAGCGTCGACCCCAACCTGCAAATCGCCCTGTGCACGGCCTATTCGGACTATTCTTTTGAAGCCATCGAAGCACGGTTGAAATACAACGATCAGTTACTGATCCTGAAAAAGCCCTTCGACCATCTGGAAATCCGCCAGATGGCCAGCGCCCTGACCTGGAAATGGCAACTCGCCCAAGACGTCGCGCTGAAGGTGATCGGCCTGGAGCGCACCATTGAAGAACGTGTGCAGGAACTGCTCAAGGTTTCGCACCTGTTGCAATACGACGCGCTCACGCAATTGCCCAACAGCACGTTGCTGGGTGACCGCCTGACCCAAGCCATTGCAATGGGCCGGCGGCATGACACGCAACTGGCGGTGATGTTTATCGGCCTTGACCGCTTCAAACGCATCAACAATGCCCTGGGTTACCCGGCAGGTGACGAGGTGCTCCAGCAAGTCAGCCAAAGCCTGGTGGCGACAGTGCGTGAGTCCGACTCGGTGTTTCGCTACGGCTCCGACGAGTTCGTGATCTTGCTCAACGACATCCAGCCTCCCCAGCAAACCCAGCACATTGCGCAAAAGGTGCTCAAGGCCGTCAGCGATACTCGCCACATCGCGGGGCATGACCTGAGTGTCACGGCCAGCCTGGGTATCAGCCTCTACCCCAGCGACACCGCCAATGCGGTGGGGTTGATCAAACACGCTGAAACGGCCATGCACAACAGCAAGGAACGGGGCCCGAACGACTTCAGTTTTTATACCGAAGCGATGAACCTGCACGCCCAACACCAGCAAAACCTGGAAAGCGCGATCCTCCAGGCGCTGGAGCGCGACGAATTTGTACTGCACTACCAACCCAAGCTGGATCTGAAATCCGGGCGGGTGGTGGGTGCCGAAGCGCTGACACGCTGGTTTCAACCGCAATCGGGCTGGGTCAGCCCAATTGATTTCATTCCGGTCGCCGAAGACAGCGGCCTGATCGTGCGCCTGACTCAGTGGGTATTGCGCCAAGCTTGCGAACAAGCCCAAGCCTGGCGTGGCATGAACCTGCCACCGCTGGGCATCTCGGTGAATATCTCGGCGATCGACTTCCGCCAGCGCGACTTTGTCGACAACCTGGCCATCATCCTCGAACAGACCGGCCTGCCGCCCACCCAACTGGAACTGGAAATCACCGAAAGCGTACTGATGCAGAATGTCGACGAAACCGTCGAGATTCTGCAAAGGATCAAGGCCATGGGCGTACGCCTGGCCCTGGATGATTTCGGCACCGGCTACTCCAGCCTCAGCTACTTGCGGCGCTTTCCCATCGACGTGCTGAAGATCGACCAATCATTTGTACACGGCCTGGGTGTAAATAGCCGGGACGAACAACTGATCAGCGCTATCATCAGTTTGGGCAAAAGCCTGGAGCTGAATATCATCGCCGAAGGCGTGGAAACCGTGGAGCAGCTGAACTTCCTCAAGGCCCAGCAGTGTGACGAGGGCCAGGGGTTTCTATTCAGCAAGGCGTTGCCGGCCAAGGACTTCATCCCGTTGCTGCAAGTGGGCAGTGCGACACTGATGCCCGATCAATAGCCCTATGCTTGCAAGGAGTGCTCGCTTGAGCAACGTCTCGATTTATCGCCTCGGCCTCATGCTCCTGCTGTGGTCGGGCACGGCTGTGCCGCTGATGGCCGCGCCGCTGGACGAAGCACTGAAACCTCTACCGGAGATCCCCACACTCGACCCTGCCAAAGTCGAGCTGGGCCGCCAACTGTTCAACGAGCCGCGCCTGTCGGTCAACAACACGCTGTCCTGTGCCAGCTGTCACCGCCTGGAAACCGGGGGCGCCGACAACAAGCCGTTCTCCATTGGCTTCGACGGTAAACCCGTGGGCATCAACACGCCCACCGTGTTCAACGCCAGCCTGAACTTCAAACAGTTCTGGAATGGCCGTGTAGATACCCTCCAGGCGCAGGTCGAGCAAGTAGTGATCAGCCCGGTGGAAATGGGCAGCGACTGGAAAACCGTGGTGCAGAACCTGTCCGCCCTGCCCGCCTACCAGAACGCATTCCAGCAGGCGTACCCTGATGGCGTCACCGCCGCCAATGTACAAAACGCCCTGGCCACCTACGAGCGCACGTTGCTCACGCCTGACTCGCGGTTTGACCAATATTTGAAAGGCAACACTGAGATCCTGACGACCCAGGAGAAATACGGCTACCTGCGCTTCAAGGACTATGGCTGTATCGCCTGCCATCAGGGGGTGAACATCGGCGGCAACATGTTCCAGAAGTTCGGTGTGATGGGCGATTACTTCAAGGCACGCGGCAACCCGGTTGAATCAGACCTGGGGCGCTACCTGGTGACCCAGGACGAGGAGGACCGCTACGTGTTCAAGGTGCCCAGCCTGCGGAATGTGGCGGTCACCGCGCCGTACTTTCACGACGCTTCGGCCAAGACACTGGAGGAGGCCGTGGACGTGATGTTCAAGTTTCAACTGGGGCGTAATCCGAGCCAGGAAGACAAGGACCTGATCATCCTGTTTCTCAAGACCCTGACCGGCCAATGGGCGGGCAAGCCCCTATGAGCCTGCGATCACAGCTGTCCCGCCGCCGTACCAGCCAACTGTTACTGGGGTTGATGACCCTGCTGCTGGCCTCGACGCTGGTGTTTTTGTACCTCATGTCATCTCGCGACCAGACGGCCAGCTACACCCAGTCACGGGACCTGATCCGCCAGCTCCAACAGCTCAATGCCCAGTGGGACAGCGAAGTGCTCAAGGCGCGGATCGCGATTACCCACAACTACGATCCATTGGTCACGCCGCTGACGGAAATGACGCGGATCTGGGCCGAGCTGGAGAGCCGCGACACCTACCACAGCCCCACCGACCAGATACAGTGGCAAGCCACCCAACTGGCTTATCAGGCCGCCATCCAGGAAAAGGCGCGGCTGGTCGACCAGTTCAAATCCCACAACGCGGTGTTGCGCAACTCACTGGCCTTTCTGCCGACGGCCGAAGATGACATCCAGGCCCTGTTCAACCGCGTTGACAGTGAAGGCCAACTGCAACTGCAAGCCGTGGCCACCGACACCTACGACCTGCTGCTCAGCAGCCTGGAGCTCGCCCAGGTTACCAGCGACGAACGCGCCGCAGACATCCTGGTGGGCCTGGGCAAACTGGAAACCAACAAACAGCTCCTGCCCCGGGAGTTCCAGGCCCCGGTGGATATCCTCAGCAATCATATTTCGTTGATCCTGCGCGAGCAGCCGATGGTCAACACCTTGCTCGAACGGATTGCGGCGGTACCCGTGGCCGAGCGCCTGGATGACATGACCACCCACCTCAACCAGGACCAGCAGACCGCCGACCTCGTTGATCATCAATACCATCGCTACTTGCTGGTCTTCTCGACCTTGCTGGTGGTGTTGCTGCTGTACCTGGCGGTGCGCCTGCTGCGCAGTTTCGCCGAGATCAACCGCGTCAATCGCGCCTTGCAGGCGGCCAACGAAACCCTGGAGCAACGTGTGGAACGGCGCACGCAACAGCTCAAGGATGCCCAGAGCGAACTGATGGACAGCGCCCGCCAGGCAGGCATGGCGGAGATCGCCACCAACGTGCTGCACAACGTCGGCAACGTGCTCAACAGCGTGAACATCTCCGCCGACCTGGTCACCCGCAAGCTGCGCACCAGCAAAGCCCTGGGCCTGGGCAAAGCCATGCAACTGATCAATGAGCACCCGGACGACCTGGGCAGCTTCCTCACCGAGGACGAAAAGGGCAAATTGCTGCCCGGCTACTTGAACCAGTTGGTGGAAGCGATTGCACTCGAACAGCAAGGCATGGCCGACGAGTTGACGCAGTTAAGCAAAAGCGTTGACCACATCAAGGACATCGTCTCGACCCAGCAGTCTTACGCCGGCGCCTCCACCCTGCTCGAACCCGTCAATATCAGCACCTTGATGGAAGACGCCCTGCGCATGAACGCTGGCGCCTTGAACCGCCATCACGTCACGGTGGTCAAGGAATATGCGCCGGTACCGGATATTCTGGGCGACAAACACCGGCTGCTGCTGATCATGGTCAACCTGATCAGCAACGCCAAGTACGCCATGTCCAACCTCACCCACCGGCCACGGCAAATGACCCTGACGGTGCAACCGGGGGATGAAAACACCCTCAAGATCAGCGTGAAGGACGATGGCGAAGGTATACCGGCCGAAAACATGACCCGGATATTCACCCATGGCTTTACCACGCGTAAGGAAGGCCATGGCTTCGGCCTGCACAGCTGCGCCCTGGCTGCCGTGGAAATGAATGGCCAGCTCTGCGCCCACAGCGACGGGCCGGGCCTTGGCGCGGTCTTCACCCTGACGATCCCTCTTACCCTTGCCGGAACCACCACATGAACCAACCGCCCAACCGGCGCATCCTGTTGATTGACGACACACCGTCCATTCATGAGGATTTCCGCAAAATTCTGATGCCTGCCGTGGCGTCCAACCAGGCGTTGGATGATATGGAGTCGGCGCTGTTTGGCGATACCGCCAAACCCCAGGCCCAGCTGTTCGAGTTGCATTCAGCGTATGGCGGCGAAGAAGGTTTGGGCCTGCTGACCACGGCCATGGCGCAAAAGCACCCCTACGCACTGGCCTTTGTCGATATGCGTATGCCGCAAGGCTGGGACGGCGCGAAGACCATCGAGGAGTTGTGGAAAATCGACCCCGACCTGCAAGTGGTGGTGTGTACCGCCTACTCGGATTACTCCTGGGAAGACCTGCTATTTCGCCTGCGCGCCCATGATCGCTTGCTGATCCTGAAAAAACCGTTCGACAACATTGAAGTCCAGCAAATGGCCAACACGCTGGCCAATAAATGGGACATGGCCCGGCGCGCCTCCCTGCAAACCTCTTATCTGGAACAATTGGTCGAGCAACGCACCCAAGCGCTGCAACTGGAAATCGACGAACGCAAGCACTTGGAAAGCCAACTGGTGCAGTCGGAAAAACTCGCGTCATTGGGGCAACTCGCGGCCGGCGTCGCCCATGAAATCAACAACCCGGTGGGCTTTATTTCATCCAACCTCAGCACCCTCGACAGCTACTTCAGCCAACTGCAACAGATGCTGGCAGCCTATCAACGCTGCGAGGAACTCATCACGCTACCGGAGCAGCGCGATCAGCTCAGGACACTGCGCACAGACCTGGAATTGGACTTTCTCAAGGAGGACATTCCGATCCTGATCCGCGAGTCCAAGGAGGGCATCGGCCGTGTGACGCAGATCGTCAAGGACCTGAAAAACTTCTCGCGGGTCGATAACGACCAGACCTGGCAATTCGCAAACCTGCACCAAGGCATCGACTCGACACTGAACATCGTCGCCAGCGAACTCAAGTACAAAGCTGATGTGGTCAAGCACTACACGCCGCTGCCGGACATCGAATGCCTGGCTTCACAGCTCAACCAGGTGGTGATGAACCTGGTGATCAACGCCGCACAAGCCATGGGCCCGGAACGCGGCACCATCACCATCAGCAACGGGGTGGAGGGCGAGAACGTCTGGCTGGAAGTCACGGATAACGGTTGTGGGATCGCACCCGAGACCGTGAAGAAAATTTTCGACCCGTTCTTCACCACTAAACCCGTGGGTGAAGGCACTGGGTTGGGGCTGTCCCTCTCCTACGGCATCGTCAAGAAACACCAGGGCGATATCTTCGTCAGCAGCGAACTGGGCAAAGGCACCACATTTCGCGTGGTACTGCCGATTCGGCAAACGGCGGCGTAAGACACGCCGCCGAACCAGGATGATGCATCGGCTTTTTCAGGGCTCGAGCCAGCAGAGTTGTGGCGCTCCTCACTTCATCAGCCGGAACGCAGCAGTGGTCAGGTTTGTTAGCTCATCCCCCTGATTCAGTAGTCTCTTGACGACCCCCGGCGTGGCCTCGTTCTTTCTCAGCGCATCGCAGTAGCCTTTGGCGACCGCACTGTAATCCCCCGTGGCCGCCCCGAGAAACGCCTTGCCAAAGCCGTCTTCGCAGGTTTTACGAAAGCCGTCCAGCGCACCGCTGATAAAGGCATCAGCGCCGGGTCCGGCGTTGCCAGCGCCTTGCATCATGTTGCTCAGCCCCGGGATAAACCACAGGTTCTTGCCCCCCTCAGCGACAGACCGCCGAAGCTCAAGCGACTGGGTTTCAGCGGAGTTCGGGTAGGGCGCGTCGCGCTGATGATCGTCGGCCCACTGTGTTTTCTGCACAAACGCCCCTTCGCGCGCGCCATCTTGCTGATGCCCCACAGGCTGGAGAATGGGCATGTCATTAATGAAAGGTTTAGGGGAAACAAAAAAAGGTACGTTGAGCATGACTCATTGACTCCAAGTGCGTTAATTGGCATCCCGTGAGCAACAGGCGCCCTGCCTGGATAGTGGCCATCACTCTGCAAACAGTTCCCTCGCCGCGCTGTCGGCACGCAAATGACGTCCCAGAGCCTTCAATTGTTGTCCTCGGTTTCAGAACGGGCGCAGAATGCCGGATCGACCTGAAGAGTCCGAACCAAGGAAAACCGTATGAGCCTGTCGTTACTAAGCCGTTACGCCTTCTTTGCCGTGTGCGTCATTTTCACCCTCGCCAGCCTGCCCTTTGTCGAACATGACTGGCTATGGCCCATCACCCTAGTCACCGGCATCCTCAGCCTGATCGGCATTTTCGACCTGCTGCAAAGCCCCCACGCCGTGCGCCGCAACTACCCGATCCTGGGCAATATCCGCTACCTGGTGGAGGCCATTCGCCCGGAAATTCGCCAGTACCTGCTGGAGTCCGACAGCGACGCCCTGCCCTTCTCCCGGGCCCAGCGCTCGCTGGTTTACTCGCGCGCCAAGAATGAATCCGCCGACAAACCCTTCGGTACCCTGATCGACGTCTACCAGTCGGGCTTCGAATTTATCGGCCACTCCATGCGCCCGGCGCCGCTGAGCGACCCCAGCGCCTTTCGCGTGATGGTCGGCGGCCCGCAGTGCAAACAGCCGTACTCGGCGTCGGTGTTCAACATCTCGGCCATGAGCTTCGGTTCGTTGAGCGCCAATGCGATCCGCGCCCTGAACCAAGGCGCCAAGCTCGGCAACTTTGCCCATGACACCGGCGAAGGCAGCATCAGCCCCTACCACCGCGAGAATGGCGGCGACCTGACCTGGGAACTGGGCAGCGGCTACTTCGGTTGCCGCACCAGCGATGGCCGTTTCGACCCGGAACGCTTCGCCGTGCAGGCGCAAAACCCGCAAGTGCGCATGATCGAAATCAAGATGAGCCAGGGTGCCAAGCCCGGCCACGGTGGCATCCTGCCCAAGCACAAGGTCACCCAGGAAATCGCCGATACCCGCGGCATCATGATGGGTGAAGACTGCATCTCGCCGTCGCGCCACAGCGCGTTTTCCACGCCGATCGAGATGATGCAGTTCATCGCCCAGCTGCGCGAACTGTCCGGCGGCAAACCCGTGGGGTTCAAGTTCTGCCTCGGCCACCCCTGGGAGTTCATGGGCATCGCCAAGGCCATGCTCGAAACTGGCATCCTCCCGGACTTTATCGTGGTCGATGGCAAGGAAGGTGGCACCGGCGCCGCACCGGTGGAGTTCACTGACCATATCGGCGTGCCACTGCGTGAGGGTCTGTTGTTCGTGCATAACACCTTGGTGGGCCTGAACCTGCGCGACAAGATCAAGCTCGGCGCCAGCGGCAAGATCGTCAGCGCCTTCGATATCGCCAGCGTCCTGGCCATCGGTGCCGACTGGGCCAACTCGGCACGCGGGTTTATGTTCGCTATCGGCTGCATCCAGTCGCAAAGCTGCCACACCAACAAATGCCCGACCGGCGTCGCCACTCAGGACCCACTGCGCCAGCGAGCCCTGGTGGTGCCCGACAAGGCCCAGCGCGTGTTCAATTTCCACCGCAACACCCTCAAAGCGCTGGCGGAAATGCTCGCCGCCGCCGGCCTGGATCATCCGTCGCAGCTGTCGGCCAAGCACTTGGTGCGACGCATGTCGGCGACTGAAATCAAGCTGTTCTCGCAGTTGCATGTGTTCTTGAAGCCCGGTGAATTGCTCACGGGTGAAGTGAATGGCGAGTTTTATTCGCGCATGTGGCAGATGGCACGGGCCGATAGTTTTGAGCCGCATGAGGTCGTTGCTGCGTAACCATTTGCAGATCATTACCCGCTGAACCGGACCACCGACGGCATCGTTGAAAACCAGGAGATTCACATGCCGTTACTGGACTTCGCCGGCATCGCCGAGCAATTGCCTGAAAGCTGGAAATCCAAACGCCTGGGCCAGGTCGGCCCGGCGCGGATCAAGGTGCTGCGCATGGATGAGCAGGCGTATGCGCAAGAAACTCATGATTACAACGAAGGCTTGTTGGTGATCAGCGGTCAGTTACGCCTGCGCATCGATCACCAAGAAATCCGCGTGGAAGCCGGCCAGATGTACCTCGTGCAAGCCGGTATCCCCCATGCCGTACTCGCCGGCAGCCAAGGCACGTTGGTGATCATCGATGTCTAGAGACATTCAGTAATATCCCGCCTTTGCAATTGCTTACAAATACCGCCAACCTGCGCCCGCCCGACGTGCGGCGTGGGACAACTGCGCCCTGCACCTGTCATTACTAAACTTATTTGTACAAGAGCCCGCAGCCATGCTGAACGGACGCGACCCACGCATCGATTTTTTTCGGGGCCTGGCGTTGATCTTCATTTTCTGGGATCACGTCCCCCACAACCCACTCGGCCAGATCACCCTGCGCAATATCGGCTTCAGCGATGCGGCTGAAGTGTTTGTGTTTCTTGCCGGCTACGCCTCGGTGCTGGCCTACGGCAAGGTCCTGCAGCGCGAGGGTTACTGGATGGCTTGCCTGAAGATCCTGCGTCGCACCTGGGTGTTGTACGTGGTGCATATCTTCCTGCTGGCGATGTTGATGGGCATCGTGTTCTTCGCCAACAGCCATGTGGAAACCCGCGACCTGGTTGCAGAGATGGGCCTGACGCACTTCGTCGCCCACCCACAACAAGCCCTGGTCGATGAGCTGCTGCTGCGCTTCAAACCCAACCTGATGGACCCGTTGCCGCTGTACATCGTGCTGTTGGCCGGGCTGCCGCTGGTACTGCCCCTGCTCCTGAGCCGCACCTGGACGGTGGTGGCCGTGTCGCTGGGGGTGTACCTGCTGGCACCTCACCTGGGATGGAACCTGGCGGCAATTGCCGACGGTGTGTGGTACTTCAACCCGGTCACCTGGCAGTTGCTGTTTGTGCTGGGAGGCGCAGCGGCGATCCGTAGCCAACAGCCACGCCCGCAGGACAATCGGCCACTGCTGCGCCAGCCGTTGTTCGTCATGGCGGCGCTCTACACGCTGGCCGCCGGTGTGATCACCATCGCCTGGCGCTGGCCCGAGATCCACGACGCCTTCATGCCGTCGGCCCTCAGCGAGCGGCTGTACCCGATCAGCAAGACCGACCTGTCGCCCGTGCGCCTGCTGCATTTCCTGGCACTGGCCTATGTCACCGCCAAACTCTTGCCGGGGCGCGCCTGGACGCAAAACTGGCTGGCGCAGCAAACCTGCCGGATGGGGCGTTATTCACTGGAAGTGTTCTGCCTGGGCGTGCTGCTGGCGCCGTTGGCGGACATGCTCAACGCCCTGACCGGTGATGCTTTCGCCATGCAGATCTACACCGCGCTGGTGGGGACTGGCGTGATGGCGTTGCTGGCGGCATGGCTAGAATTCAACAAGCGTCTGAATCAACCGAGACAGGCCGCCACGGCCTGAACGGCTTGCCTTGCCCTTGGCATGGCGTTCGGTAATGAGCGTCCCAGATCAGGGTGAATCGCTGGCTTGGCTGCGCAAGTGAGCAGCCGTGAGTGAGCTGAGAAGATCACTCTGGCGTTTCAGGATTCAGCCCAGGGGCTACCTATGCACCCGCGCTTCATGCACCGGTGGAATGCTTGTCGCATCGCGCGCCTTCCCCCCGAAAAAGCGCAAGTGAGTTCAACAGCGTACGGGTATCCCCCTCCGTGATGAACGCGTCACGGAAGGCTTTGCCGGTCTCTGGATTGAACAGGCCATCACGCTCAAACCGTTCAAAAGCCTGGCGGGCCAGGACACCGGACCACAGGTAGGAATACATTCTGGCCCCATAGCTCCCCATCGGTTGTTCGAAGCTGTTGACCGGGCGGGTGCCATCAGGCCACTGCAAATGCCCGACTTCAACGTTGGCGTGGGTGAAAACCTCATGAGGTGTACGCCCGTCGCCGTAGGTACGGTGCAACTCGAAGTCGACGAGGCCCGTGAGCAAGACACTGGCAGTCTCGTGGCTGGTCTGGGTGCGAACCCATCGGCTCATTTGATTGGCCATATCGTCAGACAAGGGATCTCCCGTCTGGAAATGGCCGGACAGCCAGATCAGGCAGGGTGCAGTAAAGCAGAATTGCTCCAGCACCTGGCCGAAAAACTCTGTCGTATCGTGGCTTAACTGGCCCATACCCGAAATCGCCCGATAGGGAGCGGCGGTCAACAAATGCTGCAGGCAGTGGCCGAACTCATGCAACAAGACCCTCAATTGCAGATGATCCAGCAAGCAAGGCTGGGTCGCTGTCGGTCGTGGCAACTGGCTGCGTAGCACGGCTATCGGCCGCTGTGGACGCCCCTCGGCGGTCATGCGGTGATTACGCAAGCCCGAGGCGGCGCCAATCTCGCCGCCCGCCACGCGGCGATAAGGGTCAATAAACAAATGCCCAATCGGCTCCGCGTACTCCCTGAGTTCAAATACCCGCACATCCGGATGCCAGGTATCAACCGTGGTTTGTTCGATCAGCTCAACGCCGAACAGCGTTTTGGTGAACGAGCACAAGCGTTGCAGCACCGTGTCCAACGGGAAGTAATTGCGCACTACGTCTCGGGAGACGCCAGCCACGCCCTGGCGAATTTTTTCCGCGAAATAGTCGTAATCCCAGGGTTCCAGAGCATCGCCCCCCTGCTGCGCGGCATAACGTTGCAGTTGTTGTGTCTCATGGGCAAATGTCGTGCGTGCCTGATCAACCTGTTGATGAAGAAATGCAGTGACCTCATCGGTCGACTCCGCCATTTGTTCCACCAGTGCCAGTTCGGCGAAGTTGGCATAACCCAGCAGTTGTGCTTTCTGGTGACGAGTGTCGAGCAACACTGTCAGAACCGGCTCATTGTCGGTAGCAATGGCGTCAGGGCCAGTACCCACGGCACGACTGTAGTAAGCCACCAGCACTTCCTGGCGTAAGGCTCGATGGTTGGCGTAGCTCATCACATCCTGAAAGGACTGCGCGCAAAGGGTTAATAACCAACCCTCCAGCCCTGCGTCCCGAGCCGCAACCTCCATGCGTGCCAGGGCGGTATCAGGCAGCCCGCTCAGCAGCGCCTTGTCCTGGATGTGCTTACGCCATGCGTCGTTGGAGTCTCTCACGCGGCGCAGGAACTCCTGACTGAACGCGTCGATTTGCAGGTTCAACGCTTTCAGCCGGTGCTGCTGCTCAGGCGAAAGATCAAGGCCAGCCAAGTGGTACTTGCGCAGTATTTTACGCAACGCACTTTGGCGTTGTTGATTGAAAAGGGCTGCGATCGGGCTATCGGCAAGTTGGCGGTGGAGCTGATACAGGTCATTGTTCGCGGCCAGCTCGGCGCTGTACTGCACTGCAAGCTCATAACTGCGGTGCGATGCCTGCTGCCAAGTCGGCTCTTGGGGAATAGAGTCAAGCAGTTCAATGACTTTGAGAACGCCATCCAGGCGTGCCTCCAGTTCCTCCACGGCTTGTACCAGGTCGTCCCAGGTAGGGAATGACGCCTGGCTGGCAATGATCGTGGCGGTGGTGTTGCGGCTCTGCGCGATGATCTGCTCAATGGCGGGCACCAAGTGTTCTGCTCGGATGGCTGAGAACGGTGGCAAGTCGTAGGGCAGTAGCAGTGGATTGCTTTCAGACATGAAGTCACTCTTCAAAGGTAGCAGTCGAAGCAGCCAGCCTAGGGAATGAATTATCGTTGGAGGGATAGATAGATATGAGCAAAGCGCTAAGGCGCAAAACCGGATGCCCCGTGTTATGCACAGGCGCAGTGCTCGCGATGTCTGGCCTCAGGGGCGGCAGGCATACAAGTATCTAACGCTCTCCAAGGAGCGTTGAGCGATTAAATCGCCTTGCAGTTCACAACACTCAAAGGACGAGACAAACCATGGACATCACGCCACATGTCATTTCCGAAATAGTCACTACCGTTCTGGCGGCACTGCATTCAACGGACGCTGTTGATAGTCCAGAAAATGCCCCCGTCAAAGACCCCTATCGAAAACATATTTTCTGGCTGGAAGAACGCGACGACGCAGAGAGTCTTGTCGTCGCGATCCGGGCAAACATCACCGTGAAGGGCGACTGCAGAGCACAGGTCTTACACGTCAGCGAACCCCATCTGGTCGGCAGGATTGCCGCGACACCAGCGGGCTATTTCCAGATCGAAACCCCTGACAACGAATTTACCCCAAGGCTTCGATGCCGGCTCGTACCGGGAAGAGCACGCCCGCTATGGCTACTAGGGGACAACATGCTTGAGTACAGCAGCGATAAACCGATCGTGATCCACGCACACAAAGACATTGACCTGTGGTACGAGGTCCACGAGAAACCCGCCGTCGCCCACGACTGATTCCGCTCAAATGGGAGACCTTCAACCTCAGCATCGGTTGAAGGTTTTTTACCGCGTCACTCGCGCCCAAAACCGGCCTTGAGCTTACTTGCCGGCGGCCCACGACAGCGCGCAGCGTACTAGCCCGCGGCCGGAGCGCCTCGTTCAGGCAGAACGCGCCAGCGCCCCCGTCGGCTTCAACTTGAACGCGTAGAACAGCACCGTCAGCAGCACCAGGAACACCGGGCCGACGTACAGTGCGATACGGGTATCGGGGAAGTACGCCATCAGCCCCACCACCAGCATCAGGAACGCCAGCGCCAGGTAGGAACTGACCGGGTACAACCACATGCGGTATTTGAGCCCCGCCACCTCAGCCGGGCTCAGGCTTTTGCGGAACTTGAGCTGGGCCAGCAGGATCATCAACCAGGTCCAGATCGCGCCGAACGTGGCAACGGAAGTGACCCACACAAAGACTTTTTCCGGGACCATGTAATTGAGCAGTACGCCCAGCAACAGCACGAAAATCGACAACAGCAGCGCCTTGCGCGGTACGCCGTTGCTCGACGTGGTGCCGAACGTGGCAGGTGCCTGGCCGTTTTGCGCCAGGCTGTAGAGCATGCGCCCGGTGCTGAAGATGCCGCCATTGCACGACGACAACGCGGCGGTAATCACCACGAAGTTGATGATGCCGGCAGCCGTCTTGATACCCAGTCGCTCAAAGGTCATCACGAATGGGCTGCCCTGGGTGCCGATTTCATTCCATGGGTAGATCGACAGGATCACGAACAACGCCCCCACGTAGAACAGCAGGATGCGCCAGAACACCGAGCCGATGGCACTGGGGATGGTCTTCTGCGGGTTCTTCGCCTCACCGGCGGTCAGGCCGATCATCTCCACGCCCAGGTAGGCGAACATCACCATCTGCAAGGACATCAACACGCCCGTGATGCCGTTGGGCATAAAGCCGCCGTGGGCCCACAGGTTGGAAATACCCAGCGCCACGCCGTCATTGCCAAAACCAAACGCGATGATGCCGACGCCGCCGATGACCATGGCAATGATCGTGACGATCTTGATCAGGGCAAACCAGAACTCGAACTCACCGAACGCCTTGACCGCGATCAAGTTGATCGTGCCCATGCTGATCAACGCCGCCAGGGCCCAGATCCAGCGCGGGGTGTCGGGGAACCAGACGCCCATGTACACGGCCACGGCGGTAATTTCCGCCACGCAGGTCACCAGCCACAGGAACCAATAGTTCCAGCCGGTCAGGAAACCGGCCAATGGGCCAAGATAGTCTTGGGCATAACGACTGAACGAGCCGGCGACGGGATTGTGCACCGCCATTTCGCCGAGGGCGCGCATGATCACCAGGATCGCCAGGCCGCCAATGATGTACGACAGCATGATCGCCGGGCCGGCCATTTCAATGGCCTTGGCCGAGCCGAGAAACAAGCCGACACCGATACAGGCGCCGAGGGCCATCAGGCGAATATGCCGTTCACCGAGTTCGCGTTTGAGCGGGCCGCCTTGAACGGTCTCGCCATGGGGCAGTGGGTTGCCTACTGGCATAAGGGTACAACCTCATTTTGTTATTGGATTGTCCGTCGAGTTTGCGGGGTGCAGGCCGGTAAGCCTGCGCCCTTGTCGAAACCGGGGCCGCCTCATGGACGGGCCCTTCTTGCCGGGCAAGATCAGCGGGGCATGCAGTATAAAAACCTGGAGACAGGGTCTTTCACTATAAAACACGCCAATTTCAGCGGTATTTCGCGGGAAAAAGCCGGTTTATGGAGGGGCATTACCTAGCCAAGCGTGAAAGACCACGAGGCGAAACGGCGGCGAGTATTGCACAGCCAGGGTGCATCGTCATGCCCCTACCATCGCCCAATGGTCACTGCGAGGGGCTCTATCTCAAGGCTTTCACGCCATAGCGATACAAACCCTGGAAAAAGGCGAAAGGTCCCGATGAAGACTGCGCCCGCAACCGGCACGCTCAGTCATCACCTTAACGAGACTTCATGGATGACTGAATTGACCACCCCACCTGAGCAGCCGGCCCCCTCCCCGCGCCGGGAAGGCGACCGGCAACTGCTGAACACCTTAATCGCACACCTTAAGACCGAACCCTACGCCCCCGCAGACTCAATCACGGTGCCGGCCCACTGCGCCCTCGGCCGCTGGCTTGTGCTCTATCGCCAAGCGCTCGACCGCCCCTCTTTCGTGGCCTGGGCCGGGCAGCGGCGTTTCAACCCGATGGAAGTGAACGTGCGCAACGGCACTCTGTATGCCAACGGTGCCACCTTCACCGATGCGGATGCCAGCGGCTGGCAGCAGCTCGCGCCGCCCATCCTGGCCATCGCCCAGATCATCGACCCAGATGCCTTCGGCCTGGCCTATCCTGGCGCAAACCTGTCACTGAGCGCCCGCCAAGTGCTGCGGTTCCAGGGCTGCCCCCAACCGACTACGCCTGCCCAACGCGGCGTGCTGATTGACGCACTGGGTAAGACCGAACCTGCGCTCGCGCACGCGTTCGGGCGACTGAATCAGGATCTGCACGCGGCAGCCAATGCACTGCACGCACAGATCGTCGAAGACGACCTGAACGAACACACATTCAACCTGTTGAGTGTGTATCGCTGCCGACTCCCGCTGGCTTGCGGCTCGTTCTGGGCCGTGACCATGAAGACCGCCGCCACGTTACTCGGGGAGATCACTGAGCATCCGCAGTTTCTCGCCTTGACTCGCCCCGATGCACTGACCCAAGGCCTGTACGAATTTGACCACCAGCAACACTCGATCAGAGGCGCCGGCCCCTGGGGTCAACGGGTGGACATCAGCCATGAACAACTGTCGCAGCTGCCGCTGGGCGATCGCCTTGAACGCTTGCAAGCCTGCGCTTCGGCCATGAACCTGTTCGTCCATCAGGACGGCCAATTCAGCCTCGCCCAGTTGCTCAGCTTGCACGACCTGCCGTTGCCGGATAATCGCGAGGCGGCCTGGGAGCTGATGGAACAACTGCGGCGCAGCGAACCGGTGCCGGTGCCGCCCGTGAATGATCTGGCGCATTCCGACGTCGCCTTGCGGCAGTATCGACAACGCCTCGAAACCACCCGGCTCGCTAGCCCCCCGTTGGGCAATTACTGGGCAGCGCTGGGTATGCCACTACCGGGTGCACTGACCCTTTCAACCGAACAACGCGCCGAGGTGATCCAGATCAGCGCCACGTTCGTCCCACAACCCAGCCCCGGTTTGTTCAACCTGCTGGCCGCCGATCTGCCGCCTGGGCCACCGGATGGGCAACTGCAACAATTGCTTGCCACTCCCCGTGCGCAGACGCTGGCCGACTCGTTGCTCGGCGCCGTGGGCTGGTTTGGCCACGCCCCCGGTGAAGCGACCAGCAACGCCAGCCGAGACGCATTGGTCCTTGCCGCGCTGATCCTGAGTCTCGACCCACAGGCCGCACAAGCGCGATACACCCTCGCCGGCCTGAACCTGAACCACAGCGATTACCATGGACGTCGTTATGCAGACCTGCGCCGCTCACTTGAGCTGCACCTGATCGAAGTCGGTGTGGCTACCTCTCAATCCACAGCGTTGGCCGCGCACCTGTTGCTGGCCGGTATCGCACCGGAATTCTTGGTGCAAGGCATACCTGATTCGCTGTACTTCATGACCTCCCACGCCTGGATGCTGTTCAAACAAGGCGTGATGCTGGCAGAAGAGCTCGCCTGCGGGTCAACACGACAGCTGGCGTTCAGCGATATCATCGCCCTCGCCACCCAGGCGCCTGCGACGGACCAGGAGCGCTGGTGGCGCGAGTATTACGCCACCGCCAGCCTGATCGACTGGGCAATCGTCCAAGGCGAACTGCAACCTGCGCAGACCTATCGACCCAATGCAATCGACACCGTCAAAGAGCGCCTGAAAGCCCGTATAAAGACCTTGCACGACGCAGCCGAAACCTTGCGCAGCACGCTCATCCCACGCCGCCGCCTGGCCTTGAATGACCTTAAACGCGTCTTCCCCAACCACCGCGGGCTGAAGAAAAAATGCCTGCAAGAAGGGCAAGGCCCCTCTCGGCTCCCCTCCTACAGGCCGACCACGGGCGTAAAGCTTCAGTCGTTGGTGGATCTGCATATGGGCGGCCACCTGCAACCCTTTGACGATAAATGGCGCTCAACCGAACCCGAACTCGACCTCACCACGCTGAAAAAAAACTTTGGCCGGTTGCGCGATGTCAACGCGCTGTTCAGCGAGGCCGCGGGGGCTTACACCCAACGACTCAAAGAAGCCTATCTCCGAGCGATCAGTTACCTACTGTCGCAGTTACCTCTGGCCGACCGCAAGCGCTTACACGAGGGGGCGGTACAACTGCTCGTGGTGAGGCAAGCCGCCAACAAGCCGCTGATCGAGGAAGGGCCCGGGGAGAAAATGGCCCGTACCGGCCGCTTCGGCTTCATCCTGCGTTGTACGGCAGGCAATACCGTTCATGACTACGAACTGTTTCCCCTGCTCAACCAGGTGCAACAAAACACCCGCCTCCCCACCGTGCTGGAACTGGGAGGCCGCCCGCTCAAAGTCACCACCGGCTCCCCCCACAGCACACGACCGATCGCGTATTTGCAGGAGGGCAGTCGCTTGGCCATTGATGAGGACGCCTACTTCAAAGGCCGCCCACCCACACCTGGCAAGTATTGCACCGTTATCGTGGATCGACTTGGCCACTTCGCAGGGCTACCGGCCACTGCCCGTCCGCTGGTGTTCGACTCGCCAAGAAACCTCACGTTGGCGAGCACCATCGTCAATCACCACTTTTTCATCGATATCGACATTTGGGTGGCCCAGGCCAAAGGCTTGACCCTCCATGAAGAGCGGGAAAAAAACAGCAAGCGGCTGTCAGAGGCGCTACTGGGCTTCATACCTTTCTGGACCTGCGGCCACGACCTCGCGTCAGGGGAAATCAAGCGTGTACTCGATGGCACCCTCGGCTGTTTCTTCGACATGCTTGGCTTGATCATGCCGACCAAAGGCTTTATTACCAGTGGCTGGAGCCGCCTGATCAAGCCCGCACCGGCCTACTTGAAACTGCTGCACCTGACCAAACTCAGTGCCACCTTTATCAATGAGCTGATCAACCCATTGGAGGCAGTGCCGTCGCTGGTGCGCCTGACGACCTATGGTCTGGCCAAGTTAAACCACTCTGGCCAGCGGGCACTGGCAGGCGCACTGCGTCATGCCCAACAACGGCTGGCCCACGGGGCGACGATGGATTACGCCCGGCTGATCAACCGCGCCGACGTCAGGCCTGGCGTTCTGATGCACCCTGAGGGGTTGACGCCCGTGCTGGCGATCAGGCGCGCCAACGCCTGGCATGCCTTTGACCCCTTCAGTGCAAGGCCCTACGGTCCCGCGCTGGAGGGTTTGCAACTGGACACCACGATGGCCATCACCCCGGTCAGCTTCGCCGACGGCTACAAAGCGCTCGTTGTAGAAGCCTTTTTCGACACGACGCCCGTGCTCATTCAACGCGTCGACGCGACCGACTTGTTGGACCAAGGCCGCGTCTGGCGTTTGTCCCATACGCACCCCAGCCATCTGGACGAGCTCACCTCAGTGGCCCATGCCAAGCTCACCGAGCACTTCGACACGGTCTGCCCCGCCGGCAGAGCAAAGCGCAGCCCGGGAGTGCCCCTCATCTGTTTCACCAAAAGGCTGTATGCCTTTAAGGACTCGATTCATAGACGCCGAGTCCAGGCCCTCGACCATATTCGCATCCAGCCGGCACCGATGGTGGATGGCAACAAACGCCAGTTGGTCTATTACCGAAACGTGCATGATGTCACCCCGCACTACGACGTCTTCGAGCTGATCCCTCACCCCCAACCCTCTGCATTGATCTACCAACAACAGGTCAGCGGCAGGCGCATAGACAACGAACCACAGTTCGGCTTGCCCGAAGACGACCTGGACAACCTGCTCACCCGTAAAACCCAAGTGGTGGAAATCGACGGGCTGGTAAACCTCATCAATGACCGCCGAACCCTCCGGGCGCTGGAGATCACCCTCCCCAACACGACAACGCCTTACTGGGTGGCCGAGCCCGATGTGGGGGTTTTTTACCGGACAAATGCAACGCCCAGCGGCGCCAACACCTTGCAATTCCACCAATTGGATTTCAGCCAAGGTGGCGACGACACAGCCCTGATCAGGGCCTATTGCGACACCAAAATGCAGTTTTTACGCGCAGGTGGGATGATTCCCGACCAACCGCTGGTGACACTGCCGACCCTCGAAGTCCTGTACCGGCAGTTAAACAAGCGCGGATTCTTGCCCGCAAAAATCGAGAAAATCCGCCAGAAAGCCAGCACCCTGAGTGTCATGAAACAGCGCGAATTGCTGCTCAATGCCTCGGATAACGGGCGACGCCTGGACATCAGCGTCGCCTCGCGCCCGGTCCAATTGGACATCTGGCCGCCAAACCCCGGCCTGGGCGCCCAGCACAATCAGTACCTCGCCGAGCAAGCCAACGCCAGCACTCAAGCCATGCTGGAGAGGACCGGCCTGAGATCCGCCAACGTCGTAGGTGAAACCCCGCAAGAAATGCTGCGACTGCAAGAAGCTGAACCCGTGGTGATGTGGGAGTACAGCAAGATCGGTCACCCGAACTACACCGAGGTCATTCTCAAGACCGGTGCCGGCAATTGTGACCAGATGGCCCATGTGGCGTGTGAAATGATCCGAACCAATGGCGGCGTCGCTCATGTGTGGAGCTGCCGGGGCCATACCTTTGTGGTGGTGGGTACGGTCCCTGCGGGCTTGACCCAGACCCTGGATTTCCAGGGCGCCGGCTGGGCGAACCTGTCTATCTGCGACCCCTGGGCTTCAATTACATGTCGGGCGCAGGACTATCTACGGCAACTGAAGATAAAAATGACCGTCTGGTACCTGGAGGACAAGATGGTGTTTTTCCATGATGGCGTGAGCCGGCGCTGGGCACCGGCCAATGACCCGACCTGGCTGCACATACTGGAGACCAGCATTAAGTATCCGGTGCCATGAACACATTTTTTCCCCAACCGGCTACCCGCGACTAAGCTTCAGGCAAGTCCGATCAATCTGCGTGCAGGGGTCAATCGACTATGGGCGCACTGTGGCAAACCGAATCAAGCAAGGCTGCGAAACTACAAGGCAGTCCGGACCCAGCGCCTTTACCCAAAAATAAACCCCGGCCCCGCTATGTGCGGCGCCTGTTCTGGTTGATCGTGCTGATGGCGCTGGTGGCCCTCGGGTTTGCCACCGCCAAAGAAATGCGCACCTCACGCCTGCAAGCCCAGGAACTCAGCCGCCTGGCGCGTTCCCTGACCTACCAGGTACAACCTGGCCCCAGCGATGCCATGATTTATCCCGGTGCCGGCCCGTTCGACCGACGCCTGGGTTACAGCGAGCTCGGCACCTTCCTGCCGCGCTTGCTCAAGCGTGGTTATGTGATCGAGGCCCAGGCACGCTTTTCGCCGCAATTGATGGACTACAGCGCCAAGGGCCTGTTCGTGCCCTACGCGGAAAAGATCCAGGCCGGGCTGTCCATCACCGATTGCCGCGCCGTGCCGCTCTACCAGTACAAGTACCCGCAACAGTTGTATGAGCGCTTCGACGCTATTCCTCCCCTGGTGGTCAACAGCCTGTTGTTCATTGAAAATCGCGACCTGCTCGACCCCACTCAACCCCAGGCCAACCCTGCCGTGGACTGGCCGCGCTTTGCCAACGCCGCGTGGTCACAAGTGGCCAAGGTGTTGCACCTGCCAGGACAGAGTGCCGGCGGCAGCACCTTGGCCACGCAGCTGGAAAAATACCGCCACTCTCCCGATGGCCTGACCGTGTCGGGCGGCGAGAAACTGCGGCAGATGTTTTCCGCCGCCGTGCGTGCCTATCGCAACGGGCCGCAAACCTTACCGGCGCGGCAGAATATCCTGCGTGACTACCTCAACAGCGTGCCGCTGTCGGCAGTGCCTGGCCATGGCGAAGTGCACGGCTTGGCCGAGGGTCTGCGGGTGTGGTACGGCGCCGACTTCAACCAGGTCAACCAGGCGCTGGTCGGCCCGGTGAATGCCCAGCAAGGTCTGGCCCTGCGTCAGGTGTTGTCGTTGATCATCGCCCAGCGCCGCCCGTCTCACTACCTGGCCAAAGGTCGTGAAGAGCTGGCCCAACTCACCGACAGCCACCTGCGGCTGCTGGCCCACAACGGTGTGGTTACCCCTGCGCTGCTGCAGGCTGCGCTGACGTCCAAAGTCAGTTATCGCGACTGGGTGCAACAACCTACGGTGCAACCCATCGAGACGAACAAAGGCATCAGCATGGCCCGCGCTCGCCTCGCCGCCCTGCTCGACCGCCCGCTGTACGATCTGGACCGTCTCGACCTCTCGGCCACCAGCACCCTGCAAGCGCCGTTGCAGGCCCAGGTCAGCGATTACCTCAAGCGCCTCGCCGAGCCCGATTACGCACGCCAGGTCGGCCTGCTCGGCGATCGCCTGCTGACCCCAACCAACACGGCGCAAGTGCGTTACAGCTTTACCCTGTTCGAGCTGACACCGGACGGCTCTCGGGTACGCGTACAAACCGACAACACCGACCAGCCCTTCGATATCAACGAAGGCAGCAAACTCGAACTGGGCTCCACGGCCAAACTGCGAGTGCTGACCACCTACCTGCAAATCATCACCGAGCTGCACGACAAGTACGCCGCACAAGCGCCCGCGGCCCTGAAGAAAGTCGACATCGCCGAACAGGACCGCATCAGCCGCTGGGCCGTCGACTACCTGATCCAGACACCGGATAAATCCTTGGCCAACATGCTCGACGCCGCCCTCAACCGCACTTATTCGGCCAGCCCCAACGAAGGTTTCTTCACCGGCGGCGGCATGCATCACTTCCACAACTTTCGCAACGAAGACAACGGCCGCAGCCCGACCCTGCGTGACGCCCTGCGCGAGTCGATCAACCTGCCGTTCATTCGCCTGATGCGTGACCTGGTGCGTTTCAGCACCTATTCGGGCGCCAACAACAGCGCCGAGTTGCTCAAGGACGACAGTGACCCGCGCCGCCAGGAATACCTGGCCAACTTCGCCGACCGCGAGGGCACGACGTTCCTGCGCAAGTTCTGGAAGAAGTACCAGAAGAAAGACACCCAGGCCCGCCTCGACACCTTTCTCGACGGCCTGCGCCCCACGCCGATCCGCCTGGCCGCCGTGCACCGTTACTTGTTACCCAACGCCAGCCAGGGCAGCTTCGACCTGTTCGTGCGCGCGCACCTGAACGGCATCAAAACCAGTGAGAAACTCACCGACGAGCGCCTGCAAAAGCTCTACAAAGCCTACGGCCCCGGTACCTATGACCTGCCCGACCAGGGCTATATCGCCAAGGTGCACCCGCTGGACCTGTGGCTGGTGGGCTACCTGCTCAACCATCCCGAGGCGACCTTCAGCGAGGTGGTCAAAGCCAGCCAGTTCGAGCGCCAGGAAGTCTACAGCTGGCTGTTCAAGAGCCGCCATCAGAGCGCTCGCGACAGTCGTATCCGGACCATGCTCGAGGTTGAAGCCTTCCTCGATATTCATCAGCGCTGGCAGGCGGTGGGCTATCCCTTCGACCATCTGGTGCCGTCCCTGGCCACCGCCATCGGCAGCTCCGGCGATCGCCCGGCGGCGCTCGCGGAATTGATGGGGATCATCCTCAACGATGGCGTACGCGCGCGGGTGGTGCGTATCGACAGCCTGCACTTTGCCGCCGATACACCGTATGAAACCCAAGTGATCAACGACCCTGCCGAAGGCAAGCGGGTGATGCCGCTCGAAGTGGCGCGAGCACTGCGCGGGGCCTTGTCCCAAGTGGTGGATGCCGGTACGGCCAAACGTGTGGCCGGCAGTTTCAAGCTGGACGACGGCACGCCGCTGGCCATGGGCGGCAAGACCGGCACCGGCGACAACCGTATCGAAGCCATCGGCGCCGGTGGGCGGGTGCTCAGTTCCAAGGCGATCAACCGCACCGCCACCTTCGTGTTCTATATCGGCGACCGGCACTTCGGCACGCTCACCGCCTTTGTGCCGGGCAGTTCGGCACAAAACTTCAAGTTCACCTCGGCGCTGCCCGTGCAAGTGCTCAAAGGCATGGCGCCGATTTTGCTGCCGTACTTGAAGCCGGGCAGCCAGACGCTGTGCCAGCCCGTGGCTAGTCAACACTGAAAAACAGGCGTCGGGCAAAAGGCCGCGTGATCTTCGCCCGGTCAATTTCCAGGGTCTGGCGCACACGCCCGGTCTGGCCACTGCGCATACGCGTGAACGCCTCGGCCTCGACCCTGGCCTGGGCCTGGCGTCCCAGGCGCTCCTGCTCCGGGCTCTTGAGGTGGGGATCGCCCTCGTAATGATCATCCGGCCCCTGGGCTCTTTTGTAGTGGAAGTGGGCATAGCACAACGCCCGGTCGGTATTGCGCGCGTCAACGACCACATACACCTGCAGGTAATCATCAACCGTGTCCCTGAGCAGTACGCGCTGCCCCTTGCGGTAAATGAGCACTTCATTGTGGCGCTCAAGAAAGTCGACGTGGTCCTGAGTGGTGGGTCGCAGCCGAGTCGCTTTAACCCGTGCCGCCAACCCGGCGGCCTTCAGTCGGGCCTCGGCCAACCGCAGGTCGCGCGCCATCGCCAGTGCCTTGGTTTGTTGTGCAGCCACCAGTCGAATGGTTTCCATGCCCCGACGCCTGCGGTCAATCGCCTCGGCGGTCCAGCGACGGGTATTGGCCTGCGCCTCGAGCAGGTACTCCAGGGAAGACGGATCGTTGGCCCGCTCAATCAACGCCTCCACCTGCTGGATCGCTCTACGCTCATCATCCAGCAGTGCCTGGCCCTTTTTCAGCAAGCTACCCAGCTGCGCATCAGGCCTGGGCGTCGGCGTCACCGGTTCCCAAACCCCGTCCTGGGCCTCGGTAAACGTGCCGATGAGCTCGCCGCCCGCCTCATGCAGTTCTGCGGTGACGGGCGCCAATGACGTGGCTTCATTGATCTGCGCCACATACATATCGTGATTACGCGTACGGATAATTCGTTTACGCCGGGTGCCTTGGGGCACTGGGGCGGATGCACTAGGCCGTTCTGTCTGGGGTCCAGGTTGCAAGAGGCTCGCCAGTTCTTTTTCGACCTGTTGGTGCAGGCTGGCAAGCAGCTCCTGCAGTTTTTGCAGGTACTCCAGGTCGAATTTTTCCGGTTCCATGGCGCGCCAGAATTCAATCTGATCGTCGACTTGCGCATAGACATGGTCAATATTCTTCAGCAGTTCAATACGTTCTGCCGGCGTCGTTTGCAGTTGTTGTAAGTCCGCCAGAGAGCGAGTGGCACGGCGTGCGCGCTTGATGGCTTCGCTGAGAGCGTCGAAGAAATCGTCGCTGAGTTCAGGTCCCGTAACATCGATAGAAATGCCCCACAAGGTCGTCAGTTGCAAGGTTTGCAGGTCCGGTATCAATGGGCGCCCGGTTAACGTCAGTTTCTGGGCCTTATCCCGACCGAGCCGGGGAACACGGCTCAATTCATCCAGATACCCGGCCTCCAGGGTTCGCCAGCGGATGGCCTTTTCCTGTACTACCGCCAACTCACGCATGAGGGTGCTCAGTTGCGCGTGATCCTGACGGTTGATATCCGATTCGGCCTCTTCCGGGGTTTCCTCGCTCAGCCGGTCCAACAGCGGCCTGAGCCTGGCATTGCAGTCCACAACGTGTCGTCGAGACTGTGCATCCAGTAACTGTGCGGTCAGAATCACTGACTCCAACGCTTGGCAAAGCTCTACCTCATAGCCAGGGCGCGGGCCCAATTCCCGCAGGCGCTTGAGTAGCTGCAACTCCCGCTGTGCATGCTGGAACTTGTTACTCATTTCATGACCATAGCGCTCCCACGCCTGGGTGCGTTGCGGGTCAGTGATTTGCCCGGCGGGCCGGGTCGCCAGCGTGTGTGCCAAGTGCATCGCGGTATTTGCCCGGGCGCGGTCCGCCTGCGCTTTTTTATAGTCTGCCTCAAGCGCTACGAGGGCAGCCGGCTGCACTTGCCGGGCCTGCTCAATCGCCTCGTCGGCATTGCCGCCCGCCAACCGCAGTCTCAGGTCAAAGTCCCACCGGCCCTGGCCCAGATGCCTGAGCCAAGGCCCAAGGGTGGCGCCATCAGCGCTGACCACCCGGACCACGCCTTGATTGATTTGCACCCGGTACAGCGCCCCTCGAACCAACGCCTGCCATTGCGGGGGCGCATGGGACGTATCGCGTAACAAGCCCTGGGTAGCACCACTGGGCTCGGCGTTGTCCAGGGCAACCGGCCAGGGCTCGGGGAAGGTCTTCAGGCGCAACGGCTGGATCAACGCCTGCTGTTGCGGGGTCAGCACCTCGCGGGCATTGGCCCAGCGAAAGGGTGGGTAGAACGTCGCAGGGGCGGGAACAGGCTTGAGCGGCGCAGGCAGTTGCGTGGGTTCGACACGCGCCAAAGGTGCAAACACCGGATGCTCCAGCACCAAATGCTGCTGGGCATCCTGGGGCGTGGCCTGATGGGCCACAATCGCCATCAGGTTCACCAGCATGTCGGTGAGGGCCGCACTCCGGGTTTGCCCGTCGTGACTCTGCAGCCCCTGGACATCGCGCTGCACACTGTCGACTAACTGAGCCAGCCAGCCCCCCAGCATCAACGGCCCGTTGAGCAACGGCAGCACAGTCCCCAACAGCAGCCAACCGGCCTGCTTCAAGTTGGCCCAACGCTGCTCGGCATTCGACACCGACTGGCGGTCCGCCAGGGCTACCAGTGCCTGGGCCGTGGCGTTGAACACCTGCTCCGCCGGGTCGGTGGTGACCACCTGTTTGCTCAGTTGTGCCGGTGCCGGCGCCTCATACACGCCGAACTCATCACCCGGTAAAAAGCGGCGAATATGCGGCTCATGAAAGCCATTGTTGGCATAGACCGCCTGGCGCGCAGGCGCAAGCCAGGTCAACACATTGTCCTGCAAGGTGCCTGGGGTCTTGATCGCCGTAAACAGCGCCTCCAGGGATTCATATTCCTGCAGCATCGGGCTGAACAGTGGCCGGTACAACAGGTGCGGGCCGCCTTGCCCCTGTTGCGGCCCAATAATGAACATGTTGGCGACCACGTCCGGTGCGGCCTGCGCCGAAGCCTTGAACGCCAACGGCCACAGCGCGACAGCCTGCCCACCGACCTTGCGTTCGGCGGCACCTGCCTGCAAGGCCGCGAGTACCCGCTGAAAACCGCTGCGGGTCACACCGTGCTCGCCCTTGATCTTCGATTCCAAGGCCAATATCGGCAGTTGCACCCGCAGTTGCCGGCTGAACTATTGCCGACGGCGGGCGGCCCCGACCGTATCGTCGATCAGTGTTTTTTTCAGCAGGGCAGGATAGTTTTGTCCCACATCGGCCTCGTCCACACAGCGTTTGATCAGGCTGTACGTCAGCCAGGTCGGTGCCGCTGCGCCGTTGAGTGTGATGCGCTTGGCGGTGTGCGGGAAGCCGGCGAGGTTTTCCAGGGCCAGCTCGGTCAGCGTCACCGTAACAGGGTCCACCTCCCCGGCAATGAACCCGCCAGGCACCGGCACGGCTGCCGCAACCACTCGATCAAAGGTCAGCGAAACGTCACCCGGCTGGAGGCTCTTCGCACCCGGTTGCTCCCTCAGGCACCGCTGTAACTGGCGGTCGGCGTACTGGGTAATCGACTCGATGCCCTCAAGAAAATGCGCTGCCCCGCTTTCATGCTGGGCCAACACCCACTGCTGTAACAACTGGGCGTAGGCGATGCTGTCCTCAGGGCTCGCCTGGGTCAGCCACCCCGGCATGACCTCGCGTAAACGTTGCTGGGGCGCGCTCAGTTCATCGATAAACCAACGCCGGGAGTCAGTGATGTAATCGAGCAGCGCTTGGCACACCTGCGGCGTGCGCGGCACCGTGCGCGCAATGCTATCGATCTCCAACAGTTGGCGTGCCAGGTAACTCGCCGCCAAGGCGTCGAACGGGTCACCCTGAGCCTCCACGACGAACCACTGGTCAGCCGCGCCCGTCAGCACCGGGCTGGTGTAAGCCGGTAACAGAGCGCCGATGTCGTCCAGACTATTGAGCGCGTGAACACCGCTCGCCGGGCTGAACAGCAAGGTGGTCGAGGCATGGCTGAGGACCAGCAGCGGTAGCATTTGCGTTTGATCCCCCCGTTGCAGGTGCACGGTCTGCACCCGTAACGGGCCGCCATGCAGGCTCCATTGCGACGTCGGCCGTACCTGGCGCAACAGGGCCTTGGGGAACAGTGCAGCGAAACGCTTTTCGTCCATGCCTGGGGGTTTCGGTGAGTCGTAGAGCAACGCCAACAGGTGGTCAGACAGATTGCCCCAACGGACCATGTTTATCGGAAGAGGCTCACGCCACCACCTTTGCAAGCGATTGGAAAAAGACCTCAGCAGCACGGCGCCGCACTCATTGATCAGCGTCTCTAGCTCAGCCAGGGTCGGCCCACCCGGCACAAACACCTCGCGAACCCGCCGGACCACAACCTGATACTGCTCGACCAGCAACGTCGGCCTGGCGCTGGCCAAGCGCTGCACCAGTAATTCGGGCAAAGGCTGGTAAGCGTAGGACGGCAATGCAGCGGTGCTGTCAGCGGTGGGTGTGGCGATGTGGATCAGGCCGGCCATCCACTGTTGCGGCGCAAAATGTTGGTCCAGATAGGCTTGGGCAGTCTCTTGCGCCACAGTGAGCAATGACGGTGGATCGCGGAACAGGGCCTCGATTTGGTCAATATGGGTTTGACGCTGTGAAGCGGGGCTGGGCTCGGTCGAGATCATGACAGGATTTCTCGTTGTGATAGAGCCCACGACGCTACAGGCTGCCCGCCCCCCAGTGTCGATAGACAGTTACTGCCAGACGCTCCCCTGTGCGCGCCTAGTCTGAGTGCCCGACCCACTACAGAAAATCAGACATGAGCACCCTTGCCCCCTCTACACACGAAGCTACAGGCCAACACGACGGCGTCATTCGGGAGGCCTTGCCCGACTGGATCACTGCGCTGTCGGTATCACGGGTCAGCGCCTTGAAATCCAGCCGCAAAACGATTGCACCCTGGTATAAAAGTGCCTCGCCCCACCAGCATCAATTGTTGAAAACCGCGATTGCCGAACACTGGAAAACCCAAACCCTCGTCGACCGGAAACTCGCCCCGGTCACCGACCTCAAAGGTTTCGCCGAGCCGTTGTTAAAGGCCGCACTGAAACAGCAATACAACCTCGATGTCGATGTCCGCAGCACCCACCTGCGACTCTATGCTCCGGCCGACCAGGCATGGTGGGTCAAGGACTTTGGCGGTGGTGTGCAAAGCCGCACGGTGTCACTGCTGGACGCGGCACTGCACAATTTTGCCGACAGCGAGACGTTCACCGCCGATTCGCAATTCATCACCCAGCCCGACGCCTTGGGCCATTTCGAAGTCGTCCCTCTGAAAGCCCAGCTGTCGATCCAGCAATTCAAAACGCTGGTTCGCGACCTGGACATCGGCGCCCAGTACCAACAGCACCTTGACAGCTATCTGGGCCGCACCGCCCCAGTGGTCGAAGGTGTCCTGCGCGCCCGAGTGGTGCTCAACCAACAGGCCGCCCTCGCGGTGGCCGCGCGCATGGCGTTGATCAAGGGCGATATCCTGGCGTCGGATCATGCGTTGATCACAGGTTTGGCCAAGGGCCAGCAACCCCTGATGCTCGACGGCAAGGTCGCGCACTGCCATGACCTGAGCCTGATGGACGCCCGCTTGACCGGCGTCGTACTGATCGCCGCCGACCTGGAAGCCAGTCGCCAGGCATTGCCCGTGATCGCCTATATCCCGGATGACCCGCAGCACCCGCTCAAACGCTATGCCTCGACGGTCGAGTTCATGCAGGCACTGACTGGGCAACTGCGGCAGCCCGACTATCAGCAATTCTTCAGCCGGTTTATCGAGCATCAGTACCAGGGGCATTTTTTCAGCCAGTTGGGCGCGCGCTTGAGCCAGGTGAAATGGCATCAGCACACGCCCGGCGATCCACGACCGAGCTGGCGTGAAACACCCCTCGACAACCCCAACCTGCAGTTCAGCGTGACGCGTCTACGCGCGCCGGTGTGGGAACATCTGTACCAGCAAAGCCTCAATAAAATCCTCAACGATGCCCGTGAACTGGCCATCTCCACCGCCTACGCCGACCGCATGGCACGTTGGGCCTGGTGGGACAATCTGGAAAAAATCCTCTCGGACATTCTCAACGCGGCGCTATTGGTGGTGACCCCCTTCGTTCCGTTTTTGGGTGAGTTGATGTTGGCCTATACCGCTTACCAACTCGCCGACGAGGTGTTCGAAGGGTTGTTGGATTGGGCTGAAGGCCAGGGTATCGAGGCCATAGAACACGTGGCGGGGGTGACGGAGAACGTGGTGCAACTGATCGCGTTCGGTGCCGCCGGGCAACTGGCCCATCTCAAGCTCTCCACCTTTGTCGAGGGTTTGAAGCCTGTGACTCTGGCTGACGGCAAAACCCGTTTGTGGCATGCGGACTTGAGCCCCTATGAACAAAAAACCGTCACCCTGGCTCCCGGCTCGAAACCCGATGCCGAGGGGTTTCACCCGCACGCCGGAAAAAAAATCCTGCGCGTGGCAAACAAACACTACGAGGTCAGCCAGGACCCCGACAGCGGCCAGCACCGGATCGTCCATCCACAACGTGCCGACGCCTATCGTCCGCAAGTGCGGCTTAACGGTCAGGGGGCCGTGGTGCTGGAGGGCGAAGAGCCCAGGGCCTGGGATGACTCACAACTGCTCCAACGCCTGAGCCCGACCACCGCCAACTGGCCAGAAGCCCGCCTGCAACAGTTGCGAGATATCAGCGGCACCGAACCCGGAGCGCTGCGGCATATGTACGCTGAAAACCAGCCACCGCCTCCATTGCTGGCCGACACCGTGGACCGCTTTGAACTCCGCCAGCACATCGAAACCCTCAGCGAGCCCTCCGCCAGCGACGATGAATCTGCCTATTGGTCCGCCGACATGGTCACGCGGATGGAGGGTTGGCCGTCCGGTAAAGCCATCGCGGTGTTCGAGGCGTCCGACCTGAGCGGCGAGCCGATCCACCATGGCTCGGACCCGGCCGGGCCGCAATCGACGCTGGCCATCAGCCGTGAAGACCTGCTGGCAGGCCGGCTAGCCCAACGCGTCGTGGACTTTCTGGACGAGACCGAACTCGCCGTCCTGCTCGGCGACCCCTTGCCCGATAAGAACGCGCGGGCACACACCCTGCGCGAGCACCTGAGCCGTTATGTGGCCTCGCGCAAGGACGACATCTTCGAGCACCTGTACAGCTTCAAACGCCAGTCAAACAGCGCCCATGGGTTACTGCTGCAACGCCAGTTCCCCGAGCTGCCCGCCCCCCTGGCCCAAGTGATACTGAACCAGGCCCGCCCGGCGGAAGTGCAGTTGATGACCGACGAGAAACGCTTGCCGCTACGGCTCAAGCATCAAGCCAGGGAATTGCAGTTCGAAGCGCGAACCACCCACGCCTACGAAGGTTTCTACCAGGGCAGCGCGCCCACCCCCGATACCGAACGGCTGCTGCTCAATGCCTTGAGAATCCACAGCGACGCGTTCGCCAACCTGCGCCTGAGCATCCGCGAGCAAGTGCCCAGCGGGCAACTGCGTTGCCATGTCGGTCCGGACGAGGCGGCGAGCGATACGCTGCTGATACGCACAGCGCCAGGGCGATACGCCATCCACGAAGCCAGCGTCGAGAGCACCTGGGACCTGTATGAAGCCGTACTGCAAGCCGTACCCCATGGCACCCTGGGCTTTGCGCCGGGTGACGGCGAAGCATTGCGCCAGTGGCTTACACGCACCCTGCAACCACCCGCCGAACGCCGTACTGTGTTGGCCGAACCGCCGGTCTTCAACGTCGCCCCCCTGGAGATCCAACAACTGCTGCAAAAGCCAATGTTCAGCGCCCTGCGCCATAGGCTGGGGCGCGCCAGCGTAGAGGAACGCCTCAAGTCGCTGTATCCGACGCTTTGCGAAGACGATGTAACGGCCTATGCCCTGTCGCTGGACTCGGCCGAGGGAAAGCGTTTGCTCACTGCGCTTGAAACCCAGAAAAAAGGCCTGCTCCATGCACTCAAACATTGGCAGGAGCTGCCCGCCGCCGGTACCCGCAAACGTCGCGCAGCACTCCCGGAGCAACTGTTCAGGAAGCGACTGAGCACGCTCATACAGCACAGTTGGGAGCAGTCGGCCAAGGGGTACGAAACGGATTTCGGTGAGCGCCGATTGGGTAGCGAACTGGACCTGCGTAGAGAAACCATCTACGGGTTTCTGCAAAATTTCCCCCACCTGGATACCGCGTTGAACCACATCACCAGCCTCAACCTGGCGGGTACCGACTTCACGGATGCCGACAGCCCGTTCCTGCGCAACTTCCCTAACCTGCGCATGCTGGATATCACCGGCAAGCACCTGAAGACCTTCCCACCGGCCGTCAGCGGTATGCGTCGACTCACCCATCTGGGCCTGTCCGAAAACCCGATTCACTGGCGCGCGCAGAACCGGGAACACCTCAGGCAATTGCAGCACCTGAGGGTATTGATCCTCTCGCACAATGAACACTTGGTGACACCGCCGGACATTAGCCGCATGCCGGAACTGCGCATACTGGCGCTCAACAACACGCAAATTCGCGATTGGCCCATAGGGCTGTTCGCGCTGCCCCGCTCACCCGACTTCAACCTGAACTTGCTGAATACGCCGATCACCCAAGTACCGATCGTCGAGCCCGGCTCGGCGTCGGCGCAAGTGGTGACACGCACTCGCCTGGACAGCCACAAGCTTGACCGGGACGCCGAGGATCGGCTGGTCGGTTACCGACGCGCCGCAGGTCTGGACCCTTATCGCACCTATCCCCCCCGAGGCGAACTGGACAGCCAGTTCTGGCTCGAACACCTGACACCCGAAATCCGCCAGGGATGGCAGGAAATCTGGGACGATCTCGAACGGGAACATGGCTCACAGGGCTTTTTTGAAGTCATCAGAAGCCAGCGACAACCCGCCCCCGAGATCGTCCACGACCCGGCCGACCTGGAGCGCTACAACCAGAACCTCAGACAATTGCGCACCAATGTCTTGCGCCTGCTAAGGGCCGCCGACAGCGACGAACCAACCCGCACCGCGCTGTTCAACCTCAGCGCCACGCCGACCCACTGCGCCGATGCGGGCGCCCAGTTGTTCAACGCCATGGGTATCGAAGCCATGAAGCTGGAGGCCTGGCGCGAGCCCACCCCTCAAGCCCGGACCCAAGCGCTGGTACGCCTGGCCAGACAAAAGGCCCGGCTGGACAAGGTCAACCAGATTGCCGCAAAAGATATCCAGACTCGCCTCAACACCCCCACGCTCAATGAGGATGGCAGCGAAGGCCCCCCTTTGCGGCTGACCACCGATGTCGTCGACGGTGTCCCGGGCACCCTGGATGAGGTCGAAGTGTACAGCGCCTACCAGACCGGCCTGAAGGCGCGCCTGGATCTGCCTTGGCTGGCGGATCACATGCTGTACCGCGATGCCGGGAATGTCGCAGCCTCGCAACTGGCCAATGCCTACGACAAGGTCATCGAGGAGGAGCAAGGCGATGGGCTGGTGAACCAAATGCTTGAACAGTCCTTCTGGAGCGAGTACTTGCTCAATACCCATCCCGAGGCGTTCCGACAGATCAAATGCCAGCATGAACAGGCCAGTGAAAGCATCGACGATTTGCGCCTGGCTCAAAACGCTTGGGCCGCCCATGAGCAACTGCCACCGGGGCAACAAGAACCCGCCACCAGTGCCCAACTCCGGCAGCGTCTGCTCGACCTGGCAGACGCGCTGAATGTCCCCCATGAGCAAGTCCTGACCGGCGAGCCTATGACGGAAGAGCGGTACTTGAGCCTGTTTCTCAAAAGTTTCCACGACGAACAGGCATTGGGCCGCCGCCTGACGCGTGAGGCCATGGCCGCCGCCGGGTCTTGACCCTCCATCCCATCGCAGCAGCGAGCAGGAACCCGGCGTGCCCGGGTTCCTGCAAAAACCTCAGCTCACCGCAGAGATGAAAGGCCCATGCAGTGGATATGTAAGGTCGCCCCTGTGCTCAGGGTTAGTAGTGTAGGTCGAGTCGATTGTTCGATTCACGTGGGGTGCTCTCGCCCTACTTCTACAGGAAACCCAGGTTATGCCTTTACTCCCACTGCCCCCAACCGAAGACCTGCTACGCCGGTTACCGGTCTGTCTCACCGCCATCGAGCATCTGCTGGATGCCCAGCCGGACTTCGCCACGCTGATGGCCACCGAGTTACGCCAGGCACTGGCCAACCTTGTGCCCGGCAACCCGCTTGATCCCGATGCGGTTTTTCTCAACGAGTATGAGTACGCTCCCCCGGCGACGGACGCCTCAGACAGCGTCGCACGGGAACCTCGTCTCACCCGCACACGCAGCCTGACACAGGTGCTTCAGGAGGCGCTTGCCACCGGAAAAAAACCGACCGAGCGCACCAAGGAACCGCAAACCGGCGTGATCGAGCAGGCCGTGGGCTTCTACTCACGCCCCCACGACACGGGCCGCACCGGCGAAATAACGGCACTTGAGGTCACAGCCTTCAATCAATTGATCGACAACCTGCGGCACGACCGCCTGGCGCTTTACTCTCGCAGGCTCGAGGTGTTCTGGATGTCTGTCCAGGCCGCCACCGGCGCCCTGAGTGTGTTTGAGGCCATCAGTCAAAAACAACGTGTGGTGTTTGTGCTTGAGTCGGATCTGAAAACACACGATGCCCTGCAACAGGTCGCACAGGCCGAGCAGGCTTTGCAGAACAAACCCACGGACGCTCAAGCCCTGGCGGACGTTGCCGCAGCCAAGGCCCACCTGGAGGTGCACACCGAGGGCCGGCAGTTAATCGACAACCTGGTACTCCATGAGACCTCGGGCACCGCCACACCGCCGCAGGCGGTAACGATCACCCTGTACTCAACGAACAAGCCCGAATGGTCAGCGGCGCTGAACGGCTGCTTCGTACTCACTGAGCGCTTGCACGGAAGCCGAGCGACTGTGCTTTACACCCCGCAATTGGGGCTTGAGGTATTCGAGCATTTCTCCGCCATGGAGGACGCCCTGCGCAAGCGCCTGGTGACAAGCGCCGAAAAAAGTCGACTGCTCGCCAACATCGCACTCAGCCAGCGACACGTTGTCGACGATGGCTTACGCAGTGGGCAGAACTTGCGCTACACACCCATCACCGCCCCGGTCTTCAGTGCGTGCCTGCAAGCCCAGCGCGACCAGCAAGATGCCGATATTGACCAGGCCTTCAGCGCCGCCCATACCACGTTCGTGGCCTTGGCGACCGAGCTGAGCGCAACCCTGGCACTGCCACTCAAGGGCGGCCCGGGCTTGAGAGCCCGCTTGCCTGACCCCGTAGACCCAATGACCATGCCCGCCCTCGCCCATACCCCGCCGGCCCCTGAACAGCAGGCGCAGTTGATACAGCTTTGGCACTCACTCAACCAGCAGATCGAATACGTACTGGCCCTGGACAAACACCCTTCGCTGGAGGGCGTGTTGTCAGCCCTGCTCAAGGAAACCTTCCCAAAACTGTCCCCCGAGCCCAAACCGTCCGGTTTGTATGTGAACCGCTACCGCACCGACAGCAGCGGCCAGCGTCATTTTGAATCCTCGCAAACCCTGTTGGAGGCGCTTTGCACCTTATTGAGTGCGGAAGATGCCCCCCAGGAACAAGCGAATCACACTGAAGGCGTCTTCAGCAGCGCCACAGCCTTCAGCGCTGCCGACCAGATCCCGTATACCGGCACACTGACGGCCCTGGCGGAAACCCTGCTGGCCAGGTTGACCACACACATCACCACTTACTGGCATACGCCCATAGCGCCTGAATTGGCCTGCCCCCAAGCCAGGCTGACAGAGGTGCACCGTCAAGCCCTGGATGTGCAGGCGCGCCTGGGCATGGCCGACAACACCTTGAGCCCGCAGGCCAAACTGCTGATTGATCGCGTGCTGCACTGCCCGACCCTGGCCCGGCGTGAAGCCCGCTTCAGCCACGGAAACCGACCCGGGGTGTATCAATTGACCCTGGACACCGGTGACGCAGAGGGTGTGCGCCTGGCCGGCAGCTTCGTCCTGACCTCCAGCGACGACTCACGCCCGGTACTTCCCCACTGGCCCTACGGGCACAAAAACCTCAGTACCCGCAGGGCTGTAGCAGGCACGACAGTGCTGTATACCCCGAACCAAGGCTTTGAAGAGTTCGCAACCCTGCAAGCACTGCACGACACGCTAAAGGCGCGCATCAATACCGGCGAGGACACCGGCAGGCTATTGGTCAGCGGCTTACCGCTGCTGGTACTGCGTAGCAAAACCGGGTTATGGGGCAATGACCTGCGCAGCACCTTTGCACCGATAGAAAGCGATTTTGTCGCCGACAACATTCAAGCGTTGCTGGACAAACAGCAGTCTGACATCGAGGCCATCCTGAGCCTGACCGAGGGTGAGCCGGATACCCAAAGCAATGGCCGTGCGGAGCTGGTCGAGCTGTTGGATATGGCAGAGGCATTTGTGGCGCGCAACCAGCGACTGCTGAAACATTGGCGACCGGACTGGGAAAAACGCTTGAGCCCGGTGGATGAGAAAGCAATGCAAGACCAGGCCCGCATCACGGACGAGAAACAGAACGAACTGGGCAAGCAATGGAGCGCACTGATCCCCACACTGGCCGCGTATGCCAAGCAACAGGTGCTGCTGAAGATACGCGCCTTCCTGGCCGACTACCCCGCGCAGGGCATTGACCCGGACCAGACGATGGTCATTCGTACCACCCGAACCCGTACCAGTGCCGGTGCCGGTTTTGGCTCAGTGCATGAAAGTGTGGCGAGCACCCGCATAAGCCTGACCAATCTGCTATTGAAAAACAACAAACCCTGGGAGCGGAGCCTCACCTGGACCGAAGACGACCTGCTGGAAGCGACGTTGATCACCTCCCAGGGTAAGTGGGTGACCGATGCCAAGGGTAAAGCCATTACCGTGGGCAAAGAACGCCTTGAACAGTGGGTCAAAGAGCTGAACATCGGCCACGCGTACACCGAGAACATCCTCAAAAAACACCTCGCCCCCGAGGCCACGACGGCCGATGCCCAAGCCTTGAAAAAAGCCTGGATGGCAAGCCAGGCGGCCGCTCTGGACTATGCGGCCTTGTCGGCCCGCTTGAGCCCGGATGCCTATAGCACAGCCTTGGCCAGTGACAACCTTCAAAAGAAAGGCGCCGCCTGGATGGCGGCAGTACTCGCCGCGCCAGACCCCAAGGCACGTCAACCGGTCGACGGACAGACAATCATCGCCAATGCCCTGATGTTCAACCCGGCCAGCGACGCACCCGACGGGCGCGGCGGGCAGACCGTAAACGGCATTTTGCTACTCTCCACCGCCGCCGATGCAACGCTGGTGCTCTATACCCCGCATGCACCCGACGGCCTGGAGCTCAGGGAAATCGCCAACGAAGCGGCACTGATCAAGCTGATGCACAGTTCCGCCTGGCAGGCTTACCTCAAGGCGCGTTTACCGGCAGGCACGCGACTGCTCAATCAGCGCCTGGTTGCCTATACAGGCGACGTGCTGGCGGGGCTGTACCGGCAAAACTACCTGTATCTACTGGACAAAACCGATGCTGAAAGCGTGACCAACGAGGAATTGGCTTACCAATCCATGTTCAACAAAGTGATGTTCGGCGTTGAAGTGGTCACGACGGTATTGGGTGGGTTCCCCTGGGGCGGCCAGTTGACCTCTTCCGCCTTCAGGTGGCTGGGCCGGATGGGGCAAACCACGGTGCAGTCCCTGCGCAAAGTGGGGCAAAACGTTGTAGGGTTGATTACACGTCACGCGGGCAAGGAGCGTGTCCTGTTCGAGATCGCAACGGCCACCACCACGGCCACCGGCGCTGCACGCACCGCCGGCATTGGCATCAAGCCGTTGCAGATGCTGCTTCGGCCCGCGAGAAACATGCCCAGGCCCGACCTGACGACCTATGAGAGAGCCTTCCAACAAGCGAGCCCCAACCTGGTGGTCAAGGGCGGCATTCCGGCCGGCTCATCGCTGTCCGAAGGCACCGGCATCTATCGCGCGCCCGACCTGCGCACCGTGTTGGTCCGCGCCGCCGATGGAAAAGGCAAAGAGCAGGTGTTTCGGATTCAGGACTCGTTCAACCTCTACGACCCCAATGGGCTGGTTGCCCCGGTACTCACGCCGAGTGGTGGGTTTACGCCTTTCAAGCTGCGTAAACTGGCCAACCAACGCTGGGAATTGGACACGTTGAACCGTTTGCCCGCTGGCGCGCCAAAAGTCGAGAGTGCACTCACCCTTGCGCTCAGGGAGTGGGAGGCGCATGTCGCGGCCCAGGCAGCCAACCCGCTGACCACACTGGACCCTACCACTTTTTTTAGAAACCGAGCGATCCCGCTCAAGACGTGGAACAAAGTGGTAAGGCTGACCGGCGAGATAAATGCGGCGGGGATAGCCAGGCTCAGGCCCGCGCCCACGCAAGGGTACGCCAAGTTTACAGACGACCTTTTCAATACCTGGGTAGGGCTCGGCGATGAAACCCAGGCCGCTGCGGACGCCTTTGTCAGCGCACATCGTATTAGTCCAACCGTGTGGAGAATCTACATAACAACGAGCGGTAAGTTGACCCCCGTCGGCCTGAGCCGATCGATAAGGCTGGCCAATCTCCCATCGGGTACAAGAAGCCGGATCACGGACCAACATCTTCTGGACTGGGACAAGTTATACCTGCGGCCGCAAACCCCGAGAACGACGCCCCTCACAAAAGCGGACGTCACGACCTATGCCTTTGATAACCACATTCACATCGACTCCTGGATGAAATACGTATCGCCCAAAGACGGCACATTCCTGAGGTACAACCCCGCACAGGTAAAGCGCCTGAAGCGCTTGGGCCTTCCCTCTACACCACCGCAAACCACCCCTGTTGACTACTCACGGACAGGCACCTCCGCCCAGCCCTCGGTCTGAACACGGCCCGGAGCGACGCCTCCCTTGCCAGCCCAATTCGGCCCCAAGGCAAGGGAGCCCTACCCGACTCTTTTCGGTTGAAGCGCCAGTCATTCCCGGCGAGACCTTGACCCGTACCCTGACCCGTACCCTGAATAGTTACCGCCGACACCACCCGCCCCCACCGCATGCTGATAGTTCATTCCACCAGCATACGGACAATGCCAATGAGCACATCCTCCCCCCCAGCAACAACACCGACGCTTCAAGAAATACGCGGCCACCTGCTTGAAATCGACTCAGGCCTGCGCGCTCAAGCCAAGCCTCCCGTCGTATTGCCAGCCGAACTGCTGGCGCTGGAGGCACTGGACACTACCCTGGCCGCAGCCAACACACTGTTTCTGAATCAGGCACGCCGTCATTTCGAGACATTGAAGGAGGCAGACCTCACCCAGGAAACCGGTAAAACACTGCTCGCAACGCTCAAATCCGACCTGAACAAACACCTGAAAATCCTGGACGAAACCAGCACGATAGACGGTCAAGGGCGCAAGAGCTATCTCACGCAAACGGCCGGTCTTGACGCACTGGAACAGCAGGCCAAGCTCGATGCGCGTGACTACCTATTGTCTGCTGCCCAACAACGCATGATTGAAGACTGCTCCCTGGGCCCAACCTTCAGGCCGGGCATGTACTCGCTCAACTTCAGCTACCAAGATAAAACCGTGGAGTTTGCCGGGGCCTTTGTGCTTACGCACAAATCCAGCCCGGTTGTGGATAACCTGACGTCGGGAAAAGACCTCGGCCAGGTCTTGTTATTCACCCCAAACCGAGGTCTGGAGGCCTTCGACTCGCTGGCGCAGCTCGACCAGCGACTCAAGGCGACGCTGGCGTTGCCGGCAGGTCACGAGGAGTTCTGTCAACACTTGCCGGTGCGTTATCAAGCGCTGGACGTCGTCGATATCTGGCCATTGCAATTGCTGCCCATTGACGGCGAGCCACTGTTTGAACATACCTACAACGCGATCATCGACAAGCGCAGCCAGGACATCGAACTGGCATTGAGCCTGGTTGAAAACCCGCTGCACGAGGCAACGCTGCTCCAGTCAGCATTGGACAACGCGGTGAAGGCGGCACTGCCAGACGTGTCGTCACGCTTGGCGTTCCGGCGCCAACAGCTGCTGGAGCGCAGCGTCTATAACAGCCTGCCGGAGTGGTATCGCAACGCGGCTGCGGCGGACCAGGACACCCTGAGTCGTTTCATACTCGATTACAACCAGGCCCGGGCAACGTATATCGAGCTACTGGGGCCTGCCGCGTCACCTCAAGCGCTGGCGAATTTCCAGTTGACCGAGTATCTGGACGAAGCGCTGGAAATCCACGACCTGGACCCGAGCCACCTGAACATCACCACCCGACGCAACGTCGCCAATGTCGGCACCTATGAGCAAACACGTAATCTGGTGCAGTTAAGCTATGAAGGGCTACATACCGGCGACGAGTTGCCCGGCTCTGACTTTCTGACCCATACCACCCTGACGTATGCGGGCGCGGCCCTGCAAGGCGACCATGCCGTTCTGGATGCGCAGAGCCTGCTCGACATCCTCCGCGAATATGGCCTGCAACCACGCCTGGACTTTGCCGCGCTACAAAAAGAAATGCAGGTCAAGGCTGAATTAAAAAAGGCTACTCGCGACCTGTTTGATCATCGCCTGGTGTTGCTTGCCTTTATCGCTCGTTTGCGAGGCGACCTGAGCCAGGCAGACCACGCCCTGTTCCAAGCGTTGCGAGCCGGTACGAACCCGCGCCTGCGCGCGCAAACCGTGCTGCTGCATGGCGCGCAACTCAAAGACCTGTGGTTATTGCGCGAGGAAGATGCCACCGGCCAAGTCCGACGCTTGCTGCTGTGCACCCCGGATTCGCCACGCGAGCGACAGTTCCTGGCCTTCACCACCGAGCGCGAATGCCAGGCGCATATCATCGGTTGGGTCGATGACAAAACCCGGTTAAAGGGCCGGACCATGAGCGACTACCTGCTGGAGCAATGCCCGCTGCGTTTTCGGCCGAAGATGAGCACGTTCCTCGCAGGGTTAGGCTTCACGCCCGACGCAAAGGAACACGAGGAGGTGACATTTGGCCCTTTGTGCTCCCACACGATGTGCCTGGACGCCATGGTCATGCATTCGCAAAGCGCAGCACAGGACGACTATGAATACACCACCCCGCCCTGGTATCGCTCGGCGAAACCGGAAGACCGAACCCGGTTGACCAGCCTTGCCGAAGCGGCCGCAGGTGCCTTGCGCGTCTATAACAACCTGCCCGACTCCGAAGCGAAATTCATTACGTTCAATGCCTATTTGCACGATAAAGCCAAACTCAGCCTGAACACGCTGCTGGGTCGCCCTAAAAATGATATTGACCCGGACACCGTCTACGTTTCGGCGCCCTGGCCGCTGCTGGGCGGCAAGCCCAAGCCCATCACCTATACACGGCTGTACCGAGACGGCTACACGGATAACGTCGGGTTCATCGACCCGAAATTCTCCACCTCGGCGACGTTCAGCGGGCCGGTGGGCGTCGACCTGAGCCGCCTGACCCCGCAAAACGTGTCACGCTCGGTGACCGGTGTATGGATCGGTCAACGCTACACCGACGAAGTTCGCGCCAAATTGCAAAGCGCGAGCAGCCCCGGTTACGCCAAGCGGCGCGACGCCACCTTGGCGATCACGCAACTGCAGATGAAACACGCGGCGCTGGATAGCTGCCTGCGTGGCCATATCGCCCGGGTCGACTTGGCCTGGCTGGAGCGCGCCATCGACAGCCTGGGTGACACAGCGGTCACGACCCGCTCCACTTATCAGGTCCATCGACTGACCCTTGACGGCGATTGGGTGATCGGCAACTACCTGTTCAGCCATGCAGCCAACCCGGTGTTGCTCTACACCCCCAACGCACCTGATGGCATCGGCTTTCGTGAGGCGAAGCTGTTCAACTACTGGCTGAAAAAAGTCGACGGTGTATCCGATTACCTGCAGGGTCGGGCGCCGGTCCAATCCCAGGTACGGATCGGAGCGTTTCTGAAGACTGCCCGTGATGGATTACCCGAAACGATTGACCGTACGACCCCAAGCCCGGCGCGCTATGACACGACAACCCCGCACACCACCGTGACCGACCCACGCAATGATTTCTACAACATGGTATTGCAGCGCAAAATCGATGATGTGGTTGCCACCACGGTCAATCGCACGGAAATGATCATGGGAATTCTGTGGACGTGCGTCGAACTGGTCACCGCCATCGCCACCATCCCTTTTCCCGTGTTGAGCCTGGGCCTGGGCGGCTTGCTGGCGTTCAAGGACGCGATGCTCGCCATCAGTGCCTACCAACAGGGTGACATGGCCGGGGCCTTGAGACACTACATCGGCTACCTGGCCAATGTGGGCGGTGCTGTGTTGTTTGACTTTCGCCCGGCTCTAAAAGGCCCTTTCAACACACTGTCTGTCAGACCGGTTACTAAAGCGATACAGCAGGCCACGCTGATCAACGATATCGACCCTGGCATTACTGCCGGAATGAAACCGGTGCTGTTCGATGGCCATCCGTTCTGGGTCAAGAACACACAGGATTCTCTGGGGCGGCATCTGCTGTTTCGCCATGACCCCGTCACCGGGCAAATGCGGTCGACTGCACGTTGGGTCAACAAAAACACCGATGGCCATTGGGTACGCTCCGGGTTTGAGGCAGGCGGACGCAGAAAGACGTATACGGTACTCCAGGAGGAGGTGGACCAGCCACTGGCGCGCTACGAGATTGCATCCGAGCAAGGTAAGTATTTCAGATCCGCGCTCAACCTTGAATATGTGCGCAACGTCGTCAACCATCCGGATGACGTTATTGCGCAGGGCGTACGTGAAGGGGCCCATTTTGATTTGAAGCCTCTACGTGAGAGCTATCCCAATCAGGTGAAACACCTGACTGAAGATGCGCAGGCGCTTTACGCCTCGCCTCCAGCACGCCCGGACCGCACCGGTTTGCCGGCACTGGCACCGGACTCCAACCCGTCTACCGTACTTGCCACCCTGTTCCCCCTGAAGAAGGGGCTGATCATTGGCGCGTCCAACACCAGCGTTGCCGGTAAGCAGGTGTTGATCGAAGAGATGCAGGCCTTGGCAGCGCAAGGGCTAAAGCGTGTGTACATCGAAAACCTGCCGGCGGATGTTTTCCGTACCAAACTCAAGATCATCAACGGCGAAACCAAGGGCAACCTTGCGCATGCCTTGAAACGGGTCGAGGACCATTTGGCGCGGGTCGATGCAAGCTTGGGCTGGGGCGCGGATGCGCCGTTTACCTACCGTAAGCTGATGCTTGAAGCCCACAAGCACAAGGTCGCGATCGACGGCGTGGACGCCTCGAGCTCCTATCATATGGAGCATGTGCTGGAGCTTTCAGACAAAGAACGGTTTATCCCGCGCAGCAGCCAACTCAGAAACTTTTATTCCCACAAAGCCCTTGCACAAAAAAATCCCGATGAGGGTTGGATTGCCCTGGTTGAACACAATCGCATAGGCAGTACCGACGAGGTGCCGGGCCTGGCCGATTTGCAGGATGTCATCGCCCTGCGTGTGGATGACGTTCCACCTGGCCAGGTAGGAGAGGTCGTGCTTGATACATCTTCCACCGCGCTGTCCCGGGGTGATTACAGGCTGACAATGGCCACAACCGCCCAAACCTTACCGACGGCCGGCCCCTCAAAAGCGGTACAGGTCCCCCCATCGCCCTCTCATTACAGTGAGTTTGATTTGTCCGCGTCGTTTAAACCGGACCTGGACGAGATGGTGCGTAAGGTTGATAGCTTTGATACGACCGTCCCACCTAACGCTGGAACCCCCTACTATTCGGCATTCCAGGCGTTCAAGCAAACACGCACTCGCTTGAGTGAAGCCGCCCAAACAGCGTTTTCCGCTTACACGCCACGGCCACGCCCCGATTTCGCCGACCTTGCCACGGCGACCAGTGAGGAGGCGTTTATCAAGCAACTGTATACAAAGATACGAGGACTCGTCATCGGCGAAGTCCATGCTCATACCTACAGCAAACAGGCCCTGATCAAGTACATGGAGCTGTTGAAGCAGGAGGGCGTCAAGACATTGTACCTGGAGCACCTGCTCACCGATTTGCATCAGGCAGAGCTGGATCTTTTTAACCTCACGAACAAAATGCCGAAAAATCTGAAACGTTATCTGAAAGCGCAAGATGCCCGCCAAATGCCCAATCATACCGGAGACCATACTTACACCCATGTGGTCAAAGCCGCGAACAAGGCGGGTATTCGCGTGCGTGCGCTCGACTGTACGGCGAGCTATCACGTTAAAGGCCTGTACACGGATAACGCCCGCACGAACCTGTTCAACTATTTCGCCAATGAGGTGATCAAGGCCGACCAGTTGGCACAGGGCCCGCATAATTGGGTAGCGCTCATAGGGGACTCCCACTGCGATACGTTCCTGGGTGTACCGGGCATCGCGCAACTGCAGGATGCGGTCAGCTTGAGGATACTCGATGTTCCCCCCAGCCAGGCATTGCCCCTGCAGCAGGGAGGATGGACTATCGTCGGGCCCGAACCGGGCTCCGTCGGCACTAAAGCCCTGCGCAGTGACTTCAAGTTGCACGTCGGTATTACCGGTATGCGAGCACCGTCCCCTCGAACTGCAACGGATCGCGCATGGCTGAGAAACGTCGACGATTTCCTCATCGAGCAGCCCTCAAGCACCGAAGCCAACGTGATCTCGCGCACCATTCTCGGCGGGGAGACGAGCACCCCGATTAAAATTGACGACACGGGGAAGTTCTTTATTGAAGAGTTTGCGCCCTTGAAAGATAAACGTTTTACAACGTTGGAACAGCTGAGCCAGGCCCTTAAGGACGACGCGTATATGTCTCCTGCTTCCGCTGCGTCCCTGCCGAGTGCACGGCTGAAAAACATCGGCGACGCCCTGATCGAGCGGCCTACCTTTCTTGAGACCTGGTTGGTCCACTATTCCAAAAGCAAAGAGATTGTTCGCACGCGTATTGAACAGGACGCCAGTAATAAGTTCTTCATTAAACGTTGGAATCTGGACGATAAGCGCTACCGGACGGTCGAACAGTTGATCGAGGCACTCAAGAGAGAAGTCCATTTGTCACTTCTCACCCCTACGGCTTCGCCCCGAGCGCGGCTGCAATCGGTCGGTGACTTCGTGATTGACCAACAGGCTTTACCGACTCAAGCCACTTTGCTCCACCGCTCCAATAATGCGCAAATAGTGTCTACCCCTATTCAAACCAATGCTCAGGGGCAGTTCTATATTGATCGTTGGCCACAGTTGAAAAATAAACGTTACTCAGCGCTGGATGACTTGATTGATGCCCTGATAAAAGACGTGGGTTTGAACGCCGCGTTATAACGCCGTGATCAGAGGTGCATGCATGCCGCCCCAAAAGACGGGTTGATAGAGGACTTGCTCGCGGCAATCGAGTCAGAACTTGCAATAGCCGTCCCCCTCCCAGCCAGGGAGGGGGACGGGCAGCCTAGACCTCCGAATCCCAGATCACAGTCACCACCCCCGTATAGGTGCTGCCCGGCTGTTTGAGCATTTCTTTGACGTCGTCCCGCTCCACGGCAAAGTGCAGGCTGGCGGGGCGGTTGTTGACGTAATAAGCGGGCTGGAACAGCTCGGTGCCGCTACCGTCCAGGCGCAAAGGCAACTTGTTCACGGCCTGGCCGTACTGGTCTTGCAGGCCGAAGGGCAAGGTCACGCCGACCTGCAGCGGCACCTCATCACCGGCACCATTGCGCAGGCCGCAGGTGTTGCCGACGGCCAGGCTGCATTCGAGCTGCATCTTGAAACGCCCGCTGGAAGAGATCACGAAGGTCTGGTCACGGAACAGCCGCGCCGGTTGCCGCCCGCGATTGAGCCAGGCTTGCCAGCCGCCTTCGGGCAGCAATTCGATGCGGTTACCTCCCGGTGGCAGGTCCACCTTGAGGTTGTGCTCCACCGACAGGGTGAAATTGAAGGTCAACACGTTGTCGTTGGGCAGCATCACATCGCCCAGGTCAAAATCCCCGCCAGGCCCGATGCTGTACGTGACCGAGCCGCGATATTCACCGCTGGCCATGCCCAGCGGGTTGGGAGTCTTGAGTTCATAACCGTACTCGACGGGGTTATACCTCATCCGTGGAATAGGCAAGCTGGGGACCACATTGCACGCCCCCGCATTTTCCGGAATGGTCCAGAAGTACAGCGCGTAAGTACTGGCGGCCGCGATGTAGCCGACGCCCCGGCAAGCCCCCATGCCGTAACGCCAGGGATAGTCCCAGGAGTTTCCATTGTTGGACCACACCCCTACCCGCGCGCCACCGCTCAAGCTCCATCGGCCACCGAAGCCGGCGATGCGCATCTGCACCGTTTCAAGCTCGCCGGTGGCGACATGGGTCACCTGCACGTCGCGCCAGGCGGAGGGCACCTTGAAGTACGCGCCTTGGCGCGGGTCTTCGTGGTTCGCCTCGATTTGCGTGATCGAGTCGAACGCCAACGCATCGGTACGAATACTGAAGGTGTTGAGTGACTCACACAGCGCCGGCACGTGCCAGGCACAGATGCCACTGTGGGGGGTGGTGTTCTGGAACTTATTGACCATCGGGTTGGTGGGGTCAGGGCGCTGGGAAATCGAACATCAAGTGCACCGTGCCGTAATACTCTCCACCCCGGTAACCGTCGGGTGGTTCGATAGCGGCAATTTCCAGTTCGGCGCGGCGGCCCGGCCGGGCCTCCTCGGCGCTGAGCACCTGGGTGGCATCCAGGGTCAACGGCACGCGATTGAACAACACCTGCAGCTCGATACGGTTACGCCCGCTCAGCAGGTACGGTGTGTCGCCCAAGCGGGCGGTCACACCGCCATTGATGTTCTTGACGTCGAAGTTCTTGCGCAAGCGGCCAAGCCGCGCCGTCGCCAGGTCCCACGCCAGCACTTGGTCATGCCCCATCCAGTCCGGTTCGGAGGGCAGTACATAGGCTTCTTCGATCGGGATGGTCACCGACACATCGAAACTGTGGCGTTCCTGGAACGCCTGCGCCGGCTCGCCCAGGAACACAGGGGTCATCAGTACCGCCAGTGCTGTCAGTTGCTTGAACATTGTCATCACCCGTTGCTGTTGACCGTCATCGGTTTTTTGTCGCGGCCTTCAATCATCTGAAAGTTGAACTGGCGCTCCGGCTTTTTCTCGAGCACCAACTGGCGACCGGGCAGGATGTGGTGCTTGGTGGTGGCCTCGCAGTCGGTCTTTTTCGCCACCGAACAATCGCGGAACTCATCGAGCACCACCACGCTGTTGCCCGCATTACGCAGGGTGTACTGGCTGGCGGTCTCGCTGATTTGCGTATCGAAACGGGTGTCCTTGGGCCTGACGAAAAACACCGTGCCGTAGCCCGCCATGACATTGACCCCGGCCGCCAGCGCGTCCTTGTACTCGGCACGCTCTTGATCGGTCACGGCAAAGTCATCTTCCTTTTCCGGCACCACCGGAATGAAGCGCAGGCGGAAATAGCGCTCCTTGTCTCGCAGGCCCATGTACAGCAACCGTGTGCCCTGACGCCCGCCGGCCGGTACGATCAGGCGCGCCGGGCTGGCCATCAGGCCGTCGCGATTGGTGGTGCTGCCTTTGGCGTCGGTCATCGAAGCGACGGGCACTTCCCTGGACGTGCCATCGGCGTTGTAGACGATCTCCAGCACATTGACCTTGATAAACGCGGTACTGGTGCCGCCGTTGTAGACCCGCTTGAGGTAAGAGCTGCGGTCGCCGTCCAGATAGTCATAGACCACCCCAACGTTGATCGCCGGCCCTGCATAAGCGCTCAACGACATCAGGAACAGCCCCACCGCTAACACTGCATGTTTCATGTTTGATTACGCCTTATTGATTGAACCCAGCCTGGGGCTGAGATGCGGCTAATGCTCGCTCAGACTTCCGAATCCCAGATCACCGTGACCACGCCCGAATAGGTGCTGCCCGGATGTTCGAGCATCCCTTTGACGTCATCGTTTTCGACTTCAAAGTGCAGTTTTCCGGAGCGGTTGTTCACATAAAACGCCGGCTGGAACAGCTCGGTGCCCACGCCATCCAGGCGTAGGGGCAGCTTGTTGACGGCTTGCCCGGCCTGGTCCTGCATGCCAAATGGCAGGCTGACAGCCACCTGCAACGGCACCTGGTCCCCCGCGCCGTTGCGCAAGCCACAGGTGTTACCCACCGCAAGGCTGCATTCGAGCTGCATCTTGAAACGCCCACTGGCGGAAATGACGAAGGTCTGGTCACGGAACAACCGCGCTGGCTGGCGCCCACGGTTGAGCCAGGCTTGCCAGCCGCCTTCGGGGAGTAACTCGATGCGGTTGCCGCCCGGCGGGAGATCGACCTTGAGCTCGTGCTCCACCGACAATTGAAAATTGAACGTCAGGGCGCTTTCAGTGGACGCCATCACGTCACCGAAATCAAAATCCCCGCCCGGCCCGATGCTGTAAGTCAGGGAGCCCCGGTATTCGCCGCTGGCCATGCCTAGCGGGTTGGGGGTTTTAAGTTCGTAGCCGTACTCCAAGTGGCTGTAGGTCAAGCGCGGAAAAGTGGTGCCCGGGTTTACCGTACAAGCCCCTACTCCCTCCGGGACGATCCAGAAAAACAGTGCGAAAGTGGCGGATGCCGCCAAGTAGTTAACCCCCTGGCAGGGAGGCGCACCGTTACTCCAATAGTAGGTCCAACCGGTTCCTCCGTTAGCCCATCCGCTGACGCCAGGCGGACGCGGAACATCCCAACGCGTACCAATACCCGCAATGCGCATTTGTACGGTTTCAACCTCACCCGTCCCGACGTGGACCACCTGCACATCACGCCAAGATGAAGGCACTTTGAAATAGGCCCCTTTTCGAGGATCTTCATGGTTGGCCTCAATCGGCTCTACCGACTCGGCCCTGAATGCCGGGTCACGGATACTGAAGGTATTCAACGCCTCGCACCTCGCCGGTACGTGCCACGCGCAGACGCCACTGTGGGGCGTGGTGTTTTCGAATTTATTGACCATCGGGTTCGACGGATCAGGACGAAATACCGCCGTGATGTCCTGCACCAACGCATGCGCAGGCAGGCTCATGCTGACCAGCGCCAGCGCGAACGCACACTGCTTCAAGCCTGTTCTTGTTGTGTTTTTCACGTTCATAAAAATCCAGTCCATGCCATCAACCAGCGGTTTCGGCGTTGTGGGTCGCTTCTGCGAGCGTGTCCTTGGTGCAGCGCAAATCGCCGATCATCAACACGTCACTTTCATTCGGTGCGTTAGCTGGATCCAGGCGGAACTGACAGAGCAACTGGTTTTGGTAGCGCACTTGCAAGGTGGGTGCGCTGGAACTCATTTCCATCGAGAAGAACCCGTCCACTTCGCTGACTCCACGGCTGGCATGGTTGATCACGTGATGGCCCTTGAGCGGTGCACCGCGTTCATCCAACAAGCGGCCGAGCACGGTGACGGTTTTCATCACGGTGATTTTCCGGTAGTCCACGCCGCCCTTGTTCAGGTGATAGCTGGCGCGGGTCGGCTGGATATTGGCGGCCGGCGGGTGATTGCCTTCAAAGTCGAAACTCACGCTACTGCTCTTGTAGGCCGAGACCGGCACATAGTTGCGCCCCGGCCGCAAGATCGCGCCGCCACCGCCGAGGTCGTCGGCGCGCAGGGCGATGTCGTCGAGGTCGGTTTCCACGTCGATGATCATCCCGGCACCGTTGCCCTGGTACTGGCTGCTCAGGAGCATCTTCCCGGCACCGGCGACAAAGGTGCTGTTGAGGTTCAGGCCACCGCTCAAATCACCATTGAAGGAACTGCGCTGGATAAAACCGTCACCGCTGACCACGTCCGTACTGAAGCTGGTCATGCCTGATAGGCCGACACCGTAGGTATCGGTGATCGCGGTCGCCGAGACGCTTTGCAGCGCGTGGTCGGTGAGGTCCTGGCGCAGAGTCACCGAGGCGTTATTGTCGCGCCCACCGTTACGAGCAGTACGAGTGCCGATGCTGCCGGAAATCTGCCGGCCATCGCGGCCCAGGTTCATGCTGACGCTCACGTCCACGCCGCGATTGCGCGCATCGTTGGTGCCAGCGCTACCAGGCCGATCGAACACCGAGAAGCGCCAGTTGGCGTCGCTGCCAAACAGGTTGTCGTGGCGGCTCCAGCCCAGGTCCAGCCCCGCGCCCTCGACATTGCCTTCGCTGTGGGACAGGCGCATGTTCAGGGTGTTTTTCGCGTCGAGCCGGTGGTTGACCGACAGCGCCGTGTTGCTGGCCTCACCGACGAAGGTATTGCGGCGCAGGCGGGTACCGTCCGGCAGGGTCTCGTAGGTGTCGCGCGTGTCGAGCCAGCTGCGCGTGTGGCTGAACACCAGGTTGGTGGCGCCCAGGGTATAGAGCGCTTGCAGGTCCAGGCCGGTGCCATGGTCCTGGGTTTGGTAGAGGTTGGTGTAGAGGCTGGTGTTGTTGACCACCGTCCAGTCCACCGAACCGCCGTATTGCAATTGCTCGCGTACCTGACGGGCCGACAGGCCGAGGATCACCCGTGGGTGCAGCAGGTAGTTGATGGAAGCACCGGCCGTCATCGCGCCAGAGGCTTGGTCGTCCCAGTTACTGAACAGCTTGGTCTCGCGCCCGGCGAACACGTTGTAGCGCCACGGGTCTTCGGCGTTGCGCCAGTTACTGGGCTTGTACACCAGCTCCTGGGTGGTGCTGGTGGTGAGGCCATCTTCCACCAGGCGCACTTCCACTTCATAGATACCGCCGGGCAGTGGCCGGGTGTCCAGGGTTTGCAGCCCGGCCGCCACTGCCTGAGTGTTGATCAACAGGCCATTGCGGTAGATCTCCACCGCCGCCTGGCGGTTGGCGGTGACGTAGATCGGGTACACGCTGGGCTTGGCATTGTTGATGGCCAGGCTGTCGGAACTGCCGTACATCAGGCCCAGCGCTGTGTCGGGGCTGGCGCCGAAGCTGCGCAGTTGGCGGGTGAGACCATCGGAATTGGGGGTGAAATGGCCCAGGCGAAAGAACTGCCCTTCCATTTCCCGCTGGGTGTAAAGCTCGTGGATCGCGTGGCGCATCTGTTCGTTATCGCCACTCTGTCGCGCCAGCTGCAGGTTGAATACCTGGCTCCAGTTGCCGAGGCTGGAACTGGCTTGCAAGCCGTAACGGCCACCCAGTTGGTTGTCCTGACCACCGTTGAGGTTGAGTTGGTTGTTGATGATCAACCCGAGGCTGCCGCCTTCCGGTTGCGGGTAGAAGCGCGGTGCGTCGTCATTGAGCTCGACATCCTGGGTGATGATCGCCAACTGGGAGTTTTCCAGGTTGTAGAACGCCGAGAGCATCTTTTCCGGACAGGACTGGGTACAGGTGCCCAATGCCACGCCTTTTTCCAGCAGGGCTTGCCAGGTATCGCGGGTGGCGGCCGGGACCTTGCTGTCACCGGTGTCGGTGAATTCGAGCAGGGTGACGCGATCATCCCGGGTCAACACAATCAGCGCCTCGCCCAGTAATTGCTGGTCAAGGTCAACACGTACCGCCAGCGGCACGTCGAAAAAGTGATCGGCAAAACCGGCGGGCAAGCCTTGAGCCTGGCTCAGCAGGTTGCCGGTCGTCAAAGCGCCCGAGGCAGCAGGTGCGGCCAGGGCACTCGTACACATCAACAGCGCAAGCGCAGCCGCGATAGGCGTCATCGAAAACATGAACGGAACACTCTGAATGCCAAAAGACGGGAGAGAAAAACCAGGTCGGCGGACCGAGGAGGGACGTCAGCCGACCTGAAAACAAATGCCCGTGCTCAACGGGCATTTATTGGGCTCAAGGCGTCGGCAATACAGCGTCGAAGACCACCGGCATCACAGCGGTGTAGGAACCGCGTTGAGTCGCCGAAGGCTTGGCCGCGACGATGCGCATTTCAGCACCCACGCCAGGGGTGGAGTCGGCTTCGTTGACCACTTCCTGCGGCGCACCGGTCAGGGTCACGCCGTTGAGGGTGGTGGTCAGCGCGATGTTCTGCGCGGCATCACCATTGAACAGCACAGCCGGGCCGCCTTCGATGTAGGCGTGAACCGAACCGTTGGTGTTCTTGATGTCATAGATGGCGCTCAGGGGTGCCAATTCGCCACTGACCAGGTTGTAGGTCATGGTTTCGTCACGGCCCCAGTTCGGGTCACGGGGTTGTGCGTGGAACACGGTGGTCGGGATGGTTGCCTTGAGGTTGACGGTATGGTCGGCTTCGCCGGCAGCAAAGGCTGTTACCGAGGAAGACAGTGCCATAACAGCCAGGGGAGCAGCGATTGCAAACTTCTTGAACATGGGGTCAATACCTGTAGTTGACAACATTGATGGATTCGTCAAACAACGAATTACAGTGCTGCGTTAATTGAGCCGCGCACTGCCAGGCCATGATCAACTCAAACTAAAAACAGGTATGCAGGGACATTCCAATAGGCACGTAGCCCTTGTAAACAGGGATTGCGAGAAAAAGATGGCATTTTGCCAAAACTTTAAGAGTGTCCGTAGGACGTGAACTACAACATCGAAAAACAGGAGTAACGAATAGCCTGTCGGAACAGTACCACACGATTAACAAGTTTCGAACGAATCACAAAACTCGCGACACATTCGAGTGCGAGCTCTAATTAAAGTTATAACTCTAATTTCAATAATCGTCCAAATAACTTCTACACACAGGCCGCTGCAACCGCTTTTGACCGTTTGTCGGCGGGGGCTACCGTCGAGCATAAGATATATCTTAAGTTATATCTAAATATGAACGGAGGCCTGTCACCATGAGACCCGAACATCGCGGTGAGTTTGAAAAACGCGGCGGGCGCGGCCCGCGGGTATTCGCCCCCGGCGACCTGAAGCTGTTGCTGCTGTCGCTCATTGCCGAACTGCCCTGCCACGGCTACGACCTGATCCGCCGCATCGAAAGCCTGTTCGACGGCGCCTACAGCCCCAGCCCCGGCGTGATCTACCCCACCCTCACCTTCCTCGAAGAAAGCGAGTTGATCAGTGGCGACGCCGACGGTGGAAAAAAACGCTACACAATCACCGAGGCCGGTCGTCTCTTCTTAAGCGAGCAGGTCGTTGCCCTGGATGGCGTGCGCATGCGCATTGACGTCAGCAAGCGTTCGCTGCGCGGCCACGACCGCCCGCCGGAGATTCACGAGGCGGTGCACAACCTGCGGCACGCCTTGCATTCGCACCACGGGCGCTGGAGCCCGGAAGAAATCGTTCGTGTCGCGGCGCTGCTCAACGGCACCGCTCAAGCCATTGCCGACGGGAAAGCCCCATGAATACTCAAGCCATCCATCGCGTTACCCACGAAATCAAACGTCGCCGCCTGCAAGTGTTGCGTGTGGTCGATATCACCCCGCGCATGCGCCGCGTCACGCTGGGCGGGCCGGAACTGGCCGGTTTTATCAGCCTGGGCAGCGACGATCACATCAAGCTGCTGTTCCCGCAGAACGCCGCCGAACAGGCCGCGCTGGAAAGCCCGACCTTCAGCATCAAGGGCGACGGCCCGCAACCGGCCATGCGCGACTACACGCCACGGCGGTTCGACCTGAGCATCGGTGAGTTGGATATCGACTTCGTGCTGCACGGCGATGGGCCTGCCTCGACGTGGGCCGAACAGGCGCAAGTCGGCCAGCACTTGTATATCGGCGGGCCACGCGGCTCGATGATTGTGCCGGATATCTTCGACAGCTACCTGCTGATTGGCGATGAAACGGCGATCCCGGCCATCGCTCGGCGCCTGGAAGAACTGCCGGCGGGGCGCAAGGTGCTGGCGGTGATTGAAATCGCCGACGTGGCCGAGCAACAACCCCTGAACAGTGCCGCTGAGGTGGAGGTGATGTGGGTGGTGCGCGGCCGGGACGACCTGCTCGACACCGTGCGTAAACTGACGCCACCCAGCGGCACGCTGTACAGCTTTGTCGCGACCGAAACCAAGTTGTCACGCCAGGTACGGCGGGTGTTGCTGGATACGCACAAAGTCAACGAGGAGTATCTCAAGGCCGTGGGTTACTGGCGTGCCGAAGGCAGCGACGAGGAACAGAGCTGACTCAATTCATACTGTGGGAACGGGCTTGCTCGCTCCCACATTGACGGTGCTCACTTTAAGACGAGGATGATTTCAGGCATTTATCCAGCCCCACCATCGCCAAAGCGATCACTATAAACCCCGCCAAAATCCCCCCGGCATTCACAAACACTTGTGGATAACCGAGGGTGTCCACGTCGATGAACGGGTACTGATACTGCCCGAGCAAATGCCCGCGCAGCAGTACATAACCGAAGTACACCAGCGGGTAAATCACCCAAGCCCCGATGTGCTTCAAGCGCAGCGTGCCTTTGGGCACGCACCGCCACCAATAGATCAGGTACAGCAGCGGCATCACGTCGTGCAGCAACTCATCGGCAATGAATTGAAAACCTGCCGGGCTCCACAAATGCCGCAGCAGCAGGTTGTAGGCCAGGCTCACCACGACGATGCTGGCGGCAATCGCGCTACCGACCCCGGGCGCCAGGAAGAACCGTTTGGCGGCCGATTCGCGGTTGACCAGCGCATAGCTCAACACCACCACGACCAGGGTGTTGGTCAATACCGTGAAGAAGCTGAAAAAGTTGATCAGCCCGCCCAACAGGCTGGCGCCGGTCTCCCAGCGCGAATAGAAAATCAGGTATTGCTGAATCGCCAGCCCCACCCAACCGGCCAGGGCCGCTGCGGCCACAAAGCGCTTCATGGTTTCAGTCCAGCGGGCGTTTGGTGCGCATCAGCTTGACGTACAAGCCTTCGACTTTCTCCCGTGCCCAGGGTGTTTTGCGCAGGAACGTCAGGCTCGACTTGATACTCGGATCGCTCTTGAAACAGCGCACATCAATACGCTCGGCCAGGCCGCTCCATTCGTAATGTTCCACCAACGTGGTGAGGACGTGTTGCAGGGTCACGCCGTGGAGCGGGTCGTTGCTTGTCGCGGTCATGCCGGGCCTTTTGCAAAAAGAGGAAACACAGCCGCGCACCTTAGCCGACGGGGCGTACCGGTGGAAGCACTGCATTGAATATAGCCCTTGGAGAAAAGTTCCCCTTTCCAGCGAAAAAAGAGATGTTATATTGTAACGACACTTATCAAAAGTAACTGATTCGATACCGTTTAAGCCTGCTCTATTTTTTTGCCGTTTTGCCAAGGAATGTCCGATGTCCCTCTCTTCTCTCTGGCGCTTGACCCCACTCGCTGCCGCCCTGCTGATTTGCTCCGAAACCCAGGCCCTTGAGCTGCAACCTCAAATCATCACTGCCAACCCGCTGGGCAGCGAGCAACTGGCCGCGCCGACCACCGTACTGGAAGGTGATGAGCTGACCCTGCAACAAAAAGGCAGCCTCGGTGAAACCCTGAACAAACAGCCGGGCGTGTCGTCTTCGTACTTCGGCCCAGGCGCCAGCCGCCCGATCATTCGTGGCCAGGATGGCGACCGTATTCGCATCCTGCGCAATGGTGTGGGGGCGCTGGATGCGTCGTCGTTGTCCTACGACCATGCGGTGCCACTGGACCCGATCAACGTCGACCGTATCGAAATCGTTCGTGGCCCGGCCGCCCTGTTGTACGGTGGCAGCGCCATCGGTGGCGTGGTCAACACGTTCGACAATCGCATCCCGACCGAGGCCATCGAAGGCATCCATGGCGCCGGTGAGTTGCGCTACGGCGGCGCGGATACCACCCGCAGCAGCGCGGGCAAACTGGAAGCGGGGAATGGCACCTTTGCCTTGCATCTGGACGCCAATGCGCGGGAATTCAACGACCTGAAAATCCCGGGTTTTGCCCGCAGTCGCCATGCCGCGCCGAGCGAAGACGGCCCCGGCAAGAATGGCCGGCTGGGAAACAGCAGCGGGCGCCAGGACGGCGGCGCTGTAGGTGGTTCGTACACCTGGGACGACGGCTATGCCGGGCTGTCCTACAGCAACTACGACAGTAACTACGGCTCACCTGCCGAGCAGGACGTCCGCATCCGCATGAAGCAGGATCACTACGCGTTTGCCTCTGAAATCCGCAACCTGCAAGGCCCGTTCACCTCAGTCAAGATCGACGCGGGCTATACCGACTACCAGCACCGCGAGATCGAGGGCGGTAAAACCGGTACCACCTTCAAGAACAAAGGCTATGAAGCACGCGTGGAAGCTCGCCATCAACCGCTCGGCCCGTTCGACGGCGTGGTCGGCGCGCAAGTGACCCGCAACGAGTTCTCGGCCCTGGGCGAAGAAGCCTTCGTGCCGCAGACCGACACCAACGCCGGCGCGCTGTTTATCCTCGAAGAGATGCAAGCCACCGAGCGCCTGAAACTCAGCTTCGGCGGGCGCCTGGAGCACACCAACGTCGACCCGGACGCCAAGGGCAACGCGCGCTTTGCCGGCGCCGACCAGAGCAATGACTTTACCGCCGGCAGCCTGTCCTCGGGCGCGGTGTACACCCTCACGCCGGTCTGGTCCCTGGCTGCAACCCTGGGCTACACCGAACGCGCGCCCACCTTCTATGAGCTGTACGCCAACGGCGCTCACGTCGCCACCGGCACCTATGAACTGGGTGATGCCAACCTGAAGAAAGAAAAAGCCGTGTCCAGCGACTTGGCGCTGCGCTTTGATAACGGTACCCACAAGGGCAGCTTCGGCGTGTTCTATAGCCGCTTCTCCCATTACATCGGCTTGCTGGGAACGGGTCGTACGCTCAATGATGAAGGCGAGGAAGACGCAGGGGGAATGCCTGAGTACAAGTACTCCGGGGTACGCGCACGTTTCGCCGGTTTCGAGGCCCAGGATCACTGGAAACTCGGTGAAGGCGCCTACGGCAAGTTCGCCCTGGAACTGTCGGGCGACTACACCCGGGCCACCAACCTGGACACCGGCGAAGCCCTGCCGCGTATTGCGCCGCTGCGTCTGAACAGCGGTTTGCTGTGGGAACTGGACCGCTGGCAGGCGCGTATCGACGTGGAACACGCCGCAGGCCAAGGGCGTGTGCCAGACAACGAAAGCGGTACGGATGGCTACACCACCCTCGGGGCAAGCGCGGGTTACCGCTTCAATGTCGGCGGTAGCCAGTGGCTGGCATTCGTTAATGGCGAAAACTTGACCAACCAGACCGTGCGCTATGCCAGTTCGATCCTGCGCGACATCGCACCGGCGGCGGGGCGTAGCGTGCAGTTCGGTGTCCGCACCACCTTCTAAAAATGCCGCAGGTCCCCTGTGGGAGGGGGCTTGCTCCGATAGCGGTGGATCAGTCAGCTTATCCTCAGCTGGCCCACCGTCATCGGGAGCAAGCCCCCTCCCACCGTGTTACGGTGCCGTGTCAGGACAAACTGCCTGCAATAGCAACCGCCGCCGGCAAGGCCAGCACCTTCAATAACAGATACACAGCAGATCCAAGTGTGGGAGGGGGCTTGCTCCCGATAGTGGTGGATCAGCCAGCTTATCCTCAGCTGGCCCACCGCCATCGGGAGCAAGCCCCCTCCCACCTTTTACGGTGCCGTGTCAGGACAAACTGCCTGCAATAGCAACCGCCACCGGCAAGGCCAGCACCTTCAATAACAAACACACAGCAGATCCAAGCCCCCTCCCACCTTTTTACGGTGCCGTGTCAGTACAAACTGCCTGCAATAGCAACCGCCGCCGGCAAAGCCAGCACCTTCAATAACAGACACACAGCAGATCAAAGTGTGGGAGGGGGCTTGCTCCCGATAGCGGTGGATCAGTCAGCTTATCCTCAGCTGGCCCACTGCCATCGGGAGCAAGCCCCCTCCCACCTTTTTACGGTGCCGTGTCAGGACAAACTGCCTGCAATAGCAACCGCCGCCGGCAAGGCCAGCACCTTCAATAACAAACACACAGCAGATCCAAGCCCCCCTCCCACCTTTTTACGGTGCCGTGTCAGTACAAACTGCCTGCAATAGCAACCGCCACCGGCAAGGCCAGCACCTTCAATAACAGACACACAGCAGATCCAAGCCCCCTCCCACACTCATTCAGCAGCGACACTTAGTCACTGTTACCAGATCTGAAATGATGCATCTTGCGATTTGCGCTTTCTCTTGGCGCATCGGCGCTTTATCCTTGCAGCAACAAACTGAAACGTTTCATGCCTGCGGTCGATGATCCCCTCTTGCCGAATTCCCCTCGCACAAAAGACAGCGCTGTCTTAAACCGACCTGCGCCAGGGAAACAATCGCCGACCTGTGGATAACCGAGTTACCCACAGGAAAACCAAAAAATAACGATGAACCAAGCCCGCGCCGAATCGTCATCTACAGTGAAGCACGGGGTTACATAATTCCAACGTCACGGAGAAACACACTATGAGCACTGATGGGGCTTCAAGCCCAAGCCGCCTGCTGCCCAGGCTGCTGGGGATCTTGCTGCTGATCATGGGGCTGGCCTTACTGGCCGGCGGCATCAAGCTGAGCATGCTCGGCGGGTCGTTGTACTACCTGCTGGCCGGTATCGGCATCGCCCTGACCGGCGTTCTGTTGCTGGCCACCCGCCGCGCCGCGCTGGGCCTCTACGCACTGGTGCTGTTCGCCAGTACCGTATGGGCACTGTGGGAAGTCGGCCTGGACTGGTGGCAGTTGGTGCCGCGCCTGGCCCTGTTGTTCGCCTTGGGCATCGTTATGTTGCTGCCGTGGTTTCGCCGTCCGTTGCTGCGTGGCCAAGCGGCCCCGCTGGGCACTGGCGCGCTGAGCGTAGCCGTGGTGCTGGCAGGTGCTACCGCCCTGGCCAGCCAATTCACCAACCCGGGTGAAATGGTCAAGACCGGCCAACTGGACCGCGACGCGGTGCCGGGCATGGCCAGCGCTGCTCCCTCCCAGGCTGATGGTGAATGGAACTCCTATGGCCGTTCGGCCTTTGGTGATCGTTACTCGCCCCTGGCACAGATCACCCCGGAAAACGCCCACAAGCTGGTACCGGTGTGGACTTATCGCACCGGCGACATTCCTGGCCCAGGCGATCCCGGTGAAACCACCGCGGAAAACACCCCGCTGAAAGTCAACGGCATGCTTTACGTGTGCACGCCGCACAGCCAGGTCATCGCACTGGACCCGGACACCGGCAAGGAAATCTGGCGTTTCGATCCGAAGCTCAGCACCGAAGGTGCCGCGAACTTCAAGGGTTGGGCCCACATGACCTGCCGTGGCGTGTCGTATCACGATGACGCCGTCTACGCCTCCGAGCAGAGCCCAACCGGCAGCGCCAGCCCGGCCGCCGCGCCTAACGCCTGCCCGAAACGCATCTTCGTACCGACCGCCGACACCCGCCTGATCGCCCTGAACGCCGACACCGGCAAGATGTGTGAAGACTTCGGTGACAAAGGCCAGGTCGACCTGCGTGCCAACATCGGCAGCTTCGCCCCAGGCGGTTACTACTCCACCTCGCCACCGGCCGTTACCAAGAACCTGGTAGTGATCGGCGGTCACGTGACCGACAACGTTTCCACCGACGAGCCAAGCGGCGTGATCCGTGCGTTCGACGTGCACACCGGCAAACTGGTGTGGAACTGGGACAGCGGCAACCCGGACGACACCACCCCGTTGGCCGAAGGCAAGACCTACACCCGCAACTCGCCGAACATGTGGTCCATGTTCAGCGTCGATGAAAAACTCGGCATGCTCTACCTGCCGATGGGCAACCAGATGCCCGACCAATACGGCGGCGACCGCACTCCGGCCTCCGAGAAGTACAGCGCCGGCCTGACCGCCCTGGACATCGACAGTGGCCACGTGAAGTGGACCTTCCAGTTCACTCACCACGACCTGTGGGACATGGACGTGGGCGGCCAGCCTTCGCTGATCGACATCAAGACCGCTGACGGCGTCAAGCAAGCGGTCATGGCGTCGACCAAGCAAGGCAGCATCTACGTGCTGGACCGCAGCAATGGCCAACCGGTCGTGCCGATCAATGAAATTCCGGTTCCACAGGGCGCCGTGGCAGGGGATCACACCTCCCCTACCCAACCCAAGTCGGACCTGAACTTCATGCCACCGCCGCTCAAAGAGCGTGACATGTGGGGCGTCACGCCGTTCGACCAACTGATCTGCCGGATCGACTTCAAGTCGATGCGCTACGACGGCCCGTTCACGCCGCCGTCGCTGCAAGGCTCGATCGTTTACCCCGGTAACTTTGGTGTGTTCGACTGGGGCGGCATCTCGGTTGACCCGGTACGCCAGATCGCCTTCGTGAACCCAAGCTACATGGCGTTCAAATCGAAACTGATCCCGGCCGCCGACATCGCCAAACAAGGCCCTCGCGTCAGCGAAACCCAAGGCGTACAGCCGAACAAAGGCGCGCCGTATGGCGTGATCCTCGAAGCGCTGCTGTCACCGATGGGCCTGCCGTGCCAGGCACCGGCCTGGGGTTATGTGGCAGCGGTCGACCTGACCACCCACAAAACCATCTGGATGCACAAGAACGGCACCGTGCGTGACAGCTCGCCGGTTCCAATCCCGCTGACCATGGGCGTGCCTAGCCTGGGTGGTACGTTCACCACCGCCGGTGGCGTGGCCTTCCTCAGCGGCACCCTCGACCAGTACCTGCGTGCCTATGATGTGAAAAACGGCAAGCAACTGTGGGAAGGCCGCCTGCCTGCAGGCGCGCAAACCACACCGATGACCTACACCGGCAAGGACGGCAAGCAATATGTGCTGGTCATGGCCGGCGGTCACGGTTCCCTGGGGACCAAGCAGGGTGACTATGTGATGGCGTTCAAACTGCCGGATTAAGTAACACCGGCGGCAAGAAAAAGGCGGCTACCTGATGGGTAGCCGCCTTTTTTTCGCCTGAAAGAACCCCCTCCTGCCGATGCACGCTTCGTAAAAGGGTGTTTTCAACGCCACTTAAAAAGCGCTGAGCGCTGGGTTACTCGTCCATCAAAAACCCGTCACGCGCAAAAAAATGCCTCCCCCCTTCGCGCCCTTGAAACTAATTTAGTCGGCGCGCCCTGCGTAATACATACGCACACGGATAAATTTCTACACGGAGCTTTTCAGCATGACGGACCAGCACACGCTAGCACCAATAATTTCCAGGCCCCCCAAAATCGTGGAGCTTAAACAGCTCGATACTTCGACGTTAAACAAGCTTATCAGCGGAGAAGTGCTTGCAATCCGAGTGCCTGAATTTGCCAATGCCAAAACCAGCGCACGCTTGAACGACGCCATCGACGAAGCTGCGGCGTTGGAACCCTACAACCATGAAACCTACGAGGATGGGCGCGTCGTACAGCATTTTTATGGTGTCCACCGCTGGGGAACCCCGTTCAACTCGACCTACGGCAAGGCCGCAGGCAGTGACGCCCAACACAAATATTATGCTGACGCAGCTCATATGCGCGGCCTGATCGACAGCATCTGCGCGCCTGAAAAACCGCCCATTGAGCAACTGATGGACTGCTTGCAAGAAGTCTGGCCAACAGGCGCGGCAACCGCGGCATTCCAAGGCCCACCGATGTTCTGCGGCATTATCCGCGCCATGTTCCCCGAGACGGCCCACCTCTCGGAAACGGTTCCCCATGTTGATTGCCTGCCCCACTCGATTGCTGAGCTGGACCACCAATTCAGCGCCAATATCTACCTTCAAACACCGCCTTCGGGAGGTGAGTTGATCATCTGGGATACCGAGGCGTTTGCCTACGAAGAGGTCAAGCGTTTCGAAGGGGCCCAACTGCCCGAGCACCGCTTGCAAACACCGCTACGCATACGCCCGCGAAAAAACGAGCTGGTGATCATCAATACCCGCCGCCCCCACGCCATTTGCGGCTTCGACTCGGGAAAACGCATCAGCATGCAGTCGTTTATCGGCTATACCCCTGGCGAGCCGTTTTACTTCTGGTGCTAATACTTTTACTGCCCTTGCAGATGGACATCGTTATATGACCCCCGAAGAATTCCGCCGACATGGCTATGCCATGATCGACCTGATCGCAGACTATCGACAAAACATCGAACAACGCGGCGTGCAGCCCACCACGGTACCGGGCGAAATCAAAGCCGCCTTGCCGATGAGTCCGCCTGACGCCGCCGAACCGTTCGAACAGATCATGGGCGATGTCGAAAAACTGATCATGCCCGGCCTGCTGCATTGGCAGCATCCCAGCTTTTTCGGCTTCTTCCCCTCCAATGTGGAGCTGTCCTCAGTGCTGGGTGATTGCCTGAGCACCGGCCTGGGTGTCGTGGGGTTGTCTTGGCAATCCAGCCCGGCGCTCACTGAAATCGAAGAAGTCACCACCGATTGGCTGCGCGACATGCTCGGCCTGAGCAGCAACTGGAGTGGCGTGATCCAGGACTCAGCGTCCACCTCCACCCTGGTGGCGCTCATCAGCGCCAGGGAACGTAGCTCCGATTACGCGCTGATGCATGACGGCCTGCAAAACAGCAGCTCGCCCCTGATCGTCTACACCTCATCCCACGCCCATAGTTCGGTCAACAAGGCGGCCATCCTGGCCGGATTCGGCCAGAACCATATCCGCACCGTCGCCACCGACGAACACAATGCGATGTCACCGCAGGCATTGGCGCACGCCATCGAACAGGACCTGGCTGCGGGCAACACGCCCTGCGTGGTGATTGCCACCACCGGGACCACGGCCGCCATGGCGATCGACCCTCTGGCGGCCATTGGCGACCTCACCCAACGCCACGGCCTGTGGCTGCATGTGGACTCGGCCATGGCCGGCGCGGCAATGATCCTGCCGGAATGCCGGGCATTGTGGGATGGCATCGAAAAGGCTGACTCCCTGGTCCTCAACCCGCACAAATGGCTGGGCGCGGCCTTCGATTGCTCGGTGTACTTCGTGCGCGACCCCGAGCATTTGATTCGCATCATGACCACCAACCCGAGCTATCTGCAGTCCAACGCCGACGGCCAAGTCAGAAATTATCGCGACTGGCGGATCTCCCTGGGCAGCCGTTTCCGCGCCCTGAAACTGTGGTTCCTGATACGCGAGCAAGGCGTCAGCGGCCTGCAAGCGCGGCTGCGGCGAGACCTGGCCAATGCGCGCTGGCTGGCCGAACAGATTGAAGCCTGCGAACACTGGAAACTGGTCGCTGCGCCGGCCCTGCAAACCTTGTGCATTCGCCACGAGCCACCCGGGTTAAGCGGTGAGGCACTGGATAAGCACACGCGTGCCTGGGCAGAACAGCTCAACCAGTCAGGTAACGCCTACGTCACCCCTGCAATCCTTGACGGGCGCTGGATGGTGCGCGTCTCCATCGGTGCACTGGGCACCGAACGTCAGCATGTCGAAGGGTTATGGGGGGTATTGCAAACCCTGGTGGTTGAAACGGGTTCTCACTAAATAGGCACCCGCTCGCGCCGCATCCACATCTCGAACGCCATGGCGTTCAGTGGTCGGCTGATCAGGTAGCCTTGGGCGGTGTCGCACTTCCAGTGCTTGAGCAGTTTGAGGCTGTGCTCAAACTCCACCCCCTCGGCTACCACCTTGAGCCCCAGGTTGTGGCTCATTTCTATGGTGGAACGCACGATCACCCCATCGCCGCTGGTGCTGTCGAGGTTGCGCACAAACGATTGGTCGATCTTCAACTCCTGCACCGGCAACCGCTGCAATTGCGCCAGCGAGGAATAACCGGTTCCAAAATCATCCACCGACAGGCTGATGCCGCAGCTGCGCAGTTGCTCCAGTACGCTGAGGGCCTGTTGCGGGTTATGCATGATTGCGCTTTCGGTAATTTCGAAAATCAATTTCTCGGCCGCGACCCCGTATTGCATCAACAGCCCGGTGACACGAATGGCCAGGTCATCATCGGCCAAGTCGTCCACAGAGATATTCACCGACAGCTGGATGTGTAAGCCACGCTGCGCCCACTCGGCTATCTGGCGGATAGCTTCCTCGATCACCCACAGGGTCAGCGCGCCCATGCTGCCGGTGCGCTCGGCCAAAGGAATGAACTCAGTCGGCGACACCTGCCCGAGAGTGGGGTGTTGCCAACGTAGCAAGGCTTCCGCCTGGCGCACATGGCCATGATTGAGATCGAGCTTGGGCTGGTAGCACAGGAACAGTTCGCTCTCGATCACCGCGCGGCGCAGGTCGCGGATCAGCGTGATCTGGCGTTGATGAGCCAGGTCGCGGTCCTGCTGGTAAATCTGCAAATACCCCGGCAAGCGCGCCGCATCATGCCGGGCGATGGCGGCACGGTTGATCAGTTCCTCCACCTGTTGCCCATCGGCAGGGTACGCAGCAATGCCGATACTCACTTCATGTCGCACTTCGTCGTTGCCGATGCGCTGGGTTTCGGTCAGCAGCCCATACAGCCGGTCGGCGCGGGCTACGGCGCGGTCGATCTCGGTGTTTTCCAGCAACAGCAAAAACTCACTGCCGGCGATACGCGCCGCGGTGTCGCTGGCCGCCAGGCTCATGGACAAGCACCGGCTGGCTTCACGCAGCATTTCCTCCACGCCTTGAGGGCCAAAGCCTTCGTTGATGACCCGGTAGTTTTCAATCCCCAGGTACAGCAACACCACCGGCCGCCGGGCGCTGATCGCACTGCCCAGGCGTTCCATCGCCAGGGCACGGTTGGGCAGGCCGGTGAGGGCATCATGCAAGGCGTTATGCGCCAGTTGTCGTTCGCGCACGGCGATGCCGCTTTGCATGGCGTTGAAGGCCCGGGCCAGCAAACCGAACTCATCATGGCTGCGCACCCGCACCAGCGTGCGGTAGTCACCGGCGCCGATCCGTTCGGCGGCCTCCACCAACGCATTGAGCGGGCGAGACACGCGCCGCGCCAGGAACAGCGCGCCGGCCAGTGAGACCAACAACACCGCCAGGGCGATCCAGAGAAATTGCCGGTCCAGTGGCGCAAAGGACTCCAAGGCATGATCCAGCGGGCTTTGCAGCAAGACACGCACTTCATCGCCCTTGCCGGTATTGGCCAATGGCAACACTTGGCTGAGCACAGGCCGACCATAAAACTGATGGAACTGCGCGTCGCGATCAAGCGGTGCTTCGTACAGGAGACGGATGAGGGCGGAACGGCGATCGTCAGGCTGGGTCGTGAACAACTGGCCGACTTGCTCGTTCTGCACGCTGAGAAACGATACCTCCAGATTGCTCATGGAGCGCAGTTCACGGGCAAATTGCGCGTCCATGGGAAAGCCCATGATCACGCGAGCACTGGGTTGTGGGTCGAGCACGTCCTTCTGCACCAGCAAGTAAGGCCGTCCATCCATCGCCACGATCAACATTAGCTGACCACTGCGCCGCGCCTGACGTAAGGCATCTGCATAGGGGAAAGGCTGACCGCGCATCAGCTTCGGCAAGGTACTGACCATAACCTTGTCATCCAGGCCGAGCACAAACACTTCACTGGAACCGGCACCCGTGGCATGCCGGTGCAGGGCCGCCAGAACCGCCGGAGCCTGGCCGTCAGCCACGGCGCGTTTGAAGGGGTCATCAATGGTGAGCCAGTCCAAGCCGTATTGCAGGCGGCGCCCACGCAGGTCCAGGAAACGCTCGAAAACCAGACGACCGGTGTCCAGCTGGACCTGGGCCTGGTTCTCCACTGCACGCGTCGTAGCAGCCTTGACGGCGAAGTAGCTAGCCACTACGACCACCAGCAACAGCAGCGCCAGCACCCCGGCTATGCGGGTTTGAAACGTGTGGCGCCACCTCATTGCCGTGCCCTCCGGCAGCGTCCGCCTCTCTCTGCGACTCCTTCCTGTTGTCATACACATCCCTGCCGACAGCCAACCCGGCGTCAAAAAAACATCCATTTTTATTGAATATTCGATTCCAGCAGATTAGCTGGGACTGCAGATAAGTAAACCCAATAAATACTGGCGCAAAAGCGTCATATTATTGACTTTCACGCATTAGCCGGACTCAGCCCTTCGCGCACGCATAAGGTCCGCCAGCGACGCACCCAATGGGGTGTGCTCATCCAACCTGCGCAGCGCGACATGCCCACCCTGCCGAGCATAACGGGCACTGAATTCATGCAATTTGTTACTAACGACACAGTGCCATTGAAACCGCTGCTACCCCGCCCCATCTAACCTGCATACTTCCTTATGCAGGTGCCCCATGAGCGACCAGCAAGCCTTTCCTGATTACGACCTGAACGACTACGCCGATCCCGAAAACGCTGAACACGAACCTTCGTCCAACACCGGCCTGGCCCTGCCTGGGCAAAACCTTCCGGACAAGGTCTACATCATTCCGATCCACAACCGCCCCTTCTTCCCGGCTCAAGTACTGCCGGTGATCGTCAATGAAGAGCCGTGGGCCGAGACCCTGGAGCTGGTGAGCAAATCCGACCACCACTCCCTTGCCCTGTTTTTCATGGACACGCCGCCCGAAGACCCACGGCACTTCGACACCTCCGCCCTGCCGCTGTACGGCACGCTGGTGAAGGTGCACCACGCCAGCCGCGAGAACGGCAAGCTGCAGTTCGTCGCCCAGGGCCTGACCCGCGTGCGCATCAAGACCTGGCTCAAGCACCACCGCCCGCCGTACCTGGTGGAAGTCGAATACCCGCACCAGCCCAGCGAGCCGACCGATGAGGTCAAGGCCTACGGCATGGCGCTGATCAATGCGATCAAGGAACTGCTGCCCCTCAACCCGCTGTACAGCGAAGAGTTGAAGAACTACCTCAACCGCTTCAGCCCCAACGACCCGTCGCCGCTCACCGACTTCGCCGCCGCGCTGACCTCGGCCACCGGTAACGAGTTGCAGGAAGTGCTCGATTGTGTGCCGATGCTCAAGCGCATGGAAAAAGTGCTGCCGATGCTGCGCAAGGAAGTCGAAGTCGCGCGCCTGCAAAAAGAGCTCTCTGCCGAAGTGAACCGCAAGATCGGCGAACACCAGCGCGAGTTTTTCCTCAAGGAACAGCTCAAGGTCATCCAGCAAGAGCTGGGCTTGACCAAGGACGACCGCAGTGCCGACGTCGAGCAGTTCGAGCAACGCCTGGAAGGCAAGGTGCTGCCGGCCCAGGCGCAAAAGCGCATCAGCGAAGAAATGAACAAGCTGTCGATCCTGGAAACAGGCTCGCCGGAATACGCCGTAACGCGCAACTACCTGGACTGGGCCACATCAGTGCCGTGGGGCGTGTACGGCCAGGACAAACTCGACCTGAAACACGCGCGCAAAGTGCTGGATAAGCACCATGCGGGCCTGGACGACATCAAGAGTCGTATCCTCGAGTTCCTGGCCGTGGGCGCCTATAAAGGCGAAGTCGCCGGCTCCATCGTGCTGCTGGTGGGCCCGCCGGGCGTGGGCAAGACCAGCGTGGGTAAATCCATCGCCGAATCCCTGGGGCGGCCGTTCTACCGTTTCAGCGTCGGCGGCATGCGTGACGAAGCCGAGATCAAGGGCCATCGCCGCACCTACATCGGCGCCCTGCCCGGCAAGCTGGTGCAGGCGCTCAAGGATGTGGAAGTGATGAACCCGGTGATCATGCTCGACGAGATCGACAAGATGGGCCAGAGCTTCCAGGGCGACCCGGCTTCGGCCTTGCTGGAAACCCTCGACCCGGAGCAGAACGTCGAATTCCTCGACCACTACCTGGACCTGCGCCTGGACCTGTCCAAAGTGCTGTTCGTGTGCACCGCCAACACCCTGGACTCGATCCCCGGCCCATTACTGGACCGCATGGAAGTGATTCGCCTGTCGGGCTATATCACCGAAGAAAAAGTCGCCATCGCCAAGCGCCACCTATGGCCCAAGCAACTGGAAAAAGCCGGCGTATCGAAAACCAGCCTGACCATCAGCGACGGCGCCCTGCGTGCGTTGATCGATGGTTATGCACGCGAAGCCGGCGTACGCCAGTTGGAGAAACAACTGGGCAAACTGGTGCGCAAGGCCGTGGTCAAGTTGCTGGATGAGCCGGAGTCGGTGATCAAGCTCGGCCCCAAAGACCTGGAAAACTCCTTGGGGATGCCGGTGTTCCGCAACGAGCAAGTGCTGTCCGGCACCGGGGTCATCACCGGCCTGGCCTGGACCAGCATGGGGGGCGCAACCTTGCCGATCGAGGCAACACGTATCCACACGCTCAATCGCGGCTTCAAGCTCACCGGGCAGTTGGGCGACGTGATGAAAGAATCCGCCGAAATCGCCTACAGCTACATCAGCTCCAACCTGAAATCGTTTGGCGGTGATCCGAAGTTCTTCGACGAAGCCTTCGTGCACTTGCACGTGCCGGAAGGCGCTACGCCCAAAGATGGCCCGAGTGCCGGTGTGACCATGGCCAGTGCGCTGTTGTCGCTGGCGCGCAACCAGCCACCGAAAAAAGGCGTGGCCATGACCGGCGAGCTGACATTGACCGGGCATGTGCTGCCGATTGGCGGGGTGCGTGAAAAAGTGATTGCGGCGCGGCGCCAGAAGATACACGAGCTGATCTTGCCGGAGCCCAACCGTGGCAGCTTTGAGGAATTGCCGGAGTACCTGAAGGAAGGCATGACCGTGCACTTTGCCAAGCGGTTTGCGGATGTGGCGAAGGTGCTGTTCTGACAGTTATGTAGTGCCTGAGATGGCCCTTTCGCGAGCAAGCCCGCTCCCACATTTGGAATGCGATCAAATGTGGGAGCGGGCTTGCTCGCGAAGAGGCCAGCCAGATCAACGCAAAACCCCGCCTTGTCACACCTTGTCTCATCTTCGGTTATGCTCCCCCTTCGTCGTGAATCAACGGAGCCCCCATGACCGCTGCCCGCCTGCTTCTCCCCTTGAGCCTTGCCCTGCTGGCTGCCTGCGCCAGTGCGCCGAAGCAAAATATCACCGTGGAAAAACAGAGCAGTTGCCCGCTCGCGCTTAAAACCGGGCAAAACCTGATCCTCACCCTCCCGAGCAACCCCACCACCGGCTATCGCTGGGCCATCCAGGATTCAGCCGGCGGCGTGTTGCGCGTACTCAGCCCCGAGGTGTACAGCAGCGCAGAGTCCGGCGTGATTGGTGGAGGTGGCCAGTCCACCTGGCGCTTCCAAGCCTTCGCGGCCGGCCAAGGCCGTTTGCGCCTCACCTCCCAGCAACCCTGGGAACCGGAAGCCGAACCGGCCGAAACCTTCGACTGCGCCATCACGGTGAACTGATATGCCATGGCTGATTCTTGCGTTGATGGGCGCCGGCACCTTTATCTACGGCCTGACGGTCCATGCCACATTGTTGTGCCTGCTGGTCAAACCCCTGCCGGTACTGGCGCTGCTGGGTTGGTTGCATGACGCGCCGCCCACTGACTATCGACGCTGGATCAGCCTGGGGCTGATTTTTTCCCTGGTCGGCGATGTATTGCTGGCATGGCCGGGCGACCTGTTTATCTTTGGCCTTGGCGCGTTCCTGTTTGCGCACCTGGCCTACCTCAAAGCCTACTTTAGCGACTGCCGCCGCTTGGCGTTGCTGCCGCTGGTGTTGGCCCTCGGTGTCGGGGCGATCCTGCTGAGTATTCTGATTTCCCATGGCTTGGGCGACCTGCTGATACCGGTGGTGGTTTACGCGCTGGTGATCAGCGCCATGCTCTGGCGTGCGTTGGCGCGGCTGGGCAGCGACGTGCCGAAACGCTCGGCACTGCTGGCAGCCGCGGGTGCGGTATCGTTTGTGTTTTCCGATACGTTGATCGGTATCAATCGGTTTGTGCTGGCGTTTGATGCGGCGCCGTATTTATTGATCGCCACGTATTGGCTCGGGCAATGGGGCATTACCGCCTCTGCTTTCCATCAGACAACCCGCGCATCCGAGGGCCAACTTGGCTAAAATGCCGGCCTTTCCCCCTTCGTCGCCGGAACAGCCGTGAGCAAAGAACCCGATCGCCTATTCGCCCAGCCCCTGCCCCAGGTGCCGGACTTCGCCTTTAACGAGGACGTGGTGCGGGTGTTCCCGGACATGATCAAGCGTTCGGTGCCGGGCTACCCGACCATCGTCGAAAACCTCGGCGTACTGGCGGCCCAGTTTGCCCAACCGGGCAGCGTGCTCTACGACCTGGGCGCGTCCCTCGGCGCGGTCACTCAAGCCCTGCGCCGTCATGTACGCACCGAGGGTTGCCGGGTGATCGCGGTGGATAACTCGGCGGCGATGGTCGAGCGTTGTCGCCAATACCTCAATGGCCAGGACTCGATGTTCCAGGAGCTGCTGCCGGTCGAGGTGATCGAGGGCGATATCCTCGCGCTGCAATTTCAGCCCGCGTCGGTGGTGGCGTTGAACTTCACCCTGCAATTTATCGCCCCCGCCGAACGCCTGGCGTTGCTCGGGCGTATCCGCCAATCGCTACTGCCGGGCGGGGCGTTGATCCTTTCGGAGAAGCTGCGCTTCAATGATGTTGAAGAACATGCCCTGCTCACCGACCTGCATATCGCGTTCAAACGCGCCAACGGCTACAGCGAACTGGAAATCGCCCAGAAGCGCAGTGCCATCGAAAACGTCATGAAGCCCGACAGCCTCGAAGAACACCGCGAACGCCTGCTGGCGGCCGGGTTCTCGAAAGTCGTGCCGTGGTTCCAGTGTCTTAACTTTGCCTCGTTGATTGCCTTGCCATGATTGATTTGTCTCCCCTCGCCCGCCACTTGGTCGGCACTCCCCTGGCCGTGTGGGCCCAGGGCCTGCAAGCACAGCTCGACGCAAAGATGGAAAAAGGCCACGGTGACCTGGAGCGCTGGCAGAGCGCGCTGGATGCGCTGCCGAAGATCATGCCCAGCGAAGTCGACCTGCTGAACGGCCTGGTGCTGGACACCGATTGCGATGAGGCCACCCGCGAACAAATGCGTGCCGCGCTGATGGGGCTGTGCCCCTGGCGCAAGGGCCCGTTTGACCTGTTCGGCGTGCACGTAGACACCGAATGGCGTTCGGACTGGAAGTGGTCACGGGTCGCGCCGCACCTGGACCTCAAAGGCAAGCGCATCCTCGATGTGGGTTGCGGCAATGGCTACTACCTGTGGCGCATGCTCGGTGCCGGGGCAGACAGCGTGATTGGCGTGGACCCGAACTGGCTGTTCTTCTGCCAGTTCCAGGCGGTGCAGCGCTACCTGTCAGCACCGAATGCCTGGCACCTGCCGTTCCCGTTCGAAGACCTGCCGCCGAACATGGAAGGTTTCGACACGGTGTTTTCCATGGGCGTGTTCTATCACCGTCGCTCGCCCATCGAGCATTTGCTGGCGCTGAAAGATTGCCTGGTCAAAGGTGGCGAGCTGGTCTTGGAAACGCTGGTGGTGGAAGGCGATCAGCAACAGGTACTGGTGCCGGAAGACCGTTATGCGCAGATGCGCAACGTGTGGTTCCTGCCGTCGGTGCCGGCGTTGATGCTGTGGCTACGGCGTGCGGGGTTCAGTGAGGTGCGGTGCGTGGATGTGAGCGTGACTACGGTCGAAGAACAGCGCGGCACGGAGTGGATGAAGTATCAGTCCTTGAGCGACTTTCTCGATCCCGAAGATCACAGCAAGACCATCGAAGGGCTGCCGGCGCCGATGCGGGCGGTGATCATCGCCAAAAAGTAACTGAACAAATAGAGAGCCAAATGTGGGAGGGGGCTTGCTCCCGATAGCAGAGTGTCAGTCACCACATTTATGGCTGATACACCGCTATCGGGAGCAAGCCCCCTCCCACATTGTTGTCCTCAGTGTTCTTTAGAGAGGGGGCTTGGCCCTTCGCGCCTTGAAGAATTCACTCAACACCGTCCCACATTCCTCAGCCAACACCCCACCTTCAAACAACACCCGATGGTTGAGAAAACCCTGGGTAAAAAACTGCCCCTGGCTTTGCACGATCCCGGCCTTGGGCTCCAGCGCGCCGTACACCACCCTGGCGATGCGCGAATGTACGATCAGCCCGGCGCACATGCTGCAGGGCTCCAGGGTCACGTACAGCGTGCTGCCCACCAGGCGATAGTTGCTGATCGCCTGGGCGGCGGCGCGGATCGCGACCATCTCGGCATGCGCACTGGGGTCATTGCCGCTGATGGGGCAGTTGAAGCCGCGCCCGATGATTTCACCGCCCTGCACCAATACCGCACCCACCGGCACTTCGCCCAGCGCAGCACCTTGGGCGGCGAGGGCCAGGGCTTCGCGCATGAAGTCCTGGTCGCGGCTGCGGTCGATAATCGCCATGGGGCGAATCTGGCGCATCAGGCCACCTCGATGGCGGCCATGAGGCCGGTTTCCATGTGGTCGATCACGTGGCAATGGAACATCCACACCCCTGGGTTATCCGCCACCAGCGCAACGCGGGCACGTTCGTTCTTGCCCAGCAGGTAGGTGTCGGTGAAGTAGGGAATCACCTTGTGGCGGTTCGAGGCAATCACCTTGAAGCTCATGCCGTGCAAGTGGATCGGGTGTTGATACTGGGTCATGTTCTTCAATTCGAAAATGTAGCTCTTGCCCTTCTCAAGCTTGGCTATCGGGCGGTCGGCGCAGGTCTTGTCGGTGATGTCCCACGCCTGGCCGTTGATCTGCCAGAGGCTCGGCGGTTTGCCGTTCTCGACGTTGACCGAGACCGAACCGACCCATTCGAAATTGAAGTTGAGTTTCTCCGCATTGGCCAGGTCCGGCTCACTGATCGGGTTGGCGGGCAATGCGGGTGGCCATGCGGTGGGCGCGTCGCTGTTGGCCACCGAACGGAAGGTGCCCAGGCGGACCGGCCCATTACGGATCGAAAGCTCTTCACCCGCCGCAGGCGCCTTGATTGCCAGGCAAATGCGCATCCCCGGGCCCAGCCAGTATTCCTTGCCCAGCGGGCGCGGCTCGATGGGGTTGCCGTCGAGCGCATAGATCTGCGCTTCGACGTCAGGGATGTTGATGCGATAGGTCAGGGTGTTGTCGAGGTTGAGCAGGCGCACGCGGGTGATCTGCCCAGCCGGTAAGTCGATCACCGCTTGGGGCGTACCGTTGATGGTCGACAAGCGCCCCGCCGTGCCGCCACGCGCCGCTTCACGGGGCACACTGAAGGCGACAAAGGCGCCCTCTTCGTCCACATGCCAGCTTTTCAAGCTAAGGGTGCGTTCGTATTTGAAACCGGTGGGCTCGCGCTCTTCGATGATCAGCGGGCCGACCAGGCCACGGCCGAGTTCTTCGCTGCTGTCCACGTGAGGGTGGTACCAATAGCTGCCGGCGTCGGGCACGCGGAATTGGTAGTCGAAGTATTCACCGGGCAGCACCGGCAACTGCGAGACGTAGGGCACACCGTCCATTTCCAATGGCAGGCGGATGCCATGCCAATGGATGGTGGTGGCGACCGGCAGGTGGTTGATAAAGCGCACCCGCAACCACTCGCCCTGGCGCACCCGCAGCTCGGTGCCAGGCGCCGAAGGGCCGAATGCCCAGGCTTGGGTCGTGTGCCCCGGCACCAACTCCACGTCCAGCGGTGCGGCGATCAACTGGTAATCGCTTCCAGCGTTGGCGTCGGCGACTTTCCCCAGCCAGTAGCGGTAGGCGCCACCGGCGCCCACGCCCACGACGGCGAGGCCGGCAAGGCCACCGAGGATTTGTCGACGGGAAAAGGATCGGGACACAACAACCTCTCGTATCTGCCGCGGGCCGTGCGCCCGCAAAAGGCAGATACGATACACCTGCGCGGGCTAAACAGTAAGGTTTCTCATGTGGGAGGGGGCTTGCTCCCGGTAGCGGCGGATCAGCCAAGGTATTGGGTGACTGTCACACTGCTATCGGGGGCAAGCCCCCTTCCACATTTTGATCTCCATTGGATCTTACTGTGTGTGCGCTTAAGTCCTGGCAGCCGCCAGGATCAGGGCTTTCATTTCGGCCACAGCGCCTTTGAAGCCAACGAACAGCGCGTGCGCCACCAGTGCATGGCCGATGTTCAGCTCGTTGATGCCCTTGATCGCCGCCACCGCTTCGACGTTGTGGTAGTGCAGGCCATGGCCGGCGTTGACGATCAAGCCTTCAGCCAAGCCGCAGTTAACGCCATCGATGATGCGCTGCAGTTCGTCGGCGACGTCGGTCGGCGTGGTGGCATCCGCGTAACGACCGGTATGCAGTTCGATGGCCGGGGCGCCCACACGGCGGGAGGCTTCGATCTGGCGCTCGTCGGCGTCGATGAACAGCGAGACTTCGCTGCCGATCTTCGACAGGCGCTCGACCGCAGCCTTGATCCGCGCTTCCTGGCCGGCCACGTCGAGGCCGCCTTCGGTGGTCAGTTCCTGACGGGTCTCGGGTACCAGGCAGATATGTGCCGGGCGGATACGCTCGGCAAAGGCCATCATTTCTTCGGTAACGCCCATCTCGAAGTTCATGCGCGTTTGCAGCACGTCCTTGAGCAACAGCACGTCGCGCTCCTGGATGTGGCGGCGGTCTTCGCGCAGGTGCACGGTGATGCCGTCGGCGCCCGCTTCTTCGGCGTCCAGCGCGGCCTTGACCGGATCAGGGTAACGGGTGCCCCGGGCCTGGCGCAGGGTGGCGACGTGGTCGATGTTGACGCCTAGAAGAATGCGATTGCTGGTGGTCACGGAAGCGCTCCTGAAAAGGGAAAGAAACGGTGCACAGCATACACGGGGATGTCAGGGCTTTCGAAACAACTCGCGACTGACCAAGGGCCGACCGCCCAGATGCACGGCCAGGGCCTGGCGCATCAAGCGCTTGGCGGCGGACAAGGCGCCTGGGGCGGTCCAGTCAGCGTCGCTCATGGCGAGCAGCTCAGCGCCTTGGAACAGCCCCGGTTGCAGCAGGTACACACGTTCAAGGCCGGCATCCACTTGCAAGCGGTACATGCCGTCTTCGGCGATGGGGTCGCCGTGCAGGTCGTTGCTCAGCTCAAAGCCGTAGCCAAGATCGTCGAGCAAGCGCCATTCGAAGGCACGCAGCAGCGGCTCCAGAGGGCGCCCTTCGGCCAGGGCCAACAGCGTGGCGGCGTAGTGGTCGAAGACCGCCGGGTGAGGGTCTTCGGCGGGCAACAGGCGAATCAGCAGTTCATTGAGGTAGAGGCCGCTGAACAAGGCGTCGCCGTTGAGCCAGGCAGAGGTGCCGACACTTTCCAGGCGGCCGACGTTTTTCAGCTCGCCCTTGCCCCGAAACTCCACGTCCAAGGCCACGAAAGGCCGCGCCAACGTCCCCGCCTTGCCCCGCGCGCTGCGCATGACCGCACGCAGGCGCCCCTGGGGCGTGAGGAAGTCCACCAGCGCGCTGGTCTCACGATAGGCGCGGCTGTGCAGGACGTAGGCGAGTTGGCTGGGGGGTGGGGATTGGGACATGGGTTCTCACTGCTGGAATGCATTTTTGAAAACGACACAAACCTAATGTGGGAGGGGGCTTGCTCCCGATGGCAATGTGTCAGTCACTTATTTGTTAACTGACCCACCGCTATCGGGGGCAAGCCCCCTCCCACATTTTTGCCCTGCGGTGTCCTTACAGGTCGCCGTAGCCCAGGGAGCGCAACGCGCGCTCATCATCGGACCAGCCACCCTTAACCTTCACCCACAGGTTGAGCATGATCTTGGAATCGAACAGCAATTCCATGTCCTTGCGCGCTTCGGTGCCGATACGCTTGATGCGCTCGCCCTTGTCGCCAATGATGATTTTCTTCTGGCCATCACGTTCGACGAGGATCAGCGCATGGATATGCAGGGTCTTGCCCTGCTGCTTGAACTCTTCGATTTCGACGGTGATCTGGTATGGCAGCTCGGCGCCCATCTGGCGCATGATTTTCTCGCGGACCAGTTCGGCGGCGAGGAAGCGGCTGCTGCGGTCGGTGATCTGGTCTTCCGGGAAGAAGTGCTCATTCTCCGGCAGGTGCTCGGCGATCACGCGCTCCAGGGCTTCGAGGTTGTGACCGTGCTGGGCCGAGATCGGGATGATCTGGGCGTTCGGCAACTGTTCCTGCAGCCAGCTCAGGTGCGGCATCAGCTCGGCTTTGTCTTCGATGCGATCGGTCTTGTTCAACGCGACGATCAAAGGGCCGGTGACGTACTGCACACGCTCGAGAACCATCTGGTCTTCGTCGGTCCACTTGGTGCGGTCGACCACGAAGATCACCACGTCGACGTCCTTCAACGCCGCCGATGCGGTCTTGTTCATGTAGCGGTTAAGGGCTTTCTCGCCGCCTTTGTGCATCCCCGGGGTATCGACGTAGACCGCCTGCACGTTGCCTTCGGTCTTGATGCCCAGCATGTTGTGGCGGGTGGTCTGCGGCTTGCGCGAAGTGATCGCAAGCTTCTGGCCGAGGATGTGGTTCAGCAGCGTGGACTTGCCCACGTTCGGGCGCCCGACGATGGCAACATAGCCACAGCGTGTTGCGGTTGAATCAGTCATGGCCATTCTCCACGCCCAGGGCAATCAGTGCTGCAGCGGCCGCTACCTGTTCGGCAATACGACGGCTCACACCCTGACCTCGGCTTTTTTCGTTCAATAAGGTGATCTCACATTCCACGAAGAAAACGCGGCAATGGGGCTCACCCTGGATATCCACCACTTCGTAGCGTGGCAGTTCGCAGCCGCGCGATTGCAGAAATTCCTGCAGCCGGGTCTTGGGATCTTTGTTGGTGTCGACCAGCGTGAGGCTTTCGATCTCCGACGTCAGCCAGGCAGTGACGCGCTCCTTGGCGGCCTCCATGCCTGCATCGAGGTAGATGGCACCGATCAACGCCTCAAGGGCGTCGGCCAGGATCGACTCACGACGAAAACCGCCGCTCTTCAATTCGCCCGAACCCAGGCGCAAGTATTCGCCCAGGCCGAAACCACGGGCCAACACGGCCAGGGTCTCGCCTTTTACCAGGCGCGCGCGCAGGCGTGACAGCTGCCCTTCACGGGCTTGGGGGAAGCGCTCGAACAGCGCTTCACCGGCGACAAAATTAAGGATGGCATCACCGAGGAATTCCAGGCGCTCGTTATTGCGCCCTGCAAAACTGCGGTGTGTGAGGGCAAGGACCATCAATTCCTGGTCCTTGAAGGTGTAGCCGAGCTGGCGCTCGAGACGACTGAGAGAAACGGTCACTGTTTAGCCATACCTGGTTGATGCATATCGAGTTCGTGGCACCGGTGGCCATCGACGATTGACGCAGTATTCAAATTCAAATCCTGATAGGTGCTGCATGAGGCCGGACACTTATTTGTCCCAGCCCCAGAAAAGCATTCGGCGCTGTGTTCACAGCGCCGCTTGTATTACTTGATCAGCCCGACCCGCGAGAAGTTCGGCAGGTGGCTGAGCTTGGGCTCCGGCCAACTCATCCAGACCGCGAAGGCTTTGCCGACAATGTTCTCGTCGGGCACCATGCCCAGCAGGTCCTTGGGAATGCTGGGGTCATCCCAGTACCGGCTGTCGTTGGAGTTGTCACGGTTGTCGCCCATCATGAAGTAGTGCCCGGCAGGCACTTTCCACTCGCCATCAGGCATCGCGCGGTAACGGCTCATTTCCTTGCGGATTTCGTGCTCTACCGCACCGAGCTTCTCCTGGTACAGCTCGGCGCTGCCCAGGGTGTTCGGCTCGGCGCCCAGCAGCTTCTCGGCCACCGACTCACCGTTGATGAACAGACGCTTGTCGCTGGTGTAGCGAACCACGTCGCCCGGCAGGCCCACGACGCGCTTGATGTAGTTGACGTTCGGGTCGCTTGGGTAGCGGAACACCATCACATCGCCACGCTGTGGGTCACCGACCGGAATGACTTTCTTGTCGATCACCGGCAGGCGAATCCCGTAGGAAAACTTGTTCACCAGGATGAAGTCGCCCACGTCCAGGGTAGGTTTCATCGACCCCGAAGGGATCTGGAACGGCTCCACCAGGAACGAGCGCAGCACCAGCACGATGAACAACACCGGAAAGAACGATTTGCCGTATTCAACCAGCAAAGGCTCTTTGTTCAGCTTCTCGACCACCGCCGTATCGGGCTGGCTGACGCTGCCCTGATAGGACGCGATAGCCGCCCGCCGACGCGGGGCGAAGAACACCAGATCGAGCAACGCCAGGAGACCGCAAACGGCAACGGCGATGACCAGCAACAGCGGGAAATTTAGTGACATAGGACCTAACTATCCAACCTGAGCACCGCAAGGAAGGCTTCTTGTGGAACTTCCACGTTGCCTACTTGCTTCATGCGTTTTTTACCGGCCTTTTGCTTCTCAAGCAGCTTGCGCTTACGGCTTACGTCACCGCCGTAGCATTTGGCCAGTACGTTCTTTCTGAGAGCCTTGACGGAGGTCCGTGCAATGATCTGCCCGCCAATGGCGGCCTGGATCGCGACGTCGAACATCTGGCGCGGAATCAGTTCTTTCATCTTCTCGGTCAACTGGCGACCTTTGTAGTGCGCGTTGTCCTTGTGCACGATCAGTGCCAGGGCATCTACCTTGTCGCCGTTGATCAGCACATCCAGCTTCACCAGATTAGCCGATTGGTAACGATCGAAATGGTAATCCAGCGAAGCATAGCCGCGACTGGTGGATTTGAGGCGATCGAAGAAGTCCAGGACCACTTCGTTCATCGGCATATCGTAGGTCACTTGTACCTGGGTACCGAGGAACAGCATGTCGCGCTGGACGCCACGCTTTTCGATACACAGGGTGATGACGTTGCCCAAGTGCTCCTGCGGTACCAGGATGTTGGCCCGCACGATGGGCTCGCGCATGTCTTCGATGGCTGACAGATCCGGGAGCTTGGACGGGTTGTCGACGTAAATCGTTTCACCGGTTTTCAGCAATAGCTCAAAAATAACGGTTGGCGCGGTGGTGATCAGGTCCAGGTCGTACTCGCGCTCGAGGCGCTCCTGGATGATTTCCATGTGCAGCATGCCGAGGAAGCCGCAACGGAAGCCGAAGCCCAAGGCGTCGGAGCTTTCCGGGGTGTACTGCAACGACGAGTCGTTGAGGGTCAGCTTTTGCAGGGCTTCGCGGAAGTCTTCGAAGTCGTCGGAGCTGACCGGGAACAGGCCGGCGTAGACCTGTGGCTGGATGCGCTTGAAGCCTGGCAGCACGTCGACGTCAGGGGTGGAGCTCAAGGTCAGGGTGTCACCGACCGGCGCACCGTGGATGTCCTTGATGCCGGCGATGATGAAGCCCACTTCACCGGCTTTCAGATCAACGGTTGCGGTGTGCTTGGGGTTGAATACACCGACGCTGTCCACCAGGTGGATCTTGCCGGTGGACTTGACCAGGATCTTGTCGCCCTTCTTCACACGGCCGTGGCGCACGCGTACCAGGGAAACAACGCCCAGGTAGTTGTCGAACCAGGAGTCGATGATCAACGCTTGCAGCGGATCTTCGTAGTTGCCGGTCGGCGCAGGGATGGTGTGTACCAGGCGCTCGAGCACTTCGTCGACACCCAGGCCGGTCTTGGCGCTGCAGGTGACGGCGTCGGTGGCGTCGATACCGATGATCTTCTCGATCTCTTCCTTGACGCGCTCCGGCTCGGCCTGGGGCAGGTCGATCTTGTTCAGCACGGGCATGACTTCCAGGCCCTGCTCGATCGCGGTGTAGCAGTTGGCGACCGATTGCGCTTCCACGCCCTGGCCGGCATCGACCACCAGCAGCGCACCTTCACAGGCCGCCAGCGAGCGGCTGACTTCGTAGGTGAAGTCAACGTGGCCTGGGGTGTCAATGAAGTTCAGTTGGTAAGTAATGCCGTCTTTGGCCTTGTAGTACAGCGTGACGCTGTGGGCCTTGATGGTGATCCCGCGCTCGCGTTCGAGGTCCATGGAATCCAGTACCTGGGCTTCCATTTCACGCTCGGCAAGGCCGCCGCACATCTGGATGAATCGATCGGCCAGCGTCGACTTGCCATGGTCAATGTGGGCGATGATGGAGAAATTGCGGATATGACTCAAATCACTCACGGATCAACACTCAAAAAGGCTGCAGGCAGATTGCCCGCTGAAAAATAGCCGGGAATTGTACCTGATGCTCAGGCCAGGCGTCATCTTTGCTGACCAGAACAAAAATGCCCCACTCATACGAGCGGGGCATTTTTTGTGCATAAGCGCGGCCTCAACCGGCGCGGCGCAGCAGCCAGAACCCGGCCAGGGCGCAGATCGTCGTCGGCACCAACACCGCAAACAACGGCGAGAAACCGAACACCAGGCTCGACGGGCCCAGCAAGTCCTGGGCAATACGGAAGGTGAAGCCCACCAGCACGCCGGTGAACACCCGCTGGCCGAGGGTCACGGAACGCAATGGGCCGAAGATAAAGGAAATCGCCATCAACACCAATGCGGCGGTGACGACCGGCTGCAGCACCTTGACCCAGAACGCCAGCCAGTAGCGGCCATTGTTCAGGCCCTGATCCTTGAGGTAGTGGATGTAGTTCCACAAACCGGAGATCGGCAAGGCTTCCGGGATCATGACCACGGTGTTGAGCAGTTCCGGCTTCAGGGCGATGTCCCAATGCTCGGTCGGTACATTGATCACTTCGGTACTGGCCTTGGTGCCCTGGCCCACGTTGCGGAAGTAAGTGGTGGTGACGTCACTCAGTTGCCATTGCTCGGCGCTGTATTGCGCACGCTTGGCGAAACTGGAGGTGAGCATGTGCCGCTCTTTGTCGAACGTGTAACGCGTCACACCGATCAACAGGCCATCGGGCTGCACGGCGTTGATGTGGATGAATTCATCCCCCTGACGGTGCCACAGGCCGTGCTTGGCGCTTTGCGCATCGCCCGAACCTTGGGCCAGGGCGCGATTGGCCTGGGCCGTGGCTTCGGCCGGCGGCGCTACGTATTCGCCGATCAGCACGCTGCACGCCATCAGCAGCAGCATCGGCTTCATGACCGCCCAAACGATGCGACCGATGGAAACACCCGCCGCGCGCATGATGGTCAGTTCGCTGTTGCTGGCCAGGGTACCCAGGCCGATCAGGCAACCGATCAAGCCGGCCATCGGCATCATGTCGTAGAGCCGGCGCGGCGCGGTCAACGCCACGAAGCTCAACACATCCGTGACCGTGTAGGTGTCGGTGACGTTGCTCACTTCATCGATGAAGGCAAACAACGAGGCCAGGCCCAGGATAATGCCCAATACCGCCAGGATGGCGATCAGTACGCTGCTACCAATGTAGCGATCAAGCTTAGCCACGAGCCAACTCCTTCAGGCCACGACGGCTCTTCATTTTCAAACGGATAGGCTCCCAGTAGAGCAGCCCCAGGCCGATCACCAGGAAAATGCCATGCACCCACCACAGGCCCAGGGTGGGCGACAACTTGCCCTTCTCCAGGGATCCACGGGCGGAAATCAGGATAGTCAGGTAAGCCATGTACAGCAGGATCGCCGGCAACAGCTTCAGGAAGCGGCCCTGGCGCGGGTTGACGCGTGACAGCGGCACAGCCATCAAGGTCACGATAAACACCAGCAGCGGCAGGGAAATGCGCCATTGCAACTCGGCGATCGAACGCAGTTCCTGGCTGCCGATCAACGCCGACGTCGGCAGGGCGTCGCGGTCGGTGACCTCTTCACTGATCTCAGGCTTGGCGAGCATGACGCCATAGGTGTCGTACTTGATCGCGCGATAATCCGCGAGGCCGGGGCTGCCATCGTAGCGGTAGCCATTTTCCAGGATCAGGTAACGGCTGCCGTCCGGGCGCACTTCCTGGCGGCCGCTGTCGGCCACCAGAATCGAAATGCCACGGTCTTTCTGGTTCTGGCCCAGGTTCTTCTGGGAAATGAACACGCCGCCGAGGTTGGTGCGGTCATCCGTCATGGTTTCGGTATAAGTCACCCGCGTACCGTCGTTGAGGGCCTGAAAGCGACCGGGCTCGAGGGTGTCGAACTCCGTCATCGCGTCCTGCTTGTTGAGTACCAGCTGGAACTGCAACGCGCCCTGGGGCGCCAGGCTCAGGCTCAACCACGCCACCACCAGGGCGACACCGGCCGCCGGAACCATGGTCATGGCCAACAGACGCTGCTGGCTCATGCCGGTGGCGGAGAGAACGGTCATCTCACTTTCGAGATACAGCCGGCCATAGGCCAGCAAAATCCCCAGGAACAGGCCAAGTGGCAGGATCAACTGCAGGAAGCCCGGCAGGCGAAAGCCCATGATCAGGAACAGAGAGCCCGGATCCAGGGCGCCCGAAGCGGCCTGGGCAAGGAATTTGACGAAGCGACCGCTCATGATGATGACCAGCAATACCGCACTCACGGCACTCAGGGTCAACAGGACTTCGCGGGACAGATAACGGAAGACGATCAAACCAGACACTCCAGGGTTGTCAGGCTAAGGCGGCCAAACAAGCAAGCATACCGAGTCGACCCCCTTTACAGTGGGCCGGCTAAAAAGATGGCGCATTATCCTGTGATTGTCCTCGCCTGTCACTGCGCAACCTTATACGTACTCATAAAGCGTGTGCCGAGGGTTGTCAGGCTCCGCTGGCGAGGTTCAAACTGCGGCCTTTGCCACTGGCGGCTTACAAAGCTGTCAAGCTTCAAGCCTGCGTACAAACGCAGGCTCACAGACCTTAGATAAGGGACCCGAAAATGGAATTGGTTGTAAAAAGCGTTAGCCCCGAAACGTTGAAAACCGCCACCCTCGTGGTCGCTGTCGGCGAAGGCCGCAAACTCGGCGTCGCCGCCAAGCAACTGGATGAACTGAGCGGTGGCGCCATCAGCGCCGTGCTCAAGCGCGGCGACCTGGCCGGCAAAGTCGGCCAGAGCCTGTTGCTGCAAAGCCTGCCGAACCTCAAAGCCGACCGCGTATTGCTGGTGGGTGTCGGCAAGGACGCCGAGCTGGGCGACCGTCCATTCCGTAAAATCGTCAGCGGCATCCTCACCACCCTCAAGGGCCTGGGCGGCAGCGATGCTGCACTGGCACTCGATGAAATCGTCGTCAAAGGCCGTGACAGCTATGGCAAGACCCGCCTGCTGGCCGAAAGCCTGGTGGACGGCGGCTATACCTTCGACCAATTCAAGAGCCAGAAAGCCGAACCACGCGCCCTGAAGAAAATCACCCTGCTGACCATCAAGGCAGCCCAGGCTGAAGTCGAGCGCGCCGTGACCCACGCCCAGGCCATCGCCAAAGGCATGTCGTTCACGCGCGATTTGGGCAACCTGCCACCGAACATCTGCCACCCGACTTACCTGGGCGAACAAGCCAAGGCGCTGGGCAAAGAGTTCAAGGGCCTGAAAGTCGAAGTGCTGGACGAGAAGAAGATCAAGGAACTGGGCATGGGCTCGTTCTATGCCGTGGGCCAGGGCAGCGACCAGCCACCCCGCCTGATCGTGATGCAATACAACGGCGGCAAGAAGTCCGAGAAGCCTTACGCGCTGGTCGGCAAAGGCATCACCTTCGACACCGGCGGCATCAGCCTCAAGCCGGGTGCCGGCATGGATGAGATGAAGTACGACATGGGTGGCGCCGCCAGCGTGTTCGGCACCCTGCGCGCCGTGCTGGAGCTGAAGCTGCCGGTCAACCTGGTCTGCATCCTGGCCTGCGCCGAGAACATGCCGAGCGGTGGCGCTGCCCGCCCTGGTGATATCGTCACGACCATGAGCGGCCAGACCGTGGAAATCCTCAACACCGACGCCGAAGGCCGCCTGGTGCTGTGTGATGCCCTGACTTATGCCGAGCGTTTCAAGCCTCAGGCCGTGATCGACATCGCTACCCTGACCGGTGCCTGCATCGTGGCCCTGGGCTCCCACACCTCGGGCCTGCTGGGCAACAACGACGAACTCATCGAGCAACTGCTCAGCGCCGGCAAGGCTGCCGACGACCGCGCCTGGCAATTGCCGCTGTTCGATGAGTACCAGGAGCAGTTGGACAGCCCGTTCGCAGACATCGCCAATATCGGCGGCCCGAAAGCCGGCACGATCACGGCGGCTTGCTTCCTGTCGCGCTTTGCCAAGAACTTCAACTGGGCGCACCTGGACATCGCCGGTACGGCCTGGACCAGCGGCGGCAAGGACAAGGGCGCAACCGGCCGTCCTGTGCCTCTGCTGACCCAGTACCTGCTGGATCGCGCCAAAGCCTAACCCTGTAGGCGCGAGCGTGCTGTGGCGAGGGAGCTTGCTCCCGTTGACTGCGTAGCAGTCTCCGGCTTTTTTAGGGGCGCTCCGCACCCCAGCGCAAGCAAGCTTGCTCGCCACAGCAAGCTCGCGCCTACAAATTCCGGGGCAGCCATCAGGCCGCCCCGGTCTCAGGAACCCCAATGACCCAAGTCGACTTCTATATATTGCCCAGCGCCGATCCCTCCGCGCGCCTGGACTTTGCCTGCAAACTCACCGAAAAAGCCTGGCGCATGGGCCACCGCATCTACCTGCATTGCAGCGATGCTGCCCAACGTGACGAGCTGGATGCGCGCCTGTGGCGCTTCAAGGGCGAAAGCTTCGTGCCCCACGGCCCCGCCGAATCCGAACCCGAAGGCCTGATTGCCCTGGGTTTGGGGGACAACTGCGGCGACCACCACGACCTGTTGGTCAACCTGGACCTGAAAGTACCGGCCTTTGCCAAGGCGTTTGCACGCGTAGCCGAAGTCGTGGTGGAAGACCCGGCAATTCGTCAGGCCGCGCGGGAGAGTTTCCGTTTCTACCGCGAACAGGGCTATTCTTTGCAGGATCACCGGCTACAACGACTTTGAGTACATGATGGACACGCCCAATCCGATAAAAAAAGACGATCACTTGCTGGATGACCTGGAGTCGATCCGCCAGTTACTCGGTGATGACAACTTGCAACCGCCGCTGTTGACCGAGACGGTCGAGGGTGAGGTACAGATTCCGCTGTTGTTCGATATGGTCGGTGGCAAGCCCGTCGCCCCGGAGCCCGCTGCCCCGGCCCCCGTCGAGCCCCCCGTAGCCGCCGCCCCCGCTGAAAAAGCGCCAGACGCCCTGCTGCTGCACCTGGACAACGAACTGCGTGCCGCCGCACAACTGATCATGCAGGATGTGATCGATGACTTTGCGCCGCATATCGAGGCTGAGATCAAGCGTCGGATGGATGCGCGGATGGAACGGTTACTCAGCCAGTACCAATCCTGAGCCACACCAAGATCCCTGTAGAGGGGCTTGCCCCCGATGACCATAGGTATCTACACAACGTTTGAAGGCTGTCATATTCCCCGGTGGCGAGCGGGCTTGTCCCGCGTTGGGGTGCGCAGCAGCCCCAAAAGCTGTCTCTGCGGAGTATCGGCTACACCGCATTCGTCCTTCTTTGGGGGGCGCTGCGCGCCCCAACGCGGGACAAGCCCGCTCGCCACAACAGCCGATTTGTTA
>NZ_JALJFG010000079.1 GCF_023242475.1 Pseudomonas sp. MWU15-20650 | reverse complement strand
ATCAATCCCAGCTCAACGCGCCGCCAGTCTGATACTCGATCACACGCGTCTCAAAGAAATTCTTCTCTTTCTTCAAGTCCATGATCTCGCTCATCCACGGGAACGGGTTGGTCGTCCCTGGATACTCTTCCTTCAAGCCAATCTGCGACAGGCGACGGTTAGCGATGAACTTGAGGTAATCCTCCATCATCGCCGCGTTCATGCCCAGCACGCCGCGCGGCATGGTGTCGCGCGCGTATTCGATCTCCAGCTGAGTCCCTTGCAGGATCATCTGGGTCGCTTCTTCCTTCATCTCGGCGTCCCACAGGTGTGGGTTTTCGATTTTGATCTGGTTGATCACGTCGATACCGAAGTTCAGGTGCATCGACTCGTCGCGCAGGATGTACTGGAACTGCTCGGCCACGCCGGTCATTTTGTTGCGGCGGCCCATCGACAAAATCTGGGTGAAGCCGCAATAGAAGAAGATGCCTTCGAGGACGCAGTAGTAGGCGACCAGGTTGCGCAGCAGTTCCTTGTCGGTCTCGACGGTGCCGGTTTCGAACTTCGGATCGGAGATCGAGCGGGTGTATTTCAGGCCCCAGGCCGCTTTCTTCGCGACGGATGGGATCTCGTGGTACATGTTGAAGATCTCGCCTTCATCCATGGCCAACGATTCGATGCAGTACTGGTAGGCGTGGGTGTGGATCGCCTCTTCGAAGGCCTGGCGCAGGATGTACTGGCGGCACTCCGGGTTGGTGATCAGGCGGTAAACAGCCAATACCAGGTTGTTAGCTACCAACGAGTCGGCGGTGGAGAAGAAGCCCAGGTTGCGCATGACGATGCGGCGTTCGTCGTCGGTCAGGCCCTCGGGGTTTTTCCACAGGGCGATGTCGGCGGTCATGTTGACCTCTTGCGGCATCCAGTGGTTGGCGCAGCCGTCGAGGTACTTCTGCCAGGCCCAGTCGTACTTGAAGGGCACGAGTTGGTTGAGGTCGGCGCGGCAGTTGATCATGCGCTTTTCGTCAACGGCGACGCGGGCGGAGGCGCCTTCAAGTTCGGCGAGGCCTTCGGCGACGTCGAGTTTGTCCAGGGCCGCCTTGGCGCGCACGATGGCGGCGGAGTCACTGGCGGTGACGGCGCGGGCTTCGATGGCGGCAGCAGCGCCGGCACCGTCGAGGCGGTCCATGTTGGCTTCGGTGGCGTGGCCGGCGTTGGCGCCTTTG
>NZ_JALJFG010000078.1 GCF_023242475.1 Pseudomonas sp. MWU15-20650 | reverse complement strand
AGCTTTCAACGGCGCCACCGGCACTGCCTTGACCGCTGTCGCCGCATTGCCCAGCAATAAGGGCTTGGCCGCCTCGACATGCGCTTCCAACGGCGGTTTCACCAGCTGCGTGGCCAGTAATTCCAGCAACGCCCGCGCGCGCCCGGATTTGATATGACCGAGCACCTGGGTGCCCAGGCGCGCCACCACCCCCATCGACCCTAATACGCGAATCAACAGCAGGTTGATCAGCACCTCGCCGGTGATCTCCCCCAGCAGTTCATACATCTGCGGCGGCGGCAGCATCCGTATCCAGCCCACCATCGCCGACAGGTAGATGAACAGCAGCGGCTCATCGCTGAGCACCAGCAGGCCATGGGCAATCGCGTCTTTGCCCAGTTTCAGTAGTTCATCAAGTTCGGTTTGGGTGATGTACTGCAGCAACTTCTCGCTGTTGGGCTTGATATCCGCCAGCAGCTCATAGAGTTGGGTGATGTTGTCCCACAGGTCGTAGAGCGCCTTGCCGATGCCACTGAGAAACGCCGTTTCCAGCATCCTGCGCCGGTCAAGCGGCTTGGCGTCTTTGTAGCCTTTCCACTGGGCTTGAAAGGTGTCGTCCCACGCTTGGCGCAGACGCTCTTCCAACCCCGCTATCACCGACTGATAAGACGCATACAGCGCCTTGACGTGATCCTTGGACACGTTGGGGTAAAAACTGATGCGGTATTGCTGGTTGCGATCACACTCGGTGATTTCGAGAATGCCGCTGGGGCCGATGACCTTGTGGATCGGCTCGCCCAATGGCTCGCCGTTCGGATCAATGCGTTGCACCCTCACCGGTGTGTTGCCGATGGGCACAAACCCCGTGCTCTGGAACATATGCACCAGGGTCAGCGTGCCGTTGGCCTGGCACGCGGCGACGGTGCTGCTGGGCAGGGGGGAAGGCTTGATCGGCGCGACCAGCGCCACCTCATCCCCGACCTTGAATACCTGTTCGATATCCAGTGCCGAAAAGCTCCAGAAGCTTTCGGCCCATGCGTCAAAGGTGTTCAGGCATTCCCGGAAGTCACGCCAGACGCCCTCGACGTCAACCGTCTTCACATCCATGGGGGTCAGGGCCAGCCTGCCAATGGCCGGGTTCAAGCGACAGCCCCCGCAACCTGGGCCTTAACGAAAAAAGTCATCTGCAATCCCTCGCACTGTTTGATCAGGCGAGGGACTTTGCAGA
>NZ_JALJFG010000077.1 GCF_023242475.1 Pseudomonas sp. MWU15-20650 | reverse complement strand
CTCTTTGGGGGCGCTACGCGCCCCAACGCGGGACAAGCCCGCTCGCCACCGGTTACCGGTTGCTCGTTCTAGCGCTTAACTGACTGGCATTGGGGCTTGCCCCCGATAGCAGGGTGTCAGCCAATGCATCGCTGACTGAACCATCGCCATCGGGGAAGGCCCCCTCCCACAATTTGATCCTCACACGGCTTAGATGCCTTGTGGGGTTTCTTCACCACCCAGTGCTTCAACCAACGCCGGCAGGAACTCGCCGAACGTCAGCATCATCAGGGTAAAGCTGGCGTCCAGTTGGCCCAGGGCCTCGTCGCCGCCGTCCTGTTCGGCCTGATCCTGCAGCAGGTCTTCGAACTTCAGGCGCTTGACGGTCATCTTGTCGTCGAGCATGAAGGACAGCTTGTCCTGCCAGGCCAGGGACAGTTGGGTCACCACTTTGCCGGTGGTGAGGTGCAGCTGGATTTCTTCGCCGGTCAGGTCCTGACGTTTGCAGCGGACAATGCCGCCGTCTTCGTGGGTGTCGCGCAGCTCGCATTCGTCGAGGACGAAGAAGTCATCGGCCGGTTTCTGAGTAGTGACCCAGTCGGTCATGATCGCGGTTGGCGCGGTTTTCACCGTGAGTGGGCGTACCGGCAAGGTGCCGATCACTTCACGCAGGGTGGACAGCAGGTCTTCGGCGCGCTTGGGGCTTGCCGAGTTCACCAGGATCAGGCCCTGTTTCGGCGCGATGGCGGCGAAGGTCGACGAACGACGAATAAAGGCGCGTGGCAGGAAAGCCTGGATGATTTCATCCTTGATCTGGTCGCGCTCCTTTTTATAGACCTTGCGCATTTGCTCGGCCTCGATCTCTTCGACTTTCTCTTTAAGGGCGTCACGCACTACGCTACCCGGCAGGATGCGTTCTTCCTTGCGAGCAGCGATCAGCAGGAAGTCACCGCTGACGTGAACCAGGGGAGCATCTTCACCTTTACCAAAAGGTGCGACGAAACCGTAAGTGGTCAACTCCTGGCTTGCACAAGGGCGCGCCAGTTTGGTGGCCATGGCCGCTTCCAACGCCTCGGCATCAACAGGCAGATCTTGGGTCAGGCGATAGATAAGCAGGTTCTTGAACCACATGGGGTGAGTCTCTCCTTTATACAAAGGTGGGCATTATTCTCTTGATAGCGCCTGAGGCCAACCCTGCCTAAGCCATTGGAAGGGCTGAAAAAAAAGATTTAAGAAAGTGCTTGCCAGACTTAGGGTCGCTCCGTAGAATGCGCG
>NZ_JALJFG010000076.1 GCF_023242475.1 Pseudomonas sp. MWU15-20650 | reverse complement strand
CAGGCCGTTGAAAAAGGTCGACCCCGCATTGGGTTCTGGCAAACTCCCTGTCATGTTGTTCAATGTCAGCGGAAGACCTCAACCGATGCGTGGGCCAGACCTTAAGCAAAACGAGCTGTTCAGCTACACGACGCTGGAGCAACGCATTCCCAAAGATCACCCGTTGCGCCCATTGCGCGAGCTGGTTGATACGATCCTGGTATCGATGGATTCTGATTTCGAGGTTTTGTATTCCTCGCTCGGACGAGCTTCAATTCCACCAGAGAGGTTGCTGCGGGCTTCGTTGCTGCAGGTGATTTATACCGTACGCTCTGAGCGGCAACTGGTCGAACAACTCGACTTTAATCTGCTTTTTCGCTGGTTCGTCGGCCTGTCGATGGACGAACGGGTGTGGGATCACTCGACCTTCAGCCAGAACCGTGACCGTCTGTTTAACCAGGATATTGCGCGCCTGTTCTTCCAGCGCATCAAGTCGTTGGCCCAATGGTCGCAGTACGCCAGCGACGAGCATTTCAGCGTGGACGGCACGCTGATTGATGCCTGGGCCTCGCATAAATCCTTCGTCAAGAAGGGCGGCGGCGAGAAGCCGGATGATGAGCCACCAGAGGGTGGCACACGCAATAACTACCTCGACTTCAAGGGTGAAAAGCGCGGCAACGCGACTCACCACTCCACCACTGATCCCCAAGCCCGGCTGGCTCGCAAGAGCCCGGCCGATGGCAGTCGCCTGGCTCATATGGCCCACACCCTGATGGAAAACCGCAATGGGTTGATCGTGGATGTGGAATGCACCGAGTTCAACGGGCATGCCGAAGTGGGCGCAGCCTTGAAGATGCTTGAGCGCACGGCCAAACCTGGCAGCACCGTGGGTGCAGACAAGAGCTACGACCAGAAATTCTTTGTCCAGATGGCGCGTGATTTGAAGGTGACGCCGCATGTCTCGAGAAAGGCCATAAAGAGCGCTATCGATGGTCGTACGACACGTCATCCGGGCTATGGCGTCAGCATGAAAATACGCAAACGTATCGAGGAAGGGTTTGGCTGGTTAAAGACCGTGGGCGGTCTGCGCAAGACCAAGCTGATCGGCCGCGAAAAGCTCAGCGCCCAGTTGCTGCTGGGCTTTTCGGTGTACAACCTGATCCGCTTGGGAAGCCTATCGGGTTGGTGGCGCGGATCGCATGTTTAGGCGAAGTGCGCCCAAAAAGCGCCAGAAGGCGAGTATTTGCGCTGGAATCAGTAAAACACCCGCTGATTGAGGCGGGATCAAGAGCAAGGCCAAGCTTGAGAGGCTGAAAAATCTCAAACTTGGCGGGTTGGGGAAGTTAGGGCAGACTTTTTCAACGGCCTG
>NZ_JALJFG010000075.1 GCF_023242475.1 Pseudomonas sp. MWU15-20650 | reverse complement strand
AAAAATCTATGGTCACCCCCATTTTTGCAATACTGGTTAACGGGTGGTGTGGTTGGCTTGCTTAAATCTATCCGGCGTCTGTTTGGGGCAAGCCCCAGCGCCACGATGAGAGTCGCGCCTGACGATCCTTAAAAGCCCGTCGGCTTCAGCAGCCGATTTTTATATCAGGATCTTCGCCAGGCCGGTGTGCCGTTCACATCATCTGTTGTTCAGCTATCGCAAAACCTGAAGGGTGAATCGTGGTACTGCAACAACCGCAGGGTCAGGCGTTCAAGGCGTCTGGCCCTGCTTCATATTGAGTATTGTGGGCGGCTATCGCCCAAGCGATACGCGCCAGTTTGTTAGCCAGGGCACAGGCCACGACATTCGAGTGTCGCCGACTTAGCAATGAGCGCACCCAATCGGCCAAGGTTCCTTTTTGGTGCTCCAGATTCTGCATATAGACCCTGGAACACTGCACCAGCAGTTGTCGCAGGTGCTTGTCACCCCGCTTGCTAATCCCCAGCAGGTTGGCCTTGCCGCCTGTGCTGTACTGCCTTGGTACCAAGCCCACTGAGGCGGCAAAGTCACGACTGCATCGGTACTGCTTGCCATCGCCCATTTCCACAGCCAGCAGGCTGGCGGTGATCGGACCCACACATGGCAGGCTCAGCAAACGACTGCCCAGATCATCGTCGGCCAGTTGGCCCGCCAGCTCTTTGTCCAAGACCTTGATTTGCTCATCCAGGTAGGCAAAGTGGTCGTGCAGGCGTTGCAACAATACTGTCAGGCGCACGGGTAATTCATGCTCGGCCAAGACGTTCGCCAAACGCTTCATGATGGCCAACCCTTTGGGCAGGCTGATCCCAAACTCCAGCAAGAAACCGTGCATCTGATTAGCCGTTTTGGTGCGGTCATGCACCAGCGATTCGCGCATCCGATGTAGCACGGACAGGGTTTGCTGGGATTCGGTTTTAAGCGTTACGAAACGCATCGAGGGGCGCGAAGCTGCCTCACAAATGGCCTCGGCATCCACGAAATCGTTTTTATTGCCCTTGACGAAGGGGCGAACGAACTGCGGGGAAATCAGCTTGGCCGTGTGTCCCATTGCCGACAACTGACGAGCAACATAGTGCGACCCCGCGCAGGCTTCCATCACCACGACACAGCTCGGCGAGTTGCCGAAAAACTGCATCATCTGCCCCCGTGAGCATTTTTTGCGAAATACCTCACGGCCCGACTTATCCTGGCCGTGCAGGTGGAAAGTATGTTTGCCGAGATCGATACCGATCAGTGCTGACTCGCTCATGATGATGGCCTCCGAAAACAAAACACCCCGTGAAAGCGTAGCCCTCACAGGGTGTTGGGGGTGTCCATCTCATTAGCCCG
>NZ_JALJFG010000074.1 GCF_023242475.1 Pseudomonas sp. MWU15-20650 | reverse complement strand
GCCCCCTCTTATCAAACAAAAAATAACTCATTGTTTTTGCTCTTAAAAATCACGCCGCTTTAACCAGCTGCATCCCCAGCTTGCGTGCCTTGCGTTCCAAGGCACGCATCTGCCGGTCGCGGCTTCTTTCTTCAAATTCCTCGATCCCTTTCTCTACATAAGGCTGGCCTTTGGTCAGCATCGCGTAGATCAAGCGCGCCAATTGATGGGCTGTCGCTTTGATCGCGCAACAGGTGTCCATTCGGGTCAGGCGAGCGCGATGGCTGGCACCGATAAAGCTCTTGTCATTGCGGGCGATTGAGGCTGCCTGTTTCAGGGCTTGTGCGGCTCGATTGATAACCTTCACGGTTTTACCGGGAAGAGGCTTGCCTCCTGAGATCCTCGTCGGCGGAGCAAGACCGAGCCAGGAGCAGAAGTGCTGTGAGGTCGGGAACCGTGATAAGTCCGCTCCCAACTCACTGGCTAAGACCAGCGCGGTGTCGATTCCTATGGTGGGGATTGCGGTTAAATCCACCCCCATTATCTTGTTCAAGGCTCGATGCAGGATCAACTGTTGCTCATTCGAACGGTGCGGATTACGCAGTGTTTTACTCGGTGCGATAACATCCGCTTGGAGAGTCGGTAGCCGTTCAAGTGCATAAGCAATGGCTTGGTCGCACTCGCCAATCTGTTTTTCCAGGAAATCATAAGCCGCCAATTCCTGACTCAGCGCATGCAAGTGCTCTGCTCGCCAGTTACCCCGCAGGCTGCGGGCGACCGTGGCTTGGTCGGCTTTAACACGCTTATCTCTAAGCATTGCGAGTACGTCGGGATCGCGTTCGCCTTCAACGATTGCCCGCAAAATACTCATGCCTGTGACCCCGGCGATATTGCTGATGACTTGAGCCAACTGGATGTTCATCTGGACCAAAGCCTTTTGCATCCGGTTTAGGGCTTTGGCTTGATCGCGGACTTTATTGCCACGCTGACGGACCAGTGAACGCAGTGAACACACCTCGTCCGAGGGCCGAAAAGCGCCTCGCAGCAGACCGTGCGTCATAAGCTGAAGTATCCACTGGCAATCAAGGACATCAGACTTGCGCCCGGTTATTTGCCGAGTTGCACGGGAGTTAACGAGGTAAACCTCAAAACCGCGTCTATCCAGAATCTCGAAGAGCGGGATCCAATAAACCCCGGTCGCCTCCATCGCCACCATCTTGACGCCCATGGACTCAAACCAATCGGCCATGGCATGCAAATCATCAGTGAAGGTAGAAAAGCGCCTAACGGGCTCATCGCATTTCGTCGGATCAACAGCGGCCAAATGCTCACGCCCGCCCACATCAACAGCGCCGCAGTCGGGATGGATAACCTCAAAACGCTTTTGGTTCTTGCGCGTCATGACAATTCCTCGCAGGATTGAATGACGCGTGCGGGGTACACGGTGGCGAGCGGATTCACTCTCTTATACGTGGTCACAGCTTGCTGTGCCGACAATGACTCCACGCCGATACCGTGCAGGCCACTCTCCCACTCGGGTGCTGTCACACCAGTGTTGGCTACGGCCTTTGCCCCGCACGCGTTCTTAAACCTTACGATGAACCAGTTTGATGCGCGACAGCGCTATGTCGAAGACTTAGTGGGGCCTCCCAC
>NZ_JALJFG010000073.1 GCF_023242475.1 Pseudomonas sp. MWU15-20650 | reverse complement strand
CATGCGCTGGCGCACAGGCTTGTTGTTTCTGGTGACTCGGTGGTGTGGACCGATCACGAAAATCGCCGCACTGAGTTCCCATTGCCTAGCGCCTCGCGGCCGGCGATCACCAATAGCCTGGCCGAAGCGGCGATTTACTTGGGCGCCCTGCCCGATGAGCTGGTGCTGGCCCAGGCGTCGCGTTTCTACCATTTTCGCGACGGTGTGCTGACGGCGATCAGCGATGCGTATGACAACCGCCTGCGCATTGTCCGTGATCGTTCCGGGCGCATTGAGCGGCTGGACAACGGCGTCGGTCGTTCGTTGCTGCTGCGCTATGAGTGGGGTCGCATCGTCGCGGTGGACTACCAGGTTCATCGCGCCAAAGGCCGTGAACCCTACGAGTGGGTCACCGAGCAGAACATCGTTTCCTACACCTATGACGACGCTGGACGACTGGTGTGCGCGACCAATGCCGTCGGTGAAAGCGAGCGTTATCGGTACGACGACCAGCACGTCATTCTCGAGCGTGAGTTGGCCGGTGGCGCGAGTTTTTATTGGGCATGGGAACGCGCCGGCAAGGCAGCACGCTGTGTCCGCCACTGGGCCAGCTTTGCGCAGATGGACACGCGCTATGCCTGGGGGGATGACGGCCGCGTCAGCGTGCATAACGCCGATGGCAGCCAGGAAGTCTACGTTCACGACGACCGGGCGCGGTTGGTACAGCGCATCGATCCCGATGGCGCCGAGCATTTCAAATCCTACGATGAAAAAGGCCGGCTGACCGTCGAGCAAAACCCGCTGGGCGCGGTGACGGCGTATCAGTACGACGCCGCCGGGCGCTTGGTGGCGTTATTTCCCGGGGAGGATGAGCCGACCTCCTACGAGCATGACAACGGCTTCGTACGGGTTGTACGGCGTGGTGAAGCGGTCTGGAAATATGAGCGTAATGACCAGGGCGATGTTACGCGCAGGACCGATCCCGATGGGCAGGTTACGGACTACAGCTACAACAAACACGGGCAACTGACCGGGGTTGGGTACCCCGACCACAGCTGTCATCGGCTGGTGTGGAATGAACGTGGGCAGTTGCTTGAGGAGCAATTGCCCACTGGCGGGATCAAGCGTTATCGCTATGACGACCTGGGGCGACAGGTTTCCCGTGAGGATGAGCACGGCGCGCTGACCCAGTATCACTGGGACAGTGTCGGTCGGTTGACTCGCCTGGTCTTGCCTGGCGGTGCTTGCCGCGAATTCAGCTACAACCCCTACGGAAAAATCATCGCCGAGCGCGATGAACTCGGCCACGTCACCCGCTACGAATACGCCGACGGCCTGCACCTGATCAGCCGCCGTCTCAACGCCGACGGTACCCAGGTCAAGTACCGCTACGACAACGTCCGGCTGCTGCTGACCGAGATCGAAAATGAAGTCGGCGAAACCTACCAGCTCGATTACCACCCCAACGGCCTGATCCGGCAAGAAACCGGCTTCGACGGCCAGCGCACCGCCTACGCCTACGACCTCAACGGCAACCTGCTGGAAAAGACCGAACACGGCGACGATGGCAGTCAGCTCGTCACCCGTTACGAGCGCGACCACGCCGGGCGCCTCGTACGAAAAACCCTGCCGGATGGCAGCACGGTTGAATACACCTACGACCGCCAAGGCAACCTCCTCAGCGTCGACGACGGTCACTGGGCGCTGGCCTACGAATACGACCGCCAAAACCGCCTCACCGCCGAGCACCAAGGCTGGGGCACCTTGCGCTATGGCTACGACGCCTGCGGCCAG
>NZ_JALJFG010000072.1 GCF_023242475.1 Pseudomonas sp. MWU15-20650 | reverse complement strand
CCCACATTCAAAGCGCTTAGCTGATCCCGGATGCTGTGCTCCCGATTCCCTCAGGAGCCAGCCGCCATGATGCGACCCGATGCCAAAGTCGAAAAAGTCTATCTCTACCCCAAACCCGTGGACTTTCGAAAATCCATTGATGGCCTAGCTGCGCTGGTCGAGTTGGATATCAAGGTGGCGGTATTCGACCCCGTGTTATTTGTCTTTCTCAACAAGCCACGTAACCGCGTGAAGATCTTGTACTGGGAACGCAACGGTTTCTGCCTTTGGCTCAAACGCCTCGAATCCGAGCGTTTCAAAACATCGCCCGACGCAGCGGACGAAGCGATTGTTCTGACTGTGCAGGAACTCAACTGGCTATTGGATGGTTTCGACCTCTGGCGTAATCGCCCTCATCAGGTTTTGACGCCGCGATTCGTGGCCTGATTCGGTATAATCCAGGGCATGAATCACATGCCCGAAAACTTTCCCGATGACCCCGAATTGCTCAAGCAGATGCTTGCGAAGATGCAGTCCAGAGTCGGCTTTCTTGAAGAACAGGTTGCCCTGCTGCGTCAGCGACTGTTTGGCCGACAATCCGAGCAAGCGGTCGATCCTGCGACGCCGCAAATGGCGTTGTTCAACGAAGCAGAACACGAAGTAGAACCCGTCGACGAATCCGCTGAGGAAGAGGAGGTATCACCCGCCAAGCGGCGCGGCAAACGCAAGCCGTTGCCCGCCGACCTGCCGCGCATTGAAATCATCCACGAACTTCCTGAGCATGAACTGACGTGCGTATGTGGCTGCCGCAAGCACGCCATTGGTGAGGAAGTCAGCGAGCAGCTTGAAATCGTGCCGATGCAAATCCGAGTTATCAAGCACGTGCGCAAGGTATACGGCTGCCGCGACTGCGAAATAGCTCCCATAACAGCAGACAAACCGGCCCAACTGATCGAAAAAAGCATGGCCAGCCCCAGCGTGCTAGCCATGCTGCTGACCACCAAGTACGTGGATGGTTTGCCGCTTCACCGCTTTGAAAAAGTGCTGAGCCGTCACGGCGTCGACGTCCCGCGCCAGACCCTGGCCCGCTGGGTTATCCAGTGCGGTGAGTATTTACAGCCACTGCTGAATCTGATGCGCGATCAACTGCTGGAAAGCCGCGTTATCCACTGCGATGAAACTCGCGTTCAGGTCTTGAAAGAGACAAGCCGACAGCCCGGCAGTCAGTCCTGGATGTGGGTGCAGACCGGCGGTCCGCCCGACAAACCGGTGATCCTTTTCGACTACTCCACCAGCCGTGCGCAGGAAGTACCGGTGCATCTGTTCGAAGGCTATCGCGGCTATCTGATGACAGACGATTACGCCGGTTACAACGCACTGGGCGCGCAGGATGGCGTCGAGCGTTTGGGGTGTTGGGCGCATGCACGGCGCAAGTTTGTTGAAGCGCAGAAACTGCAACCCAAAGGCAGGACGGGACGTGCGGATATAGCGTTGAAGCTGATCAGCAAGCTATACGGCATCGAGATCGCGTACAAAGAAAGTAGCGATGATGGCCGCAAACGAGGTCGTCAGGATTTAAGTTGCCATGTGATGAGCGAGCTAAAGGCTTGGGTCGATAAAACGCTCCCCTATGTCACAACGCAGAACGCACTGGGCAAGGCCGTAACCTATCTGGCCAACAACTGGAACAAACTCGAGCGGTATGTCGAGGAAGGCTATTTGCCGATCGACAATAACCCAGCCGAGCGCGCCATCAGACCCTTCGTGATCGGTAGAAAGAACTGGTTGTTCAGCGACACGCCCAACGGCGCGACGGCCAGTGCTCGGCTCTACAGCCTAGTCGAGACAGCCAAAGCCAACGGTCAGGAGCCCTATGCGTGGCTGCGCCACACACTGGAGCGGTTGCCGCAGGCGGCATCAGTTGAAGATTACGAAGCCTTGCTGCCTTGGAACTGTACGCCTCAGGTGTATGGCTAAACGCTCTGTCCGCCTTTTGCTAGGTGGGGTTTATGGAGCGCTTAC
>NZ_JALJFG010000071.1 GCF_023242475.1 Pseudomonas sp. MWU15-20650 | reverse complement strand
ATTTGGTTGATGGATGTTGCGCGCGAAAAGAATTTACATGTTTTTGAGTATTTCCAAGCGTGCAATTCTGGGCGACATGATTATGCTGGGCGGTGCATGGAGCGATTTAATTAATGGAGAAATTACATGCCGATACGGTTCCCTGTTCAGCTGGTAAACACGTTTGTTAATCCGCAGGTGTCAATTGATAATCCTGTCGAAACCCTCCCGGTAGTGGCTTCTCCACACGCCGGTTCACCGCACCTCAAACATCCTTCAGCCTGTAATCCGCCAAGTGTGGTTGATTATCAGAGAAAATATAATACGTCGAAAGGCACCGAGCCCAGCGGTGGCTCCAGAGGGGGGAGCAACGGAAGTTCGACATTGAAGAAAAACGCTAATATAGAATCTTATATTAGTAAGCATTCCGCCGATTTTATAACCCCCGAAAAAGAAATTTCAACTGTCTTGTCCACCGCGATAAAGCAGCGCTGGGGATTGGATCTTGATCCCGATAAAACCTATCTGGTTACATTTAAAGACAACGGGGAAGACGAAAAAGACGTCGTCGAAAAAATAACACTGACACAGGTGGCGTTGAAAAACAGGCAAGATGTAACGATTGAGGATAATGAGGGGTGGTTTCGAAAAATCGGAAAATATTTTTCTCCGGTAGTTTATATTTACAATAAAGTTGACGGCTGGGTCGAGGAGGCAAACAGTCGACAAGGTATTTATCGGGAGCCGAGTGCTCCGGGGGCTGCGCCTTATACTGCGGACACTCAGGTGTCCATACCCGTTGATGACTTTAAAACATTAGTCTGGGATACAGACCGGACTAAACTGTATAAAAATACCCTTGATAGCTTTTGGGACAAGCACAGCGGTTCATATACGTCATTGAGTAAAGTCTCTTTTGTTAAAGCGATCAATCTACAACGCTTGGAAGGCTCGCTTAAGCCTGCCGAGGCGGCTCTCGCCCAGCGTGCGTTGGGGCCTGTTGCGCTAAAGGAATGGTCCGAGCTGACTGTCCAGGATTTTACAACGCCTGCGGTCAAGGACCCGGATCTGGATATCGGTCTGCTGAGCATCAATGGCTTTCAGTCGACCGACTTGATGTGTGTGACTGACCGCAAAACCCAGCTGACATTGCTTTGCATCCCGGGCAACTCTTCGCCGATCCATCGCTTCGATAATCCGGACCAAATGAGAACATGGCTGGCCGAGCAAGCTACCGATCCGGTAAAGCGCGAATCATTGTTGTCGCATTTTTCGCTCAAGGACCAGGCCAGTAGGGCATTTTCAGATGGTGTGCGGCAAACCTTGGAAGGGATGGCCAATTGGTCCGAAGCGCAGGCGTCAGGGAACACGTTCCTTTCGGGGCTCAATGGCTGGGTGCCGGATCGTTTTATCACCGTTGAGCCGTTGAGTGGCGATCCTTTTGAAGCGGTCAAGGTTCGGCAAAAAGAGCGTTCTTATTCGGATGCCGACAATGCCATTGTCAGCGATGGCGACTACACCAAGAACAAGATACTGCAGGGTGTGGAAGAGGCCACGAAGGTTGCCATGTTCATGACACCCCTGGCGCTGGTTATGCCGGAAGTGGCCATAGGGCTGGATATTTTCTTCCTGGCTGCCGGGGTCACCCAGGCAGGCATCGGTATTGATGATGTCGTCAAAGGTAAAGCGACGGGTGCTGACCGTATCGTTTTTGGCGTATTGAACGCTGTGCCGCCATTAGCCACTCATGCGGGGGCGCCCCTCGCGAAAGTGCTGACTGAGAGGGGGGCCAGTGAGGGCGTTGCGGCAGGTGTTGACGTGGTAGCCCAGACGCCAGTGCAAGCCCCTGAGCGAGGGCGCCCAATCTTCAACCCGCCACGGCGAGTCAATGGGCAGATCGGATACCCCATGGGGCCTGTTTCGCCTCCGAAGATCCTTGAGGAATTCACGATTCCTATGGACGATGTCCATCAAATGTTCTCGAAAGACTACATGATTTATGTAGATCAATACGGTACAAAAGTTACGTACGACGTAGAGGCACGCCTCTGGCGTGGGCTCAACGAGAACGGGCAAGTGAATGACATTTTTTATTGGCGTAAGGGTCAAGGAAAGTGGCTGAGTGGTACTAAAGCCAAGGCGACTGCCGGGAGTAAAAATGCACCGGCTTCAATTATTAATAAAACACTGAAATTACCGCCGCTGCCGTCGCTGCCTTCCGGCGCTACAGACGTGCCAAAAGTCATTCACTATTTTTGGGCAGGTAATGAGATGCCGGAAAATTTATTGTCAAATATTATCGAGAATTCCCGGAAGAGTCCTGGGTATAAGTCGGTTGTTCATGTGGATGCTAATGATGCACGTGCGTTTCAGAAGATAAAGTCTGCACTGGATCACAAGGTGGGTGGGCTTGAAGTGCATGATTTGAAAGAGGATGAGGCTTTTAAAGAGCTGAACGCAGGTAAGTATGGGGAGATGTATCAATATTTTCGCTCAGGGCAAGGCCAGAACTTGCCGGCGTCTTCGGACGTCATGCGCGTGGCATTGATGAAGCAGTACGGTGGGATCTATCTGGATACGGATGATGCGTTAACTTTTAATGTGGGGGAGGTGGCGCTGAAAGCCACACCCCATGATATTTTGATGAACTCACCCGTTACTTATGAGCCGACGGACTTCAGGGGGTTCAATACCAGTAATTTTGCCAGTCATCCGGGCAACCCGCTATTCGATAATATTTTGGAGGAGTCGTACCAGCGCTATAAAGCGAACGAGGCTTGGTTTAACGCCAATCGTCCTTTCCTCAGGGAAGGTTCGACAGCGGCCGAACAGCAAGCCTATAAAGAGTATGAAACGAAAATTTTTGAAGTCACCGGGCCAAGAATGTTTGGTGATGTGTTGACACAAGAGAAATATGGGTTTTTCCCGCTGGTCGATGAAGTAACTGAACTACTGAATGCTCGCGTATTTCTCCCCGACGACTTTGGAAGGAAATACACCGAAGTGCGAGATTTTTATATGCCGATGAACCATAAGTTTGGTGTGGAAATCGGCGCCGAGCACTCTATGCATCATTCGCGTTGAATCGGCAGAGGTTGG
>NZ_JALJFG010000070.1 GCF_023242475.1 Pseudomonas sp. MWU15-20650 | reverse complement strand
TGGCGAGCGGGCTTGTCCCGCGTTGGGGCGCGTAGCGCCCCCTAAGAAGGACGGTGTACCCGATACTCCGCAGAGACAGCTTTTGGGGCTGCTGCGCAGCCCAACGCGGGACAAGCCCGCTCGCCACAGGGGAATATGACGGCCTTCAAAAGTTGTGTAGATACCTATGCTCATCGGGGGCAAGCCCTAACGCCAGCCAGTTAAGGGTGAACGCTGTACGGTGGCGATCGCCCAAGCACTGCATCCCCCCAAGCCGTATAATCGCCGTTTTTCGCCAAGGCACCCTTCCCCGTGGGCAATAAACGCTACAGCTGCATCGGTTTGTACAACCCCAAATCCCCCGAAAACGTTGGCTCGGTGATGCGCGCCGCCGGCTGCTACGGCGTGGCCTCGGTGTTCTACACCGGCGTGCGTTACGAGCGCGCCCGGGACTTCATCACCGACACCAAGAAAGTCCACCACGACATTCCCCTGATCGGCATCGACGACCTGAAAAAAATCCTGCCCCTGGGCTGCATCCCGGTCGCCGTAGAGCTGGTGGAAGGCGCCCGCCCGCTGCCGGAATACACGCACCCCGACCGCGCGCTGTATATCTTCGGCCCGGAAGACGGCTCCCTGGATAAGGAGATCCGCGACTGGTGCGAAGACGTGGTGTACATCCCGACCACCGGCTGCATGAACCTGGCCGCCACCGTCAACGTGGTGCTCTACGACCGGCTGGCCAAGGGTAATAACACCCGTTCGGGCCCCAAGTACTGATGTTTCGGGAACATCCAGCGCCTGCGAACAGTCAGCTTTAGACACTTGCCCTTGTTGGAGACAGATCATGAGCGACAGCAAAAACCTGCGACCTATCATCGAACACGCGCCGTTTGAAACCCAGCCCAGCCAAAACGTACACGGCTGGGAGCGTATCGGTTCAGTGGCGGGTGGCGTAATGATGGTTGGCAAAGGTCTGCGCCGTGGCGGACTTTTCGGGCTCATCCAGGTGGCGATTGGCGGCGTGGCGCTGGTGCGCGGCGTCACCGGGCACAGCTCGCTCAAGGACAAGCTGGAACAGGGTCGCCAGGAAATGAACAGCGTGCGCACAAAGATCGAACGTGCGGGTGCTGAGCTGAAGAACTTGAAGACCAAGGCAGAAGTGGCCGCTGAAAAAGCCACCAAAACCACCGGTTAACGCAACAGCTTGCTATCCAGTACCACCGACGACTCGCCGATAACACGCTCGGCCAGTTGCACAAACTCCGCGGTGGTGATGCTGTTCGTACGCATCACCGCCTGTGCGAGATCATCCAGAGAGCGCTTGTTGTGGGTTTTCACCCGAATTTCGCGGTCCAACTCCTGCAACACCACCACCGCACGTGCGACGCCTGCCGCACTGAGGTGTTCGCCCCGTAGCGTGATGACGTCCTTGCCGTCCCGGGTCAGTCGAGCCCGGATCGCCGCATACCGCTCGTCGGTGATGCCACCGGCACGCCGCAGCAACTCAATGGCGTAGTACTCGCCCAACCCCTCGCTGATCCAGTCGCTGCTGTCGTGGTCCTTGAACCGTCCCATGGCCTGCACGACCTCACGAATCAACGGGCTGCTACCATTTTCGCTGACCAGCGGCGTGCGGCTGTTGAGGTAGATCGAGTCATGCGACGAATAGGCCCCACGACGCATCGGGTCACCGGCACCGACGATCAACAGTTTGGCGGGATGACGCGGAAAAGCCGCCTCCACCTGCGGCCACACAAACGTCAGCAGGGTCAGCACCTCCATGCGCCGCATGCCCTGCCCCTTGGGCGAGGCCACGGTCACGTCGGTATCCCCCAGGCGCAGGCGGCGACTGCCGAGGTTACCGGCAAGCATCCAGCCCGTGGGGCGGTCGAACAGCCGGGAAACGTTGTCGATACGGAATTTTTGCTTGCCGATACGCGGCCAGGCGGTCTCGACGCTTTTCCAGCCCGTGGGCAACTCGAACACCAGGCGCGAGACCAGCTCGATGCCATCCTGTTGGTCGAGGTGGGCCGTCGGCACCAGGTCTTCACCGCGCAGCAGCGCCCAATTGGGGGTCATTCGCGTGTCATAGAGGCCCGGTTTACGCGCGTGGGTAAGCCGTACTCGGTAGGTCAGGCTGGCCTTGTCGGCACTGGGTTGCCACAGGCCACGACGGCCCGTGACCTTCCACTGCCCGTCGGCCTTGAAGTCGCTGTAGTCGCCGTCGCGGCCCAGGTCGAAGTTCAAGCTGCGCACTGCCGAGCCTTGGGACACACTCACACGGACCTCGGCCTGATCGCTCTGGGGCAGCAGCCTGACGTGATAATCCAGGTCGACTTTCTTCGCACACCACGCAGGCAGGCTCAGCGCCAGCAACAGGAACGATGCCGCCAACTGGGTTGCCACCGTCATACCCACTCCTTTTTTCAGCCCGCGCGGAAGATCAGGTAATCCTCCCAGTCGTCTTCGGGCACGCTGCCTTCGGCGAGCATGCGGCCGGACTGGGAAATGCGTTCGTGGTGCACGGCATCGCGATCGCCGCAGACCAGATGGTGCCACAGCGGCAAATCCTTGCGCTCGCTGACCAGACGATAGCCACAGGTCGGCGGCAGCCATTTGAATTGGTCGGCCTGGCCGGGAGTGAGCTGGATGCAGTCAGGCACCGAGGCCCGGCGGTTGGGGTAGTCGGTGCACTGGCAGGTTTTCAGGTCGAGCAGCTTGCAGGCGATACGCGTGTAATAGACGCTGTTGTCGTCTTCATCCTCGAGCTTTTGCAGGCAGCACAGGCCACAGCCGTCGCACAACGACTCCCACTCCTCCTGGTCGAGCTGTTCAAGGGTTTTGCGTATCCAGAAAGGTTCGACTTTGGCGGCCATGGCTCTACATCAGTATCGATAGGTGAAAAGGTCGTCAGTCTAGTACCCAAGTTCCTTGGGGCCAAGCGCTTACGACTGCCGGTATGACAAGACTTGTCAGGCGTGGGTCGGCGCAGTAGCTTTGAGCCCCGGTTTTTTCATCAGGATCTGCCCATGAGTACCTCGCCACGCGTTGCCGACCACCCGATCCATACCCAATTCACCGAGCGCTGGTCACCCCGCGCCTTTACCGGCGAAAGCATCCCGCAAGCAACCCTGCTGAGCTTCTTCGAAGCCGCCCGCTGGGCGCCGTCGGCGTACAACTCGCAACCGTGGCGTTTTCTCTACGCGCGCCGTGACACGCCCGACTGGGAACGCTTCCTGGGCCTGCTGAATGAATTCAACCGGGGTTGGGCGCAACACGCGTCGGCCCTGGTGATCATTGCCTCGAAAACCGATTTCATCGCCCCCGGTGCCAGCGAAGAAACCCCGGCGCTGTGGCACACGTTCGATACCGGCTCGGCCTGGGGCCACCTGGCACTGCAAGCCAGCCTCAGCGGCTGGCACACCCACGGCATGGCCGGCTTCGACCAGGAGCTGACCCGCAAGGAGCTGAAGATTCCAGAAGGGTATGCACTGCACGCGGCCGTGGCCGTGGGCAAGCTGGGCGACAAGTCGACCTTGCCGGAGTACCTGCAAGGCCGTGAAGCGCCAAGTCCGCGCAAGCCGCTGAGCGAGCTGGTGTCGGAAGGTGACTTCAGCCTTTAAGACGGCCGCAGCCCCCATGTGGGAGGGGGCTTGCCCCCGATGGCA
>NZ_JALJFG010000007.1 GCF_023242475.1 Pseudomonas sp. MWU15-20650 | reverse complement strand
CACATTTGAATCTCTATTGTTTGGGCGATTTAGATTCGTGCCAAGGCTTGGGCTAAATCTGCGCGCAGATCCTCCACATCCTCAACCCCCACCGACAACCGCACCAAGCCATCACCAATGCCCAGCTGCGCCCGCGTTGCCGCCGGGATACTTGCATGGGTCATGATGGCCGGGTGTTCGATCAGGCTCTCCACGCCCCCCAGGCTCTCGGCCAAGGCGAAGAGCTTCACGTTTTCCAGGAAACGTGTGGCGCCGGCCAGGTCGCTGTTCAAGTCCACCGAGATCATCCCGCCAAAGCCGCGCATCTGCTGCTTCGCCAGCGCGTGCTGGGGGTGGGATTTCAAGCCCGGGTAGTAAACCCGCGACACTTGCGGTTGTTGTTCCAGCCAGGTGGCCAGCTCCAGGGCGTTGCTGCAATGGCGCTCCATGCGCAGCGCCAGGGTTTTCACGCCGCGCAGGGTCAGGAAGGCATCAAACGGCCCGGCGATGGCACCGACCGAGTTTTGCAGGAAGCCCAGGCGCTCGGCCAGCTCGGGGTTGTCGCCGACGATGGCGATACCGCCAATCACGTCGGAGTGGCCATTGAGGTACTTGGTGGTCGAGTGCACCACGATGTCGAACCCCAACTCCAGTGGGCGCTGGATCCACGGGCTGGCAAAGGTGTTGTCGGCCACGCAGATAATCCCACGGTCACGGCAGAGGCGGGCGACGGCGCTCAGGTCGGTCAGGCTCAACAGCGGGTTGCTTGGGGTTTCGACCCAGACCATGCGCGTGTCGTCTTGCAATGACGCCTCAAACGCCGACAAATCGCTCAGGTCGACGTAGCTGAACCGATGGCCGGCGCTGCGTTGGCGCACTTTGTCGAACAGCCGGAAGGTGCCGCCATACAGGTCGTTACCCGAGACGATATGCGCGCCGGCATCCAGCAGTTCGAGCACGGTGGAGATTGCCGCCAGCCCCGAGGCGAAGGCAAACGCCTGCCTGCCGCCTTCCAGGTCAGCCACGCAACGCTCCAGGGCAAAGCGCGTGGGGTTATGGGAGCGGCCGTAGTCGAAGCCCTTGTGCACGCCAGGGCTGTCTTGCAGGTAAGTGGAGTTGGCGTAGATCGGCGGCATCAACGCGCCCGTGCTCGGGTCGGGTGATTGCCCGGCGTGGATGACACGGGTAGCAAACGCGCTTTTATCGGGCTGACTCATGCAAGGGATCTCCGTAGGTGATTGAGCAGGTCGACGCGGGTGATCAGGCCATGAAAACCTGAGGCGTCGGCAATGATGGCAACCAGGCCACGATCCAGTTCGGCCTGCAGTTCGGCCAGGCTGGCGCTGGGGGCCAGGGTTTGCAGGGTGTGGGTCATGGCGCTGGCCACGGTCATGGCGAAGTGCGTGGCGTCATGGTGCAGCCCGAGCAGAATGTCGGATTCATCGATGACGCCCACCAATTGTTTGCCGTCCACCAGCACCGGCAGTTGCGACACATCGGCCAGGCGCATGCGTTGGAAGGCGGTGAGCAGCGTGTCGTCGGGGCTCACGCTGATCACGCGGCCATCTTCGAAGCGGCGGGCGATCAGGTCACGCAGGTCGCCGTAGTGCTTGTACTGCAGCAGGCCCGCGTCGTTCATCCATTGGTCGTTGTAGACCTTCGACAAGTAGCGCGTGCCGGTGTCGCACACAAAGGTCACCACGCGCTTGGGCGTGGTTTGCTCGCGGCAATAACGCAGGGCGGCGGCGAGCAGGGTGCCAGTGGATGAGCCACCGAGAATGCCTTCGGCCTTGAGCAGTTAGCGCGCGTGGTCGAAGCTTTCTTCATCGCTGATGGAGTACGCGTGGCGCACGCTGGACAGGTCGGCAATCGACGGAATAAAGTCTTCGCCAATGCCTTCAACGGCCCAGGAACCGGGCGTTCCCAGTGTGCCGCTGCGGCTGTATTGGGCCATCACCGAGCCGACGGGATCGGCCAGCACCATGGCCAGCTCCGGCTGTACGCGCTTGAAAAAGCGGGTCAGGCCGGTGAGGGTGCCCGCCGAGCCGACGCCCACCACAATCGCGTCCACATCATGTTGGGTTTGCGCCCAGATCTCCGGCGCGGTGCTGGTCTCGTGGGCCAGGGGGTTGGCCGGGTTGTTGAACTGGTCGGCGAAGAACGCATCTGGAATAGCCTTGGCCAGGCGCGCGGCCACGTCCTGATAATACTCGGGGTGGCCCTTGCCCACATCGGAGCGGGTGATATGCACCTCGGCGCCCATGGCCTTGAGGTGCAGCACTTTTTCCGTGGACATCTTGTCGGGCACCACCAGCACCACCCGGTAGCCTTTGGCCCGGCCTACCAGCGCCAGGCCCAGGCCGGTATTGCCGGCGGTGGCTTCGACAATCGTGCCGCCGGGGCGCAAGCGACCGTCGCGTTCAGCCGCGTCGATCATCGCCAGGCCGATGCGGTCCTTGATGGAGCCACCGGGGTTCTGGGATTCCAGCTTGAGAAACAGCGTGCAGGGGCCGGTATCGAAGCGGCTGACCTTGACCAGCGGCGTGTTGCCGATCAGTTCGAGTACAGCGGGGCGTGAAGGGGTGGGCATGTCGTCACCTGCTTCCGGGATGGGTGTAGGGTGGGGGGACAGCAAAATGCATGGCATGGCTTGGAACATAGGCCCGTATTGCGTACGTCGCAACTGCGGGGGCCGCCGAATGTCTTTTTTTGGCGCATGGGCGATGCCTCGGTGCGCCATCAAGCGCAGCAGCTGCTCAAACGTCATATCGAACTCAGCAAGCAGGCGGTGCGCGCGATCACCTTGCATCGGCTGCAGGCGGCCCGGTCACCGGCCTAGAACCCCTTGCAGTCGGGCCAGTAGCGCTTCGCTGGCCCGCTGCATCGGCGCTCGCAACTCACTGCCGATCAACCCTTCCAGCGCCAGTGCCGCCTTGACCGGCGCGGGGTTGGGCTCCATGAACAGCGTGTTGATCAGCGGTAACAGCCGCCCAAATGTCACCCGCGCGTCGGCCAACTGGTTGCCCTGGATCTGCTGCCACAACGCGACAAATTGCTCAGTGTGCACGTGCGCAGACGCCGCGATGGCCCCGCTGGCACCCAGGCACAGGGCGTTGAAAATCTGTATGTCTTCGCCACACAGAACGTCTACCTCACCACTGGCCAACACTGCCAGGGTATTGCCCAGGTTACCGCCGCAGTCCTTGATCGCCACGATTCGTTCATGGGCGACAATGTTCAGTAGTGTGGCTTGTTCGAAGGTCACGCCGGTGCGGTAAGGGATGTCGTACACAATGATCGGCACGCTGGAGGCGTCGGCCACCGTGCGGAAAAACGCTTCAAGGCCTGCCTGGGAAGGGCGGATATAGCTGGGGGCCGGCACCAGTAGGCCAGCCAGCGGGCGTTTGAGGATATCGCCCTGGAACTGCAACAGTTCGATCTGGTTGTTGCCGGACAGGCCCATCACCACGCGATGTGCCGGCACCCACTGCAATACCGCGTCGAGCACGGCCAGTTGTTCCAAGCGGCTTAACGACGCTGCTTCGCCGGTGGTGGTACACACCATGATGCCCGCCACATGTTTTTCCAGCAGGTGGCTGACCAGCCGGCGCAGGCCGTTAAAGTCGATGGCACCGTCATGAAACGGTGTGACCACGGGGACCCAGATACCTTGAAACGATGACATGCACATTCTCCTGATGATTGACCGATTAAGTCACCGTCAGAAGGGCAGAGGGAATGGGGGCGGGAGACCGTCGCGCTCAATGTCCTGTCAGCTCATCTGACGGGACAGCGCGCCCCGGTCACATGAGCGACTGTTTCTTCGATTTGAGGGCGTGCGCAACGCAACCTGGCGCCTTGGCAATCAAGCCAATGACGCAAAGGTTAACGAAAGACAATGCGGACATTTGCAGGCACACCCTGAAGAAGGTCTCCATCTTCAGGGGGTGTGACTGAATGTGTCAACCTCTCAGCGTCCGGCGACTGCTGCTTCGATGGCGGCAATGTCGATCCGGGTCATGGTCATCATCGCGTCGAAAGCACGCTTGGCCGTGGCCGGGTCGGGATGGATGATCGCCGCGCTCAAGGCGCGTGGCGTGATCTGCCACGACACGCCCCACTTGTCCTTGCACCAGCCGCAGGCGCTGGCCTGGCCACCGTTGTCGATGATGGCGTGCCAGTAACGGTCGGTTTCGGCCTGGTCATCCGTGGCCACCTGGAACGAAAACGCTTCGGTGTGTGGGAACGCAGGGCCTCCGTTCAGGCCCAGGCAGGGGATACCCAAGACGCTGAACTCGACGGTCAACACATCGCCCTGCTTGCCCGCAGGGTAGTCGCCGGGGGCGCGGTGGACGGCGTTCACGGCACTGTTGGGGAAGGTCTTGGCGTAGAACGTCGCGGCGTCCAACGCGGTGCCGTTGAACCAGAGGCACAGGGTGTTTTTATTGTTCATCGCCATCTCCAAAGAGGGCCATGGCCCTCAAAGCTGTTGGGCTATTGCTGCCTTGTCGATCACTGACCAGGCATGCGCAGTTTTCCTGTCGACGACTTCATAGAATAGGTGCTCATCGAAGGCAACCGTCTTACCGTTGATCGGCAGCTCAAAAAACTCGCCCCCGGTTACCGGTTGCACGCTCAAGCCCTGCGCGCCATCAGCAACACGGTGGCCGCCGCTGACCCTAAGCTGCCCTTTACGAAGGGCAGCAAGCGGCCAATAACGATCATCGAATGACGAAAAATCGAGCGGTGACCCAGGTTTGTCCCGTGCTGTACGTACTACGAATTGTCAGTGCTTCGCGCCCATGAAGGACTGTTCTACGCAAACCACCTCACAGACGGCGGAGGTAAATCAAGACTTTTATCCAATGCACTGCTAGCGGTTCTGCGGTTTAGCATCTGCGCCAACTGCTAAAGTGGTTGCGGAGCGGCAGGAGTTAGAACGAGCCGCGTGAGCTAATTTCGAATTTTTCAGGAAATAGTTTGAGTCAATAAGGAACGATTACTATGAAGTCTACTTACGTCAGGTCTGCGTCATTAACCCTTCGAGGGTTTGGTCTCACCCCCGAGGAAGTACAATGCATAGTCGGGGCTACTGCTGAAAGTTCGGGATTGCGAGGGAATCCCGTCACGCAGGGCGTAGCGACGTTATTAAAACGCTCATTTACTTGCTATGAAGTGGAATTTATTGACGGCTGCCGGCTGGATGAAATGATCCAAAAATTATTGAGTTCCTTAGGCGGTGTCAGTAATCTCAGTTTAGCTAAAGAGAAGATTAGGCCAGAATTCATCGAGATCAATTTGGTTTTGCCTGTCAAATACTCCGAGGAGCAAGAGGGAGGTTTTCTTCTACCCTCGACCTTGACTGAGATTGCTCAGTTAGGGGCCAGTCTCTCATTTGAATTTTTATGACGATTGAATCGCCTCTGGGTTCGTAGACACCTTCGAGTCGAAGCTTCTGACCGTTTTCTGCCTGTCACGAAGGACAGCCACCAACCCATAGTGGGCATTCATACGCTTCTGTTGAGAAACTAATCAAATGGATCAACGTTACTGCCGGGTCGCCAGCGTGTTGGAGCCCTCCCTCGTTGGCATCTGCTGTCGTTACTCCACTTCCCAGAGTAACAAGCACACTTCTCCCTGCTCACCATCGCTGAAGTATTTTTTAGAGTCCGGCGTTGCCCAGAAGGGCATATCCTCAAACCAGTAGGCCCACTTGGCCTGAAGGTCTGTTTCTACATCGCTGCACAACAACATCAACTGAACCTTCCGAACCCCTTGCCCAACGGCACCCTGGAGTTTTTCCCGGTCTTCTGTGATTTTGGTTTTCCATTTGTTTTGCGTATAGGCATGCACCAACGATGTTTCCACCAACCAGGTCGTACCATCCTTCGCCCAAATCGCGATGTCACCCAATTGGGCAGATGCATGCCCAGTAAAGTGTGTCTTGTAGCCAGGTTTGGGACTGCACTTGAATGCCAGGGCGGTAAACGCGCTGAATTGTTCCCAGTTGAACCACTCTTCAAACGAGTAGCCGGTACCCGCAAAGCGCGTGATGTCACGGGCCTTGGGGCTAAAGTGGTCTTCCAGGATCTGAGCGAGATCGCCTAGGGTCATGTGCATCGTTCTTGTATGGCTAATGGGAAAAAGCCAGCGCGCGCCTAGAGGCATCTGGAGGAACCCATTGACTGTGTTGTGAGGCGCGGCATACAGCCGCTACCTCATCGTGTTGTAAAGCATCAGCCCCAAAAGATTATTGGCCTGGTAGATCAGTTCCCCGATGGCCCTCTCAACCGCGCCAGCCCAAGAAGGGCTTCGCTCAGGCTGGTCGCACCCTTGTTGCTTTGGGTCAGTACCACGTCGACCTTGGTTCCGTCACGCTTGGTCATCGTCAGTTTTTTATTCATCAGGCCGCTGATGGTAACGTCGGCGATATCGGCAAGTGCCACGCGGTGCGACTCCTTGAATTGCAGGCGCACATACACGTACTCCAGATCAACCAATACGCCCTTGTCGCCAGAGCCGAATACCGTGTCGTCGAAGAAGAACACCACCTCGTCCTTGGCAATGTTCAGCGCATTCTTGGATTCGAAGGCCAGGACCTTCTTCGCCGGCAAGTCCGGCGCCACGTAGAACTTGTGATCGGCGTTGGACCTGAAACCTTGGGCGGCGGTCGCCACGGTCAACCCGCAATCGTTGTGTTTCACTGCCCCTGGTAGTGCGGGTGTAACGGTTGACAGCGCGCTTGCCTGAGTCCCGCGCGCCATGATTTTCTCTATCACTCGCTCACAGTGTTCGTCGAAACGTTCATAGCAGATGAATTGCGCGTAGCGCTCGAGCTCCGGGCGACTGGCGCTGAAGCTTTCCACCGTGCTGAGGTCGCACTTGCGTAATTGCTCCTGGATCAGCGCTTGCTTTTCCTTGAGCAGGGCGCCCATGCCGAAGTACTCCACAACACCATCGAGCCGCCCTTGATCACCGCCGAACTTACGTAGCAGGATCGGGTAGATCCGTTCGTTGTAGGGATAAGCACTGATCGCCTTGATCGCCGACGGCAGCACTGCATCGTCGGGGATCAGGCCTTTTTCAGTATTCTCGGTAATCGCCTGGCACTTTCTAATCTCGTCCTTGGAGTAACTATGCAACGTCCCGGGCGAATCGGCATTGATGGCGTCGAGCGTCGCCAGGTAGGCCGCATTGACGATATTGCGGGCACCGTCTGCGAAAGCCTTGACCGTTGCAGGGCTCTTGAACACCTCGTCTTTCTTGAGCGAGTCGCCGATGGCGCTGACCCCTTTGGCCATCAGGTTGAATACGCCATGACCAATATTGGACATCAGGTTCTTTGCGTCAGCATCGTTTACCGCCTTCTGAGAACCGTAGCCTACCCATTGGCGGCGACCATGCCGGCGATTGGTGCGATGCGCATCCACTTCTGCCGAGCGCTCGACAATTGCTTCGTACTGCTCGGTCAATACGCCGAAGTCTTCATCCCATGAGTCGTAGCGGTGCATGAACGTGTCGTAGAAGCGTTCTTCGTCGATATCGTAGATCCCGTGGGCCACGGTGAGTTTGATACCTTGACCTATAGCTTGGGTGCGGATCTTGTGTGCTAGATCGTCGCCACCTTCATAGAGGTTATCCAGATTGGAAAACAGATCGTAAAAGCCGGCATTGATTTTCTGCGACCACGTCGAGGCAATCGTCGCGAATGCTTGCCTGACCTGGTTTGTATAAAGCTTGCTTTGCGGTGTATCGAGGGTGTGGCCGTAGAGTTCAATGTTCTGAATGCTGGCATCCATTGCGTGTCACCGTTCCAAGATTGCGGATAGAAGCAGGGGAGTAAGGCAGCGCTATCAAAGGTGAAGCGCGGCTTCGAGGGGGCTGGCACAGGGCCATTATACAATACCTGCATTACTTTCCGTTTTCGACAGCAACCAACGTCGCTGACAGACACGATGTACGCTACAGAGAACCCGCTCAGTGCCAGAAAATAGAAGGCGGTCCAACGGGAGCAAGCTCCCCCGCCACAGGTTACTCGCTCAAGCCCTGCGCGCCATCAGCAACACGGTGGCCGCCGCCGACAACAAGCCTGCGCAGCAGCGATTGAAAATCCGCTTGCCCCTTGGCTCGGCAAACCAACGGCGCATGTGCAGGCCCATATAGGCATAGGCGCTGATGGCGACCCATTCCAGCATCAAGAACATCGCGCCCAGCAGGGCGAATTGGGGGGTGATGGGTTGACCGGGTACCACGAATTGCGGGAGGAAGGCGGTGAAGATCAGGATGGCCTTGGGGTTGCCCGCCGCCACCAGAAACTCCTGGCGCGCCAAGGCCCACAACCCCGCCTTGGCCGTGGTCGATTCTGCCTGCGCCTGTGGGTTGGCGCGCCATAGTTGAAACGCCAGGTAAAACAGGTACGCGGCCCCCAGGATCTTAATCGCGTAGAACAATAACTCCGACGTTTGCAGCACCACGGCTAAACCAGCGGAGGCGAGGGCGATCATGCCGGCGAAGGCCAGCAAGCGGCCCAAACCGGCGAGGCAGGAGGTGCGGTAGCCGTAGCGGGTGGCGTTGCTCACCGACAGCAGGTTGTTGGGACCGGGAGCCATGTTCAGGGCGAAACAGGCCGGGAGAAAGAGCGAGAGGGTGGCGAGGTCCATGGTGGCTCCGGGTTGGGTCGGACGGTGAGCATCGAGAATAAGGGGGCAGGGGCCGCGGGACAATGGGGGCGCTGGGGCTGTGGCGCCAACGCACGACTACGACGTAGCGACCGCCAGTAATGACCCGTTCACCCGAGTCATTCCCAAGGCCGACACCCACCGCTCTAACCCGATCACCAACCCTGCGCCGTCTGCTCCTGACGACACCGGTTGGCACACTAGGCAAACACGATTTCGTAAGGCTCGCGCATCCGCTCCAGCAACCCCTGGGCGAGCATCGGCGCCAGGCCGATTTCGGGGTCGCCCACCAACTGGCTGGCATAGGCATGGGCGGCATGCAGCTTGCGCGCCACGCTCCAGGTGTCCAGGCGCACCTTGCGCGCGCGGTGCCAGGGGATCACCGAGCCCTCACGCGGCGGCCAGTGCCAGGCCCAGATCGGCACTTCGTACAGATGAGCACCGACCAGGCTACAGGCCTTGGCGCTGGCGCGGCCGACGGCATCGTGGTCGTCATTGCCGTCGTTGCGCCAAGTACTGAACACCACGTCGCCCGGCTGCAGGTAGCGTGCGATGAATTGGCTCATCGGCTGCTCACGGGCGGCCAAGGCGTTATCGTGAAACCCACCGCGAATCCATTTCAGGCTGTGCAACGGCATGCCCAGGCGGCGCAGCGCTTCGACGCTTTCCTGGGGGCGCACTACGCTCAGGCGGCTGGCCGGCCAGACATTGGAGCCGGGATGGCTGGCGCTGCCATCGGTGATAGAGATCAATTTCAACGGGTGTTCGCGGGTACTGAGCAGTTGCAGCAAACCGCCGCACGCGAGCACTTCATCGCCCGGGTGGGGAGCAATCACCACAATACGGGAGCCGGGCGGCGCCAGGGTTGCAAGTGGCATGATGGGGATCTGCGCCAACTGCGGCGCGCTGTTCCAGACTTGCGCGGGGCCGCGGCGGCCCTCGTGTACGGAAGCAGGCTTCATGGGGTGTCACATCCTTGTCGGTTGAGGCTGGGTCGTGCCCCGTTGACGGGACGACGCTCTTGTTTTCACCGCAGGCTCCGCTGGGGTGAAGGCGCGGCATGCCAATCCTGGAATGCCGGGCAAGGCGTTATGAGCATAGACAAGGATTTATCGCATATACATCTTGTATTGTGGTTTTTTTACGTTACCTGCATCAGGCTTTTCAGGTAGTCACCGAATCCGCCCTGGGCCCGGCAATCCAGACGCGCACTGGTGACCACTTGCGGCGTATGGCTCCAGGCGATGGAGGCGCCGCAACGCTCCAGGTCACGCACCAATTGCACATCCTCATGGCACGCCAGCGGTTCAAACCCACCGGCTTGCACATAAGCACTGGCACTCACCCCCAGGTTGGCGCCGTGGATATGCCGGTGCCCGTCGCGGGCCTGATAAGCCTGGTGATAGCGAATCTGCGCCGCCGAGTCGAAGCCTTCACTCCAGGCGTCAACGGTTACCGTGCCACAGACGGCATCGCACCCCAGTGCCAATTGCGCCACCAGCCAGTCAGGCGCCACGCGACTGTCGGCATCCGTACAGGAAATCCAGCGCGCGCCTTGATTGAGTAAATGCCGCGCGCCAACCCCACGGGCCTGCCCGACATTACGCGCCTGTACGTGCAAGCTCTGAACGCCATGTGCCTGGGCAATCTGCGCGCTGGCGTCACTGCAACTGTCGAGCACCACCAGGATCTGCACGGCCTCGCCGTGCAAGCCGGGGTGGCTGGCAGCTGCCAGTGCCGCACTCAGGCAGTCACCCAGCAGCGCTTCTTCGTTATGTACAGGGATCAAGATGCCGATCATCGCAGGCCCTCATGGCTGGCGACCGAGGTGCCATCGCGGCTCCACAGGTCGAGCAGGAAATCCTTTTCATGGTGCTGCACCACGCAGTGCATCCCCAGTCGTTGGTGGAGCAGGGCGTGCACCTGCTCGGCGGTGTTTGGGCAACCGTCGATAGGCGGGCGCCAATGGCAGGCCAGCAGTTGGCCGTCGTGGGTCAAGGCGGCGAGGGCGCGATCAATCAAACGGCCGAGATCATCGACGTCGAGGTAGTAACACAGCTCGCTCAGTACGATCAGCTCGAACGTGCCCGTGGGCCATTGCTCAGGCAGGCGGCGTTGCTCTACCCGGGCGTTGGGGCACCCCGACAATCGCGCCTTGGCCAGTTCTACTGCGGCCTGCGCGGTGTCGCAGCACACCAGGCGACCACAGCGCGCCGCCAGCTCGACGCTCAGCTCGCCATTGGCACAGCCGGGTTCGAATATCGAGGCGTAGTGGGGACGGGTCAGTACCGCCAGGGTCAGGGCACGTTTGCGTTGTTCGTACCAGCGTTGACGAAACGCCCAGGGGTCATCGTTGCCGGCAAACAGTTGATCGAAGTAAGGCGTTGCCACACTCATACAAACACCACCTCAAACGGTTGCAGTAAGCGCTCCACCACATAGGGCGCCAGTACCGGTGGCAGGCCAATTTGCGGATCGCCTTCCAGCTGGCTGGCGAAGGCGTGGATCGCATGGCGTTTGCGTGCCACGACTTCGGGTGCCAGGGGGATTTTGCGCGCACGGTGCCAGGGCACCAGGCGGTCTTCGCCGGTTGCCCAGTGCCAGGTCCACACCGGTAATTCGTACAGGGTTGCGCCCACGGCCTGGGCCGCGTCGGCACTGGCACGGCCGACGGCCTCATGGTCGCAATGACCGTCTTCGCGCCACGTGGCGAACACCACATCGGTGGCTTTGAGGTGGCGCTGGATAAACTCGACCAACTGGGCTTCGCGCTCAGCCACTTTGCTGTCGGCAAACCCGGCACGCAGCCACTTCAAACTGTGCAAGGGTAAGCCCAGGCGGTGCAGGCCCTGGGCCGACTCCTGCGGGCGTACGATGCTCAAGCGTTCTGCCGACCAGCGTTCGGAGCCTGGGTGGCTGGCGCTGCCATCGGTGACAGAGATCAGTTGAATGGCCCGGCCCAGCGTTGCCAAGCCTTGCAGCAGGCCACCGCAGCCCAGCACTTCATCGTCCGGGTGTGGGGCAACGATCACGGCGCGATGGCCTTCGGGTACCAACTGCGCGACGCTGACGTGCGGTAGCTCGGCCAATTGCCTCGATGTTTGCCAATGATGCAAGGGGGTGCCTTGGCCGACGATCGGGTTGGGTTTCATGATAAATGCCACCTCCCTGTGGGGGCTTGCGCGACCTGTTCGCCAAGGGCAGCCAAATCGCGCTCGGCATGGCTCTGCCGGATATACACCGGCAAATCCGCCATCAACCGGGCAAAGTGCGGGTCCTTGCAATACGGGCCTGCGCCCACGGCTCGGCCGACGTGGTGCATCACTTGCTCAACGCTGTCCTCGATGCAGGCGCGCGTCTGCCGGGCCAGTTGCCGGGCATCAGCGATAGGGGTCTGGTCGATCTGCATGGCACTGGCACGCAGCACGCAGACCGCGCTGTTCAGTGCACTGTCCACCGCGCCAAGGTGGGCCAGAGCGTGGGGTTCCGGGCTTTTGCGGCAGTGCGCCCGCAGCACCTCGCCCAGGCGTTGCGCAGCGCCATACCAGCACGCTGCAATGCCGATACCGCCATGCCAGAATCCGGGGCGCGAGAGGTAGTCTCCCGGGCCACCGACTGCCAGACCCCGGACTGCGCTGAAAGTTACTTCGACACTGCCGGTGGCGGCCATGCCCACGGCGTTCCAGCCGTTCTCTGTCACGGCGATGCCGGGCTGGTCCATCGCCACGGCCACCAGTTGCTGGCGATCCTCTTCGTCCCAAGCGGTCAGCAACCCGTGGCTGACCACCGATGCTCCGGAGCACCAGGCTTTGCGCCCATCGACCCTCAGCTGGTGACCATCGTGGCGCACTCGTACTTTCGCGGTCGGTGGCTCGGCGGCCCACATGCCCCAAGTGCTGCCCAACGGCGGCAAGGGGCTTTTGAGTTCAGCAATGATCGCCAGCGCATCGGTATGGCCTTCAAACAGCTTGCACAGGCGCAGGTCATGGCCCGCCACTTGGGCCAAATGGCTCAAGCGTGTCAGCGTCTCGCCGCTGCCAGGCAGCGGCAGTTGATCCAGACCCTCTGCCTGAAGGGCCTTCAAGGCTTCACCCAGGGCCCGGGTGTCGGCATAGTCCTGATAGTCTTGAAGGAATCGATGCAACGCCATTTCACACCTCGTCGTCGCGCTGAAGCTCGAATAACAGCAACGAACGGCCCGTCACGGCGTACTCGTGCTCGAAGTCAAAACGTTCCTGGCCGCGCACCGCCGGTTCATTGGTATCGAGCATGCAGGTCCAGAACTCACCCTGGGGCACCGGTGGCAGGCGGAAGTTGACCATGTCGTGATGGGCGTTCACCACCAGCAACAGGGTGGCATCGGCGCCGGCACGGCGTATCCCGGTTTCCTGGGCGCGGCCATCCATCAGCATGCCCAGGCAACGGCCGTGGCTGTCTTGCCACTGTTCGGTGGTCATCTCATTGCCATCCGGTGCCAGCCAGGTGACGTCCTTGACGCCGATATCTTCGTTGTAGTCGCCGACCAGGAAACGGCCACGGCGCAGGATCGGGTACGCCAGGCGCAGCTTGATCAGGCGTTTTACGAACTTGAGCAGGGCCTTGCCGTCGTCGTCCAGGTCCCAGTTGACCCAGCCGATTTCACTGTCCTGGCAATAAGCGTTGTTGTTGCCGTGCTGGGTGCGGGCAAACTCATCGCCGGCCACGATCATCGGCGTGCCCTGGGCCAGTAACAGGGTGGCGAAGAAGTTACGCATCTGGCGCAGGCGCAGCGCATTGATCTGCGGGTCGTCGGTAGGGCCTTCGACGCCGTGGTTCCACGACAGGTTGTTATTACTGCCGTCCTGGTTGTTCTCGTCGTTGGCCTCGTTGTGCTTGTCGTTGTACGACACCAGGTCGTGCAGGGTAAAACCGTCATGGGCGGTGATGAAATTCACCGAGCTGTATGGCCTGCGCCCGCGGTGGTTGAACATCTCACCCGAGGCGGTCATGCGCCCGGCGAAGTCAGCCAGTTGGCCGTCGTCGCCTTTCCAGAACGCGCGCACCGTATCGCGAAAGCGGTCGTTCCATTCCACCCAGCCCGGCGGGAAGTTACCCACCTGATAGCCGCCGGGGCCGCAGTCCCAGGGTTCGGCGATGAGTTTCAACTGGCGCAGCACCGGGTCCTGGCGGCACGCGACGAGGAAGCTATGGCGTTCGTCAAAGCCGTCGCGGTAGCGGCCAAGGATGGTCGCCAGGTCAAAGCGGAAACCATCCACATGCATCTCGGTGGCCCAGTAGCGCAGGGAGTCGGTGACCATTTGCAGCACGCACGGGTGGCTCAGGTCCAGGGTGTTGCCGGTGCCGGAGTCATTGATGTAGAAGCGCTTGTCGTCGGGCATCAGGCGGTAGTAGGAGGCGTTGTCGATACCGCGCATGGACAGGGTGGGGCCGCGCTCGTTGCCTTCGGCGGTGTGGTTGTAGACCACGTCGAGGATCACCTCCAGCTTCTGCTCATGCAGGTGCGCGACCATCTCCTTGAACTCGGCGATCTTGCCGCTGGCCAGGTAGCGTGGGTCGGGGGCAAAAAACGCAATGCTGTTGTAACCCCAGTAGTTGGTCATGCCTTTTTGCAGCAGGTGCTGATCGTTGACGAAGGCATGCACCGGCAGCAGTTCCACGGATGAGACGCCCAATTGGCGGATGTGCTTGAGCACATCGTCTTCCATCAAGCCCGCGCAGGTGCCGCGCACCGATTCGCCCACCGAAGGGTGACGCATGCTGATGCCGCGCAGGTGGGTCTCATAAATGATCGTACGGTCCCACGGCACGCGCACGGGCTGGTCGTTGCCCCAGGTGTGTGCCGGGTCGATGACCTTGCACTTGGGCACGAACGGCGCGCTGTCGCGCTCGTCGAAACTGAGGTCATCGTCGGGGTGACCGATGGTGTAGCCGAACAGCGCCTCGGACCATTTGAGTTCGCCCACCAGCTGTTTGGCATAGGGGTCGATCAGCAGTTTGTTGTGGTTGAAGCGGTGACCGTTGGCCGGGTCATACGCACCGTACACGCGATAGCCGTAAATCAGCCCCGGGTGGGCGTCGGGCAGGTAGCCGTGGAAGGTTTCGTCGGTGTATTCGGGCAGCTCGATGCGTTCCAGTTCTACCGTGCCGGTATCGTCGAACAGGCACAACTCCACTTTGGTGGCGTTGGCCGAGAACAGCGCGAAGTTGACACCCAAGCCGTCCCAGGTGGCGCCGAGCGGGAAGGGCAAACCTTCACGAATCCGCGACGGCTCGTGGTCCGGCGTGGTTGGGGTGTTGTCGGGTTTGCTCATTGAGTTGCTCCTGCAAGGGTCTTTTTTCGGGCCGAACACGGTCCTGCCGACGATCGTTCAGCTGACGCAATGGAACGTGAAAGTGGCCCCCTGACGACCGTGTCGACAGGAGGCTCATGGGTACATGCCTTAAGGCTTGGGCTTCTTTGGGGCCGCTGGCTTTTTCGCCGCCGGGGGCGCTGGTTTGCTGGCGGCGGGTGCCGCAGGCTTGGCCTTTGCCGCAGGTTTGGGCGCGGTCTTGGGTTTGGCGGTGGCCTTGGGTTTGCTCGGCGTCAGTGCTTCGGCTTCCGCCAGCTTGCGCGCCATCTCCCAGTGGCGAGTGTCTTGACCATGTGGTTTGCCCTCGGACTCCCAGATCTGATGTGCTAATTCGCGGATGCGTTTGTCTTCATTACTCATCACAAACTCCTCATAGAAAATTTTCAGCTTTCTTGAATATCAGGATTGATAAAGACATTGACCGGGAAGTCCCCCAGGGCAGCGTTGATCAGCAACTCCTTGTCTGGTGTGACTGCACCTGTGTGAAAAAGTCCCTTCCAGTTTTGCGTTGGGCAGGCGAACGGTAATTTCACCCGTGTATCGCCCCAAACCTGCGCATTGATGTGGGGCAGCACACTGTTTTCAAGCAAGCGATGGGGCCAGCGCGGCACCACCACCAGCATGCGCTTACCGTGGGATTCGCGGCAGAAAGCGACGACGTGCTGCGCGTGTTTACCGATGACTTGCAGCGGTGTGTAGCAGCCGCTGCGCAAGCGTTCGGGCTCAGCCTTGCGCATGGCCAACACCTGGGCAATCAGCGCCTGTTTGATGCGCCCGTCGCGCCAGTGAGACAACAGTTCGCCGACGTCCGGTGAGGTATTCAATGCGTGTTGCCGTGCGTTGAAGTCCACTGGGCGACGGTTGTCCGGGTCCACCAGGCTGAAGTCCCAGAACTCATCGCCCTGGTACACGTCCGGTACCCCCGGTACGGTGAGGTGAAGCAAGGTTTGCGCCAGGCTGTTGACCGCACCGGCCGGGGCGATGGTCTGGGCCGCCATGCCGATCGCATCGCGCAGGGCGCGGCCTTCATCGCTGAGTAACAGGCGCGACAGGAAGGCTTCCACACCCCGTTCATAGGCTTCGTTGGGCGCGCTCCAACTGCTTTGCAGCTTGGCTTCGCGCAGGGCTTTTTGCTGCCACTGCCAGAGGCGCTGCCGATAACCTTCAAAATCAGGATCGAGGTCCAGCGGCCAACTGCCCAGCAGCACCTGATAAAGGATGAGTTCATCGCCTGCCGACGGGCTTTGCGCATCGTCACGCAACGGCGCTGCGAGCGTGCGCCATTGCTCGACCTGTTCGACATACCACGGCGCACACTCACTCAGCACCGCCAGGCGTGCGCGGGTGTCTTCGCCGCGCTTGTGGTCGTGGGTTGCGGTGGCCAGCAGGTTGTCGGGGAAGGTCTGCAAACGCTGTTGGTTGAGGCGATGAAAATCGGCCAGTGGCGCGCTGAACTGCTCGGTGTTGAAGCCCACATCATTGCGTGACAGCAGCACGGCCGAACGATAGAGCGCGGTATCTTCCACGGCCTTGGCGGCAGCGGGCGAAGTCAGTTGCTGGAAGCGTACGCAGGCATGCTTGAGCATCTTGCGCTCACGGCCCACCGGGCGGTGGCGCCACGGCTGGCCACCGAGCCATTTTTCCAGGTGATCCAGTACCGGCCAATCACCCTCGCTCAAGGTGCTGCGGGCACCGGCCAGGGCTTGCAGGAAAAACACATCGTCGCGCTCGCTACGCCCGCAGGCACTGATATAGGTGCGGTACACCGGGAAATGCACAATCAGTTCCTGCAGGGCGCGGCGGATAGCGCCCAAGGTCAGGTCGCGGGTCATCACGTCGTCCCGGGCCACTTGCAGCAGGGCCTGGGCCACGCTTTCAAAATCACCGGCCAGGGAGCCGTTGAGGATCTGTTGGCGTGCCAGCCAGGCTTCTTCAATAAAAGCGGCGGGCCGTTCGCTGTGACGGTTCCACAGGTTGGCCAGGGGGGCGAAGCCGTCAGGGTCGTGTTGTAACAGTGACAGCTGATTCATGAATTCATAGCCGGTGGTGCCGTCCACTTGCCAGTCTTCGCGCAGGCACTCACCGTCACCGAGGATTTTTTCCACGAAGATCGGCACATGCCGCTCGGGCAACAGTGCGTCCACACGACGTCGCAGCTTGCGGCAATAACCGCGAGGGTCGGCCAGCCCATCGACATGGTCGATGCGCAGGCCATCGACCAGGCCGTCGCTGATCAGTGCGAAAATTTTGCCGTGGGTGGCTTCGAACACGGCGCTGCGTTCGACACGCAGGCCGCCCAACTCGTTGACGTCGAAGAAGCGCCGCCAGTTGATATCGTCGGCGGCGGTGCGCCAACTGGCGAGGCGGTAGGTCTGTTGCTCCAGCAGTTGGTGCAGGCGCTTGAAACCTTCGGGCCGGCGCCCGTCGAACGCGGCCAGGCGGTGTTCGATGGCGCGCAGCACCTCGCCCTCGGTGGCGCGTTCGGCCAGCGCCTGTTTCAGCCAGGCGGCTTCGGTATAGGCGTCGTCTTGGTAAGCGAGCGCACTGAAACGCTCGCCCAGCGGCTTTAACCACTCATCGGTGCCGAGGATCAACGCGTAATCGCGGGGGCAGATCGGGAAGCGGTGTTCGTAATGCTTGACGTAGAACGCGCCCTGGCTGGCGTCAAAGTGCAGCGTCAGGCTCCCGGTTTGCAAGGCTTCGCCGTAATCGCTGCCAAGGAACGGCATCAGCAATTGGCCCTTTAGCAGCGGGTCGGGCGAGTGCCACTGGACATCGAAGAACTCGCTGTAGGGGCTCAAGCGCCCCCACTCCAGCAGGTCCAGCCACCACGGGTTATCCGCGCCACCGACGGCCATATGGTTGGACACGATATCGAGGATCAGGCCCATGCCGTGTTCACGCAGCGCCGCGACCAGGCGGCGTAACGCGGGTTCGCCACCCAGCTCGGGGTTGACGGTGGTCGGGTCGACCACGTCGTAGCCGTGCAGGGAGCCGGCGCGGGCGGCGAGCAACGGTGACGCATACACATGGCTGATCCCCAGCTGGGCGAAGTACGGCACCCATGGCACCGCATCATCCAGGGTGAAACCTTTATGCAGTTGCAGGCGCTGAGTCGCACGCAAGGGTGGCACGTTCATCGGTCACGCTCATGGGCTTGGTTGCGCGCCACGGCCAGTAGCTCCAGGCGGCGGGCGGCGTTGTCGTGGTCGAGCAGGCTAGCGGCCTCACCCGGCAGGCGGCGCCGCCAATTGGGGTGTGTGTCGAGGGTGCCGGGCAGGTTGGCTTGTTCTTCGATGCCCAGGGCGTCCTCCAGCGGCAGCAACACCAGCGGGGCGCGGGTGTGGCCCAGGTAGCGCACGCTGGCATCGATCATTTGGTCGGTGTCATTGCGGATTTCATCAATGAAGTTCTGCGGGTCTTGGCTCAAGGCTTGGCGCAACGCCTGGCGCTCACGCAGGCGATGTTCGCTCCATTGTTCTACGGTCGGTGCATCGATCAGGTCCAGTTGGATATTCCATTCGATATCGCGGCGATGCCACCAGCCATTGAGGGTGGGCAGGTCATGGGTGCTGGTGGTGGCCAGGGCGTTGTCGGGCCAGTCGAGAATAGGCTTGAAGCGGCCCTCGTGATTCTGTTCGAAGAGCAGCACGCGCATGCCCAGGATCGAACGGCCGATGAGTTTTTCGCGTAGGCCATCGGGCACGGTGCCCAGGTCTTCACCGAGGACGATGGCTTGGTGTCGATGGGACTCCAGGGCCAGCAGGCGCAACAGATCGTCCACCGGGTAATACAAGTACGCGCCTTCGCGGGGCGAGGCGCCCACGGGGATCACCCACAAGCGTTGCAGGCCCATCACATGATCGATACGCAAGCCGCCGGCATGGGCGAAGTTGGCCCGCAGCATTTCGATAAAGGCGCGAAAACCATGGCGCTTGAGACCTTCCGGGGAGAACGCGGAGATCCCCCAACCCTGGCCTGCGCGGTTAAGAATGTCGGGTGGCGCGCCAACGGTCAGGTTCGCCAGCAGTTCATCCTGGCGGCTCCAGGCTTGGCTACCACCGCCGTCCGCGCCAACGGCCAGGTCGGCGATCAGGCCGACGCCCATGCCGCTGCCTCGGGCGGCCTGTTGTGCACGTTCCAGGCTGCGGGCGATCAGCCATTGGGTGAACGCGAAGTAACCGATTTCATCGCGGTGGTCCTCGGCGAACTGGGCCAGGGCCGGGCTCTGTGGCGTGCGCCATGGCAACGGCCAGTGGCGCCAGTCGAGGTCTTCGCCGGCCGCGGCACGCATTGCTTGCACGGCTTCGAAGCGGCAGTGGTTTTCCAGGGCTTCACCGCCGGCCTGGCGGAAACTCTGGAAGTCGGCGTGCTGTGGATGTTCACCGTGGCGGAAGTCTTCATACAGTGCGCGCAGCAGGCGCTGCTTGGCCTTGGCGGCGGCGGGCCAGTCGATCAGCGTGAGTTGTTCCAGGGCGTGCAGTTCGTCAGCCAGGCCGGTGGCCTCGATGGCGTTACGCACTTCGCGCTCGCCCAGGATGCAACTCGGTGAGGCATACAGGCTGTTGAGAAACAGCCGGCTGGAGGGCGAGTAGGGGCTGTAGCGTTCGGTGTCGGCGCTGAACATCGCGTGCATCGGGCTGATCGCCAGGGCGTCGGCCCCGCGCTCGGCGGCCGCGCGGGCCAGGTGTTCGAGCGCCAGGGTGTCACCGAAGCCGCCGTCACCAAGGCGACGCAGGGCATACAGCTGGGCGCTCAAGCCCCAGGCGCGGGCGGGGCGGCTATCGACCGCTTCGGCCACGCTGTAACAATGGGATGGGGCGACGGCGAGGGTGAAGCTTTGATCGCCGATATGCACCGGATGGTAGCCAAGGGCGGTCACTCCGGGCAGCACGGCGTTGCCATCCAGGTGTAGTTCCAGGGTATCGCCGCCTTCGAGGTTCACGCGGCAAGGCGTGTGCGCGGGGAAGAAACGGGCCAGGTCCAAGCCTTCGCCGCTGTCGATGGTCATCAAGGGCGGTAAATGCTTGTCTTGTTGTGCCCGCTCCAATTCCAGCAGGCTGGCGTCGATTTCGGCATCGGTATCGGCCGGGTGGCCCAGCCCTTTGAGCACGGCGCGCAGGGCGTCGGGCTTAACGTGTTGCGGGCGACCGTTGGCATCGATCCAATCGACGGCCAGGCCCGCGCGGCTGGCGAGTAGTTCCAGGTTCGCTTCGCTCAAAAGTGTTCTCCAACAGGGGCTAGGGAAACGCGTGCGCTGAAGGGCGGCAGGTGCGTAGTTGGACTGGCAGGCGTTTGGAAAAGCAGGTGTTGCGGTGTCGGCTGTTCGAGGGGCGTGGCGCTCAGGTTCAGGTCGATCTGCAGCACGCTGCCATTGCCCAGGCGCCAACGCGCGCTGACGGCGCCGTCTGCCAGCACCTGCGCGCCCAGGGCGACGCTGCCGGGCAAGTGCGGCACGACATGCTGGTGACGAAGGCTCAGCAACTGGCGGTAGAGTGAGGTGTGCGCGTTCTCTGTCAGCCGGGGCGTTGATTGCTCGAAGGTCGGCAGGGCATTGGGGTCGGGAATGTGTTCGCGTCGTTCAGGGTCACGGAAGGCCGCGAAGTCAGCGAATTCGGCGCGCCGGCCTTCGCGCACCGCTTGGGCCAGTTCCCCGTGGTGATCGGTGAAAAACAGAAAGGGGGCTTGTGCGTTGACTTCATCGCCCATAAACATCAACGGGATCATCGGCGACATCAGCAATAACGTGGTGGCCGCTTTCAGCGCCTGTGGCGAGCACAGGTGATGCAGGCGTTCACCCAGGGCGCGGTTGCCGATCTGGTCGTGGTTCTGCAAGAACGCCACGAAGGCACTGGGTGGCAAGTCGGCGCTGGGTTCGCCGCGTTCGTGGCCATGGCGCGTGGTCTGGCCTTGATAGATAAAACCTTCACCCAGGCAGCGTGCCAGTTTGGCGGTGGGGTCTTGCGCGAAGTCGCGGTAATAGGCGTCGGTTTCGCCGGTGAGCACTACGTGCAGCACGTTATGAAAGTCGTCGTTCCATTGGGCATCGAAGCCGTGCTTGAGCAAACCGGCCTGATTGAACTCGTTTTCCAGCACTAACCAGACATGCCGGCCGCTATCCACCTGCTGGCGAACCCGTTGGGCCAGTTCCTGCAGGAACCCGGGATTGTCGATGGCGTGCACCGCATCCAGGCGCAAGCCGTCGAAGCGGTACTCCAGCAACCACATCAGCGCGTTGTCGAGGAAGAAGTCGCGCACCTCACGGCGATCAAAATCAATGCCTGCGCCCCAGGGCGTGTGCACCGCTTCTTGGAAGAAGCCTTTGGCGTATCGGCCCAGGTAATTGCCGTCGGGACCGAAGTGGTTGTAGACCACATCGAGGATAACGGCCAGGCCGTGTTCGTGGGCGCTGTCGATCAGGGCCTTGAGGTGTTCCGGGGGGCCGTAGGAGGCTTGAGGCGCGTAGGGCAGAACCCCGTCGTAACCCCAATTGCGTTCACCGGGAAATTGCGCCAGCGGCATCAGTTCAATCGCGCTCACGCCGAGTTCGGCCAGGCGCGGCAGTTGCTTTTCAACCGCGGCGTAGCCGCCGAGTGTGCCTACGTGCAGTTCGTAGATCACCGCCTCATGCCACGGGCGGCCTTGCCAGTCATTGTGCCGCCAGGCATAAGCGAGCGGGTCGACGACGATGCTCCAACCGTGCACATCCGACGCTTGGGCCCGGGACGCGGGGTCGGGCACGTCGAGTTCGCCGTCGATGTTGTAGCGGTAACGCGTGCCCGCCGGGCACTTTATTTCAACCTCAAACCAACCCTCTGCCTGGGGCAGCATGGCGATGGATTTGCCGTCTTCCAATTCAACGCTGACATAAAACGCATCTGGCGCCCACAAGGCAAAACGCGTGTGTTGTGCGTCCAGCATGATTGCGCCGTGGGGCCAGGTTTCCAGAGTCCGTAACGGCATCTATGAAGACCTCCCTGATTACTTGGTCGATTTCCCCAGTGCTTTAGCCACCAGCTGCTCATACAGTTCGGCGTAGGGTTCCACCGCCTGGCACCAGTTGAAAGGCTGGGTCATGGCGCGGCTGCGCATGGCGTTGAGCAGGCGTGGGAAGCCGAACACCTTGAACGCACGGCTCAGGGCTTCCTGGTAGCTCTGCACGCTGGACTCGTTGAACAGGAAACCGGTGACGCCATCTTCAATGGTGTCGGCCAGGCCGCCGGTGTTACGCGCCACCGGCAACGAACCAAAGCGCTGGGCGTACATCTGGCTCAGGCCGCAGGGCTCATAGCGTGAAGGCATCAGCAGGAAATCACTGCCGGCAAACATACGGCGGGCATCGGTCTCGTTGAAACCAATGCGGACCCCGACCTGGCCAGGAAAGCGCAGTGCCAGTTCGCGCATGGCGTGTTCTTCTTCCGGTTCACCGCGGCCGATGATCGCGATCTGGCCACCGTTCTCGACGATAAACCCGGCCACCGCTTCGGTCAGGTCCAGGCCCTTCTGGTAGACCAGGCGCGAAACCACGGCGAACAGCGGGCCAGTGGAATCGTGCAGGCCAAACAGCTCGCGCACATGCGCGGCGTTGACGGCCTTGCCTTCCCAGTCACCGATATTGAAGTTGTGGGTCAGGTGGGTGTCGGTGGAGGTTTCCCAGCTTTCGTCGATACCGTTGGGAATGCCGCTGAGCAGACCTTGCTGGGTCTTGCTGGCGAGGAAACCATCCAGGCCACAACCGAACTCCGGGGTGGTGATTTCCTGGGCATACGTCGCGCTGACGGTGGTGATATGGCTGGAATAAGCCATGCCGGCCTTGAGAAACGACATCTTGCCGTAGAACTCCATGCCCTCCTGTTGCAGGGCATGGGGCGGAATCCCCAGTTCCGGGGTGGACGCCAGGCTCACCACACCTTGGTAGGCCAGGTTATGTATGGTGAACAGGGTCGGCGTGCGTGAACCACGCCAGTGCATATACGCCGGGGCCAGGCCGGCTGGCCAGTCATGGGCGTGCACCAGGTCGGGGCACCAGTGGATTTGCGCAAGGTTGGCCGCCATGTCGGCGGCGGCCAGGCCCAGGCGGGCGAAGCGAATGTGGTTGTCCGGCCAGTCGCGACCGTTGTTGGCGCCGTAGGGCGTGCCTTCGCGCTCGTACAGTTCCGGGCAGATCAGCACGTAGATGACCAGGCCGTCCTTGAGGTCCATGCGCCCGATCTTGCACGGCGGCAGCGCGGCGTGGCCACCCAGCTCACCGACGATATGAATCGGGTTATCGCTTTCCATTACTTGCGGGTAACCCGGGATCAGCACACGCACATCGTGCAGATGAGCCATCGCGCGGGGCAGGGCGGCAGACACGTCGCCCAGGCCGCCGGTCTTCACCAGGTCGGCGAACTCGGAGGTGACAAACAGGACTTTCTTTCGATTGGGATTCTGGCTCACGATCGGCCGCACAGTGTTGGGCAGGTCGGCCAACGATGTAGGTCCCCCTGCCGGCTGACTGAAACGCGCTCCCTGAGTATCTACTGCGGCACTGATCATAATGCACTCCCATCTGTTGGTTGGCTAATGGCCCGCTGCCATAAGCTCCGATTGGCCGCATCCTGCGGCCAGGCACACAAGCGCTATACAAGCTGGCAAGGCGTATGCCAGTTGCACGGTGAGCTTAAAAAGATTGGATGGACGGGCATTCGGCCTGAAGCGCGCGTGCTCGCCCTTACCTGAAACTTGACCAGCGGCAGGTTTCGAAAGTTTAGATTTTTTGCGGGGTTTTTGTTTTGGAACGGACCCATCGGTCATGAGTCTAGGACAGATCCCAGCGCCTGCAGGGTTTATGTGGGAATTTTGTAGGACAAAAAAATTTTAACGATATGCCGCCCTGCCTCGGTAGGCGCGAGCTTGCTCGTGAAAAAACAAAGGGCGCCGCGTAAAACCAGAATGGCCGCGTTATCGTTGGCGTTTTTCGCGAGCAAGCTCGCTCCTACATAAATACAGGGTGAAAAACGCACTGGAGTGGTGCGTCAGGTGAGCCCGCGAATGGGCACACCATTGGCCCAGGCATGGATATCTTCGATCATCTGCTGATAGAACTGCCGGTAGTTCTGCTCACTCACGTACCCCACGTGTGGCGTAGCCAGCACATTGGGCAAGCTGCGAAACGGATGGTCGGCCGGCAGCGGTTCCTGGGCATACACATCCAGCGCCGCCCCGGCCAGCCGACCGCTGCGCAATGCTTGCACCAGCGCCTGCTCATCCACAATCGGCCCGCGTGCAGTGTTTACCAGCCGCGCGGTGGGTTTCATCCAGCCCAACGCTTGCGCATCCACCAGGCCACGGCTGCGCTCGCTGAGTACCAGGTGGATGGTTAGAATATCCGCCTGCTCAAACAGCTCGCGCTTGCTGACCCAGGTCGCCCCCGATTCAGCCGCGCGCTCGGGCGTGAGGTTTTCACTCCAGGCAATCACCCGCATGCCGAACACCTGGGCGAACCTGGCGACTTTCTGGCCAATGCTGCCCAGCCCCAGGATGCCCAACGTCTTGCCATGCAGATCGCCGCCCAGGCCGACCTGCCATCCGCCCGCACGCAGTGAGTTGGCTTCGGCGAGCAGATTGCGCGTAGAGGCCATGATCAAGGCCCAGGTCAGCTCCGGTGCGGCGTGTTTATAGCTGTCGGTGCCACACACCTGGATGCCCAGGGCCTTGGCTGCGGGAACGTCGATGGCGGCATTGCGCATGCCGCCGGTCACCAGCAATTTGAGTTTGGGCAGCCCTTGCAGCAGGGCCTTATCGAAGGTGGAGCGTTCGCGCATGACGCAAATGATGTCGAACGTCTTTAAACGCTCAATCATCGTGGCGGTATCAGCTGGGTAGTCGTGGAGAAAATGCACCTGGCCCACGCCATCCAGCACCGACCAGTCCACTGCACCACTGGCCACATCCTGCCAATCATCCATCACTGCGATCTGTACCGACATGCCCGCGTGCCTCGAAAAAGGTTGGATTAAAGGGCGTTCAAGCCCTGTAACAGCGCTTTATGAAACTGTTCCGGCTTTTCCATCTGGGGTGCATGCCCCAATCCAGGGAATTCCACCAAGGTGGCATGGGGAATCAGCTTGGCCACCTGCTTGCCCAGTACCTCGTAATGACCGATTTTGGCCTTGACCGCCGCCGGCGCCACGTCTTTGCCGATGGCGGTGGTGTCGCTGGTGCCGATCAGCAGCAGGGTGGGCACCTGCAGGTCCTTGAATTCGTAGTACACGGGCTGGGTGAAGATCATGTCGTAAATCAACGCCGAGTTCCAGGCGACCTGCAGATGCCCCGGGCCTTGGTTCAGGCCGGCGAGCATCTGCACCCAGCGCTCGTATTCAGGCTTCCAGCGCCCGACGTAATAGGTGCTGCGCTCATAGTTGCGTACACCATCGGCGCTCAGTTTCAGCTCGCGCTGATACCACTGGTCGACGCTCTGGTAAGGCACGCCGAGGGCTTTCCAGTCTTCCAGGCCGATGGGGTTCACCAAACCAAGCTGTTCGGTTTGCTGGGGGTACATCAATGCATAGCGCGTGGCGAGCATGCCGCCGGTGGAGTGGCCGATGATCGTGGCCTTTTGGATGCCGAGCTTTTCCAGCAGTTGATGGGTGTTGGTCGCCAGTTGCTGGAAGCTGTACTGGTAATGGTCGGGTTTGCTGGAGGTGCAAAAACCGATCTGGTCCGGGGCGATGACGCGGTAACCGGCGTCACTCAGCGCCTTGATCGAACCTTCCCAGGTGGCGCCGCAGAAGTTCTTGCCGTGCATCAGCACCACTGCACGGCCGTTGGGCTTGCCTTTGGCGGCGACATCCATGTAACCCATTTGCAGGGGTTTGCCTTGGGATTGGAAGGCGAAGTGCTCGACGGGATAGGGGTATTGGAAGCCTTGCAGTTCGGGGCCGTAGGTGGCGGCGAACGCGGGGGCCGCATTGGCTATGAGCAGGCTGGCGATGCACAAGGCACGGATTGCAGGCATGGGCTTGGGCTCCGAGAGAGATGCCCGGATGCTGTTGGGGGAGGATTAAGTGGGGATTAACACCCAATGCAAGGTCAGCGCTGCAAGTACGCCGTAACGCAGGCTTTTGGCCAGGGTCACCAATAGCAGAAAACGCCACAACGGCTCGCGCATCACCCCGGCCACCAACGTCAGCGGGTCTCCAATAATCGGCACCCAACTGAGCAACAGCGTCCAATGCCCCCAGCGTTCGTAATGACGGTGGGCGTTGTCCAACTGTTGGGTGCTGACCGGAAACCAGCGTCGAGTCTTGAAGTGATCGACCCAGCGTCCCAACAGCCAATTGACCACCGAACCCAGCACATTGCCCAGCGTGGCGATGCCCAACAGCAGCCACAGGCTGTAATGCCCGTTGAGCAGCAGGCCGACGAGCACGGCTTCCGATTGCAAAGGCAGTAACGTCGCCGCGCCAAACGCTGCGACGAAGAGCCCCAGGTAACCCATTAACATCGGTCAGTGTGCCGGGTAGTCAGCGACTACCACGTCGTCGCCATCCCGAGTCAGGCCGATGACTTGATACGCCTCGCTGCGTCCTTGCACCTCCATGCCTGGCGAGCCCAAGGGCATACCCGGTGCTGCGATTCCCCGCAGGTCGGCGCGCTGGCGCAAGGCCAGGACCTGCTCTGCGGGTACATGGCCTTCGACGAACTTGCCGTCGATTACCGCGGTATGGCACGAGCCGAGGCGTGGAGCCACGCCCAGGCGTTGTTTGACCGCGCCCATGTCGGCTTCAACGTGGTCGTTGACCTTCAAGCCATTGCTTTGCAGGTGGCTGATCCATTGTTTGCAGCAGCCGCAGTTGGCGTCGCGGTGTACGTCGATGGGGATCAGCTCGGCGGCCTGGGCCAGGGTGGTGGTGAACAGGACCGAGAGCAGGGCCAGTCGCAATGGGGTTTTCATCGGTGGTCTCACTGAATGCGGGGCGATAGGCCGGGCATTCTCCCTGCTTTTTCCAGCGGTACGCAGCGGTAATGTTTCTAAATTATACGAAGGCGGCGCTTTCCAACCGATGTTTGAGCTGGTCCAGGGCCAGGGTCGACAAGTCGATCATGCGCTGATGCAAGGTGGCGAGTTGCAGTTCGGTTTCGTAGGTCAGCACGCGCTTGAACAGCGTCCCATCGCGCTGGGCCTGCAAGAGGTAATGAATGGAACCGTCTACGGCCAGGGACGTGAACACGGTCTTGAACTCACCCGGGCGGCGGGCAATTTGCACGCGATAAGCCAGGGGTATGCGCACGCCCAACAGGTCGATGACCTCGGTAAAACGACTGCCCACCGGCAGTGAACCGCGGGTACCGGTGTCGGCGCTGAGGGAGGAGGGGTGCCATTCGTGCCAGCGGTCGGGCTGGGTCACGTAGTCGTAAACGGTCTCGATAGGGGCTTGGATGAAACAATCCTGACTGATCTGCTCCACGCGAACCGAACGATCAATAGCGTGCATGACACACCTCCTGTGTGGCGGGAATTTACGCTAGGAGTTGTCAGAGTAGTCCGACTCCCGCGCTTTGCACGGGAGTCTGCAAGCCGTGATCAACGAACTTTAAAGCGCCCCATCAAGCTAATTACCCGACCATTGGCCTCCAACAGGCTCTGGGTATTGGTTTCAGTGGCATGGCCGCTTTGCACCAGCTCTTCGACCATATGTCGGATCTGCACCATGCTGCGGTTGATCTCTTCGGTCACCGCGCTTTGTTGTTCGGCGGCGGTGGCGATCTGAGTGCTGAGGTTGTTGATATGGCTGACCGAACCGGCCATTTCGTCCAGGCCGGTATTGACCCGTGCCGTGGCATCCGCCGCCGATTGGCAACTGGCCTGGGTGTTTTCCATGGCCGCCACCGACGAACTCACCCCGGTGGTCAAGCGCGCCAACATCTCGTTGATTTGCGAGGTGCTGGCCTGGGTGCGCGCGGCCAGGGCCCGCACCTCGTCGGCCACTACGGCGAAACCACGGCCTTGCTCGCCGGCACGCGCGGCTTCAATCGCGGCGTTGAGTGCCAACAGGTTGGTCTGGCCGGCAATGGCGCCGATCACCCCGAGGGTTTCGGTGATGCGCGCAGCGTCCTGGCGCATGTTTTCGACGGTGTGGGTAGCGCTGGCCACTTCACCGATCAAGGCGCTGACGCTGTTGGACGCTTCACCCACCACCACACGGGAACGGTCGGCGTGCTCGTTGGCGCGCTGGGTGAACGAGGCGGTTTCTGCGGCGTTTTGCGCGACGGTGTCGGCGGTGGAACTCATTTCGGTGATCGCCGTGACCGTTTGATCGGTTTCCGAGGCATGCCGTACCAGGATCTGGTTGGTATGGGCCGAGGTGTGCTGCAGCTGTTCGAGCCCGGACGACATGGCGCCCGTGGCCTGTGTCACTTCGCCAATCATGTTCTGCAGGTAGATGATAAAGCGGTTCACCGAATGGCCGATGGCACCCAGTTCGTCCTCGGCGCGGATGGTGATGCGCCGCGTCAGGTCGGCATCGCCGGCAGACAACGCATCGATATTGCTCTTCAGCGTCGTCATGCGCTGCACCAGTTGGCGGATCGCATAGACCGCCAGCAGCACCAGCAGCAACACCATGGGGATTTGCACCAAGGCCAGGCTGCCCAGCACATCGTTGCGCTGGGCCGTGATCAATGACGTGGGCAGGGCGGTGGCGAGGAACCAGGGCGTGCCCTCGATGGGGCGCATGTAGAAGGTGCTGGCCACGCCCTGATTGTCGAACTCACTGCGCTGCAACCCTTGGTCGCGGTGGGCGAGGGCGGCACTGACTTGCGCGGCGAACGCCGAGGTGCCGGCCAGTTCGCTGATGTTTTTCAGCACCACCGGGCCGCTGATGCGCGTGCTATTGCTGATGATCTTGCCGTCACCCTCGACGATCAGCATCTGGCCACCGATGTCTTTTTCTTTATTGGCCACCAAGTCATTGAAGAAACCCAGGGTCACGTCGATGGTGGCGACGCCGTAGGCCGCACCGTCACGCTGGATGGCCATGGCGCAGTTGGTGCGCGGCTCCTGGCTGGCATCGTCTTTATAGGCGGCTGCCCAGGCGCACTGGCCGCGCGGCGAGGCGAGGCCACCCTTGTACCAGCTCTGGTCGTAATAGTTGGGCGCGGCATCGCTGTTCCAGAAGGTGTTCACCGCCAGCTTGCCCGACGCATCACGGTGCCAGAAGGTGCTGTGCTTGTTGCGGCCCGGGGTGCGCTGGTTGGGCAACGGCCAGATACCGCCGCCGAACACTTTCAACTCACCATACTGGTCCACCAGGCCAGGCAGGACCTTGTCGATGGCATCGCTGTCGAGCAGGGCAATGGTCTGGGTGATGCTGCGTTGCTGGGCTTGAACCTTGTTGAGCTCGCCCTGGATCTGTTCGGCCACTTCGGCCACGCGGTTGAGCACCACCTGTTCTTCGGTGTGTTGCAGCTTGGGCGCGACCAGTTGGCCGATTCCGACGACGGTCAATACAAAGAGCACGAGGACGAACAGCAGCAGAAACAGGGTGTAGCGAGCTTGGATGGAGCGCAGTGGGGGCATGGGGATCGTCCTTACGAAGCGTTTATTATCGACGCGGCTTTGTTGGAGCTTCGTAGGGCTATCGGCTGGGTAAACAGGAGCTTTAGGTACTATCGTGCAAAGTGTAGGCCCCGGTTGTTGCCCGCTCACCAGGCTGTCGACTTGGTTCAGGTACGGTGGTATCGCAAGAAACGTTCCATTTTTTCAATGGATGTCGGGCAAAACTACGGGTGACCTGCTCTCGACTTCTGATATTGGCCTTTACGGTAAGCGCCTGGCTGTTGCCCGGATATTTTACGAAACGCGCGGGTAAAGGCCGCCACCGATTGATAGCCCACCGCCAGCGACACGGCCGCTACGGTCTGGTCTTGCTTGAACAGTTGGCAGGCATGGCGCATGCGCACCAGCATCAATACTTGCCCAGGGGATTGCCCGCACAGTTCAGTGAAACGCTTGAAAAACGCCGAACGTGACAGCCCGGTGCAGGCCGCCATGCTTTCCAGGCTCCAGGGCTCAGCCGGGCGTGCGATCAGTTGTTCCAGCAGGTTGGCAAATGCAGGTTGGCGCCCCAGCGCTGCCAGGCCCCCGAGGTCGCTGTTATCAATCACTTGCTGGCGCAGTACGTACAGAAACAGCAAGTGGCACAGGCGCTCGAGCAAGGCCGAAGAGGGCGCAGGAATGCGTTCGCACTCTCGCAGGATCAGTTCGAACAGGTGGCGTGCGGCCGTCAACGAGGGGTCGCCGGCCCGCAGGATAATCCATGCGGGCAGGGTGTCGACGATCATCGCCGACAAGCCGGACTGGAAGTGAAAGAACCCACAGACCAACCCCACGCCGTTGGTGGCGCTGCTGTCCAGAGGTTGCATCGGGCGGCGTGGGCATTCCTGAGCGGCGGCAGCGGAGGCTTCCCCAGACAGCCGGAATTCAAAGTCGCGCAGCAGAAACACCGCGTCGCCATTGTTCAAGGCTTGGGGCGTCGGTTCACCGTCGATATGCAGCCAGCAGTGGCCTTGCACGATCAGGTGAAAACTCGCCTGTGCCAAGCCATGGGTGCTCGCGTGCCAATCGCCGCAATAGCGGCCGACGTGAAATAGACTGGTGTTGAGTTCGAGGCTATCTAATAACCAATCGACAAGTGCGCTGGACGAATTCATCTAATGAAAAGACTCAAGAGCAAGTAATCGCTACTTTAGCCTATTGAGACGATTTTTTATAACCAACAGACTGGGACACGAACCCAACAGGAGACCACTCCATGTCCCGTGTACCGTTGCTCACCCCTGAAACCGCCCCGGAGGCGGCCAAACCGTTTCTGGAAAACGCATTGAAGGGCTCGGGCTTCATCCCCAACCTGCTGGCGGTGCTGGCGAATGCCCCCGCTGCGTTGGAAACCTACATCACCGTTTCCGGCTTGAACGCCAAGGCGGACCTGAGCCTGGCCGACCGCGAAGTGGTGCAGCTGATTGCCGCGACCTCCCACGGTTGCGATTTCTGCGTCGCCGGCCATACCGCCGTGGCACGCAATAAGGCCAAGCTGCCTGAGCCCGTGATCGAGGCCTTGCGTCAGCGTGGCGAACTGCCTAACGCGCGCTATGAGACACTCGCCGCCTTTACCCGTGAAGTCATCGCTACCCGTGGCGATGTCAGCGACGCAGGCTTTGAGGCGTTCCGCGCCGCCGGCTACACCGACGGTCATGCACTGGAAGTTATCTTGGGCGTGAGCCTGGCAACCTTGTGCAACTTCGCTAATGTGTTTGCCCGTACCCCGCTGAACCCGGAGTTGGCGCAATACCGTTGGGAAAAACCGGCAAGCTGAATCGGCGCAGGTCCACCTGATGTAAAAGGAGAAACATGAATGCTTGACCCAATCTTGAGCCGTTGGCTCGATGTTCAAGCGCAAGCCCTGGATGTGGGCAGTTGCGATCCGCAGGAAGTGCTGCCACGGCTGGCAGACGCCAATATTCTTAAAATCGGCGTGCCCACCTCTCAGGGAGGCTTGGGCGGCGATGTGGCGGGTGCGGTGGAAGCCATCGCCAATGTCGCCAGCCACTCGCTGGCGGCAGCGTTTGTGTGCTGGGGCCAGCGCTCGTTTATCGAATACTTGCTGCAGAGCCCCAACGAGCGGCTACGCGAGCAACTGATGCCCGATTTGCTCAGCGGCAAGCTGGCCGGGGCGACGGGCCTGTCGAATGCGATGAAGTATCTGTCGGGCATCGAGGCATTGCAGATCAGCGCCGAGCCCACTGAACAGGGCTGGACGCTGAACGGTCGCCTGCATTGGGTGACCAACCTGCGCAAAAACGGTTTTGTTGCCGCCGCCGCCATTGAACACGCGGCAGGTGGCGCGCCGTTTATTCTGGCGATACCGGATTCGGTGGCAGGTTTGCAGCGCTCGCGCGACCTGGAGTTGCTCGGGCTGCAGTCGAGCAACACCGCGGCACTGGGCCTGGAAGGCGTGGAACTGAGCCGCGACTGGTTGCTGCATGAGGATGCGCGCAAGTTCCTGCCGGCGGTACGCCCGGCGTTTCTCGGTTTGCAGTGCGGTATGTCGATTGGCTTGGCCCGACGCTCCCTGGCGGAGGTGGCCAACCACTTGGGTGCCAGCCGCACCGTGCTGCGTGAAGAGCTGGAAGCCTTGCGTGCGACCTTGGGCCACTTGGTTGGCGAGCTTAAGAGCGGCTTGCTGGCAGGGCGTTTTGCCGCTGAGCCGGTACCGTTGTTCAAGCTGCGTATCGCCCTGGCGGAGACCGCCGCCAGCGCGGTACAGCTTGAACTGCAAGCCAGCGGTGGCAAGGCTTACCTGACGGCCCACGGCAGCGGCTTCGCCCGGCGCTGGCGCGAGTCGGCGTTTGTGCCGATCGTCACGCCCAGCCTGGTGCAACTGCGTACCGAACTGGCGCGCCAGGCCACCTTATGAGTCAGACGGTATTAAATGCCCAGGGGATCACCCTGGGGTATGCCAGCGGCCCGGTGCTGCAAGGGTTTGACTTGCAGTTGCAGCCGGGTGAAGTGGTATCGATCCTGGGCCCCAGCGGCGTGGGCAAGTCCAGCCTGTTGCGAGTCCTGGCTGGGTTGCAGGTGCCTCAGGCCGGTTGCGTGCAGGTGTTGGGCGAGCCGTTGAACGGCCCGCATCCACGGGTCGCGGTGGCGTTCCAGGACCCCAGCCTGTTGCCTTGGCTGAACCTGGAAAAGAACGTTGCCTTTGGCCTGGATTTCGCCCGCCAACCGCACCTGACCACCGCGCAACTCCGCCAGCGCGTCGATCACGCCATTGCGGCTGTCGGCCTGGAGCATGCCCGTCAACAGTTTCCGGCGCAGTTGTCCGGTGGCATGGCCCAGCGCACCGCGCTGGCCCGTTGCCTGGCGCGGCAACCGCAGGTCTTGCTGCTGGATGAGCCTTTCGGTGCGCTGGACGAAGTGACCCGCACCGATATGCAGCACTTGCTGCTCAAGGTCAATCGCGAACAAGGCTCGGCGGCGGTGTTGATCACCCACGACATTGACGAAGCGCTGTTGCTGTCCGACCGCATCCTGCTACTGGGTAACCGCCCGGCGCGGACCTTGGGCGAATGGCATATCGACCTGCCGCAACCCCGGGAGGAACAGGTCGAGGCGATCGGCGCGCTGCGTATCGAGATTCTGAAAACCTTACGGCAGGCGAGCCGACCTCAACCCAACCCCCTTGAACCACTGGAGCTTAACCATGTGTCTGGATGACCTGACCCACTCGCGGCGTGACTTTCTCAAACTCTCGGCGGTGCTCAGTGCCGCCGGCGCCTTACCGCTGTTGAGCAGCCTGCAGGCGCGTGCCGCCAATGAGCCTGACGCGCCGGTACGCATCGGTTACTTGCCGATCACCGATGCCACGCCGTTGCTGGTTGCCCACAACAATGGCCTGTTCGAAGCCGAAGGCATCAAGGCCGAACGCCCGGTGCTGTTGCGCAGTTGGGCCCAGGTGATCGAAGCGTTTATCTCCGGCCAGGTCAATGTGATTCACCTGTTGTCGCCGATGACGGTGTGGGCGCGCTATGGCAGCAAAGTGCCGGCCAAGGTCGTGGCCTGGAACCACGTGGGCGGCTCGGGCCTGACCGTTTCCCCAGGTATTACCGACGTGAAGCAATTGGGCGGCAAGTCGGTGGCCATTCCGTTCTGGTACTCGATCCATAACGTGGTGGTGCAGCAACTGTTCCGCGACAACGGCCTCACGCCGGTAACGCGCGCGACCGGCAGCTCGATTGCCGCCCATGAAGTCAACCTGATCGTGCTGCCGCCCTCGGACATGCCGCCGGCATTGGCCAGCAAGCGCATCGACGGCTACATCGTCGCCGAGCCGTTCAATGCCCTGGCGGAGAACCTCAAGGTCGGCCGCGTGCAGCGTTTTACTGGCGATGTGTGGCGCAACCACGCGTGCTGCGTGGTGTTCATGCACGAGCATGACCTGACCCACCGCCCGGAGTGGTCGCAGAAGGTAGTGAACGCCATCGTCAAGGCCCAGGTATGGACCCGAGACAACCGCGAAGAGGCGGTCAAGCTGCTGTCCAAGGACGGCCCGAACCGCTATACGCCGCATGCCGAGCCGGTGCTGAGCAAAGTCCTGGCCCCGGCGGCCAGCGACCGGGCCACCTATTTGGCCGACGGCGCGATCCAGCACGCCCATTGGGACGAGCATCGTATCGACTTCCAACCGTACCCGTTCCCCAGCTACACAGAAGAACTGGTGCGGCGCTTGAAGGACACCTTGATCGAAGGCGACAAAAAATTCCTCGCTGACCTGGACCCCGCCTTCGTGGCCAAAGACCTCGTCGATGACCGTTTCGTGCGTCAGGCGATCGAGTCGGTGGGCGGCATGAAGACCTTCGGCCTACCGGACGGTTATGAGCGGCACGAGGAGATTGGCGTTTGAACAACGGCACATCCGTCGCATGGCCGGGCTGGTTGCTCGGTATCAGCGGCTTGGCTGGTTTGTTGGTGTTGTGGTGGCTGGGGGTGAAAGTGTTTGGCGAGGCCGACGGTTTGTCGGCGCGTTTTTCCCTGGAGGCCACCTCCAGCAGCGTGTGGGAATTACTTGGGCGCAGTGAGTTGTACCTGCACATCGCTGTCAGCCTGAAGCGCATTGTTGTCGGGCTGTTTCTCGCACTGTTGGTCGGTGTGCCACTGGGGCTGCTGGTGGGCAGTTCGCGCAACCTGGAGGCGGCGACGACACCGGCCTTCCAGTTTCTGCGGATGATCTCGCCACTGTCCTGGATGCCCATCGTGGTGATGCTGATGGGGGTAGGGGACCAACCCATTTACTTCCTGCTGGCCTTTGCCGCCGTGTGGCCGATCATGCTCAACACCGCTGCCGGCGTGCGTCAGCTCGACCCACGCTGGTTGCAATTGAGCCAGAGCTTGAGCGCCACGCGCTGGGAGACGTTGCGTCGGATCATCATTCCTGGTGTGGTCGGGCATGTGCTGACCGGTGTGCGGTTGGCGATTGGCATCCTGTGGATCGTGCTGGTGCCGTGCGAGATGCTCGGAGTCAGCGCGGGACTGGGGTACTACATCCTCGATACCCGTGATCGACTGGCGTATTCGGAGTTGATGGCGATGGTGGTGGTGATCGGGTTGCTGGGGTTTGCGTTGGATGCGCTGGCGCGTTGGTTGCACCAGCGGTGGGTGCATGGGGGATGAGCGGAGGCCCGGGTGGCGCCATGCCACTCGGGTTTTGGCTGGGCTGGGATTAAACGCGAATGAACAGGTCCCCCGGTAACTCGTCTTTAGGGGGCGGCACGTCCGTTTCGCGAGGTTTAGGTTTGTATCCACCGGGCGTAAAGGGCGGTTGGTTGTCAAACACTCCGATACTGATAGTGCCGGTCATATCGGCGAGCCCCGGGACACCTTCGGTCCTGTTCATGTGGGAGTGACCGACCAACGCAACCCACTTGTCCTCACCCGCAGTGGCCTGGATCACTTCCGAGGCGTAATAGTTGAACTCTTCAAGGCGCCGCCGGGAGCCAAACCCTGTCTGGGTGGGGCCAATGCTCACGTCTTTGTGGCGCGTCAAATACTTGTGATCCAGTGGCAGCAGTTCAATGCCGTTTTCCTTGAGTTTGGCCCTGAGTTCCTCGAACGTGGGATTGCGACGTATACCGTGGCGTCCAAGGTTGCTGATACCGTCATCTACAATGCCATCTGCGGAGTCGATGACACCTTCGAAATACACCTTTTTCACGCCCTGTTGTTTGAATGTCTCGACGTTATCGAACAGCATTTTGAAGCTGGCCATCTGTTTATGGGACTCGCCGAACACAATGCCATCGGAGACCTTCAATGCCTCGGTGATCACGTCGGACGCGGAGGCGAATTTGGGGATCTCGGGGATCACCACGCGCGCCGGTGCTGCTCCCTTTTCAATCGCGGCGTAGGTCTTGAACATTTCGTTAATAAACTTATTGAATGTTTCATACTTGCCATTGCCGTCAACGAAGTGACCCTCTTCCAGCTTCCACAGTGTGTCTTCGACGTAGTTGCCGGTGGGCAGCGCCTTGCGATCAACCTTCTTCTCCTCGATTTTTGGTTTGACGCGTCCCTTTTGACTGATGGGGTTGAATCGATGATTGACCGGTTGGTTAAGCTCGGGCGTTGGAGGCATGTAGCTGTGCCAGCGGTCAAAATCCTCCAGCGGCGGGCCGTAAGGCTGCAAGGTGCGTTCATCCAGAGCGTACCATTGGCCTTTATGCTGTATCGCTGAGCATTCCAGGCTTTTATCACCGTGTTTGAAGGTGCCGACAGCGGCGTCATCAAATCCACGGCCAGCGGCAATTATGTCGCTCCCCTTGGTGACGCCGCGAATACGCTGCACGCCATCACGCGCGGCGCCAGCGCCTGCCAGCGCCAGTTTGCCCGCACCCGTGGCGATATCGCCCACACCGCCCAGAGGGTTAAACGCCGTTAATGCATCTGCACCGATTATTCGCGTGGCACGGCCCAATTTGGAGAGGGTACTGCGGGCTTTGTTGGCACCCTTGGCCAATTTTGCCGCGGTGCCCAGGCCTGCGGTGATGAGCCCAAAAATATCGAATGCCAGATCGACCGCCGCATCCGTGTAATCACCGTTACGCCAGTTGTTGATGGCCGTCCTCAGAGGAATCAGGTCCAGAATGAACTCCCCGACAGCATTCAAGGTGTCTCGAGTTTTTTCCGAGGACGTCCTGCCCGCTGCTTGTCGCCGGACAGCGTCACTGTCCAGCCCCTGCATGTTGACTACCATCTGGGCAATGTCGCGGATACGTGGGTTTGCAAACGTGTTGAATGCGGGGCTGTCTTGGGATTTTTCGACCCCCAGGAAACGCAGGTCTTTGCTGATAGGGACCTTTTCGATCTTGGTGACTTCATTAGACTGGTGTTCATCCGGCGCGATTCGTGTCTGGGTCACCTTTTTGATGGTCAAGGTCGCCGTGTCGAATTCGTAGACGTGCTTTTCGCCCTTGAGTTGTGCTTGCATGATCAGCGTCGCGCTGGTGTGGAACAGCGTGTTTGGATAAAACGGAACAGCGGAAGTCTTGTAGGAGTTCTCTTTATAGAAACTGAGCTGTGCGTTATTTAAAATTTCTCGATCGGCGGTAGGCAACTGAGTGATGGCATTCATCCACGTGTAATGGTGGATTTTTTTGCAGTGAGCGGTCACCTCGGCAAACTGTTTGTCAAACTCCTTTTTAACATTGAAGTGGGGCCCGCGTGTGAAACTGGCGACGGCGGCCAGGTTGACATTAGGGGGACGACCTTTCACTTCCCAGTCTCTAACATCGATTGTGCGCCCCATCATGGTGAGTTCACGGAGCGACAAGGGATCACTGAAGCGTTGGCCCCGAAGTCCCATTTTGTGATAATTCATGCGAAAGATTTTTGCATCCAGCGGGAAATCGTCTCCCAAGTGTTTTTTGATCAACTCCTGCGCCATGTTCTCCCGATTCGGTAAGGGTTTGTCGAGTAACCCGGACGCTTCTTTCATGGCTTCATGTTGAGCGTTGAAGGATTTGCGGGCGTACTCGATACTTTCTGGTGTGTAATGGGCGTCGTCGAGGCGGTAAATCACATCATTGGCCACACACCAGTCAATCAGCGCATTTTTCTTTGCCGTTTCACTGGCTTCGTATTGCGACGGATCGGCGCACATCACTTGGGCAAAGTTCATGTTCATCGTTTTGCCGGGTGTGTGGGCTTCGATACCGGCTACCGCAATGCATAGATTGGCCCACGCCTGGCTGTTGCAGCGTACTGACGGCGGGATGTCTTTGATCAAAAACTGTGGGGCCACCCGCATCAGCAACAACCGCGCTGCCAGCGGGGCGGTGGCCGGGGATGTTCGGCCAGTGCTGCTCAGGTGCTTGGCAAACGCCTCGACGACGGACGCAGGCGAGGAGTCTCTGTGGATTTCGGTGCCCAAATCAAAACCGGCCACTTTATTGCGGTTGGGTTTTTGATCGAGTGCTTCAGGATCGAGGCCCAGATGGATGGCGGCCAGCACATGGTCATTGGCGCTGCTGTCTGTGGCGATTGCGCCGATACTGGCTTGAATCGCTTCGCCCAGCGCTGCCGCCTGCGGCGAATCGAGCAGTTTCTCCAGTGCGGCGGCAGGGTCCTGCAACAGCTGTGGGGACAGCGTGACGGCATTGGCGAGGTAATCCAAGGCGCCGGCACGAGGGTTGGCCAGTGGCAAGCCTGGCAGCTTCGCGCTATTACTGGCCACGACGTTGTACACCCTACGCTGGTGCTCGTTGCTCAACGGCAGCGACCAGCCCAGCGCACCACTCATGTTGCCCAAAGGGTGCTCCTGAGCATGCTCGGCCAGGGTCTGGGCAAGCTCTTGCAACTGCGCGTAGCTCTGGGGCAGGTAAGGGCTGGTCGCCCTGATGAGTGATTCAAGGCTGGCTGTGCGCGGGTTGGCGTTGGCGCTACCCGGGGCAAGCGTCAGATGATTGGTGCTCAAATAAGCGGCCACGGCCTCTGGCGTTGCGTCTTCCGGCAGTTTATCCAGCGCCGCATCAAGCGCCTTGGCCAGGTTTTGCAGCTCACGCCGCGCACTTGATTTTTTTCTCAGCGCCTCACGACCATCCGGCAGTGCCTGCTCAGGCGTGGGTACGGTCTCGCCCGCATGAACGTCGACATCGGGTTGCGTTTCGGGAAGTCCGTTAGCCAGCAGCGAGGATTGCAGCACGAGCGCAGGGGCAGCAGGTTGAATATTCACAGTCATTCACCTTTCAGGCATGGAAATGTAAACGCTCCAAAAGGCCAAACAGCTGTAGCCTGGGCGCACTGGTTCGTGTGCGTTCCAGGTGTAACGGTTCCGGAAGGGCTCCCTGCGGTATGTAAGTAATTACGTCAGTAAGACGTCAGATAGGTCGCCTTCTCAACGGTCGATTGACGAAGTGCTGTTGCTGTCCGACCGCATCCTGCTACTGGGTAACCGCCCGGCGCCACGCCGTTGCTGGTTGCCCACAACAATGGCCTGTTCGAAGCCGAAGGCATCAAGGCCGAACGCCCGGTGCTCGGAGTGGAGGGCGATGGTGGTGATCGGGTTGCTGGGGTTTGCGCTGGAGCGGTGGTTGCCTCAGCGCTGGGTGCAGGGTGGCTGATGGTTTCGATTGTTGCCTGCGTGCGCAGGCAACAATTCAACGCGCTGTCAGGCCTCAGGCGAAAAGATTTGCAAATCTCCCGCCAGATCGTTATCACCGTTCAGGATGCCCATCGGCCCCGGTTTAATATCCGTGGAGTTCGTGCCGTAGCCCACGCGGATGCCGGCTCGTTCGTAAACACCGATGCCGATCCCACCCGTCGCCTCAGCCAGGCCGGTGACGCCTTGAGTGGTGTTGATGTGCTGTCGTCCCACCAATGCGATCACTTTGCCCTTGTGCTTGTTTTGTTCAATGGTGCGTGTGGCGTAGTAGTTGAACTCTTTGAGTCGCTGCACGTTTCGGGCGGCTTCGCTTTGGCTTGTGTATGCGTCACGGTCAAGCCAGTGGCGTGTCAGATAAGGGTGATCCAATGGCACGACCTCTATTCCGGCCGCTTCGAATTTAGCCATCAGCGTTTGCAGATTGAGTTTATCGTCGGCGGGCCTGTAGCCGGGGCCTGTACGGCCCATGCCTTCGTCCTTGATACTTCCATTGTTTCTATAGATGACACCTTCAATGCCGACCACCTTTACATTTTTGCGCTTGAACTGTTCGATGCTGGCGTCAATTTCACGGAACATGGCCAGATGCTGGTGGCTCTCCCCAAATATCACCACATCCGCACTGTCCAAGGCTTTTTCGATCAGGTCGTGCACGCTCTCGTAGGGTTTCGTTTCCGGAATCGTGGGGCGGCTCGGTGGGTTTAACGGATCCAGTTTTTCATAATAGTCATTCATTTCCGTGTCGAACCGATCTAGAGTCGCGTGCTTTCGGCTTTGTGTGAAATGGCCTTCGTTGGGAAGGCCTTTAATGTGGTTTACGTATTCGCCTTTGATGGGGACCAGATGCTCGGTTTTGATTACGGTCGGTGGTGTCGTTGACGTGCGTCCATTGATGTTCGGCGTTTTTTGGTAGGGGTGATGTCGGCGGTTTTGCCGAGTGCTCACTTGCAACCGATGGGAAACGTCAGCCTGGGGCGAGGGCGGCATCAGCGTATGCGTCGGCTGGAAATCTTGAGGCACACCGCAAGCGTCCTGCTTATGCGCATCGTACGCATACCAACGCCCATCCTGCATGACCGCACTGCCTTCGACAGTGTTTTCGCCGACTTTAAACGTGCCGGTTGCGGCTGACTCAAAACGCTTGCTCGCTTCGACCAGGTCACTGCCTGTGGCCATGCCGCGCAGGCGCTTAATACCATCGCCAGCGGCGCTTGCACCTTCTACCAGAATTTTCCCTGCGCCTACCGTCAAGTCACCCAGGCCACCCAGCGGGTTGAATGCGCTGAAGGCGGTCGCCCCGACAATTCGGCTGCCATGGGCGACTTTTGCGAGTGTATTGCCGGTCCTGCCGGCGACTTTTGCCAGCTTGCCGACCATACCCACGCCCGCAGTGAGAATCCCGAATACATCAAACGCCAAGTCGATGAAACCGTCCTTAATGTCGCCGCGGCTAAAACTGTTGATGGCGGATACGAAGGGAACAAGGTTCAGTAAAAACTCGCCTATCGAGTTGATGGTGTCGCGGAGCTGTTCACTGTCCGTTCTGCCTTCGGCCTGGCGTCTGACGGCGTCACTGTCAATCCCCAGCCCCTTGACGACCGTGGCTGCCACGTTTTGAATTCGCTGGTTCTCGAAGTGGTTCTGGTTGCTGCCACGATGTGACGGTACCTCGTCCTTCAACGACCTAAGGGCTCTGTCGGGGAGAAACTCCTCGACCCTGACGACTTCGTTCGAGACAGCTACGGGCTTGTGGTTGGCGGGGTGAATTCCGGTACTGACAACGTTACCTTTCTCGGTGTCAAACAAATAAGTTCGCATTTTTCCATTGAGTTCGGCTTGTACCTGAATCGTGGTGTCCGAGTGGAAAAGTTTTTCAAAGCCAATGAGAGGGACCGTGTAAGAGTTCTCTTTGAAGAACCTGAGTTTGCCGTGGTTGAGTAGGTTTCGGTCTTCCAGAGGCAAGTGCGTAATAGCATTCATCACCAGATTTTTCTTGATGTCTTTGTAGAGGCTGGTGACCTCGGTGAATTTCTTGTTGAAGTTGTCGACAACGTTGAATTTAGTTTTATTCTTGGTGAACGCGACAAAGGCGTCAAAGGTTTCCTTGTTGATTGTTTCGCCACCATCCACCAGCTGCCAACTGTCATTGAGTGGCTCGCCCTGCATGGTGAGCTCCCGCATCGAACAAAGGGGGCCGAAACGAAGACCGGGAGACTCAGGCCCGTAGTTGATGCGCAGGCACTTTCTTTCAAAGTCGACGTCCGTGCCGAATTCCTTTGTCAGCGAGGCCGATGCCATTGCCTTGCGATTGGGCATCGGTGTTTCAAGCTGTTCGGACATTGCTTTCAAAACATCCAGTTGCCGGTTGAACACCCCCCGGGCGTACTCGATGGGTTCGGGGGCGTAAGCCCCACTCGGGTCGACATTGACAATTTGATTGGAAACCGCCCAGTCCATCAGCACCGCTTTCTGTACGGCGTCGTTGGGCGGTGGCGTGTCTTCGGCAGCCAGCATGACTTCACCGAAACTCATCGAGGCAGCCTTGCCAGGCGTTTGCGCTTCGATGCGGGCCACTGCCACGCACAAATTCGCCCACGCTATGCTGCTGACGGTGATGGCGGGAGGAATGTCTTTGACCAGGTATTGGGGGGCGACCCGTCCCAGCAGCAGGCGTGCGCCCAATGCAGCTGTCTCCCTGGACGTCTTGCCGCTGGCAATCAGGTGTTCCGCCAGCGCGCTGACAATGTCTGTGGGCGGCTTGTTCCAGAATTTATCAGCAGCCATATCGAAGCCTGCAACACGGTTTTGTTCGGGGTGGTCGATGGATTCGTGATCAAGCCCCAAATGGATTGCCGCCAATACGTAATCGTTGACGCTGCTGTCGGTGGCGATGCCATTGATCTTGTTTTGGATCGCTTCGCCCAGGGCCTGGGATCGGGGCGAGTCGAGCAGTTTTTCCAACGCTTTCGCGGGGTCTTGCAGGTCGGTTCGCGACAGCGATACGGCGTCGGCCAGATAGTCCAATGCGCTCCAACGGGGATTTTGCAGCGGCAAGCCTTCCAGGCCGGCACTGTTGCAAGCGACGACGTTGAACAGCTCGCGTTGGTATTCCTTGCCCAGGGGCAGTGCCCATGACAAGGCACCCGCGAAATTGCCCAGAGGGTGAGTGATCGATTGATCAGTAAGCATCTGGGCCTGTTCCCTCACATCGGCAACGGAAAACGGCATCGACCTATTTGTACCCTTGATGAATGTTTCCAGGCTGACAGTCTGTCGCGTCAGGTTTTGCTCGCGGCGAAATGTCGACTCCGGGTCGATGGGCATCAGGGTTTCTTTCAGCGCTTTGGCCACATCTTCCGGCTCGGCGCCCTCGGGGAGTTTGTCCATGGCGGCATTCAGCGTCTGCGCCAGGGTTTTTAGATCATTGCGGTTCCCAAGGGCGGTTTTCAGGGCCTGGCGACCGTCTGGCACAGAGGCGGCTGGCGCGTGTTCCTGCGGCTGAGGCTGCGAAACGTTGTTCGAGCTGAGGGTTTGAAGGGCGGGATCAAAGGTCTGAGAGATGCTGTGGGAAACGGTCATTGTTCACCTAACGGATTTCTACACGGGAGCGCGGCAAAGGCAGCACGAAGTTGCTTTAAACGCACTGATGTGTGTACGAATCAGCGACAGTCGTTCCCGGCTAACGGCCCGCAAAGCGTAAGTAAAAAAACAATGTCTGTTTCTGCTGTCGCCAGGGCGGCGGTATCAATGGGTTTGGGCGTGTTGGGGGGCAAGGAGGTTGCACCCGCGATGGGGCAGGGGGGAGAGCGTCAAGCGTCTCGCTCTCCGATGTGGACAGCGAGACAACCGAGTGATCAGCGGTGTTCGTAGCCTCGGCCACCATCGTAGCGGTGGTCATGCCAGCCGCCACCACCACCATGTGGGAAAAAGAAGCAGCCGCTCATGCTCAGCATGATCAGCAAGGGAATCAGCAGTGTGACTCGACGGAGCATTTCAAAATCCTCTAAGGTGCCAACAAGGTCAATCAGGCGTGGGACAAGCCAAATTATTTCATCGCCTGTAACATGAGACCCCGCCGACCCCGATCCATCCCCGTTACCGGGTATGTGCTTGGCATGTCCGGCGATACACAGTGGATACATTCTTCAGGTTCAGGAACTTGTCATGACCCAAAAGCAACGCTTGAAATACTCGATTCTGATTGCCCTGGTAGTTCTGGGGTCGATGTTTGGCCTGTCCTATCTGCAGAACACTGGGGTTATCAGCGAAAAAACGTTCCAGTACCTGGCCATTGCAATCGCCGTGGTAGTCGTGGTGATCAACGGCATCATGCGTCGCAAGGTCAAGCCCAACTTCTGAGTCGGGATACAAAGACGTGATTCACCCGCGCCCCTCGAGCACTTTGGCAGCCTCTTCATTGAGGCTGTAGCTTTTGTCGGCATTGAGGGTGAGCACGCCCTCGCTGCACAAGCGCTTGAGCACCTCACGCACACTGAGAAATGACAACGGGATGCCCAGTTCCAGCAACTGGCTGTGCACGCCCCGTACCCCCAGGGCGCGTTGGCTGTCGGCGGCCGTGAGGAGGGCATCGATGACCTTCAGCCGAATCAGGCTGGTGCGCAAACCGAAACACTTGAGCAAATGGCGAATACGCTGGTTGCCGTGTGGGGCGGGCGCGTTGCCGAACGCTTTGATGTTATTGCCGAAATTGGCCTCTACGGTCGGTGAATGCCCATCCGTGGGAACTTGCGGGTTGTACATGCAAAAACTCCTTTTCAGAGCCTGATCAGGAAAATGATGGCGCTCTTAGTGGGTAAGACGAACGAGCGAGGCAAATCATGAAACGGTCGATGTAGAAAATTTGTCGGTATCGCGTTTGTCACATGTCAACGGAGCGTTAATTTCCCTCCGTCCTGGCTAAATTACGCCAGGTGGCGTGCGTCCTTACGGTGGGGTAACTGCCCTGGGTGAGGCTGTTCAATTTGACTGTGGAGTCGGCGTGATTATTTCCAATGGGTTGTCCAGGTTAGGTGTGGCGGCGCTGTTACTGGGGCTGAGCCTGGCCGCATCGGCACGGGAGCAGGTGACGCAGGCGTCGGCGCAGATCCGGCGTACCAGTTATGGTGTGCCTCATATTCGCGCCCAGGATGAACGTGGCCTGGGTTTTGGCATCGGCTACGCCTATGCCCAGGACAATCTGTGCCTGCTGGCCAATGAAGTGGTCACCGTTAATGGCGAGCGCGCCAAGTTCTTTGGCCCCGAACACTCGACCCTGGAGGCGCGCAACAACCTCACCAGCGACGTGTTTTTCACCTGGCTGAATACGCCAGAGGCCGTGGCCGCGTTTTGGCAGGCGCAGAGCCTGGAACTGAGGCAGCGTATCGAAGGTTATGTGGCAGGCTACAACCGTTATCTGCAAGAGCAGGGCGCGCCCGGGCAATGCCAGGCAGCGTGGGTGCGACCGTTGGGCGTTGAAGACCTCGTGAAGCTGACCCGCAGGCTGTTGGTGGAAGGCGGCGCAGGCCAATTCGCCGAAGCCTTGGTGGGGGCGACACCGCCTCAAGCGACGGCCACTGCACAAACCAGCCGCCAGGCCTTTGAATTGGCCGCCAGCCACCAGCAGCGCTTCACCCTCGACCGAGGCAGTAATGCGGTTGCCGTGGGCCGTGATCGCTCGTTCAACGGGCGCGGCATGCTGCTGGCCAACCCGCACTTTCCCTGGGTGGGCGGCATGCGCTTTTACGAAATGCACCTGACCATCCCCGGTCAGCTGGATGTCATGGGCGCTGCGCTACCGGGTTTGCCGGTGGTGAATATCGGCTTCAACCAGCATGTGGCATGGACGCATACGGTGGATACGTCCAAGCATTTCACGCTGTATCGCCTGAGCCTTGATCCCAAGGACTCCAGGCGTTACCTGTTGGATGGCCAGTCCATTCCCCTGGATAAAACGACGGTGAAGGTACAGGTCAAGCAAGCCGATGGCAGCCTCAAGGATGTGACCCATACGGTCTACAGTTCGCAATTCGGCCCGGTCGTGCAATGGCCGGGCAAGCTGGACTGGGACAGCCATTACGCGTTCAGCCTGCGCGACGCCAACCTGGGCAATGACCGGGTGCTGCAACAGTGGTACGCGATGAATCGCGCCGGCAGCCTCAAAGAACTGCAAACCTCAGTGAATACCCTGCAAGGCATCCCATGGGTCAACACCCTGGCCACGGATGATCAGGGCCAAAGCCTCTACATGAACCTGTCGGTGATACCCAACGTCAGCGCCGCCAAGCTCGCGCAGTGCAGCGACCCACGGGCCGGGCTGCAAATGATCATGCTCGACGGTACGCGCAGCGCCTGCGCCTGGGACGTCGACCCACGTGCCGCCCAGGCCGGCATCTTCCCAGGTAACCAATTGCCGCAACTGCTGCGCACCGACTATGTGCAGCACTCCAATGACTCCGCCTGGATGGTCAACCCCAAGGCACCGCTGACCGGCTTCTCGCCGGTTATCAGCCAGGACTCTATCGGCCTTGGCCCCCGCGCACGCTTCGCCCTCCAGCGTCTGCAATCCCTGGAGCAACAACCCATCAGCGTTGCCGACCTGCAAAACATGGTCATGGACAACGACGTGTATTTGGCCGGCCAAGTCATGCCCGACCTGCTGGCGTTCTGTGCCAAGCCCCTGGGCGCTGACACCGTTACGCTACAACCGCTCTGCTCCAGCCTGAAAAACTGGGACCAGCGCGCCAACCTCGACAGTGGCCTGGGCCTGGTGCACTTCATCAACCTGGTACAACGGTTGCAGCACATTCCCGATGCCTGGCGCGTCGCCTTCGACCCGGCCCATCCGCTGACCACCCCCAGTGGCCTGGCCATCGACCGGGCGCCCGTCGCCAAGGCCCTGCGCGAAGCCATGCTGGCCTCCACCGCCGAGGTCAGCAAACTCGGTGCGACCCGCTGGGGCGAGATCCAAGTCTCGGGTCAAACCCCGATTCACGGCGGCCCGCAAGAACTCGGCATCTACAACGCCATGCAAACCGTACCGCGCGCTGACGGTAAACGCGAAGTGGTCAGCGGCACCAGCTACCTGCAAATCGTCACCTTCGACGACAAAGGCCCTCAAGCACTAGGCGTGCTGGCGTTCTCCGAGTCCAGCAACCCCGAGTCAAAAAACTCGAAGGACCAGACCCAGGCCTTCTCCGAAAAAACACTGCGGCCACTGCCGTTCACCGAAGCCCAGATCAAGGCTGACCCGCGGTACCAACTGCACGAGCTCAAGGAGTAGGGCAGACACGCAACCCCTTGATGCCAAGGCAGAATATTTTTTGAAATCAAGGGGTTGCAGGCATAAGCAAATGAGTACATAATGGCGCCCATCGAACGCAATGAAGCATTAAAAACTTCAATGTATTCAATGAGTTAGAGTAGAGGCAGGCATTACATAGCCCACTCAAGTTTGTATGCGGTGAATGTCAGTAGTCAGGGCGTTGATCGTTTGAGGCCGAGTAGCAAAATGGTTATGCAGCGGATTGCAAATCCGCCTACGCCGGTTCGATTCCGACCTCGGCCTCCACTCTTAGAAACCCCGTAGATTAACGTCTACGGGGTTTTTTATTGGCTGTGATTCTAGAACCATTCCGCAACTTTTAGGGCGTGTTCCGCAACCCAGGGCGAGTCTTGGCCAGGCAAATCAAAGGCAAAGAAAAGCCCGCGATGGGGGGGCGGGCTTAAAGGGATGTTCACTAGGAGCTGGAGTGACCTTAGGCGCTCGACTGTGAAAGGAATGTGAAGCTATCTGCTCGATCCCAGCGAAAAATACGTGGGCAACGATGCTAAAGTCCCTGGGCTGACCTACAGTGCAACATCGCGCCTGTATGGCATCAAGAGGTTATCCTCTGGAACAGGCGACGAAGCGTTCCGCTCGGTTTGGCGCCGCCTCTTCGCATCTAGCAGCCGGTGTAGCAGGAGGCGTTCCTTTGTCCACTTCCAAGCTGACTTCGCGGGTCTTCGGCACGCCCCGTCATACAACGCACTATGTCGAGAGCCATTGATGATGTTCCTGCACGGCTGGCCGGAGCTCGGCCTGATCTGGCGAATGCAATGGTGACGCGCAGGGTCATGGATGGACGAGTGCTGGGCGTCGAATATGCCCTGACACCGCTCGGTAAATCGTTGCAAGGGCCTTTCTCGGCCCTGTTCGACTGGACAGTCGAGCATATGGAGGCCATTCAAGACTGCCGACGTTGCTATGACGCTGGCGAAAACTAACGCGCAGGATCAGGCGTTGAGTTCCCCACGACACAGCCTTGCTGGGTTGGTGCTTTGAAGCGCATAAGAAAAAACCACCTGAAGTTCAGACGCGTCCTAAATACAGCGGGTCAGATGCCTGATAAAAAAGCGCGCTTGAGAGCTAATAGGATTTCAGTTCGTGCGTTTTTTTTCCATGGCCGGTGGCGTACTCCTTTTGCAGCTGGTCACCCTCGTGAGTGCAGCGGCTTCTAGTCGGTACTTTGATATTCCAGAATGGCCGGGCGATGAAGAGTCGTGCCCGAGCCCTGGAGACATAAAAAACAATCTTGGGATCTTCAGCTCGCCAGCCAAGTCGTCGGGTGTCGTCTGGACGGGAGTGTTGCTCGATGGCGGGAAAGATGACGTCGTTGCTTTTAAGAAAGGGATTTTTTTGCTGGGTGAAGAAGGCTCCAAAACACAAGGTTTCCTAAGTAGTTGTGTGTACCTCACCGCTGAGGGGCGATACCTGAACATGCGGCTCGACCTTGGGAAAAAGTATGCTGAGATGATGTGGATTACCCACTCATCGCGGTGGAAAAAATCGCCAAGTGTCCGCGAAGCCAGGGTTTTGGAATGCACGGAAACCGGTAAGTATGCATGTGGCTTTTTCCTGAATTAGAAGAGTGACCACCGGGTAATGACGGGGGCACTGTGATGCTTTTTCTCTATACTGGTTATCCCAGGAGGGTCCTTGGAGCACACAATATGCCCCTCACACCTGATCAAACCGCCCCGGTCATTTGGGTCGTAGCTCAACCAAGTGACGTGGACCATCTTGTCGCCATCCGCATTGAGGCGATGCGCGAAAGCCTGGAGCGTGTTGGGCGATTTGATCCAGTGCGCGCGCGCGAGCGGTTCCTGAGCGGTTTTGAAGCTCAGAACACACACTACATCGAGGTGTCTGGAGAGAGGGTGGGTTTTGTAGTGGTCAAGCATCACCACAATGAACTCCTGCTCGACCACTTGTATGTGACGCCGAGCGCGCAAGGATCGGGGATAGGCTCAGCCGTTCTCATGCAAATTTTCAAAGAGGCGGATGCCGCTGCGCTCCCTGTTAAAGTTGGCGCTCTCAAAGAAAGCGCTTCGAATCGCTTTTACACCCGCCATGGCTTCCAATTTGTCGAAAGCAGTGAATTCGACAATTATTATGTTCGTCAGAGCGTTCCGCCGGCTGCCCGTCTTGCTGGCGGGAGGTGATGCACCGCAGGAGAGAGAGCGTTGCTTGAGAACCCGTAGATTAGCGTCTACGGGTTTTTTATCGGCCTGGAGAAAGTACCGAAATTGCAAAACGCATTCATCTTGGCGGACCGCGCCTGGCCGCATAGCTCGGTAACGGCTTGCCCAGCCAACTCAAGCAGAACTCATCCACTTCCACACAGGTTTTGCCAGGCGATTGCTGGCATCGAATGAGTTCTGAGCAGACGCCGTTTTGATCAATCCTGACGAAGCTGCGCAGTTCAGGGTGAATTGAGAAAAGTAGCTTGAGCCACAGCATGATGATCACCTTATGGGTCGCTATTTAGGTATAGCTTGTCTTCAGGCTGAGGCCATTAGATTCTGGGGCTTTGGGTGGAGATTTCGCCTGGGGGGGCGGCCATGTCTGGAGCGGCTGGGCCCCGCACCGCTGGGGTTGGGGCGTGTCGCATTCGGGGCGTATACAGTGATTGCCGATGTCACGTTGATCCCCTTAACCCGTGTTACGTTAAGTGAATACTATCGATATGTTGTTTCAGTGTTGGGAGGTTTTAGTTAAACGCTGAATGAATAAAAATAATTGAGAGCGTTTCCTAATCTTAGGTGTAGTTAAGTACCTTGGATCTCAAGGAAGTGTGAAAAAGTGGTGAAGGTTTCGGATTGCGTTAGCACGCTATAGTCTGCTGCAGTTCGAGCCCCATGACGACCATCCCGATTTCAGCCAAGTCGGTATTGAAAGGGATTTCACCGATCCGTTGAAAACCAAACGCTTCATAAAAGCGCTGTGCATCGGCGTTGTTCTTGAGTACGTCCAGCCACAGCAAATGCTCGCCACGCGCTGTCGCTTCATCACGAATGAACTGCAAAAGCTGCCTGCCGTACCCACGCCCGGAGGCGGATTTGAGCAAGTAGATTTTTTGCAGCTCGGCACCGACCACTCCCGTTAAAGGCGCGGGTGTCGACCAGTTTACCTTGGCGAACCCAATGACTTGGCCACTTCCCTCGGCAGCGAGCAGCCACAAATGCCTGGTGGGTAATTCAAGTGATTGGCTGAGTGCGCTGGGCGAAAAGTCCTGGTCGAGGAAGTCCTGCATGGCGGCAGGAGACCAGAGCATCGAAAAGTGCTGCCGGTACGTCTCACAGCCGACTTCGTGCAGTGCCTTGAGGTCGCTGTGAGTGGCTTTACGTAGATTGATCATGGTCGTCCTTGGTGTGTGGGATTTAAATCCTTTAGAGCGTCCAGCTCGGGCCCGGCGCTTTATGCCGCGACGCACAGTCCTTGAGCAACGGTGTATCCATTCTGCCGCTGATGGCCGTACCGCGCCAGCGCCGACGTTGGGTCGTACACGTGAACACAGATCACCTGCGGCCTGATGAATCATCGTTTGTGGCCGTTACGCCGCTGAAATCTAATCCATCGCAAACAACAAACAATAACTCGCACACATGCGAGCTGCGATGGAGCCGATTCCGCCATGACGCCTACGTTTTCTCTCTTGATCCTTGGAGCCTCGATCCTGTTGATCGTGGTCTTGATCAGCCAATTTCGTATTCACCCGTTCCTCTCCCTGATTGCCGCAAGCCTGGTCGTGGGTATCGGTACGGGTATGCCGCCGACGGCCATTGTCGCGGCCTTTGAAAAGGGCATGGGCAGTACCCTCGGCTTCTTGGCCGGGATCATCGGGTTGGGCAGCATTCTGGGCAAGCTGCTGGAGGAATCGGGCGGCGCCAAGCGTATCGCCACCACGCTGTTGCGCGTGCTGGGCGAAAAGCATGCGCCCTGGGCGATGATGCTCGTCGGCTTTATCGCAGGCATACCGGTGTTCTTCGAAGTGGGGTTTGTGCTGCTGGTGCCGTTGATTTACGTGGTCGCACGCCAGACGCGAATCAACATGCTGTGCCTGGGCGTACCGCTGGCGACCTCGTTGATGGTGGTGCACTGCATTCTGCCACCCCATCCCGCTGCCACCGCGATAACCGGTTTGCTCAATGCCGACATCGGCAAGGTGATCCTGTATGGCCTCATGGTCGGTTTGCCCACGGCGATCATTGCCGGGCCGATCTGGGTGAAGCTGGCCTGCAACCGGCAAGCGCCCCAGGGCCAGGCACTGTTCCTGGCTGAACGCAGCGAGGCGAATGTCGATGAGGGCAGGGCGCCGAGCTTTGCTATGGCAATGGTGAGCGTGCTGCTGCCGCTGGCCCTGATGGTCGGCAAAACCGTCGCAGCGCCGTTACTGGCAAAAGGTTCGATGGCCTTGGAGTGGGTGTCGTTTATCGGCAACCCACTGATCGCCCTCACGCTGTCGATCTGTTTCGCCTATTGGTCGCTTGGCCTGCGTCGTGGGCTGAGCATGGCCGATTTGCTCCAGTTGACCCATCGTTGCTTCCCTCCGCTGGCCGGCATTCTGTTGGTCATCGGCGCCGGCGGCGCGTTCAACGACATGCTGGTGGGCAGCGGCATCGGCAAGGCGCTGGCTGACGTGCTCGGGCAGAGCCCGATCAACCCGATCATCCTGGCCTGGTTGATCGCTGGGCTGATGCACTTTGCCGTCGGTTCCGCCACGGTGGCCATGATCAGCACGGCGGGCATGGTCCTGCCGATGCTGGCGCAACATCCTGAGTACAGCCCGGAGATCCTGGTGATCGCCATTGGCGCCGGCGCGATCGGCTGGACCCATGTCACCGACTCTGCCTTCTGGGTCGTCAAGGAATACCTGGGCCTGTCCCTGCCTGAAGCCCTGAAGAAATTCACGGGGGCCACGGTATTGGCTTCCGTCGCGGCATTGCTGTTTACGCTGATATTGTCCAAATGTGTGTGATGAAAGGTGGTCCCATGATTCAAGGCAAAACCCTGGAGGCTTGGTATCAAAGCCATCCGCTGATCGAACAACTGGTTTCGTTGCAGGAAGTGAGCTGGTTCAACCCCGGCATTGCCCCGGCGGCCAATGCCTTGGGGGATGTTGGCTTGACCCAGGAGGACGTGCGCCAGGCCAGTGAGCGCCTGCAACGCTTTGCGCCTTACCTGGCCAAGGTGTTTGCGGACACGGCGGCAACCGGTGGCATCATCGAGTCGGGGATTCAACCGCTGCCGGCCCTCCAGCACCGGCTCTTGAGTGAAGCCGGCCTGCCTCAGGTGGGGGCGCTGTGGTTGAAGAAAGACAGCGAACTACCGATCTCCGGTTCAATCAAGGCCCGCGGGGGGATTCATGAAGTGCTCAAGCACGCTGAAGACCTGGCCCTGCAGGCGGGCCTGATCACCCTGGACGATGACTACGCACTGCTGGCGAGCGACACTGCGCAGGCGTTCTTCGGCCGCCACAAGATCGCCGTCGGCTCCACCGGTAACCTTGGCCTGTCCATCGGCATCATGAGTGCCAAGCTGGGGTTCCAGGCCACGGTCCACATGTCATCGGACGCGCGCCAATGGAAGAAAGATAAACTGCGCGCCAACGGGGTCACCGTGGTGGAGTACGCGTCCGACTATAGCGTCGCGGTCGAGCAGGGGCGCCGCCAAGCTGAAGACGATCCTGCGTGCTATTTCATTGACGATGAAAACTCACCGCATCTGTTCCTGGGCTATGCCGTCGCGGCCGAGCGCCTGGCGCGGCAGTTCGAGACGGCGGGCATCAGCGTCGATGCAGGGCACCCACTGTTTGTGTACCTGCCTTGCGGCGTCGGTGGAGGCCCGGGCGGCGTTGCGTTCGGGTTGAAGCTCGTGTTCGGCGACGCGGTGCACTGCGTGTTCGCCGAACCGACCCATTCACCCTGCATGCTGTTGGGGGTGCATACCGGGCTGCATGACCAGGTCAGTGTCCAGGACTTTGGGATCGACAATGTCACGGCGGCGGATGGGCTTGCGGTGGGCCGTCCCTCCGGGTTTGTCGGCAAGGCGATGCAACGGCTTATCGACGGTTACTACACGGTCACGGACGAAGCGCTTTACCGCCTGATGTTCCTCGCCCATGAACTCGAAGGCGTCAAACTGGAGCCTTCCGCCCTGGCCGGGGCTCCCGGAATCGTGCGGGTACTCAATGATGCGGCGTACCTGGCGCGCATGGATATCGATGCGACCCGGCTGGCCAACGCGACACACTTGATCTGGGGCACCGGTGGGAGCATGGTGCCCGCCACGGAATTCGCGGCGTACCTGCAAAGGGGCCGTGCCCTACAACATTCCCCGGTGTAACGCCCCTGGCGCGTACACGGCGGTTGACGAGAAGAGGGTTACCGCAATGCCTGTATCTGGCCTGACGAAGGCGCCCAAGCTGAGTGGCGCCCATCTGTCCAACCTGCATACCTTCCTTGTCGCCGCCCGGCACCTGAGCTTTGCCCGTGCGGCGCAGGAGCTGTGCCTGACCGCCAGTGCCGTCAGCCATCGGATCGCGCGCCTGGAGGAAGAACTCTCGCTCAAGCTGTTCAACCGACTTCCCCGGCGGGTCGAGTTGACGGCCGACGGTGAGCGCATCTTCAAGGTCATGCAGCAGACCATGGACACCTTGTCCCAGGCGGTTCAGGAGCGTTCCGATAGCCAGGTCGAAGGGCAATTGTGCTTCTACGCCAGGCCATCGGTTGCGCAATGCTGGCTGGTACCCAGGCTGTCGGACTTTATCGCGCGCTACCCCGGGATCCAGCTGGATGTCCGGGTCGGCAATGAGCCGGTGGATTACCGTACCCGCCGAATCGACCTGGTGCTGTGTTACTCCAATGGCGAGCACCCTGGGCTGGAAAGCATCCGGTTGATGCCGGAGCGAATCGCGCCCGTGTGCAGTCCCCAGTATGCCCAGGCGCATGGCCTGATGGGGCACCCGGAGCGCCTTTCAGCCTGCACGGTGCTGCATGATGTGGCCGCCTGGGACAACACGGCCTTCGATGCGGAATGGCGTTTATGGCAACACGCCACGGGAGGCACGACCGCGCTGCCCAGCCGCTTCATGACGTTCGATCGCTCGGATTTGAGCACCCTGGCGGCGATCCACCATGCCGGCGTGGCGATAGGCCGCGAACAGTTGGTGCGTCAACGCATCGAGGCCGGTGACCTCGTGCTTCCGTTCGGCGGCTTCCAGGAGGTCATGAACTATGGCTACTACCTGGTCCATCCTGCTTACCCGACCCTGCCCAAGCGCCTTCAAGTGCTGATTGATTGGTTGGTCGAACAAGCCGGTGACTGAGTTTCCCGGCCTATACGCCTGAAGTGTATGCCTCGATCCGCCGCTAGCTGTACGGGGCGATTGGCGCCATAACCCACTACTGTCGCAGGCACGCCACCACCGTTTGGAAGCCACGCCATGTTCATGTCTACCAGCTTGCTGTCCGCTTTTGTGTTGTTCGCTTTCGTCTCGTCGATCACCCCAGGCCCCAACAACACCATGTTGCTCGCGTCCGGGGTGAACTTCGGGTTTCGCCGCTCGATGCCCCATGCGTTGGGCATCAGCATCGGCTTCATGCTGCTGGTGATTTCGGTGGGGTTGGGCCTGGGCGAAGTGTTCAAGGTATTCCCTTGGGCCTACACACTGTTGCGGTATGTGGGCGCGGCATACCTGTTGTACCTGGCGTGGAAGATTGCCACCTCCGGCGGCATGTCCGACAGCAACGATGCGCAGAGCAAGCCCATGACCTTCCTCGGCGCGGCGGCCTTCCAGTGGGTCAACCCCAAGGCGTGGATCATGGCGCTGGGGGCGATCACCACGTATACGCCGGCCGAGGGTTACGTCACGAACGTGCTGGTGATCGCGCTGGTGTTTGCCGTGGTCAACTTGCCCAGTGTGTGCGTGTGGGTCGGCTGCGGCAGCGGGCTGCGCAATGTGTTGCGCGAGCCGCGCTGGTTAAGGCTGTTCAATGGGGCCATGGCTGGGTTGTTGGTGTTGTCGCTGTATCCGATGTTCTTTGCGGGCTGATCCGAGCCTAGACCGGCGAGATGGTCGCCAGCATGCCGATGCCAATGGTCAACACCAAAAAGCCGAACAGGAAAAGTGCCATCTTGGTCATAGGGCCTCCGAAGGGAAGGGGGACGACAGGAATGTCGGGATGGGGCCATTGTCCGCTTCGGGCGGTTTTCGATACAGGCGCAGATAGCAAAGAAAAAACCGTATCAGATCGCGCTTCAGCAGCTGGGCTACGGGTTTACACGTGTACCGGTTTTATAAAGATCAGCGCCGTTGCGGCTGTCCGCCTTCAGTGCGGGCTGAGACAGTCGCAGCGTTTACCCCTAAGATAGCGCCCACTGCATCAACAATAAGAGTGGGCCAACCCTCGATGGAAAGACGCCAGTTCAGCGGTGGCATGAAAGGCAAGAACCTGCGCTATCTCAATGAAAGCCAGCAGCCGACGTCGACGACCCGCGTCGGTTTCCTGCTGCTCGAACATTTCTCCCTGCCGGCCTTCACCCAGACCCTCGACACCCTTGTCACCGCCAATCTGCTGCGCCCCGAGCTGTTTGCCTCGCGTACTTTCGGTTGGGGCGAGGCTGAGGTCATCAGTGACCTGGGCCTGGTGATCCGCCCCGATGCAAGCCTGACTTTGTCGGCCTTGCAGGGCTTGGACTTACTGGTGGTGTGCGGCGGTTTTCGCACCGAGCTCAAGGCCAGCGATGCGTTCATCCAGCTGTTGCGCAGTGCGGCCGAGGCGGGCGTCAGCCTCGCGGGGTTATGGAACGGCTCATGGTTTCTTGGCCGTGCCGGCCTGTTGCAGGACTACCGCTGTGCCATCCACCCGGAACACCGCCCGGCGCTGGCGGAAGTGGCCAAGGGCGCCCAGGTCACCAGCGAGCCCTACGTGATCGACCGCGACCGCCTCACCGCCTCCAGCCCATCCGGGGCCTTCCACATGGCCCTGGACTGGATCAAGAGCCTGCACGGCAAGGCATTGGTCGAAGGTATCGAAGACATCCTGGCGTTCGAAGAATCACGCTACCGGCGCGTCAAACCGACCGAAAACGTCTGCGTCAGCGCACCATTGCGCGAAGTGGTCAAGTTGATGGACGCCAACCTCGAAGAACCCCTGGAACTCGACCAGCTCGCGACCTACGCCGGCCGTTCGCGCCGGCAATTGGAGCGCCTGTTCAAGGAGCAACTGGGCACCACGCCGCAACGCTATTACATGGAACTGCGCGTCACCGAAGCGCGGCGGTTGTTGCAACACACCGAGTTGTCGCAGGTGGAGGTGTTAGTGGCGTGCGGGTTTGTATCACCGAGTCATTTCAGCAAGTGCTATAGCGCGTATTTTGGATATCGCCCTTCCAAGGAGAAGCGGTTGGTCAAGTAGCATGGCGCCTGTTGGGGCGTTCTCTCAAGGAGTGTCAATGACCATTACGCTTGTGGATCGCTACCGTGGCCGCTTGCTCGGGTTGGCCTGTTGTTGGCTGAGGCCATCAGCAATGCCTTGAGCGGGGGGCGAAAAAAGCTGATTTGAACGCAGCGCATGAAAAAGCGCGTCAGGCGTAATGCAAAATCTGCAGGAGCGAGCAGGCTCGCCCCCGCAGGCCGGGTTTTTCAGAAACGTTCCAACCGATAGGGCCACAACTGCGGCAAGCCAGAACCCTCAGGCGCCGCCGCCAGTTGCCCTATGTTCTGCGCCGTCACCGCCGCCTGCGTCAACCCCAAGTGCTGGTGACCAAACGCCAGCAGCACCTTGCCATTGCCCACTCGATCAATGATCGGCAGCGAGTCGGGCAAGGACGGCCGAAAGCCCATCCATGGCGTGGCGTCGCCGGTACTCAGGTCCTGGCGAAACAGCCCATGGCTCAAACGGTGCAACTGCCAGGCCCGTTGCATATTCGCTGGGCGTTCCAGCCCGGCGAACTCAACCGTACCGGCCAGGCGCAGGCCACCGGTCATGGGGGTCATGATGAATTTGCGCTCGAACGAGGTGACCGCAAAGGGTAGGCGGTGTTGTTCATGGGGCAGCATCAAGTGGTAACCGCGTTCGGTATCCAACGGTACTTTTTTGCCCGTCAGGGCGGCGGTGAGTTTGGCGGAGTGGGCGCCGCAGGCAATCAGCACCTGGCGTGCCGTCAACCTGCCTTGATCGGTCATCAGCGTAACGCCGCCATCTTCCAGGCGCCCATCCAGTACACGTTGCCGGAGAAATTGCACGCCGAGGGCCTTGGCGGCGTTTACCAGCTCGCCGACCACCTTGTACGGGTCCAGAAAATGCCCGGTACTGGGGAAAAACAAACCGCCCTGTATCGCGTCGCTCAATTGCGGTGCGACCTTGCGCACGGTATCGCCGGGCCAGAACGCCACGGGCACGCCTTGCTGCATCATCCGTTGTTGCAAGGCATCAAGGGCTGCACGGGATTCAGCGCGTTCAAACACCAGCAACGAGCCGTCCTCGCGCAATAGCTGCGCTTGGTCGATCGACTGCAGTAACCGTTGCCACGCACCCAGGCTGCCTTCATTCAGCGCACGAAGGCCGGCCACGGTCTGCTGGTAGCTTGCCGGCCGCAGGTTCAGCAGCAGCCGGATAAACCAGGGCAGGGCGCGGGGCAGGTATTTCCAATCCAGGCGCAGCGGCCCCATGGGGTCCAGCAGCATGGCCGGCAGGCGTTTGAGAATCGAGGCGTCCGCGATGGGAAACACCTGCTCGGTGGCCAGGTGACCGGCATTGCCATAGGAGGCCCCCATGCCGGGCTCCTGCGGGTCGATCACCAGCACCTCGCGACCTTGGCGCGCCAGCTGCAAGGCACAGGCGACGCCAATGATCCCGGCGCCGACGACGGCAATATCGACGGGTTTGCGATCGGACATGGCCTATGCCTCTCTCCGGCCGTCGAGCAGGCGTCGCAGCAGCAGCGGGTTGCCCTGTTGGAGCGCGGTGGGCAGCAAGGCATCCGGAAAGTCCTGGTAGCACACGGGCCGCAGGAACCGCAGGATCGCGGCCGTCCCGACCGACGTACTGCGCGAATCCGAGGTGGCAGGGAAGGGGCCGCCATGCACCATCGCATCACAGACTTCCACCCCGGTCGGCCAGCCGTTGACCAGCAGGCGGCCCGCCTTGCGCTCCAGCACCGGCAGCAGCGCGTGTGCCTGTGGCAGGTCCTCTTCATCCAGGTGCAGGGTCGCCGTGAGCTGACCCTCCAGGTGTTCGGACACTTGGCGCACCTGCGCGGCATCGGTGCACTCCACCACCAGCGAGGCGGCGCCGAACACTTCGGCTTGCACGTGTTCGTTGGCCAAAAAATCCTTGGCCTGGGTCACAAATAGATGTGCCTGGCCTTGGTTGGGCCCGGTCGCCGGCAAGCCCTGTGCAGCGACCCGAGCGTGCTTGGCCAGCGCGGCTACACCGGTTTCATAGGCGCTGAAAATACCGGGGGTGAGCATGGTCTGGGCCGGGCAGCGCGGGAGTCGATCACTGACGACCTTGATAAAGCGCTCCAGGGCGGTGCTTTGCAGGGCAATCACCAAGCCAGGGTTAGTACAGAACTGGCCGGCGCCTTGGGTCAGCGATGCGACAAACCCCTCGGCCAACGCCTCGCCCCGGGCTTCAAGGGCGGCAGGAAACAGGTAGACCGGGTTGATCGAGCTCATTTCCGCGTACACCGGAATGGATTCCGGGCGTGCCTGCGCCGCCTGGCACAGGGCCACGCCGCCAGTGCGCGAACCGGTAAAGCCCACGGCCTTGATGCGCGGGTCGGTGACCAGGGCGATACCCACGTCGCGACCCGAGCCGTACAGCAGCGAAAAGACGCCTTCCGGCAAGCCACAGTGTTTGACCGCTTGGGCGATGGCGCGGCCTGCCAGTTCACTGGTGCCGGGGTGGGCGCCGTGCGCCTTGACGATCACCGGGCAACCGGCGGCGAGTGCCGACGCGGTATCGCCGCCGGCTACGGAGAAGGCCAAGGGGAAGTTGCTGGCACCAAATACCGCGACCGGGCCGAGGGGAATATGGCGCTGGCGCAGATCGGCCCGGGGCAGGGGTTGGCGCTGCGGTTGTGCGGTATCCACCCGTACGTCCAGCCATTCACCCAAGCGCACGGTGCGGGCAAAGGCGCGCAATTGCCCGCAGGTGCGGCCGCGTTCGCCTTGAATACGTGCGCGCGGCAGGCCGGTTTCGGCGATGGCACGTTCAATCAGCTCATCGCCCAAGGCTTCGAGGTTGTCCGCGATGGCTTCGAGAAACGTGGCGCGCTCCTCCAGGGTCGTTTCACGGTAACGGTCGAAGGCGGCCCACGCCAAGGCGCAGGCCCGTTCGACGTGTTCGCCATCGCCGCCGGCGTAGGCCGGTTCCAGTGGTGTGTCGGTGGCGGGGTTGATGGCCCGGATCGCGTCGCGATGGCCGGAAAGGGATTGCTGACCGATCAGCATCTTGCCCGTCAGAGTCATGGGATCATCCTGGGAAACAGAGGGTTGGCCGCTGTGAGCACCACAGCGGCGCATGGGCTATCAAGCGACGTTTTGTTCCGCCGACCAGTTGGCGTACCACTGGCGGAACAGCGCGTACTGCTGCTCGGCATAGCAACGCTGGGCGGTGCTGAGTGCATCGGTGTCGTTGAAGTGCAGGGCGTAACCCTGGTCGCCGTTGAGCACCATCAAGTGCTTGTAGTACAGCACCAGGTCGCAGCCCTCATCGAAGGACGACAGCACGGCCAGTGCGGCTTCCAGTTCGCGGGCCTGGCGGCGGGCCCTGGCATCGCCTTTGGCGGCTTTTTTACTCAGCGCCACCAGTTGCAGCACTTCCCGTGGCAGTGCGTTACCGATGCCGGTGATGGCGCCGGTGGCGTTGCAGTTGACGAAACCGTGCACCACCTGGGTATCGACGCCGACCATCAGGGTCACATCATCGTCCTGGGAGGTGATGTTTTCTGCCGCATAGCGCAGGTCGGCAGCGCCGCCGAATTCCTTGAAGCCGATCAGGTTCGGGTGTTGGCGGCGCAATTCGAAGAACAGGTCAGCGCGGGTGGCGAAGCCGTAGTACGGGCTGTTGTAGATCACAGCCGGTAGGTTCGGCGCGGCACTGAGGATCGCCGCAAAGTGCGCCTTTTGCGCGGTGACCGAGGCACCCCGGGAGAGCACACGGGGAATCACCATCAAGCCATCGGCGCCGACCTTGGCGGCGTGGGCGGCGTGGGCTACGGCCTCACGGCTGTTCACCGCACCGGTGCCGACGATGGTCGGTACCCCAGCGGCGACCAGGCGTGCCACGCCTTCCTGGCGCTGGGCCTCGGTGAGCAGCGGCCAGTCGCCCATGGAACCGCAATACACCACCGCGCTCATGCCGATATCGATCAGTTCACGGCCCTTGGCGACCAGGCCGTCGAAGTCCGGCTTGCGCTCGGCGGTGCAGGGGGTCATCAGGGCGGGCATGCAGCCGGTAAAGATGTTGTCGCTCATTGTTCTTACTCCTTGGAACGTTCAGTCAAATCAGGAAGGGCTCAGATGCCCCAGGCAAAAGGGTCCTGCTCGTCGATCAGCAACGTGCTGTCGGCGGTCATGTAGGCGCGACCGGTAATGAAGGGGCGGACGTGTTCGCCGTCCCATTCATAACGGCCTTGGAACTGGCTGCCGGTGATGCTGGCTTGCACCCACGTTTGACCCTCGGCCAGTTTTCCATCGGCGGCCAGGCAGGCCAGCTTGGCGCTGGTGCCAGTGCCGCAGGGCGAGCGGTCGTAGGCTTTGCCGGGGCACATCACGAAGTTACGGCTGTTGGCGTGGGCGTCGTCGGCGAACAACTCGACATGGTCGATCAGTGCCCCGTCTTCGCCGTGAATACCCTGGGCTTCCAGGGCCTTGAGCATCGCCCAGGTGTAATCGGTGAGGGCGTCGACGTTGTTCATCTGCAATGCCTGGCCGTGGTCCGACACCAGGAAAAACCAGTTACCGCCCCAGGCGATGTCGCCGTAGACCCCACCATGCCCTGGCACGTCCACCGCCACCTGCTTGCGATAGCGATAGGCGGGCACGTTGCGCAGGGTCACGGCGCCGTCGTCGTGCAGCGTGGCCGCCACAGGGCCCACCGGTGTGTCGATGGTATGAACCCCTGGCGCGATACGCCCCAAGTGATGCAGCGAGGCAACCAGGCCGATAGTGCCGTGGCCGCACATGCCGAGGTACCCGGCGTTGTTGAAGAAGATCACCCCGCACGTCGCACCGGGCGTGACCGGTGCGCAGTACAGCGCGCCGACCAGCACATCATTGCCGCGTGGCTCCAACAGGCAGGCGCGGCGCCATGGGTCGTGGTGGGTGCGCAGGTCCTGCAACTGCTCGGCAATCGAGGCACCTGCGAGTTCAGGGAAACCGCTCATCACCAGGCGCGTGGGCTCGCCGCCGGTGTGAGAGTCAATCACGTGCAGCCGTTTCATAAACCGCTCCATCAATGGGTGGTCGGGGAGAGTGGGGCGCTGTAGTGGGCGTCGGTGACGGCTTCACTTTCGTCATCGTCGTGTTCCAGGCGCACCAGGTGGGCAGGCACACCGGTGGCGGCACCCCAGTAATAGATACCCAAGGCGCAGATCGCGACTACCACCGTGTCGAACGGGTGGCTGATCACGCCAATGCCACCAAAGCTGCCGAGCTTGGAGAGCAGGATGGTCACGGCGTAGAAACCGATCAGCCAGGCAGACGAGCGCACTTGTTGCTTGAGGTTCAGGTGCGCGGTCGGCACCCAGCGAGCGCACAGCAGGTACACCACAAACATCAGGATTTGCAGGCCGAGCAGCCAGGACACGGTGCTCCAGCCCGACCAGTACACGATCAGCGCCGCGATGATGAACGACAGCGGGCCGAGCACCGCCAGGCCTTTGACCCGGAACGGTCGCGCCATATCCGGTGCGTTGCGGCGCAGGGCGGCGACGGTCACCGGGGCCACGGCATAACTGAGGATCAGCGCGGCCGACACCACGTTGATCAGGGCTTCCCAGGACGGGAACGGCAGGGTCCAGAACACCGATAGGCCAAACGTCAGCCACAGCGCCGGGCGTGGGATGCCGGACTTTTCATCGATGCGGGTGAAGATCTTGAAGAACGTGCCGGTCTGCGCCCAGCCATACACCACGCGCGGGGTGGCGTTCATGTAGATGTTGCCGCAGCCGCTGGGAGAAATCACCGCGTCAGCCACCACCAGATAGGCCAGCCAGCCTACGCCCAGTGCCAGGGCGATATCGCGATACGGCAGCGCCAATTCCTTGCTGATCCCGGCCCAGCCGTTGGCGAGCATCTCCGTGGGCACGCCACCGAGGAAGGCGGTTTGCAGCAGCACATAGATCGCTGTCGACAGCAGTACCGAAAGAATCAACGCAATCGGAATGGTGCGCTGCGGGTTCTTCACTTCGCTGGCCACCGAAATGATCGGGGTCAGCCCCAGGTAGGCAAAGATCACCCCACCGGCCGAAACAGCCATCTCGATCCCTGACAGGCCGAACGGCGCAAAACCCTGCACCTGGAAGTTGGCCGGCTTGAAGAAGGTGAACAACACGCCAATCACCAGCAGCGGCACGATGAACTTGAACACGCTCACCAGGTTATTGGCGATGGCGAAGGTCTTCACGCTGCGGTAGTTGAGGATGAAGAACAGGCACAACAGCGCAAATTGCACCAACCAGCCCAGGGTGGTCGGGTCGCTGGAGCCGACCTTGGTCAACTCGGGAAACCACGCGGCGGCGTATTGGCGAGAGGCAACCACTTCAATCGCGACCAGGCTGGAAAACGCAATCAGCGTGATAAAGCCCATCAGGTAGCCCAGCAACGGGCCATGGGAATACACCGGGTAGCGCACCACGCCACCGGCGCGGGGCAGCGCGGCCCCCAGCTCGCAGTAGACAATGCCCAACAGCAGCACCGCGAAACCGCCGAGCAACCAGGAAAAAATCCCGGCAGGCCCTGCGATTGCAGACACGTGGCTGGCGGCGAACAACCAGCCCGAACCGAAGATGGCACCCAACCCGATAAAGGTGAGGTCCATCAATGAAAGCTGTTTCTTGAACTTGCCTTGGCCTGACATAGCGGCGCCTTCTTGTGAGTTATTGGATAGGCATGCAGTGGCGCTATCCTGAACTCACCCGGGCGAAGGCGATTGATGTTTTTCCGTGGGATGAATGACGAATTCGGCACAATGTGCCGGGCTCGACAGCGCCTCGGACATGGCGCAATCTGCTGTGCGTCGCCGAATAAATGAGTAGCGAAACCATGTTGCAGAGCGCGTTTGCAGCCCTTTTCCAGGGGAGTCGCCCCCACAGTATCGAGCAGCTTTTGGCTGGCGCGGCGCAGCTGTTACCGATGCTGGATGTGATCCCCAATGCCGCGATCTTCATCAAGGACATCGACGCCCGCTACGTGCTGGCCAACCGCACCCTGGTGCAACGCTGTGGGCTCAAGCAACTGCAACCGCTGCTGGGCAAGACCAGCGCCGAAGTGTTCCCCGCCCAACTGGGGCCGGGCTATACCGAGCAGGACCGGCGCGTGCTGCAGCAGGGTTTCGTGCTGCAAGACCAGCTTGAGCTGCACCTTTACGGCACTCGCGAACCCGGTTGGTGCCTCACCCACAAATGGCCGCTGTACAACCACGACGGCGCGATCATCGGCCTGGCCGGTATCTCCGTCGACCTGCAATCGGCCAGCCAGACCCACCCGGCTTATCAACGCCTGGCGGCGGTGGACGAGCACATCCGCGCGCACTTCAACCGCCGCGTGACCCTGGGTGAACTCACGCGCATCGCCGGAATTTCAGTGGCGCAACTGGAACGCTACTGCAAGCGCGTCTTTCACCTCACCCCCCGGCAGATGATCCAGAAGGTACGGCTGGAGCATGCACATCGGTTGTTGCATACCGACATGCCGATCACCGACGTGGCCTTGCAATGCGGTTACACCGACCACAGTGCGTTTACCCGGCAGTTCAAGGCGTCGACGGGGTTTACGCCGAGGCAGTATCGGCAGCTGGAGTAGACGTTCACATTCCAATGCAACGAATCGCACCCGTCGCCCCTCCTATGCTTACGAGTAACCTTTTCACGACGATAGGTAATGGGTGGGCTTATGACCGCAGCGGACAACAACCCAGTGAACTGGCTGGTGCAACAATCCATGCTGCACGCGGCGCGCCAGCGGGCCAAGCTCTATTGCGGGCAGGGGCGGATGTGGCAGCAGCCGTATGCGCAGACTCGGCCGCGCGACGCTTCGGCCTTGTCGTCGGTGTGGTTTACCGCGTATCCGGCGTCGATTATCACGCGCGAACACGGCACGGTGCTGGAGGCACTGGGGGATGAAACCCTGTGGCATGCGTTGTCGAAGATTGGCATACAAGGCATTCACAACGGGCCGTTGAAGAAGTCCGGCGGCTTGTCCGGCACTCAACATACACCGACCATCGATGGCAATTTCGACCGCATCAGCTTCGACATCGACCCGCAACTGGGGACCGAGGCGCAGTTGCAGGCGTTGACGCGCATGGCCGCGGCGCACAATGCGGTGATCATCGACGATGTCATCCCATCGCACACCGGCAAGGGCGCGGATTTTCGCCTGGCTGAAATGGCTTATGAAGACTACCCCGGCCTTTACCACATGGTGGAAATCCGCGAGGAAGACTGGCCGATGCTGCCGGATGTCGCCGAGGGGCGTGATGCGCAGAACCTCAGCCCGCTGCAGGTGGATACGCTGCGCGACAAGCATTACATCGTCGGCCAATTGCAGCGGGTGATTTTCTTCGAACCCGGCGTCAAGGAGACTGACTGGAGTGCGACGCCGGTGGTCGTGGGCGTTGATGGCAAGCCTCGGCGTTGGGTGTACCTGCATTACTTCAAGGAAGGGCAACCGTCGCTCAATTGGCTCGATCCCTCGTTTGCCGCGCAGCAGATGATCATCGGCGATGCACTGCACGCTATCGATGTGATGGGGGCGAAAATCCTGCGCCTGGACGCCAACGGTTTTCTCGGGGTGGAGCGCAAACCGGAGGGCGGCGCCTGGTCGGAAAGCCATCCGCTGTCGATCACGGGTAACCAACTGCTCGGTGGGGCGATTCGCAAGGCCGGAGGGTTCAGCTTTCAGGAGTTGAACCTCACCGTCGATGACATCGCCGCCATGTCCCATGGTGGTGCTGATCTTTCCTATGACTTCATCACCCGGCCGGCTTATCAGCATGCGTTGCTGATGGGCGATACCGAGTTTTTACGCTTGATGCTGCGCGAGATGCACAGCCAGGGCATCGACCCCGGCTCGCTGATCCATGCGCTGCAGAACCACGATGAGCTGACTCTTGAACTGGTGCATTTCTGGACCTTGCATGCTCATGACAATTACCTCTACCAAGGCCAGACCTTCCCCGGCAATATTTTGCGTGAGCATATCCGCGAGCAGATGTACGAGCGCCTGGCCGGTGAGCATGCGCCGTATAACCTCAAGTTCGTCACCAACGGCGTGTCCTGCACCACCACCAGTATCATCACCGCAGCCCTTGGCATTCGTGACCTGGACGCGATCACACCGGTTGATATCCAGCAGATTCGCCAGATCCATTTGCTGTTGGTGATGTACAACGCGATGCAGCCAGGGGTGTTCGCCTTGTCCGGCTGGGACTTGGTGGGCGCCTTGCCATTGGCCGCCGAAACGGTCGCGCACCTGATGCAGGACGGCGACACACGCTGGATTCACCGTGGCGCCTACGACTTGGTCGACCTGAATCCCGAGGCCGAGCAATCAGCCGGGCAGATGCCGCGCGCGAAGACGTTGTATGGCAGCTTGAGCAGTCAATTGCAGGACCCGGATTCGTTCGCGTCGCAACTGCAAAAGATCCTTGCGGTGCGTCGTGCTTATGACATCGCCGCCAGCCGCCAGATTCTGGTGCCGGACGTCGAACACCCTGGGTTGCTGATCATGGTTCATGAGTTGCCGGCAGGTAAGGGCACGCAAATCACCGCGCTCAATTTCGGGGCTACGCCGATTACCGAGGTCCTGCACCTGCCCAATATTGCGCCGGGGCCGGTCGTGGACATCATCAACGAGCGGGTTGAGGGGGATCTCACTGCCGAGGGCGAGTTCACCATCACGCTGGATGCGTATGAAGGGTTGGCGCTGCGGGTGGTCAGCCACTCACCGATGCTTTAATCAGCGCTCACGCAGGTCGCTGATAAACGTCTCTGCGTTTGTGGGGCGCCCAAATAGATACCCCTGAAGAAAATCCACGCCTTGCGCGACAAGGTAGTCGCGCTGTGCCGGCGTCTCAATGCCTTCTGCAACGACACGCAGCCCGAGTTTTTCCGAGAGTTCTATGATGCTGTCCAGGATGTGCCGGGAGAGCGAGTCGACGCCAATGGCAGCGACAAACGTTTTATCGATCTTCAAGTAGTCAACGTTGAAGTCGCGCAAGTAACTCAGGCTGGAGTGGCCGGTACCGAAATCATCGATAGCAATCATCACGCCCAGTTCATGCAGCTCCTGGAAGATGCGGTGGGTGACGTCGGACGGCGTGATCAATTCACGCTCGGTTAATTCCAATACCAGCGTTATCTGCCCGGGAGAGAAGGCGCAGAGGAACTCGCGGCAGTCCTGCACGAGGTTGATGTCTTGGCAATGATGGGCGGTGATGTTGACGGTGATGTGAAAGCCAACGGGCAGCAACGTTTGGTTAGGCGCCAGTAGCAAGGCGGTTTGGTGCAGCAGGGCGCGTGTCATTGGTACGATCAGTCCGCAGTGTTCTGCCAGCGGAATGAACAGGTCCGGGCGCACCAGGCCCTCTGTGGGGTGCTGCCAGCGCATCAGCACCTCTGCGCCAGCCCACTCAAGGGTTTTACCGCGTACCACGGGTTGGAAGTAGGGAATGAACTCGTTCGCGTCGAGGGCTCGCTGCAACTCGTGGGAAGGGGCCGACGAAAGTTTTTGAAACCAGTACCCGACGCCTCCCGCTAATATGCCCAGGAACACCAACAGGCAGAACAACGCAGGGTACTGCTCTTTCATGTAGCGCCACACTTCACCCTCGGGCATGCCGGCCTTGACGCTATAGGGGTAGCGGGTGGACGCCAGGCTGTTTGAGGCAACGGCGAACACAGGTACGGCGGCGGCTTGAATATAGCCGGCTGACGACAGCCAATTAGGCCCGACCTGCAATATCAAATCCACCTCGCGGCTTATCAGGCGCAAGGCGTTGGTCAAGTGGTAGCTGTTAACGGTGGTCAACGCACTATGATCGCCGCTATTGAGCCTATAGATCAGTAATGAACTGTCAGCCGATTTGGGCTTACTGCCCCGTAGCCATAGTTGGCCATTGACGTAATCGGCGGGGTTGAGTCTTTGAACGCGTTTGCTTCCGAAGTGAGAGCCACAATAAATGTTCTCGCCCGACGCCAGGCTGCTCGAGCGTACGAAAGGATGCTGGGTGACTTCTTCACGTAATATCTGTTGCGTAGAAGCATCACACACTTGGCCTGCCAGCGGCAGGACGTGTTTTGCCACGATGGAGGCGTTGTCCAGCATGAGGTCGAGCTCCCGCACCGCCTCTTTTGTTGTTTGCGCGGTGCTTTGCCCAAGGGAAATTTCAGCCTGCACATACAGAATCGCGACGCCCAGCAGAATGGGCAGCAGCGCGCACAATAGCGTTATCAGATAACGATGCTGACGTTGATGGTGCCCTTTGATCGCCAGTGGCATCGGCAAAACCTTTCACAAATAGGGAGCGAAATCGTAGCGCAACGGCCCGCAAGACAGTGATGTTTATTCAAGAATACAAGGGCCATGATAGAGGGTAATTTGCAATCGTGTTTACCATGACTCGTCAGCCCCCTCACACTTTCGGAGCGTCAAAACATGAACCCGACTAAAACCGCGTTGGTCTTGATTGAATTCCAGAACGACTTCACCACTCCGGGTGGGGTTTTCCATGACGCCGTCAAAGACGTCATGCACAAGTCCGATATGCTGGCGAACACGGCAACCACCGTTGAGCAGGCGCGAAAACTCGGGGTCAAGATCATCCACCTGCCCATCCAGTTTGCCGCCGGCTACCCCGAACTGACGACCCGGTCCTACGGGATTCTCAAAGGTGTTGTAGACGCCGGCGCCTTCCGCGCCGGCAGTTGGGGCGCCGAGATCACCGACGCGCTGCCCCGTGACCCCGCAGACATCGTGGTCGAGGGCAAGCGTGGGCTGGATGCTTTTGCCACCACCGGCCTGGACCTGGTGTTGCGTAACAACGGTATCCAGAACCTGGTGGTCGCCGGGTTCCTGACCAATTGCTGCGTCGAAGGCACCGTACGCTCGGGTTATGAAAAGGGTTATGAGGTGGTCACGTTGACCGATTGCACCGCGACATTCACCGATGAACAACAACACGCCGCCGAAAATTTCACCCTGCCGATGTTCTCGCAGCCTCTGCAACATACCCAGTTTTTGCAGGCACTGAGCGCCAAATAATCAAACGGGCGACTCATCGATGAGTCGCCCGTTTTCAGTGTTCAGCCTCCCGGTGTTGGCACTCATTTGGCGTCGTGAAAAATGATGCCAAGCGTTCTGCGTTCACCATGGTGAAGGCGGCTTACCCCGTGGCGCACACTCACCCGGCAGAAGCCGCGAGCGGAGCGTGCAGGTCGGCTGTTGACGGCAAAAATCAACGCCTGGCCTTGCCCCAGGGGGACGACTTCAGCCCGACCCGGTGTGTTGGAGCCAGTGTGGGTGAGCACGAACTCGCCACCTTCGAAGTCCCTGCCTGGTTGGTCTAGAAGGATCACGACCTGGAACGGAAACACCTGTTCGCCGTACAGGTCCTGATGCAGGCAGGTGTAGTCATCTTTCCGGTAGCGCAGCATCAGCGGCGTGGGGCGACATTGGCCCGCCTGGTGACAGAGTGCTTTGTATTCGCCATGGGTGGCGGGGAATCGTTGGCTCAGCTTCAACGCCGCATGCCAGCGATTTGCAACCGGGGCAAGGTGCCCGTACAAGCGCGTGCGAAGGTCTTCGACGAGTTCCGGCAACGGATAGCGAAAGTATTGATATTCGCCCCGGCCGAACGCGTAGCGCTCCATGATGATGCGACTGCGAAAATGAGTGCCATCCGGGTAAAGCGCGGCCAGCTGCTGGCACGTTTGCCGGTTCAGTAAGGGCGGGAGCAGGGCAAAGCCATCGTTCATCAACGCGGCTTCGATCACGGGCCAGTCAAGGTGCTCAAGGTGGGTGTTCATTGTGCCTCCTGAAGTGCCCATCGGCGATATTCGTTGGGCATACAGACTGCGCAGGGGCGATACCCAGCCGCCACAGCGCTGGTTTCGTCGCGGAAAAATACACGCTCCTGCACATAGCCGCCGCGTGCGATCGCCTGCAGCGCAGCGCGGCAATCGAGCTTTCCATAGCGTTTGCCGCGACGATGCCCTCCCAGTGTTCCAGGCTGGGTGCTGGGATAGACGGCTCCATCGCTGCCGATCAGCCGCCACCTACGCTGTTCAGTCATGGTGTGCCTGCGGACCGTAGTGAAAACTCAACGAAAACCCCAGTCGCTCACCGCTCCTGACTCGGCTGATGGCACGCTTTATGTTGACCCGGTAATAGCCTTTGCTGCCTTTGAAAGGGCGGTGAGCGGTGGCGGTGATGGCGATATCACCAGGACGCAATGGCACCACCATCGGGCGCGATTGCATCCTGGGGCGTTGCTCGGTGAGGACGAATTCTCCGCCGGTGAAGTCTCGCCCTGGCGAGGACAGCACGGCCTGCAACTGAAACGGAAAAACGTATTGACCTTCGGCATCCTGTGTCAGCGCGAGGTATTGCTCCTCACGTAAGCACGTCAGCCGGGAAAGCTCTTGCTGCTGTCCTGCGGCCAAGCATTGCACTTGAAAGTCGGCGAGTTGCCGAGGGTACCGGTAGGCCAGTTGAAGGCTCTCGTTCCACTGGTTCGACACCTGTGCCAAGCGCGGATAAAAGCCCTCTTTAAGGCGGCTGAGTGTGTCATTCCAACCGTGTTTCAGTGGCTCAAAGGGGTCGATAAAACCCGCAAGCACGGCAAAACCTTCCTGGTCGAGTTGCAGGCGGATGTTTGGCCAATCGAGGTCTTCGATGGCGGTGGCGAAGCTGTTCATGGCTGGCTCATTCAATCAGGCGATGGGTCGCGTTCGAGCCAGTTTAGGACGCCGTCCACGCGCAAAAAACTCTGGTTCTTGCGATGGAATTCATTGCTCTGGGCCTACTTACAAGCCCCCAGACACGGGACTTGTAAGCTTTCAGCGCAAGCCGGGCGACTACGCTTTGGTGTTGATGAGCTCACCGGTGATTTGCCCGCTGCCATTGACCACGGCGGCAGTGGGTGCAACGGTGGAATGATGTTGATGCTGCTGGACTAACCGTTGGGCCTGACGATCGCCATGGCCCGCTTCTTGAGCGGTTTGCGCGGCAGTTTCAGTTGCCTCTTTCAATGCCGCAGCTACCGCGCTGGCGGCTGAGGGGGTGGCCGAGGTTGAGGGAGAGGAGGGTGCAGGCGTGGAGGCGGTTGCGTTGGTGGCTTGATCTCCTTTTGCCGTCGCTGCGGGTGGGGTTTGGGCCGGGCTCTGCCGGTTGATGATCACGGGGTTCAACGCGCCTACTGCATTGACGGACATAGATGGCTCCTGGTTGGTTATTGTGATTCGAAAGCCTCATCAGACCCTGGGGTAACGTTCTGCAACCGACCCGCACTGATATGAATGGGGCTTCGTCGCTCAGGCTAAGCGGGTTACGGTAGTGGCTTTGTGAGATCAATGTGAAAACGGTGTGAGACCGTGTGTTTTCTGCCAGCAGCGTGCGCTGTTTCAATGCCTGGTGACCTAAGGAGACTATCCGGAACGAATAAACAGTTGGCTGCCTTGATATTGATCTCGGTCAGGTGGCCTCCCTGGCACCCCCTCTACCCTTGGGGCTCCATCAAAGGCCAGGGAAGGCTCAATGAGCGCCTTCGGCCGCGCATTCTCAAGGAAGAGTCAGCCATGCGGTCATTGAAGATCCTATTGTTGTCATCGGCGTTTAACGGTTTGACCCAACGGGCTTGGCTGGATTTGCGCCAGTCGGGTTACGAACCCAGCGTAGTGCTGTTCACGGATGACGCTGCGGTGTGTCGGCAGATCGAGGAATCGGCAGCCGATCTGGTGATTTGCCCGTTTCTCAAGGACCGAGTGCCACACCCGCTCTGGAGCAACCCGGATCGCCCGGTGGTGATCATTCATCCGGGGATCGTCGGCGACCGGGGTGCCAGTGCACTGGACTGGGCCATCACCCGGCAGGTCAGCCGTTGGGGCGTCACGGCTCTGCAGGCGGTCGAGGAAATGGACGCCGGGCCGATCTGGTCGACCTTTGAATTCGATATGCCACCCGAGGTGCGTAAGTCCGAGTTGTACAACGGTGCGGTGAGTGATGCAGCGATTTATTGCATCCGTGATGTGGTGGAAAAGTTCGCCAGCGGTTTCGTCCCCACGCCGCTCGATTATGCGCAACCCCACGTCATCGGGCGTTTGCAGCCGAACATGAAGCAGATTGACCGCACTTTCAGTTGGCACGATTGCGCACGCTTCATCAAACGCAGCATCGACGCGGCGGACGGTCAGCCTGGCGTGTTGGCGAGCATCAAGGGTGAGCAGTACTACCTGTACGACGCACATCTGGACTCCCGCCACGGCTTACCCGGAGACATTCTCGCGGTGCAGGACGATGCCGTACTGGTCGCGGCCGGCGATCAGAGCGTGTGGGTCGGCTCGCTCAAGCGCAAGGCCCAGCCCGGCGAGGAGACCTTCAAGCTGCCGGCCCGTCATGTATTGGCCGGGCGCCTGGCTGACGTCCCCGTGCTGGACGGCTCGATTGCCAACCAAGCGTTCAATGAGCTGGCCTATCAACCGATTCGTTATCGAGAGTCCGGTCACGTGGGTGAACTGACCTTCGAGTTCTACAACGGCGCCATGAGCACCGAGCAATGCCAGCGGCTGGTCGCCGCGCTGCGCTGGGCCAAGGCTAGGGACACCCAGGTGCTATTGATCAAGGGCGGGCGCGGGAGTTTCTCCAACGGCGTGCACCTCAATGTGATTCAGGCTGCACCCGAACCGGGGCTGGAAGCCTGGGCGAATATTCAGGCCATTGACGATGTCTGTGAGGAACTGCTGACGGCCCGGCAACTGGTGGTCAGCGGCCTGACAGGCAGCGCGGGCGCCGGCGGCGTGATGCTGGCGCTGGCGGCCGACATCGTCTTTGCCCGGGCGGGCGTGGTACTGAACCCGCATTACAAAACCATGGGCTTGTATGGCTCCGAATATTGGACCTACAGCCTGCCTCGCGCAGTCGGCAGTGAAGTCGCACACACGCTTACCGAAGAGTGCTTGCCGATCAGCACGGTCCAGGCCCGGCAATGGGGAATGATCCAGGACATCGGCCCACGCTGCCCAAGTGCGTTCGGCCCCTGGCTGCTGCAGGCCGCCAAGAGCGCGTTGACCGATGAACAATACGCTTTGCTGCGTGCGCGCAAAACCAATATGGACCTTGAACAGGTAGACGGCTGCCGTAAGAAAGAGCTGGCGCAGATGCAGTTGGACATGGTGCACAACCGCCAACAGTTCGCCGAGAAGTGCCGTCATTTCGTGTACAAACGCAAAACCTGCCAGACCCCGCAGCGCTTGATCGCGCCTTGGGCGTTGACGCCTCAGCGCGCGCTGGTCGACTGATCGGTATTGGCGGGGCGCGTTGCTCAAAAAGCTCGGCCCTGGTGTCGGGCTTTTTGCGGGTGCTCGCTCAGTGCTACAGTCCCGTCACACCAAGGCGTCTTCTTTGCTGGGGGCTTCAAATGTCGTTTGATTGGCACCACCTGTTGCTCGTATTCACCGCCTATATCGTGGGAGCGGCGAGCCCTGGCCCTAGCAATATGCGCATCATGGGCGTCGCCATGCACCAGGGCAGGCAAGCGGCACTGTTGCTGGCGGCAGGCGTTATCAGTGGTTCGTTTTTTTGGGGGGCGATGGCGGCTACAGGTGTCTCGGCCATCCTGGCACAGTACGGGCAAGCGCTGAGTGTCTTGAAGGTGGTCGGGGGGCTCTACTTGCTATTCCTGGCGATCAAGGCGGGTCGGTCCGCGCTGACCGGCGATGAACATTTGAAGCGCGCGGTAGTGGCTACGGCGGGTGTTTGCGGCTTTAGTCTCTACCAGCGCGGCTTGCTCATGCATCTGACAAACCCCAAGGCGCTGCTGGGTTGGGTGGCGACCATGACGCTCGGGCTGGGCCCGGGGGCCACGCCCACCACGGTCGCAATTATCCTGGCTGGATGCGCGGTGTTGAGTGTCAGTATCTTCTGTGGCTATGCAATCGTCTTTTCCACCGAACCGATGATCAGAGCCTATGGCAAGGGGCGCCGATATATCGAAGGCACCTTGGCCACAGTGTTTGGGGCTGCCGGGATAAAGCTGTTGGTTTCCCGCACCTGACGCGCTGTTGAACCCGCGCGTCATGAGGTCCTCATGCTTGCGCCGCTTCCCCGCCGGATCGCGAAAGCACACGTCGCGAGCGCCAGCTCAGACCCAGCACCATCAGCAAACCCAGGCCGGCCATGATGGCGCCTGTCAGCGCAATGGCCGGGTAGCCCAGCCCTGCGTTGATGACGGCGCCACCGAGCGCCGCGCCAATGGCATTACCGAAATTGAACGCGCCTATGTTCATCGCAGAGGCCAGGTTAGGTGCGTCTTTAGCGGCGTCCATCACACGCATCTGCAACGGTGGCACCAACGCAAAGCTGGCGAAGCCCCACAGTAGAATCGACAGGGCGGCGGGAAGCGGCCATTGCATGAGGACAGAGAAGGCCAGCAGCACGGCAATCAGCACCACAAGCGAGGTGATTAACGTGCGGTCCACCGAGCGGTCTGCAGACCTGCCGCCCCAGACGTTGCCAAGGGTCAAGCCGATCCCGAACAGCACGAGCATCCCAGTGACGAAGTTGGTCGACGCATGAGTGACATCCCGAAGAATCGGCGCGATGTAGGTAAATACCGTGAACATGGCACTCGACCCCACGACGGTCAGCGCGAGCGCCGCCAGTACCGGCCCGCGGCCCAGTACGCGAATCTCGGCCATCAGGTTTCCGCCTTCAGGGGCCGGTGTCTTCGGCAGCGCCCACCACAACGCCGCCATCACGATCGCGCCCAGCCCGCTGATGCCCCAGAAGGCGGTACGCCAACCAAAGTGTTCGCCAAACCAGGTGGCCAGGGGCACGCCACCAATGGTCGCCAGGGTCAGCCCTAGAAACATCGCGGCGACGGCTCCCGCACGCTTGTCCGGCGCGACGACACTCGCGGCCACGATGGCGCCAATACCGAAGAACGCACCGTGGTTCAGCGATGTCACCAGCCTGGCGATCATTAAGGTCTGGTAGTGGGTGGCCAACGCCGAGAGCAGATTACCCAGGGTGAAGATGGCCATCAGCCCGATTAGCAGGTGACGGCGTGGAACCCTGGCAGTAGCGAGGGTCATGATCGGCGCGCCGATCAGTACGCCCATCGCATAGGCACTCACTAACAGCCCCGCGGCTGGAATGGATACGCCCAGATCAGTGGCAATGGCGGGCAACATGCCCATGGGTGCAAATTCTGTGACCCCGATGCCGAAGGCGCCGACGGACAGTGCTACGAGCGGTGGATTGATGCGCATGGATGACTCCTTATCTGTGTGCCAAATGCTACAATCGAGCCTTTTCAAGCAGTAGTCCCAGCCAGGGATCTTCAGCTTTGCATAGGGTGCACAAATGGATGTAGGCGGGCGGTCGGGAGAGATGGAAGTGTTTGCCATGGTCGCGGAGCAGGGCAGCTTGTCGGGCGCTGCTCGAGTCCTGGGGCTTACGCCGTCGTCCATCAGCCGGATCATCACCCGTATCGAGCGGCGAATTGGCACCCGGCTGCTCCTTCGCACCACCCGGGCGATAACCTTCACCGCCGAAGGCGAAGCGTACTTGCGCGGTGCACGGCGGATCCTTGCGGATATGGCGGAGGTCGAGGATGCGATCACCGACCAGGGTGCGCCACGTGGGCGACTGAGGGTCAGTGCCGCACTGGCACATGGGCGGCTGTCGATCGTGCCGCTGGTTGCCGCGTTCAGCGCACGTTATCCCGCCATCGTGGTTGATTTGCTGCTGGGGGATGAAGTGGTGGATATCCTGGGTGGGCAAGCGGACGTTGCGATTCGTTTTGGCCTGTTGGCCGACAGCCCCTTGACCGCTCGCAACATTGGCACCACTGGGCAGGTCATCGTCGCCTCACCGGACTACCTCGCTCGCCATGGCGCGCCACTTGTGCCGCACGATTTACTCAATCACAACTGCCTGCGTTTCAACTTCCGCCGGGCCGCTCCCGATTGGCCCTTTCGCATGGACGGGCGCGATTTCTCGCTGAAAGTCGCCGGTACAATCGAGGGCAACAGTGGAGAGGCGCTGTCTCAGTTGGCCAAGCTCGGTGCGGGAGTCGCACGCATTGGGGCGTTCAGCGTGGCAGACGAGCTGAAAAGCGGCCATTTGGTGCCCCTGCTTGAAGCTTATAACCCGGGCGACCAGGAGCCGATTCACGCGGTGTTCGTCGGCGGCACGGCGATGCCTGCGCGGGTGAGGGCATTTGTCGACTTTCTGGTGGAGCACCATCACGCATGAGGGCGAGCCAGGCGGTGGAGGGCTGAGCTCGTGAGCAGGCGTTTTCCGAGCAGCAGGTCAAATAGCAAGCCGAAAACTTGGCACCGCAGAAACGTGCGCCTTTCATCATTGCCCTTCAAGGGCTTAATCTGGTTTGCACTGATGGGCGATGGCCTTGAGCATGCGCTGGCGTATTAACCCGCTGACCGGCCTGATCAAGCACCAGTAAAATCTGAAGCGAGTGAGTGCGTGCTTATCAAGGCAATGGACGCGGGTTTCAGTTGTGATTTTCGTGATACCAGGTCTCACCAACTGACAGGTGAATCCAATAACGAGCTTCACGCAGCCATGGGAATTGAAGTTCTTGAACGCTTCAGAATCGGCTATGACGGCTTGGCCGTAATTGGCTTTCCACAGCTTGCCGGCTAATCCATAAGCCACCTCCACATCCCCCTTGCGTTCAAGCATAGTGAAGTTATCCATCCCAAAGGAGGGAAGCCTATGTGACTGATGCCCGCGCATAAGACGCATAGGGAGTTCGCGAAGGGCGATAGCGAATCGGAAAAATGCAACATCTTCGGGGCGGTGTACCGCCACTGCAGCCATCGCGTTTTCTGGAGTGGTCGCGACCTCAATGGAATGTGTTTCGCTGAATTCATAGGCGGGTAAGTACGCCTCAATAACCCTCATCAATTTGCTCCTTGCACCATTGTCTGTCCGAAGTGCCTGCCAGTTTGCCGATGATCAGCTAAACCGCAGATAGCCATGACCTCCGCTGAACGTCCCGCAGCTTATCACCCCATATTGCACTGTGGGTCATTTGTGCGGGAGTAGTTGCTCGATTTCACTCGCCCGTTGCGTCGGTGCAGGGGGGAGGACATCTGTGTGTCTGTGCTTATTTTTCCTTAAGGCAGTAGGTGGGAGGCTGATCTCGGGGAGTGATTATGTAGGAGGGAAAGTCGGTGATTTTTACCGCCGTGTAGGGCCTCAGATCACTTCCCGCAGGGGGGAGGCTACCGCGCATTTTGTTCGCCACAATGGCATCACTGGCTGGGTTCGCAGGGCTGAATGAGACAGTCAGGCTATCTGGGTCAATATCAACTAATTCACCGTCATCCTCCATGGTTGAGCTTGACCGGTAGTTCACGGTCATTGTGGTGGTTGATGAACCCCGTGGAAGAAACGTTACGCTGACATCGGCACGGCTCAGGTTCCCCGTCCTCTCTTTGATGTGGGCACGAGTTTTCAGCAGCGTCGGCAACAAATTTTTCCCGTTTCCTTCAAGCTGGGTCTCACAGCTAACAACGCTACCCGCAGGGTACGCGGCATTGAGCTTGAGCATGTCTTCCCGCGTTATCGCCTCGACATTCATCGAGCACAACACGGCAATACCGATACCCGTAGGCAGTAGAAACGTGTTGTAGAAGTACTTCATATCCCTGTCCTTCGATATTGATGTGCTGGTGGGACTGACATCCAGAAAAAAGAAATACGCGTCTGTGTCTTTCTGGTTCAGCGCTCGCATTATCGGCGAGCAGTTTACCCGCAGAGCAGCCCTGCCGCTCAATAGAGGGCTCTGATAACGGTGGCGCATTATCTTCACCCTCCCTGCAATTGAGTATTTCCAGTGAAAGGCCTGCCGCTGGTTGCCGATGAGCGCGGGGTGAGTGCTGACGTAATAGAGGCGGGGAAGGGGCGATGTTTATTCGAGGGCGCTGCTGAATCATTGGGTTGATGTGCAGTCAAAAAACTAACCTTCTCAAGCAATAGGACGTTCAAGATGAAACGCGCAGCAGTCACCCTTTTGGCCCTTTCTGGTCTTGTTCTGCTTGGTGGGTGCGTGCCTGTTTGGGACGACGGAGGAAGGTATGGTCATGATCGTTACAGAGGGGATGATCATGGGCGCAGATACGACCAGGGCTACGACAATGATCAAGGCCGAGGCCGAGGGTACGATCGCCGAAACGATGATCATGGCTATGACCGCAATCACGGTCGAGATCGTGATGACCGGGATGACTGATTCCTTTGGTTCTTGTGGCGGCCTATAGCGTTATAGGCTGAGAAATGATTAACGGATTACAAATCAGCCTATGCGCGTTCGATTCCGACCTTGGCCGCCACTCTTAAAAACTCCGTAGATTGACGTCTACGGAGTGTTATTGCCGGAGGGAAACTATAAGCGCACCAAAACGCTAAAGTGGACGTACCAATACTTTCTATTTTGTCGGGTTGGCAATAGCACCGACCCGGACATACATTTTCTTGGCGGTCTCCTGTTTTTGAGTGATCTCGACATGCGTTTGTCGATACATGTTACGTATTGACTGACGTTAGTGGGTTAATAGATTGGCCGTGATCTTTGACACGGTCATCCTCGATAACGATTTTGCTGCTAGAGGAAACGTAGTACTCGTTCGTCTTTGCTAGACCTTGGACGATCATTAAATAGCCTCTTGAATCGCTACGCGACCACGTGTCATTACTGCCTTGCTCTATTGGGAAGAAGTCCTCACTGGGGTTTTTATCAGTATGCCATGCACTTACTGCAACGTTGACAATTCTGCTTGCACCGTTTGTGATTGTGATAGCCATATTTACATTCCTTTGGGGTTGTGAGTTCCATGAGTTGGCTCCCTATTTAGAATAAAGCTGCAGACTTGCCACTGCTACAGAAGATTTGTAGTTAGGTTAACTCGCTGGTTATGTCATATCCACTTGATACTGGAGGCGCTCAATACTCGACGCCAAGGATAATATAATTTATTGCATGGGTATGTTTTCTGTCTGCTTCAGTAGTCAAGCCTACAGATGGGCAAATGCAAGGTGTCATTGCCTTTCTAATACGTCGATTCCGACGAGTGGTTAAATGGGTATTTGGAATAAATGTTATTCACTTGAGCGCTTTCGTATAGGCCCATTACCTGAGTTCCAATCTGGCGTAAAGAAGCGCTCCGACGGCAAGGTGATCTATCTTCTATATCATTCGACAATCTGTTCGCCGTGTCGCTGCCTGCAGAGGTTACCAGAGTGATGACGGATCAACGGCCGGTGGGGAACGCGACGGTGTGCCAGTGCGCCCAAGAACCCCTGCTGGGGCGTGCGACGGGATGATGAGCCAGAGCACTAAGCGGGTTCGGCTATAAATTGTGGTGTGCAAGGCGCCGCGCACGTTCTCAGCGACGTCGGCAGATCCTCGCGACTCCACCCCGTTCGACAATTCCATGATGGAGGCTTCTAGGGCTAGTTGGTTTTCGTAGAGCTTAGAGAGCTGGGACGGGAGGTCGACAGGGCGCCGGGGGAGGGGAATTGCGGAACAGGTTTCAAAATTGCGGAGCAGAAAAGATAAGGGCCTGCTCAGGTTTCCCTGGCAAGCCCTTGATATCTATGGTGCCCGAACCCGGAATCGAACCGGGACGCCCTTACGAGCGGGGGATTTTAAGTCCCATGCGTCTACCAGTTTCGCCATTCGGGCGGTAGCGCGGTGAAGCAGGGTTGGGAATATATAGACCCTGCCGCGCGGATGCAAGGTCGAAGGGTGTCTTTCTTGCACAAAATCCTGGCCGAAAAAGCTTGGTAGATCAGTGATCTACAGGCGTTATCTGACTTGGGAACAAGCTGACCGGCGCTCGCTCCGGGCAGGCGCCGTGTGTGGGCTTATACGAAAGGCTGGCCGCTGAAGCCCCTTGGCAATCGCTGTAAACCCGGCAGGTCGGTCAAGCGTTGCATCCACGCGCTGCGCCAGTCGCTTGCGGTGTGGGTCTTGGCTTTGCGCGCGGAACGGCGGGCGGTGTTGCGCTGGGTGCGGCGTGCTTCTTTGTAGGCATCGGTGTTGCGGCAGGTGCGGCACTTGACTCGATTCAGTTCAGTGCTGGACGGGAGGTTGGTACCGTGGTGGCCGCAGGCCAAATGCCCGGCGACCTTGAAGTGAATGACCATGTAAGCGTCTCCTTCTATGGGGGGCGCGCGCAAACGACAGCGAGTGTCATGCGCGGGCAGGGCGGGGCTATAAACCTCGACCCTTATGGTTACGACCTCACGCGCAGTGCGGCGTTCGCTTTTCCTCCCGGGTGGCTTGACGTTACCCTGTGGCCCCCAAAATCATAAAAAGGAGTGAAATGATGAGCGTCGACAATCTGCCGCTGGAAGGTAGCTGCCGTTGTAGCCGGGTGCGTTTCAGTGTGACTGTGCCACCGGTGATAACCATGGCGTGCCACTGCCGCGGTTGTCAGAAAATGACTGCCAGCGCGTTCTCGCTCAGTGCTTTGATTCCGGCCAGTGGGTTCACCGTGGCCCAGGGTTGCCCTGTCATTGGTGGCCTGCATGGCGTGGACCGCCATTATTGCTGCCCCCACTGCATGAGCTGGCTGTTTACACGCCCCCACGGTATCGACGAGTTCGTCAATGTGCGCGCGACCTTGCTGGATAACGCCCACGACTATGTGCCGTTCATGGAAACCTGGACCTGCGAAAAACTGCCTTGGGCGAGCACGCCAGCGGTCGAAAGCTTTGCACAATTGCCCGAACCGCAAGACTTCCCGCGCTTGATGCAAGCCTACGCAGCGTTCATTGCCCGCTGAGTTCAGTGAATCAATGCCAACAGGTCGGTGTCACCGACATCCGCCCCCACCTGGGTCAGCAGGGTCGTCACTTGGCCTCGGTGGTGGGTCTGGTGGTTGAAGAAATGCACCAGCAAGCTATAGAACGGTTTGTCGTTCGCAACACCCCGCATGTTGTGGTACCGCAGCCGATGGTCGAGGTCCGACTCGTTCAGGCTGTGGGCCCAATCGATAATCAGCTGATCCAGCCAGGCCCGATGGTCCGAGAGTTCACGGAGGTCGCGGAAGGCCAACTGTCTGAGGTCACCGGGTGTGGCAATGGCACTTAGCGGCGCTAATACCGAAAAGCCTGCAGGGTGTTCGGCAAACCGCTTGAGCCAGACCGTGTCGCCCAACGCCAGATGGTTCAGGGTGCCGAGGATCGAACCGAAAAACGCCTGCCGATCCGCCACCAATGCCTCGTTCGTCAGGGTGCCGGCGGCGTCATAGACCTTGCGGTTCATCCACTGGTTGTAGTCAGCCATCAACGCAATGTGCTCAATGCGGTTCACCTGTGTTTCCTCTTGTTGGGGACGCGGGCGGCCATTGCTTCAAACTGGGCAGCGCTTGCCAGTACTGCGCGCGCTTGGACCACTAGCACCCTACCGACCTCCGTGAGCGTGGGGCGATGGCCGCTGCGATCAAACAGCTTCACACCTTGCACTGACTCAAGTGTGGCAATCGACTGGCTGATGGCAGATTGAGCGCGCCGCAAGTGACGTCCTGTGGCCGAGAAGCTGCCTGTATCGGCAATGGTTACCAGGACCCGCAACTGATCCAAGCTGAGATTTCCGATCATGAAGCATCACTTAAGCAGATGGAATTGATCATATTTACATCACTCCTGCTTATGCTTCGGGTTGACTAGAGTGTGTTGTACATCGCCCAAAGCGACAACGCAAAACGCAGGAGTTACTTTCATGTCCAGGCTTCTTAGCATTGAAACCAGCCCACGTGGGGAGGCGTCCATCTCCCGGCAGCTCACTCGCCGATTTGTGGCCGCGTGGGAAGCCGCGCACCCTGGGGGCACCATCAAAATACGGGATCTGACGGACACTTCGCTTGCGTTCGTGACTGCCCCCTGGCTACAGGCTTACTTCACCCCGCCAACCCAACACTCACCTGAGATGAAGACCGTGCTGCAGCTATCCGATGAGCTGGCGGCCGAGTTGCTGGAAACCGATCACTTGGTCATTTCAACGCCGGTCTACAATTACAACGTGCCTGCGGCGCTCAAGGCCTGGGTGGATCACGTGGTCCGTAAGGGCTTGACCTTGGGGTTTGACGGTAAAGGGCTGGTGACCGGTAAAAAGGCAACGGTGCTGCTCGCCTCGGGAGGGGTATACACCCACGATTCCCGATCAGAGACCGTGACATTGCGAGCCAATATTTGACCCTGATCCTCAACGTCCTGGGTATCACCGATGTCACCTTTATTGCGGCCGGCGGCGCCAAGGCGGTAGATCTCGGCGACATCAGCATGCACGCCTTTCTAGGGACATTTGATCAACACATTCAAAAGGCCCTGGTTTAGAGCGCATTGTTCCTCGACCCTGCGATGCTGCGTGAGCGACTTCACGCAGGTTTTGCCGGTGCTCGGTCCAAGCCCGAGCAGGTTGCAGCGCTTAAAGCTTGCCTGCCGGACGGTCATGGTGTTCCATCGGGGGCGGACTATGTTTGATAAACGCCAATACTGTGCCCTGGGAGGGCAACATCATGAATACCAGCGATCTACTGGAACAACTGCTGCGTGCCGGGCAGCAAGAGCAAGGCGGCGCTTCCTCGAGCGGTGGCCTGGGCGGGTTGCTCGGCGGGTTATTGCAAGGCACCAGCAGCGGCAATGCTTCGGCCGGTGGTGGCTTGGGTGGATTGCTAGGTGGTTTGGGGGGCTTGTTGGGCGGTACCTCCGCACCTGCCAGTGGCACGACGCCGGCGCGTGGTGGCGGCATGAACTACGCGGCGCTGGCGTCCTTGGGCATGGCCGCCTTCCAGGCGTATGAAGCCTGGCAACGCCAACAGGCCACCGCACCGCAGCAAGCCATCCAGACGGTTGACCAACTTGATGGTGCGCAAGCCGAGGCTCACAGTCATGCAGTGTTACGTGCACTGATCGCGGCGGCCAAGGCGGATGGCAAGATTGATGATCAAGAGCAACAGATGATCTCGGCCGAGATCGGCCGTCATACCGACGACCCCCAGTTGCAGCAGTGGCTGGACGCTGAAGTCGCCAAACCACTGAATGCTGCGGATTTTGCCCAGTATGCCGATGACCCGGCGCTGGCGTCGGAGATCTACCTGGCCAGCGTGATGTTGGTCAATGATCAGCAAGCGGCAGAGCGCAATTACCTGGACGAACTGGCCGGGCAGTTGCGCATCGACCCGCAATTGCAACTGCACCTGGAACAACAGGCCAAGCCTTAGAATCGAACGGTGGCACCAGTGGTCAACCACGGGTTGCGATCGCCACTGAGGCTTTGCCCAACCACCACGTCCACGTCGACAAGCTTGCCGACGTGGAAGCGCGGCCCGGCCTGCCAGGCTTGGTCGCCGCCTTCCTGGCCGTAGCGCTCAGCGATCAATGTCAGCGCGTCCACCAGTTGGTATTCCAAGCCGGTGCCCCACGTCAGGCGGTGGTGTTGTTCACCGCCGTTGTAGGCATGGGTCCAGCCGCCGTTGAGGCTCAAACGCAAGGCTTGTATGGGTTGCCAGGTCAACGGCACATTGAAGTCCGCACCGTCGAACGCATGTTGGCGGTCCAGGGCAAAATGGCTGGTTGCCGACACGGCCATTTGTAGCCCCATGTCCTCCCGTGACCACACCTGGGCCTTCACTTGCGGGCTGACCTGGGTTTCGGCATCGCCTGCGTTGCTGGCACGCGACAGTGCCGCACTCCATTGCACCGAAGGCAGTGCGCTGAAGGTGCAGGCGGGATTCAGGGTTTGGTTATGGATGTTGCCTGCGTGGCGATTGGCGGTGTACCACGCATCGACATTGCATTCGCCCGGATCGTTGACCGCGCCATCGTCGACCACATACGAACCGCCGGCCGCATGAGCCTTCGAAAACAGCGCGATGAGCAAAACCAAGCCCAGGCTCGTGCCGATAAAGATCAGGTTACGCTGCAACGCGCGGCGCTTGGCCGGCGGCAGTAGCAGCAGGGTGTGACGAGCGCCGCGGTAGTGGCGCGCGCGATATTTGGCAAATCCGTCCATCTGCTTCGGGGTGTGTTTTTTGAGCATGATGCACCTCGCTTGATTTCAGCTTTCTACGGTCAGCACCGCAATACCGCTGGCTTTGGCCTGGCAGACCAGCTCGGATGTGTCGTCGCCCCCTGGCAGGGCAATGATCACGTCGGGCCGGCTGTCGGTCAGCATGAAGTGGTTGCGCTGGCGTTCCGCCAGCTTGCCGTGGCGTTGCCAGTTGGGCGGGTAGCGCACCACATCGATGCCGATTTCCCGCGCCCATTCCTCGATGTCGCTGCCCAGGAATTGGTTGCCGCCGTGGATCAATACCTGCACCGGGCGCAGGCGGTGGTAAGCGTCCAGCACGTGGCGGGACTTTTTGGTGTCGGCGTAATGACGACCTGCACAGATCAAGACGCGCATAGGCCCTGTTTCCTTGTAGTAGCGCTTGTGTTGCACGGTGGCGGCCGGGCGACCGCCACCGTTTGAACGGCGGGGATCAGTACCACTGCTTGAAGCGGCGGATGTAGATCGTCTTCATCAGTTGGGCCACGCAGCAGTAGGCAAGCAGGGTGCCGACCAGCCATGGGAAGTACGCCAGCGGCAGCGGCTCCAGGCCCACCAGGGTGCCCAGCGGCGAGAACGGTACGTAGATCCCCAGGCCAATGACGATGGCGGTCATCATCAACACCGGCCAGGCGGCCGTGCTCTGGAAGAACGGGATCTTGCGGGTACGCAACATGTGCACCACCAGGGTTTGCGAGAGCAGGCCCTCGATAAACCAGCCGGACTGGAACAGGGTCTGCATTTCCACACTGTTGGCGGAGAACACGTACCACATCAGCGCAAAAGTGGTGATGTCGAAGATCGACGAGGTCGGCCCGATCCAGATCATGAAGCGGCCGATATTCTTCGCATCCCACTTACGTGGCTTGGCCAGGTATTCCTTGTCCATTTTGTCCCATGGCAAGGCCAGCTGGGAGATGTCGTACATCAGGTTTTGCAACAGCAGGTGGATCGCCAGCATCGGCATGAACGGGATGAACGCACTGGCCACCAGTACCGAGAACACGTTGCCGAAGTTGGAGCTGGCCGTCATGTTCAGGTACTTCATGATATTGCCGAAGGTTTCACGGCCCTTGAGCACGCCTTCTTCCAGCACCATCAAGCTCTTTTCCAGCAGGATGATGTCGGCCGATTCCTTGGCGATATCTGTGCCGCTGTCGACCGAGATGCCCACGTCGGCATCGCGCAGCGCCGGAGCATCGTTAATGCCGTCGCCGAGGAAGCCTACGGTATGGCCGTTGGCTTGCAGCGCCTTGAGCACCCGGGACTTTTGCAGCGGAGTCAGCTTGGCAAACACCGTGCGCTCTTCCACGCGGCGCAGCAGGGTGGCGTCGTCCATCGCTTCGATTTCCACGCCCAGCAGTGGCTGGCCTGGGTCGAGGCCGACCTGACGGCAGATCTTGCTGGTGACCACGGCGTTGTCGCCGGTCAGCACTTTGACCGCCACACCGATTTGTTGCAGTGCCGCAATCGCCGGGCCCGCGGTTTCCTTCGGTGGGTCCAGGAAAGTCAGGAAACCCTGGATGACCAGATTGCGCTCATCCGTGGTGGTGTATTGCTGGCGAGCCAGTGATTTGGGAATGTTGCGGGTCGCCACCACCAGTACGCGGAAACCATCTTCGTTGTAGTCGTTGGCCAGCGTTAGCAATTCCTCGCGACGACGATCATCCAGCGGCACGGCATCGGCACCTTCCATCACGTGGGTGGAAATGCTCAGCATCTCTTCGACTGCGCCCTTGCACACCAGCAACTGGTCGCCGGCTGCATCCTTGACCACGATAGACAGGCGGCGGCGGACGAAATCGAACGGCAGTTCATCGACCTTGCTGTAGGCAAATGGCACCTGGAACTTCGGGTTCTGCTCCGAGAACTGCACCACGGCCTGGTCCATCAGGTTCTTCATGCCGCTCTGGTGAAAGCTGTTGAGCCAGGCCAGGGACAGTACCGCATCATCACGTTGGCCGAAGGCGTTGACGTGGTGTTCGAGGATGATCTTGTCTTGGGTCAGGGTGCCGGTCTTATCGGTGCACAGCACATCCATCGAACCGAAGTTCTGGATTGCGTTGAGGCGCTTGACCACCACTTTGCGCTTGGCCATGGCCGTGGCGCCCTTGGCCAGGTTGGCGCTGACGATCATCGGCAGCATTTCCGGCGTGAGGCCCACGGCAACCGCCAGGGCGAACAGGAACGCATCACCCCAGTCGCCTTTGGAAAAGCCATTGAGGAAGAACACGATCGGCACCATCACCAGCATGAAGCGGATCAGCAACCAGCTGACGCTGTTCACCCCACGGTCGAAGGCGGTTTGCACGCGGGAGCCGACAATGGCTTTAGCCAGGGAGCCAAAGTACGTGCGCGGCCCGGTGGCCACTACCACGGCCTTGGCCCGGCCACTGACGACGTTGGTGCCCATGAAGCAGATGTTCGGCAGGTCAAGCAGGTTGGCCTGGTCAGCCGCCATCGGCGTCGCGGATTTGTGCGTGACGTCACCCAGGGTGTCGTACTTCTCGACCGGCAAGGCTTCACCGGTCAGCACGGCCTGGCTGATGAACAGGTCGCGGGATTCAATCAGGCGGATATCAGCCGGGATCATGTCGCCGGCCGACAGCTGCACGATATCGCCGGCCACCAGGTCGCGCATTGGCACTTCGCGCAGGGTCGGTTGAGCCCCGACTTGCTCGCGACGCAGCACCGTGGCGGTGGTGCGCACCATGGCCTTGAGGGCCTCGGCGGATTTGGCCGAGCGATGTTCCTGCCAAAAGCGCAGCAGGCTGCTGAGCAGGACCATGGTCATGATGATGATGACTTTGGTGGGGTCGACTTCTTCGCCGGCCCGCATGGGCAGCCAGCAATCGGTGATGAAGCTGATGCCCCCCAGGGTCAGCAGCACGTAGATGAACGGGTTGTTCAGTGCTTGCAGGAACTGGACGATGGCGTGTGGCGGTTTGTCATGGGCGACTTCGTTATAGCCTTCACGTTGCAGACGAGCGGAGGCGTCCAGTTCGGTCAGGCCATCCTGAGTGGCGCGTACGTTGGCCAGGGTGGCCGACAGGCCGTTCTGGGCTTCACGGGCGGCTCGCATCGACAGTTTGGTGTCGGTGGCGGTGCCATTTTTCTTGTGCAGAGGCGTGTTTTTTACGGCGCTCATTGTCTGTACTCCTGTCGCCAATTCTCGACAAAACATACCCGGTACTTACCTGCATACAGGCGAGCGAAAGCATGCCGAGCCGCGGACTTCGCGATCGGTTTAAATAAGGTGTCTACATAACTTCTACAGCGCCCGCTAACAGCGCGTTAATTAACTAGCGCGCAGCGGGCTACTACTGGACGTGTTCATAAAGAACTCCAGAATATTAATCAGCAAGTTGCTGTTTCCAACGGGCTCAGGCGGCGCGTGCGCTCACATACAAATCGAGCAGCAGGCTGGCTTGGGCCAGGCTGGAAACTTTCGGTCTCTGCGGGTCTTGAGGGTCGGCGTGATCCCAGTGCTGCACCAGTTGGCCGCTTTCAGGGCAGATACGCCAGTGCGCCAGCGGATGAGCCGGGCGCACTTGAGGGGAGGGTGCAACAAAGGCCGAGCGGGCAGGAGAAAAGCCTGCGGGCTCGCGGCACAGCTTGGCACGCAGGGCTGCGGCCAGCGTACGTACATCAGGTAAAACAAGGGTTTGGAAGGTCATAACACACCTCGGGACCGGACGAGCGACCGGCGAGGCAGTTACGGAGGAGCATCAAGCTCTAGCGCAGCTTACCGGACCTGGAAGGCGAGTCCTGTCATATTCTGGGTTTGGCGCCCGATGCCCGCGTTAGCGGTGCTCGGACAGCGACTAGATACTGTGTCCATTGGCTTCTTTTGTGAGGTTTAAAAAAGGCCCCAGTTGCGGGCAGGGGCAATCTACTCAGCCAGTTACAAAATGTCAACGCATGATTAATTAAATGACCCGGTGTTCAGAGTTCATTCAGATAAGAGACATGTGAAAGTGAGGGGCTATATAACTTCACACACCGTGCGCCGCGAGAACTGCCAGATACATCAACACGATTCCACAGGCCCCATGACTGATGCGCTGCCAGGTCGGCGAAGCGTTCTTGCGCAGCAGGTTTACCAGCGTGGCAACCAGAAAGCATGACAGGACAGACGCGGCCATGAACCCGGCAAAAAACATCAGCGTTTGCCCATGGCTGGGCGCAGCGCCGACGATGCCGGACAAGGCGCTGCCCAGGGCGCCCCAATAAACGATGTTCTTCGGGTTGGCCAGGGAGATGGCCGCGCCCACCGCCAAGGCATTTTTTCGGGAGCTGGCAGGTGCACTGCCGGTTGCGGGCAACTGCCAGGCGTCCATCAAGCTGCGTACGCCGAGCCACGCCAGGTACAGCGCGCAGAACACGGTCAGGGGCACGCGCACCGCGTCATGCTCGAACAGCAGGGCGATACCGGTCAGGCCGATGACGGCCCATACCGCATCGCCGACCAGCGAGCCTATCTGTACCAGAAGGGCGGGGGTAAAGCCGTGGAGCAAGCCTCGGCGCAGGGTTTCCGCCAGCACCGCACCGGGGGAGAGGCAAAACACAAAACCGAATACCAATGCGTAAAAAAAGATCGTCAGCATGCCCGCGTTCCTTAAAGTGATGGCGGGCAGTCTGAGCAGGCGCAGTGCGGGGGTCTTGAACCAGATTGCACTGTTAGCGCTTCAATGCACTCTGGTAGCGGCCAGGCGTCATGCCGTAGGCCGCGCGAAAGTGGCGGTTGAGGTGGCTCTGGTCGGCAAAGCCGAGTTCATGGGCGACCTCGGCGGCGGCCGCTCCCTGGCGTAACCGGCCCTTGGCGCGGCGGGTGCGCAATTGCATGGCCCATTGCCTGGGGCTCAGCCCGGTCTCGCTCTGGAAGGCGCGCAGCAGGTGGAATTTGGAGCACCCCAGTTCGTCACTGAGGCGGTCCAGCGGCAGTGATTGATGCAGGTGTGCGGCGAGCAGTTCCTGGGTACGGCGGATCATGCTTTTGCCGCTCGCAGCGTGGCTACCCAGGCGCACACCACTGGCCCGCACGACCTCACCGAGTAGCAGCACCAGGGCGTCTTCATTGAACTCGCGCACCCGTGTGTCGCGGCTCAGTGCACCCTTTACCGTCATGGCCAGGCGCAGTGCGAGGTCCGGCTGCTGGCATAACGAACGATCAAACTCCACGTGCGCCAGGCCAAGGTCTACCGCCAATTGCTCTGCCATGACATACACGCTGACGAAGTGCCAAGGCGCGCCGTCAGCCGCGCCGCCGCCCTGGATCTGCCCTGGATTGTATAAGGTGATGCTGCCCGGCCCGGCGTCGAACTCGCGGCGGTCCAGCCAGATCTTTTCCTCGCCGACCAGGTTCACGCCGATCACACACTCGTCATGGCTGTGGCGGGCAAAGGTCAGCCCCGTACAGACGGTACTGGTGACTTCGTAATGGTCGAGCCAACCGTGTTCCAACGCGCTCATCAATTCGTCTCGGTCTGAGGTTGGGCACGAGCATACGCCGGCGCAGGGGATCAGATCGACTGTTGATTGATTCGTTGCCGGCGTCGCTCCGACTACAACCTGGCGATGCGGTCGAGTTCGATCTTCAGTTCAGCCGGGCTGAGGCGGGCAAAGGGCAGGGCGAAGAACGCCTGGCAACGGCTGGCGATGATGTCCAGCGTTGCCTTGAACGCGGCCTCCACAGCCGCGTCATCTGCCTGGAGGTCCGATGGGTCTTCCAGCCCCCAATGCGCTTTCAGCGCTGGTCCGAAATACACCGGGCAGGCTTCGCCGGCGGCTTTGTCGCATACGGTGATCACCACATCCGGCGGGTGGCCTTCAAAGGCATCGTTGCCCTTGCTGTATAACCCGTCGATGCTGATGCCTGCCGCCTGCAAGGTGCTCAGGCTGCGGGGCAGGACCTGGCCCTTGGGAAAGCTGCCCGAACTGATCGCCTCAAAGCCTGGCGGCGCCAGATGATTGAACACCGCTTCGGACAAGATGCTGCGGCAACTGTTGGCGGTACACATGAACAAGACTTTCATTAGGGTCATTTCCTTCAGATGCTCAGTCGCAGGGCGAGGGCCGCGAGGGTGATCAACAGCACTGGCAAGGTCAGCACAATCCCGACCTTGAAGTAGTAGCCCCATGTGATGGTGATGCCTTTGCGCGCCAGGATATGCAGCCACAGCAAAGTGGCCAGGCTGCCGATGGGCGTGATCTTCGGGCCCAGGTCGCTGCCGATCACGTTGGCGTAGATCATCGCGTCCTTGACCACACCCACGGCATGGCTGGACTCGATCGACAGTGCGCCAATCAACACCGTCGGCAGGTTGTTCATCGCCGACGACAGCAACGCCGTCAGCACACCCGTGCCCATGGCCGCGCCCCACACGCCATAGGTGGCGAAGGTGTCGAGCCAGGTAGCCAGGTAGGTGGTCAAGCCGGCGTTACGCAGGCCATAGACCACCAGGTACATGCCAAGGGAAAAGACCACGATCTGCCAGGGCGCGCCTTTGAGCACTTTGCGCGTGGAAATTTTGTGGCCTTTGGCGGCAATCACCAGCAGGAGCAAGGCGCATGCGGCGGAAATCGCACTGATGGGAATGCCCAGCGGTTCAAGGGCAAAGCAGCCGACCAACAGAATGCCAAGTACCCACCAGCCGGCGCGAAACGTCGCGTGGTCGTGAATCGCACTGGCGGGATCGTCGAGGTCGGCCGGGTCGTAGGTCTGTGGAATATCGCGGCGGAAAAACCACAGCAGCACCAGCAGGGTGGCGGCGACGCTGACCACGTTCACCGGGACCATGACGGCGGCGTATTCATTGAAACCGATCTTGAAATAGTCCGCTGAAACGATGTTCACCAGGTTCGACACCACCAGCGGCAGGCTTGCCGTGTCGGCGATAAACCCTGCGCCCATGACGAACGCCAGGGTCGCCGCCGGCGAAAATCGCAGGGCCAGCAGCATCGACATCACGATAGGGGTGAGGATCAATGCCGCTCCGTCATTGGCAAACAGCGCCGACACCAACGCTCCCAGCAACACCATATAGGCAAACAACCTCCGCCCACGGCCACGCCCCCAACGCGCCACATGCAGCGCCGCCCAGGCAAAGAACCCGGCTTCGTCAAGCAACAGGCTGATGATGATCAACGCGACAAAGGTGCCGGTCGCGTTCCAGATGATGTGCCACACCACCGGAATGTCAGCCAGGCTGATCACCCCGCAGGCCAGGGCCAGGATGGCGCCCAGTGTGGCACTCCAACCAACGCCCAGGCCCTTGGGCTGCCAGATGACCAGCACGATGGTAACGATGAAAAGAGTGATGGCGACAAGCATGAATAACGGCTCCGGTGGCTTAGCAGCAGGTGTTGTCCCGCAGGGGTCTGTCGCCCATTGCATCAAGACGCAGCGCGTCGTTTTGCAACCAAGGCTGGTTGGCTTGCAGGGTGGTTTCCAGCACCTGTGTGACCCAGGTGGGCAGTGCCGGGTTGATGCGGTAGTAGATCCATTGCCCCTGGCGACGATCCAGCAACAACCCGCCACTGCGCAGTTGCGCCAGGTGACGGGAGATTTTTGGCTGGCTGTCGTCTAAGGCATGGATCAGTTCGCACACGCACAGTTCGCCTTCGCGCAGGATCAATAGCGTCAGTCGCGCGCGGGTGGCATCGGCCAGGCATTTGAACAGGGTGGGGGGTGACATCAGATCCGACATGGCCACGGTCTTCGCATATATGTTTATTCGAATATACGTATTTCCATATGTTTCGGTCAAATCCTGTTTCAGTTGATATGGATCAAATGCCGTGGAATGAGCCACAACCGTTTGAAATTAAACTGAAACACTAATGTCCTAAAGTGCCTGCCCATTGCTGATGAAGGAATACCCCGCGTGACCCGTGCCACTCGTAACCTGCGCAAGACCCTGGATTCCGTCGCGGAAAATAACGAAACCGCGGCGTTCGACCTCATGCGCGCCGTGGAAAAACTCGGCGACGAAGTACTGCGCCAACGCCTGCTCAATACCATCCACCGGTTGAACCAGGATGCTTACGAACTGCGCGAAGCGCGTGATTCGGTGGAGCAAGTGTCGGTGAAGCTCGCCTGAGCAAGATCGTTCAAGACAAACCGCTGATTGCGCTGGCATGCTTGTCGACTGTCTGTCGATGAGCCGTTTCCATGCCTACCGCCTTACCTCATTACGCTTTCGCGCGCGGCGCAATCGCCGTCATTCCCTTGTCCCTCGCCTGTGCCCCCTGGGGCTTGTTGGCCGGCTCCATGGCCATTGATGCGCAATTTACCCCGCTGCAAGCTCAGGGCTTGTCTGCCATCGTGTTTGCCGGTGCTGCGCAGCTAGTGGCGATTGGCATGGTCAAGAGCGGCGCGAGCCTGATTTCCATTGTGCTGACGACCTTGCTGCTGACCTCCCAGCATTTGCTCTACGGCATGCACATGCGTCCGACGTTGTCTGCGCTCAATACCCGCTGGCGCATGAGCCTGGGTTTTCTGTTGACCGACGAATTCTTTGCCCTGGTCAACCACTATGACCGCCAGACCTTCAATCGTTGGTACGCCCTGGGCGTTGGCCTGACGTTTTACATCGCCTGGAACCTCTTCACCCTCGCCGGGATTGTGCTCGGCAAAAGCATTCCCGGCCTTGACCAGTTGGGGCTGGAGTTTTCGATTGCGGCCACGTTCATCGCGCTGATCACGCCGGTGGTGCGTGATGTGCCCACGGTGGTGTGCGTGGCGGTGTCGCTGTTGTGTTCGGTCTGGTTCAGTTACTTGCACTGGGAGTCGGCGGTGGTGGTCTCTGGGGTGTTGGGGATGAGCGCAGGGTTTGCCTGCAAGCGCCTGGGAGTAGGGCAGCGATGATCTACATCATGATTGTAGCCATGGGCCTGATGGTCTTTTTCAACCGCTACCTGTTCATTGAACCGCGCCTGCCGGTGCGGCTCAATCGGGGGGCGCGCGAATTCCTCGGATTTGCCGTGCCGGGGATGCTCACCGCGATTTGCGGGCCGATTATTTTCCTGGCTGATCACACGCTCAACCTGAGCCCGGCCAACCCCTACTTGCTGGCCGGTATCTGCGCGGTGGCCTTGATGTTTTGGACACGCAACGTGTTGATCACCGTGCTGCTGAGCATGGCGTTGTTTTATTTGTTTCGTTGGTGGCTCTGAAAGGCAGGCGAAAAAAAGCCCGCGGGAGGGCGGGCAGAAGGGAGACTGCTTAAAAATGAGCTGGGCCACTATAGGTGGCAGGTTCTTATTTCACAGTGAAACAAAGTTCATGCAGGCGTCAGTTGGCCCCGCCACAGTGGTAGAGTCGCGTTTTTTCCAAGGAAGTGATGGCATGCACAAGCTGGTAATTGGCGCATTGGTGCTGGCTGCATTGGCCGGTTGCGCGGGTTCGAAGATGAAAGAGGCGCGCGCAGGCACCCCCTACAAGACCCTGGCATCGGACAAGGCCCCGCTGGTGGTTGCCCAGTGCATCCAGTTCGGCTGGCAGGATGAAAGCGTGTTTGGGGTTGACGCCGGTGGTTTCAAGGAGCCCACCGAGGCAGGTGGTTTTACGGTCTACACCACGGGCGGCGACTATTTTGTCGATGTGCAAAGCGCCGGGGCGGGCTCCACTGCCAAGTACTACGCCGCTGAAGACAAGATGCCGGCCAAGCGCCGCCTGGCGGCGCTTGCTACCTGCCTGTAATACCTTGCCTTAGTCATATTCGCAAACGCCTGGCGGGACAGTTGCCAGGCATTGCCTTATGATTAGCGTGCTCGCCTGACATGATGGCTCTTTACCGGTACACGGATGTCGAGGCCGAAATGTCGGGCGAGCACCTCTTTTGTCCTCAACGTGGCCCTTATCGCGGCATAAAACCCAAATGCCAGCGCCGGGGAATCGTCAGCGTCACCAGGCCCAATAACCCCGCGAATGCACCGCTGACCCACAAGGCATGCAGTCCCATCTGCTGCTCCAGCAACGCACCGAATACCGCGCCGACAAACATTCCCGCCCAAGGGATCAGTTGCACACGCCAGCCATTGCGGCGTTCTCCCAGCAGCCAGCGCCCCAGCCCGCGCCCGAACCGCGAGAGCGCTCCGGTGACATACGTGAGCCCCACCGGCAATCCGTTGACCTCCTCGACTGCAGCGTTGAGCATGCCCATGGCAATGATTGCCGCCAGCAACGCCGGTAACATATCGGCAAATGGCCACAGTGCAGCGCCACAGAGCAAGGCGGCGATACACAGCAGCAAGGGCAGCGCATGCCGCTTGCTGAAACGGCTGACCACCACCCCCAAGGCATTACCGGCCACGAAGGTGGCGATGAGCAGCACCAGCCGCCCGATAAGCCCAAGGTCGCCCGCGCCGATAGCGACCGCCAGGCGCGTAGTGTTACCACTCATGAACGAAACAAAATCGCCGCTGGCCATAAAGCCAATGGCATCGGTCATGCCCGCCAGCACCGACAGGCAGGCCACCAGCATCAAGCCCACCCGCCCGCGCCAGCGCTGTCGGTGAGCGAGCACGGTATTGGCGTAAGGCTTGCGGGACGAAGGCAGCATGGGGCTGGTTTCCTCGATGAGATTATCCGGCCACTACCGTAGGGCGCTTTGCTCGCTCGTGCAATGACCTCAGACAGGGGCCAGTTGCCAGCCCTCGCGGTACCAGCTCAAGCGGTGGGTCGGCTCGATCGCCTGCACAAACGCCTCATCATGGGAGACCGCCACGATTGCTCCGGTAAAGCCTTTCAATGCTTGCTCAAAGGCGAGCACCGACTCTAGGTCCAGATGATTGGTCGGCTCATCCAGAAGCAATAATTGCGCGGGGACGTTACGCCACAAGGCGATCGCCATGGCTGCTTTCAAACGCTCGCCACCACTGAGTTGCGCCACGGGTAGCGTCACTCGCACAGCATCCAATTGCAGCAAGGCCAAGCGGGTACGCAGTTCGGCTTCGACCAGTGGCGTATCGAGCAGGTTGAGCTGCTCGATGATGCAACGCTGCTCGTCCAGCAACGCCAGGTGCTGATCGATATACGCACTGGGCACTGGCACCGTGCACTGGCCACTGAGCGCCTGCCATTGGCCGGCAAGCAGTTTGAGCAGCGTGGATTTACCGCAACCGTTTGGTCCGCAGACGGCAACACGCACGGGCCCGGCCAGGTGGAGCGTGAGGTAGGTTGCGCAGTTCGTGGGGTCGAGCCAGGGCAGTTGGGCCTGCTCCAGGGTCAGGACCTGGCGGCCATTGGGGACTGCCGAGGCTGGCAAGGCGAGCAGCGTCGGTGTTTCATCGGCCACGCGCTCGTAGGCTTGGCGCACTTGGTCATCGAGTTCACGCTTGTGTGTGTGCTGTGCGCTGCGTACCGTGCTGACGATCTCCGTCGCCGCGCCTTTCCAGCGGGCCTTGGTACACCGGTCGACGTTGGCGGTCTCGGCATGTTTGCGCGAGCGAGCAGCGTTGCGCTGCAGGTTATCGTGGTTTTTTTGCAGGCGTCGACGTTCGCGGCTGCGTTCCTGGCGTGCGTGCTCCCACGCGCAGAGGGCGGCGTGTTGCTGGGTATCCCGCTGTTGGCGATAGGCATCGTAGTTGCCGCCATACGCCTGCACGCCGAGAGGTGACAGTTCGATGATGCGGTTCAGCGTATTGAGTAGTTGGCGATCATGGCTGACCACCACCAAGCCACCGCGCCAGTCGCGCAATACCTGGTGCAGCCAGTCACGCCCGGCACTGTCGAGGTGGTTGCTGGGCTCGTCGAGAATCAGCAACTGCGGCTGCGCCAGCAGCGCCCCGATGAGTGCCACCCGGGCCAACTGGCCGCCGCTGAGTGAAGCGGCCGGGGTCTCTGCGCCGAGGTTGGACAAGCCCGCTGTATCCAGAGCCGAGCGCAACCGTTCGGCCAGGTCCCAGCGATCGTCGATTAACGCCAGGTCGCCGACAACGGCTTCACCCTGAGCCATGCGTTCAAGTGCTTCCAGGGCGTGGGCGGTTCCGGTGATATGGGCGACAGTGTTTCCCGCTTGAACCACCACGGTCTGCGGCACGTAGGCCACATTGGCTGGCATCTTCAGCGTGCCGGAGGAGGGTTGCAGCGCGCCGGCCATCAACTTCGCCAGAATACTTTTTCCGCGCCCATTGCGGCCGACGATACCGGTGGGGGTGTGGTCAATGGACAGGTTCAGGTCTTCCAGCAAGGTTTCGCCATTGGCGAACTGGAAAGACACGTGGTGCAGTGAAACAAGGACGGGCAGCCGGTTGACGTCAGTCATCAGCACCTCCAAAAAAATGTCGAACAGGCCAACAAGCGCACGAGGCGGCTCGTTGCAGATACATTTTGGAAGGCTTAGTTGTTCACGTCGGCAGTCATCCCGTAAGTCAGAAGGGACCGGAAGGCTAACCCACCTTGGCGTTCTTGGGCAAGCCTGCGGCCAATTGCTCCAGGAACATCGCCAAGGCCACTTCCTCGGCTTTCAAGCCCTTGCGTACCCGTGGCTTGGGCAGCTTCGACAGTTCGCCCAGGCTGAAATGCTCAAGCACCGCTGGGTGGATATAGCACTTGCGGCACACTGCCGGCGTATTCCCCAACTGCCTGGCAACGTCCCTGACCGTCGCCACCACGTGCCGTTTTGCATCGGACTCTGGCTGCCATGCCAGCTCGCGCAATACTGCCAGCGCCATGGCCGTGCCGGCCCAGGTGCGGTAGTCCTTGGCGGTGAAGTCGTCGCCGGTGAGGCTGTGCAGGTAGGCGTTGACGTCGTGGGAGCTGACGGTATGGCGTTCACCCTCTTCGTCCAGGTACTGGAACAGGTTCTGTCCTGGCAGTTCCATGCAGCGCTTGACCACGTTGGCCAGGCGCCGGTCCTTGACGCTGACCTGATGTTCCACGCCGCTCTTGCCGCGAAACTGGAAGCGGATCTGGCTACCGTTGACGTCCACATGCCGATTGCGCAGGGTGGTCAGCCCGTAGGATTTGTTGTCCCGTGCGTATTGGGCATTACCGACACGGATCAGCGTGGCATCCAGCAGCATCACCACGGTCGCCAGGACTTTTTCCCGCGTGAAGCCGGGCTCGGCGATCTGGGCTTCCAATTGCTTGCGCAACCCAGGCAAGGCTTTGCCGAATGCTTGCAGGCGTGAATATTTGTCGCTGTCGCGCACCTCACGCCAGCGCGGGTGATAGCGATACTGCTTGCGACCACGGGCATCACGGCCGGTGGCTTGCAGATGGCCGCATGGGTCGGCACAGATCCACACGTCGGTGTAGGCGGGCGGCACGGCCAGGGCATTCAGGCGCTGGATTTCATCAGCGTCGGTGATGCGCGCGCCTTGAGGGTCGACATACTGGAATGTGCCCCGCTGCTTTTTACGGCGAATGCCGGGTTGGGTGTCGTCAACGTAATGCAGGTCGCGAGGCAGGTCAGCAGGCAGTAACGAGTCGGGCATGGTGCGAATTCCTTGGCAACAAATCAGGCCGGTATGTCTGATTGACCGCAGCGCTGTGCGGTCGTGCCAACGGGTTATGCCAGTACCGCGACCGCCTTGATTTGCGCCCACAGGGTCTGGCCCGGACACAGCTGCAACTGGTCCCGGGAGAACCGGGTGATGCGGGCCAGCAACGGCGTGCCTCCCGCGTCCAGGCGCACCAGCACATGGGCGTTGTTATCGGCAACGATTTCCTGGGTTACTGTCACAGGCAAACGATTCAGGATGCTGCTGTGTTCTTCCGCCTGCAGGCTGAGGCTCACATCCCGTGCTTGTATCTTGACTCGCAGCTGTTTGCCGAGTGCCATTGGCGTGTGGGCCACGCGGATCTGCAGCGGGCAACCGGGCAATTGCAGGGTCAGCAGTTGATAGTGCGCGTCGTAGGCGCTGACGCTGCCATTGAACACCACGCCGGCATCGTCGCCCAAGGCCAGGGGCAGGTCGAGCCGCGCCAGGGTTTGGCCGATGGGGCCACTGGCCAGGGCCTTGCCGTCGCTGAGTAACACGATATGGTCGGCCAGCCGCGCGACTTCGTCCTGGGCATGGCTGACGTACAGCACCGGGATATCCAGTTCGTCGTGCAGGCGTTCCAGGTAAGGCAAAATTTCGCTTTTGCGCTTGCTGTCCAGCGCCGCCAGTGGTTCATCCATCAACAACAATTGGGGGCTGGTCAGCAGTGCACGGGCGATACCGATGCGCTGGCGTTCGCCGCCGGACAAGTGCTGTGGGTGACGGTCGAGCAGGTGGCCGATCCCCAGCAACTCGGTGGCATGGGCCATGTCCACGCGCCGTTGGGGGCGTGGAATGCGCTTGAGGCCGAACGCCAGGTTGGCCCGCACCGACAGATGCGCAAACAGGCTCGCCTCCTGAAACACATAACCCAAGGCGCGCTTATGCGGTGGTACAAATACCCCGTTGCGGCTGTCTTGCCAGACCTCATCGTTGATCTGGATAAACCCCTCTTCGGCGCGCTCCAATCCCGCGATACATCGCAGGCAGGTGGTCTTGCCGGAGCCCGAATGCCCGTACAGCGCGCTGACACCGCGGCCGGGTAACTGCAGGTCGACGTCCAGTGCGAAGCCGGAATACTTCAAGTGCAGGCGTACATCAATCATTGCGGTCAGCTCCAGCCCATCTTGGTTTTACGGCTGGAGTAGAGCGCCAGCAACACGAGGAACGCAAACACCACCATGGAACCGGCCAGCCAGTGGGCCTGGGCGTACTCCATGGCTTCGACGTGGTCGTAGATCTGCACCGAGACCACCCGGGTCTTGTCAGGAATATTGCCGCCGATCATCAACACCACGCCGAACTCGCCGACGGTATGCGCAAAGCCGAGAATCGACGCGGTGATAAACCCGGGGCGCGCCAGGGGCAGGATCACCGTAAAAAACGTATCCCAGGGGTTGGCACGCAAGGTCGCGGCCACCTCCAGCGGGCGCGTGCCTATGGCGCCAAAGGCGTTCTGCAACGGCTGCACCACAAAGGGCATGGAGTACAGCACCGAGCCGATCACCAGCCCGGCGAAACTGAAGGTCAGGGTGCCCAGGCCCAGCCATTGGGTGAACTGGCCAAAATAACCGTTGGGTCCCATGGTCAACAGCAAGTAGAAACCGATGACCGTCGGTGGCAACACCAACGGTAATGCGACGATTGCCCCGATGGGGCCGCGCCACCAGGAACGGGTGCGTGACAGCCACAGGGCAATCGGAGTGCCGATGACCAACAGGATCACGGTGGTCAGTGATGCCAGTTTGATGGTCAGCCAGATAGCGGAAAAATCGGCACTCGATAGCGGCATTTAGAGCTCGTAACCGTAGGATTTGATAACAGCCGTCGCCTTGGGCCCTTTCAAGTATTCAACCAGCGCCTTGGCGGCTGCACTGTCCTTGCCCTTGTTGAGAATCACGGCGTCTTGCTTGATGGGGTCATGCATGGACGCAGGAACGATCCACGCCGAACCGCTGGTGACTTTGCCGTCTTTATAGATTTGCGACAAGGCGACAAAACCCAGTTCGGCATTGCCGGTGGACACGAATTGGTAGGCTTGGGTGATGTTCTGGCCTTCAACAAGCTTGTCCTTGACCTTGTCGGTCAAGCCTTCCTCGGCCAGCACTTGCGTGGCAGCCAGGCCGTAGGGGGCGGCTTTGGGGTTGGCGATGGACAGGTGCTTGAACGCGTTCTGCTTCAGCACGTCTCCCTGGGCATCCACGTAGCCCGCTTTTGCCGACCACAGCGCCAACTTACCGACCGCATAGGTGAAGCGTGAACCTTTGACCGCGTCGCCTTCGGTTTCGAGTTTTTGCGGGGTGGTGTCGTCGGCGCTCAGGAACACTTCGAACGGTGCGCCGTTCTTGATCTGGGTGTAGAACTGGCCGGTGGCACCGTAGGCGGCAACCAGTTTGTGGCCCGTCTCTTTTTCGAAGTCGGCGGCAATCGCCTGGATCGGCGCGGTGAAATTCGCGGCGACGGCAACCTGGACTTCATCGGCTTGAGCTGAGCCCAAGGCAAAGGCGCCAATCAGAGTGGCGAGGGCCGCGGGGGCCAGGCGTGAGGTGCGGATCATCATGAAGCAGCTCCATTGGGGGTGTACGGCTTGTTATAGGTGGAAGGCTTAACCGCTATGTATGGGAATATATAGCGGTTGGCCATTGCCGGTACAGTGCAAAGTTGCCCCTGGTGTCAGTTCCGCTGCAGCTTGGCCAGCGCTTGCTCGGCCAGTTCGCGCGTGAGGTCATAAGTGGACATGTCTTTGCCCAGGCGCAGTGCCTGGCCGGACCACAGGTTGCTGAAACCCGCTTCATCCTTGGCTTTGAGTGGCATCAACGCACCGCCGGACCGAGGGAACGCTGGGGCCGCCGGGTTGATTGCACCGAGCTCACGCATCACGCGGTTGACGATGCCCCGCGCCGGGCGGCCGGTGAATAGATTGGTCAGCGCCGTTTCGCTGGCTTGGGCATGGCGCAGCGCATGGTGATGGGCCGCGGTGACGGTGGCTTCGGGGGTGAACAGGTACGCCGTGCCAATCTGCACCGCCGAGGCACCCAGGGCGAGTGCCGCGACAATGCCTCGTGCGTCGCCGATTCCGCCGGCGGCAATCACCGGCACGCTGACGGCATCCACGATCTGCGGCACCAGCGCCATCAAGCCAATCTGGCTGTTGAGGTTGTCGCTCAGGAACATGCCGCGATGCCCACCGGCTTCGAAGCCCATAGCGATAATTGCATCGCAGCCATTTTTTTCCAGCCAGATCGCTTCTTCGACGGTCGTGGCCGATGACAGCACCTTGGCGCCGGTGGCTTTTACCCGGTCCAGCAGGGCTTTTTCCGGCAGGCCGAAGTGGAAACTGACTACTTCCGGGCGGAACGCTTCGATCACCTGGCAGGCCGCATCGTTAAAGGGGGCACGGTTGGATACGGGCGTTGGCGCATCAAAGTCGGCGCCCAGTTCACGGTAGTAGGGTTCCAGCAGTTCCTTCCAGCGGCGGTCACGCCCTTCGTCCGCTTCGGGCGGTTGATGGCAGAAAAAGTTTACGTTGATGGGGTGCGCACCGGCTTGGCGGATGGCCGTCAACGCCTCGCGCAATTGCTCGATACTGAGTGCGGCAGCAGGCATTGAACCCAGGCCGCCGGCTTGACTGGCGGCGATGACCATGGCGGCGGTGGTCGCCCCGGCCATCGGGGCCTGAATAATGGGCACATCGATGCCTAGCAAGTCGAGAATGCGCGTGTCTGGCCAGGTGCTCATGGGATGCGTCTCCAGCGTTAGTAAGACTTTTTGCTGTTTTAGCAGGGCCATTGGCACCCGGCCAGTCTGTTTTATTCACTGGACGAAGGTGGGTTTTTATGCGGCATTGATGAGCCGATGGCATGGCCCGGTACGGCGTGAATGTGGGCGGCCATATGAAGCACTGACCCCGGATCACCTGCCAGCGCAAACAGCAGAGCAATTTTTGTCGCCGATCGCCCAAGCAGCGGCTAATTTATGGGGGGGCGCTGATTTTCAGCCTGATGGCATGGTGTGGCAATCGGCATCGGGTCGCCGAATTCCGTCAACGTAAATTCAAGTTCTAAAAGGAGAGGGCTTTGCAAGCGATCAAGGAACAGGTGGTGGCGGCAATCAGGGTGTCCGGGCTGCAAGTTCGGACACGTAATGAGGATGAGTTGCAGCCCTCCAGCGCGAAAATCGGCCCGATGTGGCAACGATTTTTTAGTGAAGGGCTTTACCAGAAGATTCCAGGCAAGCAGCCAGAGTCACCGGTGTACGGGGTGTACAGCGGCTACGAGTCGGATGCGCGGGGCTTGTTTGATGTGACGGCAGGCGTTGCCAGCGCAGCATCGGCACGCGGTTTTGAAAGCCTGGTGATTGAGCCAGGGCGTTATCTGGTATTTGAGGCCCATGGGCCGATGCCGGAAGCAATCATTGCGACCTGGCAACGGGTGTGGGCCTATTTCGAGCAGCCTGGTGTTGAGTCGCGAGCGTTTGTGACGGACTTCGAGGTGTATAAGGCGGACGAGGAGGCGCTGATTTATATCGGCATCCGCTAGCGACTCACCGAGTTTCCCGTTCCAGCAGTTGCCGCTTGCGCTCTACGCCCCAGCGGTAACCGGACAGCTCGCCGTTGCTGCGCACCACACGGTGACAGGGGATCGCCACCGCCAAGTGGTTGGCTCCACAGGCCTGGGCCACGGCACGAAAGGATTTGGGCGCGCCGATACGCTCGGCAATCTGCGCATAGCTGGCGGTGCTGCCCACTGGGATTTCGCGCAGCGCCTGCCATACACGCTCCTGAAAGGCGGTGCCGCGCAAGTCCAGGGGCAAATCCAAACCCAGGGCGGGTGCTTCGATAAAGCCCACGACCTGGGCGACCAATTGCTCAAAGTTTCGATCCGCGCCGACCAATTCGGCCTTGGGAAATTGGTCCTGCAGGTCTCGCACCAGCAGGTCCGGATCATCCCCCAACAAAATCGCGCACACGCCACGTTGGCTCTGGGCCACCAGAATCGCACCCAGCGAGCATTGGCCCACCGCAAAATGAATCGTGCTATTGAGACCACCGGCTTTGTAATCGCTGGGCGTCATTCCGAGTAACTGATCAGCGGACTCATAGAAACGACTGTTGGAATTGAATCCGGCGTCGTACAGCGTTGCTGTAACGGAGTGCTGGCCCTTGAGGCCGACGCGCACTTTGCGTGAGCGAAGGGCGCCGGCGTACCCCTTGGGCGTCAGCCCGGTGATGGCTTTGAAGATGCGATGGAAGTGGAACGTACTCAACCCGGCGAGGCGGGCGAGTGTCTCCAGGCTCGGCGGTGTTTCGGCCTGTTCGATATGCCTGCACGCATCGGCGACTAACTGCGCATGGTGGGCGGCCAACTGGGTCTGGTCGCCGGTGGCGCGCTTGCTTGGGCGGTAACCCGCTGCTTCGGCTTGCGCCGGGGAGTCGAAGAATTCGATATTTTCCGGGCGTGGCAAGCGTGAGGCGCTACTGGGCCGGCAATACACACCTGTGGTTTTCACGCCGTAGACAAACAGCGTGTCAGCCTTGACATCGCGGGCGACGATGGCGGCCCAGCGAGGGTCTTGTTCGTTGTTCATGGCCTGCACTCTTGACGGTTCATGGGCAGCTTAACCATGCGGGGAACGCTCGACACTCTGAAGCTTGCGGTCAAATTAGCCAGCAGTACGGAAGGTCAGATTGATACGTTGCGGCCCCATGATCGAATGCACGCCTTCCTTGATCGGCATGACCCCATGAAAGCGCAAGCGATCGACGCCGCCCCAGACCACCACATCGCCGTGAAACAGCGAGATCCTTTGCGGCTTGTCACTGCGCGCATGCCCCCCAAACAGGAAAATCGCCGGCATGCCCAGGGATACCGAGACCACGGGCGCGCTGTAGTTGCATTCGTTCTTATCCTGATGCAAGGACATCTTCGCCCCGGGCACATAGCGGTTGATCAGGCAGGCATCCGGCGAGAAGTCGCAGAAGCCGGCCTCTATCGCCGCCAGCACGGCCAGTTGCCGCAGGGTGTCAGGCATGGCCGGCCAAGGTTGCTGGCTGCGGGGATCAAGCGGGCTGTAGCGATAACCGGTGCTGTCGGTGGTCCAACCCAGCTCTCCGCAGCTGCTCAGCGCCGCCGACAGGGGGAAGCCTCCAGGCGTGACCATTTGCCGAAACGGTGATTGGGCCAGGACACCTCGCAACTGGGGCAACACGCGGTCAATCCAGGGTAGGGCATAGCCCCTTAACACATAAGACTCTTGGCCAATCTGCTCGCGTCCCGGCCGCTGTTGCAGGACATCTTCGGTGAACAGTTCGCCGGTAGGGCCTTGCATGGCTTACAGCGCCTTGCTCACGTTGATGTCGGTAATTTCGTCGCTGGCATCGTGGATTTTCGCCAGGGCTTGCTTGGCTTCTTCGACGCTCTGGGTGTGCAACTGGGCAAATTCAAAGCGGCGTTCGCCGTTGAGCTTGTACTTGATGACGTATTTGGTCGTGGCGGTCACTGGTTTTTTCCTGTCGGTGTTCGGATCAGCTCAGCTTAGTGCTGGTGCGACGAACGATACGGATCTTGTGGGACAACGTCGGTTTGCGGGTGACGCTGATGGCACGGCGTGTCACTACATCCAGGGTAATGTTCCAGAACCCGGTGCTGGGTGCGGTGATTTTTGCCGGGAACTTATCGAATGCGCCACCGTGGTAGGTATGGCGACCGCCGTTTTTGAAGCTGCGGAAATTGGCGTCACTCATCAGGCGAATGTTGCAGGTCTGCGAGCATTCGATAACGACAATGTCTCCCTCGTTGAGATGCTCACGCTGGTGGATGAATTTCATGGGGTGTCTCCAGAAGGGCTTTTTCTGAAAAATCAGAACGATACGTAGGTTAAGATGGAGTTTATCAGCCCCAGCGCGTTTATTATCGGGTCGTCGTCGACGACTTCGACAATTTAAAACAGTTATTTACCGAGTTTTAAGAGATAAATCCTACGTTGGCGGGAGAAATTTACCATCCCCGCTGTCGTAGGGTCTTTATCGGAGGTTTTAGTATGAAGTGGAGTGTGTTGGTGCTGGCCTTGGCGATAGGCGGATGTGCTTCGGTTGCAGATATCAAGCAGACCCCACCCACATTGGTGGTCATTTCAGGGAAAAAACCGCCGGAATATGCTGCGTGCGTAGTGCGAAAATTGGCCACGACCCGCCGGCCACCACAGATCGAGCCTCATAAAGATGGGGTTCAGGTGATTGTGCCGCAGAAATTCTCGGCTGATCCTTCGGCAATCTTTGAAATTGAAGAGCGCTCCAGTGGCAGCAGTATCAAGCTCTATGAAAGCATGTCCAATGTGCCGATCCGGCCAGGCGACATCAAGAAAGCTGGGGAGGATTGTATTTCCGGCTGAGCCCCAGGCTTGTCCCACGCACTGAACCCGATAAAAAAGCCTGACCCTGCTTGCGCCGTGTCAGGCTTTTTTTTGCCGTGGTTTTGGGTAGAGAACACCCGCGTGAAGTGTCACGCCAACGACGGGGTCAATCTTTACGGCCAAACGGTAGACGGCGTGCTGATTGGGCAGGGCATCCGTTAAACTGTTGGGTATTCACTACAAAAATGCCGCTCAAGCCCTGGGTTTGAGCGGCATTTGCCCTTCTTGGAAAGCCCGTTATGAAGCGCGAACACGTCAAAGCCCGCCATGCCGAAGGTCAGATTTCGGCGACTCATGTCATCCAGAACCCCGCCGATCTCGGCGAGTGGATCGTATTTTTCAAGAAAAGTGGTGGCCGCAGTTACTTCCTGGTGGACGATCAGGATGAGGTCGAGTCATTCCCGCGCCTGGACGACCTGATCGACATCTTGCGTGGCCTGGGTATCAAGTTCGCCGAAGTTCACCTGTAGCGCGACGAATTATTTGCAGACCACGACAACACTGCGGCTCTTGAAATTACCGACGTCCTTGCCCAGGGTCTTGTCGCTTTCCTTCAGGGCTGGGGTGCCTGCGGTGCCGACGATGCGGTAGCCGGTGCCTGCGCAGGAGGCATCGGCTTTCTCATAACAGCTGGCCCAGGAGTTGGCCTCGCCCGAGCAGTCGATGGTCAGGCCTTGCTCACCGTTTTTCAGGTAGGTGTCGGACGTGGTGGTGCAGCCGGCCAGCGCCAATACCGCAGTCAGTGCCAGGATTTTGTTCATAAGGGGGTCGTCGTCGAGGGTGTTGGAGGGCGCTGACACTGTCGTGGGGCGTTGGAGGGAGACTATAGCTAACGGCCATCAAGGTACAGCCAAACGCAAAAAAGCCCCGTTGATCGGGGCTTTCATCGGCAGCGGGGCGAGTTTTACTTGCCTTTGGGCCGTTTGCTCGACGCATGGCCGGCTTCGTCTACAAACACTTCGGCAACCGCAATCGCTTGAGACTCGGTTGCGAAGGAACCGGCGACGCTGTCACCGTGAAAGTTGATCAAGTGCCAGCCGTCCGCTCGCTGCGTGATCAAGTAGCCGTTTACGCCTTTTGGTTCTGACATCTATTAACAATCTCGTGGTCTGGATCAAGGGTGCAATCATAGCGCCAAATGCGATGGAGCAGCGTAAGTTGTTGCATGTCAGTGCCGGGCATCGAAAAGCGTGCTAAAACGGTTACAGCCCTTTTAAATAAAGGCGCCAAGGCATGTTTTGCCTAGCGGTTGGTAACGCTCTTTGTAGGAACAGCGGAACTTACGCCGACATTTTTTCTCTATGATGACATCGCAACGCCAGCAGGACCCATTGTAAGGTGACTGCGGCCTGATTAGACTGCGCCGAATTTCGTACGCACAGCCCTTTGTAAGGACTTATATGATCAAGAAATGCTTGTTCCCAGCAGCCGGTTACGGCACTCGCTTCTTGCCAGCGACCAAAGCCATGCCCAAAGAGATGCTGCCGGTGGTGAACAAGCCACTGATTCAGTACGGCGTCGAAGAGGCTCTGGATGCCGGCTTGAACGAAATCTCCATCGTGACGGGCCGTGGTAAGCGCGCACTGGAAGACCACTTCGACATCAGCTACGAGCTGGAAAACCAGATCAAGGGCACCGACAAGGAAAAATACCTGGTTGGTATCCGTAAGCTGCTGGACGAGTGCTCGTTCTCCTACACCCGTCAGACCCAGATGAAAGGCCTTGGCCATGCCATCCTGACCGGCCGCCCATTGATCGGCGACGAGCCCTTCGCGGTAGTGCTGGCCGATGACTTGTGTGTGAACCTGGAAGGCGATGGCGTACTGACCCAGATGGTCAAGCTGTACCAGAAATACCGCTGCACCATCGTTGCGGTTCAAGAGGTTGACCCTCAAGAAACCAACAAGTACGGCGTAATTGCCGGCGATGACATTGGTGACGGCCTGATCCGTGTACGCGACATGGTCGAGAAACCGGCCCCCGAAGATGCACCGTCGAACCTGGCGATCATCGGCCGTTACATCCTGACACCGGATATCTTCAAGCTGATCGAAGAAACCGAGCCAGGCAAGGGCGGCGAAATCCAGATCACTGACGCCCTGTTGAAGCAAGCCAAAGACGGTTGTGTTATTGCCTACAAATTCAAAGGCCGTCGTTTTGACTGCGGTGGCGCCGAAGGCTACATCGAGGCGACCAACTTCTGCTACGAGCACTTCTACAAGACTGGTAAGGCTTACTGATACACGGTTGCCTGCCTAAAAAAGCCACCTTCGGGTGGCTTTTTCGTTTTTCAGCCTTATGTAAGTCGGTATGCTGACGTCCTGCCGAGGAGAGTGAAATGGCCTACGATTTTGATCTGTATGTAATTGGCGCCGGTTCCGGTGGTGTGCGCGCGGCGCGTTTTGCCGCAGGCTTTGGCGCCAAGGTGGCCGTGGCCGAAAGCCGCTATCTGGGCGGTACGTGCGTGAACGTCGGCTGCGTGCCGAAGAAACTGTTGGTATACGGCGCTCATTTTGCCGAAGACTTTGAACAAGCCAGCGGGTTTGGCTGGTCGCTGGGCGAGGCGAACTTTGACTGGGCGACCCTGATCGCCAACAAGGACCGTGAAATCAATCGCCTCAACGGCATTTATCGCAATCTGCTGGTTAACAGTGGCGTGACCCTGCACGAAGGGCACGCGCGACTGGTTGATGCACATCAGGTAGAGATCAATGGTGCGCGTTTTACCGCCAGGCACATTCTCATTGCCACGGGCGGCTGGCCGCAGATTCCAGAGATTCCTGGTCGCGAACACGCCATCGGTTCCAATGAGGCGTTCTTCCTAAAAACGTTGCCCAAGCGCGTGCTGGTGGTCGGCGGGGGTTATATCGCCGTTGAGTTCGCAGGTATTTTCCATGGCCTGGGCGCGCAGACCTCGCTGTTGTATCGCGGTGACCTGTTCTTGCGCGGTTTTGATGGTGCCGTGCGTAAGCACTTGCAGGAGGAGTTGACCAAGCGCGGCCTGGACCTGCAGTTTAATGCCGATATCGAACGCATCGAGAAGCAAGCGGACGGCAGCCTCAAAGCCACCCTAAAAGACGGTCGCGTGCTGGAAGCTGATTGCGTGTTCTATGCCACTGGCCGTCGACCGATGCTGGATAACCTGGGCCTGGAAAATACCGGCGTCAAGCTCGACAAGCGTGGCTTCGTTGAGGTGGATGACCTGTACCAGACTGCCGAGCCGTCCATCCTGGCCATTGGCGATGTGATTGGTCGCGTGCAACTGACGCCGGTCGCACTGGCGGAAGGCATGGCTGTCGCGCGTCGCCTGTTCAAGCCCGAGCAATACCGGCCGGTAGATTACGCAAATATTCCGACGGCGGTGTTCAGTTTGCCGAACATCGGCACTGTTGGCTTGACGCAAGAGGAGGCGCAAGACAAGGGGCACAACGTGCAGATCTTCGAAAGCCGTTTCCGGCCGATGAAGTTGACGCTCACTGACTGTCAGGAAAAGACCCTGATGAAGCTGGTGGTCGATGCCGACACCGACAAGGTGCTGGGTTGCCATATGGTCGGTCCGGACGCCGGTGAAATCGTGCAGGGCCTGGCGATCGCGCTCAAGGCGGGCGCGACCAAGCAGCATTTCGACGAGACCATCGGCGTGCATCCTACGGCGGCGGAAGAGTTTGTCACCCTGCGCACGCCTGTGACCGGCTGATCAGGCTTCGCCAGTTGCCTCTGGCGCCGTTGCAACGACGGCTGCCAGGCGCAGCGCTTCGATGCTGGCTTGGGCCTTGACCAGTTCCAGCTCCAGCGCCTTGTTGCTGTGCTGGTGCTCGATCAGTGCCTCCTGGCGGGACTGGCTGTCCAGCACGGCAACCCGCAGGCGCTCCTGAAGCAGGGTGCGCTCGCTGTCGATCTGGCTGACCTGCTCGTTCAGCTTGAACTGTAGAGCCTGGTCTTTGCGGGCTTGTTCTTGCAGCGCGCTCAGTTCCTTCGTCGTTACCCGATGCTCAATCAGCAAGCGCTCGTTGTCACGATGCAGCTGGGTGATTTCATCCTGGCGCACCAGGGCACTTTGCTGGGCCTGACGCAGTTCGGCCTGTACCTGCTGCAACTGGCCTTCGTGGCGACGCTGCTCCTGCTCACGCTGCTCCTTGACCGCATTGCGGTAGTGCTCAAGGGCGTCCCGAGCGTGCAGGTGCTTGTCTTCCAAAGAGCGAATCTGCTCGTCTTTGTCGTTGATCCTCAGTTCGTAATCACTGCACGCCTGGCTTAGTCCGGCATTGCGTGTTTGCTCGCTCTGCAGGCTGGTACTGGCCGTTTGCAGGGCTGCACTTTCTTGCGCCAAGGCCGCGGCCTGGATATCAAATTGCTGCTTGAGCAGGTCGTGAGCTTCTTCAAGCGCTTGCACTTGGGCGAGCAGGGCGGCCTTTTGCTGCTCGAATTGCGCCAGGGCCAGGTCAATCGGCTCCTGAGCCTTGTCTTTGAGGCGCTGGGCCAGGCGCGCGACCAGTTCACCCAGCTCGTCGTCTATTGGCGCTTCGGTAATGGTCAGCCGGTTTTCGCTGTCGTCCAGCTCCTTCAAATAGCGATGAATAGTGGTTTTCGAGCCGGTATTCCCCATCTCGATGCGTACGGCATCGATGCTGGGGTTTTCGCCGCGGGCGAGGATTGCCAAGCGTGCCGTCTGAACTACTGCTTTGTTTATGCCGCCGCGAGCCATGGGGTCTCCGTCGATTTAGTACTGTGGTACATGGTATGTATATACATACTCTAACACGAATAAAATAGCGTTGAAATTCATGATTTAACAGGCGGGATATTGGCGTATTATCCCGTGTCATCCGCATTTTCATCGCCCATTCATCCACCCGCCGTACGAAAAGGCTCCCATGAGCGACCTGGATCGTTACCTCAACGCCGCCACGCGCGACAACACACGCCGCAGTTATCGTGCGGCCATCGAGCACTTTGAAGTGAGTTGGGGCGGGTTTCTGCCTGCCACCAGTGACAGCGTGGCGCGGTATCTGGTGGCGCATGCCGGGGTGCTGGCGGTGAATACGTTGAAACTGCGGCTTTCGGCATTGGCGCAGTGGCATACCAGCCAGGGCTTTCCCGACCCGACCAAGGCGCCGGTGGTACGCAAGGTGCTCAAGGGCATTCGGGCGCTACACCTGGTGCGGGAGAGGCAGGCCGAGCCGTTGCAGCTCAAGCACCTGGAGCAAGTGATTGCATCCCTTGAGGTTGAAGCCAAAGAGGCGAGCGACAATCTGGATCAGCCGCGGTTGTTGCGGGCCAAGCGCGACACGGCGTTGATCCTGCTGGGGTTCTGGCGCGGCTTTCGCAGTGATGAACTCTGCCGCCTGGATATCGAACACGTGCACGCGGTGCCAGGGGCCGGCATCAGCCTGTACTTGCCGCGTAGCAAGAGCGATCGGGACAACCTCGGCAAGACCTACCAGACACCGGCACTGCTGCGCCTATGCCCGGTACACGCCTATTGCGACTGGCTCAGCGTTTCGGCGCTGGTGCGTGGGCCGGTATTTCGCGGGATCGATCGCTGGGGCAACCTGGGTGAGGAGGGGTTGCACCCCAACAGTGTGATCCCGTTATTACGCCAAGCTCTGGAGCGCGCAGGCATTGCCGCCGAACAGTACACCAGCCACTCCCTGCGACGCGGCTTTGCTACCTGGGCCCATCGCAGCGGCTGGGATTTGAAGTCGCTGATGAGTTACGTCGGCTGGAACGACATGAAATCCGCCATGCGCTATGTTGAAGCGACGCCCTTTCTCGGCATGACGCTGGCCTCCCAACCGCTGATTTAAGATTTCTTCTATTAGTACGGTCATCTGATAGGGAAAACCAATCGTCAGCATCAGGTTTGCCAATGAGCCATCGGCCGAGAGAGTGGGTAGGATTCATCTCATCAACTTCTTAACCCCTGACGGAGAGTCAACGATGCCTATCATCAACAGCCAAGTAAAACCGTTTAAAGCCACCGCATTCAAAAACGGCAGCTTCGTAGAGGTGTCCGACGCTGACCTGAAAGGCAAATGGTCGGTCGTGTTCTTCTACCCAGCCGACTTCACCTTCGTTTGCCCAACCGAGCTGGAAGACCTGGCTGACAACTACGCCGAATTCCAGAAGCTGGGCGTCGAAATCTACAGCGTTTCCACTGACACCCACTTTGCACACGCTGCCTGGCACAACACTTCGCCAGCCATCGGCAAGATCCAATACACCATGATCGGCGACCCAACCCTGACCATCTCCCGCAACTTCGACGTGCTGATCGAAGAAGCTGGCCTGGCAGACCGCGGCACTTTCGTGATCAACCCAGAAGGTCAGATCAAGATTGTCGAACTGAACGACGGCGGTGTTGGCCGTGACGCTTCCGAGCTGCTGCGCAAGATCAAAGCTGCCCAGTACGTTGCTGCCCACCCAGGCGAAGTGTGCCCAGCCAAGTGGAAAGAAGGCGAGGCCACCCTGGCTCCGTCCTTGGACCTGGTCGGCAAGATCTAAGTCTGTGAAGACGTATCAAGGGCGGGAATCCGCACTTAAGTAAGCTGCATCCGCCCTCAAAACGCCCGGGCGAGATTCGCTCGGGCGTTTTTTTGTCTGCAATAAACCGAATTAATAGGAAATCGCCCGTATGTTGGACGCCAATCTTAAAGCTCAGTTGAAGTCATACCTGGAGCGGGTCACCCAGCCGATCGAGATCGTCGCCTCCCTCGACGACGGCGCGAAATCCCAGGAAATGCTTGCCCTTTTGCAGGACGTAACCAGCCTCACCACGCTGATTACCCTGAAGAGCGATGGCAATGATGCACGTAAGCCATCGTTCTCTATCAACCGCCCGGGTGCCGATATCAGCCTGCGTTTCGCCGGCATCCCCATGGGCCATGAATTCACTTCGCTGGTGCTGGCCCTGCTGCAAGTCGGTGGCCACCCGTCGAAGGCGAGTGTCGAAGTGATTGAACAGATCCGCGCCCTGAAAGGCGAGTTCAGCTTCGAGACTTATTTCTCGCTGTCGTGCCAGAACTGCCCGGACGTGGTCCAGGCCCTGAACCTGATGGCTGTGCTCAACCCGAATATCCGCCACGTGGCGATCGATGGCGCGTTGTTCCAGGCTGAAGTCGATGAGCGCCAGATCATGGCGGTGCCCAGCGTCTACCTCAACGGTGTGAACTTCGGCCAGGGCCGTATGGGCCTGGAAGAAATCCTCGCCAAGCTCGACACCAGCGGGATCGAAAAAGCTGCCGAAAAAATCAGCGCCAAGGACGCCTTTGATGTGTTGGTCGTAGGCGGCGGCCCTGCGGGTTCTTCGGCGGCGATCTACGCGGCGCGTAAAGGTATCCGTACCGGTGTGGCGGCCGAGCGATTCGGTGGCCAGGTGTTGGACACCATGTCGATCGAGAACTTTATCTCGGTACAGGAAACCGAAGGGCCGAAACTGGCCAGTGCGCTGGAAGCTCACGTGCGTCAGTACGACGTGGATATCATGAACCTGCAACGTGCCAGCCACTTGGTCCCGGCAAAAAAAGCCGGTGACTTGCACGAAATTCGCTTTGAAAGCGGCGCCACGCTCAAGTCCAAGACGGTGATCCTGGCCACGGGTGCGCGCTGGCGCGAAATGGGGGTGCCGGGCGAGCAGGCATACAAAGCCAAGGGCGTGTGCTTCTGTCCGCACTGCGATGGCCCGCTGTTCAAGGGCAAGCGTGTGGCGGTGATCGGCGGCGGTAACTCCGGCGTTGAAGCGGCCATCGACCTGGCCGGTATCGTCAGTCACGTTACCTTGCTTGAGTTCGACAGCAAGCTGCGTGCCGATGCCGTGTTGCAGCGCAAGCTCTACAGCCTGCCGAACGTGGATGTCATCACCAGCGCGTTGACCAGTGAAGTCAAAGGCGATGGCCAAAAAGTCACTGGCCTGGCCTACAAGGACCGCGACAGTGGTGAGTTCAAGACCGTCGACCTGGAAGGTATCTTTGTGCAGATCGGTTTGCTGCCGAACACGGACTGGCTCAAAGGTACAGTCGAGCTGACGCCTCGTGGCGAGATTATTGTCGATGCGCGTGGTGAGACGTCACTGCCTGGCGTGTTTGCTGCCGGTGATGTGACAACCGTGCCGTACAAGCAGATCGTGATTGCAGTAGGTGAGGGCGCCAAAGCCTCCCTGAGTGCGTTCGACCACCTGATCCGTACGTCCGCCCCGGCCTGACGTCAGCCCCGCAAATGAAAAAACCCATGAGCGATCATGGGTTTTTTTGTTCTGCGTGAAACGTTTACATCGGTGCTGGCTGGATGATCTCAACCCAGTACGCGTCCGGGTCCTTGATGAAAGCCAGGCTCTTCATGCGGCCATCGGTCAGGCGTTTCTGGAAATCACAGCCCAGGGCTTCGAAGCGCTCGCAGGCCGCGACGATATCCGGAACCGAAATGCAGATATGACCAAAGCCACGTGGGTCAGTGTTGCCGTTGTGGTAGGCGAAGTCGGCATCGTTTTCGGTGCCGTGGTTGTGGGTCAGCTCCAGAATGCCTGGAATTGACTTCATCCATTGCGTACGCTCGGCGGCATCGGCCGGGATCTGGGCCTTGTCGACCAAAGCCAGGAAATACAGGCTGAATTCAGCTTCCGGGAAGTCACGTTTTTCAACCAGGGAGAAGCCCAGGACGCGGGTATAGAAATCCAGCGACTTGGTGATGTCTTTGACCCGCAGCATGGTGTGGTTGAACACGAAGTTCGAGGTGGCGGTGTCAGGTTGGGCGGTGACGCCCGGGAAGGTGTTCAGTTCGTGCAGGCTCATGGGCCCTCCAGAAAAAAATGGGGCAAACGCGGCTTGAGGTGAGATGAGCGGTCCCTTGGCTTGCGGCTGGCATCCTTGTCACCGAGCCATGATACGCAAGCGTCGCCTGCTGAGCCAAATGAAAAAGGTCACGCGGTCCTTGCGACCGGCGGGGGCTGGGCCTCAAACTTTGCCGTTGGAACCTTGGGTGTTTTTCGCAATGATCGAGTTTCGTAAGCCGTTGTTGAGCGCTGTGTGTTTACTGTTGGGCAGCCCGTTCGTGCTAGCCGCCGACCCGGAGATTCATTGGCCCAGCGGTTGGCAGGTCGAGGAAGTCGTGCCCGATGGTGAAACGCCCGAAAAGCCTCAAGCGGTGTCCCGGCAGCGGGCGATCAAGAATGATGAAAATGGCGCGACCTTGATGGTCATGGAGTTGACCGGTACACCGATCGACGCCGGGCATAAAGTTAATCTTCAGGGTGTGTTGCTGGAAATGCGCAAATCGATCCAGAAAGATTTTGCCCAAGGCGGTTATCAAAGCGTATGCAGCAAGATGCACCCCACGACATTGAGTCATCTTGAGGCGTTGGAAACTACCTGTGTGATTACCGAGAATGGACGGCATGTGCTGTCACAAACATTAGTCGCCGCAGTGGGTGCCGAGAGAGCGTATGTATTTTCATACGCGGGCCAAACACAAGCCTACGAAGCCAGTAAGGACGAAGTCAGTTCGGTGCGTGACAGCCTGAAACTTTGAGCGCGTTAACCTGATCGATTGTGAACAAGATGAACGGTTAGTTAAGTTCGTTTTCGAACCCATAGACAACAAAAAGCCCCGCTTATGCGGGGCTCTTTGTTAGTGCATATTGATCAGCCGCGAAGCCAGGAATCTACAGTGGCGGCGCCGTACTGTTCTTTCCAGGCTTTCAGGCCGCGGTGGTTGCCGCCTTTGGTCTCGATCAACTCGCCAGTGTGTGGGTTGTGATACACCTTGACCACCCGTGCACGGCGTTGTTTTGGTGCGGCGGCAATCGTAAGGCCCCCCTTGCTTGGGGTTGGATCAAGGATGGAGATCACGTCGCGCAGACTTTTACCGTAGCTGTCCATCAGCTTTTTAAGCTTTTCTTCGAATTCGATTTCTTTCTTCAAGCCTGCGTCGTTCTTCAAGGATTCCAGCTGGGCAAGCTGCTCTTTAAGGGCTTTTTCTGCTGCGCGAAATTCGGCGAGTCTGGACAAAATATGTACTCCAATAGTGTATTTTGCTGCTATCAACTGCAGACAAAGCTATCAGCCAAGAGCGTTAAGGAAACTTAACGAAAACGGCCGTTCTGCGAGTGCTGCACAGGCTGGAAAAATTGTAGTAGTTAATCCATCTTGAGTAAATCATGTCTGTTGTCGAAATAACAACCTTTCATCGAAGGTCGTCGGTGTCTATTCAATGGCTGGCCAAAGATTTAATGAATTCATCGCAAGGCAACGGCCGCCCGAACAGATAGCCCTGTAAGAAGTCTACGCCTTGTGCAACAAGGTACTCACACTGTTCGGCTGTTTCCACGCCTTCGGCAACGATACCCAGATCCAGCTTGCCCGACAGTTCTATGATGCTGTCAAGAATGTGCCGCGACAGTGCATCCGCCCCGATCATGGCGACGAAACTTTGATCAATCTTCAAGTAGTCGACATTGAAGTTGCGCAAGTAACCCAGGCTGGAATGGCCGGTACCAAAGTCATCAATCGCAATCAGCACGCCCAGTTGGTGCAGGGCATCGAACAAGCGGCGGGTGGTGTCGGTAGGTTCGATCAGCTCCCGCTCGGTCAACTCCAGCACCAGGCTGACCTGGCCGGGCGGGAAGGCGGCGAGGAACTCCCGGCAGTCCTGCACCAGTTCGAGGTCCTGGCAATGCCGTGCGGTAATGTTGACGCCGATATGGAAACCGGGGCTGAACCGTGCGGCATGGGGCGCCAGTTGCGCGGCGGTCTGGCGCAGCAAGGCCCGTGTCATCGGCACGATCAGGCCAGAGTGCTCGGCCAGCGGAATGAACAAGTCCGGCCGCACCAGGCCCTCCTTTGGGTGTTTCCAGCGCATCAGCACTTCACAGCCAGCCCATTGGCGTGTGTCGCCGCGCACTACCGGTTGGAAATACGGGATGAATTCATTGGCGCTCAATGCGCGTTGCAACTCTTGGGTGGGGGCCGAGGAGCGCTTTTGCAACCAATGCGCCAGGACGCCTGCCAGCACACCAAAGAACACCACCAGGCTGAACAACGCCGGGTAACGGGCCTGCATATAACGCCAGGTTTCACCCGCGGGCATACCCGCCTCGACACTGTATTGATAATGCGCGGACGCCAAATGGTGATGGGCTACCGCAAATTCCGGCACTGGGCCGTCATGTACTTTGCCGTTGGCATCCAGCCAGTTGGGGCCGACTTGCAGTACCAGGTGCGCGTAACGGCTGATCAAACGCAAGGCGTTCGTGAGGTGGTAGCCGTCAATCGAGGCAAACGCCCCTCGATCGCCCTCTACCAGCCGGTACACCAGCAATGCCGTGTCCGGGGTGACGGGGTTGCCGCTCATCAACCACAGCCGGCCTCCCACGTAGTCATCCGGGTTGACCGGCGACTGGTGGCTGCTGCCAAACAGTGAGCTGCAATAAATGTTTCTTTGCCAGGACAAGGTGGTGGCGCGCACAAACGGTCGGCGCGTGACCTGCTCACGCAGCGCCAGTTTTGCCCCTTTATCACAGGGCTGGCCGGCCAACGGCAGCAACGTCCGAGCGGCGAGGGCGGTGTTGTCGAGCATCAAGTCAAACTGGCGTATCGCTTCTTTAGCGGTTTGGGTGGTGCTTTGTTCAAGCGTGCGTTCGGCTTGCCAATGAAGAATCGCAACCCCGAGTAGAACGGGCAGCAGGCCGCAGACGGCGCTGATGAGGTAGCGTGAAACTCGGCTTCGGGGGCCTTTGGCGGTCAGGGGCATCGGGGGCAGCCAGTGGCGGAAAAAAGAGTGATATGTGCCGATGATAGATGGCATTTCCAGGCTGTGCTCACTTGTTTGAATCGGACTGACCTAGCCGTTCGGTCAGTTGTGACGGGCACTTCACGTTGGCAAGATAAACATCGTTGCAAAAAGTAAGAGACGCAGGAGCGATAACCCTTCAAACCTCTCTCACAGCCGTATCAGCCCAATTTTGGCGGGACGGCCGGGTCTCGTCTTTCGATTATCGAAAGGCGACTTGCAACGCTTTAATGACATGACGAGGAAATCTCAGCAATGAAGAAGATCGCACTGGCCGTTGTCTTTCTGGCGGCTACCGGCGTTGCCGCCCTGCCTGTGTTTGCCGCAGACGGCACCATTACCCTGACCGGCGAGATCACCGGTACAACCTGCAGCATCAGTGGCGGGTCAGGCTCGACGCCTGGCGCCAGCCCGAACTTTTCGGTGGCACTCAACAAGGTCCAGGCCAGCGCCCTCAACGCGCCCGGTCAGACGGCCGGATCGAAACCGTTCTTTATCCATGTGAGCACTTGCCCGAAGGATACGGTTGTCGCGGTGTTGTATGAGAGCAGCAGCCCGGCGATCAACCCGGCGACCGGTAACTTGATGAACCAGGCCCCGGCCAAGCCAAAACCTGCGTCCCTCGTTGAAGTACAGATTGTGGACGGCACCACCAACCGCCCCATGGACCTTCGACTGGCCATGAATTCGAGCAGCGCCACAGTTCCCGAAAGCGGCACGGTCTCGTTACCGTTTGCCGCTCAATATTTTGCCACTGGGAAAGCAACTCCGGGTCCGGTAAGCACGCAAGTGTTGTATTCGGTGACGTTCCCCTGAGCAAGGCTAAGGTGCCCGGCCGTTCGCCAGGCACCCAATAGCGCCTTGAAGGACACTCTCATGTTTGCCCGAACACTGCTATTGAGCCTCATAGGCTTGCCCACCATTGCCCACGCGGGCTTGGTGATCGACGGCACGCGGCACATCTACCCGCAGGAGCGACGTGAAATCACGCTGCGCCTGACCAACGATGATCAACAGGCACCGCGTCTTGTCCAGGTGTGGCTGGACCAGGGCGACAAAGCGCCAGACCCATCGCGCAGCGACGTGCCTTTCAGCCTTTCGCCCCCGGTATTCCGCCTGGACCCGGGTAAAAGTCAGGCGGTACGGTTGGTTTATACCCAGGACCCGTTGCCGGGCGACCGGGAGTCGTTGTTCTGGCTAAATGCCCTGGAGATCCCCCCCAAAATCAATGCGCCGCACTTGACGCCGGACGACACCTCATCGAACCACCTGCAGTTCGCTTTTCGTATCCGTACCAAAGTGTTCTTTCGCCCCTCGCATTTGCCGGGCAGCGCGGATGAGGCGCCTACTCAATTGCACTGGACCCTGCACCGCAGTGCCCAAGGCTCGTTGCTGCAAGTGCACAATCCATCGGCCTATCACGTGACGTTCAATGAGGTGGCGCTGGCCATGGGCTCGCAACCTGGTGCGAGCCTGCTGCCTGTGGGAGCGGGCATGGTGCCTCCCGGTGGCCATTTGAACCTGCCGGTGCGCGAGGTCGTGCACGTGATTCCTGCCGACGCTCAAGTGCATTTCAAATACATCAACGATTACGGCGCGTTTTCCGTGGCGCAACGTGCTCCGCTGAAGTTCTGACTATGTCTGCCTCACTGCATTTAACGTGTTATCGAGTTTCTGCCTGGCTGTTATCCAACCCTCGGTTTCTGTTGTTGCTTGGCGTACTCAGCCCGCTACTGATGTCGGCCGAGGCGGCCCCGTTGCTGTTTGACATAGAGGCGTTTGCCAGTGGCCTGACCAGCACGGCGGATATCTCGCGGTTCAATACCCGTAATGCATTGGCTCCGGGCGTCTACCGCCTGGATGTCATGCTCAACGGACAATCAATGGGGCGTCGCGAGATCAGGTTTGTATCGCGTAATCAACTGGAGGGAGCACAGCCTTGCTTGAACCTGGAGCAACTGGCCCAACTGGGGGTCGTGACGCAAAAATTGGAGAGCACCACAGACACTGCCTGCCGCGATGTTGACCAATGGATTCCCATGGCCGGCAGCAGCGTCGATATCGAGTCTCTGACGCTGAACCTCAGCATCCCGCAGCTCTATATCAACCGCTATGTACGGGGCTACGTTGACCCCGCGCAATGGGACAAAGGCGTTGACGCCGTGCTGCTCAATTACAACTTTACTGCCGGTGCCGTGACCGCGGGTGAAGGCGAGGATCGGGCTTATCTGGGCCTTAATGGTGGCGTCAACCTGGGCGATTGGCGGCTGCGCCACCAGGGCGGGCAGGCGTGGGCGTCGCGAAACGGTCTGGTGCCTTATCAACAAACGGCGACTTTCCTGCAACGGTCCCTTTCAACCTGGCGTTCCCAACTGACCGTTGGCGACAGTTTCAGCAGCGGTCAGATCCTCGACGGCGTGCGTGTGCGGGGCATTACCCTGGCGAGCGATGACCGCATGCTGGCTCAGTCGCAACAAGGCCATGCACCGCAGGTGCGTGGCGTCGCCGACAGCAACGCAACGGTGACGGTACGCCAGAACGGTTACACCCTTTATGAAACCACCGTGGCGCCTGGGCCCTTTGTGATCGACGACCTGTACCCCACCGGCTACGGTGGCGACCTCAACGTCAGCGTCACGGAAGTGGACGGGCGACGCAGCACCTTTGTCGTGCCTTATTCAGCGGCCCCGCACCTTTTGCGCTACGGCGCCACTCAATACAGCGCGACCCTGGGGCGTGTGCAACAGCGTGGGGTCAGCGGCACCAGCCCCTCGGTGTTCCAGGGTACGCTCCAGCATGGCCTTGTCGATAACCTGTCCGTCTACGGTGGCAGTACGTTTTCCCAAGGTTACGGTCAAGGCAAGGCGGGGCTGGCAATGAGTACGCTGCTGGGTGGGTTCGCGCTGGACACCACCCACTCGCGTGCCCAAGTGCAGGGGCACGGTGTGATCAGCGGTCAAAGCTGGGGGCTGGCCTATAGCAAAAATGTGCCGTTCTCCGGGACCCATTTTGCGCTGGGCGCCTATCGGTTCTCCACCTCTGGCTATTTGAGCCTGCCGGACGCAATGAATGTGCAGGATTTGGGGCGCCACGGTGGGAGCCTCGACCGTTATGCCCGCCAGAAAAGCCGCCTGGATCTGACAATCAGCCAGCAGTTGGGGGAGGGCACGCTGAGCTTGTACGGCAGCTCCATCGACTACTGGTCCGGACGGCAAGGGCGCCAAACATCATTCACGGCCACGTATGGCGCTACCTGGAAGAAGCTCAACTGGAGCCTCTCGGCGCAGCGCTCAATCATCAGCGAGACGCACCAGTTGAGCGACCGTGAACGCAGTGACGACATTTTTTTCGGGCGGTTGGCGCAGCCCGGGCGTGTTGAAAATCACCTGGTGCTGACGCTCTCCATGCCACTGGGTGATGGCCCGAGGGCAGCGACCCTGAGCAGTTCGTTTTCTCGGGATGCCGGTGATGTGCAAGGGAGTCAACAACAGGTCGGGGTTCATGGTTTGCTCGGGGAGGAGGCTCAAACTCAGTACGGGCTGATCGGCAGCCGCAGCACGGGCAACCAGGACGGCTCCAGCTTCAATGCCTACGCAGGTTATCGCGGTAGCGAAGCCAACTGGCGTGCCGGTTACGGCCAGAGCCGGGACAGCTCGCAATTGTCCATGAGTGCCGATGGCGGGCTCATCGCCCATGGCGGTGGCATCACCTTCTCGCAAAGCCTCGGTGAAGCGTCGGCGTTGGTGTATGCACCGCATGCCCAGGGTGCGCAGCTCGGCAGCTCCGGTGCGCATATCGATAAGCACGGCTATGGGGTTTTGCCGTCCCTTCGGGCATTCCACACCAATGCAGTCGATATCGACCCGGAAGGCATGCCCGTGGATGTAGAACTGAAGGAGTCCAACCGCTCCGTCGTGCCGACCGTGGGGGCGGTGTCGCTGGTCAAGTTCGAGACCGTCAGCGGCCGCGCCCTGGTGATCAAGGCCACCCATCCAGATGGCAGGCCGCTGCCGTTTGCTGCCCAGGTATTCGATGAGCATGGCCGCGAAGTCGGGGTTATCGGACAAGCCGGCAAGGCGTTTGTACGAGGCGCCGCTGACCAAGGCACGCTGACCGTCCGATGGACTGAGGCGGCGGGCGATCGGTGCTATATCCATTACCGCTTGCCACCCCGCCAGCCCGGGCAGCGCCAGGAGAACGCCGACCAATTGGTCAGTCAGTGCAGAGGCGACACCGCCAGGCATGAGGAGAACGGTTGATGATCATCACCAAGCTGTTGAAGGCCGTATCCGGTCTGGTGCTGGCAGTACAAGGGGGGGCGGCTTATGGCGAAATTGTCATTGACCGAACCCGCGTCATTTACCCGGCCGCCGCGCGGGGGGTGACAGTCAACCTGCACAATAAGGCCGACGGCCCCAGATTGATCCAGGCGTGGATTGATGAGGGCGATCCACAGGCTTTGCCGGAACTGAGCGATGTCCCGTTTACGGTGACGCCACCGGTCCTGAGACTGGAAACCGGCAAGACCCAGGCGTTGCGCGTGGTTCATCACCCCGTGCCAGGGCACGCCGCGACGCCCCCTGAAGAGTCGGTGTATTGGCTGAATGTACTGGGTATCCGGCCTACGGTTGAAGCGGGCAATCAAGTGCAATTTTCATTGCGCACACGCATCAAGCTTTTCCTGCGTCCCGACGGCCTGAACGGTCGGGTTGAAGGCGCGGTGCAGGCGCTGCAATGGTGGCGAGAGGGTGACAGGCCGGGGCTCCACGTGCGTAATCCCAGTGCTTTCCATGTGTCGTTGTCAAGTGTCGTCCTGACCCTTGACGGTATCGAGTACCGCAATGAAGAGCCGCCGATGCTGCCGCCTCGTTCTACAACAAACATTGCGATAACGGGCACGGTTGCGCCGTGGCAAGGGCCGGCGACGTTGCGCTTCAGCACCCTGGATGACCAGGGCGCGACCCACGTGCATACGCTGCCTTTCAGTGGCCTTGGTCGCATGAAAGAGGCTGTGGCGAGATGATCAGGTATCTACGCGTTGGGGCACTGTTAGCGAGCGGGGTGTTGGCGTCGCAAGCGCATGCTCATTTTAGTTTGAATGCTGGGACGTGTACCCCTCAAACGACCCTGAATCTCTCCATTCCCGCGATCACTTTGCCGGTCAATCCGCAGATTGGGCAGGTGCTTGGGGCGCAAACCGGTTATGACTTCGGGCGCGCCGGTAGCTTTGTGATGTTGTGTCGATACACGGACTGGCCCATCGAGCATCCGGTGTCTGCGAACATCAGTGTGGTCAATTCGCCCGCTACGGGTTTGACGTTCAGCGCGTCCGGCCTGTCGATGCCGGTCTACGCGACCAACGTGCCGGGGGTCGGCTTCGCCATGATGGCCCAGGACCCTGGCCAGTCTATGCACGCGATCAGCCACTCCAATACCACCCTGTTAGCCACCAAGCACAACAAACCTAACGGCTGGGGGCTTTATGGGCGCGTCTATCTGGTGGCTACCGGGCCGGTATCGGACGGCACGATTGCCTCTAGCAACATCGCCCGGTACACGCTGACAAACGTCACTACCGCAGACCCAGGCTATGTGGCGATCAACTTCTCCGGTGCAGTGATCGCACGACCGCTCAAGCCCACCTGCACCGTCTCTACACCGTCGATCAGCATGCCGCTGGGGGCTGTCGCCAGCCGCGACTTCAAGGGGCCCGGCAGTCACGCCGGCAGTGTGACCCAGAGCATCACGCTGAACTGTAGTGGCGCAAGTGGCGGCACCCTGGATGTGTGGATTACGCTGACCGACCAGACCTCACCCGCCAATCGCAGTCACTGGTTGTCTTTGACGCGCGATTCGACCGCCAGAGGTGTGGCCCTGCAATTGCTGGCCGGCAGCCAACTGGTCAGTTACGGCCCGGATTCCTCTGCCATCGGTAACCCGAATCAGTGGCAGGTGGGCAGCACCGGTAATGGCACCGTCAAGATTCCTTTGAGCGCGCGCTATGTCCAAACCGAGAAGACGATCACGCCTGGCACGGCCAACGGCTTGGCCTCGTTTACCCTGAGTTACCGTTGAGTTTCGGTGTGTTGCAGCCGTTGCGCCAGGGCGATGAACGCCAGGGTGGCGGGTGAGGACTGACGGCGATCCAGTATGGCCAGGCCGATCCGACGAGGGACGGGAGGCGATAATGCCCGCACGACATAGCGTGGGTCGTCGAGTGTCGGCAGCGAGGCTTGCGCCACGATGCTCAGGCCGTCGCCACGGCTGACCGCCTCCAGCGTACTGAGCAACTGCGCACAGCGGTAACGCACTTTCGGCTGTAGCCGGGCCGTATTGAATAAGCGCATGACCAGTTCCGAGGAGCCTGCCTCGGTCAGGATAAACGGGTCATCACACAGCGCTTGCAGGGGGAGTGCTGCGCGGGCGGCCAGCGGGTGGCCGACCGGTATCAACACCACCAACTGGTCTTCGAATACCGCCACGGTGTCGAAGCGTTCCTGATCGAGCACCACAAACCCGACATCCACCCGCCGTTCATCCAACCATTGGATGACCTGCCGGTCAGGGCCTTCGTCCACATGCACCTCAATGCCCGGATAGGCTCGGCGAAAGTGATTGAGGAGAGTGGGCAGCAAGTGGTTTGACGCGGTCGGCCCAAACGATCCGATACGCAGCGTGCCGCACTTCATGCCTCGGGCGTCGGCGGCTTCCTGTTGCAACGTGTTGGCCAGGCCCAGCATCGCCCGGGCGCGTCCGAGCAGTTGTTCGCCGATATCACTGGGTTCTACACGCGTCTGGTGGCGTCTAAACAATTCCACGCCCAGCTCCTGCTCCAACGCCTTGATGGCATGGGACACCGCCGACTGGCTGATACCCAAACGGTGAGCCGCGCTAGTAAAGCCTTGCAGTTCGGCGACCAAAGAGAAGATTTCCAGTTGGGTCAGGGTCATGAGTAAAGGCTCATTTTACGATGATCGATCATTAGTCGAAGAATACGTCAATCATCCGGTCATTTGAGCAAATCCTCATGCGTCACGCTGCTGAACGCCTCACGTACTTGAAGCTCGCCGCGGTCACCATGATCTGGGGCGGCACTTTTGTCGCCGGGCGGCACCTGGCCGATCAGGTCGATCCGCTGCTGGCCGCCTGCTTGCGGTTTATCCTGGCCAGCCTGGCGTTGTTGCTGTTCATGGTGTGTACACGCACCCCTCTGGCACGCCCAAGTGCCCGCCAAATGCTGCAACTGATCGGGCTGGGCCTGTGTGGCATCTTTTTTTACAACCTGTGCTTTTTCTATGGGTTGCACTACATCAATGCGTCGCGAGCCTCTTTGATTGTCGCGTTGAACCCTGCGGTGATTGGCCTGGCTTCATGGTGGTTATTCAAGGAGCGCCTGGGCCGGGCCAAGCTGCTGGGTATTGCGTTGTGCCTGGTAGGCGCGGCGACGGTGATCGTGAGCCGCACCCCCAACCTCATGCAGGGGGCGAGCGATGCCTGGATTGGAGACCTGTTGATCCTGGGCTGCGTCATGGCGTGGGGCGCCTACTCGCTGTTTTCCAGGGCGCTCAACCAGGCGCTCGGGCCATTGCAAACCGTTACATGGTCGGTGTTGTGGGGCACGCTGATGTTGGCTATCAGTACTGTCGCCAGCGGTCGGCTAACGGTGCAAGGGCTCGCTGCCGTTCATCTGCCGCAGTGGTACAGCCTGTTTTACCTGGGCGTATTGGGTTCCGCCTTGGCCTATATCGGCTACTACGATGGTATCCGGCGCATCGGCGCAACGCGCTCCGGGGTATTTATCGCACTCAACCCGTTGACGGCCGTGATCAGTGGCGCGCTGTTGCTGGACGAGCCGTTGACCGCGCCCATGCTGGTGGGCGGCGTGGTGATCCTGCTGGGTATCTACCTGTGCAACAAACCCCTTGCGCGGGGAAGGGTAATGGGGATTTGATAAGAGTACGGACAAATGCGGTTACGCTGTGTAGAATCGATTTACGCATACAAGAATATGGACTTGCGCTCACGCAAGCCTCGGCCGTCAGAGACTGATGACACCATGAAGCTACTCGGCTCTCCCCTCATTTTTGGTGACTTCCTCGCCCGCAGCGTGCGGGGTTTGTCCTGTGCACCACCCTTGGCCCTCATCCTTGCTCGCAAATAACTATGTGTTAACTACAAGAATGAGGCGCCGAAATGGCCGACCAATACGAAAACCCAATGGGCCTGATGGGCTTTGAATTTATTGAATTCGCATCGCCAACCCCAGGCACCCTGGAGCCGATCTTCGAGATCATGGGCTTCGCCAAAGTGGCAACACACCGTTCCAAGAACGTGCACCTGTACCGCCAGGGCGAGATCAACCTGATCCTCAACAACGAACCGGGCAGCCTCGCGTCCTACTTCGCGGCCGAGCACGGCCCGTCGGTGTGCGGCATGGCGTTCCGCGTCAAAGACTCGCAAAAAGCCTACACCCGTGCGCTGGAACTGGGGGCACAGCCGATCCATATCGAAACCGGCCCGATGGAACTGAACCTGCCGGCGATCAAAGGCATTGGCGGCGCGCCGCTGTACCTGATCGACCGTTTTGGCGAAGGCAGCTCGATCTATGACATCGACTTCGTCTACCTCGAAGGCGTGGAGCGCAACCCGCAAGGCGCGGGGCTCAAGGTGATCGACCACCTGACCCACAACGTGTATCGCGGGCGCATGATCTACTGGGCCAACTTCTACGAGAAGCTGTTCAACTTCCGCGAAGCGCGTTACTTCGACATCAAGGGCGAATACACCGGCCTGACCTCCAAGGCCATGAGCGCGCCGGACGGCATGATCCGCATCCCGCTGAACGAAGAATCGTCCAAGGGCGCGGGCCAGATCGAAGAGTTCCTGATGCAGTTCAACGGCGAAGGCATCCAGCACGTGGCGTTCCTCACCGACGACCTGATCAAGACCTGGGACGCGCTGAAGAAGATCGGCATGCGCTTCATGACCGCGCCGCCGGACACGTATTACGAAATGCTCGAAGGTCGCCTGCCCAACCACGGTGAACCGGTGGACCAACTGCAAGCGCGTGGCATCTTGCTGGACGGTTCGTCGATTGAAGGCGACAAGCGTCTGCTGTTGCAGATCTTCTCGGAAACCCTGATGGGCCCGGTGTTCTTTGAGTTCATCCAGCGCAAGGGCGACGATGGGTTCGGCGAGGGCAACTTCAAGGCGTTGTTCGAGTCGATCGAGCGTGACCAGGTGCGTCGTGGTGTATTGACCGCCGACTGAGCCTGAAGCGTAGACAAAAAGAAGCCCGGTCGAGGCAGTCCTCGACCGGGCTTCTTTTGGCCTGCCATTCAGGCTTTGCGCTGACGCACCAGGTGCTTGAACCCTTCATACACCAGCACCATCACCGCCAGCCAGATCGGGATATAGGTCAGCCATTGCGCGCCTTTGATCCCTTCGCCCAACAGCAGCGCCACCCCCAGCAGCAACACCGGTTCCACATAGCTGAGCAGCCCGAACAGGCTGAATGCGAGCAAGCGGCTGGCAATGATGTAGCTCACCAGCGCCGATGCACTGATCAAGCCCAGCATGGGGATCAACGCGTACAGCTTCGGAAAGGCATCCAGCACGGCAAAGCCCTGTTCGCCGCTCTGCACGAACCACCAGGCCACCGGCAGCATCAACGCCATATCCAGCCACAAACCGCCCAGGTGATCGGTCTTCAGGTATTTGCGCACCACGAAGTACACCGGGTAACCGATGATCACCACCAGGGTGGCCCAGGAAAAACCGCCGGCCTGATACAGCTCGTTCAGCACGCCGAGCGCGGCAAACACCACGGCAATCTGCTGCAGGCGTGACAAGCGTTCGCCATACACCAGGCGCCCGGTCAGCACCATGGTCAGCGGCAGCAGGAAATACCCCACCGACACATCCAGGCTGCGCCCATTCAGGGGCGCCCACATGAACAGCCACAACTGCACGCCCAGCAAGGCCGACGACACCAGCACGCCGCCGATCAGTCGCGGCTGGGATGCCAGCTTGCGCACCAGCTCCCATACCCGCCGCCATTCACCGCTGATGATCATGAACACCGTCATGCACGGTACGGTGAGCAACATGCGCCAACCGAAAATCTCCAGGCCGCTCAGCGGTGTGAGCAACGAGGTGAAGTAATACATCACGGCAAACAACACCGAGGCCAAGACCGATAACACCACACCTTTAGACACGCTGTCCTCGCGAAAACCGATTCATACAAAAGAAGGAAAGTTGAGGAGGGGATTATGGTGCTTTTAACGTAAAAGTTTCTCCGTTTCTGTGGCGAGCGGGCTTGCTCGCCACACGTGAAGCACTAGGGGCGTGCCACACGGCCCGAGACAAAATGGCCCACATCGTTGAACCCCGGCGTGGATGAATGCCCGGGCGTGACCAACGAATCAATGAACGCCTCATCCTCAGCGCTAATCTTCACCTCCAGGGCCCCGGTGTAGGCGTCCCATTGCGCTTCCGTTCGCGGCCCGACGATCGCCGAACTCACCGCCGCGCTGTTGAGCACCCAGGCAATCGCAAACTCGACAATCCCTACGCCCCGACCTTGGGTGTATTGCTGGATCTGCTGGGCGATGCGCAGAGACTCCAGCCGCCATTCCGTTTCCAGGATGCGTTTGTCCTGGCGCGCTGCACGGCTGCCGGCTTCGGGCGTCACATCCGGCGCGTACTTGCCGCTGAGCACACCGCGGGCCAATGGGCTGTAAGGCACCACGCCCAAACCGTAGGCGGCAGCGGCGGTGATCTGCTCAACCTCGGCCTGGCGATTGACGATGTTGTACAGCGGCTGGCTGATGATCGGTTTATCAACCCCTAAACGCTCGGCGACGCGTATGACTTCTGCAATTCGCCAACCCCGGTAGTTGGACAGGCCCCAATAGCGAATCTTGCCTTGGCGGATCAGGTCGCCGATGGCCGACACGGTCACTTCCAAGGGCGTGTTGTGGTCTTCGCGGTGCAGGTAGTAAATGTCCAGGTAGTCGGTGTCCAGGCGCAACAGGCTGGCTTCCAACGCGTTGAACAGGCGCTTGCGGCTCAAGCCATTACGGTTAGGCAGCCCATCCGCAGGGCCGATGCCGACTTTGGAGGCCAGCACCCAATCCTGGCGATTGCGCGCGATGGCCTCGCCGACGATTTCCTCGGAACGCCCACCGGTGTAGACGTCGGCCGTGTCGATAAAATTGATGCCCTGATCCCAGGCTTTGTCGATGATGCGCAGCGAGTCTTCGGTGTGGGTCTGTTCGCCAAACATCATCGTGCCGAGGGTCAGTGCGCTGACCTTCAACCCGGACTGGCCTAATGTGCGGTAAATCATGCAAAGCTCCTCATGACAGGGAAACGAGAGTGATGCAATACCAGACCCGAGCGCTCTGGAACAAGCCCCGTGCGTGTTTCTTCATGCGCGTAGCAAGGTCTGGCAGCGCTCTTGTAAAAAACGATGCAGCACTTTCACGCGTTCCGACACTTGCAGGCGGTGAGGGCACATCAGGTTGAACGGCGTGGGCTCTCCTTGCCAGTCGGGCAACAAGGGTACCAGCCGTCCGGCCTTGATATCACGGGCGATATCCAGGTTGGCCTTATAGGCAATGCCATGACCGGCCAGTGCCCAGCGACGAACAATTTCGCCATCATCGCTGAGGTAGTCGCCCGTAACCTCGACTTCCTGGAGCAGGGCGCCTTGGCGAAAGTACCAGGTGTTATTGGCCTGCCCTCGGCGCATGTAGCGCAGCGTACTGTGCTGGGCCAGTTCCGCCGGTGTGCGTGGTGTGCCGTGACGCGCCAGGTAGTCGGGGCTGGCGCAGGGAATACGACGGTGGCCGGGCACAACCGGCAACGCCACCAGGCTGGAATCCCTCGGTACGCCAAACCGCAGGGCAATGTCGACGGTGTCGCGGAACAAATCGGCATTGCTGTCGTTGAGTAACAACTGCAGTCGGATACTCGGGTGCTCGCGCTTGAACTCATCCAGCCAACCCAGCAGCACGTTGCGCCCGAAATCCGACGGCGCCGCCAGCTGTAATAAGCCGCTGAGGTTTTGCCCTTGCTGTTTGATCGCCTGTTCGCCTTCCGACAACGCTTCCAGTGCAATCCGTACGCTGTCCAGATAGCGCCGGCCTTCTTCGGTCAAGCGCATGCTGCGGGTCGAGCGGGCGAGCAAGCGGATACCCAGCCGGGTTTCGAGGCGTTTGAGTGCAATGCTCGCCGCTGCCGGGGTCAAGCCAAGCCCACGCGCAGCAGCAGACAGGCTGCCGGTGTCCGCCGTGCGCACAAACACTTCGAGGTCGAGAGTGGAGCTCATTTGTAAAAATCCTTTAAAGATCTTGTCGTTTTACCGGGATTTTTCACCGATTGCCAAGCTGGGAAGATGAACGCTCACTTTCTGACTCAGGTAGTTACCCCATGGCTTCTTCTCTTCGCGGTCAAACCGTCATTGTGATTGGCGGCAGCAGTGGCATCGGTGCAGCGGTGGCCGAAGCCGCCGTGGCCCGTGGTGCAACGGTCGTGCTGGCTGGACGGCGCTTGACCTCCGGTGTCGACAACGGCGTACGCAGCGAGCCGGTCGATGTCACTGACAGCGTCTCCCTGCAACGCCTGTTCGAGACGGTAGGGCGTTTTGACCACCTGGTCTTCACCTCAGGGCCTTCGGTGCGTGCCAAGACCTTGCTCGACACCGACTTGGTCGAAGCCCAGGACAACTTCAATGTGAAACTCTGGGGCGCACTGCGTGCTCTTCAACAGGCACTGCCGTTTCTGGATGAGCACGGCAGCATCAGCCTGACCTCGGGCCAGATGGGGCGTAAATGGGTAGCGGGGCAGTTCATCAAGACCGGCATCAATGCGGCGACCGAAGCCCTGGGCAAGCAACTGGCCAAGGAACTCGCGCCGCGTCGTGTCAACGTCATCAGCCCGGGTGTGATTGACACGCCGGCGTATGCCGGGTTGGCCGAAGAGCCGCGTCTGGCAATGTTTGCCAAAGCAGGTGGAGCGTTGCCGGTTGGCCGGGTAGGGCAGGCTGAAGAAGTGGCGGCGGGGTATGTGCTGGCCATGGAAAATGGCTTTATGACGGGAAGCATCATCGACATCAACGGCGGCGGGATGCTGTAAGCCACCCACCGCCGGTGACCCAACGGTTTAGTTGCCGTTTAATTCCATTCAGGGCGCAGTGGGCCGACGAAAACACCCTCAAGCCTTCCTGGGCCTCTTCGCCGACCCCAGGGGTCTACACCTTGAGCGCACGCGTCATCCGCAACGCCAGCACACTACCCGCCACAATCACAGCCGCCAGCAGGTACAGCGCCACATCCGTGGACCCGGTTGCATCTTTGACGAAACCAACGATATACGGGCTGAGAAAACCCGCCATCTGCCCCATGGAGTTGATCAATGCCAAACCACCCGCTGCGGCACCTGCACTGAGCATGGCGGTAGGCACCGGCCAGAACATCGGCAGGCCGGTGAGGGCGCCCATGGTGGCGATAGTCAGGCCAAGGATGGCGATGGCCGGCGTGGTGGCGAAATTCACCGCGATCACCAGACCGATCGCGCCCATCAACATCGGCACCACCAAGTGCCAACGGCGCTCTTTGCGCAAGTCGGCGGAGCGGCCCACCAGCAACATGAACACAGCCGCCAGCAGATAAGGGATTGCACTGAGCCAGCCAATCACCAGGTTATCGCTGAACCCCAGGTTCTTGATGATCGACGGCAGCCAGAAGTTGATCGCGTACACGCCGCTCTGGATGCAGAAGTAGATCAGGCCGAACGCCCAGATCGCCGGGTTCTTGAACACGTCGACCAGGGCATCGCTGGTGGTCTTGGGTTTGTTCGCCAGGTCTGTGGCCTGGTCGGCTTCCAGCACGGCACGCTCGTGAGGCTTGAGCCACTTGGCATTGGCAAAGCTGTCGCTGAGCAGGAAGAAGGCGAGGGCGCCGAGAATGACGGTCGGGATGCCTTGCAGCAGGAACATCCACTGCCAACCGGCCAGGCCACCTTGACCGGCGGCGAAGTGATTGAGGATCCAACCGGAAAACGGACTGCCCAGCAAGCCGGATACCGGGATCGCGGACATGAACAGCGCCATGATCCGCCCACGGCGGAAAGTCGGGAACCACTGCGAAAGGTACAGCACCACGCCGGGGAAGAAACCCGCTTCGGCGGCACCGGTCAACAGGCGCAAGGTGTAGAAATGCGTCGGTGTGGTCACGAACAGCAGGCAGGTGGACAGCGTCCCCCACACGATCATCATCAACGCGATCCAGCGCCGTGGCCCGAACTTGGTCAGCGCCAGGTTGCTCGGCACGCCACAGAGCACGTAGCCGATAAAGAAAATCCCGGCACCCAGGCCGTACACGGTTTCACTGAACTTCAACGCATCGAGCATCTGCAACTTGGCAAAGCCAACGTTTACCCGGTCGAGGTAGTTGAACAGGTAGCAGATAAAGATGAAGGGGATCAGGCGCAGGGTAATGCGCTTGTAGATGGCGTTTTTATCGTCATCGGTGGCCAGTGTGACAGCGGCGCTCTGTGACATGGGAATCTCTCTTTATTATGATTTTTCGCGATGCGAGGGTAACGTTGATCGCTCAAACAGTCTCGGTGACGTGACGGGGCACTGTCTTTGTGCTCGCGCACAGTCAAGCATCCTTTGCGCTGTGCCTGTGAACAACCCGCTTTCTAGGAAAATAGCCCCATGTTCGAGCTCGATCATGACTTGGCGCAGGATATTGTCGATCGCACCATGGCCATCCTGCCCTATAACGTCAACGTCATGGACAGCCAGGGCCTGATCCTCGGCAGCGGCGAACCGGAACGTATCAATACCCGCCACGAAGGCGCCCAACTGGTATTGGCCAATGGCCGCGTGGTGGAAATCGATGGGCAGACCGCCAAACACCTCAAGGGTGTGCAGCCGGGCATTAACCTGCCGCTGATGCACGATCAACGCTTGATCGGTGTACTGGGCATTACCGGCGAACCGGAAGGGCTGCGCACCTACGCCGAACTGGTGCGCATGACTGCTGAAATGCTGGTCAGCCACCGCCACCAGCAAGCCGAGCAGCAATGGCGGCGCCAGCGCTGTGATGACCTGCTGGCGTTACTGCTGGCCGACGGCGGCGACTCGCCGCGCCTGGTCGACGAAGCCCAGCAACTGGGGCTCAAGCCACAGATGGCACGCACGCCCTACCTGTTTGAACTGGGCGAAGGCCAATCGGCGGACGCATTGAGCGCATGGCTGACCAGCCGTTACCCCGACAGTTGGTGTGTCAGTTCCGCGCAGTACTCCTTGCTGTGGTGTCGACCTGCCAACACGCCGGTCGACACCCCACGGTTGCTGGAAAAACTCGAGGCCCTGGGCTGGAACATCCTGCGCGTTGCGGTGGGCGGGCAAGCGGATGGCCTGGCAGGGCTGCGTCGTTGTTATCGCCGAGTGGGTGATCTGCTCGCCTACGGGCGCGATATTCTGCCCCAATCACGGTTGCTGACCCTCAACCGTTATCGCCTGCCGGTGATGCTCTGGCGCCACCGTAACGATGACGCCCTGGACGAACTGCTGAACCCGTTGCGTAAGGTGCTGGCCAAGGACGCCAACGGTCAGTTGCTGGCCACGCTGCGCAGTTGGTGTGATCACGACGGGCAAAGCCAGGCGTGTGCGGATGCGTTGGGCATCCACCGCAACAGCTTGCGTTACCGCATGGAGCGGATTGCCGAACTCAGCGGGGTTGACCCGTTGACCCTCGACGGCATGCTTGCCCTGTACCTGGGCGTACAACTGTTGCCCCAGGCTTTGTAGCAATGAACAACAAACCCCACCCGCACTTGTGCATCGGACCGGCGTCAGCGCCGGTGCCAACTGGCAGCATGGGCGTTATAAAAACCGGAGAACGCCCATGAAAATCATCATCGCCCCTGACTCATTCAAGGACAGCCTGAGTGCCGAAGGTGTTGCCCAGGCCATTGCCGAAGGGCTGGCCCAGGTTTGGCCGCAGGCACAGTTGATTCAGTGCCCGATGGCAGACGGTGGTGAGGGGACGGTGGATTCGGTGCTCGCGGCGTGCAATGGCGAGTTGCGCCGCCAGACCGTCAGAGGCCCGTTGGGCGGTGCGGTCCAGGCGCGCTGGGGCTGGTTGGCCGACAGCCAGACCGCAATCATTGAAATGGCCGAAGCCAGTGGCCTGCAATTGGTTGCGCCGGGGCAGCGCGACGCGTGTTCCAGCTCGACTTACGGCACGGGCGAGTTGATCCGCGCGGCCCTGGATGCAGGCGCACAGCGCATCATCCTGGCCATTGGCGGCAGCGCGACCAACGACGGCGGGGCGGGCGCGATGCAGGCCCTCGGTGTGCAGCTGTTGGATGCCGACGACCAGCCGTTGCCCGCAGGTGGCCTGGCCTTGGCGCGCTTGTCGCGTATCCGTCTTGAACAACTTGACCCACGCCTGGCTCACGTACGCTTTGAAATTGCCGCCGACGTGAACAACCCGCTGTGCGGCCCCCACGGAGCCTCAGCCATTTTCGGCCCGCAAAAAGGTGCCAGTCCCCAGCAGGTCGAACACCTCGATGCCGCCCTCGGCCACTTCGCCGACCACTGCGCCAAGGTGCTGCCCAAAGACGTGCGCGATGAACCCGGCAGCGGCGCCGCCGGTGGCCTGGGCTTTGCCGCCAAGGCGTTCCTCGCAGCGCAGTTTCGCGCGGGTGTCGAGGTGGTGGCGGAACTGGTCGGCCTGGACGCTGCCGTGCGCGGTGCCGACCTGGTCATCACCGGCGAGGGCCGCTTCGACGCCCAGACCCTGCGAGGCAAAACCCCCTTTGGCGTGGCGCGCATCGCCCAGCGGCATGGCGTGCCGGTCATCGTGATCGCGGGCACATTGGGCGACGGCTACGAGCAGATGTATGCCCACGGAGTCGACGCGGCGTTTGCCTTGCCGTCCGGGCCGATATCGCTGGAGCAGGCGTGCCGCGAGGCGCCGCGCCTGTTGCGCGAGCGTGCCTCGGGCATTGCGCGGGTGTGGCGGTTGGCGATTAGGTAAACGCTAGGCCACGACGCCTCACTGCCAGGCGCCCATTGGTCGAAAATGCACGGTACCTGTTGACCCCATCAGCAGATCTGTACAAGGCAACGAAGCGACTATCTCCGGCCTGACGACCGGGACGCGTTATTCCGTCCGTGTCACAGGCGGCGGGCGTCAGGGAGACACTACCTTTGTTCCCTAAAGATTCCTGAGTCACCCGACTGACCCCAAAAAGTCCAATGCCTGGGGGTTGATTTCGCTCCTGAGTCTGGCCCTCAAGTCTGCAATTTGTGCCTGCGGTTCAGTCGATAAAACCCTGCGCCAGCCGCTCCACCCACTGCTTCTGAAAGGCCAGCAGCGCCGCGCTGGGCTGCTGCAACTGCACAAACTCCAGCATCGGGTCATCCACTGCCGTGCGCACGCCGCTCAGTTCCTCCACGGTCGCCAACCCGCAAAACGGCACATAAGCTTCGCTGTAGCCGCCCTCATGCACCAGCACCAGACGGCCCTGGCACAGGCGTTCGGCCGCCTGGCGCAGCGTGCGGGTCATCAGCCGGAAAGACTCGCTGTGCAGCAGCATGCGCGCCAGCGGGTCGACGGCGTTGGCGTCATAACCACAGGCCACGATGATCAACTCCGGCTTGAACTGTTCAAGGGCCGGTACCACGATGCGCTCCATTGCGTGCAAATACGTTTCGTGACCACTGCCCGGTGGCAGCGCAATATTGATGTTCGCGCCCAGGCCGGCGCCCACGCCACGATCCTGCTCGCCACTGTATCCGGGTGGGTAGCAACCGTCCTGATGCAGTGAAATCGTCAACACATCGCCACGGGCCTCGAAGATCGATTGGGTGCCGTTACCGTGGTGCACATCCCAGTCGACCACGGCGACTTTGCCCAGCCCGTCGTGTGCCTTGGCGGCCTCGATGGCGATGGCAATATTGGCGAGGAAGCAGAAGCCCATGGCGCTGTCTGCCAGGCAGTGGTGCCCCGGCGGCCGCGACAATGAGTAGGCGTTGTGCACCTGCCCCTTGAGCACCGCGTGTACGGCGGCGAGTGTCAGGCCGGCGGAGAGCTGGGCAATTTCGTAGCTGCCGGGACCGATCGGGGCCTGAGGGCCAAGCTCGCCGCCGCCGGCGTCGCTCAGGGCCTTGAAGCGTTGCAGGTACTGGCGGCCATGCACCCGCAGCACATCCTCTTCGCTGGCCGGCGGGGCGCTGCGCCAGTGTAAATGGCGGCTCAGGCCGGACACGTCCAACAGGCTTTTCAATCGCCGTTTGGTTTCCGGTGATTCGGCATGGCCGGTGCCGGCAGGCGGCTGCACCCAACCGCCGACAGGCAGCGTCAACGCATGGGCGCCGGCGCTGTGCCACAGGCTCATCTCATCAAAGAAAAACGCGGTCGTTCGGTTCATACAGGCTCCAACTCAGTGGGGGTTTGGGGGCGACTGCCGAGGATCATCCCCAGGGACAACAGCGTGATAGCGGCACCGCCGAGCAGCAGTGCGGTGAACCCGCCACTGGTCTCGATCAAGCGGCCGGCGATGGCGGGGCCGATCGCCAAGCCGCCGCCGATCACCAGGTTCGAAGCGTTCATCAGCTTGCCGCTGTGATCGAGGTCGGCCAGGCACGCGAGCACCAGTGGCAGGATGAAGGTCCAGGTGAACTTGAACAGCAGCGCGGCCAGGGCAAAGCGCAGGAGTGCGGGCTGGCCCAGTAGCAGGACCACGGCTGCCGCCATCAGTGCATAGCCCACGAGCAACAGCGCCACGCGGGGCAGGCGCGGCCCCATCAGTGATGCACTGGCCGCGCCGACAATGCCCATCATCGTGGCGACGGCGAGCACTTGGCCCGTGTGCTGGGGGGAAATCCCTGCGCCGGCGCCCAAGGCGCCGATAAAGGTCCAGACACCACCGAGGCTGACGTAAAAGGCCAGGACCGCGCCGACTCCCAGCGCGGCTTTCCAGCGCGAACCGGGCAATGACAGGGCGTCGGTAACCCGTGGCGGCGGGCTGCCACAGGGAAAGCTTCGGGCCAGGGGGAGCAGCAACGCCATCAACACGGCCAGGATCAGGTAGCAGGCATTCAAGCCATAACGTTCGAACAAGCTCGGGAGCACCGCGAGGCCAATGGCCCCGACCACCAACTGGCCCATCACCCACAGCCCGTAGACCCTGCTGGGGTTAGCGGTGGTGGCGGCGCTGGCCAGGCAGATGATCATCAGTGAGCCGCCCGCCAAGGCACTGGCGAAGCGCAAGGCCAGCAGCACCGTATAGGTGTCGGCGAGCATCGACAGCAGATTGGCACTGATAAACGCCACGGCAGCGACCAACGCTGCGCGTCGCCAGTTGACCCGTTTGAGCCACCAGAAGGCGGGCAAGGTCGCCAGGCTCATGGCGCCCAGCTCGACAGAAAACAAGTCACCGATATGTGACGGGCTCAGGTGCCACTGGCTGGCCAACTGCGCGGCCACAGCGGGCGCCGTCATCAGGATGGTGGGGGTAATGGCGGCAAACAGCACGATGGCTGCCAGCCGCGCCCAAGACAGTGAGTCGGTTGAGACCTCGATCTTTTGAGTGTGCATCGTCAAGCTCCAGCAAGGGGTTCAGAACACATGGACCAGGCGCAACAACGCCTCGGTGCCGGCATAGCCATTGGACGCCGCGACGTTTTGCGAAAGGCTGAACATCAGTTGGTTCTGTGGGTCGAGCCAATGCCCGACTTCGAAGCCGAGTTGGCTGTAGCGCTTATGGGTGTCGTCGATTGACCGGTTGTTGATGCGCAAGGCACCGCCGTCGGCCTGGACCAGGCGCAGCGCGCCGTAAGTGGCGGGGGTGAAATCGTAGGACGCAAAGGCTTGCAGGCGATACAGCGGAGCTTGCTTGAGTTCGCTGCCGAAGTAGTCGTCATTCTTGCCATAGAGCTGGGCTTCCAGGTTGGCTTCCAGCACCCATTTTTCGCCGATGCCACGGGTGTAGTTGTAGACAAAGGTTGCGCCCCAGCGATTGGCGCCGGGCGATACATCCGGGTTTTGACGGTGGTACTCGCCCAGCGGAAGGGTGATCAGGCTCAAGAGGCCGCTGTAAGTACGAGTGGCCGGGTCATTGAGGAAAAACACGGTGCCGCCTACCTGCGGGTCGCCGAAGCCACGTTCGCCGCTGCGTTGGCTTGCACCGGGCAGGCGTGCGTTGATGTCGGCAAAGGGCAGGATGAATTGCGGGGTACACACTGTGCCGCAGGCGTCGGTGAAATACACCTGGCGGTAGGCCACGGCGTTGACGCTGAGGTCGGCCTTGCCGGTGGTGTCGGCCGGCCCATGGAAGTCGCCCGCACGGGTGGCGGGCAGGTAGAGCACGCCCAGGCTGGTGCCGGGCGGCGCGCCGAAAAAATCCCGGGCGTTGAGGTCGGCAGCCTGGCTGTCGAGGCACAACAGCGTGCCGCCCAGCAGTGCTGTCAGGTTACGTAGGCTTGTCTGAGTCATAGAGGGACGTCTCTGTAGGGAACCGGAAAATGGGCAATAGCTGCCCGTGACCGTCGGAAACGGCCGTGGCAAAACCGCGAGGTGAGGGTGGCGTCAGTCGGGTGGGGCGTGCATCAAGTGCGCGATGCGCGCCTTGTCCTTGACCCCGAGCTTGGTGTAAATGGCGCGAATATGATGGCGTACGGTATTGGGCGACAGGCCAAGGTCGCGCGCGACTTCCTTGTAGGTCTTGCCTTCGCCGAACCCTTGGGCGACGTCGTTTTCGCGTGGGCTGAGTTGGGGTAGGGCGCGGTTGATGCGGGCGGCGAGCAAGAACTGATCGCCCACTTTGGATACCTGGAGATGGATCTGCTTGCCGTCATGGCCACGCTCATCCACCGGCACCGGCAGGGTCGGGCCGCTCCATTGCGGCCATTCACCGAGCAACAAATCGATAAAACCGCGCTCGGCGCATTGCAATACACCGCGCGGATCACAGACGGCCAATGCGAGGTTACGCGGGCTGGTGAGCGTTTCGCGCATGGCGACCAAGGTACGGATCTGATTGGCCGACACCGCTGCCACCAGGTGCAGCATCAGGTGGGTGAGTAGCAGGCTGTCCTGCTCGTTGAACTTGGGGGCCGTGGGCTTGCGGTAGAGCGTCAGGTGGTCGTTAAGGCCGGTTTGTGCGTCGATATGGATCACACACAGCAACTCGCCGAGGCCGTGGCGCTCCCCCAACCCATTCAAACCGGCGCCGTTGGCGGGGTCGCGCATGTCGATGATGACCGCCTGGCCCGGCCTTGCATGCACGCGGGCGACGGTCACGTCGCTATGGCGGATCGACTGCCAATCGGCCAGATACCCCGGTGGCAGGTGATACAGGTAGCTGCTGTGTTCCTCCGGCAAGCCCGCGATCACCGCCGCGCGCCCCCACCAGGCGCTGTCGAACGCCAGCAACTGGCTGATACGCGCCAGGGCGTGGTGCTGAAAGTGTTCGATATCCTGGTGTTGGGCCAGGCGCTGCAAGTCCAGGGTCAGGGTACTGAAAGCCTGCAGCAGGCTCGATGGATCAAGGTGGCTCATGGGGGTTCCTCTGTGGGACTTTTTTTGTTGTTCTCGTCACAGGGTGAAGGCCAAAACGTGCGATTGACGTGGCAGGGCCTGGGCTGAGTATCCACGCTGCCTGGCATGATCGCTATCGTTCAGATGCAGGATGGTGCCGACTTCTGTGTAGGCCCGCTCCGTACTCGCCGAGCGGGCAGCTTTGCCCCTACACTGGCCAGCCACTGGTCTTTCAAAGGATGAAACTCAATGCACACGCCTGAACCCCATATCGTGATCCAGCGCTTTACCGAGGCCCACCTTGAGGGTGTCACCGCGCTCTATAACGAACCGGCGGTATGCCGTCAGGTGCTGCAAATGCCCTTCCAGTCGGTTGAAGCCTGGCGTAAACGCTTGGTGATGGATAACGAACGGCGCCTGCAACTGGTGGCCGTGCATGGCGGTGAGGTGATTGGCCAACTGGGCATGGAACAGTACCTGCGCGTGCGGCAAAGCCATGTCGGTTCGTTTGGCATGGGCGTGGCGCCGACCTGGCAAGGCAAGGGCGTGGGGTCGCGGCTGTTGTCGGCGGCATTGGACGTGGCTGACAACTGGATGAACCTGCACCGCGTGGAGCTGACGGTCTACGCCGACAACGAAGCCGCGCATAACCTGTATCGCAAGTTCGGCTTCGAAGTGGAAGGGCGGTTGCGCGACTACGCCCTGCGTGACGGTGTCTTCGTCGACACCCTGAGCATGGCGCGCCTGCGCAAATCGGCTTAATCGGCGAGAGCAAACGCCACCGCAGCCTGCGCATGCAGCTCGGTGGTATCCAGCAGTGGCAGGTCGCAGTGTTCAGGCTGGATCAGCAGGCAGATTTCCGTGCAGCCTAATATGACCGCCTGGGCGCCGCGTTCGGCCAGGGCCTGGATGACCTGCTGGTAAACCTGGCGTGAGGCGTCACTGATGATGCCCACGCACAACTCCTCATAGATGATCCGGTGTACCGCCTGGCGCTCGTCCGCGTCGGGCACCAGCACGGTCAGGCCCTGGGCGGCGAGTCGGGACTTGAGGAAGTCCTGTTCCATGGTAAACGCGGTGCCGAGCAGGCCCACGGTCAGGGTGCCGGCTTCCAGGGCGGCGGCCGCAGTGGCATCTGCGATATGCAGGAACGGAATCGACACGGCCGCTTCAACGCGCGGCGCCACCCGATGCATGGTGTTGGTACATAGCACGACGCACTCGGCGCCACCGGCCTGCAGGCGGCGCGCGGCATCCTCCAGGATCAGCGCGGTGTCGTCCCAACGCCCGGCATGCTGGGCCTGTTCGACCGGGCCGAAGTCCACGCTGTACATCAACACCTGCGCCGAGCGCAGCGGGCCAAGCTGATCGCGCACGCGCTGGTTGATGATGCGGTAATACTCGGCGCTGGACTCCCAGCTCATGCCGCCGATAAGGCCGATGGTGCGCATGCGATGCCCCTGACAAGGAATGTGGCTTTACCTTACCCGCTGGGCGCTGATGGGTCATGCGCAGTTGCCCGCCAAATGACCGGAGCAGTTTTAAGCCGCACGGTGATCCGCCGCATCTGCCATGATCACGCTTCGCAACCTGGCTCACCCAAGGAACGCCGCAATGGACGATGTACAGCAACTGGGCGAGATGCTTCGTCATTACGCCGACAGCGAAGCGCACAAAAAACAGCAATTTGATCTGCAGTCGGCGCGCTGGGCACAAAAGCTCGGTGAATTGTTCGAGCAGATTGAGCTGTGGCTGGCCCCGGTCAAAACTGTCGGCTTGCTGGAAGTCCACCGTGAGGCGTATGTGGCCAGCGCCCCGAGTTTGCCGATGGAGGTCTCGACCTTCAAGACCGAGAAGCTGACCGTGCAGATCACGGGTAAGCCCGTGGAGTTCGTGCCGGAAATCATGGGCGCGGGCGGCCTGATCTGCGTCTCGGTGATGGGCCTGACTGCTGCGCGACACGGCAGCATATCGCTGGTGCTGCCCGCGGATAAAAACGACTGGCTGTGGAAGAAAACCAACGGCCTGAAAGACCCGGACACCTTCGGCTTCGACGCCAACTTCCTGGCTGCGCAGTTGCAGAGCCTGATCCCCCGCGAACGCGCCTGAGTCTTCTATCCAGCGTCTTTTGCAAGGCGGCCAGGGACGCTGGGTGGAATGGGGTGAAATCCCCAGGATTGGCTATACCTACAGTTCATTCTTTTGATGATGACTGCCAGGGAGTTCAATGATGAAGTTAAGGCTAACGGTCAGCACGCTGTGCATCGCCTTGATCGGCATGGCGGGGTGTGCCAGCAAGGTCACGCCACCGGAGGAGTACTCAGGGTTTCTCTCTGACTACAGTCATCTCAAGCAAGCCCAGTCGCCGTCAGGCGCCGAGGTGATGCGCTGGGTCGACCCGCAACTGGACCTGAGCCGCTACCACGCGGTGTACATTGAGCCCACCCAGTTCTATCCCAAGCCCCAGGCCACGGCCAAGATCCCGGAGAGCACCCTGCGGGGGATCAACGACTACTACAACCTGGCGCTCAAGCGCGAACTGGCCAAGTCGCTGCCTTTGGCCCAGGGGCCAGGACCGGGCGTGATTGTGCTGCGTGCGGCGATTACCGCCGTGAGTAGCAAGACCGAGGGCCTCAAGCCCTATGAATACATTCCCGTGGCCTTGCTGGCAGCAGCCGTGAGTACCGGTGCAGGCATTCGTGACCAGGAAACGACCTTGGGCACCGAAGCGCAATTGCTCGATGGTGCCAGCGGCAAAGTACTCGCCCAGGTTGTGCGCAAAGGGACCGGCAAACCGCTGAGCAACGATTCCCAAGTGATGAAGGCCGACGATGTGAAAAACGTCATGGATGGCTGGGCGTCGGACATGCATCAGTCCTACCTCAAGCTCAAAAGCGGCAAGTAGAGGTCAAGGCGAGGCGTTCAATCCAAGCGTTACGTGCCCGGTCCGTCGATGATGTGACCGGGCACGTTGCTCTTGCTTGGGCGGTTATTTCAACGGTGTCAGCGGCGGCAACGTCCACTGGCCGTTAGCCACCTCTGGCTTGGGCAGGTAAATTCGCAGGATCGCGTAGAACGGACCGGGTGGCGCCGGCAACCAGTTGCTCTGCTCGGCCTTTGGTGGCTCGTGGTGCTGCAGCGCCAGGGTCAGGCCGCCGTCGGCGTCGAGCTTGAGGTTAGGCAGCATCTGCGAGTTGATTTGGTAGCGTTTCTTGTGGTTGGGCACCAGCAGTTTGGTCTTGCCCTCGTACATGGTCAGTGACCAGAAGGCATCGGCGGGCGGCAGTTGGTCCTTGGCAAAGTGCACGGTGTAACTGTGGCGTGCGCCGTTGGCGGGTTTGCCTTCACTGTCGACCACGTAGTTCAAGTACGTCGCTTCATCGGCGGAGTGACTGAAAATACCCAGATCGGCACCGGCGTAGCGGTACAGGTAATTGTTCTGCAGGTGGTCGCGGCTACCGTACAGGTCAGTATTGGACACCTGGTGGGTGTCGACCTTGGCCTTTTTGAACGCAGCAAACTCGGCCCGGCCGTCGGCGATCCCGTCTTCCAGGGCTTTACGCTGTTCAGCCGTCAGTTGGTTGACCTTGAAAGGAGCGCCTGGGGCGATACCGATCTTGGCAAAGCGGGCCAGCAGGTCCTTTTCACTGTCCTGAGGCGCCGCGAAGGCCAGCATGAAGTTCAGGTAGCGGAACAGTTGCGGGCCTTCGGTCATGGTGGCCATGGGCTTGGGCCATTCGATCTTCGGCACCTTGGCTGGCGCGGCCTGCTTCACGTAGCTGCTCAGGGACTGCACTTTGTAACCGCTTTGGATCTGCTTGACCTTGCTCAGGTCCTTTTCATCAAACAGCTGTGTCCGGTACCGGGCATAGGCAATATTGCTTTCGCTGTAAAGCACGCGGTCGATATCGACCGGCTGCTGGCCCTTCCAGTCGGGACCGGCGATCATGTAATGACCACCATTGTTACCGGTGCTGCGGGTGCCCAAGTAGGCAAAGTTCTGGCTATAGAGGTCGATCAACTGAACCGAGTAGTAGCGGTTGTCTTCGACCTTGGGCAGGGTCAGCACCAGGGGCTCTTTGCGCAGGTCCATCCACACGAAGGAGTTGGCGGTGTCGGGGTTGGGGCTTGCCACCCCGGTTTCCTTGGGCGTAACGACCTGGGCGGTGTTGGCGATATGATTGAAAGGCGCCTTGAAGCGCGCGCCGCCTTTATCCACGGCCTGGGTGTAAAGCGTCTTGTACATCTCTACCACAGGGAAACCGTAGAGGTAGGCTTCCTTGGCGATGGCCCGCGCTTCGCTCGGGGTGGCCGTGAAGTCGGCCCAGGCGCCGGTGCTCATGAGTATCGAGAGGCTCGCCAACAGCAGGCGCGTCGGTTTTCCAATCATGTTGTTGCGTCCTTCCTGAGTGCTTTTTAAAGGGCGGGGAATCAAAACGCTGAGTTTCCAGTTTTATTTGCCGAACGTCACGTTAATCCCTGCAAACAAGCTGAACTGACACTATAGCCACTGCACATGTCGAGGTCGTTGCGAACGCGCAGAGGGCCTCGCAGGGGCTGCGATGGCCAATGAAGTCAAGACAGTCGGTGGCGTGCCGCGGTCGCTGGGTGGCGTCGAAAATGATCGGCTCAGGTAGACGGCAGTATCGATTTGACTTTGTCGCGCAACTGATCGATCGAGAAGGGTTTGCCAATCACGCTCATGCCGGCGGGCACATCGATGCTGTCGGCATAGCCGCTGGCGAACAGAATCGGCAGGGTGGCGCGCAATTCGCGGACTTTGGTGGCCAGTTCTTTGCCGTCCATATCGGGCAGGCCGACGTCGGTCATCATCAGGTTGATGATCTGGTCGGTATTTTCAACCATCTCCAACGCTGCCTGCGCATCCGCAGCTTCAAGCACCTCGAACTCCAGTTCTTCGAGGACATCGACGATCAGCATGCGCACAATGGCGTCGTCTTCGACTACAAGGATGGTGGAGGGCATAAAGGGTATTCCTGAAAAATGGAGAGAGTACGGGGGTTGCACAATCGACTGGCAGCTTACTAGTGAGTGTTGCGCTTGCATGCAAGTTCCCACCGGCATTGCCTATTGTGCTCATTGTGCCGCGTAAAGTCTCATGGGTGCATCGGTAGCTACACAAGTTATTCCCCTGTGGCGAGCGCTGCCCCCCCAGTTGTGTAGATACCTATGCTCATGGGTGAAACCTTCGTTGAAAAACAAGCGCGCCAACACTCATTGGCGCGCTGTACAGCCCTTACAAGGCAGCCTCTAACAGCTCTTTGTAAACGCTGTTGACCGTGTCCATATCGCTGGCGGCAAAAACGCTGGTTTCATAGACACTCCCTTCCTTACCCGTGCTGTGCGGACTTAAAGTTTTCCCAAGTCCGCCACTGTTGAGCGCTTTTTCCATGCCCTCCTGCATCGATTGCAACGTTGTGAATTTGGCCAACCCGGCATTGGGGTCGTAGAAAAACCAGCTTGTTTTGCCACCTTCGACCTTTATCCCCGCGATCATTGCATGGTCCTTGGTTGCGATTCTGATGGTTTTCGAGGTTGGGGAGTTGGTCAGTTCGTCGATGATCTCCAGGTGACCTTGCTGCTTGAAAGGTTTGCCCATGTGAAAAGCCGATTGGTCCCCAACGACCCGGTGTAAGTTCTGCATCTCCTGGATAAATTCAGCCGCTTTTGTGTCCGCCGGATTTCTCGCCGCGCGGTAGAGATTTTGCATCAGCTCGTCTTCTTTACCGAGCATGATCGCCAAGGCCATGAGGTTGGATAAACCTGCGCATTGGCCCTTGGATGTTATGTCAATACGCGCCAGATAATCGATCTGCGACACCGGGGTGAAATGCACATCGGGAGCGCGCACATCATTTTCCAGGAGCCATGATACGTATTTGGCCTCCTCGATTTTTCGCGCTGTGACTTCCCTCACCAGCGTGCCCATTTGTTCAGGGGGCAAGTGATTATTTAACGCAATATTGACTAAATCCTCGGAAGACATATTGGCATTAAAGCCTGGCAGGTCATGAGGAGAACCCTGAGCCAAACCTCGCTGATAAGCGGCAGCATTCGCCGGCGATTGGGCGTGGGTCAGAAGATGTCGAAAACCAGCGTTATGAGTGCCTGTGGAGCGGAGTATCATTGACGGCGCGCCCAAGGGCGAAAAATTCCTGATCGGCGCCCCAAATACGTTGTTCTTGACCATGTCATAGTGATAGTAGCGATTATTCCTGAATACGGCGACCGTACGGACGTTGCGGTCTGCAGCGGTATAAGTACCAATCAATGCGGTCCCGTGTTCCTTGCCCACTGCCTTGAGCACATCGTAACTGCCGGTAGCACCGCGCATTGCGTTCACGGCCTTGGTGGTTTTGTTTCCGAGAAACTGCAAGCCCTTACCGGCCAGCCGCACCCCTCCGACGGCTGCGTCAACCACCCCACCCAACGGGTTGAGGGCGCCGAAAGTCGCCCCACCGATGACCTTGACCGCGCGTGCGCTTTTGCTGAGGGTGGAAGCCGTGGTGCTGGCAATCTTGAGCACTTTACCAGCGGTTGCCACACCTGCCGTCAGGACGCCGAACAGGTCCAGGCCCAAGTCAAGCAGCCCCGAGCCAATGTTACCTGCACGAAAGTTTTGGACAGCGGAATAAAACGGCACCAAGTCCAGCAAAAAATTCTGGAACGCATCGGCCCGCTTCATATTCTTATCGTGGTAAGTGAGGCCCATCGCCTGTTGTCGGATAGCATCATCATCAAGATTGATATGCTCCACGTAAGCATCCGCGATGAGTTGACTGCGGGCAGAGCTGAAGCTGTCAGGTACTGGTTTGCCTGCCGATCCTGTTTCCTTGCCAAGCGCGTCCGCGCCCTTGGAAGGTTTGAACCCTGTGGTTTCGTAAGTGTTCTTGCCCTCAGTTCTCGTCCTGCGCTCTACGCTGTGTTTGGAAAGGCTTCGTATCGAGCCTTCGTTGAAGCTGATTTCATAAGCATTTGTCTTGCCGTCGCGCTCGATGCGCACCCACATCCTTTCGTCTTTTGGATGAACGGTTTTCGCAAAAAAACCCTCGCCTGCGACCGTGAGTTTTCGTTGAAAAAAACTGATCTTGCCCAACTCGAAGTCCTTTCGCTCTTCCAGGGGCAGTTGGGAGATAAGATGCCTTATGGCGGTATGCACGGCGACTTTCTTTTCCTTGATGGCCTCCTTGAACTCCTGAATGAACGACTCCCGCACACCAAATGAGGGGATGGCATTCAACGTGTCCAAAGGAATACGCGAATCATTGCTGCTGTAGCGAAGTGGTCCTTTCAAGTCCATCATCACGATGTCCCGAAGCGAGTGCGGCCCGACCGGGCCGGGTTCATAGTAGACGTCTCCCCACGGCCGGCGTCTCTGATACGACACGTGAATCAACCTTTTATCGTAGAGCGCCTCCAGGCCGGGAAAGCGCTCGTTGAGCACGGTGTCGGCTTTGAGCGCACGGGAAGGCAGGTCTTTTCGAACCCTTCAGTCGCCGAGGCCGTCAATGCAGTGCGCGCCTCGAATTCTCTGAGCAAGGCAGTCAGTTCTTCGGCGGTGTAGAGGTGATCGGCTTTTTTGACCAGCACGCCATGCACAACACCCCAGTCGATCAGCGCTTCACGTTGCGCATCGTGAGTGACTGAACCGTCGGCCAGGGTGGCGTTCTCGGCCTCGAGCATAACCTGTGCGAATGTCATGCTCGCCACCCGGCCGGGGGTCTGGGCTTCAATGGCCGCGGCGGCAACGGCCAGGTTGACCCAGGCCGGGCTGCCATAGGTCACGGTGGAGGGAATGTCCTTGATCAGGAACACCGGTGCCCGCGATGCCAGCAACAAATAAGCAGCAGCGCCGGCCAGGCCGGGGCTGGTCTTGCCTTGGGCTACCAAGTGCTTGGCCAACCCATCGACCACTTTGTCTGCGGTTTGGCCCCAGTGGTCTTCGTGGGCCAGATCGAAGCCTGCCACCAGGTTGCGGTTCGTCTCAGTGATGGACTCGGGGTCCAGCTGCAAGGTCATCGCTGCCAGGAGATGGTCCATGGCGCTGCTATCTGTGGCGACGTGCTGCATACCTTCTTGCAGGCTCTTGCCCAGTAATTGCGCTTGGGGAGAACTGATCAGTGCGTTCACGGTTTTGACCGAATCGCCCAAGACCTCGGGCGCCAGGGTGGTTTGCCTGCGTAAATACTCCAGCAACGAACCAGGGGTTTGCTTGACGGTTGGCTGATTCGGCGCAGTGGCGTAGTCGAGGGCCAGGTTGCGCAAACGCTGCTGGTCATCGGCGCTCATCGGCACGGGCCAGCCCAGTGCGCCCTCCAGGTTGCCCAGGGGATGAATCTGGGCGCGGTCGAGCACCGCCACCGAGAGGCCGGACACCTTGAAGTGACTGTTCGGTAACGGCAGCCCGAGGCTTTGTATAAATGACTCAAGCGTGGTGCGAGCCCCCAACACGGCGCGAGCCGCCGAATCCGGATGAACCTCCATCGAGGTGGCTTTGAGCGCCGCCAACACGTCATGGGCGGGTGCGTCCGGGCCCAGGCGCTGGGCGATCTCGGCCAAGGCATTGCCGAGCGTCTTCAAATTGTGACGGGTGCCCAGCTGCTCGTTGAGATCAAGGTTGCTGACCTCGGTAGTGCCCGGGAGTTCGAGAGGTTCTGGGGGCGTGAGCGGTGTGTGTGGGAAGGAGATGATGGGGGGCGGCTTAGGTAAATGTGCAAAGATATCAGGCTGATGATTTTGCAATATTGTCGTCATACAAAGCACCTGGTTCGGAAAGAAAATTCACGTGTGCCTAAGACCGCTCGCGGGTCCAAGCACGTATTGATGTGTGTGAAGAAGCTTTGGCGAGGTTCCGAACCTGCTTCGTAACACTGTATGAGACTCACCTTCGATGCCCTGGCCCGACAGGCAGGCGAGCAGACTCAGGGCCGCCTGGACACGTGTGTTTAGACGGGGGAGCGTGCCTGGCACCCCTGAACGCGCAGAAGGTGACAAGGCCGCCGATTCGCGGTGGTGAGATCTGTTTCAAGATACTCGGGGCTGCCAAGCAACGCCCACAGTCAGCGCGCCAGGCCCATGCGGTCGGTAGGTTTTGCTTCCAGATCAACGCACAAACATAGCGTCAGGGCCTTTGCTGCATCGGCGGCTTCAAGCACCTTGAACGCCAACGCTTCGAGTACATCGACAATCAGCATGCGCATGGGGTGGGGCATTGCGAAGGGAATGTGAGCAAATCTCGCGTTGAGTGCAGCGCATCGCGTTCGTGGCGTGTATAGGGAGAGAACGTCAATGGCAGTGCGCAACAATGCCATTGACGCAAGTGACTCAAACGAAGGTCAAAGATTTGCGTTGATCAGGGCGTACGGGTTGTTGTACGGCACGGTGTCGGTAAAGCTCTGTTCTTTGAAATAACTGACGTTGAATTCCGGTACGCCGCTGGCAACGTCGACAGGATTAAGCGTGCCGGCGGACCACCCGCTGTTCAAAGAGACTTCCAGCCCTCGGCGCATTGAGGCTTCATCCGGGAATGTCGCCAATCCGAAGTTGGGGTTAAAGAAAAACCATTCCTTCTCGTTGCTTGGGGTCAGGGTGACGCCTGCGAGCAGCCCATGATCTTTGGTGCTGATCGCCAAGAGTGTCGGAGGTGTTGCCTTGCCGAGTTCGTCGATGATGCCGGTGTGCGGTAGTTGGCTGAAGGGTTGCGTGCCGTGATACTGACCACTCAGCACCTGATGCATTTGGTTCAGTTCTCTACGAAAGGCTTTGACGTTGGGGTCGTCAGCATTCCCCACTGCTTTCATAAAGTTATTGATGAACTCATCCCTTCGGCCGTGCAGGATAGCCAGCGCCATGGTATTCACGATGGCTGCACACTCTCCATTTGAAGCCAGGTCCGTTTGGCTGAGGTAAAGGTTTTGCGGCATCGCGTAGGCTTTACCACCTTGGGCAACCATCTCATTTTGAAAAGCTTTGTAGTGCTCAAGGCTAGTGTGCGCCATGCGTTTCTGTATCTCCTTGGCCAATGTGCCTACTGCTTCAGGGTCAGTGACCTTCGTGACCGCCAGATCCCTTATTTCCGATTGCTTCATCGTCGGGTGATAGCCTGGGATATCTTCGGCCCGGCCCGAGTCAAAGCCTCGCATGTAGGCAGCGCTATCATTTTTCTGGGCGGTCTCTAATGTGTCTCTGAACATCCCGCGGCTGGTGGTTGGATTGGGCGCAGCATACCTGGCTAGCCAGTCAATGAAGTTGCTGTTTATCTGACCATTGGCGGCAACCGTTGCAGGTGTGAAATCAACCAGTGCAGCTCCGTAAGGTTTCTGCACGATCGGGCCATAGGCGTGCCACTTGCCGTCTCGAAACACAGCACCGCCTTCGACCGTCTGCTCTGCCACCTTGTAGGTGCCGATTGCGACGATGCCTTCCTGTTTACTGGCGGCTTTAAGCAGGTCATAACTACCCGTTGCGCCTTTGAGCATGTTCACGCACTCGGCCCCCTTAGTAGCCATTTTATGTAGCAGGGTCCCAACCCCCGTTATCCCGCCAACCAGCCCGCCGAGTACGTTGAGTGAATCAATTGCCATTGCGCCGAAGAACTTTGCTGCCTTCGCGGCCTTGGCGCCGCCGCTCAAGGCCCGCCCGCCCTTGAGCGCGGCGTTGCCGGCTTGCGCAGCTTTGCCCACGCCAAAGGTGAGGAATCCTAAGGCATCGAAGGCCAGGTCAAAGACTGCGTCCCCATAGTTGCCTTGTCGAAGGTTGTCAACGGCAGACCAAAATGGAATCAGATTGAGCAGGAACTCACCCACCTGGCTATCGCCCATCCGATCATGTTCGAAGGACGTAACGCTCTTGGCGTAATTGAGTAACTCCTTACTGTCGAGGTCCATTTTTTCCAAGTAAAAATTGGCAATCGCATGGGTTCGGCTGGAGTCGAAGCTATTGGGAATCGCATCACTGGCAGGTTTTTCTGCAGAGTCAGGGGCGGGCGAGTTAGTGAAAGGGTGATAAGACCTTGATATCGCGTAGAGCTGTTCTGCGGCCTCATTACTTTTTTCAAGGGGGAGCAGGCCAGGGAAGTCTGAGATGCGCTGGTTTTTTTTCTCGATACTGCCGGCGCCGCCGCTGGTGCTGATGTGGTAAAGGTTTTCCACGCCCTCTCGGGTGGTTTTCACGTACAAGGTACGGTCACGTTTCACCAACTCTAATCGACCGTCCTTTGTTTTGCGGTAGTCATCGCAGTAGAAGTATTCAAGTTTGCCGAGTTCAAAATTTTTGCGATCCTCCAATGGCAACTCGCTGATCAGGTGTTTGACCATCCCATGGTGGCCTTTCTTTTGAGCCGTTATGGCTTTTTCATATTGGTCCGTGAAACTCGAGGTGACGTCGCACTTTTCGGTGCGTGCAAAGCGGTTGAATGCATTGATCGGAATCCGTTTGTCGTGGGTGACCCATGCCCAATCCGCCTCTAGAGGCTTGCCCTCCAGCAGAATATCGAGCATGGAGCGGCCTCTCGGATCACCGCGACCATTCCCGCTGAAACGCTTGGCCAATACTCGGGCTTCGAAAACCGCCGGATCAACGTCGGGAAACTCAGCTTTCAGGCAGTCAAGCGCCATCTCAGTGCGATTGGGAATGGGGACTTGCAGGGAAGATGAGATATTCATCAACGTTTCTAGATGATTGTTGTAAGCCTCCCTGACCTGTTCGATTTGCGAAGGTGTCGGTTCGATGTTTTCGCGACTCAGCAGGTTTCGGGACACACCCCATAGTATCAAGGCATCGCGTTGGGCCGCTTGAACGGCGTAGGTATTGGCCGGGAGGGGCTCGGCTGCAATCAGCACTTGGGCATAGGTCATGCCGGGGACCCGGCCAGGCGTGTGGGCTTCGATTTTAGCGGCGGCGATGGTCAGTTGCGTCCACAGGGGACTGCCGAATTTCACACTGGGGGGGATGTCTTTGATGAGCAGTTGTGGAGCCGCCCGGGACAACAAGAGGTGCGTCACCAGTTTCACGTTATTCGGTGTCGCTCGGTTTTTCTGGATGAGGTGAGCACTCAGCTTTTCAAGCACGGATGAAGGGGATTGCCCCCATTGCTCGGGGGCCGCCAGGTCGAAGTCGGTTATTTTGTTGCTGACTTGCCCTCTGATGCTCCAGACGTCCAGCACGGTGTGAATAGCGGCCAATATATAGTCGTACACACTGGTGTCTGATGAGACGCCACCCAAGTGCGCTTGCAGGGCTCGCCCTAATTCCTGGGCCCTGGGCGAGTCGAGTAACTTCAGCAACGCCGCGCTAGGGTTTTGCAGGTCGCTTTGTGTCACCGAACTGCCGTTCAGCAAATATCCCAACGTGCCCTTGTCAACGTCCGGTAGCGGCAGGCCGGGTATGCCCGTGTTGTGACTGAACATGAACTGGTAGATCTTTTGCTTATCCTGCTCTGTCATCGGTATTGGCCAGGAAAGTGCTCCACCGAAATTTCCCAGAGGGTGCTGCGCGGTTTTTTGCTCCAATACGCGTGCGAGCGCCCTGGCGTCATCGATTTGACGTGGCAAATCAAAGCCGAGGTCGGTGATGACGGTAGCCAGCGTTGGCGGCGTAGTGTGCGCTGAGGCGTAGGATGAATCCGGGTGAGGTTCCAGAGTGGTTTTGTTCAACCAGGATAAAAGCGCGTAATCAACCCAGGTTTTGGGAACCTCAACGTTCATCCTTCTTGTAAGGCTTTTAGTCACCGAGGGGTCAAGCTTCTGAAGCAGTTCAGCCACTTTCCGCACATTTTCCTGGTCTGCCAGTTGTCTGCGCAGGGTGGCGGGAGTCGGCGTTTGAGCCGCGGGAGTGGAGTGGGCATTTGTCGCAGCTGGCGCGCCTGAGGCGCTTTGTGCTTCCGGTTCAGGGGCTTTGACAACAGGGAGGACGGGGACGTCTACGGAGTGTCTTGCTACAAGAGTCATGCTCATTGGGGGGGCCTTGGTGGGTCAAAAAGGACGCCTTCCAAAAGATCTTCCGTGTTCCTGAGGCGCACTTATGAGTGCCAGGGCAGCCGAAGTACGTTCCGATTCCGTTCCGGGCATTTGTTTGAACGTATGTAAATGAGCTGATGAAATAGGCCTGACTCCGTACGAAACTCGTCACGCACTGAGCAGGCAATCGCTTCAAATCAACGCACAAACATAGCCTTGACCCTTGTTCTTCGGGCAAACTTCCCTTTTTCCGCACCTGGCCAAGGCATGCCCATGACTCCTGCGTCGTCTGTCGATGAAAAGAGCTTTCGTAAACTCCTGAGCCGTAACGTGGCCCTGCCGCTAAGTGTGGGCGTGCTCAGCGCAGTATTTTTCGTCGTGCTGATTACCTATTTGCTGTCGGTGATCCAGTGGGTGGAGCACACCGACCGAGTCATCAATAACCTCAATGAAACGTCCAAGCTCACGGTCGACCTGGAAACCGGCATGCGTGGTTTCCTGATCACTGGCGATGAGCATTTCCTCGACCCGTACGAAGTGGCCAAGCCGCGGATCATTGCCGACCTGCGTAACTTGCAGGAGCTGGTAGCGGATAACCCCCAGCAGGTGGATCGCCTCAAGCGCTTGGAAGCGTTGCAGATCGAGTGGAACAAGTACGCTCAGTCGATGATTGACATGCAACGTGAGAACGGCGACTACCGCAACGCGGTCAAGGCCGGCCGTGGCAAGCGTCTGACCGATGAGATCCGCAAGGAATACGATGATGCGGTGGCGATGGAGCAGCAGTTCCGTATAACCCGCAACGAAGATGTCACCCGTACCACCGTGGTCAGCGTCACGCTGTACCTGGTGTTTGTACTCGGGTTAAGCGGCTTTCTTGCCTATGTCGGCAGGAAGAACTTACTCGCACTTTCAGAAAGTTACAGCGCAAACATCCTGTCGCAACAGAAGATAGCGCGACGCCTGGAACAGCAAGCCTGGTTGCGCAACGGCCAGACTGAATTGGCTGAGCAAGTGCTTGGCCAGTTGAGTCTGAACATGCTCGGTCGCAATATTCTGCAGTTCTTCGCCCAGTACATGGGCTCGGCTGTCGCGGCTCTCTATGTGCGCGAAGAACATGGTGGCCTCAAGCGCGTGGCCACTTATGGCTTCTCCCGCGAGCAGGAACAGCAGGAACAGTCGATCTACAGCGACGAAGGCATCGTTGGGCAGGCCGCCCAGCTCGATCGCCTGATTCGCCTGGACGATGTGCCGGTGGACTACTTCAAGGTCAGTTCCGGCCTGGGTGAAGGCTCCACGCGCAGTGTGCTGGTGATGCCAACCAGCGATGACGACCGTGTCAACGGCGTGATCGAGTTGGGCTTTCTGCGCCCGCTAGAGGAGCGCGACGTTGAGCTGCTGGAACTGATCGCCGGCAATATCGGCACCTCTATTGAAGCCGCCCGTTATCGCCAGCGTTTGCAGGAGGTGTTGGCCGAGACCCAGCAGCTCAACGAAGAACTGCAAGTGCAGCAGGAAGAACTCAAGACCGCCAATGAAGAGCTGGAGGAGCAGTCGCGCATCCTCAAGGAATCCCAGACCCACCTGGAAACTCAGCAAGCGGAACTTGAACAGACCAACGAGCAGTTGGCTGAACAGACCCAGACCCTGGCCGAGCAGCGCGACGCCATGGACCGCAAGAACGTCGAGCTCAACCAGGCGCAACTCGAACTGGAAGACCGCGCCGATGAGCTGCAACGCTCGAGCAAATACAAGTCTGAATTCCTTGCCAACATGTCCCACGAGCTGCGCACGCCGCTGAACAGCTCATTGATCCTGGCCAAGTTGCTGGCGGAGAACCCCCAGGAAAACCTCAGCGCCGAGCAGGTCAAGTTTGCCGAGTCGATTTATTCGGCCGGTAATGACCTGCTCAACCTGATCAATGACATCCTGGATATTTCCAAGGTGGAAGCCGGCAAGCTGGAAGTGCGCCCGGAGAACTCCAGTGTCGTGCGCCTGGTGGATGGCCTGCGTGGCCTGTTCGAGCCGCTGGCGGCTGAGCGCAAGCTGGGCTTCCAGGTGGAGGTACAAACAGGTGCGCCGCCCCTGCTGTTTACCGATCGCCAGCGCCTGGAGCAGATCCTCAAGAACCTGCTCTCCAACGCGATCAAGTTCACCGAACAAGGCGAGGTCAGCCTGACGGTGTCCCGCGCACCAGGGGAGGGCGTTGCCTTTACCGTGCGCGACTCCGGGATAGGCATCGCCCAGGACCAACAGGAAAGCATCTTCGAAGCGTTCCGCCAGGCCGATGGCACGTCCAATCGGCGTTACGGCGGCACCGGCCTGGGCCTGTCCATTTCCCGCGATCTGGCCACGCTGCTGGGGGGCTACATCAGTGTGACCAGTGAGCCGGGCAAGGGCAGTATTTTCACCCTGGTGTTGCCGGAGCAGTATGTCGAGCGCGAGGCCGATGCGCCGCCGATCGAGCAACCCCGCCAACCCGTGGTGGTCCCGGCACCTGCACCCGTGAAAGTTTCGCCGTTGTCGGTGGCGGACGCCCACCTGATCCCGCGCTTTGCCGATGACCGTGACAAAGCGCCGTTCAGCACCCGTTGCATCCTGGTGGTGGAAGATGAGCCGAACTTCGCGCGCATCCTCTTCGACCTGGCCCATGAGCTGGGCTACCACTGCCTGGTCGCTCACGGTGCCGACGAAGGTTACAGCCTCGCCGAAGAATACATCCCCGATGCCATCCTTCTGGACATGCGCCTGCCGGACCATTCCGGGCTGACCGTGTTGCAGCGTCTCAAGGCGCACGCCAATACCCGCCACATCCCGGTGCACGTGATCTCCGTGGAAGACCGTGTGGAAGCGGCCATGCACATGGGCGCCATCGGTTATGCGGTCAAGCCGACCACCCGCGAAGAGCTCAAAGACGTGTTTGCACGCCTGGAAGCCAAGCTGACCCAGAAGGTCAAGCGTGTACTGCTGGTGGAGGATGATGACCTGCAGCGTGACAGTATTGCCCGCTTGATCGGCGACGATGACATCGAAATCACCGCCGTAGGCTTTGCCCAGGAAGCCCTCGAACTGCTGCGCAACACGGTCTATGACTGCATGATCATCGACCTCAAGCTACCGGACATGCTCGGCAACGAGCTGCTCAAGCGCATGGCCACCGAGGACATTTGCTCGTTCCCACCGGTGATCGTCTATACGGGACGCAACCTGACCCGCGACGAAGAGGCAGAGCTGCGCAAATATTCGCGCTCGATCATCATCAAGGGCGCCCGTTCACCCGAGCGTCTGCTGGACGAAGTCACGCTCTTTCTGCACAAAATCGAATCCCAGCTGTCACATGACCGCCAGAAGATGCTCAAGACCGCACGCAGCCGCGACAAGGTCTTCGAGGGGCGCAAGATCCTGCTGGTGGACGACGATGTACGTAATATCTTCGCCCTGACCAGCGCCTTGGAACACAAAGGCGCGGTGGTGGTCATCGGGCGTAATGGCCATGACGCCATCGATAAACTCAATGAAGTCGACGACATCGACCTGGTGCTGATGGACGTGATGATGCCGGAGATGGACGGTTACGAGGCCACCGCCTTGATCCGCCAGGACCCGCGCTGGAAAAAGCTGCCGATCATCGCCGTGACGGCCAAGGCCATGAAGGACGATCAGGAGCGTTGCCTGGCGGCAGGTTCCAACGACTACCTGGCCAAGCCGATTGATCTGGACCGTCTGTTTTCGCTGATTCGCGTATGGCTACCCAAGATGGAGCGCATCTAAGTGGAGCAGTGTTTTTTGGACAAAAGCAGCGATATCGAGCTGCGCCTGTTGATTGAGGCGATTTACCTCAAGTACAGCTATGACTTTCGCGACTACTCCGGCGCGTCGGTTAAACGGCGCGTGGCCCATGCATTGCGCCAGTTCGACTGCGCGACCATTTCCGCGCTGCAGGAGCGGGTGCTCCACGACCCATCGGCCTTCATGCAGTTGCTGCAATTTCTGACGATCCCGGTGAGCGAGATGTTTCGCGATCCGTCGCACTTCCTGGCCATTCGCCGGGAAGTGGTGCCTCTGCTCAAGACCTACCCGTCGATCAAGATCTGGATTGCCGGCTGCAGCACGGGCGAGGAGGTGTACTCCATGGCGATCCTGTTACGTGAAGAAGGGTTGCTGGAGCGTACGATCATCTACGCCACGGACATCAACCCGGCGTCCCTGGATAAAGCCAAGCAAGGCATCTTCTCCCTGGAGAATGTGCGCGCCTACACCGCCAATTATCAGCAGGCCGGCGGTCAACGTTCGTTTGCCGACTACTACACGGCGGCTTACGATTACGCGATCTTCGATAAAAGCCTGCGCGAGAACGTCACCTTCGCCGATCACAGCCTGGCGACGGATAGCGTCTTCTCAGAAACTCAATTAATTTCATGTCGTAATGTATTGATTTACTTCAATAAAAAATTGCAGGACAGGGCGTTTGGATTGTTTCATGAGTCGCTGTGCCATCGCGGCTTCCTGGTGCTGGGCAGCAAGGAAACCCTGGATTTTTCCGCCTACAGCAAGCAATTCGAACCCTTGGTCAAACAGGAACGGATCTACCGAAAATCATGAGCGGTGTCGCAACCAGCCCGATTCGCGGGATTGAAGCCATCGTCGTCGGCGCTTCCGCCGGCGGCGTCGAGGCGTTGCTGACTATTTTCAGCGGTCTGCCTGAAGGTTTCGGCGTGCCGATCATCGCCGTGCTGCATTTGCCGGATGAGCGCCGCAGCCAACTGGCGGAAGTCTTCGCACGACGCCTGCGCATCCCGGTGAAAGAAGCGTGCGACAAGGAAACGATCGAGGCGGGCACCTTGTATTTCGCCACGCCCGGTTATCACTTGTCGGTGGAGCTGGACCGCAGCCTGTCCCTGAGCCAGGAAGACCGGGTACACCACTCCCGCCCGGCCATCGACTTCCTGTTCGCCTCGGCCGCCGATGCCTATGGCCCAGGCTTGCTGGCGATCCTGTTGACCGGCGCCAACCATGACGGCGCGCGCGGGTTGGCCCATGTCAAGCAATCGGGCGGCAACACCGTCGTCCAGGACCCCCAGGAAGCGCGAATTGCCGTGATGCCCCTGGCCGCCCTGGCGCTGCACACGCCTGACCATATTCTTCCTTTGAGCCGTATCGGCTCATTGCTGGCTTCCCTGGAACCCCTCCCATGTTAAGTACTGTCCAGGCCAAACTGCTGATTGTCGACGATCTGCCGGAAAACCTGCTGGCCCTCGAAGCGCTGATCAAGCGTGAGGATCGCCAGGTCTTCAAGGCATTGAGCGCCGACGAAGCGTTATCCCTGTTGCTGGAACATGAATTCGCCATGGCGATCCTCGACGTGCAGATGCCCGGCATGAACGGTTTCGAGCTGGCCGAATTGATGCGCGGCACCGAGAAAACCAAAAATATCCCGATTGTGTTCGTCAGCGCCGCCGGCCGCGAACTCAACTACGCCTTCAAGGGCTATGAAAGCGGTGCGGTGGACTTCCTGCACAAACCGCTGGATATCCACGCGGTCAAGAGCAAGGTCAATGTGTTCGTTGACCTGTACCGCCAGAGCAAGGCGATGAAGCTGCAAGTGGAAGCCCTGGAGCGTAGCCGCCGCGAGCAAGAGCTGTTGCTGACGCGCCTGCAAGCCACCCAGGCCGAGCTGGAGCAGGCCGTGCGCATGCGCGATGATTTCATGTCGATTGTCGCCCATGAAGTCCGTACGCCCCTTAACGGCCTGATCCTGGAAACCCAATTGCGCAAAATGCACCTTGCCCGGGACAACGCCGCCGCGTTTACCCTCGACAAGATGCACGCCATGGTTGACCGCGATGAGCGGCAGATCCAGAGCCTGATCCGCCTGATCGAGGACATGCTGGACGTGTCGCGCATCCGTACCGGCAAGCTGTCGATTCGCCCGGCGCGTTTCGACCTGGCGCAACTGGTGCGCAACCTGGTGCAAAACTTCGCGCCGCAAGTGGCCGCCGCCGAGTCGTCCATGCAGTTGGTCGCCGATGAACCCGTCGAAGGCTATTGGGACGAGTTCCGCATCGAGCAGGTGGTGACCAACCTGCTGACCAACGCCTTGCGCTATGGCGCCAAGAGCCCGGTGGATGTACGCGTGTATACCGAGCATGGCGAGGCGCGCGTCGAAGTGCGTGACCGAGGCATCGGTATCAGCGAAGACAACCAGAAGCGTATTTTCCAGCAGTTCGAGCGGGTCTGCGCTAACCATGCCACTTCGGGCCTGGGGCTGGGGTTGTTCATCTCTGAGCAAATCGTCGCGGCCCATGGCGGCACGATCGAGGTCGAAAGCCGCATAGGCGAGGGCGCCTTGTTCCGGGTGTGCCTGCCACTTCAGGCGCCGCAATGAAATCAATCGTCAGCTGGACGCAACCTCTGCGTGACCCGATGGTCGTAACTGCAGCAATTGACCGGACAAAGGCTTCCCATGAGTGAAGATGCACAAGATGTCGTTCTGATCGTCGAGGACGACGAATCCATTATGTTTGTGTTGGGTGAATACCTGGCGGGCTTGGGCTATCGGGTCTTGAAGGCGATCGATGGGGAGCAGGCCTTTGAAATCCTCGCAACCAAACCGCACCTGGACTTGATGGTGACCGATTACCGCCTGCCGGGTGGGATTTCCGGCGTGCAGATTGCCGAGCCTGCGATCAAGTTGCGCCCGGAATTGAAAGTGATCTTTATCAGCGGCTACCCGCAGGAAATTCTCGACTGCAACAGCCCGATCACGCGCAACGCGCCGATCCTGGCCAAGCCGTTTGATCTGGATACGTTGCAGGAACATATCCAGCGTTTGTTAGCCTGATAACGCGGCGTCAAACCAGGGCGCCGCGCATTCCATCGGCTTAAGCTTCGAGCTTCTTGGCATTGGCGCTGAGCTCACTGCCAGGCGTATAGGCGAACTGCCAACCTGCTTTGACGGAATTTTCCTGGTCGATGCCGATTTAAGTGTTTTTTTCATGCGTTGCTCGTGAACGTTTCGTGGAAAAAACAGGCGTCGATTCCAGCTTTTCTTTATGAAGCCGTGACAATTAGTTGCAACACGGGTGTTGTCGCGAGCGTAGGGACGCGACGCATCTACGCCTGGATCATCTCCCGCACCTTCGCCGTCAACAAATCAAACGTAAAGGGCTTGGTGATCAGCTGCATCCCTGGGTCCAGGAACCCGCCGCGCACCGCAGCGTGTTCGGCATAACCGGTAATGAACAAGACCTTGAGCTCGGGACGGAGCTGGCGGCCGATTTCCGCCAACTGCCGACCGTTCATCCCGGGCAAACCGACGTCGCTGATCATCAGATCAATGCGCTGATCGGATTCTATGATCGGTACCGCCGTATTCGCATCGGCGGCCTCGACAAACCCGTAGCCCAGCTCGTTGAGCACTGCGCTGACCAACACCCTGACTGCGGGGTCATCCTCGACGATCAACACCGTTTCACCCGCATTGGCGAAGGGCAGTAATGTCGGGTTGAGGGGTTGCTGCGTTTTCATTTCGCCAACAAAACGCGGCAGGAACAGACTGACGGTGGTGCCTTTGCCGACTTCGCTGTGGATCGTCACATGGCCACGGGACTGGCGAGCAAAGCCATAGATCATCGACAACCCCAGGCCGGTGCCTTGGCCGATGGGTTTGGTGGTGAAAAACGGATCGAATACGCGGCCTATCAAGTGATCCGGGATACCACAGCCGGTGTCGCTGACGCTCAGCTCCACATAATCGCCGGGCGTCAAGGTGCCATAGGCGGCGGTGAACACGCTGTCCAGGTGGCGGTTGGAGGTTTCAACCACCAACGTGCCGCCGCCGGGCATGGCATCACGCGCGTTGATCACCAGGTTGAGCAGGGCGCTTTCCAACTGGTTGGGGTCCGCCTCGGCAGTCCAGAGCTGTTCCGGCAGCCGCATGTCGAGGGCGATGCTTTCGTTGATGCTGCGCGCCAGCAACTCGCCCATGGATATCACCAACTGGTTGATCTCCACGGGTTTGGAATCCAGCGACTGGCGGCGGGAAAACGCCAGCAGGCGGTGGGTCAGGCCGGCCGCGCGGTTGGCCGAGGTGACGCCCAGGTCGATCAGGCTATCGAGGTCATCCAGTTTGCCCCGGGCCACACGCCTTCGCAGCAACTCAAGGCTGCCGATAATCCCCGTCAGCATATTGTTGAAGTCATGGGCGATGCCGCCGGTCAACTGCCCGACGGCTTCCATTTTCTGCGATTGGCGCAGGGCTTCCTCGTTGTTGCGTAGCTGCGCCGTGCGTTCTTCCACTTGCTGCTCCAGGGTTTCCAGGGTGCGTTGCAAGCGCAGTTCACTTTCGCTCAAGTCAATCAACCGGTCGCGGGCCTCGTATTGCCGCCGGCGCCCACGCAGGGCCGCACTGACGAGACTGATCAGTGTGACCGGATGAAACGGCCGCTCCAGAAACGTCACGTTGCCCAGCAAGCCACTGAGGTGGGATGACCCGTTTTGCTCGCCGCCGCCGTGATGGGTCATCAGCACAATGGGCATATCAGACCAGGCGGGCTGTTGCTGCAAATACCCCAGCAGGGGCTCAAGGTCTACGCCACGCAGCGCTTCGGCGGCAATGATAAGCAAGCCGGCACCTTGCTCGAGTGCCTCGCACAACAGCGTCAGGTTGCTGGCAATGATGCCGTTATAACCGGCCTGGTTGAGCATCATCAGCGCCAGGGAGCCATCACGGCCCATTGGCGCCAGCACGATGGCGCGCTCGGAGACGGGAGACGGGCCTGTCACTGTCCCTCTTCCTTGAGCAGGGGCGAGCCGGTGCCCGTGAAGGTCGGTATGCCGCGCAACACGCCCTGGAAGTTATCGAGGGGCTCACCCACGGTCATGCCACGACTGTCGATACGGTATTCGCGAATCGTCGATTCATGGGTGCCGGTGCGTTTTTTGATGATGGAAATGGCGCGACGCACCTTGCCCAATGCCTCGAAGTAACGCAGCAGAATGACGGTGTCGGCCAGGTAAGTAATATCGACCGGGGCTTGCATATCGCCTACCAGGCCATGCTGGGCGACGGTCATGAAGGTCGCCGCACCACGGCGGTTGAGGTACAGCAGCAACTCGTGCATGTGCAGGATCAGCGCGTTTTCTTCCGGCATGGCGGCTTGGTAACCGTTGATACTGTCGATCACCACGGTTTTGATCCCGCGTTCATCGACGCAGCGCCGCACGCGATGGGAGAACTCGCCGGGGGACAACTCGGCAGCGTCCACCTGTTCGATGAGTAAGTTGCCGGTGGCCTGCAAGGCGGCGAGGTCAATGCCTATGTTTTTCATGCGCTCGAACAACAGGCCCAACTCTTCATCGAAAATGAACAGCGCGGCTTTTTCGCCACGGGCCACGGCGGCGGCGGCGAAGATCATTGAGATCAGTGACTTGCCGGTACCGGCCGGGCCCAGGATCAGGCTACTGGAGCCCGTCTCGACACCACCCCCCATCAGCGCATCCAGTTCACGGATGCCGCTGCTCAAGGTCTGACGGACGTAGCCACCGCGGTGTTCGGCGGCCACCAGGCGTGGGAACACGTGGATACCGTCGCCCATGATGGTGAAGTCATGAAAACCACCGCGGTATTTCTGGCCACGGTATTTCACCACACGCACCCGACGGCGTTCGGCGCCGTAGGCGGGGGTCAGTTCCTCCAGGCGAATCACCCCGTGGGCCACGCTGTGCACGGTTTTATCCAGGGATTCGGTGGTCAGGTCGTCCAGCAGCAGGACCGTGGTGTCGTAGCGCACAAAGTAGTGTTTGATCGCCAGGATCTGCCGACGGTAGCGCAACGAGCTTTGCGCAAGCAGGCGGATTTCAGAAAGGCTGTCGATCACCACGCGGGTGGGTTTGACCCGTTCGACCACTTCGAAAATCTGCCGCGTGGCCTCGCCCAGTTCCAGGTCGGAGGAGTACAGCAGGCTCTGTTGGTGATCCGCGTCCAGCAGGCTCTCCGGCGGGGTCAGCTCGAAGATGTGGATATGGTCATTCAGATGCCAGCCGTGGGACTCGGCTCCCTGGCGCAATTCGCGCTCGGTTTCGGACAAGGTGATATACAAGCAACGTTCACCGTTTTGCGCGCCGGCCTGTAGAAAGTGCAGCGCGACGGTGGTCTTACCCGTGCCAGGTTCGCCTTCCAACAGGAACAGGTGGCTGCGCGATAGCCCGCCGGAAAGAATGTCATCCAGACCTTCAATGCCGGTGGCCGCCTTTTCACTGAACAGCGCTGTGGATGTAGACAAGAAGTGCCCTCGGTCACGTACAAGTAAAGGAGCGCACCGCCGTGGTGCGCCATATTTACTTGACCGTGGTGGCCTGTGGCGGTTCAACGTTTTGCACTATTTGTACAAGCCAGGGCGACTTGTACGGGTTTTGGAGACGGGTCTATAAGCCTTGCTGCAACGCCGGATCGTCTGGGTTCTGTTGCTCCAGCTGGGCGAGCAACACTTGGACGTTCTGTAGTTGCCCCGTTTCTTTCCAGTAGTTGACCAGCAACACACGGGCTTTGCGGTTGGCGGGGTGACGCTGGACGATGTCTTCCAACTGACGCTGGGCCGCTTCCAGTTCCTCCTGAGCGTGCAAGGTCGTGGCCAGGTCGTAACGGTAATCCTGGTTGTCCGGCTCCAGCTCCACCGCCTTGGACAGGCCGAGCAGGGCATAGGGGCGTTCGCCATGGTGCAGCAACCACATGCCCAGCGCGTGTTGCAGGTAGGCTGACTCCGGGTGTGCCGCCAGTTGGCGTGCCAGCAGTTGGCGCGACTCTTCGGTCTTGCCTTGCTTGTCCAGCAATTCGATCTGCGCTACCACGGCTTGCAGGTTGTCCGGTTGCAAACGCATCGCCTGCTCCAGGGCATTTTGCGCATCCGGCAGCAGGGCACTGTGGATGTACAGGCGTGCCAGTTGAATCCAGCCTTCGGCGGTTTCCGGCTGGGCCTTGAGCTGGGTCACAAACTCATCGAGCACTTGCTGCAATGGCCCGAAATACAGGCCCAGAGTGTCCGGCGACAGACCGAGCAAGGCGTTGGCGGCGGTAAAGCGCACGTCCTGTTCGGGGTCATCCAGTACCGGGCCGAGCAACAGGGTGCGCTGGCCGCTGGGCACCAGGCCGACAATGCTATGAATCGCCGCTTCACGTACCAGCGGGGATTCATTGGCCAAGTCCTTATCTGCCAGCTTCAGGGCTTGTGGGCTGGGGTAGTTGGGCAATTCCGCATGCAGGGCAGCACGGCGTTCAGGGGACAGGTCCGGGCGGCCCAATTGTTGATACAGCACGCGTGCCGCCCCTGGCTCACCGTTATGCGCCTGTCTCAAGGCTTTGGCGTAACCATGGGCAATGGCCGGCGGCACCGCCACGGGGGCGGAGCGGGAGAAAAACCAGGTGACCAACACAATCAACAACAGGGCGCACAGGCCGATGATGGAGTAACGGCGTGACTTTGACATGCAGGCGTCCGAAGGCTTAAGCAACTATTACAAAGCCATCAGCTTCGGCCAGACCAGGGCGAGTGTCAAACCGGCGTCAAGTCAACACGTATTCCACCGGCTCCAGGGCCGGGGGCAAGTCGCTTTCGCCGACGGCGGCAAGGATTTCGCGCTCCAGGGTGCGCACGATTGCATTGCATGGCAGGTCGTTTTCGTCGAAACCAAACGGGTCTTCCAAGTCACCGCCGATTTCATCGAGGCCAAAGAAGGTGTAGCTGACGATGGCAGTGAATACCGGTGTCAACCAGCCCAGCGGTTCGGCCATGGCAAACGGCAACAGAATGCAAAACAGGTAAATGGTGCGGTGCAGCAGCAGGGTGTAGGGGAACGGCAACGGCGTACTCTTGATCCGCTCGCACGACGCCTGCACCTGGCTCAGGCCGACCAGCCGTGTTTCCAGTTGGGTGTAACGCCAGTCGCTGATCACGCCTTGCTCGGCCAATGAGGAAAACCGTGCCCCGAGTGTTTGCAGCACGCTGTCGGGAAGATTGGGGTGGTTCGCTTGCACGGCCGTCCAGGGGCTGATGGCACGCGCCTCGTCTTCATGGCGCAAGCGTGCGACCAGACCATGAGCAAAGCCGCACACGCCACGCAACAGGCTGGCCCGCACGGCCGTGTCGCCCAGCACCTGGGTTTCACGAATCAACGAACGCACCTCAATGACCATTTGCCCAAGTTGCTTGCGGCCTTCCCACCAGCGGTCGTAGCAGGCGTTGTTGCGAAAGCTCATGAAGATCGACAGCGACAACCCCAGCAAGGTGAAGGGCGTGGCGTTGACCTTGGAGAAATAGGCGGGGTGCAGGGTTTCCACCAGTACGATCACCGAAGCCAGTAAGGTGACCATCAGGCTGCGCAAGGCGATGCGCTTGGCAATCGACCCCTTGAGGGAAAACAGGATGCCTAGCAGGTTGGGTTTGGGGCGGACAATCATCGCAGGGAAACTTCTTCGGTGGCGCAAGCGCTGAGGTTAGAAGGTGGCGGGCAGGGCGTCCAATCACTTGCACTGACGGGGTCATCGGCGAGATCAATGATTGGCCAAACCAGTCAGCCATGTTGATGGCTTTGACCATTGTCGCTCAAACGCTCTAGAGCGACTATTTCAAACACGATTCACTGCCTCAAAAACATCCTGACAATAAAAAACAGAAGGATTTGAAGCCATGCGTGAGTATTTGGCCGCCACGACCGAGTTCGATTACCAGCACACCGCCGACGCCGCACTGGCCGGCAACCTGCAGGCCCTCAACGCCTGCGTGGAGTGCTGCGACCGGCACGCACTGCCCGGGCGTATCGCGTTGTTCTGGGAGGGCAAGGACGGGCGCAGCGCCACCTCTACCTTTACCGACCTCCAGGACCAGGCCGCATGTTTCGCCAATTTTCTCCTGGCCCAGGGCGTCAAGCGTGGTGACAAGGTGGCCGGCTTGCTACCGCGCACGGCCGAATTGCTGGTGGTGGTGTTTGCCACATGGCGCATCGGCGCCGTCTACCAGCCGCTATTTACTGCCTTCGGCCCCAAGGCCATTGAACACCGCGTGAACAGTTCCGGCGCCGCGCTGGTCGTCACCGATGCGGTGAACCGTCCCAAGCTCGCTGAAGTAGCAGGTTGCCCGACCATCGTGACCGTCACCGGTGCCAAAGGCGAGGGCCTGGTACGCGGCGACTTCAGTTTCTGGGCCGAGTTGAACCACTACGCCAACGTCTGCGAGCCGGTGTTGCTGGGCGCAGACGACCCTTTCTTGCTGATGTTCACGTCGGGCACCACCGGTCCATCCAAAGCGTTGTCGGTACCGCTCAAGGCGATTGTCGCGTTCCAGAGCTATACCCGCGACGCGGTAGACCTGCGCCCTGAGGATGCGTTCTGGAACGTGGCGGACCCCGGCTGGGCCTACGGCATCTATTTTGGTGTCACCGGGCCGTTGTCCATGGGGCACCCGATTACCTTCTACGATGGCCCGTTCTCCCTGGAAAGCACCTGCCGGGTCATCAACAAATACGGCATCACCAACCTGACCGGTTCGCCGACTGCGTATCGCCTGCTGATTGCCGGTGGCGAAGCGTTTGCCCGTTCGATCAAGGGCAAGTTGCGGATTGTCAGCAGCGCCGGCGAGCCGTTGAACCCGGAGGTCATCCGCTGGTTTGCCGACAACCTGGACGTGACCATCCACGACCACTACGGGCAGACCGAACTGGGCATGGTGTTGTGTAATCACCATGGCTTGGCACATCCGGTGCACGTCGGCTCAGCGGGGTTCGCCTCGCCAGGGCATCGCATTGTGGTGCTGGATGACGACCATCAGGAATTACCCGCCGGCCAACCCGGCATTCTGGCAATCGACCGCGAACAATCGCCGATGTGCTGGTTTGCGGGGTATGACGGCGTGCAGACCAGGGCCTTTGTCGGCAAGTATTACCTCAGCGGCGACACGGTGGAACTGAACCCCGACGGCAGCATCAGTTTTGTCGGGCGCAGCGACGATGTCATTACGACGTCTGGTTACCGCGTGGGCCCGTTCGACGTGGAGAGTGCCCTGGTTGAACACCCGGCCGTTGTTGAAGCGGCGGTGGTGGGTAAGCCCTGTCCTGAACGCACCGAGCTGGTCAAAGCCTTCGTGGTGATCAGCGAACACTACCGTGCTACCCCGGAGTTGGCCGAAGAACTGCGCCTGCATGTGCGCAAGCGCCTGGCCGCCCACGCTTACCCGCGAGAAATCGAATTCGTCAGCGACTTGCCCAAGACCCCAAGCGGCAAGCTGCAACGCTTTATTTTGCGTAATCAGGAAATGGCGAAGGCACAGGCCATCGCTTGATCCGCTATTCAAGGAAACCATGATGCAGATTGAAAACAAGGTATTTCTGGTCAGTGGCGGTGCTTCGGGCCTCGGTGCGGCCACCGCTGAAATGCTCGTGGCGGCGGGTGCCAAGGTGATGCTGGTGGACCTCAATGCCGACGCCGTGACGGCCAAGGCCCGGCAGCTGGGGGCCAACGCCCGCAGCGCCGTGGCGGATATCAGCCAGGAAGCGGCGGCCGAAGCGGCGGTGCAGGCCGCTGTGGCGGCGTTTGGCGGCCTGCATGGCCTGGTGAATTGCGCCGGTGTCGTGCGCGGCGAGAAGATCCTCGGCAAGGCCGGCCCCCATGGGCTGGCCAGCTTCGCCCAGGTGATCAACGTCAACCTGATCGGCAGCTTTAACCTGCTGCGCCTGGCCGCTGCCGCCATCGCCGAAACCGAAGCGAATGCCGAGGGTGAGCGCGGGGTGATCATCAATACCGCCTCGGCGGCGGCATTCGACGGCCAGATCGGCCAAGCGGCGTATGCCGCCTCCAAAGGCGCAATCGCCAGCCTGACGCTGCCCGCCGCGCGTGAACTGGCGCGCTTTGGTATTCGGGTCATGACCATCGCCCCGGGTATTTTCGAAACCCCAATGATGGCCGGCATGACGCCTGAAGTGCGCGGCGCCCTGGCCGCAGGCGTGCCGTTCCCGCCACGCCTGGGCAAACCGACCGAGTACGCCGCCCTGGTGCGGCATATCATTGAAAACAGCATGCTCAATGGCGAGGTCATCCGTCTCGACGGTGCCTTGCGCATGGCTGCCAAGTAAGGAGGAGTGTTCATGAACGATCCTATCGTTATTGTCAGCGCCGTACGCACGCCCATGGGCGGTTTCCAGGGTGATCTCAAGGGGCTGACCGCGCCGCAACTGGGCTCGGCCGCCATTCGCGCCGCGGTCGAACGTGCCGGTATCGCCACCGATGCCGTCGATGAAGTGCTGTTTGGTTGTGTGCTGCCGGCCGGGCTTGGCCAGGCGCCGGCACGTCAGGCGGCGTTGGGCGCTGGGCTGGACAAGGCCACCCGCTGTACGACCCTGAACAAGATGTGCGGCTCCGGCATGGAAGCGACGATCCTTGCCCACGATTCACTGCGTGCCGGCAGTGCCGACGTGGTGATCGCCGGCGGCATGGAAAGCATGTCCAACGCGCCGTACCTGCTGGATCGTGCCCGTAGCGGCTACCGCATGGGCCACGGCAAGGTGCTTGACCACATGTTCCTCGACGGCCTGGAAGACGCCTACGACAAGGGCCGCCTGATGGGCACCTTTGCCGAAGACTGCGCCGAGCACAATGGTTTCACCCGCGAAGCCCAGGACGCGTTCGCCATCGCCTCCCTGACCCGCGCACAGGAGGCTATCAGCCATGGCCACTTCGCCGCCGAGATCGTCCCGGTGCAGGTCACTGTCGGCAAAGAGCAGAAAACCATCCTGCATGATGAGCAACCACCGAAAGCCAAGCTGGACAAGATCAGCAGCCTGAAACCGGCCTTCCGCGAAGGCGGCACGGTAACGGCGGCCAACTCCAGCTCGATCTCCGATGGTGCGGCGGCGCTGGTGCTGATGCGCGAATCCGACGCTCAGAAGCGCGGCCTCAAGCCCTTGGCGATGATCCATGGGCACGCTGCGTTTGCCGATGAGCCGGGGCTGTTTCCGGTGGCGCCGGTGGGAGCAATCCGCAAACTGATGAGCAAGACCGGTTGGAACCTCGACGAGGTGGACCTGTTTGAAATCAACGAAGCCTTTGCGGTGGTCAGCCTGGTGACCATGAACAAGCTGGAAATTCCCCACAGCAAGGTCAACATCCACGGCGGCGCCTGCGCCCTGGGCCATCCGATCGGTGCCTCCGGTGCGCGGATCCTGGTGACGCTGTTGTCGGCTCTGCGCCAGAAGGGCCTCAAGCGTGGTGTTGCCGCTATCTGTATCGGCGGTGGCGAAGCCACGGCCATGGCTGTCGAATGCCTGTATTAAGGACGTTATATGCTGCCCAATGACGAACAACTGCAAATCAGTGACGCCGCCCGGCAATTTGCCCAGGAGCGCCTCAAGCCTTTCGCCGCCGAATGGGACCGCGAGCATCGCTTTCCCAAGGAAGCCATCGGTGAGATGGCCGAGCTGGGCTTTTTCGGCATGCTCGTGCCGGAACAGTGGGGCGGTTGCGACACCGGCTACCTGGCCTACGCCATGGCCCTGGAAGAAATCGCCGCTGGTGATGGTGCCTGCTCGACGATCATGAGCGTGCATAACTCGGTGGGCTGCGTGCCGATCCTCACGTTCGGCAATGACCAGCAAAAAGCCCAGTTCCTCACGCCCCTGGCCAGCGGCGCCATGCTGGGCGCCTTCGCGTTGACCGAGCCGCAGGCCGGTTCCGATGCCAGCAGCCTGAAAACCCGTGCACGCCTCGAAGGCGATCACTATGTACTCAATGGCTGCAAGCAGTTCATCACCTCCGGGCAAAACGCCGGGATCGTGATTGTGTTTGCGGTGACCGACCCGACAGCGGGCAAACGTGGGATCAGTGCGTTTATCGTCCCCACGGATTCGCCGGGCTACACCGTGGCACGGGTGGAGGACAAGCTGGGGCAGCATGCGTCCGATACCTGCCAGATCCTGTTCGAGGACGTGAAGGTGCCGGTTGCCAACCGTTTGGGCGAGGAGGGTGAGGGCTACAGGATCGCCCTGGCCAACCTTGAAGGTGGCCGCGTGGGCATTGCCTCCCAGTCGGTGGGCATGGCCCGTGCGGCCTTTGAAGCCGCCCGCGATTACGCCAGGGAGCGCGAAAGCTTCGGCAAGCCATTGATCGAACATCAGGCCGTGGCCTTTCGGCTGGCTGACATGGCCACGCACATTGCCGTCGCCCGGCAAATGGTGCATTACGCCGCAGCCCTGCGCGACAGCGGCAAGCCGGCCTTGGTCGAGGCGTCCATGGCCAAGTTGTTTGCTTCGGAAATGGCCGAGAAAGTCTGCTCGGCCGCCTTGCAAACCTTGGGCGGTTACGGTTACCTGAGCGACTTCCCCTTGGAGCGGATCTACCGCGATGTGCGGGTCTGCCAGATTTACGAAGGCACCAGCGATATTCAACGCATGGTCATCTCACGCAATCTTTAAGGAGCCGATACATGAGTTACGAAACCATCCTGCTTGACGTCCAGGGCCGTGTCGGGCTGATTACCCTCAACCGTCCACACGCGCTGAACGCCTTGAACGCGCAACTGGTCAGCGAGCTGAACCAGGCATTGGACGCCCTGGAAGCCAACCCCGAAATTGGCTGCATCGTGCTGACCGGCTCGAAGAAAGCCTTCGCTGCCGGCGCCGACATCAAGGAAATGGCCGAGCTGACCTACCCGCAGATCTACCTGGACGATCTGTTCAGCGACAGCGATCGTGTCGCCAACCGCCGCAAGCCGATCATCGCCGCTGTCAACGGCTTCGCCCTGGGGGGCGGTTGTGAACTGGCGCTGATGTGCGACTTCATCCTGGCCGGCGATACCGCCAAGTTCGGCCAGCCGGAAATCAACCTTGGCGTCCTGCCGGGCATGGGCGGCACCCAGCGCCTGACCCGTGCGGTGGGCAAGGCCAAGGCCATGGAGATGTGCCTGACCGGGCGCTTCATCGATGCCGTGGAAGCAGAGCGTTGCGGGATTGTGGCGCGTATCGTGCCGGCCGATGAACTGCTGGAAGAGGCGCTGAAAGTCGCCACGCTGATCGCCGGCAAATCGGTGCCCATCAGCATGATGGTCAAGGAAAGCGTCAACCGTGCGTTTGAAGTGAGCTTGTCCGAAGGCGTGCGCTTTGAGCGCCGGGTGTTCCATGCCGCGTTCGCGACACAGGATCAAAAGGAAGGCATGGCGGCGTTCGTCGCCAAGCGCGCGCCGGAATTCAAAGATAAATAAACAGTCGCCATAACACTGCAGGCAAGCCCTGATGCCGGTCAGTTAATAAGGAGAAAGGCTAAAAAGTAACCTGTGGGAGGGAGCTTGCTCCCTCCCACAGTGTTTTGTGCTGTACGGGTCAGAGTGGGTAGTTCTTCAGCTCCCGGGCAATCACCATCCGCTGAATCTCGCTGGTCCCTTCGTAAATTTGCGTAATACGCGCATCCCGGTAATAACGCTCCACCGGGTAATCTTCCAGATACCCATAGCCGCCATGAATCTGCATCGCCGAGGAGCAGACCTTCTCGGCCATCTCCGAGGCAAACAGCTTGGCCTGGGACGCTTCCGACAAGCACGGCTTACCGGCACTGCGCAGGCGCGCGGCGTGCAGGATCAGCAGGCGTGCGGCATTCAGCTGGGTTTGCATGTCTGCCAGCAGGTTGGCCACGCTCTGGTGTTCAATGATCGGCTTGTTGAATTGCACGCGATCGCGGGCATAGGTCAGCGCGGCTTCAAAGGCTGCCCGGGCAATGCCCAATGCCTGGGCGGCGATTCCGATACGGCCACCTTCCAGGTTGGACAGGGCGATGGCCAGGCCCTTGCCGCGCTCACCCAACAGGTTGGCTTGGGGCACGCTGCAGTGGTTGAGGGTCACGGCGCAGGTGTCCGAGGCACGAATGCCCATCTTGTGTTCAGTACGGTCGACCACAAACCCCGGTGTATCGGTGGGCACCAGGAATGCGGAGATGCCTTTCTTGCCCAGTTCCGGGTCGGTCACGGCAAACACGATGGCCAACTTGGCGCGCTTACCATTACTGACAAACTGCTTGGCGCCATTGATCACCCATTGGCCATCGCGCAGTTCTGCACGGGTACGCAGGTTGTGGGCTTCGGAGCCGGCCTGCGGCTCGGTCAGGCAGAAACAACCGATGGCTTGGCCGCTGGCCAGCTCGGCCAGCCAGGTGTGTTTTTGTTCATCGGAGCCGTAGTTGAGAATCGGCCCGCAACCCACTGAATTATGGATACTCATCAGCGCGCCGGTAGCGCCGTCACCGGCGGAAATCTCTTCCACGGCCAGGGCATAGGCAACGTAGTCAACGTAGTTGCCGCCCCATTCTTCCGGAACCACCATGCCGAGCAGGCCCAACTCGCCCATCTTGGCCACCAGTGCATCGTCGATCCAACCGGCTTTTTCCCAGGCTTGGGCATGGGGCGCGATTTCGCCACGGGCAAAGTCGCGCGCCATGTCACGGATCATGACTTGTTCTTCTGTGTATTCAATATCTTGCATGGCTTATTTCTCAATCTGCACGAAGTCGCGGAAGAAACTCTCGATAGAGGTGGCGTCCAGCTCCTGGACGGTTGGTGGGTTCCAATGAGGGGTTTTGTCCTTATCGATGATCAGGGCGCGAACCCCTTCGATCAGGTCGCCGCGCACAAACCATTGGCGGTCCAGGTGCAGTTCGAGCGCAAAACACTGCTCCAGCGGCAGGTGACGGCCCTGGCGCAGCATTTGCAGGGTAACGGCCATCGCCAGGGGCGAGCGGGTTTGCATCAGGTGGGCGGTCGCCAGCGCCCACTCATGGGTGTCGGCGACGGTGACGGCCTGCAATTGCTCGACGATGCTCGGAATGTCCGGCAAGGCGAAGAAATGGTCGATGACCGGGCGCAACGCCGCCAGCGGTGCGTCGGGCAATTGCTGTACGGCCAATTTAGCCAGCACTCCCTGCAGATCCTTGAGTGGCGAGTCGTGCCAGTGCAGCCGATCGAGCTTGTGGTCCAACTCGGTGAGTCTGACGCTGTCGATGCACCAATCGGCCAGCCCGCAATACAGTGCATCCGCAGCGCGAATCTGCACCCCGGTGACGCCGAGGTAAGTCCCCAGTTCACCGGGAATCCGCGACAGGAAATAGCTGCCGCCCACGTCTGGGAAGTAGCCGATGGCCACTTCTGGCATTGCCAGGCGACTGCGCTCCGTGACCACCCGCAGATCAGCGCCTTGCACCAGGCCCATGCCGCCGCCAAGGACGAACCCGTCCATCAATGCCAGCACGGGTTTACGGTAGTGGTGGATGATCAGGTCGAGCGCATATTCCTCAACGAAGAAATCTTCGTGCAGGGTGTCGCCATTCTTGAAGCTGTCGTACAACGAGCGGATGTCGCCGCCGGCACAAAAGGCTTTCTCGCCGGCGCCGCGCAGCACAACGGCATAGACCTGAGGGTCATCGGCCCAGTCCTGTAGCTGTGCCGTCAGGCGGCGGACCATGTCCAGGGTGATGGCATTCAAGCCAGCGGGGCGATTGAGGGTGAGGTGGCCGATATGGTTGCGGACCTCGGCCTGCACCTCGTCCTGAAAAATGTCGCTGTGGCTTGCTTCGGATGAAACCTGAGCAGTCATCACTCACTCCCTGCTTTTATTGTTCTTTATCAAGATGTTCGCGGGCGAACCTTCTCGCGATCGTACCAGTGCAAATTTGCCCAGTACAACGTGGAATCATGCAGGTCGTTTTTGCATTTATGCAGCAGCGCGCTCAGGCCGAGCGGCTGGCCAACACTTCGCCGATGCTGCGCCGCCGTGCATGGCCTTCGGCGGCATGGATCAGTTGTTCCAGTGCGGTCGGCTCTACATCGTAGAATTGCTCCATCTCGGCCAATGCCTGTTTGAGATCGGCTGCGGTAATAGTCGGGTCGGTGATGGGGGGCGTGCTGCCGATCACCACGGCGGGCGACTCGGCAAGGCCCTTGGGATAACGCGTGCGGGTCGCATTGTTGTAGGCCAGCGCACACACCAGCAAGGCACCAGCGCCAAGCATGACCGGCGCCAGTTCGTGCCAACCGAGGGCAATGGACGCAGGGTCAGCCAACACCAGGGTCATGGCCAGGCCACCGGCCGGTGGGTGCAGGCAACGTAGCCAACAGATCAGGATCACCGTCATGCCTGCCGCCAGGCAGGCGCTGCCCAAGGTCCGTCCCAGCACGCGGGCGACGAGCAATGCCACAACCCCCGCGCATAAATAACTGCCAATAATTGACCACGGCTGGGCCAGCGCCCCCGAAGACACGGCAAACAGAAGCACCGCCGAAGCGCCGAGCGGGCCCAGCAGGTGCAGCGCGACGTCCATGCCAAACACGTGGGCGCATGCCCAGACACTGAACATCGTGCCCAAGGCCATGCCGATGGCAGCGCGGCTCCATTCGGTGGGGCGGGTGTTGATAGCAGCGGGTAACCAGCGAGCGAGCATTGAAAAGGGGTCCTGAAACGACGGGCGAAAAAAAAGGCTTGCCTGGTTTCCCGGAAAAGCCTTTGAACGTTCCACTATTGGGGGAGGAACACTGCGCAGTGTGCCGATCCTGGCCTGACGGCGCCACTGCATATTAATGCGGTTCAAGTGCAAAAATTATGTATCTAACGCGCTTCGCCCAATGGCATCGAGCTGGCCGGGTAGGGCACTGGGGTGCTGATTTTGCCCAGCACCCGGCAATCGGTTTCCTCGTTGAACAGATGCTTTTGCAGGTTTTCCTGGAGCTGGCGATCGTTGGCCAGCGGTCCTTTCAAGGCGACCAGCGCATCGCGTAACGCCATCAAACGGTCCAGTCTCGGTAAAGGTACATTGAACAGTTCCTCTCGCACGGCATTGTCCTCTCAATGAAGTAGGCCGCCACACAGGGCCGACCTACCACGTCCTTGTTGTTGTGGGGTACTCAAACCCGGGCCCGTAGAGATAGGCCCTGGTGCGGGGTGGTAAATAGTTAATGCACCTGGCAAGCGAGTCTACATTTGGGTTCCAAGCACCGGAAGGGAAAGTGCACCGGCCGTTACGCAAAGGAATGTAGGGTTTTTCTTTGCACTCATAATGAAAAACGCCCACTGGTTGAAGAGTGGGCGTTCTTTCTTACGAGGTCGCTGGAAACATGCTCAAGGAGTGGCGGTTTTTTCCAGGTGCAGCAACACATAAGGGTTTTTGTCGAACTCGCCAGTCAGTGTCGGCGCGATCGAACGCAGGTGAGGATCGGTCAACCCTTCGAAGTCAGCCTGGCTCATGACCAACCACGCGGGGGCCTGAATGGGTTTGAGTTCGGCGGGTAGCTGGGTAAACAGCGGGACCTTATCGCAATCGAAGTTGACCATGAACTTGATCGCTTTCGCATCTTTGCCCAAGGCGTGCAGTACCAGAGGTGCCGGTTGTTGCAGGATCTGGGCTTTGACCGCGAGGGTGAACGTGCGGGTGTCGTAGAGCGTACGCTCCATGGGCTCAACCACAATGATGTAGGTTGCCCAAAGGGCCAGCACCGCCGCCAAGGCGGAACCGAACGGACGTAGCCGAGACTTCAGCAACGTCAGCAGCGCCAGTACCTGCAGCACCCCAAGCACCCCGAACATCAACCCGAGGCTGGCCAGTTGCTCTGGGTAGCGTCGCTGCGCAACCACCAGGCCGATCGCCAGCAGTGCCGGCAACAGCGTCCAGATAACCAGCATCAACCCGCGCAGGCCGGCAAACAGCCGCCCTTGAGTCACCTGGAAGGGGTACGCGGCAATGATCGCCGCCATCGGCAACATCGGCAGGATATAGCGCGCCTTTTTGGCCTGGGGCACTGACAGGCCCACCATCACCAGCAAACCGGCCGCGGCGCAGTACAGCACCAGTTTCAACGCCGGGTCCGGTGTTCTACGGCCCCCCATCAGCACGGCCAGCAACACCAGGATCGCTACGGGATAGGCCAGGGCATAGTTGCCCATGGAACTGGTGAAGTAATACAACACGCCGCTGGAGCCTTCGGTGCCATCCATGCGCCCGAGGAACTGCATGCGAATGACGTCCTGCATGAAGACTTCGCCGCCGCTGAGCTTGGCCAGCAGCAACAGCAGGCCGACACACGCCGCCAGCAGTGCCAATGCCAACAGCCCAAAGCTGAACAGTTGGCGCCATTGGCGGTTGATCAGGTAATAGCTGCACAGCACGCCGGTTGGGATCACCAGGCCGATCGGGCCACGAATCGCAAAACCAAGAATGAGCAGCAGGAACAGCCAGTGCAAACGCTTGGCCGCACCGAAATGATCATGGGCATAACCCAGGTAGAACACGGCCAAGGCGACAGCGGCGAGCATCTGGTCCAGGGAAACCGCGCGGGTTTCGCTGATAAAGGTGCTGCTGAGCAGCAACATCGCAACACTCAGCAGGCCCCAGCGCGGGGAGTAGGGCGCGGTGAGGCGATACACCAGCACCACGATCAACGCTGAAGCGACCGCCGTGGGCAACCACGCCGTCAAGCTGGTGACCTGGCCCAACGGCAAGGACAGCAGCCAGGTCAGCAGGGTCGAGGTCGCCAGATAGTCGGCATACGGCTGGCCGTAAGTGGTGGGGAAAAAGCTCGGCCCATGGCGCAGCATCTCCTGGGCAAACAGCACGAAGCGCGAATCGAAGCCGATGACGGCCTGATGCCAATTGCCGACAATGAATAACACCAGCGCCAAGAGCCCCAGCCCCAGTGACTGGTGACGGATCATTGCATTCAGCAGGGGCGGATGAGCTTTGTTCACGTGTCAGTCTTCCTTGACTTGAGGTGCCCAGTTTTGCTGGGGAATTGGCAGCTCGCAGGAGTCGCCACGGCCCATTGGGAAATATTTGAAGCCTTTGCGCGCCAGACGCTCACCGTCGTACAGGTTGCGGCCGTCGAAGATCACCGGGTTTTTCAGGCGGTCCAGGATCAGGTCGAAATCCGGCGCCTTGAATTGCTGCCATTCCGTGCAGACGATCAACGCATCGGCGCCGCTCAAGGCGGATTCGGGGGTACCCAACAGGGTCAGGCGGGACTCGTCACCGTAGATCCGCTGAGTTTCCTGCATCGCCTCCGGGTCAAAGGCGCGCACATTGGCACCGGCTGCCCACAAGGCTTCCATCAGCACGCGGCTCGGAGCATCACGCATGTCGTCGGTGTTGGGCTTGAAGGCCAGGCCCCACAACGCGAAGGTCTTGCCCTTGAGCTCGCCCTTGAAGTAAGCGTTGATACGCTCGAACAGCTTGCTCTTCTGACGCTGGTTGATGGCTTCCACGGCTTCCAGCAGGTCGCTGGAGCAGTTGGCTTCCTTGGCGCTGTGGATCAGGGCGCGCATGTCTTTGGGGAAGCACGAGCCACCGTAGCCGCAACCCGGGTAGATGAAGTGGTAGCCGATGCGCGAGTCGGCACCAATGCCCAGGCGTACGGCTTCGATGTCGGCGCCCAGGTGTTCGGCCAGTTCGGCGATCTGGTTGATAAAGCTGATCTTGGTGGCCAGCATGCAGTTGGCGGCGTACTTGGTCAGTTCGGCGCTGCGCAGGTCCATGAAGATGATGCGATCGTGGTTGCGGTTGAACGGCGCGTACAGGTCGCGCATCACTTCACGCACTTCTTCACGCTCGCAACCGATGATGATGCGGTCCGGACGGCGGCAGTCGGCAACCGCCGTGCCTTCCTTGAGGAATTCCGGGTTGGAGACGATATCGAATTCCAAGTGGCGGCCCGCCACGTGCAGGTTCTTTTCGATGTGCGCGCGCAGTGTGTCGCCCGTGCCGACGGGAACGGTGGACTTCTCTACCAGAATCACCGGTTCTACACGATGGCGGGACACGGCGTCACCGACCGACAGCACGTATTTCAGGTCGGCCGAGCCGTCTTCATCCGACGGCGTACCCACGGCGATAAACAGCACTTCACCGTGTTCAACGGCGAGTTTTTCGTCGTAGGTAAAATGCAGACGCCCGCTTTCCAGGTTTTCCTTGACCATGGCTGCCAGGCCCGGCTCGAAGATCGTCACGTGGCCTTTCTGCAGCGACTCGACCTTGCTCTTGTCAACGTCCATGCAGATGACATCGTGACCGACTTCGGCCAATACGGTGGCCTGCACCAGACCGACGTAACCACTACCAAACACACTGATTTTCATGGGGCATTCCTGGGACTTGTGGTGCTAGCACGACGAGAGTTAATAACCAATACACCGAGGATGACCAAGGCCACCCCCAGGGTTTTTGAAAGCGAAAAATGTTCGTTGAACACCGGCAGGCTGGCAGCCAGCAGGTAGACCAGCGCATAGCTGATGCTGAGCAGCGAATAGGCGCGGCCGAGGGGCAGGTCCTTCAACGCACCGAGCCAGCACAGCATCGACAGTGCATAGGCGATGATCGCCAGGATCACCACGCCCAAGGCACCGAGGTCGATGGTGTTACTGTTGAAGGCCGTCAGCCACTCGGCGGGCAACGGTAGGCGGGTCATGCTCCAGCGCATGCCCAATTGAGCCGCACTGACCAGGCCGACGCTGCCCAGGGCCAGGGTGAAACCTCGCACCCGGCTCATACCTGGCGCCCCAGCAACACGACACCGGCGATGACCAGCGCCACCCCCATCCAGTGCCGGCCATCAATGTGTTCATGAAACACAAAGCGCGCCATCAGCGTAACCAGTACAAAGTTCAGGCTGAGCATCGGGTAGGCAATCCCGACCTCCAGGCGCTGCAACACCAGCAGCCACACCAGCAAACCCAGGCCCAGGCAAACCAGTGCCGACCATAACCAGGGCGAGCGCAGCTTCAGCGCCCAACCCTGCGGCAGGTCACGCCAGCTTTCCACCGCAAATTTTTGCGAGACTTGGCCCATGCACGTGAGTAAACAGGCCGTCAGCAACAGAAGCAGGGTGATCATTGCGTAACCTGCGGGAAGATCAGAATCACGATATTGCCTTGTTCGTAGCGCTTGCCATCTTTGGGCAGCAATTCGACTTCGGCGACTTCGTCCTCGCCCTTGACCCGCATGACCACACCCACGGCGCCTTGCTTGCGTGCGTCGCTCATCCATTGCTGGACTTGGCTGGGGTCGATCTTGCGATGGGCTGTGTCCGGGTAGGCAATGCCGTATTTCACTTCACCGACGGTGTTGTAGAGGGTTACGTCCGGCCGTGCCAGGCGCCATGACAGCGCCGATGCCGCTCCCAGGTCGTTGCTCAGCAGCGCGCTGGTCGGTTGCAGCTCCTGCAAATGATCGATGATGAACTGGTCTGGCGTCTTGTTATAAACCACCGAGTGCGGCAGCGCGGCAGGGACGAGCGCTACCAGCAACCAGCTGCCGACAACGGGTGCGGCCCAGAGCGTCAAGGGGCGTGCGGCTTGCAACAGGTTGGCGAAAATCCAGCCGAACAGGAAGGTAAACACCAGCACCAGGCTCAGGGTTTCTTCACCGTGCGCGTAGACAGGGTTCTTCAATTGAAACCAGCTCAAGGCCAGCAACCCCAGCACGCCAATCACCAGGTTCAACCCGCCGTTGATGCGCAGTGCGCGACCCTGGCCCTGGGCCAGTTTGTCGGTCAAGGTCGAGCCCATCAACAACGCCAGGGGCACCAGGCACGGCATGATATAGGAGGGCAACTTGCCCTTGGCCAGGCTGAAGAATGCCAGGGGCATCAGCAGCCACAACAGCAGGAACGCGGTCTTGGGCAGGCGTTTTTCCACCCACGCCTGTTTGACCGTGGACGGCAGCAGGGCGACCCACGGCAGCGAAAAGGCGACCAGCAGCGGCAGGTAATACCAGAACGGCTCGGCGTGCTGTGCGTCTTCACCGGCGAAACGCTGGATATGCTCGTGCCAGAAGAAGAAGTTCCAGTAGTCAGGCTCTTGCAGGTGTACGGCTAACGCCCATGGCACGCTGACCACAATGGCCACGAGCACCGCCACGACGCCGTAACCGAGTAATTCGGTAAAACGCTTTTGCCAGAGAGCGTAGGGCAGGGCGATCAACACCGGCAGCAGCCAGGCCAGGAAGCCCTTGGTCATGAAACCCATGCCGCAGGCGAAGCCCAGCAACGCCCAGGACCACAAACGGCCACGACGGGTGGTGCAGTCGAAGCAGAACCACAACGCGACGCCGGTCAGGTTGACCCAGAAGGTGAACTGCGGGTCCAGGTTGGCATAGCCGCCGAGCAATGCCACGCTGACAAAGCTCATGTACAGCACGGTGCTGACCAGGCTTTTTTGCGGGTTGTTCCACAGCCGACGGGACACCAGGTAAACCAGGACAATGCTCAAGCCGGTGCTCAAGGCTGAAGCAAACCGCACGCCGAACAGGTTCTGCCCGAAGATCGCCTGGCCCAGCGCGATCATCCAGTAGCCCGCTGCGGGTTTTTCGAAGTAGCGAATGCCCATGAAATGCGGCGAGGCCCATTTGCCGGTCAGCAGCATTTCCTGGCTGATCTGCGCATAGCGGGTTTCATCGGGGATCCACAGGCCGTGGGTGGCCAGTGGTAGCAGGTAGAACAGGCCAAACGCCAACAGGAGCAGGGGCAGTGCCCAGCGCCGAATCATGCCTGCTGCACTCCAAGCCAACCCTCGCGGCCGCTCAACACACCGCGCACCAGTTGTTGCTGGGGCAGGGTGGTCACATCCGCGGGCAACAGGTCGCCCAGGGGGGTGAAGTGGATGCCGCGCTGTTTGGCCTGGGCCAGCAGTTGGCGAAAGTCATCAGCCATCAGAATCCCTTCTACTTCTGCGTGGATCGTGTAGACATTCAGCTTCGACTCGCTAAAGCGGTCAAGAATGAAGCTGTTGAACTCTTTGGCAGCCACCACCGGCCCGACGACTTCGTCGAAGGTCGGCAGGTCTACCGGAATTTGTGGGGTGCCCGCGCTGCCATCGGCCAAGGTCGGTCGAAACAGGCTGGTGCCCCGGCAATCACTGTTGTAGCGAAAGTTGAAACTTTGTTTGGCTTGCACCACGCGCTCGTCGGCACGCCAACCGGCGGCCGCTGAGCAATCGATACGCTCGCCAAGGATGTCGCTCAAGGTGTCCACACCGCGTCGAATCTGCTCGATCAGCTGTGCGTCGCTCCAACGCCCGGTGTTGGCCTGCCAGCCATGGTGATCCCAGGCGTGCAGGCCGACTTCATGCCCGGCGGCCTTGGCCTGGCGCATCAGGTGCCCCAGGTCGCGGCCAATCGGCTTGCCTGGCCAGGCGGTGCCGGCCAGCAAGATGTCCCAGCCATACAGGCCGGCGGCATTGGAGCGCAGCATCTTCCACAGGAATTGCGGACGGATCAGGCGCCACAAGTGGCGCCCCATGTTGTCCGGCCCAACGCTGAAGAAGAACGTCGCTTTGACCCCGGCTTCATCCAGGGACTCGAGCAACCGAGGCACCCCTTCACGGGTGCCTCGATAGGTGTCGACGTCGATGCGAAGACCTGCCTGCATTACTTCTTGTCCGCGATTTCGAGCATGGCTTCACGCAGGAAGAAGTCGAGCGTGTTGCCGATGGTTTCGCTCATCTCTACGGTCGGCTCCCAGTTCAGCAGGCGCTTGGCGTTTTCGATGCTTGGTTTGCGGTGTGCCACGTCCTGGTAACCGGTGCCGTAGAACGCCTTGCTCTCTACGTCGCGGAAACCGGCGAACGGAGGGAAGTTGCCGCGCAGCGGGTGAGCTTCGAACTGACGCAGCAGTTCTTCGCCCAGCTGACGAATGCTGGCTTCGTTTTCCGGGTTGCCGATGTTGATGATCTGGCCGTTGCAGGCATCGTTGTCGTTATCAATGATGCGTGCCAGGGCTTCGATACCGTCAGCGATGTCGGTGAAGCAACGCTTCTGCTCACCACCGTCGAACAGACGGATCGGGGTGCCTTCCACCAGGTTCAGGATCAACTGGGTGATTGCACGGGAGCTGCCGATACGCGCCGAGTCCAGGCGGTCCAGGCGTGGGCCCATCCAGTTGAACGGACGGAACAGGGTGAACTTCAAGCCCTTGTCACCGTAGGCCCAGATCACGCGGTCCAGCAGTTGCTTGGAAACCGAGTAGATCCAGCGTTGCTTGTTGACCGGGCCGACCACCAGGTTGGAGGTGTCTTCGTCGAAGTACTGGTCCTGGCACATGCCATACACTTCGGACGTCGACGGGAAGATCACGCGCTTGTTGTACTTGACGCAGTAGCGAACCAGTTTCAGGTTCTCTTCGAAGTCCAGCTCGAACACGCGCAGCGGGTTACGGGTGTATTCGATAGGTGTAGCGATGGCTACCAGCGGCAGGACCACGTCGCACTTCTTGATGTGGTACTCGATCCACTCGGAGTGAATGCTGATGTCGCCTTCCACGTAGTGGAAGTTCGGGTGGCTGCGCAGGCGCTCGATAGCGTCGGAGCCGATATCCAGGCCGTAGATTTCGTAACGGTCGTCACGCAGCAGGCGCTCGGACAGGTGGTTGCCGATGAAACCGTTCACGCCCAGGATCAGTACGCGGGTACGGCGTGGCTTGCGGCCGGACTCGGCGCCGCGCAGTACGGAACCGTCCACCAGGCCCAACTCGTCGGCCAGGGAAGGGCCGGCCAGGTACAGGCCGTTTTCGTTGCGCTGGCCGAACTTGACCACCAGGGAGTCTTCACCGCAGGCGATGCGCAGCGGGTTGACGCTGATCACACGGCCTGGCGCCAGGCCTTCGTTGCCCTTGATGACGTCAGCTTGCCAAACGATCAGTTTGTGCTCGCCAACAGCGCAGAAGGCGCCCGGGTACGGTTGGGTGACCGCACGAACCAGGTTGAACAGCTCTTCAGCCGGTTTTTTCCAGTCCAGCTTGCCATCGGCAGCGGTGCGGCGGCCGAAATAGGTGGCCTGGCTTTCGTCCTGGGCGGTTTCAGCCAGCTTGCCTTGGGCCAGTTGTGGCAGGGCGTCGCGCAGCAGGTTGGTGGCCGCGTCACGCAATTTGGTGTGCAGGGTCAGACCGGTATCCGTGCGGTCGATAACGACTTTCTGCTGGGCCAGGATCGCGCCGGCATCGGCACGCTTGACCATACGGTGCAGGGTCACACCGGTTTCAGTTTCGCCGTTTACCAGTACCCAGTTGGCCGGAGCGCGGCCACGGTATTTAGGCAGCAGTGAACCGTGCAGGTTGAACGCGCCCTTTTTGGCGGTCGCCAGCAGCGCTTCGCTCAGCAGGTTGCGGTAGTAGAACGAGAAGATGTAATCCGGGTTCAGCTTGGCAATGCGCTCGATCCACAGCGGGTGGTTGGCGTCTTCCGGTGCGTGCACCGGGATGCCATTGCGGGCGCAGAGTTGAGCGACGGAACCGTAGAAATTATTTTCCTTGGGGTCGTCGGCATGGGTGAACACGGCAGCAATGTCGTAGCCGGCGGTCAGCAGGGCTTCAATGCCTGCACAGCCAATATCGTGATAAGCAAAGACAACAGCTTTTGAATTCATGACGAAACCTGATCGGAAGGAGAAGTGGAAGTGTGAGAAGTTGCCAGACCGTCGACCACGACAACTGGCGCAGGTGCTGCGGGTTGGTTACGCAGCACTTTTTCAATAAAGAACCGTGGACGGGCACGGACGTCACTGTACATGCGTCCCAGGTATTCACCCAAGAGGCCCATGCCAATGAATTGACCACCGGTGAACACGAACAACACGGCAAACAGCACGAACGTGCCTGAACCGGCCCATTCGGCACCGAAGACCAGGCGCAGGAACACCAATGCAAACGCAAAGAGCACGCCCAGTGCCGCCAGGCTGAAGCCGACGATGGACAGTAAGCGCAATGGGGTGGTGGTCATGCAGGTCAGCAGGTCGAACATCAGGCTGATCAAGCGCATGGCGCTGTATTTCGATTCGCCGTGTTCACGCTCGGCGTGGTGCACCAGGATTTCCGTGGTGTGGCGGGCAAAGCCGTTAGCCAGGATCGGAATAAAGGTGCTGCGCTCGCGGCAGGCCAGCATCGCGTCGACGATGGTGCGGCGATAGGCGCGCAACATGCAGCCATAGTCGGTCATGGCCACGCCGGTGGAGCGTTGTACGGCCAGGTTGATCAGGCGCGAAGGCCAGCGGCGGAAGGCCGAGTCCTGGCGGTTGTTACGCACGGTTGCGACCACGTCGTAGCCCAGGGCCGCTTGCTCTACCAGGCGCGGAATTTCTTCCGGCGGGTTCTGCAGGTCGGCATCGAGGGTAATCACCACGTCGCCACGGCACTGCTCAAAGCCGGCCATGATCGCCGCATGCTGGCCGTAGTTACGGTTGAGGATGACCGCCACCACGTTGCTGCCTTCTTCAGCGGCTGCGTCTTCCAGCAATTGGGCCGAATTGTCGCGACTACCGTCATCCACCAGGATGATTTCGTATTCGTAGGCCAGTTGCTTGCAAGCTGCCGTCGTGCGACGCAGCAATTCAGGCAGGCTCTCTTGTTCGTTGTAGACCGGGATAACGATCGACACGCAATGAATAGGGTAGGGTTTCAAAGATTCATGACCTCGGGGCTAGAGCAATTGGAGCGTGAAAACAGCATTAATCAGCCGGGTGAACAGCAGGCTGATTAAACGTAGCGTGGGGTTGCGGCATTCATTCGACTTTCCTGAAGACGGGCACTGGTTTCTTCCATGGTGAGCAGAGTAAAGACGAAAATCGTGAAAGGTAAAGCGTAATCAACAGGTTAGTCGGTAAAACGCGGTTCGTTCTCAAGTCCTTCGTCCAAGATTAAGCGCAAAAATGTTGAACGAATATGAAAGGCAGATGAAAAACTCGTTTATTTGACAGGTAGACAGCCAGGGTTCAGCTAAGTGACTGAAGCGCCAGGGGATACCTTTGCCGGGTAAAAACAGTCGCTATTTTCCTAGGGTGCCATCAGCCACCCACTTTATTCAACAATCTTCTCTGCATTGCCCCTCAAGTGCCGGTAAAGTAAGCCATCTCTTGCCAGGGTACTCGGATGAATAGTGTGCAGCTTTTATGCGGCCAGTTGCGGCCCGCGCTGATGGGATCGTTGATGGGGCTGTTGATGACCGTGGGCTGTGCCACGACCGTACAAGCCGACGACGGGGTTGCACTCACCCCGCTCGAACACGTGCCGGATGGCGTCGAGGTGCGTGGCAAGCAGGTCGCCGCCTATACCTGGGACGACCGCCAAGGCAAGAATCTGCTGGTATTGGCTGAACAAGTCAGCGAACGTGACGATGATGGCACCCAGTCTGCATTTGTCTATGCCGCCCAGTACCTGCTGGACGGGGAGCACCCCAAGCGCGTCTGGATGCTTTACGACGACGTGCAACACTGCCAATTCGACGCAGGGCTGCGTTTTGATCGGTCGGCCACCCAGGTCACCGACCTTTTGGGCGACGGTAATACCCAGGCCACGGTCGGGTACTCGCGCACGTGTACCAGTGATGTGAGCCCCAATGAGTTCAAGCTGATCATGCACGTCGGCAAGTCCGAGAAGTATCGCCTGCGGGGTGTTGATCGCGTGGGGGCCAGTTGGTGGGACGAGGACGCCGGCGCCCTGCGTGGTATGCCGCTGCCTACCGACTGCAGCGTTGCGGCACAGCAGGCATTGGTCAGCCAGTACAAGGAGCAGGGCACCGAACTGCCGCTGCCGGGCTGCTACAGCGAAGAGAAAGATTTTGCCAAGGCCCCGGACGCCTACCTGGCGTTCATGCGCCAGCATTGGTTTGCGCTGATGCAAAAGCAGGACGCAGACTGGAGCCAGTCCCAGACCCAACCCCAGGACGCCGCCGAGGATGATCAATAGCCGCCTTTTTGTGCCAGGGCTGATCCTGCGTTAGACTCAGCCTTCGCCAATCCACTAAATAAATCGATTAATCAATAGGTTGACCGATGTATTTAATCCAAAGGCTGATCTACCTTGACTGAGTCTATCCGCAACCCGCTGACCTTCTACCTCACCCGCCTGTCGCCTTCGAGCCAGCTGACCATGCGCTACGTGCTGCAGGATGCCGCCGACCGCCTGGGCTTCGAAGACATCAACCTTGAAGAAATCGACTGGCATTTGCTGCAGCCCGAGCAGGTGATTGCCCTGGTCGCGGCGTTGCGCGAGGACGGCTACGCGCCCAATACCTCGTCGCTGTATGTGAATGCAGTGCGTGGGGTGATGAATGAAGCGTGGCGCATGAGCCTGATCAGCCAGGATCATCTCTTGAAGATGCGTTCAGTCAAGGCCGCCAGCGGCACGCGCCTGGGGCAGGGGCGTAACCTGCGTCGTTCGCTGATCCGCGAAATGATGGAAGTCTGCGCCGCCGACCCACGCCCCCAGGGACTGCGGGATGCCGCGGTGATCGGCATTTTGTACGGCTCAGGCATGCGCAAGTCAGAGTCGGTCAACCTGGACCTGGCACAGATCGACTTCGGCGAACGCAGCTTGCGCGTGATCGGCAAGGGCAACAAGGAGCTGGTCAAGTACGCGCCGGACTGGGCGTTTGCCAAGTTGCGGGCTTGGCTGGAGTTTCGGCGTGAGCACCTCAAGGAAGGCGAGCAAGACGACACCTTTCTGTTCAATCGTATCCGCCGAGGCAGTCATATCACGCGGGAGCGCATCACCAAGCATGCGATTTACTACATCGCCCGTCAGCGGGGCGAACAAGTCGGGGTGAAGATCATGCCCCATGACTTTCGGCGCTCGTTCATCACGCGGGTGATCGAGGAGCACGACTTATCCATCGCACAAAAACTGGCGCACCACACCAATATCCAGACCACCGCCGGTTATGACGTACGTGATGACAATGAGCGGCGTCGGGCAGTGGACCGGTTTGACCTGTAAGCCACTCAGCTGTGCGGGCAGGCATCACCCATCCGTACGTAGTCCAGCTCGTGACGCACCCCCTGGCTGTCGACATACACCACATGCCCTTTGACTGGGCCGCATGTGGTCGACGCTGCGTTGGCGCTGCGCACGGCCTTGGCGATGTCGAGGTCTTCGGCATAATCGTCGGCCTGGTTGACCGACGTATTAGCCCCCGGATTGGGGTTGCCCTGGGCAGAGGCGAGGGCGCTGAACAGGCTCAGCACTGCAATGAGTAAGTAACGCATGACGACCTCCAGCACCCTACGGTGACGGTTTGACGGTGGTCGCCATTCTATAAAGCCTGGCTGCGAGCCAGAAGGGATTGCGGCCGATAACGGGTATCAGCGAAAACAATGTCAGGAACGAGCGCCTGCCAGATGGGCCGGCAAGCGCCGCAAGGTCCACAGCGTTGTCAGCATCGCGGCGACAGCGCACAGTGCAATACCGAGCAGCATGGGCGTCGGGGTATGGTCGGCGAACACACCGACCACGCTCATGGACACCGCCGCCGTAATCATCTGGATAGCACCGAGCAGCGCCGACGCTGAGCCGGCGACCGCCCCGTGATCCTCCAGCGACAGCACGCCGGCAGCGGGCAGCAGCAGGCCGAGGAAGCCAAAGCCGACAAACAGCAGCGTCATCATTATGGCCAGGTGGCCGCCCCACACAGTGGTGGCCGCCAGCACTGTCATCACCGCCGCCACTGCGACCACCGACCAACGGATCAGTCGCGCCAGGCCAAAGCGTGCGCTCAGGTGCGCCGTCAGTTGGCTCATGGCAAAGAACGACGCGGCATTGAGGGCAAAGCACAGGCTGAATTGCGTCGGTGTCAGGCCGAAATATTCGATATACACGAACGGTGCGCTGCCGATAAACACAAAGAAAGTGGCCAGGCCGAAACCGCTGACGACCGACAAGCCGATAAACACCGGGTCGCGCAACAATGCCCCATAGCTGCGGATCGCACTGCCCAGGGTTTTGCCCAGCCGCCGCTCGGCCGGATGGGTTTCGGGCAACTGCACGACGGTCATCACCAGGCACAGCACGGAAACGACCGCCAGCACGGCAAACACTTCGCGCCAACTCCAGAGTGAAATCACCACACTGCCGGCCAGAGGGGCCAGGATCGGCGAAATACTCATCACCAGCATCAGCAGGGCCATCAGGCGCGCGGCTTCATGGCCGGTGTAAAGGTCGCGAACAATCGCTCGGGGAATGACCATCCCGGCGCATGCGCCAAAGGCTTGCAGGGCACGGAAACCAATCAGCGCTTCGATCGTGGGGGCCAGGGCGCAACCGACGCTGGCCACGGCGAAAATCACCAAGCCTGCATAGATGGGCGGTTTACGACCGAATACATCACTGATCGGCCCGTAGAACAATTGGCACACGCCAATGATCATGAAAAACACGGTCAAGCTCATCTGCACGGCGGCGGGCGACGCTTGCAGGCTGGCACCCAGGGTGGGCAAGGCGGGCAGGTAGCTGTCGATGGCGAACGGGCCAATGGCGGTGATCAAGCCCAACAGCAAGGCGAGGTGGGCGATACTTCGAGGCATGGGAGTTCCCGGCAGCAGCAAAAGATCGCCAGCTTAGAGAGTGGTACCTGGGGGGACAAGGTAGTGATTACAGAGTCTGTACATTTGTAGCGGCGTCAGACCGTCGGCGATGGCGGCATACAATAGCCGGCAGTTGCTTGGCTTAGCTCAACTAAATGAGTATTTAGTTGAGCTATATTAATGGGTTGGCTATGGAGGAGGGTAGTTCATTAGGTGAACCAGAAAACATTTCAGGCTTCACACACTGGATAAATGACAGATCGAAGCTACCCTCACCAACGATAGTGATCTTAATGATTTCCACATACCTGTTAACTATCTGGGCAGGAGCCAAGAGACATGACTGGAGAAGATTTGATTAAGGCTATAACTGACAACGCAACACTCATGGGTTTGACGAATTGTCCTTCGGTGTCAGTCCAAATGAGCTGCGCTGTTTACGGGAAGGTGCAAGATGACGTTGGGAGCGACGTCATCACCAATAATACGAGCATGAAGTACCAAATCGATCAGGCACTTTTATTTCGTGGTGAGCACTCGCAGACAGCTGTTTGGCACTTTCTAATTACGGGAACAGCGGTTCATCACTTTGTGGTTATCCCTTGGTTCAAGCAATCAGTCGGGACGGTGTATACGGTATTTATGGCCTATGAGCATACAAAGGGTGCCATGTATGGCTACTCGGTGGATAAGTATGTCAAGCATACCAGCCCAGCCCCTGGCGAGATTAAAGGTTACAAGGCCGTTTGGACGGACAACGTCCTAAGCGCCATGCTCTCTGACTTACTCACTCAAAAAAATGCTTGGGAAGAATATTTCGGTAATGTCGGACCCGCTCAGGCAGATAAAATCTACTACTTTAAATACAAGACAACAGCACTAGACTCCGCAGTTTCCAACGTAAATCAATACAGTAAGATCTGCCAGAAGACTACTTGACCCTCCTGGCGACTGCCTCACGCTTGGCCTGCGTTTACCCAAGGCCCATCTCCAGTTATTGATAGGCGGGTGGGCCTTGGCCAGCAGTTTCTTGAGTTTGGGATTCTCCGGCTTTTGCAGGTACACAGCTACCTGAAAGCAGCCCAGTTGCTTGACGCTCAAAACTTGCCGCACGCAGCACAAGTCAATGCAGCCATGATTGGCTGACACTGTTTTATGCCGTTCCTGACCAGATCCTTTGCAGCCTGGCCTTGGACAGCCAAGAAGATTGCTTTGAGAGATACTGCAATGTATTCACCAACAGCCGGTATCCGTATGAGTCCGACAGCGCGAAATTTTCTGACTCGATTCTTATGAGGATGTTGGGGTGGACGCTGGCCAACGTGGTTGGTTATCACAAGGAGCGCGGATCGCAGGATGCATTCATCGTGAGTTACATCGCCAAGCAGCAAGCTGGACCAGGCGATGCGTAAGAGGCAGTGCCTGCCTTCAAATCTGACCACCAGAGCCTCCCTGGCCCGTATAGAAAGGTTCGCATAATGTATATTATGTTAAACGAGGTGCTATGCCAGAAATGTTCATAAGCCTCTTAAGGCACTGATTCGACAAACCCGCTTCTGACGTCCAATCTCTCAACGGGCCATGTCCTTCGTGTTCATGGCGAGCCATTCAATGAGGTGGCTGCCGATGAAGCTGATTCAGTGCCGTTTCTCTTCAGGTCAGCGTGTACCGCTGCTCGTGCAGTCTGGTAATGCTAAGCCGTTGCCCATACTCGTTCCGTTCATCTACGTTCAACTCAAGCTCAGGTACCGCGCTTACAATACGGCGGCGGCACATCTGCGCGCGATCCAGACTTTCTACACCTATGCCAAAAGCCGGGAGCTGGATATCGATGAGGCTATCTTAGCCTGTCACTTCGAGGCGATTCTGGCGCTACTGGACGGTTACGCTCTCTGGCTCCAAAGCGGCCGCCAGGCCGATAATCTGGTTGCCCGAATTGGCACATCTGCAACAGCATCTCTTCCACAGATTGATCCGCGCACCCGTGACCAGTACCTGCGGCTGTTGAAGCAGTACCTGTCCTGGTCTGTTACCCGATACATCCCGCGCGCTCGTCAGAACTCAACCACTCTGGCTAACATCGAGGTGGCATTTGCAGATGTCGCCGACGTCATTGAACGACGATTTGAGAGCCATATCATCAATGTTCGTCCCAACCACATTCGTTACCGCAGCCTGACCGATACTCAACTCCAGATCGTCCATACACTGATTCGCCCGGGCGCCGCGGAGAATCCGTTTCCTGAACGTTTGCAACTGCGTAATTGGCTAATGATTGAATTGCTCTTGGAGACCGGTATCCGTCGCGGAGAGCTTCTGAAGCTCTACACCACAGATATCAATAATGGTTCTCAGCACGCCTATGTCAGCATCAATGATCGCGAGCATGATCCGGGCGACCCCCGCGTTGAAGAGCCTGCGCTGAAAACACACGGACGAACCGTAGGTATCTCCGCACAGTTGTATGAGGTCTACGAGCGTTATATCCAGCATGAACGACGCCCTCTGCGTGACGGTAAACCAATGAAATTGTCGTATCGTTATTTGTTCATCATCGTGGCCGTCCGCTATCGATCCGCGCATTGTCCAATGTGCTCGATCGACTGTTTCTGACCATTGAACTGGCGCATCCAGGGTTGTCGACTTCGTCGTAGCCGACGGAGACTCCAATGTTTTGATCGATGCCAAGGGCGTAGATATGGCTCAACGAGGGATGGCAGCACTTAGGCGAGGAGATGTTCGCCGAGCCACTCAGACCTCCTTGATCAAGGCGTTTAAGCAAGGGCATGAGGTGGCCGCGCGAATGGCAAAAATTGGTAACGTACACCCAGTGATACGCTCTCGTTCCTCAACGTATTTGCTGGCCGTTACCTGCAAGGAGCTCTACATCGGCAACGGGATCACCCTAGCCGGTGTGATTGGAGAATCGGAGATCGCCAAGATCCGAGCGCAATACGATCCTTGCCACCTGTTCCCCGAGGAAAACATCTACTTCCCCGCAATTCAGGAATTTGAAGAACTAATGAGCCTAGTGGGAAGCGGGAAAATTGTGTTGCCGGGCTCCGCGCGCGGAGCCCCAGAGGTTGCTAAAGATCGACCCCACAGCTGAGCGCACGCATTTACTCGGAACTGGCCAACCGTAAGAGTGCGATACATCCCTCCCGGGTCACAAATTGCGTGTACTCAGCTTCCTCTGGCAGCATATACAGAACATCCAGCGGTAGCTCCGCACCCGCCAGCTTCAACTCCTGCTTCAGTTGAACGAGCGGGTCGCCTGACGGGCCGACGACCAATATGTCGAAGTCGCTTACGACTCCACGCAATGACGAACCGAACATGAAGGGTTCAAAAAGTCGCAAAGACGGGCACGCCTTAAGAAGATGGCGCGCCACGTCCACTGCAGTCATCAGCCCTTCTGCAGGGTTGGCTTCAGGTCTTCCCATTTGAGCACCTTGCATCCCAACTCCCGCCCAGCTTCAATTGCGCTAGGCGTAGGCGATCCGTTCGGGTTTATGTTCCAGGCGATATCAATGGCACCGAAATCGTTCCAAAGACTACGAACCTGCTCGGCTATTGGCTCGTATTCCAAGATCATCCCTATCCTGAGTGAACGCCCACCTACGAGCGTCACTGTGACAATGCGGTCAAATTCTCGGTCAACGACCATCACACAACGAAGCTGGTCAATCAACCGGAATGCAAACGCGTATGCTTTATGGGAGGCGCGCTTAACCGAGCCCTTCGGGATTGCCGACGAGAGCGTGCCTATGCTTCCCCAACCAATGGAATTGGACTCCACATAAGCGATTGCACCTCCCTCCCAGACGCACTCTTTACGATAACCGCAAAGAAAGTTCATACCAGGACACTCTCGATGATATTGGGAGGCCAACTCAGTCGTCATCCTGTCAGTATCGGAGACGACTGCCAGAACCTCGGGCTGTTCGCGAACCTCTACGCGGATCGCTTCTCCGCCGGCATGCTCTGCCGAGATCACGCCGCTCCCGCCGCGAAGATTTTCAAGCGCGTATTTCAACTGCCATTTCATGCAAAGATTCCGTCCATTTCTCCAGGATAGCGAATCGCCCTTCCGGGCACGTCGCACACGTGACGCTCAACAAGACCGCGAACATGCTCCAGATATTGCGCGAAGACTTCATGTTCAGCACCGGTCATGAGATGCACATTCGCATTCGTGATGGCTTGGATGCGGAAGTGATTGGGCAGAATCACATTCCTCATTCGATGCGTCCATGTCTTCGCTGACTCTGATTCCGGATCATATTCAAAGCTTGACCCATCACAGGGTGCCAAGATGCGCCAGATAGCTTTGTTCTCAGCCATGGCGGCAACAATGACATTCCTGACTTGAGCGCGGTCATCGTAGGTGCGTATGCCTTGCTTGGTAGCCAGCGCTGCGAGGTGGTTACTCTTCCAGGTCAGCAGCGTGCTGCGGCTGTACGCGGCCGCATTCTTGTCAATCAGCGTATGACAGCCAGGGCACAGCAGAAGTAGGTTCTCCACTGTATCGGCTTCAAACTCTCCGTCTGGCCTCTCGTCGTGGCGCGGGCCCTTTTCACCATGCGGAATCACATGCGCCATTTCGGCGATGTGCTTTTCTCCGCCCATCTCGGCGGGGAAAAGAGGTTGCAGGCAGTCCGGTCGCTGGCAATGTCCCGCTGCGTCAGAAAAGAGCCGGAGTCTGATTTCGAGAGGTATGTGTTTGCGCTGCGCCATATCCGAACACCTAGAATCAATACACACAGAGTAGCTGTGAGCTGCTCCATGTCATAGCCCTGCCGTTCCTCTTTGAAGGCAGGCTTGTTGGTACTGGAGTCGACCGCGAACGCCGGAGCAAGCGAAATTGGATTTTTCGCACTGGCCTTCATAGTCGGCTTCAACGTCGACAAGTTCGTGGCGAAAATTGAGGAGGTCGCGAAGGCGGTGTGGGACATTGATAAAATCCGGAGTGGACAGACTCGGGCTGGTGAGGTGGAGCCGGCCAAACCGCCCACTCCAACCTCCCCTCAAGCTTGAATTAGGTTCTTGCTTGGGAGTTTGATGCGGCAGGCTCACTGCCTGCCGCCGAGACTTCGCCAGACAGCAACTCAAAGCAGATTTGGCAGGAGAATCTTCAGTTGTAGGAAGACAAGCTGTTACTGCGGGAGCAAAATTGACCCAACGGCTGACTATTCACTGACCCAAGCGCTCGTTCTCCGAGCCCGATCAGAGGTGGATTTTGAGAAGGTTACTATGGGTCAGCTGTGTACCGTTACGTGGGTCAAATTCGCATCAGCGGCAACAGCCAGCCTTCATACGTACGAATATAGGTGATGTCGGTGACCCAAACCTTGTTGGGTTCCACGACATCGAACTGGCGCTTCAGTAAATTGGGTGAGGCGACCGCTGGCTTACCGCCGTATTTGCCAGGACGGCGTCGATACCCTATCTGAGAGCGCAGACCTTCAAGACGCATCAGCCTCGCCACACGATGCCGACCACAAGCTTCACCGACCTCGCGCAGGTCGTCATGGATTTTGCGATAGCCATAAACTCCGCCGCTCTCCAGCCACGAGTGCTTGATCAAACCCAGCAATCGCTGGTCGTCTTTAGCGCGTGCAGATTGCGGCTCAGACAACCAAGCGTAATAACCACTGGGATGGACTTTCAGCGTCAGGCAAAGCCGTCGAATGGAATAGTCGCCCGCGTGCTGCTTGATAAAGGCGTACTTCAGCCGCACTCCTTGGCAAAGTACGCGGCGGCCTTTTTTAAGGTTCTTCACGGAATCCCGGGAAACACAGAAACAAGAACGCCGATTTGATTGATGATGTTCGTGCGAGCAAACACATCTAACAAACCGGCGTTCTTATGCGCGATATTAATACTTTCCTTCCTTTTTGGGAGGGCTTTTCTGTCGTCACGATCAAACCTGACGGCGATGCCCTTCAAATCGATCTGATCCCTCAGGCCATGCGATTTCCCACCTGTGGTGGCTGCCAAAAGCTCTGTTCAACAACTCATGAGTACTGCGATCGTGTCGTGCGTGACTTGCCGATCCTTGGCCATGCAGTCCGCCTCAACGTGCAGCTCAGGCGTGTTGGCTGCCGTGATTGTGGCAAGCGCATGGAAGCCGTCAGTTGGCTGGATCGCTACGCCCGCATGACGCGCCGGCTGGCAGAGGCCGTTATTCGAGCCTGCGAACGCCTTCCTACACTGCATGTTGCAGAGATGTTCGGGCTGCACTGGGACACCGTTCGGTTGCTGGAACGGCGCGCGCTGCAAGCGGCGTTGAGTGCCTTACCCAAGGCCCAACCACGGCGCTTGATAATGGACGAGTTCGCGTTATTCAAAGGTCATCGCTACGCCAGTGTGGTGTTGGACGCTGATACCCGGCGAGTGCTTTGGATTGGCGAAGGTCGCAGCCGGGCGGCGATCAGGCCCTTCTTCGAAGAGCTGGGGCCAGAGGGGTGCGCCCGAATTGAAGCGGTAGCGATATGACAAGCCTGCCCGAAAGGTCATCAAGCAAGCGCGATGGCTGTTGCTGCGCAACCCGCAGAGCCTGAAAACGCCGGAGCAACAGGTGCGTTTGGAGGATCTGCTGGCGGCCAACCAAGCGTTGATGACGGTTTATTTGATGAAGGCTGAGCTCAAAACGCTGTGGACGCCGAGCTCCGCCTGGGGCTGGCGATCAGCCTGGCAGCAATGGCTGCGCCATGCTCAAGAAAGTGAGATACCGGCTCTGATCCAGTTTGCCAAACGATTGAAGGGTTACTGGCGGGGCATCCTCAGCCGTGTTCGTTGGCCGATGCATACGGGACAGTTGGAAGGTATCAACAATCGAATAAAGGTCATTAAGCGGATGGCGTACGGTTACCGGGACAGCGAATTCTTTTTCATGAAGATCAAGAGCGTCTTTCCCGGTAATCCGTGAAGAACCTTTTTTAAGATGTCTCGCTCTTCAGTGACCCGCTTGAGTTCCGCTCGCAGACGACGCAGTTCAGCGTGCTGATCATCGTCTTGCTGCCGTTCTGCCTGAGGTTTGCTGTAGCGCTTTATCCAGGCATAGAGGCTATGCGTCGACACGCCAAGACGCACCGCCACATCAGCGACAGGCAGTTTCTTTTCGGTCACTTGATTGACCGCTTGGATTTTGAATTCTTCGGGATAACGTGGGTTGCTCATGGCACCTCCTGATTGGCCTCAGTTTAAGGCAAAGAGGTGTCTACGAAACCCGGGGCGATTCATCTCGATACGCTTGGTGACAAGCTAGGCGTAGTAGTGCTACACCTTAAAATCCCCTCACGAAAGATGGCATTATGCTACCCAGTTAGCCTAGTATTGGGTTTCGCGTAGGGAGGCGCTGAGGCACAAGCATTCGATAGCTCCACCCGCGCACTCATTCAGACATTGGTGCCGGAGATTTTGTTAATGGCTTTCGATGCATCACCCTCTTGGAGTGGTTTCAACTACCAGGGAAAAGTAGCGCTTTATTATGCCTTAGTCCTGATAAATAGAGAAACTCCCGACACAGATCTCTCAGCATATAGCCTTATGCTTGAGTCAACAGAAGACTTTGAAATCAAGAGAAACGATGAATCGATCTCAATTCATCAAGTGAAGGCTTACAATAAGAGTACCTTCGAGAAATACTCAAATGCGCTAATCGAAATTACTCTTGAACTCTACAAACAGCCAACCGTCTCTGGCTTCGTCCACACTTGGAAGTGTCATCAACAACAGACCCAACTTCACTTCTTTGATCGACTCTATAAAAAACGACCTAATCTTCATTTGTAATGAGTACCAAGATAGCGCTGACAAAGTTGCTACGACGATAGGGAAAGCGGCTTCAGACTCAAAGAAAATAACAAAAATCTCAGCGATTTTACGTTATGCATTTCCTACTAAGTCGGCGGATGAACTGTACGCCATTTTAGAGGAAATTCTTATCCAAAAAAATGATGCCCTGAGCAGGGTTGCGAGCTACGAGTATGACGACAAGAAAAAATATTGCGACCTAGACGACATCAACAAAAAAATAAAAAATCAAATCAGTCTTGCCTTCCAAGCTCGCAAAAAAATCATTACCGACGATCATCTTGACAAGGCCTTTCACCACTACCTCGGCATGATCGACAGGCATATTATCGATCGCCACAAAACAAAAGCCAAAGAAAATAAACTTTCGATAAGCATTGATTCGCTGATTCTCGTACTAGAGACCGACTTGGAAGACATCAGCAAGGACTATCTGGCATACAAATTCAAGGAAAGATTCTCATATCAAATCGATCAATACATGAGTGACGAAGTAGATTATCCTGACGCAGGCAATGATCAACCCTGTAATCTTCAGGCTGCTTGCGCCATTTTGCTTGCATTACATCCTCGTGAGCTCTGGGAGCATTATCGAAGCTTTTCACCCCATTTGCTCCTGGATGATGCAAGTAACACAAGTAACGCTTTCACTTATAACGATGAGGGCATACGTCTTTACCTGCTCAAGATTCTACACTCTGTAGACATCGCCAGCTCTGCACCAAACGCCGCACGCTATCAGTTCACCTATCGTTCCAGCACGCCCCCATTCCAAAACTTTCTTCCCACCACTATTACAAACAATGGGCGGTTTGATTTAACCTCAAAGCAGATGCACTCGAACCCTTGCTTGTCCGAACTCTTATACGAAATTGAAAACTTGATTCATTGCGGAGAAACAGATCACATTTTCTACCCGGATGCTGAAAAAAATACCGAAGCGCCAATAGAGATCGATGCTGATCAACGCTTGAAAAGAACAGAGACATTCAAAAGCATTAGCGTTATTCCACTTAATAAAGCCAAGATTAAGCTAGCCAAATGATAAATCTGATAAATAACATCATTTCTAACAATGGCTATCAACGGATTGACCTCGATCTCGATGAGCCGGGTTTTATGATCACGCTTTTTAAAGCCAGTGACGAGAGCAAGCAAGAATACTTCGTCTCGCTCCGAGCCGAAGAGCAAGACAATAAAGTGGCCATGCTGCTTTTGGAAGAAAAAGCTCAAACTATTTTTGAAAAAATTCGAAACTCAGGCAAAACTGAACGATTCTTTGAAAAGAACTGCACGATGATTGTGTGCCATGAAGCGATAAAAATCAGTAAAGAAACAATATTTTCTTTGGAAGAAGACCCCTACAACTTCAAGAAAAATGTCCTAACCTACTCCACGGGTGAATTGCTAGCCTTGCAGACCTATCTTTCAAGCAACGGGCTTGAAGAGATAACCAACGATGTCATCAATAACATCTTGAATGCTAATGGGGGCAAAAATTTCCTCGAATTCAAGCAGAGTTCCACAAAGGGCCTGTATTCGATAGTTCTTAAGACCACCCTCAAACTACCCTTCCTAATCTATACTCCTCAAGAGCAAAAGCTTAGCAATCTTGCATTAGACATTGAAAATAACCTCACACCTGGACTTAATTCAATCTACAAAGAAATCATTTCCATAGAAGCCGAATGGAATGATGAAAATATATTAGATGAAGTGATGAAAATCTGGAGTGTCGAACTATGATATTCTTGACCAAAATTACGTTGGTGAATTTTAAAATTTTCGGCGGCGAACCTTACTCTATTGACTTCGAAGGGAACAAGCTGATCCTGTTGGATGGGCCGAATGGATATGGTAAAACTTCGGTATTTGATGCCGTCGAGTTAGCGCTAACTGGAAATATCAGCAGACTCATCACCCTGGATAACCGCCAAAACCCTGCAGACATCGTTGTAGCACATAGAAATGCTTCTTCGGTTGAAATATTGTTAGAGTTCAAAGACGAAAACTCCAACACAAGAATTTTTCAACGAAAACTTAAAAGCAATATTACCGGCCCCTCGAAGCGAATAGCGAGATTCGCAGAACTGTGGGAGCTCAATGAGATCATCGATGGCAGTGCCGAGCCGGCAAAAAAAGATGTTCTTGAACAATTTTTTGACAGCAAAGATTTTGCCAGAGACTTTTTGCTATTCCATTATGTGCAGCAAGAAGAAACGTCAAGATTCTTAAAAACAAACAATGAAACTCAACGTGCAACTGAGCTTGCGCAGCTTTTTGGTGACACCCGTGAAGCTGACGAAAACCTAGAAAAACTTACCAGCGCACAAAGGAAAATCAACGTCGCTAAAAAGTCAATAACTAATCGAATCTCTGAACTTCAGCGCTTGTACCATCTCGATCCCGAGTTGGCAATCACAACTGAGCCGGCAGAGTCACATCAGTATGCGTTCCCTTGGCTGTCCGAGAACAACACCTCCCCTTATTGGGATTTTGAAACAATAGTCGAACTGACCGAACAAAGGCTGAGCGCATCTCTCGCCGAAATTGAAGCCATAAAATGGCTAGTAAGCCACAGTGACTTCTACTTGAGAAATCGCCATTATCAGTCAGCATTGCACCAACGCAACCTGCTTGAGCTTTACGTAGGCTATGCTAACACACACCTGAACTACCATGGCTATCAAGACTATAGCAAGACCTATCAGGAAGTTAAGAACTCATATGATATCCTTCAACAGGAAGACATTAGCGACATACTTAAAAATTCCCGCTTAGAAAATCTTTACACTGCGCTCAAGCTGCCTGGTAGAGCTGAGTTCCGTGATGCCTTGACATTACTCAACACCTTAATTTCAAAAAACAAGGGTGTAAGTTCAGTCTACACAGAAATCCTGAACCACCACTCCAAACTGTCTCCCGCTTTAGACGTCACCCCTACCGAAACTTCATGTTTCTTCTGTGGCCACGACCATAACACTCACGACGCATTGAAAGCAGCTGTCGAAAAACATGGCGACTTACTCCGTAGTGAGCTTTCAGATAAAGATAAAGCAACCGTAGCTGCTCGGGAAAATTTCTCCAAGCACCATCTAGCAGATTTGCTCAACGCCTGCGAGGTCTACTTAGAAATAAATGTAGAACCTAGCCAGACTGACCTGAACAAACTTGCAGAGGCATTTGCATCTAAAGATCGCTTAGAAAATATACGGCAATGGCTGATAACCGAGAACATTGAGCATGAAGACCTCCTCGCTGAGGACTTTCCCGTCGCGGCTCGCGATAGATACATTGCCGAAGCGACAGATGTATTGTGCGAAAGAATAAGAGCGCTAATCGGGCCGGCACCAGAAAACTTTTACGAAACCCATACATCATCAACTCTAGACCGTATCTTCAAAGATTATTTCAACAAAACCGCTGAAAGGCTAACAACCTACCCGATAGATCTCCTCACGCAGAAAGAAACTTACATAAAAGAACAGTACGGCAACGACATGAGAGCGCATGCTGTTGAGCTGCAAAAGCTTCAAAAAAATGACTCGCTTCTTGAACGAGCACTCTCCGACACTGGAGACCTCATTACTATTGTCAGATCTCAGATCAGAAAATATAGAAAGGATCTCATTACAGATATTGAAATCCCCTTCTATATTTACTCAGGAAAAATCCTCCAAAGCCACCAAGCTGGAATAGGACACGGCATATTCATTAAAGATCCAACAGGTGAGGATGAGCTAAAAAATGTGCGACTAGTCTCGGATTGGAAGAGCGACCACGACATTCTGAATACAATGAGTTCAGGGCAAATTTCTGCTGTTGTAATCGCATTGACGTTAGCATTGCACCGTGTTTATTCCAAAAAATTCGGAACCATCTTAATCGATGATCCAGTCCAGACGATGGATGACATCAACATGTCTTCATTGGTCGAGCTGTTACGCAACGACTTCCAAGACAAGCAAATCGTGCTCTCCACTCATGAAGATAAAGTTGCAAGATACTTCACATATAAATACATCAAGCATAGCGAGAGCGTCAAAATCGTGAACCTAATGCAGCGCAGAGAATATGTACCAAGCAATAGGTTCAAATACAGCACGGACTCCTAGTTAAAGCTCGCTAGTCGTCCTTAGATTGCCGGTGCCCTTGTACCGCTTTTCCTGTGTCCCCTACAAAAAATCTCTGTGTTGATGGAGATCTTACCGTCGGGGACGGGCTGACAGGCAAAAGCGGTACGTCAACCGGAGGGGCGCACCGCTGCAATCTATTGCTGTCAGCGATGTTCGTTTAGGTTGCGTGGACGAAGCAACTGGACTGGGACCGTCAGAGGTTGGGGCGACGAGGGTAAGGACGGCGGAGAAAACTAGGTCTATGAACATCAATCGATGAACAGGCGCGTTAATTTCTAGAGCGGTTAGCCAGTAATTTCAGGCTCATGAGCCGCTTATGAACATCTGACATCGCCCATAAGTTCAATGTAAGCGCTCCATAAAC
>NZ_JALJFG010000069.1 GCF_023242475.1 Pseudomonas sp. MWU15-20650 | reverse complement strand
CTCCGCGAGAAATCAAAGATGTAACCAACGATTGCTGAGCCAAGTTTAGGGTTTCTTAAAAACCCAAAGATGTTTGAACTGAAGAGTTTGATCATGGCTCAGATTGAACGCTGGCGGCAGGCCTAACACATGCAAGTCGAGCGGTAGAGAGAAGCTTGCTTCTCTTGAGAGCGGCGGACGGGTGAGTAATGCCTAGGAATCTGCCTGGTAGTGGGGGATAACGTTCGGAAACGGACGCTAATACCGCATACGTCCTACGGGAGAAAGCAGGGGACCTTCGGGCCTTGCGCTATCAGATGAGCCTAGGTCGGATTAGCTAGTTGGTGAGGTAATGGCTCACCAAGGCGACGATCCGTAACTGGTCTGAGAGGATGATCAGTCACACTGGAACTGAGACACGGTCCAGACTCCTACGGGAGGCAGCAGTGGGGAATATTGGACAATGGGCGAAAGCCTGATCCAGCCATGCCGCGTGTGTGAAGAAGGTCTTCGGATTGTAAAGCACTTTAAGTTGGGAGGAAGGGTTGTAGATTAATACTCTGCAATTTTGACGTTACCGACAGAATAAGCACCGGCTAACTCTGTGCCAGCAGCCGCGGTAATACAGAGGGTGCAAGCGTTAATCGGAATTACTGGGCGTAAAGCGCGCGTAGGTGGTTTGTTAAGTTGGATGTGAAATCCCCGGGCTCAACCTGGGAACTGCATTCAAAACTGACTGACTAGAGTATGGTAGAGGGTGGTGGAATTTCCTGTGTAGCGGTGAAATGCGTAGATATAGGAAGGAACACCAGTGGCGAAGGCGACCACCTGGACTGATACTGACACTGAGGTGCGAAAGCGTGGGGAGCAAACAGGATTAGATACCCTGGTAGTCCACGCCGTAAACGATGTCAACTAGCCGTTGGGAGCCTTGAGCTCTTAGTGGCGCAGCTAACGCATTAAGTTGACCGCCTGGGGAGTACGGCCGCAAGGTTAAAACTCAAATGAATTGACGGGGGCCCGCACAAGCGGTGGAGCATGTGGTTTAATTCGAAGCAACGCGAAGAACCTTACCAGGCCTTGACATCCAATGAACTTTCTAGAGATAGATTGGTGCCTTCGGGAACATTGAGACAGGTGCTGCATGGCTGTCGTCAGCTCGTGTCGTGAGATGTTGGGTTAAGTCCCGTAACGAGCGCAACCCTTGTCCTTAGTTACCAGCACGTTATGGTGGGCACTCTAAGGAGACTGCCGGTGACAAACCGGAGGAAGGTGGGGATGACGTCAAGTCATCATGGCCCTTACGGCCTGGGCTACACACGTGCTACAATGGTCGGTACAGAGGGTTGCCAAGCCGCGAGGTGGAGCTAATCCCATAAAACCGATCGTAGTCCGGATCGCAGTCTGCAACTCGACTGCGTGAAGTCGGAATCGCTAGTAATCGCGAATCAGAATGTCGCGGTGAATACGTTCCCGGGCCTTGTACACACCGCCCGTCACACCATGGGAGTGGGTTGCACCAGAAGTAGCTAGTCTAACCTTCGGGAGGACGGTTACCACGGTGTGATTCATGACTGGGGTGAAGTCGTAACAAGGTAGCCGTAGGGGAACCTGCGGCTGGATCACCTCCTTAATCGACGACATCAGCTGCTCCATAAGTTCCCACACGAATTGCTTGATTCATTGAAGAAGACGATAAAGAAGCAGCCCGAAATTGGGTCTGTAGCTCAGTTGGTTAGAGCGCACCCCTGATAAGGGTGAGGTCGGCAGTTCGAATCTGCCCAGACCCACCAATTTTGTGTGGGAAACGCCTGTAGAAATACGGGGCCATAGCTCAGCTGGGAGAGCGCCTGCCTTGCACGCAGGAGGTCAACGGTTCGATCCCGTTTGGCTCCACCACTAACTGCTTCTGTCTTGAAAGCTTAGAAATGAGCATTCCATCATTGTGATGGTGAATGTTGATTTCTAGTCTTTGATTAGATCGTTCTTTAAAAATTTGGGTATGTGATAGAAAGATAGACTGAACGTTACTTTCACTGGTAACGGATCAGGCTAAGGTAAAATTTGTGAGTTCTCTTAATTGAGAAATTCGAATTTTCGGCGAATGTCGTCTTCACAGTATAACCAGATTGCTTGGGGTTATATGGTCAAGTGAAGAAGCGCATACGGTGGATGCCTTGGCAGTCAGAGGCGATGAAAGACGTGGTAGCCTGCGAAAAGCTTCGGGGAGTCGGCAAACAGACTTTGATCCGGAGATGTCTGAATGGGGGAACCCAGCCATCATAAGATGGTTATCTTGTACTGAATACATAGGTGCAAGAGGCGAACCAGGGGAACTGAAACATCTAAGTACCCTGAGGAAAAGAAATCAACCGAGATTCCCTTAGTAGTGGCGAGCGAACGGGGACTAGCCCTTAAGTGGCTTTGAGATTAGCGGAACGCTCTGGAAAGTGCGGCCATAGTGGGTGATAGCCCTGTACGCGAAAATCTCTTAGTCATGAAATCGAGTAGGACGGAGCACGAGAAACTTTGTCTGAATATGGGGGGACCATCCTCCAAGGCTAAATACTACTGACTGACCGATAGTGAACTAGTACCGTGAGGGAAAGGCGAAAAGAACCCCGGAGAGGGGAGTGAAATAGATCCTGAAACCGTATGCGTACAAGCAGTGGGAGCCCACTTTGTTGGGTGACTGCGTACCTTTTGTATAATGGGTCAGCGACTTATTTTCAGTGGCGAGCTTAACCGAATAGGGGAGGCGTAGCGAAAGCGAGTCTTAATAGGGCGTCTAGTCGCTGGGAATAGACCCGAAACCGGGCGATCTATCCATGGGCAGGTTGAAGGTTGGGTAACACTAACTGGAGGACCGAACCGACTACCGTTGAAAAGTTAGCGGATGACCTGTGGATCGGAGTGAAAGGCTAATCAAGCTCGGAGATAGCTGGTTCTCCTCGAAAGCTATTTAGGTAGCGCCTCATGTATCACTGTAGGGGGTAGAGCACTGTTTCGGCTAGGGGGTCATCCCGACTTACCAAACCGATGCAAACTCCGAATACCTACAAGTGCCGAGCATGGGAGACACACGGCGGGTGCTAACGTCCGTCGTGAAAAGGGAAACAACCCAGACCGTCAGCTAAGGTCCCAAAGTTATGGTTAAGTGGGAAACGATGTGGGAAGGCTTAGACAGCTAGGAGGTTGGCTTAGAAGCAGCCACCCTTTAAAGAAAGCGTAATAGCTCACTAGTCGAGTCGGCCTGCGCGGAAGATGTAACGGGGCTCAAACCATACACCGAAGCTACGGGTATCACGTAAGTGATGCGGTAGAGGAGCGTTCTGTAAGCCTGTGAAGGTGAGTTGAGAAGCTTGCTGGAGGTATCAGAAGTGCGAATGCTGACATGAGTAACGACAATGGGTGTGAAAAACACCCACGCCGAAAGACCAAGGTTTCCTGCGCAACGTTAATCGACGCAGGGTTAGTCGGTCCCTAAGGCGAGGCTGAAAAGCGTAGTCGATGGAAAACAGGTTAATATTCCTGTACTTCTGGTTATTGCGATGGAGGGACGGAGAAGGCTAGGCCAGCTTGGCGTTGGTTGTCCAAGTTTAAGGTGGTAGGCTGGAATCTTAGGTAAATCCGGGATTCTAAGGCCGAGAGCTGATGACGAGTTAACTTTTAGTTAACGAAGTGGTTGATGCCATGCTTCCAAGAAAAGCTTCTAAGCTTCAGGTAACCAGGAACCGTACCCCAAACCGACACAGGTGGTTGGGTAGAGAATACCAAGGCGCTTGAGAGAACTCGGGTGAAGGAACTAGGCAAAATGGCACCGTAACTTCGGGAGAAGGTGCGCCGGTGAGGGTGAAGGACTTGCTCCGTAAGCTCATGCCGGTCGAAGATACCAGGCCGCTGCGACTGTTTATTAAAAACACAGCACTCTGCAAACACGAAAGTGGACGTATAGGGTGTGACGCCTGCCCGGTGCCGGAAGGTTAATTGATGGGGTTAGCTAACGCGAAGCTCTTGATCGAAGCCCCGGTAAACGGCGGCCGTAACTATAACGGTCCTAAGGTAGCGAAATTCCTTGTCGGGTAAGTTCCGACCTGCACGAATGGCGTAACGATGGCGGCGCTGTCTCCACCCGAGACTCAGTGAAATTGAAATCGCTGTGAAGATGCAGTGTATCCGCGGCTAGACGGAAAGACCCCGTGAACCTTTACTATAGCTTTGCACTGGACTTTGAATTTGCTTGTGTAGGATAGGTGGGAGGCTTTGAAGCGTGGACGCCAGTTCGCGTGGAGCCATCCTTGAAATACCACCCTGGCAACTTTGAGGTTCTAACTCAGGTCCGTTATCCGGATCGAGGACAGTGTATGGTGGGTAGTTTGACTGGGGCGGTCTCCTCCTAAAGAGTAACGGAGGAGTACGAAGGTGCGCTCAGACCGGTCGGAAATCGGTCGTAGAGTATAAAGGCAAAAGCGCGCTTGACTGCGAGACAGACACGTCGAGCAGGTACGAAAGTAGGTCTTAGTGATCCGGTGGTTCTGTATGGAAGGGCCATCGCTCAACGGATAAAAGGTACTCCGGGGATAACAGGCTGATACCGCCCAAGAGTTCATATCGACGGCGGTGTTTGGCACCTCGATGTCGGCTCATCACATCCTGGGGCTGAAGCCGGTCCCAAGGGTATGGCTGTTCGCCATTTAAAGTGGTACGCGAGCTGGGTTTAGAACGTCGTGAGACAGTTCGGTCCCTATCTGCCGTGGACGTTTGAGATTTGAGAGGGGCTGCTCCTAGTACGAGAGGACCGGAGTGGACGAACCTCTGGTGTTCCGGTTGTCACGCCAGTGGCATTGCCGGGTAGCTATGTTCGGAATAGATAACCGCTGAAAGCATCTAAGCGGGAAACTAGCCTCAAGATGAGATCTCACTGGAACCTTGAGTTCCCTGAAGGGCCGTCGAAGACTACGACGTTGATAGGTTGGGTGTGTAAGCGCTGTGAGGCGTTGAGCTAACCAATACTAATTGCCCGTGAGGCTTGACCATATAACACCCAAGCAATTTGAGTCGAAAGGCCAGATTGCGGTGTGTGAAGACGAAATGAACCGAAAGTTCGACGTTCACAAAACACCGACAGCTATCACATACCCAATTTGCTGAAGCGAGGCCAGCTGGCCGCGACTCAGTACCC
>NZ_JALJFG010000068.1 GCF_023242475.1 Pseudomonas sp. MWU15-20650 | reverse complement strand
CTTCTTAACTGACTGGCATTGGGGCTTGCCCCCTCCCATATTGGATTTGCGGCGTTTGGGAGGCGTCAGCTGCCGTAACGCTTGCTGGCTTCAATCGCCAAACCGCTACCAATGCTGCCAAAGATATTGCCTTCCACATGCCGCGCATTCGGCAACATTGCCGAGATGCTGTGGCGCAGCGCTGGGATGCCGCTGGAACCGCCCGTGAAGAACACGGTGTCCACCTGGGCCACATCCACCGACGCGTCGGTCAGCAACTGCGTAACGCTGTTGCGCACGCGCTCCAGCAACCCGTCGATTGCCGACTCGAACAGTGTGCGGCTCAAGTCCACGCTCAACCCTGGTTCTACCCGGTCCAGCAGCACATGGCGGCTGTCTTCGTGGGTCAGCTGGATCTTGGTCTCTTCGACTTCCATTGCCAGCCAGTGCCCGGCGCGCTGTTCGATCAGCTTGAACAGGCGGTCGATGCCACCGGTGTCCTCGATGTCGTAGCGCATGCTGCCCAGGGCCAGCTGGGATTTCTGCGAGTACACCGAGTTGATGGTGTGCCAGGTGGCCAGGTTCATGTGGTGGCTGGTGGGCATGTAGGCGCCGCTTTTCATGCGGCTGCCGTAGCCGAACAGCGGCATCATGCCGGCCAGGGACAGTTGCTTGTCGAAGTCGGTACCGCCGATGTGCACGCCACCGGTGGCGAGGATGTCGCTCTGGCGGTTGTCGTTGTGACGGCGGTCCGGCGACAGGCGCACCAGGGAGAAGTCGGAGGTACCACCGCCGATGTCGACGATCAGCACCAGCTCTTCTTTTTCAATGGTGGACTCGTAGTCGAACGCCGCCGCGATGGGTTCGTACTGGAACGAGATGTCCTTGAAACCGATCTTGCGCGCCACGTCCACCAGGGTGTTTTCCGCTTCCTGGTCGGCCATCGGGTCATCATCGACGAAGAACACCGGGCGGCCCAGCACCACTTCTTCGAACTCGCGGCCAGCGGTCGCTTCGGCGCGGCTCTTGAGTTGGCCGATAAATAGCGCCAGCAGGTCGGTGAACGGCATGGCCGTGCCCAATACGCTGGTGTCATGCTTGATCAGCTTGGAACCCAGCAGGCTCTTGAGCGAGCGCATCAGCCGGCCTTCGTAGTTTTCCAGGTATTCGTGCAGGGCCAGGCGGCCGTAGACCGGGCGGCGCTCCTCGAAGTTGAAGAACACCACCGACGGCAAGGTGATCTTGTCGTCCTCCAGCGCGATAAGCGTCTCCTCGCCGGGGCGGATCCAGCCGACGGTGGAGTTGGACGTGCCGAAGTCGATACCGCAGGCACGGGCTGGGGATGGGTTTTTCATGTCTATCGGGTTCCGGTTGAAAAACGGCCGCGCAGTGTATGCCAGTCGAGGGCGGTTGCGTAGGCCAACCATCCGTTAAATCGTGCTTGAAAGTTGGGTATTTGCCCCCACATCTGTTGCATACGGCTAGCGCCGATAACACTTTGACGCACTCCCAGGCCATAACCCTCAACAGGTGCAAACCAGCGCACGTTGTGCCCCGGGCTGTGCGATCTCGATAAAGGATGGTGAACTGCCGATGGATTTCAAAGACTACTACAAGATTCTGGGTGTCGAGCCGACGGCCGATGACAAACAAATCAAGGCTGCGTATCGCAAGCTGGCGCGCAAATATCACCCGGACGTCAGCAAAGAAAAAGACGCCGAAGAGAAGTTCAAGGACGCGTCGGAAGCCTATGAAGCGCTCAAAAGCGCCGACAAGCGCGCTGAATACGACGAGCTGCGCAAATACGGTCAGCACGGCCAACCGTTCCAGGGACCACCGGGCTGGCAGAGTCGGGGTGGGTTCGACGGCGGTGCAGGCACCGAGGACTTTTCCGATTTCTTCAGCTCGATCTTCGGCGGCCGTAGCGATGCCTTCGGCGGTGGCCAGCGGCGTTCTGCCGGGCGCAAGGGGCAGGACGTCGAGATGCAACTCTCGGTGTTCCTGGAAGAGACGTTGTCCACCGAGTCCAAGCAGATCAGTTTCCAGGTGCCGCAATACGACGCCTCGGGCCGTCACGTCAGCAACACCGTCAAGAGCCTGAACGTGAAGATTCCCGCCGGCGTGGCCGACGGCGAACGCATCCGCCTCAAAGGCCAGGGCGCACCGGGCATTGGCGGCGGAGCCAATGGTGACTTGTACCTGATCATCAAGTTTGCGCCGCACCCCAAGTTCGAGGTGGATGGCGAAAACCTGATCATCAACCTGCCCCTGGCACCATGGGAACTGGCACTGGGCGCGGAAGTGGCCGTGCCGACGCTGACCGGCAAGATCAACCTCAAGGTGCCGGCCGGCAGCCAGAACGGCCAGCGCATGCGCGCCAAGGGCCATGGTTTGCTGAACAAGGCCGGGCAGCGTGGCTATTTGTTCGTGCAGCTCAAGGTTGTAATGCCCAAGAGCAGCGACGAAGAGGTCAAGGCGCTGTGGCAGGAGCTGGCGCAAAAAGCTGCTTTTAATCCGCGCGAGCAGTTTTAAGGCTCGAGAACGAACACCGTACCTGTGGCGAGGGGCCTTGCTCCCTCGCCACAAAGGTTTGGGTTAGAACAGGAAATACCGCTGTGCCATCGGCAACACATCCGCAGGTTCGCACCACAACAGCACCCCATCGGCCTTGACCTGATAGGTCTGCGGGTCCACCTCGATATCCGGCAGGTAATCGTTGTGGATCAGGTCGGTTTTCTGCACGTCGCGACAGCCCTTGACCACCTCAATCTGCTTCTTCAAACCCAGTGCTTCGGGCAACCCGGCGTCCTGGGCGGCCTGGCTGACAAAGGTCAGGCTGGTGGCGTGCAGCGCGCTGCCGAAGCTGGCGAACATCGGGCGGTAGTGCACCGGCTGCGGCGTCGGGATCGAGCCGTTGATGTCACCCATCAGGCTTGAGGCAATCGCGCCGCCCTTGAGGATCAGGGTCGGCTTGATGCCGAAGAACGCTGGGCGCCACAGCACCAGGTCGGCCCATTTGCCCACTTCGATCGAGCCGACGACATGGCTGATCCCGTGGGTGATCGCCGGGTTGATGGTGTACTTGGCGATATAGCGTTTGGCGCGGAAGTTGTCATTGCCCGGGCCATCGCCGGGCAGGGCGCCACGCTGCTTTTTCATCTTGTCGGCGGTTTGCCAGGTGCGTGTGATCACTTCGCCGACGCGGCCCATGGCCTGGCTGTCGGAGCTGATCATCGAGAACGCGCCGAGGTCGTGCAGGATGTCTTCGGCGGCGATGGTCTCGCGGCGGATACGGCTTTCGGCGAAGGCCACGTCTTCGGCAATGCTCGGGTCCAGGTGATGGCAGACCATCAACATGTCCAGGTGCTCGTCGATCGTGTTACGGGTGAACGGCCGGGTCGGGTTGGTGGAACTGGGCAGCACATTGGGGAAACCGCAGGCCTTGATGATGTCTGGCGCGTGGCCGCCACCGGCACCTTCGGTGTGGTAGGTGTGGATGGTGCGGCCCTTGAGGGCGGCGAGGGTGGTTTCCACAAACCCGGATTCATTCAGGGTGTCGCTGTGGATCGCCACCTGTACATCGTATTGGTCGGCGACGCTCAGGCAGTTGTCGATGCTGGCAGGCGTCGTGCCCCAGTCTTCATGCAGCTTCAAGCCAATGGCGCCGGCCTTGACCTGCTCGATCAAGGGCTCCGGCAGGCTGGCGTTGCCCTTGCCGGTGAAACCGATGTTCATTGGAAACGAGTCGCTGGCTTGCAGCATGCGCGCCAGGTGCCACGGGCCTGAGGTGCAGGTGGTGGCATTGGTGCCGGTGGCTGGGCCGGTACCGCCGCCGATCATGGTGGTGACGCCGCTGGTCAGTGCTTCTTCGATCTGCTGCGGGCAGATGAAGTGCACATGGGTGTCGATGCCGCCAGCGGTGAGGATCATGCCTTCGCCGGCGATCACCTCGGTACTGGCGCCGATGGCCATGGTCACACCTGGCTGGATATCCGGGTTGCCGGCCTTGCCGATCGCGTGGATGCGGCCGTTCTTCAAGCCGACGTCGGCCTTGACGATGCCCCAGTGGTCGATGATCAGCGCGTTGGTGATCAGGGTGTCGACCACTTCATGGGCGAGCAACTGGCTCTGGCCCTGGCCGTCGCGGATCACCTTGCCGCCGCCGAATTTCACTTCTTCACCGTAGATCGTAAAGTCTTGCTCCACTTCGACGAACAGCTCGGTGTCGGCCAGGCGGACCTTGTCTCCGACGGTGGGGCCGTACATGTCGGCATAGGCTTGGCGGCTGATTTTCATGTGAGGTTGCCCTGAAAAATTGATGTTGAATGTGAGTCAGCTATCGGGGGCAAGCCCCCTCCCACACTTGGAATGCATTCCCCTGTGGGAGGGGGCTTGCCCCCGATGAGGCCCTAAAGATCCCCCATGATCCGCCCCGCAAACCCAAATACCCGCCGTCCACCGCTCAACTCCACCAACTCCACTTCACGCTTCTGCCCCGGCTCAAACCGCACCGCCGTGCCCGCCGGAATATTCAGGCGCATGCCGCGACTCAATGCACGGTCAAAGGTCAGCGCATCATTGGTCTCGAAAAAATGGTAATGCGAGCCCACCTGGATCGGCCGGTCGCCGCTGTTGGCCACGCCGAGGGTGAGGGTGCGGCGGCCGACATTCAGTTCGATGTCGCCAGGCTGGATCTGATATTCGCCAGGAATCATGCAGGTTGCCCCAGGGTCTTGAAGTAGATGGCGGTCGGGCTGTAACGCCCGTCCGGGCTTTGGCAGTAGTCGGGTAATTCACCCACCTTGATGTAGTGCAGCGCCTGGTAGAAGGCTTCGGCGCCAGAGCCGGCCTCGGTGTCCAGGTACAGCAGGCCGCGCTTGTGCTGGCGCGCGGCAAGCTCCAGGGTATTCATCAATTGCTGGCCCAGGCCGTGGCGGCGGGCGCTGCTGTGCACCAGCAGCTTTTGCACCTCGGCCCGATTAAGGCCGTTGGCTTTCTGGCACAGCGCCAATTGCACGCTGGCAATCACCTGCTCATCGCGCACCACCACCCACAGCAACAGGCTGGCGTCCTCGACACTGGCTTGCACACCGTTTAGATAGGCGCGGGCCTGGGCTTCATCGAAGTCGGCCATGAAACCGACCGAGGCGCCATGCTGCACCGCGTCGAGCAACAGCTGAATCAAACCCAGGCGGTAATGGGCAAAACTTTCTGCATTCACTCGTCGCAATTGTGCAGCGCTCATCGATCTCACTCCTTGGGCGGTTGTGCACCCGGGTTCAATGTCAGTTGCATAAACGTCAGGTCCAGCCAGCGGCCGAACTTGATGCCCACCTGGGGCATTTGCCCGGTGGTGATGAAACCCAGGCGCTCATGCAGGCGAATCGACGCTTGGTTGCCGCTTTCGATAGCCGCGACCATCACATGTTTGCCGCAGGTTCTGGCGCGTTCGATCAAGGCGTGCATCAGGCGCGGGCCAAGACCTTTGCCACGCTGGTCGTTGCGCACATACACCGAGTGCTCGACGCTGTAGCGAAAGCCCTCGAACGGGCGCCAGTCGCCGAATGAGGCGTAGCCTATGACTTCATCGTTTTCGACCGCGACCAGGACCGGGTACTGCTGCGCCTGGCGCGCACTGAACCAGGCTTGGCGGTTCGCCAGGTCCACCGGTTGCTCGTTCCAGATGGCCGTGGTGTTCCGTACCGCGTCGTTGTAGATATCGCGGATGGCAGGCAGGTCTTGTTCGGTTGCATCACGAATCATGGCCGGGCCTCAGGCAATGGGTTGGTGAACGGTGACCAGCTTGGTGCCGTCGGGAAAGGTGGCCTCCACCTGGATATCCGGGATCATTTCCGGGATGCCTTCCATCACTTGCTCGCGGCTGAGCAGCGTCGTGCCGTAGTGCATCAGCTCGGCGACGGTGCGGCCATCGCGGGCGCCTTCCATCAGGGCGGCGGAAATATAGGCGATGGTTTCCGGGTAGTTGAGCTTCACACCGCGCGCCAGGCGGCGCTCAGCCACTAAGCCGGCGGTGAAGATCAACAGTTTGTCTTTTTCCCGTGGGGTCAGGTCCATGGTTCAGTCCGTCGTGAAATACATTCGTAAAAACACTGGAGATCCCCTGTGGGAGGG
>NZ_JALJFG010000067.1 GCF_023242475.1 Pseudomonas sp. MWU15-20650 | reverse complement strand
ACTCCCGATGGCGGTGGGTCAGCCCCAGATGCATTGACTGACACACCGTCATCGGGAGCAAGCCCCCTCCCACATTTTGAGCGTGTGTGTTTTAGAGATCGTGCGCTACGCGAAAGCCAATCCAATCCGTCCGGGCAGATTGCATGCCTGATGCACGGGATTCCAATGTGGGAGGGGGCTTGCTCCCGATGGCGGTGGGTCGGCCACAGATGCATTGACTGTCACTCCCTCATCGGGAGCAAGCCCCCTCCCACATTTTGAGCGTGTGTGTTTTGGAGATCGATCCAATCCCGCCGGGCAGCTCGTGCATGCCTGATGCATGGTGATTCCACATGGGTGATGTGTGTTCTTCAGAGACAGGTTTTGTAATAGTTTTGCTGTGTGGGAGGTTTGTGTTTCGACTGTAGGATTAAAGTTCTTTGGTTATTTCAGGACTTGCATGAACACCCTCTTGGAGCCTCCCAGTCGTCTTTCCCCAAGACATCCACTGTTGCTGTTCCCGCTCAAGCACCCCGTATTCCGACTGCTAACCTTGCCCCGGTCCACTGACCGTGCTGTGCCGTGCCCGGCATTCTGAAAACCTGAATACAGAGACTCTATAAATGGAATGGTTAGCGGATCCAACGGCCTGGCTCGGCCTGTTGACCTTGATTGTGCTGGAACTGGTGCTGGGTATCGACAACCTGGTGTTTATCGCGATCCTGGCGGACAAGCTGCCACCGGAGCAGCGCGACCGTGCGCGGTTGATCGGTTTGTCCCTGGCGCTGCTGATGCGCCTGGGCCTGCTGGCGAGTATTTCCTGGCTGGTGACCCTGACCCAGCCGTTGTTCGAGGTGTTCGACAAGAGCTTCTCCGGTCGTGACCTGATCATGCTGTTTGGTGGTGTGTTCTTGCTGTTCAAGGCCACCCTGGAACTGCATGAGCGTCTCGAAGGTCATGTGGCCCAGCGCTCGGGCACTGTGGCCTATGCGATGTTCTGGCCGATCGTGGTGCAGATCGTCGTGCTCGACGCGGTGTTCTCCCTCGACGCGGTGATTACCGCCGTGGGCATGGTGGACGAGCTGGCGGTGATGATGATCGCGGTGATTGTCTCCATCGGCCTGATGATCGTGGCGAGCAAGCCGTTGACCCGCTTCGTCAACGCGCACCCCACCGTCATCATGCTGTGCCTGGGCTTTTTGATGATGATCGGTTTTGCCCTGACCGCCGAAGGCTTGGGCTTCCATATTCCCAAGGGCTACCTGTACGCGGCGATTGGTTTCTCGATCCTGATCGAGCTGTTCAACCAGATCGCTCGCGCCCGGCGCAAGAAGTCGGCCCAAGGTGTGTTGCCGGTGCGTGAGCGTACCGCTCATGCGGTGATGCGCTTGTTGGGTGGCCGTAGCCTGGCGGTGGAGGAGGTGGGCGAAGAGGTGGCCGACCTGCTGGGTGAACCGGACGCGACGCAAGGCCCAGTGTTTGATCGACGCGAGCGCGTGATGATCAGTGGTGTGCTGCAACTGGCCGAGCGGCCGATCCGTACGCTGATGACCCCGAGGGCGAAAGTGGACTGCATCGATCTGGCGGATGACCCCGACACGATTCGCCGCAAACTGATGCACTCGCCTTATTCACGCCTGCCGTTGATCCGCAACGGAGCGGTAGATGAACCTCTGGGGTTCGTGCACAAAAAGGAGTTGCTCAAGGAATACCTGGCCGGTAACGAACCGAACCTGGAACACCTGTCGCGCCGGGCAATCAACCTGCTGGAGAGCTTTTCGATCCTCAATGCCTTGGAACAGATGCGCCAGGAATCCACACATATCGCGTTCGTGATCAACGAATTCGGCGATTTCATGGGCGTGCTGAGCATGACCGACATCCTCGAATCCATCGCTGGTGAGTTGCCGGATGCCAGCGAGATCGAAGGCCCGGATATCGTTGATGAGGGCAATGGCTTCCGCGCCAATGGTGCCTTGAACCTTCATCTGGTTCGTCAGCGCACGGGCTTCAAGGCTGTCGCGACCGAGGATTATCAAACCCTGGCGGGGTTGGTGATGAGCCTGCTCGACCGTCTGCCGGTGGTGGGCGATAGCCTGGAGCATGAAGGCTGGCGGTTGACGGTGGCTGAAGTGGAGGAGCGTCGGGTGACGCAGGTGCATTTGCGTCCTTGCTTTGGTCATGACGGTTGAAGATATCCGCTACAAGCTGCGCTTGTGCGTCCACGGGGCCGAAGCCCTTGAATTGTTCTACCAGGTCTCCGTTCAGGTAGATCAGCAACGTCGGGATGCCTGTCACGTCAGGGTGACTCGGCGTTTGGGCGCAATCGAGCGCCAGGCTCACGATCCAGGGATGCCTCCAGGCGCTCAGTTCGAAGAGTGGTCCTGCGCTCACGCAGGCGGGGCAGTACTCTGAAAAAAAGAGCAGGAATACTGGACGTGGTGTGTTCAGTACCCGTTTGAACTCCTCGGCACTGGAAATTCTGCGCGTGGCAATACCCATGGTGATCTCCCTTCAGGCAGCGTCAGTTTTTGCCAACGCTAAGCCCGCGGGTCACCGCCGTCTACTGTCAACCTTCACAGGTTGGCCTCGCGCTCCACGCGTTCGCGCGCCTTGCGGGCCTGGCTTGCGCACTTCCTGTATTCCTCATTGTCACTGGACGCCTTTGCCCGGCGATAACCATGGTGGTTCTGGCGGGTGTAGTCGGTGCTGAAGGCTTGCTTGAGCTTGTGCAGTTCGTCCTTGCATTCGCGCCGGTCGCTGCTGGCTGAGGCGCTGCCGGCCGCCAGGCAGCCGAGCAAAACCAAGGTGAGGCTGAGCTTCATTGGGGCGCCGTCCTTGTTGTCGTGGGTGTGCCAAAGGCTAGCCCAGTGCAGGTTTTTTTCCAGGCTCGGGTGCCCCGCTCTTGTGCGCGGTAACGGGGCGGTGACGCACGGGCAGTGCGCCGTCACCCCGGCGTGGGGCCTTGGGTAGCAAACGGTGTATGAGTGCTGGCGCAACGCCGTATCGCGCAGTTCTATTTATCTAGTTGATTGTTAAGGCATTTATTGCAGGCGTATGTTTCTGCCAGTGCGTATGGCACACTTTCTGCTGTCTATTCCGTTGTTACATACTAGGTTCCGGTATAGCGGAATACACAACTCCTGGAGTGCTTGTCATGCATCACCGACCTTCCGTGTTTAAAGCGTGTGTTTTTCTCTTCGCCGCATCGGCTTCCCTTGCCAGCCTCGTGCAGGCAGCGGACAGCAAGCTCGATGATGTGCTCAAGCGTGGGCATCTGATCGTGGGTACAGGCAGTACCAATGCGCCGTGGCACTTCCAGGGAGCGGATGGCAAGTTGCAGGGGTTTGATATCGACATCGGCCGCATCGTAGCCAAGGGGTTGTTCAACGATCCGAGCAAGGTCGAGTTTGTGGTGCAGTCGTCCGACGCACGCATTCCCAATCTGCTGACCGACAAGGTCGACATGAGTTGCCAGTTCATCACCGTCACCGCCAGCCGTGCGCAACAGGTGGCGTTTACCCTGCCGTACTACCGCGAAGGCGTCGGCCTGCTGCTGCCGAACAACAGCAAGTACAAGGAAATCGAAGACCTGCAGGCAGCCGGTGAGGGTGTCACCGTGGCGGTGCTGCAAAACGTCTATGCCGAAGAACTGGTGCACCAGGCACTGCCCAAGGCCAAGGTCGATCAGTACGACAGCGTTGACCTGATGTACCAGGCCGTGAATTCCGGTCGCGCCGATGCCGCCGCCACCGACCAGTCTTCGGTCAAATACCTGATGGTGCAGAACCCTGGCCGTTACCGCAGCCCAACCTACGCCTGGAGCCCGCAAACCTATGCGTGTGCCGTCAAGCGTGGCGACCAGGACTGGCTGAATTTCGTCAACACCGCGTTGCACGAAGCCATGACCGGCGTGGAGTTTCCCACCTACAAAGCCTCGTTCAAGCAATGGTTCGGCGTGGACCTGCCAGAACCTGCCATCGGCTTTCCGGTTGAGTTCAAGTAAATCGTAAACCCTGGGGCATCGCTGACGGCGCCCCAATCAGGTACTGCCGACCATGAACTATCAGTTGAACTTTGCCGCCGTCTGGCGCGACTTCCCCAGCTTGCTGGCGGGGCTCGGCCTGGGCCTTGAACTGGCGCTGCTGTCGATCGCGATAGGCTGCGTGATCGGCCTGATGATGGCCTTTGCCATGCTGTCCAAGCACCGCGCGCTGCGCGCCTTCGCCTCGGTGTATGTGACGGTGATCCGCAATACGCCGATCCTCGTGCTGATCCTGTTGATCTACTTCGCGCTGCCGTCGCTTGGGGTTCGTCTCGACAAAATCCCGTCCTTCATCATCACCTTGTCGCTGTATGCCGGCGCCTACTTGACCGAAGTGTTCCGCGCCGGGCTGTTGAATATTCCCAAGGGTTTGCGTGAAGCCGGGTTGGCCATCGGCTTGGGCGAGTGGCGCATTCGTGCCTATATCACTGTGCCGGTGATGTTGCGCAATGTATTGCCCGCGCTGTCGAACAACTTCATCTCGCTGTTCAAGGACACCTCGCTGGCCGCCGCCATCGCCGTGCCCGAGCTGACCTATTACGCCCGCAAGATCAACGTCGAGAGCTACCGGGTGATTGAAACCTGGCTGGTCACGACCGCGCTCTACGTGGCTGCCTGTTACCTGATTGCCATGCTGCTCCGTTACCTGGAACAGCGCCTGGCTATTCGTCGTTAAGGAGGGTTTCCATGTACGAATCCCCCAGCTGGTTGCATGAGTTGTGGATCGCCCGGGATACCCTCTGGGCGGGTTTCCAGGCCAGTGTGTATGTCTCGGCGCTGGCGATCATCTTTGGCACGCTGATTGGCATCGTCGCCGGGTTGATCCTGACCTACGGCAAATTCTGGATGCGTGCGCCGTTCCGGCTGTATGTCGATTTGATCCGTGGCACGCCGGTGTTTGTGCTGGTGCTGGCCTGTTTCTACATGCTGCCGGCGCTCGGCTGGCACATCACGGCGTTCCAGGCCGGCGCCGTCGGGCTCACGCTATTTTGCGGTTCCCACGTCTCGGAAATCGTGCGCGGGGCGTTGCAAGCCATTCCCCGTGGGCAACTGGAAGCGGGCAAGGCCATTGGCCTGACGTTCTACCAGTCGCTGGGCTACGTGTTGTTGCCCCAGGCGTTGCGGCAGATCCTGCCGACCTGGGTCAATTCCTCCACGGAAATCGTCAAGGCCTCGACGTTGCTCTCGGTCATCGGCGTCGCCGAATTGCTGCTGAGCACCCAACAAGTGATCGCGCGCACGTTCATGACCCTGGAGTTCTACCTGTTCGCCGGGTTTCTGTTTTTTGTCATCAACTACGCCATTGAATTATTCGGGCGCTACATTGAAAAGCGGGTGGCCTTGCCATGAACCAACCTCAAACCAACCCACCGCTGCTGAACATTTGTGGCCTGCGCAAGCAATACGGCCAGGTCGAAGTGCTCAAGGGTGTCGACCTGTCCATGCAGCGCGGCAACGTGGTGACATTGATCGGCTCCAGCGGCTCGGGCAAGACCACCTTGTTGCGTTGCGTGAACTTGCTCGAAGAATTCCAGGGCGGGCAGATCACCCTGGACGGCGAGTCCATCGGCTACAGCGACATCGCCGGCAAGCGTGTGCGTCACCCGGAGCGGGTGATTGCCCAGCACCGCGCAATGACGGGCATGGCCTTCCAGCAGTTCAACTTGTTCCCGCATTTGACTGCGTTGCAAAACGTCACCCTCGGCCTGCTCAAGGTCAAGAAGATGGGCAAGGACGAAGCCGTGGCCCTGGCCGAAAAATGGCTGGACCGCGTGGGCCTGCTGGAACGTCGTAATCACTTCCCGGGTCAATTGTCCGGTGGCCAGCAACAGCGCGTGGCGATTGCGCGCGCCATTGCGATGAACCCCAGCCTGATGCTGTTTGACGAAGTCACCTCGGCCCTCGACCCCGAACTGGTGGGTGAAGTGCTCAGCGTGATCAAGGGCCTGGCGGAAGAGGGCATGACCATGTTGCTGGTCACCCACGAAATGCGCTTTGCGTATGAGGTCTCGGACAAGATCGTTTTCATGAACCAGGGGCGCATTGAAGAGCAGGGCTCGTCGAAGGACATCTTCGAGCGGCCGCAGTCGCCGCGCCTGGCGGAATTTCTCAAGAACATTCGTTTTTAATCAGGAGCATTTTTTATGAGCATTACTCGTTACGGCACCGGCAGCACCGCAGGCGGCGGCCAGCCGCGTCCTTTCGCCCGCGCGGTGGAAGCGGACGGCTGGCTTTACGTGTCGGGCCAGGTGCCAGCCGTGGACGGCGAAATCATCAGCGGCGGCATCGTTGAACAAACCCGGCAGACCCTGCGTAACGTGGTGGCGATCCTTGAAGAGGCTGGCTACGAACTCAAGGACGTGGTGCGCGTCGGCGTATGGCTGGAAGACCCGCGGGACTTCTGGAGCTTCAACAAAGTCTTCGGCGAATACTTCACCCCGGAGCACGCCCCGGCGCGCGCCTGTGTGCAGGCCAACATGATGGTTGATTGCAAGGTCGAGATCGATTGCGTGGCCTACAAGAAAAAAGGCTAAATGCCCGGATCTTAAGCTCACAGCAGCTCCAATGTGGGAGGG
>NZ_JALJFG010000066.1 GCF_023242475.1 Pseudomonas sp. MWU15-20650 | reverse complement strand
CAGATTTTGCGTTCGACGGTGATTGTGTAGAGACCTATGGACATCAGGGAACATAGGTATCTACACAACTTTTGAAGGCTGTCATATTCCCCGGTGGCGAGCGGGCTTGTCCCGCGTTGGGTTGCGCAGCAGCCCCAAAAGCTGTCTCTGCGGAGTATCGGCTACACCGCATTCGTCCTTCTTTGGGGGCGCTGCGCGCCCCAACGCGGGGCAAGCCCGCTCGCCACAACAAGCCCGCTCGCCACAGGTTCAGCGCTGCCCCCCCCGAGTTGTGTAGATACCTATGCCCCGATGACGGCGCGCCAGCCGAGGCTTGCATTGCCTGACCCACCGCTATCGGGAGCAAGCCCCTCTCACATTTGGTTGCATACACCTTAAGCCCTGTCTTCGCCTCGCCCTGCGCCCTATCCCCCGTTATACTTGCCGGCTTTCCTGAATAAATGCCAACTAGGGTCCCGCCGCGCATGGATAAGACCTACCAGCCGCACGCTATTGAAACTTCCTGGTACGAGACCTGGGAGTCCGAGAATTATTTCGCTCCGCAAGGCGCGGGTGATTCCTACACCATCATGATTCCGCCACCGAACGTCACTGGCAGCCTGCACATGGGCCATGGCTTCAACAATGCGATCATGGATGCGTTGATCCGTTTCCGCCGCATGCAGGGCCGCAACACCTTGTGGCAACCGGGCACCGACCACGCCGGTATCGCCACCCAGATGCTGGTGGAACGCCAACTCGAAGCCACCGGCCAGAACCGTCACGACCTGGGTCGCGAGAAATTCCTGGAAAAGATCTGGGAATGGAAGGACCAGTCCGGCGGCAATATCAGCCGTCAGATCCGTCGCCTCGGTTCATCCGTCGACTGGAGTCGCGAGCGCTTCACCATGGACGACGGCCTGTCGGAATCGGTGAAGGAAGCCTTCGTACGCCTGCATGAAGACGGCCTGATCTACCGCGGCAAGCGCCTGGTCAACTGGGACACCAAGTTGCACACGGCGATTTCCGACCTCGAAGTGGAAAACCACGACGAGAAAGGCTTCCTGTGGAACCTCAAGTACCCGTTGGCCGACGGTGCCAAGACCGCTGAAGGCAACGCTTACCTGATCGTCGCCACCACCCGTCCGGAAACCATGCTCGGCGACGCCGCCGTGGCGGTTAACCCGAACGATGAGCGCTATCAGGCCCTGATCGGCAAGTTCGTGGAACTGCCGCTGGTGGGTCGCCGCATCCCGATCATCGCGGACGACTACTGCGACCCTGAATTCGGCACCGGCTGCGTGAAGATCACCCCGGCCCACGATTTCAACGACTATGAAGTCGGCAAGCGCCACAACCTGCCGCTGCTGAACATCTTCGACAAGAACGCCGCCGTACTGTCGGCCTGCCAGGTGTTCAACCTCGACGGCACGCTGAACGAGAGCATCGACGGCAAGATCCCGGCCGAATACGCCGGCCTCGACCGTTTTGAAGCGCGCAAGCAGATCGTTGCCGCCTTCGACGCTGCCGGCTTGCTGGTGAGCGTCGACGACCACGCCCTGAAAGTGCCCAAAGGCGACCGCTCCGGTACCGTCATCGAGCCTTGGCTGACCGACCAGTGGTACGTGTCCACCAAGCCGCTGGCCGAGCCCGCGATTGCTGCGGTGGAAGATGGCCGTATCCAGTTCGTGCCCAAGCAGTACGAAAACATGTACTTCTCGTGGATGCGTGACATCCAGGATTGGTGCATCAGCCGTCAACTGTGGTGGGGCCACCGCATTCCGGCCTGGTACGACGAGTCGGGCAAGGTGTATGTAGGCCGCGATGAGGCTGAAGTGCGTGCCAAGCACAACCTCGGTGCGGACATCGCCCTGCAACAGGACAACGACGTACTCGACACCTGGTTCAGTTCGGGCCTGTGGACCTTCTCCACCCTGGGCTGGCCGCAGCAGACCGAGTTCCTGAAAAAATTCCACTCCACCGACGTGCTGGTCACCGGCTTCGACATCATTTTCTTCTGGGTTGCCCGGATGATCATGCTCACCATGCACCTGGTGAAGAACGAGGATGGCACGCCACAGGTTCCGTTCAAGACCGTGTACGTGCACGGCCTGGTGCGTGATGGCCAGGGCCAGAAGATGTCCAAGTCCAAGGGCAACGTCCTGGACCCACTGGACATCATCGACGGCATCGACCTGGAAACCCTGGTGCAGAAACGCACCTCGGGCCTGATGCAGCCGAAACTGGCGAAGAAGATCGAGAAGCAGACCCGCGACGAGTTCGCGGACGGCATCGCCAGCTACGGCACCGATGCCCTGCGCTTTACCTTCTGCTCGCTGGCCTCCACCGGTCGCGACATCAAGTTCGACATGGGCCGCGTCGAAGGCTATCGCAACTTCTGCAACAAGATCTGGAACGCCGCGCGCTACGTGCTGGATAAAGGCGAAGACTGTGGCCAGAACGGCGAAGCCTATGAGCTGAGCCTGGCGGATCGCTGGATCATCTCGCAGCTGCAACGCACCGAAGCCGAAGTGACCCGCCAGCTCGACCAGTTCCGCTTCGACCTGGCCGCACAGGCCTTGTACGAGTTCATCTGGAACCAGTATTGCGACTGGTACCTGGAACTGTCCAAGCCGGTACTGTGGGACGAAAACGCGCCGGTCGAACGCCAGCGCGGCACCCGTCGCACCCTGGTACGCGTGTTGGAAGTGGCGCTGCGCCTGGCGCACCCGTTCATGCCGTTCATCACCGAAGAAATCTGGCAGCGCCTGGCGCCGCTGGCCGGTATCGAAGGCAAGACCATCATGCTGCAACCTTGGCCAGTGGCCAACGAAGCGCGCATCGATGAGGCGGCCGAAAGCGATATCGAATGGCTCAAGACCCTGATGCTCGGCACGCGTAACATTCGCGCCGAGATGAACATCGGTCCAGGCAAGCCGCTGGCCGTGTTCGTGAAGAACGCCAGTGCCGAAGACCAGCGTCGTCTCACCGAGAACGATGCGCTGCTCAAGAAGCTGGCGAAGCTGGAGTCGATCACCGTATTGGCTGCCGATGCCGAAGCACCGTTGTCTGCCACTGCGTTGGTGGGCGACATGGAAGTGCTGGTGCCGATGGCCGGGCTGATCGACAAGGGCGCCGAACTGGCCCGTCTCGACAAGGAAATCGCACGCCTGCAAGGCGAAGTGCAGCGAGTGGGCGGCAAACTGTCCAACGCAGCGTTCGTTGACAAGGCGCCGGCTGAAGTGATCGAGAAAGAACGCGCCAAGTTGGCCGAGGCTGAACAGGCCTTGGGCAAGCTGGCGGAGCAACATGCACGGATTTCCAGCCTGTAAGGCTTGATTCGCGTGAAAAAAGAGACCTTCGGGTCTCTTTTTTTTACATGCGGCGCCTCAACGTGGGAGCGGGCTTGCCCCGATAGCGGTGTGTCAGCGACCTAGAACTGGCTGATCCACTGCAATCGGGAGCAAGCCCCCTCCCACATTTGACCGAGTTGCCCTCAGGATGTGTGACAATGCCTACCACTTTGAGCCCACACCAGAATCATCATGACCGCCCCCACTACGCCCAAACCTTCGCGCAAGAAGCCTAAGACCGCCGCCACGGCCAAACCTGTCGTGCCGCGCAAAGAGGCCACGCTGCATCCGCGCAACCGCCACACAGGCCGCTACGACTTCCCGGCGCTGATCAAGACCACGCCGGAACTGGCCCAATTCGTGATCATCAACCCCTATGGCAAAGAGAGCATCGACTTTGCCAGCCCGGACGCGGTGCGGGTGTTCAACCGGGCGCTGTTGAAGGCTTTTTATGGCATCCAGCATTGGGATATCCCAGCCGACTACCTGTGCCCGCCGGTGCCGGGGCGTGCCGATTACGTGCACTTCCTCGCCGACCTGCTGGCCAGCGTCAACGACGGCAAGATCCCGCGCGGCTCAATCGTCAAGGTGCTGGACATCGGCATGGGCGCCAACTGCGTCTACCCGCTGATTGGCTATATGGAGTACCGCTGGAACTTCCTGGGCTCGGAAGTCGACCCTATCGCTGTCGCCGCCGCCAAGGCCATCGTGCAGTCCAACGACCTGAGCAAGGTCATCCAGCTGCGCCAGCAAACCAATCCCAAGCAGATCCTGCTGGGGCTGCTGGAGCCTGGCGAACGCTTTGACCTGACCATGTGCAACCCGCCGTTCCATGCGTCGATGGACGAAGCGACCAAGGGCAGCGAACGCAAATGGCGCGCCTTGGGCAAGGCCGACCCCAAGCGCAAGTTGCCGGTACTGAACTTCGGTGGCCAATCGGCCGAGTTGTGGTGTGAAGGCGGCGAAGCCCGCTTTGTAACGCAACTGATCGCCGAAAGTGCGCATTTTGCCCACAAGGTGTTGTGGTTCAGCACCCTGGTGTCAAAAGCGTCAAACTTGCCCGCGATCGAGACCGCGCTTAAAAAAGCCGGCGTGCTGGAAAGCCAGGTGGTGGAGATGTCCCAAGGGCAGAAACAAAGCCGGTTCGTTGCCTGGACCTTCCAGACCAAGAACGAACAGCAGATCTGGCGCCAGCGCTGGGTCCGCGACTAGCCCTTTACCCCAGTAAAACTGCAGGCAACAAAAAACCGTGCCCGGATCGCTCCGGAGCACGGTTTTTTTATTGCGTCTTACTTGTTAACAGCGTCGGTCAGGCCTTTAGCCACAACCAGCTTGATAACTTTCTTGGCAGCGATTTCGATGGCAGCGCCAGTCGAAGGGTTACGGCCAGTACGGGCAGGACGCTCGGTCACTTTCAGTTTGCCGATACCTGGCAGAGTGATTTCGCCGCCATTTTCCAGCTGATCAGCAACGATCTGGCCCAGTTGGTCCAGAGCAGCGCGCGCGGTGGTTTTTGGCGCGTCGATAGCTTCAGCGATATCAGCGATCAGTTGGTCTTTAGTCAAAGCCATTGTGGTGTTCCTTCCCTATCAAATTCATATGGATTGCAGAGTGCAGTGTCAGCCGTCGAGCCCGACCGTCTAGGTCTGGCACCCCGGCTATAACCTCGGAGATCGGGGTTATAGATGCTTGAAACGGGGATTGGTTCGACCTGACAAATGCTGAATGCACGCTTAACGCCGAGACTTGGCGTAAGACGGGGCAAAACTAGCACAGAGACGGGGAAATATCCGCCTCAACATACCCATTTGGTCAGCTTTATCGCTCTAAACCGTGAAAAAAAGGCATATACCCCGTCAGCGGACCTCCAAAACACCCTTCGTAGCACGTCTTGACCAACGGGTGCGGTACACTGGGCGACTTTTCGGGGAGGCCAACCGCTCCCCTTCAACCAGCCGAGAAGCCTATGCCGATCCGTCATTGCATCGTCCACCTGATCGACAAAAAACCCGACGGCACACCCGCAGTTCTCCATGCCCGCGACACCGAGCTGTCCGAGTCGGCCGCCATCGAGAACATGCTTGCCGACCTCAACGAGAGCTACAACGCCAAACAAGGCAAGGCGTGGGGTTTCTTCCATGCCGAGTCCGGCGCGCACCCGTTCAGCGGCTGGTTGAAGGAGTACTTTGAGGGTGGCCAGGATTTCACCACCTTCAGCCGTACCGCCGTCGAGCACCTGCAAAAACTGATGGAGGAGTCCAACCTCTCCACCGGTGGCCATGTGTTGTTTGCCCACTACCAACAAGGCATGACCGACTACCTGGCCATCGCCCTGCTGCACCACAGCGAGGGCGTGGCGGTCACCGATGAGCTGGACGTGACCCCCTCGCGCCACCTGGACCTGGGCCAATTGCACCTGGCGGCGCGGATCAACGTCTCCGAGTGGCAGAACAACAAGCAGTCCAAGCAATACATCTCCTTTATCAAGGGCAAGAATGGCAAGAAAGTCTCGGAGTACTTCCGCGACTTTATCGGCTGCCAGGAAGGCGTCGACGGCCCGGGCGAGACCCGCACCTTGCTCAAGGCGTTCAGCGACTTCGTCGAAAGCGAAGACCTGCCCGACGAGTCCGCCCGTGAGAAAACCAAGACCCTGGTGGACTACGCCAGCAGCCAGGCCAAGCTCGGCGAGCCGATGGGCCTGGAAGAACTGTCGGGCTTGATCGATGAAGATCGGCCAAAGGCGTTCTACGACCATATCCGCAACAAGGATTACGGCCTGTCGCCGGAAATTCCCGCCGACAAACGCACGCTCAACCAGTTCCGCCGCTTCACCGGGCGCGCCGAGGGCTTGTCCATCAGCTTTGAAGCGCACCTGCTGGGCGACAAGATCGAATACGACGAAGCGGCCGGCACCTTGATCATCAAGGGCCTGCCGACCCAACTGACCGACCAGCTCAAGCGCCGTAACTGATGCTTGGCGGGGTCCTCAAGAAAGTCCTGTTGGTGTTGCTGGTGGTCGTGGTGATCCAGAACTGGGGCAAGATCGAGCGGCTGTTCAACCCCTCACAAGTGGTATCGGAGCAGGTACGCGCTTCAGCGCGCGTAGTGCTCTATTCCACCGAGTGGTGCGGCTACTGCAAGCAGACCCGACGCTTTCTGGACCAGAAAGGCATTCCGTACCAGGCGCTGGATATCGAGAAAGATGCCCAGGCGCGCAAAGCGTATGAGACGCTCGGGGGCGGCGGGATTCCGTTTGTGGACGTCAATGGCACGCTGATTCGCGATTACAACCCGGATGCGATCATGGCGGCCCTGAAACAACCCAAGCAGTAAACCACCACAGGTCAGATGTGGCCCCAATGCCAGTCAGTTAAGCGCTAGAACGAGCAACCGGTAACCCGTGGCTAGCAGGCTTGTTGTGGCGAGCGGGCTTGTCCCGCGTTGGGGCGCGTAGCGCCCCCAAA
>NZ_JALJFG010000065.1 GCF_023242475.1 Pseudomonas sp. MWU15-20650 | reverse complement strand
GCACTGCACCGTAAAAAGGTAAGAGGGGGCTTGCCCCGATGGCAGTGGGTCAACTGAGGATAAGCTAACTGATCCACCGCTATCGGGAGCAAGCCCCCTCCCACACTTGGATCTGCTGTGTGTCAGTGAGTGAAGGTGCTGACTTGTACTGGCTGTTCATCCAATTGGCCTGACACTGCACCGTAAAAAGGTGGGAGGGGGCTTGCCCCACACATTTTCTTCGCGCGTCGGGTCAGTAACCGCGCTCGAAACTCACTTCCCCACGCAGCGCCTGCTGGGCCTGATACGCCCGCACGTTTTCCACAAACAACGCCACCATCATCGACGGTGAAGTCGGCGCCGAGCTGTGCCCGGTCAACAGCAGACCCCAGGCGGTCCAGAATGGGTGCCGTTGCGGCAACGGTTCCTGGCGACACACGTCGATCACCGCACCGGCCAAGTGCCCTTCCTTCAATGCCTCGACCAGGTCGGCGTCGACCACCGCAACCCCGCGCCCGACGTTGATAAACAACCCGGTCGGCTTGAATTGCTTGAACAGGGCCGCGTCATACAGGTCATGGGTGTCGGGGGTGTTGGGCAGCAGGTTGATCACGTAGTCCACTTCGCCCACCAGCCGCCCCAATTGATCGGGCCCAGCCACTTCAAGAAACGGTGCCTGCTCGCGTGCGCTGCTTGCGATGCCATAGAGCTTGACCCCAAACGGCAGCAGGAACTCGGCAACGCTCTGGCCAATATCACCCGTGCCGACGATCAACGCCTTGCGCCCCGCCAGGCTCTGGCCCAGGCGGTTGTCCCACTTGCGCTCGACTTGGCTGACCAACCGCGCCAGCACTTCGCGCTCATGGCCAAGCATGTAGGTGAGAACAAACTCAGCCATCACTTGGCCAAAGATGCCCACCGCGCGCGTCAGGCGATAGTCGCGTGGCAAGCCATCGGCCAGCAACGGCGTGATACCGGCCCAGGTCGATTGCAGCCACTGCGGCTGGTGGCCCTGGCGCAACAGGGTCGCCAGCAAGTCTGGCTGGCCCAGCCATACCGGGCAATCGGCGGCCAGGCGCGACAATTCGGCGGAGTCGCCGCTGGTCAATACTTCAAGGTCCGGCGCAGCTTCGCGGAGCAATTGGGCGTAGAGCGGGTGATCCTGTTCAGCAATCAGAACACGCATGGTTCAAACCTTTCAAAAACGCTGCAGACGGCCGCCCGCATCCTTACGGCCACCGCCCACTTAAATACAGGCATTGAAGAATGTGCCCTGAACAGGGCACCACCGATCACATCGGGTCGTTGCGTCGCAGCAGCTCTTCGGGCAAGTGTTCGATGTACTCATCCTCGGCCGGCGGCATTTGCAGGTGGTAGCCCTGCTTGTCGAGGTTTTCCAGGACCACGGCGATGTCCTCTCGGGACAGCTTGCGCTCCGGCGTCAGGACCATGTCAAACGCGTGGTGAGCCTTGCCGAACGCTTCCATCAATGGTTCTGGCACGCGCTCCAGGGCGTCGCTTTTCAGCACGTAGAGGTACATGCCGTCTTTTTTCTTACTGCGGTAGATGGAGCAAATACGTTTCAAGGCTGTTCTCCGGCAGTGGCCAGGCTGTCGAGCAGCGACTGGCCCATCAACTCGCGGCGCCAGCCACGCAGCGAGTCTGGCAATTGGTAAGGCCCATCGGGATAGCCACTTTTAACCAGGGCTTCGAGGGTTTTCTTGCGCAGCATCAGTTCCGGGGCCATGTCCAGGCGCTCGGCGAAGGTTTGGCCCAAGGCACGCAGTTGCTTGATCAGCGTGGCGGCGTCCACCGGCAGCGGTTCGGCGACGGCAGGTGGCCATTGATCCATAGGCAGGCTGCCGGCACGTTTGATCAGGTCCAGCAGGAACAGGCCATCCTGGCGCACCGTGCGCGGGTGCATGTCTTCGATCTTGCCCAGGGCGGCGAGGTTATCCGGCTGGGACTTGGCCAGGGGCCATAACGAGTGTTCACGAATGATGCGGTTACGCGGCAGGTCACGGACGCGGGCTTGCTGCTCGCGCCAGGCGCACAACTCACGCAGCACGGCCAGCTGGGCACGGGACAGTTTCCACGCCAGCTTGGCGTCGCGGTACACCTCGTACGGGTCGACTTCGCGGCGCAGGTTGGCCACCAGTTCGGCGCCGTCTTCCAACACCCAGGCGTATTTGTCCGCAGACAGTTGCGGACGAAGTCGGGTATAGACCTCCGCCAGGTGCACGGCGTCTTCGGCAGCGTAGCTGATTTGCGTCTCGGACAATGGCCGCTGCAGCCAGTCCGAACGGGTCTCGCCCTTGGGCAGCTCAATATCGAGCACCGCTTGCACCAGGCGCGAGTAGCCCATGGAGAACCCGAGATTCAGGTAGGCGGCGGCCAGTTGGGTGTCGAACAACGGCACTGGCAGGCTGCCAGTCAGGCGCAGCAATACTTCCAGGTCTTCGCTGCAGGCGTGCACCACCTTGATCACCGCCGGGTTTTCCAGCAGAGCGGCCAGGGGTTGCCAATGGTCGATGGTCAGGGGATCGATCAGGTAAGCGCGTACGCCATCACCAATCTGGATCAGCCCGGCAATGGGATAAAAGGTGTCGACCCGCATGAATTCGGTGTCGAGGGCGACGAATGGCAACTGCTGCCATTCGGCGCAGTGCTGGCCGAGGCTATCGTTGTCGCAGATCCAGTGAATATCGATGGCCACACGGCTCTCCCTTGAAGAATGGCGCGCAGTATATATCGCGAAAGGGGCTTGCGAGCATCCGCAGTGCACACACCATCATGAAAACTCCGACAAGAGACAGAGAATAGTCCGACGAGCGGCAGTTATCCTCTCTTACGCAGAACGTAGACGCGCCAAAGCCTGGAACCCGGTAGGAACTCCTGGTAATTCAGGACTTTGAAGCCCGCCTGGCGAAACTCATCCTCCACCAAGACACCCGCGTTCACAGAGACAATCACCGTGTCGCGGCTGACCCGATGAAACTCGCGCAACAACATCGATCGCACGTCGCTGCTGGGTACATGGCGAAACAATTCCAGGCAGAAAATGCAGTCCACCGCGTTCGCCGAGAGGCCAATGGAAAACGCCGAGCCCTGGAACGTTTTGATGCGTTTGAGCAACGCTGCCGGATGGTGGGTGCGGGCATGGTCGAGCATGGCCTGGGAGTTGTCCGAAGCCAGGATCACCCGGTTGACGTGTTCGGCCAGCACCGGCCAGAACCGCCCCGAACCGCATGCCAGGTCGAGGATCAGCCCCGGCTCGCCTGCCACTTTCAATGCATGCCGCACCAGCCGCGCCTTGCGCCATGCTGCCAGGCGCTGCAGCAGCCCCTGTGGGCGCGTGTCACCGCAGACCTGTGCATGCTCACGATCACAGCGCTCGGTGAATTCGATCTCAATGGAAGATGGAGGTTGTGGCGACATCGCGGGCTCATGTGGGTGAAACGGTAGTAACGACCTTGATCCACAGCTTAACCACTGCAACGTGAAAAAAAGGTCGAAAACCCTGCCACCGAAACACCCGTCATGCCTGATGCAGATACCACCGCCAATCCTGCTCCCCCACCTCCCCCATGAACTGGCGGTATTCGGCACGCTTGACCGCCAGATAAACCCCCAGGAATTCGCTGCCAAAGGCATCCCGCGCCCAGCTTGAGCCCTCCAATGCACGCAGCGTGGTGAGCCAGTCGGTGGGCAGCAATGAGGTGGCCTGGGCGTAACCGTTGCCTTCCACGGGAGCGCCAGGGTCGCATTGTTCGCGAATGCCACGGTGGATACCGGCGAGGATCGCCGCCGCCGCCAGATAAGGGTTGGCATCAGCACCGCAGATACGGTGTTCAATATGCCGGGAGTTGGCCGGGCCACCGGGCACGCGCAGGCTGACGGTACGGTTGTCCACGCCCCACGTCGCAGCCAGAGGCGCATAGCTGTTGGTTTGGAAGCGTCGATAGGAGTTGGCATTGGGGCAGAACATCAACAGCGAATCGAGCAAGGTGCCGAGCATGCCACCCACCGCCTGGCGCAGCAGCGGCGTGCCGTCGCCCGCCTCACTGGCGAACAGGTTATTGCCCTGGGCATCGGCCAGGCTCACGTGCATATGCATGCCGGTGCCGGCCAGGTCGTCGAACGGTTTGGCCATGAAACAGGCGGCCATCCCGTGCTGGTGGGCCACGCCCTTGACCAAGCGTTTATAACGCACCGCCTCGTCCATCGCCTGCAAAGCGTCAGCGCGATGTTGGAGGGTGATTTCCACTTGGCCCGGGGCGTATTCGGAAATGGCCGTGCGCGCCGGGATACCTTGCAGCTTGCAGGCGCTGTAGAGGTCGGCCAGAAACGGCTCGATCTGCTCCAGTTCGCGCAGGCCGTAGACCTGGGTCGAGCGCGGGCGATGGCCGTCCACATCCCGCGCCGGTTGCGGGCGGCCCTGGCTGTCGGGCTTCTGGTCGAGCAGGTAGAACTCCAGCTCCGCCGCCATCACCGGGTAATAACCGTCGCCCTTGAGTGCATCAATGACCTTGGCCAGCAGATGCCGGGGGTCGGCCAAGGTGGCAGGTAAACCTTCGCTGGGGTGCATGCTGACTTGCACCGCCGCGGTCGGCATCAGGCGCCACGGCATACGCTGCAAACTGCCGCTGATGGGGTAGGCGCGACAGTCGATATCGCCGACCTCCCACACCAACCCGGAGTTTTCCACGTCATCGCCATTGATGGTGAGGCCGAGGATCGTGCTGGGCAGTGGCCGGCCACTTTCGTACACCGCCAGCAACTCGTCGCGGTGCAGCAGCTTGCCGCGCGGTACGCCATTGTTGTCGAGGATAAACAGCTCGAACATTTCAATGTCCGGGTTCTGCTCAAGGAACGAGCGGGCTTCGTGCAGATTGGCAAAAACACTCATGGGGTTGGTTCCTACGTTTGCGTCAGGCAGGCGCACAAGCGCCGCCGGGCAGATGCGCGCGCAACTTCGCGTCATCCAATGGGGCGGATCTACGTAGAAGAGGTATCAGGAGGTCTCGCGTGCCGGCAGTGGAACAGCGCCCAGAACGCCAACTCGCAAGGCAGTGCCTCGACAGCCGTCGGACAGCTGGGCACTAATGCGCCAAGCGATGTCTCGGGGTGAGTGTCGGGGGAACCGTCCATGGGCCAGTCACAGTGGGGGCGAAGCCTGGCAGCGTCACACGCTGGCATAGGGGGGTAAATTCAGGGTTAACGGAGTTCAGGTGCGAATTGGCTAAACATTGCGCCCCCCTTGCTACCGGCGAGCGCGGCTGGAAATAATGACCGCCCCGATCATGCCTCCAAGGACTCGCCTGCATGAAAGCTCCTTTAGCCCTGTGTGTACTGGCAAGCGTGGCAACCACCGTCCTGGCCGACCCTGCCTCATCGCGCCTCGATCAAGTGCTCCAGCGCGGTACCCTGACCGTCTGCACCACCGGCGACTACAAGCCCTATACCTCGTTGCGCGCCGATGGCCGCTATGAAGGGATCGACATTGCCTTGGCCGAGTCCCTGGCCAAAAGCCTGAACGCGAAGGTCAACTGGGTGCCCACCACCTGGAAAACCCTGATGCCGGACTTCCTTGCCCAACACTGCGACATCGCGGTGGGCGGGATTTCCGTATCCCTGGAACGCCAGAAAAAAGCCTTCTTCAGCCAGCCGCTCGGGGTCGACGGCAAGATCCCGCTGGTACGCTGCGCTGATGTGCAGCGCTACCAGACCGTCGCGCAGATCAACCAGCCCCAGGTGCGGGTGATCGAGCCGGCCGGCGGCACCAATGAAGTCTTTGCCCGCGCCCACCTGGGGCAGGCGCAAATACGCCTGCATGACAACGTCACCATTTTCGACGAGCTGCTGGCGGGCAAGGCCGACGTGATGATCACCGACGCGAGCGAAGCGCGTTACCAGCAAAAGCAGAAGCCCGGGCTGTGCGCGGTCAACCCTGAACAGCAGATGCAGTACAGCGAAAAAGCCTTCCTGCTGCCCCGGGATGACGTGGCCTGGAAGGGCTATGTGGATCAGTGGCTGCACCTGAGCGTCGCGACTGGGGAGTATGCAGGGATCGTCAATCAGTGGCTGGCAGCACCCTGAGCCGTAGCAGTCTACGCTGTGGTCACACCTACCACCACTTATGAGGGATCGGCAATGAAGGGACTCTTGCGCATCACCTGGCTGCTGTTGCTGTGTTTCAGCCAGGTGCACGCGGCCACCACTCAAGATGCGGACGCCCAGGCCGCCAAGGCGCTGCTGGAAAAAGCCTTGGCCTACTACCAGCGCAACGGCGACAAGGCGTTCGCCGCGTTCAGCCGCCAGGGTGAGTTTATTGATCACGATCGCTATGTGTTTGTGGTCGATACCCACGGTATTTTGCTGGCCAGCGGCGGGCCTTCTTCAGCCTTGATCGGCCGCGACGTGTCCGAACAGCTTGGCCCTGACCTGCAAGCGTCGTTCAAGCAAGCGCTGGCCGTGCCTGAAGGCCAGGGCATCCAACAGGCCGACTACCGCTGGCAGAATTGGAACGACGGCAAGGTTGAGCACAAGCACGTGTTCTATCAGCGAGTAGGCGAACGCATTCTCGCGGTGGGCTATTACCTGCCACGGGCCACACCGGAGCATGCGCGTGGTTTGCGCGACAAGGCGGTGAAGGCATTGCTCATGGATGAAGCGGGCACGCTCAAGGCCATCAACTCATTGCAAGGTGACTTCTTGCAGGATGATCTGTATGTGTTCGTGGTAGACCTCAATACCGGACGCTATGTGGCGCATGGGACTGACCTGCGGCTGGTCAATACCGACTTTGGCAAGATCAAGGACCCGGATGGCAGACCCGTGGGCCAGCCGATCCTCAAGCTGATGACTGAACAGGACCAGAGTGAGTACCAATACCGTTGGAAAAACCCGGTGACCGGCAAGGTCGAGAACAAGCACACGTACCTGCGCAAGGCCGGGCATTTCCTGGTGGCGGTGGGTTACTACAGCCCCTAGGGTTTAGACGCGGTCAAACCTATCGGCGGGGCGACGAATCGACTTGCTCCCGATAGCGCTGTGTCAGTCAACGAGACGCCAACTAAACCACCGCGAGCGGGGGCAATTAAGCGCTAGAACGAGCAACCGGTAACCTGTGGCGAGCGGGCTT
>NZ_JALJFG010000064.1 GCF_023242475.1 Pseudomonas sp. MWU15-20650 | reverse complement strand
TCCTCCCACATGGAAATTCCCCCGCATATTCAAAAATAGAATATGAAATTATCTTTATATTATTTTCAAGTCTTAAAAACCGGCTTTATAGTCGCGCCGCAGGCGAAGACGCGCACCGCTCTTTAAGGCAGGATACGACTACTGCGTCACCTGCTTCGCTCACCATAAAAACACAGGGGCTCTTCATGACTATTTCTGTATTCCGTCGCACGCTGCTGGTTGGCACATTGGGCCTGGCGCTTGGCGCTGGCTGGCTGGGCCAGGCAGTAGCCGGCGAGCAGTTGGACAACATCAAGAAGGCTGGCGAGATCAAGATCGGCCTGGAAGGCACCTACCCACCGTTCAGCTTCGTCGATGAAAGCGGCAAGCTCAGCGGTTTCGAAGTGGAGCTGTCCGAAGCGCTGGCCAAGGAGCTGGGCGTCAAGGTCAAGCTGCAGGCCACCCCGTGGGACGGCATCCTCGCCGCCCTGGAGTCCAAGCGACTGGACGCCGTGATCAACCAGGTCACGATCTCCGAAGAACGCAAGAAGAAGTACGACTTCTCCAAGCCTTACACCGTGTCCGGTATCCAGGCGCTGACCCTGGCCAAGAACGTCGACACCATCAAGACCGCCGCCGACCTGGCCGGCAAGAAGGTCGGTGTGGGCCTGGGCACCAACTACGAGCAATGGCTCAAGGACAATCAGCCCAAAGCCATCATCAAGACCTATAACGACGACCCAACCAAGTTCCAGGACCTGCGTATCGGCCGCATCGACGCCATCCTGATCGACCGCCTGGCCGCTCTGGAATATGCCAAGAAAGCCAAGGACACTGCCGCTGCGGGCGATGCGTTCTCGCGCCAGGAAGCCGGTATTGCCCTGCGCAAAGGTGAGCCAGAACTGCTCGACGCCGTGAACAAGGCTCTCGATAAGTTGCGCGCCGACGGCACCTTGAAGAAGCTGTCCGAGAAGTACTTCAACGCTGACGTCACTCAATAATGGAAGCAGGTTTCCAACTCGCGCTGGACTCCGCGCCCTTTCTGCTCAAGGGCGCGTATTACACGGTAATTCTCAGCCTTGGCGGGATGTTCTTCGGCTTGCTGCTGGGCTTCGGCCTGGCATTGATGCGCCTGTCGCGCTTCAAGTTGCTGAGCTGGACCGCCCGGGTCTACGTGTCGTTCTTTCGCGGCACGCCCTTGCTGGTGCAGCTGTTCCTGATCTACTACGGCTTGCCGCAAGTGGGCATCGAGCTGGATCCGATCCCGGCGGCGATGATCGGCTTCTCGCTGAACATGGCCGCCTACGCCTGTGAAATCCTGCGCGCCGCCATCGCCTCCATCGAGCGCGGCCAGTGGGAGGCTGCCGCCAGTATCGGCATGACCCGTGCGCAGACCCTGCGCCGGGCCATCCTGCCGCAAGCCATGCGCACGGCCTTGCCTCCGCTGGGCAACAGCTTTATTTCGCTGGTCAAGGACACGGCGCTGGCCGCTACCATCCAGGTACCCGAGCTGTTCCGCCAAGCTCAACTGGTGTCTGCGCGCACCTTCGAAATCTTCACCATGTATCTGTCCGCGGCCCTGATCTACTGGATCCTGGCGAGCATCCTGGCGCATCTGCAAAATCGTCTGGAAGACCGGGTCAACCGGCATGACCTGGAGTCTTGAAGCATGATCGTGGTTGAAAAACTGACCAAACAATTCAACGGTCAGGTGGTGCTCAACGGTATCGACCTCGAGGTCAAGGAGGGCGAAGTCGTCGCCATCATCGGCCCCAGCGGTTCCGGCAAGACCACCTTCCTGCGCTGCCTGAACTTTCTCGAAGAACCCACCAGCGGCCGTATCAAGGTGGGTGACATCGAGATCGACAGCAGCAAGCCGCTCAACCAGCAGCAGGGCCTGGTGCGGCGCTTGCGCCAGCACGTGGGCTTTGTGTTCCAGAACTTCAACCTGTTCCCCCACCGTACCGCGCTGGAAAACGTCATCGAAGGCCCGATCGTGGTCAAGAAGATGCCACGCGAAGCAGCCATCGCGCTGGGTCGCAAGCTACTGGCCAGGGTTGGCCTGGCGGGCAAGGAAGCGTCCTACCCTCGGCGCCTGTCCGGGGGTCAGCAACAGCGCGTGGCGATTGCCCGGGCGCTGGCCATGGAGCCGGAGGTGATTCTGTTCGACGAACCCACTTCGGCCCTTGACCCGGAACTGGTCGGTGAAGTGCTGGCGACCATTCGCAGCCTGGCCGAAGAAAACCGCACCATGGTCATCGTCACCCACGAGATGAGCTTTGCCCGGGATGTGGCCAACCGGGTGGTCTTCTTCGACAAGGGCGTGATCGTCGAACAGGGCGAAGCCAAGGCGTTGTTCGCCCACCCCAAGGAAGAACGTACGCGGCAGTTCCTCAGCAAATTTCTCGCCCATTGATAGACCCTCCCCTGTAGGTGCTAGCGCCTACAGGGTTTCGCCATCACAACACGTAAAACACGCCGTCGCTCGCCCCTTAAAATCTCCCTCCCCGTCAGACCCTTCTGAATATTCTCAAACCCGCCGTTTAGCCCTTTGCCGCCATTGACGCTCCCTGACCAAGCCTCTTATCTAGCGCCTTGAGGATTGGATCCCATCCCAGCTACTGACCGAATCGTTCCTTTCGACCCGCCTCGCGCCCGTGCGCCAGGGGCTTGGAACGATGACTGCTGGCTGCATCAAGGAGAGTACTTATGACGCACATTCAACACCCGGCCACGCTTACCGCCCCGACGTTGCCACAGGCGATTGGCAATGGCATCAGTGCCCTGGCTGCCACGCACCTGCAAGTCGACATTGCCCCCTACTCCGGCATGGAAGAGGGCGATTTGATCGAACTGTTCTGGAACAATTGCTTTGTCGCCTCGCGCAAGGTCACGCCTGGCAAAATCGGCACGTTCACCCACCTGTGGGTGCCTGAAAGCTTTGTGCAGGACGGTCCGGCGCGCGTCCACTACCAAATCCTGCAAATCGGCCATGGCCCTGCGCGCTCGGCCGTGACCACGGTACGGGTCAAGACCCTTTGCCCTGGCGGTCAGCCATCGGCCCGTCTCAACCACGAAAGCCGCGATGAAAACCAGCATCTCGCCCCCGTAGGCATGCCCGAGACGATCCGCCGTTATGGCGTCAATAGCCGCCAGGCAAGACGCGGCGTCCCGTTGACCATCGAACCGTACCTGAACATGAGCACCGGCGATGCCATCACCCTGCGCTGGGGTGATGTGCGCCTGGACCTGGCTGAAATACAAGCCAAGGGAGTGGGCCAGGCCATCAACGTGTGGGTACCTTCGCAGGTCATTGTCGAGGCGGGCGACGACTGCCGGCTGGAGGTCACGTACTGCATCCTCGATCGCGTCGGCAATAATTCACGCTGGGCGCCCGCTCGTACGGTGCGTATCGCAGCCTGTTCACCGGCCGCGCCGACGCGCCCCGCCAGCCCCGCGCCAGGCTATCAACCCCGTCGCCCGGGTTCGCCCTGTGAACCTGGGTGACAGCCCTTCTATGCATATTCCTAAAAGTTAGTTTATTTAAAAAATTAACACGCTTAGGGTATATGCACCGGACCACCGGACATTCCTGATTGTTCTGTTTTTATTTCATTGAATGCGAGGTCGGTATGGTCAGAATCACCCCGGTGCATAACGCCAGGGCATTACGTGCAGCCAAGGAGCGGCGCTGATGTCTAACTTGGCTCTAACACCCCCCCAGAGTGATCTGGATACAGCCCCACTGCTGTTGCCGGCCACTGTGCTGCGCAACGACGCCGAAGCGTTGAGCGCGGCCCATGAGCTGGCCCACGCCGCGCGCCTGCAAGCCGCCAAGCGTGACCGGCAACGCCTGTTGCCGTGGGCACAAATCGAGCAGTTCACCCGCAGTGGGTTGGGCAGTATTTCCATTCCCCGCGAATACGGCGGCCCTCAGGTTTCGTTCGTGACCCTGGCTGAAGTCTTCGCGATCATCAGCGCGGCAGACCCGGCTCTCGGGCAGATCCCGCAGAACCATTTCGGCATTCTGCACCTGGTGCAGGGGACCGCCACGCAGCGCCAGAAAAAGCAGCTGTTCCAGAGCGTGCTCGACGGTTGGCGCATCGGTAACGGTGGCCCGGAGCGCGGCACTAAAAACACCCTGGAACTCAAGGCGCGCATCACCGCCGAAGGCGAAGGCTTTGTGGTCAGTGGGCAGAAGTTCTACTCCACCGGCGCGCTGTTCGCCCACTGGGTGGCGATCAAAGCCCTGAACGATGACGGTAAGCAGGTCATGGCATTTGTACGTCGTGGCACTGAAGGGCTGCGCATCGTGGACGATTGGTCGGGCTTTGGCCAACGCACCACTGCCAGCGGCACCGTGTTGCTTGAGCGGGTCGCGGTGGATGCGGAGCTGGTAATCGACAACTGGCGCCTGGGCGAAAGCCCGAATATTCAGGGTGCCGTCTCACAACTGATCCAGGCGGCTATCGACGCCGGCATTGCCCGTGGCGCGCTCGACGACACCCTGGCTTTCGTGCGCGAACGCTCACGCCCCTGGATCGACGCCAAGGTCGAGCGGGCCAGTGACGACCTGTACGTGATCGCCGATATCGGCAAGCTGAAGATCGAGCTGCACGCCGCCGAAGCACTGCTGCGCAAAGCCGGCCAGGTGCTGGACGAAGTCAGTACCGCGCCCATTACCGCGCAGTCCGCCGCGCGCGCCTCGATTGCCGTGGCCGAGGCCAAGGTATTGACCACCGAAGTGTCGTTGCTGGTCAGCGAGAAGCTGTTCGAACTGGCCGGTAGCCGCGCCACCCTCGCCGAATTCAACCTCGACCGCCATTGGCGCAACGCCCGGGTGCACACCCTGCACGACCCGGTGCGCTGGAAGTATCACGCGATCGGCGCCTACCGCCTCAACGGCACCTTACCTGCTCGTCACTCCTGGATTTAGCCGACCAGACCTCTGGAGAACAACATGACTTATTCTCACCACGTCGCGGTTATCACCAGCGATGAACAAGCCCTTATTGTCGCCAGCGACCTGGCCGAAGACTTGCGTCGCGACAGCGCCCAACGTGACCGCGAACGCCGCCTGCCCTTGCCCGAGCTGGACGTGTTTTCCCGCTCCGGCCTGTGGGGCATCAGCGTGCCCAAGGCATTCGGCGGTGCCGGCGTATCCAATGTCACCCTGGCCAAAGTCATTGCCCTGATCGCCCAGGCGGATGCTTCACTGGGCCAGATCCCGCAAAACCATTTCTACGCCCTGGAAGTGCTGCGTGTGAATGGCAGCCCCGCGCAGCAAAAGCGCCTCTACGCCGACGTGCTCGCCGGCCAGCGTTTCGGTAACGCCTTGGCGGAACTGGGCACCAAGACCGCCCACGACCGCGTCACCGCCCTCACCCGCGATGGCGACGGCTTTCGCATCACCGGCCGCAAGTTCTACGCCACCGGTGCGATCTACGCCCAGCGCATCCCCACCTCGGTGGTGGATGAACACGGCGTGCAGCAACTGGCCTTTGTGCCCCGCGAGAGCGAGGGCCTGAGCGTGATCGACGACTGGAGCGGCTTCGGCCAGCGCACCACCGGCAGCGGCTCGGTGGTGTTCGATAACGTATGGGTCGCCGCCCAGGATGTGATCCCGTTCCAGAGCGCCTTCGAACGCCCGACCACCGTCGGCCCGCTGGCGCAGATTCTGCACGCCGCCATCGACACCGGCATCGCCCGCGCCGCCTTTGAAGATGCGCTGCATTTCGTACGCACCAAGACCCGTCCGTGGATCGATTCCGGCAACGACAAAGCCACCGAAGACCCGCTGACCTTGAAGAGCTTCGGCCACCTGAGCATCCGCCTGCACGCCGCCGAGGCACTGCTGGAACGCTCCGGCGAGTTCCTCGATCGCGCCCAGGCCGATAGCAATGCCCAGACGGTTGCTGCCGCCTCGATTGCCGTGGCCGAAGCCCGCGCCTTGAGCACCGAGATTTCCCTGGCGGCCGGCAGCACGCTGTTCGAGCTGGCCGGCAGCCAGGCCACGCTGGCCGAACACGGCCTCGACCGCCACTGGCGCAACGCCCGGGTGCATACCCTGCACGACCCGGTGCGCTGGAAGTACCACGCGGTGGGCAATTACTACCTCAACGATGAAAACCCGCCGCTGCGGGGGACTATCTGATGAGCAAAAAAAAGATCCTGCTCAATGCCTTCAACATGAACTGCATCGGGCATATCAACCATGGCCTGTGGACTCATCCACGGGACACCTCGACCCAGTACAAGACCATCGAGTACTGGACCGAGCTGGCACAAACCCTCGAACGCGGGCTGTTCGACGGCTTGTTTATCGCCGATATCGTCGGCGTCTACGACGTGTACCAGCAGTCCATCGACGTACCGCTCAAGGAGTCGATCCAACTGCCGGTCAACGACCCGTTGCTGCTGGTCTCGGCGATGGCGGCCGTGACCCGCAACCTCGGCTTCGGCCTCACCGCCAACCTGACCTATGAACCGCCATATCTGTTCGCCCGGCGCATGTCGACCCTCGACCACCTGAGCCGTGGCCGCGTCGGTTGGAACATCGTCACCGGCTACCTCGACAGCGCCGCCAAGGCCATGGGCCTGACCGAACAGGTCGAGCATGACCGGCGCTACGACCAGGCCGATGAATACCTGGAGGTGCTGTACAAGCTCTGGGAAGGCAGCTGGGAGGACGATGCGGTGCTCAACGACCCGCACGCCCGGGTCTATGCGCAGCCGGGCAAAGTGCACAAGGTCGAGCATCACGGCGAGTTTTATCAGGTCGAGGGTTACCACCTGTGTGAACCGTCGCCGCAACGCACGCCGGTGCTGTTCCAGGCCGGCAGTTCCGACCGCGGCTTGCTGTTCGCGGGGCGCCACGCCGAGTGCGTATTTATCAGCGGGAAAAACAAAGCGGACACCAAGCGCCAGGTCGACAAGGTACGCGCCAGCGCGGTGGAAGCCGGGCGCAACCCAGACGATATCAAGGTGTTCATGGGCCTCAACGTCATCGTTGACGCCACCGAGGCGCTTGCCTGGAAGAAGCACGCCGAGTACCTGAGCTACGCCAGCGCGGAAGCCGGTGTGGCGCACTTCTCGGCGTCGACGGCGATTGATTTCTCCGAGTACGAACTGGACGAACCGATCCAGTACGTGAAGAGCAACGCGATCCAGTCGGCCACCCAGAACCTGCAGAACAACGACTGGACCCGCCGCAAATTGCTCGAGCAACACGCCCTCGGTGGCCGCTACATCACCCTCGTGGGCTCACCCGAGCAGGTCGCGGATGAACTGGAATCCTGGATCAGCGAAACCGGGTTGGATGGCTTCAATCTCACACGCATCGTGACACCGGAAAGCTACGTGGATTTCATCGATCTGGTGGTGCCGCAGTTGCAGAAGCGGGGGTCGTACAAGACCGAATATGAGAGCGGCACGCTACGGGAAAAGGTCTTCCAAGGTAGCGCCCGTCTACCCGAACAACACACCGGCTCCACCTACCGTCACTGATCAAAAATGTGGGAGGGGGCAAGCCCT
>NZ_JALJFG010000063.1 GCF_023242475.1 Pseudomonas sp. MWU15-20650 | reverse complement strand
CTCGCCCGCCTTGATGGTGATCACCGAGCCATTGCTCAAGGTAACGGTCACCGGCGTTTGTGCAGGGTTGGTCAGGGTCGCGGTGTAAGTAATCTGGCCGCCTTCGGTCACCGCCTCACCGGCCGTCAGCGTGACGGTGGTGGTGTCGATGGTATCGGTAATCTGAGTAACGGCCGGGTTCGGGTCGATGGTCAGCACCAGGTTGTTGCCACCGGTAGTACCGGTGACGCCGACGCTGATCTGGCTTGGGTCGATGTACGGGCTGTCGTTGGGGGCCAGGGGCACATTGACGGTGCCGGTCAGTTGGCCCGACGGGATGGTAATCACCGCGCCATTGGACAGCGTAATCGTCAGGTTACCGATGGGCGCCTGGGTCACGGTGGCGGTGTAGGTCAGCACACCACCGGCCTCAGTGATGGTCGGCGTGGCGCCCAGGGTCAGCGTGGCGGTTTGCAGCACCAGGCCACCGTCGCCGCTGCCAGGTTGGGCGCCGACGTTCTGGGTCAGTGTCCCATTCGTCTGGCCCAGGCCAGCAGTTGGAAAGCCGATCGTCGGGTCGACACGGCCAGCGGTCGCGTCCAGTACGACGAAGCTATGGCCACCGCCTGCGGCACCATTACCGGCTGCGGTTGGGCCTGCGGCCGCGGCTTCCAGGTCGGTGGTCGGGTCGGCACCGGCGACAATGGCTTGTTGCAGTTCGGCAACCGACGGCGCAGCGTTTTCTGCAGCCGCAGCCAAATCGAGGCTGGAGTCCGGCAGGTCGGCGCTCCACTGCGTCTCCCGGCCCAGATCCAGCGTGCGGCCGTCGGCCAGTTCCAGGCTGACAGCCCCGGACATCCCGGTGTCGACCTGGTCGCCCGCGAACAGGCGGTCGCCTTCAACAAGGACGCGGCGTGTTCCTTCCGGAGAGACAACGAAAACTTGACCAACAATGCTTTTGACGATGGCAACAACACTGCTCATTAAAATTTTCTCCGGCGATCCGTTTCTGATGAATTCCATGTGGCCGCTCGCGAGGGGAGGGCCAGACAGGAGGGACATAGACTATATTGATAGTGACGTCAAAATATTGGCTAGATTTATTCGCGATCTAGTTTATGCCAAACTATTGACCTTATGGTCGCCATCCTAAACAATCGCTCCCGTAATGTCACATTGATATTTATGCGGCGAACCGTCCTACATGTGTGAAGCAGTTCCGCTTTTTGAACTTTCCGACGTACGGTCATTACGGTAGCCATTATCCGACGCAGCGCCGCCAATCGCTGTGATTTGAGACAAGAAGTCCTAGGGAATTTTTAAATGCGTCTGCACCTGTTCAAGGCAATACCGTTCGTTCTCGCCGCCAGTTTCGTACAAGCCCAAACGCTGCCCCAAGCCATGCAGCAGGCGTTGGATGTGCACCCGGAAATTCAGGCGGGTGTAAACAGCCGCATCGCCGCCGATTACCAATTGCGCGCGGCACAAGGTGGTTACCTGCCACGTGTTGACCTGAATGCCGGTTACGGCCGCGAAGGTACCGACAACTCCACCACCCGCGCTGCCAACGGCCCAAACGGCAACCACTGGGACACGCTCAACCGCGGCGAATCCAGCCTGCGCCTGCAGCAAATGATTTTTGACGGTTTCGCCACCTCCAGCGAAGTCGGGCGTCAACAAGCCAACGTTAATTCCCGTGCTTACTCCTTGCTCGGCACGTCCGAGCGCACCGGGTTGACCGTTGCCCAGGTCTACCTGGATGTATTGACCCGTCGTGAGTACGTGCGCCTGGCTGAAGAAAACCTGCGCAATCACGAACGCATTTACGATCAGATCAAGTTGCGTACCCAGCGTGGCGTCGGCAACGGCGCCGACCAGGACCAGGCCGAAGCGCGCCTGGCCCAGGCCCGTAACAACCTGATCACCGAGCAGACCAACCTGGCCGATGCGCAGGTCAACTACCTCAGCGCCGTTGGCCAGATGCCCGACCAGCTCGAGCGTCCGGCCCCGTTCATGGCCATGTTGCCGGCGGACCTGAATGAAGCGCGTCGCCAGATGCTCGACAACAGCCCGATCCTGCGCTCGGCCGAGTCGGATATCTCGGCTGCCGAGAAGCAATACGAAGCGGCCAAGTCCTCCTTCTACCCGCGTTTTGATGCCGAGCTTGGCACCAATGCCGATAACAACGTTTCCGGCGACGCCAGCCATAACAACGGCTGGGAAGCCATGGTGCGCATGCGTTTCAACCTGTTTGCCGGTGGCAGCAACAAGGCTGACTTGCAGTCCAAGTCGTACCAGGCCAACCAGGCGCTGGACGTCCGCAACAACGCCCTGCGCCAACTGAATGAAGAACTGGGCCTGGCCTGGAACGCCTTGAACAACGCCAATGCCCAGTTGCCAGTGGCTCAGCAATACGTGGACCACAGCACCCGCGTGCGTACCTCCTACCAGCAGCAGTTCAGTCTCGGCCAGCGTACCCTGCTGGATCTGCTCGACAGCGAGAACGAATTGTTCACCGCTTCCCGCCGTCTGGAAGAGATCAAGAACATTCAGTTATTTACTCAATATCGAATCAAGGCGACCATGGGCGAATTGCTCAAGAGCCAGGGAGTGGTCGCACCGATGGCCTCCGTCGTGCAGAACGACGTGAAGCCTAAAGTCCAACTGCCTGGGATGAATTGAGCCACCCCAATAGCCCCATCTGTTAGTCGAGAGTGCACCGCGTGGAATCCGAAGTCAGTCGAGTTCATCTCAGTCATGATCCACGCACGCTGCACGACGACCCGTTACTCGACGGGTTGTTGGCACTCTGTGCCTTGCACCAGAAGCCCGCCAGCGCGGCCATGCTCACCACCGGCCTGCCGCTGCCCGCGCAGCGCCTGAGTGCCGAGCTGCTGCCGCGTGCGGCCGCGCGGGCCGGGCTGCAAGGCCGGGTGCTGCAACGCAAGCTCGAACAGATTCCGGTCATTGCATTGCCGGCGCTGCTGCTGCTCAAGGACGGTCGCAGCACTGTGCTGGTGGGGTGGCAAGGTGACGACGAAGCGCGGATCCTGCTCAGCGAAAGTGACGGCGGCGAAGTGCTCATCAAGCGTGACGTGTTGGCCGACGACTACATCGGCAAGGTTTTCTTCGCACAGCCGCAACACAAATTCGACGTCAACCATGGCTCCCTGATTCCTCGGGCGCGCTCGTGGTTCCGTGACACCCTCAAGCGTTCGCGCTGGCTCTACACCGACGCCATCGCCGCCAGCTTCCTGATCAACATCATCGCCATGGCCGCGCCGCTCTTTGTGATGAATGTCTACGATCGAGTCGTGCCGAACCAGGCCACCGCCACGTTGTGGGTGCTGGCCGTGGGTATCTGCGGCGCGTACCTGTTCGACCTGATCCTCAAGAGCCTGCGCAGCCTGTGCCTGGACCTGGCCGGTAAAAAGACCGACCTGATCATCTCGGCCACGCTGTTCGAGCGGATCGTCGGCATGTCCATGAAGTACCGCCCTGCGCGGGTCGGCAGCTTTGCCCAGAACATCCATGAGTTTCAAAGCCTGCGTGACTTCCTCGCCTCGCTGACACTTACCAGCCTGATCGACTTGCCGTTCACGTTGCTGATCTTCCTGGTGATCGCCATTCTTGGCGGCCACCTGGTGTGGATTCCGGTGCTGGCGTTCCCGATTGCCCTGGGCATCGGCTATGCCCTGCAGAAACCCCTGGTGGCAACCATGGAGCGGACCATGGCCCTGGCTGCCGAGCGCCAGTCGAGCCTGATCGAAACCCTCGCCGGGCTGGACGCGGTCAAGGTCAACAACGCCGAGAGCGAGCGCCAGTATGGTTGGGAACAGACCATCGGGACCCTGAGCCGGCTTGAGCTGCGGGTGAAGCTGCTGTCGGGCCTGTCGATGAACATGACGCTGCTGATCCAGCAATTGGCCGGCGTGATCATGATTGTGTTCGGCGTCTACCAGATCATCGACGGCAACCTCAGCATGGGCGGCCTGATCGCCTGCTACATGCTCAGTGGCCGCGCCTTGAGCCCGCTGGCCTCGTTGTCGGGCCTGCTGACGCGTTACCAACAAGCCAAGGTGACCATGACCTCGGTGGACCAGATGATGGAGCTGCCTCAGGAGCGCAATTTCGAAGAGCGCCCCATGAGCCGCCGCACCCTGCAAGGCGCCATCGAGTGCCGGGGCCTGAACTTCACGTACCCGAACCAACAGAATCCTGCGCTGAAAAACATCAACCTGGTGATCAAGCCGGGGGAAAAAATCGGCATCATCGGCCGCAGCGGCTCGGGTAAAAGCTCCCTTGCCAAGTTGATCGTCGGCCTTTACCAGCCCGACTCCGGTGCGTTGCTGGTGGATGGCGTGGATGTGCGCCAGATCGATGTCAGCGAACTGCGCCACAACATCGGCTACGTCGCCCAAGACATCCAATTGCTGGCCGGCACCCTGCGCGACAACCTGGTGTGCGGGGCGCGCTACGTCGAAGACGAAATGGTATTGCAAGCCGCGGAACTGGCCGGCGTGCACGAATTCGCCCGCCTGCACCCCCAAGGCTATGAGCTGCAAGTCGGCGAGCGTGGGCAAAACCTTTCCGGTGGCCAGCGCCAGAACGTCGCCCTGGCCCGTGCGCTGCTGCTCAACCCGCCCATCCTGCTGCTGGACGAACCCACCAGTGCCATGGACAACACCGGTGAGGAACGCTTGAAACAACGCCTGCAAGCCGTGGTGCAAAGCAAGACCGTGGTGCTGGTCACGCACCGTGCCTCACTGCTCTCTCTGGTGGACCGCCTGCTGGTGGTTGACCGTGGGCAGATCCTCGCGGACGGCCCGAAAGCCGTGGTTATGGAAGCGTTGAAGAAGGGGCAGATCAGTGTTGCTTAACTCCATCAAGAGCGCGGTCGGGCGCTACTTCAAAGGCGCCGACTCGCTGCAGGGCCAGCCTCTGCCTGAGGTCAACAAAGCGCTGATCGAAGATGCGCCGCGGGTCATCCGCCTGACCATCTGGGCGATCATCGGGTTCTTTGTGTTCCTGGTGGTGTGGGCGGGTTTCTCCAGCATCGACGAAGTCACCCGCGGCGACGGCAAAGCGATTCCGTCATCCAAGTTGCAGAAAATCCAGAACCTGGAAGGCGGTATCGTCTCCGAATTGTTCGTCAAGGAAGGCCAGATCGTAGAGGCTGGGGCGCCGTTGATTCGCCTCGACGACACACGGTTTGTCTCCAATGCCGGTGAAACCGAAGCCTTGCGCCTGGCCATGCAACTGCGCGTTGAGCGCCTGAGTGCGCAGGTGGATGATCGCCCGCTGAACATCCCCGATGACGTGCTCAAGGCCGCACCCAACCAGGCCGCCAACGAGCGCTCCCTGTATGAAAGTCGCCGTCAGCAGTTGAAAGACGAAGTGGGTGGTTTGCAGGAGCAACTGGTGCAGCGCCAACAGGAACTGCGCGAGTTCACCTCCAAGCAAGGCCAGTACCGCAGCCAGTTGTCCCTGCAGCGCCAGGAAATCAACATGTCCGAGCCGCTGGTCGCCCAGGGTGCGGTGTCGCCGGTGGAAGTGCTGCGCCTCAAGCGCGCCGAGATGGAAACCCGTGGCCAGTTGGACGCCACCACCTTGGCGATTCCCCGCGCCGAGTCGGCGATCAAGGAAGTGCAGCGCAAGATCGACGAAACCCGTGGCAAATTCCGCAGCGAAGCCCTGACCCAGCTCAACGAGGCCCGTACCGAACTGAACAAGGCCGAGTCGACTGGGCGCGCGCTCGAAGACCGGGTCAGCCGCACACTGGTCACGTCGCCGGTGCGCGGGATCGTCAAGCAGTTGCTGGTCAATACCGTCGGTGGTGTGATCCAGCCGGGCAGTGACATGGTGGAAATCGTGCCGCTGAACGATACCCTGCTGGTGGAAGCCAAGATCCGCCCACAAGACATCGCCTTCCTGCACCCGGGGCAAGAAGCGATCGTCAAGTTCACCGCCTATGACTACACCATCTACGGCGGGCTGAAGGCCAAGCTCGAACGCATCGGTGCCGACACCATCACCGATGAAGACAAGAAAACCACCTACTACATGATCACCCTGCGCACCGACCGCAGCCACTTGGGCACCGACGAGAAACCGTTGCTGATCATCCCCGGCATGGTGGCGTCGGTGGACATCATCACGGGTAAGAAAAGCATCCTCAGCTACTTGCTCAAGCCGATTATCAAGGCGCGGGCCGAGGCGTTGCACGAGCGGTAACTTCCACCGACTGCCAGGGCCTATCGGGAGTAAGTCCTCCCACATTTTGATGTGTGAATACATTCAAAATGTGGGAGGGTGCTTGCTCCCGATGAGGCCATCAGCCTCGGCACGGACCTCAACCCTAATGCATATCGATATTCGCTAACGGTATTTAATCGCCAGTTCTTATATCTATAAAGTCACTCTCCTGTCTGACCGGGAGTGCCCTCATGTCCGCCACCTCTACTGTTCCAACAGCGAACTCAACCGCTCAAAACTTCAGCATTCGTCCACTCCCCGGCGGCGTCGGCGCCGAGATCATCGGCCTGGACCTGTCCCGCCCGGTCGACGACCACGACTTCGCGCGCATCCACCGAGCGCACCTGGATCACCACGTGGTGGTGTTCCGCGACCAACGCATTACCCCCGAACAACAGATCGCATTCAGCCGCCGCTTCGGCGAGTTGCAGATCCACGTGCTCAAACAGTTCCTGCTGGCCAACCACCCGGAAATCCTGATCGTCTCCAATATCATCGAGAACGGCCAAGCCATCGGCCTGGGAGACGCGGGCAAGTTCTGGCACTCGGACCTGTCATACAAAGCACTGCCCAGCCTGGGCTCGATGCTGCACGCCCAGGAGCTGCCCGCCGAAGGCGGCGACACGTTGTTCGCCGACATGCACAAAGCCTGGGACCAACTGCCCGAGCACCTGCGTAAAGCCGTGCAAGGCCGTAGCGCCGCGCACTCCTACACGGCGCGCTACAGCGAGACCAAATTCGAAGGCAACTGGCGCCCAACCCTCACCCCCGAGCAACTGGCCCAGGTGGCGGAAGTGGTGCACCCGATTGTGCGCACCCACCCGGAGAACGGCCGCAAGGCGCTGTTTGTCAGTGAAGGCTTCACCACCCGCATCGTCGGCCTGCCAGCTGACGAAAGCCGCGACCTGCTGGCCCAGCTTTACGCCCACAGCGTGCTGCCGCAAAACATCTACCGCCACCCGTGGCAGCCCCACGACATGGTGTTCTGGGACAACCGCTCGCTGATTCACCTGGCCGCCGGGTGCCCGAGCCATCTGCGCCGCAAGTTGTTCCGTACCACCATTCAGGGTGATGCGCCTTTCTGAGCCTGTGGGCGGGGTTCTGCTTGCAGCGTTTCAGTCGATATCAATCAGCCTTTGGCTGATTCTCTCGAGGAGTGCCCGGCACCGCTGCAACGATAAATTTAATTACTGTTACGATTGCGCCGAGTTCACTTTCCACGGGTCACGAGTGCTTGGCATGCAACTACCGGATATGAACCTGCTGGTCGCCCTCGACGCGTTGCTTGACGAGGGCAGTGTGGTCGGCGCCGCGCGGCGGATGAACCTCAGCCCGGCGGCCATGAGCCGCACCCTCACGCGTATCCGCGAGGCGGTGGGCGATCCGATCCTGGTACGCGCCGGCCGTGGCCTGGTGCCGACGCCCAAGGCCCTGGAACTGCAAGGCCAAGTGCGCAATGTAGTGGAGCAGGCGGCGTTGCTGTTTCGCTCGGCGGATCAGGTGGACTTGAGCACCTTGCGCCGCCGCTTCAGTGTGAGGGCCAATGACTTTTTCATTGGCGTGTACGGCGGTCGGTTGTTCGACACCATGGAGCGTGTGGCGCCGCTGTGCGAACTGCGCTTCGTGCCCGAAGGCGATACCGACGACGAAGCCCTGCGCGAAGGGCGCCTGGACCTGCGGGTGAGTAACACCATGCCGGTCAGCCCCGAGGTGAAGGTGCAGAACCTGTTCTCCACCACCTTTGTCGGCCTGGCGCGGCAAGACCACCCGTTGTTCGACGAAGAAATCACCGCCGCACGCTTTGCCAGCTATTCCCACATCAGCATCTCGCGGCGTGGTATCGCCCGTGGGCCGATCGACACCGCGCTGAATGAGCAGGGCCTGGAGCGCCGCGTGGCGATGATCGCACCGGGCTTTCACGGCGCCATGTTCATGTTGCCGGACTCCGACCTGATCCTGCCTGTGCCCAAGGAAGCGCTCCTGAGCGCCAAGCGCCTGAACCTGCCACTGCGTTCATTTGCGCTGCCGATCTCGTTGCCGACGCTGGTATTGGCGCAATCCTGGCATCCGCGCTTCGATAAAGACCCGGCGCACAAATGGCTGCGCCAGACCCTGCGCGAGAGTTGCCACGCCACCTGGCTCGAAGCGCGGCCCCGCTGAAAGCCCAAGCCATACGCGGTCAAAATGTGGGAGG
>NZ_JALJFG010000062.1 GCF_023242475.1 Pseudomonas sp. MWU15-20650 | reverse complement strand
TGGGCGCTCGAAAAGCCAAGGCAGGTTAGTCACTACCTGGATCAGCCCCTCTTAAGTAACCGCTATCGGTTCGACCTTGCTTTACGGCAGCCCTAGCGCATAAACCTGAAACGCTCGTCGCCCTACATCCCTTGGATCACCACCCAAGCCCCCGACAAATTTGCACAGTTATTTCTGAACCAGGCCATTAGAATAGGCTCCTAACCTTTTTAGAGTTCGAGCCCTATCTATGCCCGACCCGGTTGATGCCCTCAGGGTGTCGGATTTACCGCTGGACGACCTGGTGGCCTGCCATGAATGCGACTTGCTGATGCGCAAGCCAGCACTCGCCCCCGGCGAAAAGGCTCAATGCCCACGTTGCGGTTACGAGCTGTACGCTCATCGTCACAATGTCGTTGAGCGGAGCCTCGCCTTAGTGCTCGCTGCACTACTGCTGTATATCCCCGCGAACTTTTTGCCCATCATGCAGCTCAATCTACTCGGGCAGACCTCCGAGGACACGGTATGGAGTGGCGTTGTCGGCCTGTTCGACACTGGCATGCAAGGCGTTGCCGTAGTGGTGTTCCTGTGCAGCATGGGCATTCCCTTACTCAAGCTACTCTGCCAATTGGCGGTGCTGCTCAGCATTCGTTGGAAGATCGGTCGTAGTTATGGGTTGCTGCTGTACCGCATCTACCACCACATGAAAGATTGGGGGATGTTGGAGGTCTATTTGATGGGCGTGCTGGTAGCGATCGTAAAGCTCGCTGACTTGGCCTCTATCACGGTCGGCCTGGGTCTGGTCTGCTTCGTCAGTCTATTAATGGTTCAAGTTCTGCTTGAAGTGGTGATGTCTCCCCACCAGATCTGGCGAGCACTGTCGGGAGAAGATGACCATGCGGGCGATTGATGCAGGCATTTTGATTTGTACCGAATGCCATGAGTTGAACAAGCAAGAAGCAGATACCGATGAGCAACTCTGTACCCGTTGCGGCGCGTTGATCCATGCGCGTCGCCCCAATAGCCTCACTCGCACCTGGGCATTACTGATTACCGCGGCGATCTTGTACATCCCCGCCAACCTGTTACCCATTATGACCATCAACTCTCTCGGTCAAGGCGACCCGAGTACCATCATGGCCGGTGTGATCCAACTGGTGCAGCACGGGATGTTTCCCATTGCCGCCGTGGTGTTCATCGCCAGCATCCTGGTACCGACGTTCAAGTTGGTGGGTATTGGCCTGCTGTTGTTCTCGGTGCAGCGTCATCAACCGCTGTCCGCGCAGCAACGCATTGTGATGTATCGCTTTATCGAATTCATTGGCCGCTGGTCCATGCTGGATATCTTCGTGATTGCCATCCTGGTAGCGGTCGTAAACTTTGGGCGACTTGCCAGTGTCGAGGCCAACCTCGGCGCTGCGGCGTTCGCCAGTGTGGTCATCTTGACGATGCTTGCCGCAGTAACTTTTGATCCCCGACTGATTTGGGATAACACGGAGTCGGACGACGACCATGAGTGATTTGCCTAAAGCTAAAACCCGCCCAGCCTCCAACTGGTCGGCCATTTGGGTGTTGCCCCTGATTGCCCTGATCATCGGCGGTTGGTTGGGGTGGCGTGCCTATTCCCAACAAGGCATTGAGATCCAGGTTCGCTTCGAGAGCGGCGAAGGCATCCAGGTCAACAAGACCGAAGTGGTCTACAAAGGCATGACCGTGGGTAAGGTCAAAGCCTTGGCGCTGGATGACGAGGGCAGCAATCGCGGAGTGATTGCCACCATCGAGATGAACAAGGACGTTGAGCAATACCTCAAGACCAACACGCGTTTCTGGCTGGTTAAACCGAGCGTCAGCCTTGCCGGTATCACGGGTCTGGAAACCCTGGTGTCGGGTAACTACATCGCCGCCAGCCCAGGTGATGGTGAGCCCACGCGCAAATTCAAGGCGCTCTCCGAAGAACCGCCGTTGTCCGACGCCAAGCCCGGCCTGCACCTGACGCTCAAGGCCGACCGCCTGGGCTCGCTTAACCGTGGCAGCCCGGTGTTCTATAAACAGATCCAGGTTGGCCAGGTCAAAAGCTACCTGCTGTCCGAAGACCAGAGCACCGTCGAGATCAAGGTCTACATCGAACCGACCTACGCCCACCTGGTACGCAAACATACGCGCTTCTGGAACGCCAGTGGCATCAGCATTGACGCCAACCTTTCCGGTGTGAAAGTGCGCAGCGAGTCCCTTTCCAGCATCGTCGCCGGCGGTATCGCCTTCGCCACGCCGGAGAACCGCAAAGACAGCCCGCCCACCGACCCGAGCCTGCCGTTCCGTCTTTACGAAGATTTCGACGCCGCCGCAGCGGGCATCAAGGTCAAGGTCAAGCTTACCGACTTCGAAGGCTTGCAGGCCGGGCGTACCCCAGTCATGTACAAAGGTATCCAGGTCGGCAGCCTGAAAACCTTGAAAATAGACGCGGACCTGTCCAGCGCCAACGCCGAACTGACCCTCGACCCATTGGCCGAAGACTACCTGGTCCAGGACACGCAGTTCTGGGTGGTCAAGCCGTCTATCTCCCTGGCAGGTATTACCGGCCTGGAAGCGCTCGTCAAAGGTAACTACATCGCCATTCGCCCCGGCGATAAAGGCACGGCCCCCCAACGGGAATACGTCGCCCGTGCCAAGGCGCCCCCGCTGGACCTGCGCTCCCCCGGCCTGCATATGGTGCTGTTCACCGATAACCTCGGTTCGCTGGATGTGGGCAGCCCGATCCTCTACAAACAGGTCAAGGTCGGCTCGGTGCAGAGCTACCAGTTTTCGCGAAAGAATAAGCAATTGGTGATCGGCGTTCATATCGAGAAGGAATATGAAAACCTGGTCAACGGTTCGACGCGTTTCTGGAATGCCAGCGGCGTCACCCTGACCGGCGGCCTCACGGGGGGCATCCAGGTGAAAAGCGAATCCCTGGCCAGCCTGATGGCCGGCGGCATTGCTTTCGAAACCCCAGAGCCCAACGTTCCGCTGAAAAAACGTATCCCGCGTTTCCGTTTGTTCGCCGATCGCGAGGCCGCCAACCAACATGGCACCCTGGTGACTATCAAGGTTGACCGCGCCGACGGTCTGCGTCCTGGTACGCCGGTACGCTACAAGGGCCTGGATGTCGGCAAGATTGAAAGTGTCGACCTTAGCGCTGATATGCAGTCGGTATTGCTCGGCGCGCGTATCACCCAAGTGGCGGACCGGATCGCCCGTTCGGGTAGCCAGTTCTGGGTCGTCAAGCCTGAGCTGGGCTTGATGAAAACCTCGAACCTGGAAACCCTGGTCACCGGCCAATACATCGAAGTCCAGCCGGCGGTCAAAAACGCAGGCCCTCAAAAGAGCTTCGTCGCCCTGGACCAGCCACCGGAAGCGGCTCACCAGGAAGCGGGCCTTAGCCTGGTGCTGAGCGCCGCCCGCCGTGGTTCGCTGAAGGACGGTGTGCCGGTCACTTACCGCGAAGTCACCGTTGGCAAGGTGACGGGCTACGAGTTGGGCCAGACCGCCGACCGCGTGTTGATCCACATCCTGATCGAGCCTAAGTACGCGCCCCTGGTACGCAGTGGCAGCCGCTTCTGGAATACCAGTGGCTTCGGGCTCGACTTCGGCTTGTTCAAAGGCGCGACAGTGCGCACCGAGTCCTTGGAAACACTGGTAGCCGGTGGAATCGCGTTTGCCACGCCAGACGGTGAGCGCATGGGCAACGCCGCACGGCCGCAGCAAACTTTCCCGTTGTTCGACAAGTTCGAAGACGAATGGCTGACCTGGGCACCGAAAATTCCCCTCGGTAAATAAGCTGCACAAAAAAGGCCGCGATCCATAGGATCGCGGCCTTTTTGCCTTTCAGGGCCGTGCGTCAGACCTCATCCAGCTCCGGCTCGTCCGCCAACACATTCACCGTTGCCTTCACCACATCGTGGCGGCGGATGTACTTCCAGTCCGCCTCATCAATGTAGATCCCATTCGGTCCGCTGCCGCCTTCCAGGTCGATCGCCACCTGGGCGGACACTTGCGGTTTCACACTGGCCAGAATCGGCACGAAGCCCAGTTGCAAGCTGGTTTCGAGCAGCGCCGCCTGGTTCTTCTCGTCGATATCCGCGGCTTCATCGAGGTAGTACGGCAAGCGTACGCGACCGGCTTGATCGCGATCCATCAGGTGCAGCAACAAGTACATGTTGGTCAGCGCCTTGATGGTCATGGTGGTGCCGTTGGAGGCAGCACCATCGATGTCGGTATGAATCACCGGCTGGCCGTGCACCTTGGTGATCTCGAACGCCAGCTCGAACAAGTCCTTGAGGCCCAACTGGTTATGGTTGGCCGCGACCAGGCGAGCCAGGTATTCCTTGGCCTCTTCGTTCTTGTTGTCCTGCTCGGCGCTCTGGCTGAGGTCGAACACCGACAGGGTTTCGCCTTCTTCATACTGACCGGCACTGTGGATGATCTGGTCGATATGCTTGAGGGCTTCCTTGTTCGGTGCCAGCACGATGCGGAAGCTTTGCAGGTTGGACACCTGGCGCTTGTTGATCTCGCGGTTGAACAAGGCCAACTGGTGTTCCAGGCTGTCATAGTCGCTGCGGATATTGCGCAAGGTGCGCGCGATATCGGTGACCGCCGCACGGCGTGCCTTGCCGAGTGTCAGCGCCTCATCAGTCCGGTGCGCATAGGCGTTGATCAGCAGTTGCAGGCGACGCTCCACGTCATCTTCACTGTCGAACTTGGCCACACCCTTGAGGCGGACCTGGGCGTAGAGTGCTTCAATCTGGCCATCGGCACGCAGCAGACCTTGCCAGCTGTCCTGATAGTCGTTGAGCAGTGGCAGCAGGTTGTCCATGGAGTCATCGACCGGGTCCATGAACGGTGTACCGAACGGCAAGTCCGCCGGCAGCAGTTGGCGACGACGCAACGCGTCATCCAGCGTACGTTGCTTGGCTTCCATATCGCCGATCTGGCGGCCAACCAGTTGCAGCTTGGCCGACAGTTGCTGGACGCGCTCGGTGAACGCATCACTGGAGCGCTTCAACTCATCCTGAGCCGCTTCCATCTGCGCCAGGTTTTCCAGTTTCTCACCTTCTTCGGCACTCAAGGTCTGCGTCCGGCGGAAATCTTCCAGTGCCTTTTGTGCATCCAGTACCTGCTGGTACAGCGCTTCGGTCTGGGTCTTGCTCGCCGCGCGGTCAGCGGCCACGGCCTGCTGGGTTTTCAGTTGCTTGAGTTCTTTTTCCAGGCGCTCTTTCTGGTCACGCAACGCCGCGCGATCTGCCAGGGCCTGCAACGCCGGTGGCTCGATGTGCGAGATGTCGATGGAAAGCCCTGGCACTTCAAAGTGCTCACCCTTGAAGCCATCGAGGATCTGCTCCAGGGATTTGACCCACTGGCCGTCCTCGTCCAGCGTGATGCCGTGTTCACCCAATGGCAGACTGAACAACGAACTGTTGAACAGGCGCATCAGGCGCTCGACATCCTGCTGCGAAAACTCTTCGCGCAGCTTGGCGTAGCTATTGTTGTCCGCGTGATCCAGCTGCTGCTTGACCGACTTCAAGCGTTTTTCCAGGTCGCGCAGGCGCTCCTCCAAGTCCTCGGCGCTGAACTGTCGCGACTGCGCCAAAGCGCCCGCCAGTTCATCGTGAGCATCCTTGGCCGCGAGCAGTTGTTGCTCCAGTACCTTCACGTCATCCACCAGGGCAAAGCGATGCTTGAGCACCGACAGCTCGCCCAACCAACGCTGGATCCCGCTGATTTCCCGCTCCAGGCGCATCAGCTCCTGGGTGCCGCCACGCTGGTCGTTCTGCAACGCGTCCTGCTCGTTGCGGTAATGCTCGGCCTGAATGGTCAGTTCTTCCTTGCGCGCACTGGCGTAGTCAGACCAAGTACCGAGCAGCGAATCCAGCAGTGGCGACAGGCGATGCAGTTTGCCGCGCAAAATGTCGCGCTGTTTCACGCCGTTGGCCAATGCTTCGACCAACGGACCGGCAGCCACCAGCGAGTTGTAGTCCTGTTCCATGCGGCGCACATCACGGAAAGCTTCTTCGCACGCCGCGATGTAATCCACGCTACCGGAACGCAGGCTGTGTTCGAACGCATCCAGGAACAATTGCTTGAGCTTGGCCGCAGTGATTTCACGCATGTGCAACAGGTTGATAAACAACGCGCGGAAGGTCTTGAGGCTCTGTTCGCTGGTGGAGCGCAGCGGGATCAACGTCAGGTCCAGCGGCACCGACGTATGGCCGCCTACCAGCAAGCGCCGCAGTTCATCGGGCTTGAGCTCGTAGGCTTTGAGGCCCTCGCGCTCGAGGTTGGTGAACAGCTCCTTCTGGCGCAGGCAGGTGTCGTTCTTCTGGTAGTGCGCCAGGTCCAGCTTGCCGGCATAGGCAAAGAACTGGTGACCAAAGCCGCCGCCCGGGCCGCGGCCGACCACGCCGATGACGTGCGGGCCGTGGGGTAGGGACACTTCTACCAGGATGTAGCTGGTGTCGGTGGCAAAGTAGAAGCGTCGCGATTGTTCCAGGGTGTACTTGCCGAAACTCATGTCGGACATGCGCGCCAAAATCGGGAACTGCAACGCGTTGATCGACGCGGATTTACCCAGGTTGTTCGCACCGTACACCGACAGCGGCTCTTCCAGCGGGAACAAACCGAGGCTGTAGCCGGCAGTGTTCAATAGGGCGAAGCGGCGGATGCCGTAGCGTTCCTTACTCATGCGTCGGTCTCCTGTTCTTCGGCAATCGCACGGGCCAGTGCGTCTTCCTCGCTTTCTTCAGCAAAGTCGCTCAAGTCCAGCGGGTCATCGGTCTTGAGCAGTTTTTCATCGCTGTCTTCGTCGATGATCACGGGGGCCGGCAACGGCAATACGCTGTGCACACTGGCCGCGAGGTCGCGGTCCTGCTGCACCGACAGGCACACATCGAGGAAGCGGTGCATGGGCGGCAGGAAGCGATAAACCCCGTTGTCTTCGCTGGCAAAACCCAGCTGGGTCATGCGGCGCATGATTTTTTCTTCGAGTTCTTCCTGGGTCTGAACTTCGGCCTGGATAAACAGGTCGCGGTACTTTTCCAGCAGCGACGGCAGCTCATCGCGGCCCAGGCTGCCACCGTCGAGCACGGCAATCGGGTCGCGACCCTGGTCGGCCAGATGCTCGACGATGATGAAGGTGAACAAGGCCAGGCGCTGGGCGGTCTTGTTCACCTGCGCGGCGGCCACGGCGGTATCCGGCACAAAGTAATAGAAACCGCGCGTATCGCACACCAACTCAAAGCCCAGGGCCTTGAAGAGCGTGCGGTACTGATCCTGGAAGTTCGACAGTTGCGCGTACAGCTCCGGGTCGCGGCGGCTGACGTGGTAACCCTTGAACAGCTCGCGAAAGATCGGCGCCAGTTGGGACAGTTCGGATAGATCAAGATGCATAAGGTGTGCTCGCAGAATTCTCGGTGGCGTCAGGCGCAGCCGGGAGCAGGGCGAATGAGCGCAGGCTGACCTGATGCTCGTGTGTGTGGTAGTCGCGGCGTTCCAGGCGTTCGCGCTTGAAGCGTTTTTCCCGGGACAGGCGTGAGAACCAGTACAGCAATTCGTCGGTGGCGCCGTCCGGTTCCTGCTCCAGCAGCCAGGTCATCAGGTCCGGCATCGGCAGTGCGTCTTCGCAGCGTTCGAGCATTTCCTTGACCGTACGCGGCGCACGCTGGGCTTCGCCCTTGTGGGTTTTGTGCGCCTTGGGGAAACGCGCCGGTTTCGGCTCGAAGTTGGCCAGGGCATACACATAGGCTTCGACCTGGCTGGCACTGCCCAGGAAGGTGCTTTGCGGCCGGGTAAACATCGGCATCGCTGCCTGCGGCACAGCGTCCAGCCCCTTGCGGCGGATCGCCGACAGGGCCAGCGCGGCGCCACGGGTCACGGCGTTGTGCCGGCGTGCTTCTTCGCGCAACGGCAACAGCAATTCGCGGGCGTGGCGCAGGGTCAACTGGGCGCTGGTCTGCATTTCGAGGATGCGTGCGTGGGTGCGCAGCAGCATGTCGTCGTCCACCAGGTGGCCGAGGCGTTGCTGCTCGGTCAGCATGCGCAGCAGCACGTTTTCCACTTTGCGTACGCCTTGCTCGAACGCGCCGTCGGCGTTCACCAGCTGGATCATGGGCTCGACGTATTCGTCCCAGGTTGCCAGAACCTCGGCGTAACGCTGGCGCAACGGGATCTGCCGGTCGCTGGTCTTGGCGCGGTCGGCCACGGCGGCGAGGGCCTGTTCGTCGTTGGCGAGTTTTTTCAGCACATCGCGAACGCGCATATCGAGCAGGCGCAGTTGGCGGGCCAGGTCGTGGCCATCACGGATATCGAAGGCGTCCTGGATATAACCCGCCAGGCGCTCGAGGTGGCGCAGGTAGGCTTCGATTTCCAGGCACAGGCCAAGCCGGTGCTCCTTGCGAAGATAGGCGAGGAAGTCATGGATCTGGGCGTTGAGCTCGAAACGGTTCGGGCTCTTGGCGACAGGCACCAGGATATCCAGGCGAATCCACACGTCCAGCAGGCTGGTGATGTCCTGCGGCGTGCTGTCCAGTTGTTGGGCGGCCAGTTGCGCGCGCAGCTCGCCCAGGCTCAAGGTGCCTTGGTCGAAGTGTTCGCACAGAGGCTCAAGTAAGGCCCAGTGTTCGGCGAGGGCGCGCAGGACGCGCTTGGGTTCGATCATGGGAATGGCCGGCTGGTTGGCGATTAAAAGTCGCGATTGTACTGCATCAGGCGCGGGATTTATCCACAGCCGGTCAGTGCGCAGTGGGCGATTGTTACCGAACAGCGGTAGAATCCCCGCTCTTTACTTATCCACAAGTGACCGAGCTGTGCTTATCGAGTCCCGACGTCGCGCTTACTTGACTGCCATGCAGGTGGTCAATTGGCTGCCCCGCACCGAACTGCCGTTTGCCGCCCCGTCGCGGCCTGAGCTGCTGCAGGCGCTTGAGCCCTTTGATGCGTTCGAAGCGTGCGGTGAGGAAGCAGCGGCACCGGTTGCGGTGGCCAAACCCCCGCGCGAAGCACGGCCAGCGGTCGAGCGGGTGAAGATCGAGGTGCCGCGCCCGTCACCGGTCGCCAAGGCCGTGGTGGCCGAAGAGGCTGCACCCGCGGTCAAGGCGCCAGTCATCCCGCCGCCGCGTTTTGCCCTGCAATTGCTGCGGGCCGGGCGTTGCCTGCTGCTGGTGGAACTGCCTACGGGCGAGCGCTTCCAGTCCCGTGACCCGGCCTATCTGCTGCTCAAGGACATGTTACGTGCCGCCGGCTTGCCCGACAGCCCGCAAATCATCGGCGAGCCGGTGCGTTGGCCGCTGTTGGTACGTGGCACCATGGACCAGGGCCCCGAGGCGGCACGGGATTTCGTGCAAGGTTTCGTTTCGGCGCGCCTGGAGGACGAGCCCTGCGTGTGCCTGTGGCTGATCGGCCTGCCCGCCGTGCGTTTTGCCGGCGAGGCGAACGCCGAAGCCTGGTACCGCGAACTGCAGGTTGAGGGGCTGGGCTTGGTGTGGGCCCTGCCGGGCCTTGAATTATTAATGGAAGAGCCACAGCGTAAGGCTGATGTCTGGCAAGCCATGCGCCGGCTGATGGCGCGCTGGAAAACAACTGATGAGTGAGGCTTTATCCTTCCGCCCGATGACCGAGGCCGACCTCGACGCCGTGCTGAAAATCGAATACGCGGCCTTCAGCCACCCCTGGACCCGCGGGATCTTTCTCGACGGGCTGGGCAAATACCAGATCTGGCTGATGTTCGAAGGCGAGCAGCAAGTGGGTCACGGCGTGGTGCAGATCATCCTCGATGAAGCGCACCTGCTGAATATCACCGTCAAGCCGGAAAACCAGGGCCGGGGTTTGGGCCTGGCGCTGCTGGAACACTTGATGTCCCGTGCGTATGCCGCCAGTGCGCGCGAATGCTTCCTGGAAGTGCGCGATAGCAACACTGGGGCATTCCGGCTCTATGAGCGTTATGGTTTCAACGAGATCGGCCGTCGGCGCGATTACTACCCAGCGGTGGGTGGCCGCGAGGATGCGGTCGTCATGGCCTGCACCCTGGTCGACTGAACAGACAAAAAACCATGTGGGAAGGGGCTTGCCCCA
>NZ_JALJFG010000061.1 GCF_023242475.1 Pseudomonas sp. MWU15-20650 | reverse complement strand
GCGCAGCCCAACGCGGGGCAAGCCCGCTCGCCACGAGTGTTCCGTCTTAACTGACTGGACCGACCGGCATTGGGGCAAGCCCTGATTCCAGTCAGTTAAGCGCTAGAACGAGCAACCGGTAACCTGTGGCGAGCGGGCTTGCCCCGCGTTGGGCTGCGAAGCGGCCCCAAAACCATCCACCTCGGGGTGTCTGGAAAACCGTGGTGAATTTATTGGGGCTGCTGCGCAGCCCAACGCGGGGCAAGCCCGCTCGCCACAGTGATAGTGCTCCGTCTTAACTGACTGGACTGACTGGCATTGGGGCACGCCCCCTCCCGCATTTGGGTTGACTGCTAGCCGGCAACCCTCTCAGCTTTCAGCTGCGCGTCCCTGGCCTGTGCATCCGCCAACCGATACAACTCGATGTGCCCGTCCCAGTGCTCGATCAACGCCGTGCACGACTCCACCCAATCCCCGCAATTGAGGTAATCCACCTCCCCCACCTTACGAATTTCGGCATGGTGAATATGCCCGCACACCACGCCATGCAACTCGCGCTTGGTCACTTCGTGGGCAATCGCTTCCTCGAAGTCGCTGATAAAGCTCACGGCGGTTTTGACCTTGTGCTTCAAATACGCCGACAACGACCAATAACCGTAGCCATAACGCGCGCGCCAGTGATTGAGCCAGCGGTTCAGCGTGAGCGTGAATTCATAGGCCCAATCGCCAAGAAACGCCAGCCAACGGTGATAACGGGTAATCACATCGAACTGGTCGCCATGTATCACCAGCAGATGGCGACCATCGGCAGTCACGTGCACGGCCTCGTCGACCAATTGGATATTGCCCAGAATCAGCTTTGAGTAGCGTCGCAGGAACTCATCATGGTTACCGGTGACGTAGATCACCTCGGTACCGCGCTTGGCCATGGTCAACAGGCGGCGGATCACGTTGGTGTGGGCCTGGGGCCAATACATGCCGCCGCGCATTTTCCAACCGTCAATAATGTCGCCGACGAGGTACACCTTGTCAGCGTGGTAGCCCTTGAGAAACTGTGACAAATGTTCGGCCTGGCAATCCCGGGTGCCCAAATGCACGTCGGAAATCCACAGGGTACGAACCCGTTGCTTGCGGCTGGGTTTGGCGAACTCGGCACTGGTCATGGGCATCCCTCGACGCTGTTTTCGCGAGCTTGCGCCTTGGCGATTAATAGCCCATGACAGCTGTGCGTCAGTCTGATGACAGCGCGTGGTGCCCTGGAAGCGTTGTAGACTGGCGACTTGCCGCCAGGAGATCGCGATGAGACCGTCCCTCACGCTACGCCATTACCTCGAAGCGCCGATTGCCCACAGCCATGACCATGCGCAGTTGGTGTTCGGCCTGTCCGGCCATCTGGACCTGGAGGTCGATGGCCGTGGCAGCCAGGTCCACGAAAGCAGCGTGATGGTGCTGCCCTTCTCTGCCTATCATGCGTGTGGCAGCCGCGATGGCAGCCGCTGCCTGGTGCTGGATGTACCCACCGAACACTGGGTGCTGCAATCCTTGGGCGACCATGCCGATGCCAGCCGTCGCTTGCTTGATCAACCGGCTCGCCTGGCACTGGACTCGCGGCAACGCCAGTTGGTGCACTGGCTGGCGCACAGCCCGGTGCACGACCCGCTGATCGTGCAACACGGTGCGGTGCTCTTGCTGGCCAGCCTGAATCGTCCGCGGGCGCAACCGCTACCGGGCCGGCGCCTGCCCTATGCGGCCTTCAATGCGCACATCGAGCACCACGCGGCACGCCCGCTGCAAGTGGCCGACCTTGCCCGTATTGCCAACCTTTCAGTGGCCCGCCTGCATGCGCGTTTTATGGCCGAGTGCGGGCAAACGCCGATGGACTATCTGCGCAGTCGTCGCCTGCATATGGCGCTGGGGCTCCTGCGCGAGACATCGCTACCCATTGGCGAGGTGTCCGAACGCGTCGGTTATGCCTCGCACAGCGCATTTTCTGCCGCCATGCTGCGCGAGTTCGGCGCCTCGCCTGGCGCCTTGCGTCGAACGGCATGACAAGAGCCCTGCGCCAAAAATCGCGAGGCCGGCGACAGACGCCAAGGCGCCTGACCCTCTAGACTGCGACGCTGTCACTCCCGTTGGTTCAAGGATCGCAATGACTCCCCGTTCAGCCCTCGGCGCCCTGCATATCGGCGCATTGATGTTTGGCCTTACCGGCGTATTCGGCAAACTGGCCGCCGCCTCACCCGCCATTATCGTGTTTGGTCGGGCAGCCTTCGCCGTGCTCGCCCTGGCGGTGTTTGCGCGGTTTGCCCGCCATACACCCTGGAAAAAACTGGAGGGGCGCGACTGGCGCCGCCTGCTGATCAGTGGCGTGTTGCTGGCAGCGCATTGGGTGACATTCTTTATTGCCGTCAAAGTCGCCGGCGTGGCGGTGGCGACCTTGGGTTTCACTGCCTTTCCCGCCTTTACCGTGATCCTGGAGGGGCTGATCTTCCGCGAGCGCATCCGCGCCAATGAGATCGTGCTGGTGGCACTGGTCAGCGTCGGCCTGATACTGGTGACGCCAGACTTCAACCTGGCCAGCGAAGCCTCCGGTGGCTTGCTCTGGGGCATTGTCTCAGGGCTGCTGTTTTCGCTGTTGTCACTCAACAACCGCGCCAGTTCCGGGCGAATTCCAGCGGTACAGGCCGCGCTGTGCCAGAACGTGGTCGTCGCGGCCTGCCTGCTGCCCGTGGCCGCACCGGGGCTGGCAGACGTGCGTGCGATTGATTGGCTCTGGATCGGGTTGCTCGGCGTGTTTTGTACCGGCCTGGCACACAGCCTGTTCGTGGCCAGCCTTGCCGTGATCAAGGCGCGCACCGCCTCGGTGGTGTTTGCCATGGAACCGGTCTATGGCATCACCGCCGCCTGGCTGCTGTTTGCCGAAACCCCCACCTTGCGCATGCTGCTGGGCGGCGCGCTGATCATCGTCGCCATCGTGCTCTCGGGCCTGATGGGCAGCGCCAGCCAGGCCAAACAACCGACGGCAACGGCCTGACCTATACTTGAAACATCCGCAACGTCTGTAGTCGTTCAACGGATAACAGACAGCTCGACGACAGCCAGGGTGTTTTCTGAAGTTGCTGCACGCGAGTGGTCATTCCATTTACGCGATGCAGGAGTTTCACCATGGAAATGTTCGTCAGCTTGTTGGTGCAGATCATCAGCGGTGCCATCGGCGGCAACCTGGCCGGCATGACCAACCAAAGCATGGGCACCAATGCACTCAACTCAGTCGTTGGCGGTGTCGGTGGGTTGGTGCTGGGTCAGCTCCTTTCCTGGCTGCTGGGTGCGCCCGCGGGAGATGCGTTGAATGTCGCAGCGCTGGGCAGCAACATCATCGGCGGCGGCGTCGGCGGCCTGGTACTGACATTTGTCGTCGGCGTGATCAAAAACAAAATGGCTGCCAAGTAGCGCTATGCCGGTGAATCGCCGCCGCCCGTGGGCGGCGGCCTTCATGGCGTGCGGTCGTTATGGCCCAGGTCCCGCTGTGGGTCGATCTGGTCACGTACCCGCTGCTTAAGCACTTTGGCCTCGGGGAAACCGCCATCCACCTTGCGCTCCCAGATCTGCACGCCATCACAGGTGATACGAAATGCGCCGCCGGTGGCCGGCTCCAGCGCCACGCGGCCCAAGTCATCTGAAAACGTACTCAGCAACTCCTGGGCCAGCCACGCAGCACGCAACAGCCACTGGCACTGGGTGCAATAGGTGATAACGATCTCGGGTTTGCTTGCGGACATAACTTAAGAGGCTCCTGGCGTAACGAGCTCGGTGGATCGAGTGGCTATAATACCGGCCTTTATCGCCCTGCCTCGAGATTCATGATGCGCCGCCTGTTGTCCTGCCTGCTGCTGTGCCTGGTCCCCGTCTTCGCCAATGCCTTGGAAACCCCACGCCCTAAAGTCGGCCTGGTGCTGTCCGGCGGCGCCGCCCGTGGGCTCGCGCATATCGGTGTGCTCAAGGCCCTGGAGGAACAAGGCATTCAAATCGATGCAATTGCCGGCACCAGCATGGGCGCGGTCATTGGTGGGCTGTATGCCTCGGGCTACAAGATCGATGAGCTGGAAAAACTTGCACTGAATATCGATTGGCAACAGGCATTGTCGGATGCGCCACTTCGGGAGGATGTGCCGTTTCGCCGTAAACAGGACGACCGGGACTTCCTGATCAAGCAGAAACTCAGCATCCGCGACGACGGCAGTCTCGGCCTGCCGCTGGGTGTGATCCAGGGCCAGAACCTGGCGTTGTTGCTGGAAAGCATGTTTGCCCACAGCAGTAATACACGCAACTTCGATAAATTGCCGATCCCGTTCCGCGCCGTGGCCACCGATATCACCACCGGCGAAAAAGTGGTGTTCAGCAAGGGGCATCTGCCCCAGGTGATACGCGCCAGCATGTCGATCCCTGCAGTATTTGCCCCCGTGGAGTTGGACGGACGCCTGCTGGTGGACGGTGGCATGACCGACAACATCCCGCTGGATGTGGCGCGGGAAATGGGCGTCGACATTGCCATCGTGGTCGACATCGGTACGCCGCTGCGCTCACGCAAGCAATTGACCACCGTGGTCGACGTGCTCAACCAGTCCATCACCCTGATGACGCGGCGCAATTCCGAGGAACAACTCAAGGCCCTGCATCCCAAGGATGTGCTGATCCAGCCGCCCCTGGCCGCCTATGGCGTCACCGATTTTGGCCGCGCCAAGGACATGATCGACGCCGGCTACCGCGCGACCCGCGCCCTCGATATACGCCTGGCGCATCTGCGTCCCATCGAACCTGTCGACCCGCAACTGGTGGCCGCCCGCACACCGGGCGAACGCACCCCGATCATTACCGCGATCAACGTGGAGAACGACTCTAAAGTCAGCGACGACGTGATCCGCTATTACATCCGCCAGACCCTGGGCGAACCCCTGAACCTGGACCGCCTGCAAGCGGACATGGGCACGTTGTATGGCCTGGATTACTTCGAGCAGGTGCAATACCGCGTCGTAAAAAAGGGCAAGGACAATACCCTGGTGATCAGCGCGCGAGGCAAACGCAGCGGCACCGACTACCTGCGCCTGGGTTTGAATCTGTCGGACGACATGCGCGGTGACAGTGCCTTCAACCTTGGCGCCAGTTACCGTATGAATGGCATCAACCGCCTGGGTGCGGAATGGCTGACACGGGTGCAAATCGGTGATCGCCAGGAGCTGTACAGCGAGTTCTACCAACCGATGGACACCGGCTCGCGCTACTTCATCGCGCCTTATATCAGTGCCCAGGCGCAGAACGTTGAACTGATCATGGACAACGACCCGATCTCCGAATACCGCCTGGAGCGCTATGGTTTTGGCTTGAACGTTGGACGCCAGATCGGCAACAGCGGCGAGATTCGCTTCGGTGTCGGCGAAGCCTGGGGCAAGGCGGATGTACGGATCGGCGACCGCGACCTGCCGAGCATGAACTTCAGCGAAGGCTTCTATGAGCTCAAATACTCCTTCGACTCCCTGGACAACGTGTATTTCCCGCACAGCGGCGAAGACATCGGCCTGGCCTTTCGCGAGTTCGAACCCGGCCTAGGCTCGGACCAGCGCTACCGTCAGTGGGAGTTCAAGCTGGACAAAGCCATGAGCCACGGCCCGGACACCCTGATACTGGGCGGCCGCTATGGGCGCACCCTGGATAAATCCGACGTGGTGATTTCCAGCTTCCTGCTGGGCGGCGCACGGCAGTTGTCGGGCTTTCGCGAGGACGCTATCTCAGGTCAGAACATCAGCCTGATGCGCGCGGTGTACTACCGCCGCCTGACACCTCGCTCCTACCTGCCGCTGGATTTCCCGCTGTACCTCGGCGCCTCGGTGGAACGCGGCCGGGCGTGGAACAACGACAACCCGTTCGACAGCGGGTACATCAACGCCGCGAGTGTTTTCCTCGGCTTTGATACGCCGCTGGGGCCGCTGAATTTCAGTTACGGGTTCAATGATGACAACCAGCAGGCGGTGTACCTGAACCTGGGGCAGACCTTCTAGAACGCTGCACAATTCAAATGTGGGAAGGGGCACCGTCAGTTAAGCGTCATCGCCCTCTGTAGGAGCGAGCTTGCTCGCGAAAAACGTCAACGATAACGCGTGTTTCCTGAATAAATGCGTCGCCTAGGTTTTTTTCGCGAGCAAGCTCGCTCCTACAAAAGCCTTAACTGACTGGCATTACGGCAAGCGCCCTCCCACACGTTGATCCCCGGCGAATTGAAGATCAGGACTTTTCCAGATTCGCCAGGATATGCCCATGCACACGCATGCACACACGCATGTCCTCTTCATCCACGCCCACGAACAGTTCATGGCGCAGGGCCGTGGCGATGGTTTCGATCTGGTCGATCAGAGGCCGGGCGGTATCGCACAGCAGGATGCGTTTGGCGCGGCGGTCTTCTACCACAGCCTGGCGTTGTACCAGGCCCTGGCCTTCCAGGCTGTCGAGCAGGCGCGCCAGTGTGGGCCCTTCTACTCCGACACTTTGGGCCAGTTCACGCTGAGTAGGTGCTTCTTCAAAACGGGCCAGGTGCAACAGCACCAGCCAACGCGCCTGGGACAAGCCCAGCCCCGCCAAACGGCGGTCCAGCTCGGCGCGCCAACCTCGGGACATTTGCGCCAACTGCATGCCAAAGCGGTGTTGATCGGTTAACGGCATAAAAAACTCATGTTTTAGACTGAAAATAAAGTGTGGCTAATTATTAGTCAGCTAAGCATGAGCCATGCCAGTAGGCAAGCTTCACCCTGTACTGATTCGTTACATTGTCGTAATTGGCACACTAAATTTCGAATTCAGACTGCAAAGCGGCACGCACGCAGTACAAAACGCCCTCCGGAACCCGCCCGGTAAATAACGGCGCAATCTCCGAAACCGGTGGCAATTCGCCTTCTCCATCCAGAAATGCGTCCTGGATCTCGCCAAGCAAATCCTCAGGTAAATCAAGGGCCTGCTCCAACGACAACTGCTGCTTGCCAATGGATTCAGCGAGCAGGGTATAGACATTCTTTTCCGAGCATTGCAGCTGGCCGGCGATCTGGATCGGGGTCATGCCGGCACGGGCCAGGCTGATCAGTTCGTGGCGAATATCGGCAACTTCCTTCGGCGCTTCGGCCTGGCCGCCGAGCACTTCGAGGAAGGCTTGGCCGTAACGCTCCAGCTTGCGCGCACCCACACCACTGACCCTGGCCATCTCTGCCAGGGTGGCCGGCTGCTCACGCAACATCTCCAGCAAGGTGGAGTCAGGGAAAATAACGTACGGCGGAACACTGTGTTCCTGCGCCAGTTTACGCCGCAGGGTACGCAAGGCTTCCCACTGCTCGCGCTCCTCTCCCCGCACCAGTTGACTGGCCTGGCTGGTGCTGCTCTTGGCGGTGGTCTGTGGCTTGAGGTCACGACGCAGTTCAAGGCTTACTTCACCCTTGAGCAAGGGCCGGCAACTGTCATTCAGGCGCAGGCCGCCAAAGCCCTCGATGTCGATGTCGACAAGGCCACGCGCAACCATCTGGCGGAACAGTGAACGCCATTCGCCTTCGGCTCGCGCCTTGCCGACGCCGTAGACCGAGAGTTTCTCGTGGCCGAAGCTGCGGATTTTCTCGTTGTCCTTGCCCAGCAGCACATCCACCAGATGCCCCACGCCATAACGCTGGCCAGTTCGGTAGATCGTCGACAACGCCTGGCGCGCCGGCTCGGTGGCATCCCAGGTCTGCACGCCATCGATGCAGTTATCGCAGTGGCCGCAGGGCTCGGGCATGTCTTCGTCGAAATACGCCAGCAGTGTCTGGCGACGGCAGCGGGTCTCTTCGCACAACGAGAGCATGGCATCGAGCTTGTGCTGCTCAAGGCGCTTGTGACGCTCGTCGCCTTCGGAGTTCTGCAGCATTTGCTTGAGCATCACCACGTCTTGCAGGCCGTAGACCATCCAGGCATCCGCTGGCAGGCCATCACGACCGGCGCGGCCCGTTTCCTGGTAATAGGCTTCAAGGGACTTGGGCAGATCCATGTGCGCCACGAAACGCACGTTGGATTTGTCGATACCCATGCCGAAGGCGATGGTCGCCACCATGATCAGCCCCTCCTCATTGAGGAAGCGCTTCTGGTGATAGGCACGCAGATCGTTGGGCAGGCCGGCATGGTACGGCAACGCCGGGTAGCCTTGTTCGCAGAGGAACGCGGCCACTTCATCGACCTTCTTGCGCGACAGGCAATAGACAATGCCCGCATCACTGCGCCGCTCGGACAGGAACGCCAGCAACTGCTTGCGCGGTTGTTCCTTGGGCACGATGCGGTAGAAAATGTTGGGCCGGTCAAAGCTCGACAGGAAGCGCTCGGCGTCCTGCAAATGCAGACGCTCGACGATTTCTTCACGGGTACGCTTGTCGGCGGTGGCGGTCAGGGCGATGCGGGGCACGTCGGGGAACAGTTCGGCCAATTGGCCCAGCTGCAGGTATTCGCGACGGAAATCATGACCCCACTGCGATACACAGTGGGCTTCGTCGATGGCGAACAGGGCAATTTCAAGACTTTGCAGGAAGGCCAGCATCCGCGGCTGCACCAGGCGCTCCGGCGCCAGGTACAGCATCTTCACTTCGCCACGCTTGATGCGGGCAGCCAGGTCGCGCTGCTGCTCGGCGCTGAGCGTGGAATTCAAGGACGCGGCAGCCACGCCAAGTTCTTCCAGGGTCGCCACCTGGTCGTCCATCAATGCAATCAGCGGCGACACCACCACGGCCAGGCCATTGCGCAACAGCGCCGGCACCTGGAAGCACAACGACTTGCCACCACCGGTAGGCATCAGCACCAGGGCGTCGCCGCCACTGGCCACGCGCTCAATGATCGCACCCTGGCGGCCACGAAAACTGTCGTAGCCGAAGATGTCCTTGAGGACGCGTTGAGCCTGCTCGAGCATGTAAAACTCCAAAATGGTGCCGAAATCCCTCTGTACAGGCTGGCCGAAAAAACACGCGTTCACGGAAAATAATCCGTAAGCGAAGTTTTCTCAGGTTGGCGCTTGGCCTGCTGGGGCATCACAAAACGCGGCAGTATACCCGAGCGTCCTCCGGCAAAGGGCACGACTGACGAATAGACATCTCGCTCTAAAACCTGGCAAATATGCCGTGCGGCTGGCCTGGGCGCTCAAGAAAGCCTAGAATTCAGCATCGTTTATTCCCAAGGTAGCCCTTCAATGTCCTTCGCTGAGCAACTAACCCGCCTGCAAGCCTTCCTCGACGCCGATGAGCTGCATGACGAGGCGCTGGACTACGTGGCCGCCCACGGCTACCTGACCGCCCTGTCGATCTGCTCCGACGTCGTGCCCGACCGTGAATGGATCGACGCGCTGTTCGCCGAAGAGCCTCACTACGCCGACGCCGCCCAGCGCGAAGAAATCGAATCCACCCTGCTGGCCCTCAAGGCCCACATCGGTCGCCAGCTGGCCTCCGATGAGGAATTCGAGCTGCCGTGTGACCTGGACCTGGGCGAAGAGCCGGATGACTCCGACCTGCGCGGCTGGTGCATCGGCTTCATGGAAGGGGTATTCCTGCGCGAGGCCGCCTGGTTCGAAACCGCCGAGGAAGAAGTCAGCGAAATGCTCCTGCCAATCATGGTCGGTTCGGGCCTGTTCGATGACCAGCCGGAGTTTTCCGACATCGCCGCCGACGCCAACCTGATGGACGACATGATCGTTCAGATCCCGGAAGCCCTGACCGCGCTGTACCTGCTGTGCAACGCCCCTGACGAGAAACCGGCGATTCTCAAGCCCCGCCACCACTAAGCCGCTTGCCCGTGAAACCCATGGGCAACCGCTCGCTGCTCCTGCGCTACACGCTGCTGGCCATCGGCTGGCTAAGCGTAGCGCTAGGGGTGATCGGCATTTTCCTACCGGTATTGCCGACTACGCCCTTCCTTCTGCTCGCCGCTGCCTGCTTCACTCGAAGCTCCCCACGCTTCTACCACTGGCTGGTGCAACACCCGCACCTGGGTCCCTGGGTTCGTGACTACCTGGGCGGTAACGGTATCCCGCTCAAGGGCAAGGTCTACGCCATCGGCCTGATGTGGCTGAGCATCGGTTTCTCCTGCTACCTGGTGCCCTCGCCATGGGCACGGGGCTTTATGCTGACCAGTGCGGTGCTCGTCACCCTCTATATCCTGCGCCAGAAGACCCTGGCTGTGGGAGCTGCCGAGCCTTAGCGAGGCTGCGATAGAAGCACCGCAGCGCCTGCATCGCAGCCTCGCCTGGGCTCGACAGCTCCCACACGACCTTGGTCGACACTGACTAACCCCAAGCATCATGCGAGACTGTCCAACCGGGCCTGGAATGCCTGGGTGTTCTTATGCTCGGAGTTACCATGACGTTGTCCTGCGGGCTGATCGCCGCCGTTGCCCTGGCCTATATGGCCATTATGTTTGCCATCGCTTTTTACGGTGACCGCCGCCACGCGCCGCTGCCACCGCGCATGCGTGCCTGGGTCTATAGCTTGTCGCTGGCCGTGTACTGCACCAGTTGGACTTTTTTCGGCGCTGTAGGCCAGGCCGCCGAGCAGCTATGGGCATTTTTACCGATCTACCTGGGACCGGTGTTGTTGCTCGTATTGGCGCCCTGGGTGCTGCAGAAGATGATCCTGATCAGCAAGCAGGAAAACATCACATCCATTGCCGACTTCATCGCTGCGCGCTACGGCAAATCCCAGTCGCTGGCGGTAGTGGTGGCATTGATCTGCCTGGTCGGCGTGCTGCCCTATATTGCGCTGCAACTCAAAGGCATCGTGCTCGGTGTGAACCTGTTGATCGGCTCCGGCCCCGACACCACCGGTACTCGGGCCCAGGACACGGCTTTGATCGTGTCGCTGGTATTGGCGCTGTTCACCATCGTGTTTGGTACCCGTAACCTCGACGCCACCGAACACCACCGTGGCATGGTGCTGGCGATTGCCTTTGAATCCCTGGTCAAGCTCTTCGCTTTTCTCGCGGTCGGTGCGTTTGTAACCTACGGGTTATACGACGGTTTCGGTGACCTGGTCAGCCAGGCAATGCTCGCGCCCCGCCTGGAGGAGTACTGGAAAGAGACCGTCAACTGGCCATCGATGGTGGTACAGACCGGCGTCGCCATGATGGCAATCATCTGCCTGCCCCGGCAATTCCACGTGACGGTCGTTGAAAATATCGACCCGCAAGATCTGCGCCTGGCCAAGTGGGTGTTCCCGGCTTACTTGATCCTTGCCGCACTGTTCGTGATCCCCATCGCCCTCGGCGGCAAAATGCTGTTGCCCGGCTCGGTGCTGCCGGACTCCTATGTGATCAGCTTGCCGATGGCCCAGGCCCATCCTGCCCTCGCCGTGCTGGCCTTCATTGGCGGAGCCTCGGCCGCCACCGGCATGGTGATCGTGGCCAGCATTGCCCTGTCGACCATGGTCTCCAACGATATGCTGCTGCCCTGGCTGCTACGCCGCTCCAGCGCCGAGCGGCCGTTCGAAGTATTTCGCCATTGGATGCTGTCGGTGCGACGGGTCAGCATTGTGATCATCCTGCTGCTGGCGTATGTGAGCTATCGGCTGCTGGGGTCGACCGCAAGCCTGGCGACCATCGGCCAGATCGCCTTTGCCGCCGTCACTCAACTGGCACCGGCGATGCTCGGCGCGCTCTACTGGAAGCAGGCCAACCGACGGGGCGTATTTGCCGGCTTGGCCACCGGTACCTTCCTGTGGTTCTACACCTTGGTCCTCCCCGTCACCGCGAAAAGCCTGGGCTGGTCGCTCAGCCTCTTCCCCGGACTGACGTGGATGCATTCACATCCGTTCGGGTTTTCCGTGACCTCGCTGACCCTGGGCACTGTGTTCTCCCTGGCCGGTAACTTCACCTTGTTCGTATGGGTCTCGATGTTGTCGCGCACAAGGGTGTCGGAGCACTGGCAGGCGGGGCGCTTTATCGGTCAGGAGATCAGCCAGCGCGCCAGCGCCCGCTCGATGTTGTCGGTGCAGATCAGCGACTTGCTCAGCCTGGCCGCACGTTTCGTCGGTGAAGAGCGTGCGCAGCAGAGTTTTATTCGCTTCGCCTATCGCCAAGGCAAAGGTTTCAACCCCAACCAGAACGCTGATAACGATTGGATCGCTCATACCGAGCGCTTGTTGGCAGGCGTACTCGGTGCATCATCGACGCGTGCAGTGGTGAAAGCTGCCATTGAGGGGCGGGAAATGCAGCTGGAGGACGTGGTACGGATCGCCGACGAAGCCTCTGAGGTCCTGCAGTTCAACCGCGCCCTGTTGCAAGGTGCCATTGAGAACATTACTCAAGGCATCAGCGTGGTGGATCAATCCCTCAAGCTGGTGGCCTGGAACCGGCGCTATCTGGAACTGTTCAACTACCCGGATGGGCTGATCAGCGTGGGTCGGCCCATTGCCGACATTATTCGCTACAACGCCGAACGCGGCTTGTGTGGGCCCGGCGAAGCCGAAGTACACGTGGCGCGTCGCCTGCATTGGATGCGCCAGGGTCGTGCACATACCTCAGAGCGCCTGTTCCCCAATGGGCGAGTGATCGAGTTGATCGGCAACCCGATGCCTGGTGGTGGCTTTGTCATGAGCTTTACCGACATCACCGCATTCCGTGAAGCCGAACAAGCACTGACCGAGGCCAACGAAGGACTGGAACAACGGGTGACCGAGCGCACCCATGAACTGTCGCAGCTCAATGTGGCACTCACCGACGCCAAGGGCGTGGCCGAATCCGCCAGCCAATCGAAGACCCGGTTCCTGGCCGCAGTGAGCCATGACCTGATGCAACCGTTGAACGCCGCACGCTTATTCTCTGCCGCCCTCTCCCACCAGCACGATGGCCTCTCCACCGAGGCGCGGCAATTGGTGCAGCATCTGGACAGTTCGTTACGCTCGGCCGAAGACTTGATCAGCGATTTACTGGATATCTCGCGCCTTGAAAACGGCAAGATCAACCCACAACGCCAACCCTTTGTGCTCAACGAGCTGTTCGACACCCTGGGCGCTGAATTCAAGGCGCTGGCCAACGAGCAAGGCTTGCGTTTCCGTTTACGCGGCAGTCGCTTGCGGATAGACAGTGACATCAAGTTGTTGCGGCGGATCTTGCAGAACTTTCTGACCAACGCCTTCCGTTATGCCGACGGTCCGGTGCTGCTAGGCGTACGCCGGCGAAAGGGCGAGTTGTGCCTGGAAGTCTGGGACCGCGGGCCTGGCATTCCGCTGGATAAACAGCAGGTGATCTTCGAAGAGTTCAAGCGCCTGGACAGCCACCAGACACGCGCCGAGAAAGGCCTGGGCCTGGGCCTGGCCATTGCCGACGGCCTGTGCCGCGTGCTGGGCCATCACTTGAGCGTACGCTCGTGGCCGGGCAAGGGCAGCGTATTCAGCGTATGTGTGCCGCTGGCACGTAACCAGGCCAACCCGCAGCCAAAAGCGCCCCTGGAAAACGGCCTGCCATTAAGCGGTGCGCAAGTGTTGTGCGTGGATAACGAGGAAAGCATCCTGATCGGGATGCGCAGCCTGCTCACTCGCTGGGGCTGTGAAGTGTGGACCGCTACCGACCAGGCGCAATGCGCGGCATTGTTGGCCGAGGGTGTGCGCCCGCAGTTGGCGCTGGTGGATTACCACTTGGACCACGGCGAAACCGGCACTGAGCTGATGGGCTGGCTGCGAGCGCAACTGGCGGAACCGATTCCTGGCGTGGTGATCAGTGCCGATGGGCGCCCTGAGAGGGTGGCCGAGGTGCATGCGGCGGGCCTTGATTACTTGGCCAAGCCGGTCAAGCCGGCGGCGTTGCGGGCGTTGCTCAGTCGCCACCTGCCCCTTTAGGCCGGGTGTATGCAGTCAAACATGTGGGAGGGGGCCAACCC
>NZ_JALJFG010000060.1 GCF_023242475.1 Pseudomonas sp. MWU15-20650 | reverse complement strand
TAAGAGCACCCAGACCGTCAAGATCACCGATACCACTGGCGGCAACTTCGAGAAATTGGAAGTCGCAGGCAATGGCGCGACCACCACGATCAACGACACTATCGACAAGGTCGATGTGGTTCTGACCGCCACCACCACCGTAGGTGAAGGCGGCAACATCGTTTACACCGCGTCGCTGGTCGACAAGTCGGGTAACGCGGTGACTAACATCACTAACCCGCTGACCGTCACCCTCGATAACGGCCAGACCATCACCATCGGTGTGAACCAATCCAGCGGCACCGTCACCACCGTAGCGCCAAACGACGTCTACAAAGGCGACCAGACCGTCACGACCGCTATCAAAGGCGTGACCGGCGGCGAGCACTTTGAAAACCTGGTGCCGGGCACTACGCCGGTGAACACCACCGTCACCGACACTCCGGGCACCGCTGATACCACCACCGTGACTCTGACAGCTCCGTCTGAGGTTAACGAGGGTGGCCAGATCACGTACACCGCTACGCTTTCCAATAAAGCGGGTACCGACGTCACCCTGAAACTCGACAACGGTTCGACCATTACCATCAAGGCCGGCGAATCCGTTGGCACGGTAACTGTCCCTGCCCCAAGCGATGACGTGTTCATCGATAAGAGCACCCAGACGGTCAAGATCACCGATACCACTGGCGGCAACTTCGAGAAGCTGGAAGTTGCAGGCAATGGCGCGACTACCACGATCAACGACACCATCGACAAGGTCGATATGGTTCTGACCGCCACCACCACCGTAGGTGAAGGCGGCAACATCGTTTACACCGCGTCGCTGGTCGACAAGTCGGGTAACGCGGTGACCAACATCACCAACCCGCTGACCGTGACCTTGGACAATGGCAAAACCATCACTATCGGCGTCAACCAGTCCAGCGGCACCGTCACCACCGTAGCGCCGAACGACGTCTACAAAGGCGACCAGACCGTCACCACCGCCATCAAAGGCGTGACCGGCGGCGAGCACTTTGAAAACCTGGTGCCGGGCACTACGCCGGTAAATACCACCGTCACCGATACTCCGGGCACCGCTGATACCACTACCGTTACCCTGACTGCGCCAAGCGAAGTCAACGAAGGTAGCCAGATCACCTACACCGCTACGCTTTCCAATAAAGCGGGCACCGACGTTACGTTGAAGCTGGATAACGGTTCGACCATCACCATCAAGGCCGGCGAAACCGTCGGCACGGTAACTGTCCCTGCACCTAGCGATGACGTGTTCATCGACAAGAGCACCCAGACGGTCAAGATCACAGACACCGCTGGCGGTAACTTCGAGAAGCTGCAAGTCGCAGGCAACGGCGCAACCACCACGATCAACGACACCATCGATGACGTGACTGTCGTGCTCAAGGCCACTGGTTCAGTCAGCGAGGGCGGGCAGATTATCTATACTGCGTCCCTGGTCGATAAAAACGGCGCGGCGGTGACCAACGTTGGTTCCGACCTGGTGGTGAAGCTCGATAACGGCTCGACCATCACCATCGGCAACGGCAAGTCCAGCAGCACCACTGCTGCGATCGCGCCTAATGACGTGTATCTCGGTGCCAACGATGTCAGCGCCAAGATTACCGGCGTGGTCAGCGGCGGCGACAAGTACGAGCACTTGATCGTCGACGGCAGCACGGTGGTCACCAAGGTGACGGATGTGGTCAACAACACCACTATCAGCATCACCGGCGATGCGTCGGTGACGGAAGGCGGTACAGCACACTACACCCTGACCCTGAGCAACCCGGCGCAAACCGACGTGACCGTGACGCTCAAGTACAGCGGCACCGCCACCGATGGTTCGGACTTCAATGGTGTTTACACCGTGAAGATCCCGGCCGGCGCCAGCAGCGTGCCGTTTGATATTCGTACGATCGACGACAAGATCACCGAACCTACGGAACAGATCGTCATCACCATCGACAAGACCACGGGGGGCAACTTCGAGAGCCTGGTGGTCGACAAAGGCACCGTCAGCACCGACATCATCGACAATGATGCGCCGCCGGTCATCGACCTGGATGCCAACAACTCCAGCGGCGCCACGGGTGCCGACTACAAGACCACCTTCACCGAAGGCGGCACTGGCGTGTCGATTGCTGACACCGACATCAAGATCACCGATCCGGACAGCACCCAACTGACCGGCGCCACCGTGGTCCTGACCAACACCCAGCAAGGCGACTCGCTGAACGTTAGCAACGTCGCAGGCATCAACGTGACCTCGGCCACAGACCCTGCCACTGGCAAGATCACTCTGACCCTGACCGGTACGGCGTCGCTGGCTGACTACATGCAGCAGATCAAGAACATCACGTTCACCAACAACAGCCACGACCCAAGCACCACGCCGCGGACCATTACCGTGACCGTGACCGATGGCGGTAACTACTCCAATGTCGCCACCACCACCGTCAACGTGGTGGCGGTCAACGATCCACCTGTGGCGACCGGCAGTGCCGTAACCGGTACCGAAGACACGCCGCTGGCCCTGACCTGGGCCAACTTTGGCGTGACCGATGTGGACTCGCCACAAAGCAGCCTCGGCGTGAAAATCACCGACCTGCCGGTGGCCGGCAAGCTGCAATACCTGGCGGCGGATGGTGCCACCTGGACCAACGTGACCGCGGGCCAAACCTTCACCAAAGCCCAGATCGATGGCGGCCAGTTGCGCTTCATGCCGAACGCCAACGAGTCAGGCACCGATGGTTACGGCGGCACCGGTATTGGTAACAAGCAGGCCGATTACGCACAGTTCAAGTTCCAGCCTACCGACGGCAAGGACCTGGGCAACAGTGCCACGGTGAAAGTCGATATCACCCCGGTGGCCGACGCACCGACCCTGAATGTGGCCGACAATAACGTCAGTTCCATCGGCCTGATCAAGCAAAGCTGGAACAGCATCGCCGGCCTGGGCACCAACGGTAACGGCGCGGCTCCGGCCGACCTGAAAAACGCCATTGATAACGCCGGCACACCGAACAGCAGTGGGGTCGTGACCAATGTCGAGTCCACCACCAACGTCGCAGCCGGTGCGGGTTCGAAGATCTCCGGCCTGATGTACATGGAAGCCGGCAAGACCTATACCTTCAGCGGTACGGGTGATGACAGCCTGGTGATCAATGTCGGCGGCAAAGACGTGGCCAGTGCTCTATGGGGCACCAACAGCGGTAAGTTCAGCGGCTCGATCACGCCAACGGTCAGCGGTTACTACAGCCTTGAGATCTACCACGCCAACCAATCGGGCCCTGGCAGCTACGACGTGAACCTGTCGATCAATGGCGGCCCGGTTCAGGACCTGAGCACCAGCGGCGTGCCTTTGTATACCGGGGTCACTGACTTGACCAACGCCGGCGTGACCGTGTCCGACTTGCATGGCAGCAACGGTGACGGTTACTACGTGGGCTACAAGCTCAACGAAGGCCAGGAAAACGGCACCGTGAAGCTGTCCAAGGTAACCACCGCGCTGACCGATACCGACGGTTCGGAGACCCTGAGCGTGAAGATCAGTGGCGTACCGGCGGGCTCGGTACTCACGGACGCTTCCGGGCACACCTTCACCGCGACCAAAACCGTGGGCGAAGTCAACGTGACCGGCTGGGACCTGAGCACCCTGACCATCAAGCCGCCGACCTACTACAGCGGCCAGTTCAACCTGACTGTTACCTCGACGTCCACCGAAAGCATCGGCGGCTCGGCAAGCACCACCGCGCAATTGCCGGTCACGGTCTACCCGGCAACCTACAACCCGGTGACAGGCACTTCGGGCAGCGACGCCATCACTGGCACCGATGGCAATGACATCGTCGTGGCCGATATCGGCGGCCTGAATGTGGTGCAGGGCAAGAACTACAACATCGCGTTCATGGTGGACAGTTCCGGCAGCATGAGCCCTGACTCGATCAACGCGGCGAAGGCCTCGTTGACCTCGGTGTTCAACTCACTCAAAGACAGCCTGGGCGCCAACACGTCGGGCACTGTGAACATCTTCCTGGCGGACTTCGATACCCAGGTGAACCAGTCGGTGGCGATCAACCTCAATGATCCCAATGCACTGAATGTTCTGAAAGCGGTGCTGGACTCGATGGCGTCAGGTGGTGGTACCAACTACGAAGACGTGTTCAAGGCCACGGCCAACTTCTTCCAGAGTGGCTTGGCCACCGCTAACACCGGTGCCACCAACCTGACCTACTTCATCACCGACGGCAAGCCGACGTACTACCAGAGCGGCGAGCAGACCAACCCGACGATTTACAACACCAAGCTCGACGACTTGGTGACGACGGCCAACTACACACTGGGGACAACCTTCAGCAAGTACCTGGATAACACCCACTACTTCAGCATCGATTCCTCGGGTGCAGCTCAATTGCAAACCTGGAATGGCTCACGCTGGGTCATTAACAACCTAGGCACCGTCCACGCCCAAGGTGATGGTACTTTCGAACTGTCCAACCTTTCGGGTACGGGCTACAGCACCGATTCGACGACGCTGAGCAACGCCAAGAGCGCCTTCGCATTGCTGGGCGGGATGTCGCAAGTGGAAGCCATCGGTATCAACGGCGACGTCAGCCTCAACGACCTCAAGCCGTACGACACCGACGGTAAGCCGCAAAGCAACATCGATCCGAAGGACCTGGCCAACGCTATCCTCGGCCACACCGAGGCGACGTTGCCAGGCTCCGACACCATCAGCGGTGGTGACGGCAACGACATCATCTTCGGCGACCTGGTGAGCTTCAGCGGCATTACCGGTGAAGGTTACAACGCACTGCAAGCCTTTGTGGCCCAGAAGACCGGCTTGGCCGTCTCGGCGGTGACCCCGTCGAACGTGCATCAGTACGTCACCGAGCACTATGCCGACTTCGATGTGTCCGGCGCCAAGGACGGTAACGACACGCTGCTGGGCGGTGCTGGCGATGACATTCTGTTCGGTCAGGGCGGCAACGACTACCTGGACGGCGGCAAAGGCAATGACATCCTGCTGGGAGGCACCGGTAACGACACATTGATTGGTGGCCCGGGCAACGACATCCTGATCGGTGGCTCGGGGGCCGACACCTTTGTGTGGAAGTCGGGTGACGTCGGCAACGATGTGATCAAGGACTTCAACGCGTCGGAAGGCGACCGGATTGATCTGCGGGATTTGCTCAAGGGTGAGACGGACAGCACCATTGACAACTACCTCAAGATCACCACGGTAGACGGCGTGTCGACTCTGCAGGTGAGCAGTGAAGGCAAGCTCAACGCCGCTGGCGGCCTGGCCAATGCCGATGTGACGATCAAGCTGGAAGGCAACGATTGGTCCCACACCAGCATCAACTCGCTGATCAGTGGTGCCGACCCGACCATCAAGATCGATCACACCGCCTAAGCTTCAGTTTATCGGCCGCCCTTGAGGCGGCCGATTTGCTTGGGCGATAGGTTGCTGGCCCTGATGGCCGGTTGCATCGCATACTCGTGCTTATCAACACACTGCCGACCTATACGGGTGAGGGTGTGTGGCTCATTTTCGAGGGATTCTTATGTTTTACGTGCAACGTGATGCACAGGGCGTGCTGAGTCGCGTGGAGGCCGCTGCCTTTGCCGAGTCCACCGAAACCCTGCCGGCCGATCACCATGAGATCCAGGCCTGGTACGCCAACGAAGTGGTGGAAACCAGCCTGGCCCAGCTCAAGCAAAGTGACCTGGAGATGATCCGGGTGCTGGACGACTTGATTCAAGTGCTGACCCGCAAGGGCGTGATCAGCGTGACTGACTTGCCGCCGGCGGCACAGGCCAAATTGATGGACCGTACCCACGCACGGGAAGCGCTGGGTGGGTTGAGCCACTTGATCAATGATGAAGAGACCGGGCTTATCTAAGCACACGGACCACTGATGAGCGGGCTTTCTGTGGCGAGGAAGCTTGCTCCCGTTGGGGCGCGAAGCGGCCCTGCTCTTTGTTGAAAGAATGGGCCTGAGCGGGAGCAAGCTCCCTCGCCACACCCCCATCAGATCTGCATTATTTCCACGGCGCAGGCTCGCCAAACAGCTGCCCTTGAACGCCGAAAATCCCCATTTCACGAATCACCTTAAGCTCACCTTCGGTTTCCACACGTTCGGCAATCAACGGCAGGTCGATACTGTGGGCCGCGCGCTGGATGGCCTCGATAAACAGGCGTTTGTCGCTTTCCTGATCGATGGCGCGGATATAGCTGCCGTCGATTTTCAGGTAGGCCAGGCCCAGGCGTGCCAGGTTGCCGATCATGCTGAACCGTCCACCGAAACGTTGCAGGCTCAGGGAAAAACCCAGTTCGCGCAGGCGGTGGGTCATCTGCTCAAGCACGGGCTGCTCAGGCAGTTGCTCTTCACCGATCTCCAGGGTCAGACGCGGGCCCAAGGGGCTGTTCTGGCGTAGCAGGTCATAAACCCGGTTCAGCGCCTGGGCGTCCTGCAAGGTGGCGGCCGAAAGGTTCAGTGCCAGGTTATGGCTGTGGCTGGTCATCTGCTTGAGCACTTGCTCGAGCATCAAGCGGTCCAGGCGGGCCGACCAGCCAAAACGCTCAAGCCATGGCAGAAAACGCCCCGCCGGGATCGTATGGCCCTGCTCGTCCTGCAAGCGTGACAGTACCTTGTAGTGCAAGACCAGCTCCGGATCCTGGCTGGCAACAACCGGCTGGAAGTACAACTGGAAGCGCTGCTGGGTCAGGGCCTGGTCCAACAATGTGTGCCAGGCGTGGTGATCATCGCCGACGCCGGTGGCGGCACCATGGTCGAGGCACACCCAGCTAGTGTCGCCCTGGGCTTCGGCCTGAGCCAGGGCCTGGTCGGCGAGGGTCAGCAGGGCTTGAGGCGCGTCGCCATGGTTGAACGGCGCCAAGCCAATATAGGCAACCGGCGTAACGTCGCTGGCGCCGGTCGCCTGCAGGCTGAACAAGGTGCTTTCAAGGTTCTGCGCCAATTGCTGCGCCTCTTCACGCATCAACCCCGGTGCCAGCACGGCGAACTCACCACCGCGAATACGGGTGACAAGGTTCTGGGTTTCCGGGTACGGCTCGCACTGGCGCAGCAGTTGTTCGCCGACGGCTTGCAGCAACTGGTCGGTACGCTGGCCGCCCAGGCGTTGGTTGAGGCCCGCCAGGTCCTTGACACGTAATAACAGCAAATAGCCGGAGTTTGTCTCTTCCGGGTTACTGACCCGGGCGTTGAGTTGCATCTCGAAATAACGCCGGTTGGCCAGACCGGTGAGGTTGTCCTGATAAGACTCGGTGCGCAGTTTTTCGCTGCGCTCGGCCTGTTCCTGGAACAGCGCCTTGAGCTTTTCCACCATTTGGTTCATGGCCTGCACCACACGCCGCAGTTCCGGTGTGCGTGGCAGCTCAGGCAGGCTGAGGAACTCTCGACGGGCAATGGCGTGGGACTGTTTGACCATGTAGTCCAAAGGCTTCAATTGCCGGCGCAGCAACAAGGCGCCGAGCACGGCGCTGACCGCACCGCATAACAGTAACCAGCCAAGGCTACCCAAGGCGCTCTGCCAGAGCTTGGCCAGGGCAAACATCGGATGGCTGACCACCTCGACCCGCGCCGCCTGCTCCCAGCCGCGGTTGACCAGCGCGTCACCACCGGCCGGCTCCAGGCCGATCAACTTTACAAACCAGTTGGGCACACCATTGTTGTCAGGAATGCCGCTGCGCTCAACGATGGTTTTATCCGTGGCCAGATCCACCACGCGGATACTGGCGTAGTAGCCGCTGTCGAAGATCGAGCTGACCAGCAGTTCCACCATGGCCGGGTCATCGATATTGGGCGTCAGTGACAGCGCCAGCGCCGTAGCGGCATCCTGTGCATGGGAGCGCAGTTGGTTGACGTATTGCGTGCGCGAACTCTCCAGGCTGACCATGAAGCTGCCACTGAAGGCGACCACCAGGAACAGACAGATTGCGATCAATAGTTGTTTGAACAGAGACATCCGATCAGTTACTCCTAGTTGGCAGGCTCGGCTGGGAAGCCTTCCGCACGCATTTTTCTCAATACATCCTGCCAACGCGACAAGCGTTTGGTATCACCGACTTTCTTGTTGCCCTTGGCGCCGGGCAAGTACAAACCTTCGGCGTTGAATGAGTACACCGGGACCAAGTCGGTACGACGGTTGGCCGGCAGGATTTCATCCATCAGGCTGTCGAGCACCAGCGGGATCGCTTCGGGCGTCGGATAATAGGTCAAGACCATGTGAGCGCGATTCTGACGCAAGGCTTTGACGTAGGTAATGCGCAATTTGTCGCTGGAGACGCCCAGGTGACGCAAGCTGAAATATTTGGCGATCGCGTAATCTTCGCAGTCACCCGCACCTTTCCAGAGTGCTTCGACGGGTGTCTCCCAATAGTCGACCACGTGCCAGAGGTCGATGTCTTCCACGTAGGTCATTTGCTTATTGAAGAACAAGTTGACGACCTTGAGCTGCTCCTGCTCGCTGACCTGTTTTTCGGTCGCCAACAGCCGCTGCCAGGCGTCAATACGCTGCTGCCCTTCACCCAATGGCCCGTACAAGGCGGTGGCCTTACGGCTGATCTGAGAGAAATCCCAATCGGCATGCAGCCCGCCAAGCATCAGGCCAGCCAATAAAATCGCTGATAAAAGCCAGCACAGGACCCGATAGGGAATAAAACTTACCGCCAAGGCGTTCAGTCCGTGAAAAGAAACAGGGTTTCAAGGGATGGTGAAGCCTCGACCCACAAAAAACAATGGCATAGTGCAATCATTCATGGGTGGACTGAGTTCATAACCCACCCTTGTGGGATGTACAAAATACGCTTTGTAAGCCCTTACAAACGGAAACTTTGGTTGTTTGACAAGCGCCCGGCCCCTCTTTAGTGTGCATTGGATCCAATTAGACACACTCTATTCAAGAAAGGAGGATAGCGTAACCGTGACGCAGAAGCCGAACCCTTTAAGCAGCATCAAAATCAGCGGGCCTATTCCCGCCCATCTTGCTCGCTCCGTTATTGAAGAAACGTTGCGCAACGCTATTCTGGATGGGCGGTTGCCGTGTGGCACGGCTATGCGCCAGCAAGAACTGGCCAGCTTGTTTGGCGTCAGCCGCATGCCCGTGCGCGAAGCCTTGCGCCAACTGGAGGCGCAATCCTTGCTGCACGTGGTGACTCACAAGGGCGCCGTGGTTGCTCCGTTGATCGAGGACAATTCGGCTGAGACCTACGCCTTGCGCATGTTGCTGGAATCCGAAGCCCTGCGTTTGTCGATTCCATTGCTCACCGACACTGATCTTGCCGAGGCCGAGACGTATATCAATGCGTTGGAACGCGAGAAAGACTATACCGAGATCGGCCGCCTCAATCGTCTGTTTCATATGGCCTTGTATGGCAAGGCACCCAACCAGCGACTGCTCAGTCTGGTCGAGCATGGGCTGAATGAGGAGGAGCGCTTCCTGCGCTTCAATCTTGAGGCCATGGGGCTGGGCGAAACGTCCCAGGAAGACCACCGCGAACTGCTGAACCTGGTAGCACAGAAGAAAATTGATGAGAGCATCCTGACGCTGCGTAATCACTTGATGCGTGGGATGGAGGTGATCGCCACCTACCTCAATGGCCTTGAAGCCGCTGGCAACGCAGGCGCGCAGTAAATTTTTGTACTCCCACTTTCCACTTTACCTTGCGGGACAACGTCTCCATCACGGAGAGTCCCGCGCTGACAGGTTACAAAAAATCAACCCGACTTAATTAAACTGGCTTATTACAAGGAAACCTCCTACACACAAACAGATAACTTGCCCCCTTATATACCCTCTAAAAAAAGCATCTAATACACTTATAAGCTTACCCACCAAGTGAGTCAGCTTCTTATATCTCCTCTACGAACCAGCCCCTTCCAATCGTTGCGCATATCAACGTCAAGGTGGCGCTGTGCGCTTAGCACCCACTAAGTTTTACTCTTTCATCTTACAACTACAAAACCCCATCACTGCCTTAGAGCAGTCGCAACAACTTATAGGCATCAACCATGCGTCACGATTTGCTTGAACAAAAAAAATTACAGCTGTGCAGTCACCCGTTATTTATAGAAATAACGTCAGTTAACAAGCTACAACGTTTTATGGAAAATCATGTATTTGCTGTCTGGGACTTCATGACCCTGACCAAGCGCCTGCAACAGGACCTGACCTGTACACAGATACCCTGGCTACCCCCCACTGACCCGCAAGCCGCACGACTGATCAATGAAATCGTGCTGGGTGAGGAGTCAGACGAACACCCAACGCGAGGCCATTGCAGTCACTTCGAGTTGTATCTGGACGCCATGACGGAAGTCGGCGCCAGCACCCTCGCCATCAACCGCTTCATCGACCTGCAACACCAGGGCGTGGAGGTCAGTGCGGCCCTGCAAATGATTGACGCCTCCCCTGGCGTGTCCCGTTTTGTCGACAGCACATTGCAGATCGCACTCAGCGCCCCCAGCCATTGCGTGGCGGCAGCCTTCCTGCACAGCCGCGAGAGTGTCATTGCGTCGATGTTCGGGCGCCTTTTGCACAGCAACGCGTTGATTGCTCATCAGGTGCCGACCTTATCTCACTACCTCAACCGTCACATCGAATTGGACAGCCATGACCACGGGCCAGGCGCAGAACAGTTGCTCCAGCGCTTGATCGGTGCAGACTCGACTCGCCAGAAGCAAGCCGATTGCACCGCCCTCGACGCCGTGGAAAGCCGCATTGCCTTCTGGGACGGTGTGCTGGCTTCGGTGCAAGAGGTACGCTCATGAACGCCGCCAACTACCGCTCCTTTGCCGAAGACTGGGAGCGTCGCGCGACCATCCGTACACGCCCACGACGGGTACTGGAAAACGACGACAAGCTGATCTATCCCTTGTCCCGGCAACCTCTGGTGCTGAGCGCAACCTTTCTCGAACACTGCCCACAGTGGCGCGACTTCGTGCTTGTGCAAAGCTTCTATAAATTCATCAATGATGTCGTGATCTTCGAAACCGAGATCGTCGACAAGACCGCTCGCAGTATTGCCAAGAATCGTTTCTCGCTGACTTTTCCTCTTGCCTGCCGCTACGACGCGATGACCATCGTGGTGGACGAGGATTACCACGCGCTGGTCGCGCTGGATTTCCTGCAGCAAGCCGTGGAAATGACGGGTATACAACCCCTCGATCTACCCGGGCAAATCGAACTGAGCCACGCCCTGCCAGCCGCGCAAGCACAGGCACCGGCGCACTTGCGCGATGCCGTTGAATTGATCGGCGTGGCCATCGCTGAAAACACCGTAACCCATGAGGTGGCAGCATTCTCCAAGGACGACAGCGTCAAGCCTTCCATCCGCGGTTTGATGGCCGACCACCTGTTTGATGAAGGGCGCCACGCACAGTTCTGGGCACAGTTGGTGCGTATCTATTGGCAGTCGGCAAGCCCTGAGGACCGCGACAGCATTGCCGATGTCCTGCCGATCTTCCTGGCGCACTATCTGACCAACGATCTACAGAAAGGCTTCGATCTGCACCTGATCGAACACTTGGATGTCAGTGCCCATATTCGCCTGGCGCTGCGCAATGAAGTCTGTGCGCTGGGCTTTCCCATTACCCATCAACACCCGCTGGTGGGCAACATCATGGGTCTGCTGCACCACAGTGGTGTGCTGCAAACACCCAGCGTGGCGCAGGCCCTGATCCACTACCTGCCCAGGCCCGGGAGGTTGGCATGAGGCGCTTGACGATTGAGTGGGGCACCGCCAGCAAAGCCCTGAATGCCATCAAACAAGTGCTGGAACAATACGGCCATACCTCAGGAAGTGAGGCTGTCGACCTGGTGATTGAGGACGGTAGCCAACCGCTGCTGGCTTTACCCACTGACGCCGTCTGGATGAGGCTGCGCCTGGGTATCGGCCCAGTGTCCGAACAGGGTTTACCCGCGCTTCAGTTTCGCTGCTATGACCGTGACGGGTGCCTGTGCGCCGTGCATGACGTTGCCGAGGAGCCAAGCGGCAACGGCCAACGACTGTGTCAGCACGCAATGGGCGTACTGGTGGAATGGGCGGCCTTGCTCGTCAGTGGGTTCTCGAGGGACCCCACGTATTTCTCTGCGACGACCACCGGGAACGCCTGGCCCGAACAGGATTTGCAGGGGTTGGACGCCTTGGCGTTCATGCATCGATTCAATCGTACGGCAGATCCGGCCCTGTTGCGGCTAGCCCAGACGCCCATGATCGAACGGTTGCAGGCTAGCCTCCAAACCTTCGCAGAACGAACGGCGCTGAGTGTCGCGGGCACGGGGGTGACTTACCATCAACTTCAACTACACGCCGTGGCGATCCAGCAACGCCTGCTTCCCCTTCTCAAGGGCATTGAGACCCCCCAAGTGATTGGCGTATGCCTGGAAAAATCCGCCGAGCTGTACGCGAGCATTCTGGCGGTGCTGGGTTGCGGCGCAGTGTATTTACCACTGGCCCCGGATCATCCGGTACAACGCCAGCGCAGCATACTCAAAAGCGCCGGCGCCTGTGTATTGCTGGAAAATGGCCTGCACCCACTGCGAGATCGTTTCGTGTCACTGGATGTCAGCAACATCGACCCGCACGACGCCGATGCCACACAACCCTTGATGCGCGATCGCCCGGACACCGACGCGCCCTGCATGGCACTTTTCACCTCGGGCACCACGGGCCGGCCCAAGGGCGTGCTGCTCAGCCAGCACAACCTGGCGCATTTCACCGCCTGGATCGGCAACCGCATGGCGCTGGATGAACAGAGCCGCGTCCTGCAGTTTTCAGCATTGAGCTTCGACTCGTCCCTGATTGATATTTTTCCTGCCTTGATGGCCGGCGCCGAGTTGGTGGTCCCTAGCGCAGACCAACGCCACGATCCTCAGCAACTGGTCGAACTGATTCATCGCCAGCGCATCACCCATGGGTTCCTGCCACCAGCACTGCTCAGCATCTTGCCGTTGGATCAGCCATTGGGCCTTACCCATCTGCTCACCGGCGGCGATTTCTGCGAGCCGTGCGTGATCGAACGACTGGCAAGCCAGTGCCAGCTGCACAACCTCTACGGCCCCACAGAAACCACGGTGATGGCGACCCATCGGACGCTCCAGAGCGGTGACAACCATCGTAACGTTGGCCATCCCATTGCCAACAGCCAGGTGTTGATTCTCGACGAGAACCTGCAACCCGTGGATGAACAGGTCATCGGCGATTTGTATATCGCAGGCCCCGGGGTGAGCCTGGGGTATGTGAATGCGGCGCCGCAGGCCGACAACCCTTTCGTTGAGCTGGCATTGCCGAACGGACAGTTGCTGCGGGCTTACCGTAGCGGCGATTTGGCGAAGTGGACGCAAGACGGCATCGAGTTGGGCGGGCGACGGGACGATCAGGTCAAGATCCGCGGCTTTCGGGTCGAGCCTCGAGAAATCGAGGAGTGCCTGCGCAGCAGTCGATTGTTTCGCCAAGTGGCGGTGGTGATTGACCCAGTGCACAGAATCATCGGTTTTGTCGCACAACCCGAACCCGGTGCCACGCTGGAAAGGCTGAAGGAACACGCTCGGCAGTGGTTGCCCGACCATATGCAACCCGACGCCTGGAGCGAGTTACCGAGCATGCCCAGTTCGAGCAGCGGCAAAGTCGATCGCAAGGCGTTACGAGCAATCCCCATCACCTTCTCGCAGGCGCTGACTCCCTGCACTGCCCAATCCCCTCTTCAGGCGCAATTGATGGCCCTGTGGGGGGAGTTATTGGCATTGCCTGCTCGCGAACTGTCAATCGATGAAAGCTTTTTCAACCTGGGTGGGCACTCCATCCTACTGTCGACTCTATTGCTACGCCTGCGCGAGCAGTTTGGCCGCAGCCCCTGCTTGAGCCATTTTTTTGAGGCACCGACGATCCGCACGCTGGCCGCACTGATGGAGGACGGCGCGCTGCCAGATACAGCGTCCAGCCAAATAGAGAACCATGCCTCACGAGCGCTGGAGATTGACGTGCTACCTCAGACGCGCGCGGGTGATCCGCGCAAAGCGATCGTCACAGGGGCTAACAGCTTTGTCGGGGTACATATCGTCCAAGGGTTGCTGGCCAGCGGTGCAAGGGAGGTGGCGTGCCTGGTCCGGGAACTGCCGGGGCATTCGGCGGCGGCACGGTTCACCCAGGCGTTGCGTGAATACCACCTGGAGCATCTGGACCTGAGCCGAGTGCAGGTGTATGCCGCCGACATTCGCCAACCTCGCCTGGGCTTGGCCAGTGACGTATACGACTATCTCGCCCGCAATCATGGCGTGCTGGTGCATAACGCGGCGCAGGTCAATCATGTGATGGACTACGCCTCACTCGCCAAGGACAACGTCGAGCCCGTGCTTGAGTGCCTGCGTCTTTGCGAAACTCATTGTAAGAAGGTTCTGAATTTCATCTCGACGCTGTCAGCCTGCAGCAGCGTCGACGCCGCACAATACGTCCTCGAAGCTCCCGCTGCAGGTACGTTGCCTCTCTATGTAAAAAATGGCTACAACCTCACGAAGTGGGTGGCCGAGCGGATGTTAGGGGCCGCAGTGAAGCAAGGGGCCTGGGTGAATATCCATCGGCCGGGGAATATCAGTTTCAACAGTCAGAACGGTGTCTGCCAACCGCAAAAAAACCGACTGATGCTGATGCTCAAAGGATCCCTGCAGTTGGGGCTGGCCCCAAGGATGGAGGTGAACTTCGATCTGATGCCAGTGGACTTCCTGGCTCGTTTTATCGCCTTTCACAGCCGCCATTTTGTCGCTGAGCGAAACGTATTCAACCTACACAATCCACAGCCCTTGAGCTGGGATGAGTACCTGGATGCGTTCAGCCAGGCGGGTCATGCCTTCGAACGGGTAAGCATTGAGCACTGGCAGCAGGCATTGCGAACGGTGGGCCGGGATAACGCGTTGTTCGGTGTGCTGGGCTTCTACCTGAACGGGCCGGGTGAAGACATCGGCGACACTTCTCTGATCCGTTACGACAACGCAAGATGGGGCTTGGAAAAGATGGGGATGCACTATCCGCCGAAGAGTCCTGAGCTGTTACGCAAGGGTTGCGACTACCTCAGGGCCATCGGCTTCCTCTGAACGGCCTCACGGTGCCCTAGCCCCTTGTGAGGCCCCGTGGATAGGCCCAGGATCTATTCCAAGCGGTCGGAGCGAGCACCTCGCTCCGACGCAAGCATTATCAGATTTTGAAGCTATCCACCAATTGCTTCAATCGACTGGCCTGTTGGGACAGTGCATCGCAGTCCTTGAGCGTCTCGTTGAGGTTGGCCACACCTTGCTGGTTAAGCAGGTTGATCTGGTTGATGTCGACGTTGAGGGTTTCAACCACTGCGGTCTGCTCCTCGGTGGCGGCAGCGACCGATTGGTTCATGCCGTCGATCTCAACGATTCGCTGCGTCACGCTGACCAGGCGCTCACCAGCCTGGTTGGCCACCTCAACACTTTCTTCGCTGGAGGCCTGGCTGGCATTCATGGTGGTCACAGCTTCACGCGACCCCACTTGCAGGGAAGTGATCATTTTGTGGATCTCTTCTGCCGACTCCTGGGTGCGGTGAGCCAAGTTACGTACTTCATCGGCCACCACGGCAAACCCACGCCCAGCTTCACCAGCACGAGCAGCTTCGATCGCCGCGTTAAGCGCAAGCAGGTTAGTTTGCTGGGAGATGCCTTTGATCACATCAAGAATGTGACCGATGTTGTCGGTACTCGCGTTAAGGGTCTCGATCTGGGTACAGGACAGGCTGATCTTCTGCGACAGTTCCGACATCGCCTGGATGGTTTGCTCAACCACCTTACGCCCATCGTCCGCCTGTTCACTGGCACCGCTGGCGTGCTGCGAGGCATCAGCGGCGTTACGTGCGATTTCCTGGGTGGCAGCACCCAGTTCGTTGATCGCTGCTGCCACGCTGTTGGTGCGTGCACTCTGCTCATCGGAGCCGATGATCGACGCGTTGGACGACGCCATCACACGCTGGGACAAATCATGCACCTGCCGCGTAGCCGAGGACACTTCGGAAATGGAGGCGTGAATGCGCTCGACGAACTGGTTGAACGCGCTACCGACTTCGCCGAACTCGTCTTTGCTGGTCACCTCGAGGCGTCGGGTCAAATCACCTTCACCTTGAGCAATGTCCTGCATCGCAACGCCCATTGTGGTCAACGGACGCAACAGCACTTGAATCAAGAGGCTCAAAAGTACGGCGATTGCCATGACGGCGATAAACATCGCAATCAACGCAGATGTACGGAATTTACCCAGCGGGGCATAGGCTTTGGCTTTGTCGATCGACAGGCCGATGTACCAGTCTGCGCCAGGCAAACCGCTGATAGGTGTAAACGAGAGGATGCGATCCTGGCCGTTGAGGACAACGTCCTGATTGACCTTCTCGATACGCACGCTGGTGCCGGGATAGATGTCCTTGAGATTCTTCATCACCTGACCCTGGTCAGGACTGACGATGACCTGGCCATCACCACTGACCAGAAACGCATGGCCGATGCCGCCGAAGTCTACCGAGTTGATGATCTTCACTAGGGTTTGCAGGCTCAGGTCTCCCCCTACTACACCCAATAACTCGCCATTCTTTTTCACAGGCATGGCAATCGTCACGATCTGACCGCCCACAGCCGCCATATAAGGCGGGGTAATCATGGTTTTGTCGGCTGTTACCGCTTGCTTGTACCAGGGGCGTTGGCGAGGGTCGTAGCCGTCAGGCATTTTTGCATCGGGCCGCTGGGTGAACACACCGTTGGCTTGACCAACGTAGGTGAACTGGAAATTGGAGGTGAGTGCCGGCTGATCGACCAAGCCAGGAAGGTCAGCACCACTCCCCTGATGGGCAACGTTTTGCGCCAAGTTCTCAAGGACCAGGATACGGCCACTTAACCAGTTCTGCACACTACTGGCGGTAAGCTCACCGGATTGCTGGATGGACGATGCCAAATTTTGCTTGATGGTGCTGCGCTGCAGGTAGTCGTTGTAGAACGTGAATAACGCGAAGGCTAGAACCACGACGCCTGACGCGGCTAACAGAATTTTATGGCTGAACTTGAGATTCATTTCATCGACTTCTTTTGCCAAAGGGGGATGAGCGTGCCGAGCGGAACATTCCATGTAACGGAATGGGCAGACTCTTTGATCGCTCTATTTCGGTGCACGCATGACTCGTCAGGCTTTCGGCCAAGCTTCGAAAAATCTTAGGGATTTGTGAGAATCATCCTCCTCTAACGTAGGAAACCGACAAACGGTAGATAAGCACGATTAGGAGATTGGGAGCTCGTTCGGCGCCCCGGCAGGGCGCTGGGTGCAACTGGAAAGTAGGAGGGCGACAACGCGGCGCATAGATCACGCCGTCCTAAACGACAAAGCCCCCGCCTGCGTTAGCAGACAGGGGCTTC
>NZ_JALJFG010000006.1 GCF_023242475.1 Pseudomonas sp. MWU15-20650 | reverse complement strand
GGTATCGCTAGCGTGTCAGTCATTTGGCCTTGTCTTCACGCCCGCGCAGCAGTCGATTGGGCATCGCTATAGCAGCGGCTAACCCCAGCAGCGACACCGCCGCACTCACCATCAACAAATGCCGGAACGTCACCGCCAACTCCCCGCGCAAGGCATCCTGTGCCGGGCCTGGCGCGGCGTTCAGGCCGTCGAGCAGTACGTTGCCGGAGCTGCCTTCGGCCGCCAGCGCGCCGCTGGCCAGGTGGGCAAAGCTGGAGTCGTGCAATAGCGCCAGCAGCAGCGCCGACATGCAGGCCACCCCCACTGCCCCGCCCAGTGAACGAAACAGGTTGGTGGTGCTGGTGGCCACGCCAATGTCCCGCTGTTCCACCGAGTTTTGCGTGCCCACCAATGAGGTGGGGAACTGCATGCCGGCGGCGATACCGCACAACAGCATAAACACCGCCGTGAGGGCGACCGCCTGGGGGGCACTGTAGGCCATGCCCAGGATGGCGAAAGGGCTCAACAGCGCGCCACTGAGAATCATCGGCTTATAGCGGCCGGTCACCGAGGTCATGCGCCCGGCGAAATAGGCGCCCATCGGCAAACCTATCGCCAGGGGCAGCAGGTGCAAGGCCGCGCTATCGGCACCGGAGCCGGTCACGGTCTGATAACGCAGAGGCATCAACACGGTCAGGGAAATCGCCTGGAAACTGGTGAAGAAAATCGTGCACCAGCACAACACCGCGCTGCGGTTGGCGAACAGGTGCATCGGCAGCAACGGCTCGCGCGCGCGCCGCTCGTGCCAGACAAACACGCTCAATGCCACCAGCGCACAGGCCAGCAACCCCAGCACTTGATCGTCACGCCAATCATGGCCCTGACCAATTTCAGTGATGCCCAACAGCAACGCCGTCAACCCCATGATCATCAACAGCGTGCCGAGGTAATCGATGATCGGCTTGCGTTGCGGCACCGGCAGCCCCACCAGTGTGCGATGGGCGACGTACCAGGCACCCGCCCCCAGCGGCAGGTTGATCAGGAATACCCAGCGCCAGGACAGGTACTCGGTCATGTAGCCGCCCAACACCGGCCCGGCCACGCTGGCCACCGCGTACATGCTGCTGAAGTAGCCCTGGTACCGCCCGCGTTCACGGGGTGGAATGATGTCGCCGATGATCGCCTGGCTCACCGAGATCATCCCGCCGGCACCGATGCCCTGGAGAATCCGCGCCAGCACCAGTTGTTCCATGCTTTGCGCCATGCCGCAGAACAGCGACGCCAGGGTGAACACGCCCATGCCGATCAGCATCATCGGCCGCCGCCCATACAAGTCCCCCAGCTTGCCGTAGATCGGCACCGCCACGGTCATCGCCACCATATAGCCGGAGATCACCCAGGCCAGCAGGTTGACGTCGTGGAACTGAGCGGAGATGGCCGGCATGGACACGGCGACAATGGTCTGGTCCAGGGCGCCGAGGAAGATCGCCATCATCAAGGCGGCGAGGACGCTGCGTACGGCGGGAACCGGCTGGGCGGGCTGATTGAGGTTGGTCACGGTAGAACCTTCGAGCAGGGCCCGCGAGGAAGGAAAGGCTCGCGGGAATGCTCAATACGATAGCAGGCTACTCGATAGCTTCATAAGGAAGCCCGACGTAATTTTCTGCAATGGTTTTGCGCCCAGCTTCAGCGTGGACAAAATAATCCAGTTCGCTCTCGGCAATGCGCTGGCTAAACCCGTCCGCCTGTGGGAAGTGGTGCAGCATCGAGGTCATCCACCAGGAAAACCGCTCGGCCTTCCACACACGGCGCAGGCAAATCGCCGAGTATTTTTCCAGCAGGTCCAGCCGCCCTTCGCGATAGACCTTGAGCAAGATCCGAAACAACGTATTCACATCACTGGCCGCCAGGTTCAAGCCCTTGGCGCCGGTGGGCGGTACGATATGCGCAGCATCGCCCAGCAGGAACAGGCGCCCGTACTGCATGGGCTCCACCACAAAACTGCGCAGCGGCGCGATGCTTTTCTCTATCGACGGGCCGGTCACCAACTGCGCTGCCAATGCGCTGGGCAGGCGGGTTTTCAACTCATCCCAGAAGCGCTCGTCCGGCCATTGGTCCAGCGCCTCTTCGGCCGGCACTTGCAGGTAATAACGGCTGCGGGTCGGTGAACGCATGCTGCATAGCGCAAAGCCGCGCGGGTGTTTGGCGTACACCAGCTCAGCGTGTACGGGCGGTGTGTCCGCCAGCACGCCCAGCCAGCCAAAGGGATAGACCCGCTCGAATACCTTCAATGACTCAGCCGGAATCGACTGCCGGGCCACGCCATGGAACCCATCACACCCGGCGATGTAATCGCAGTCCAGACGAAAGGTTTCGCCCTGATGCTCGAATGTCAGCCAGGGTCGCTCGCTTTTCAGGTCATGGGGCTGCACATGGGAGGCTTCGTAGAAGGTAACGCCGCCGGCGTCTGCGCGGGCGGCCATGAGGTCGCGAGTGACCTCGGTCTGGCCGTAGATCATCACCGACTGGCCACCCGTCAGGGCCTTGAGGTCAATATGGACAAGCTGGCCATTGATCGCCAATTCAAAACCGTCGTGCACCAGGCCCTCCATGTCCATACGTCGGCTAACACCGGCCTCGCGCAGCAGGTCGACCATGCCTTGTTCCAACACGCCGGCACGGATGCGGCCCTGCACGTAATCGGCACTCTGGCGCTCTAGAATGAGGGTTTCGATACCGGCCTCGTGCAACAGTTGGCCGAGTAATAATCCGGAAGGACCGGCGCCGATAATGGCGACTTGGGTTTTCAGCGTTTTCATTATTTTTATGGCCTTCATGCTTCACCCGAACGGATCAAGTGAAAGAGTTGTCATTGGACGTGTGGCTGACATTTTTCACTTGAGAGAGCAGCATAAGAAGGTGAGAACTGCTTAAAAGCCTGCGCTTTTCGCCAATCGGGGCGATTACCGAACCACTATCCTGAGTATCGGATTGAAACCATGACCAAAACCGCGATTCCGGTCTTCAAGCTTTACGGGGAAAGCCAAGAGTGGCCGACCCCCGATTTGTTGCACTGCGAAACCATTTCCCGGCGCAGTCGGGAATATCAGTGGGAAATCCAGCCCCACCGGCACGCGGATTTGTGCCAGTTGCTGTACGTCCACAAAGGCCAGGCACAACTGGAAATCGAAGGCCAGCGCACCACACTCAGCGAAGCGAGCCTGCAAGTGCTGCCGCCGTTATGTGTGCATGGCTTTCGTTTTTCCGAAGATGTGGAAGGTTATGTGGTGACACTCTCAGCGCCGTTGGTCAGCCACTTGCAGGCGCAATTGGGCTCCACCATCAATGGCCTGCAAACCCTTGGCAGTTACCCGGCGGGCAAGGACAGCGACTACCTCAACAGCCTGTTCGTCCGCTTGCAGGACGAATACGCCGATGAGCAACCGGCCCGGGACATGATGATGCACGCCCTGATCAGCGTGTTGCTGGTGTGGATCAGCCGCCAGGCGATCCAGCGCCGCCACCCGCGGGCACCGCGAGGGCGTGAATATTTTCGACGCTTCACCCAGTTGGTCGAACAGCATTACCGCGAACACCCCAAGATCGAAGACTTGGCCCACAAGCTGGGCATCTCGGTCTCACACCTGAATGGGACATGTCGGGAACTGGGCGGGCAGCCTGCGTTGCAGATCATGCATGACCGCCAATTGCTGGAAGCCAAGCGCCTGCTGACCTACACCAGCATGACCATCAATGAGATGTCCGAGGTGCTGGGTTTTTCCGACCCGACCAACTTCTCACGGCTGTTTCGCCGGCGGGTCGGTTTTTCACCCAAAGCCTTTCGCGAGCAGCTATAGGCGAAGCAGCCTACCTGAGCGAGCTGAAACTACCGGTGCGTGGAGCGCACAGGTCATGGTGGCAACTGACCGCGAAGGTCGGCTGCATGCGGGTCTGCTCGACCCGATAAGCTGCCGTGCCGTAGAGCGCGGTAGCCAGGATGCACAGGATGTAAATCATCAGGTACTTTCTGATTTTTAGAATCATGGCACACCTCTGAATGAATCGACTCGGTGCTGTTTAAAGCATAGGTCAGTCAGAGCGAGTTGCCATTATTGGGCGCTATTCAACACGCTTATGTCGGATCAGAGCCCTGCATCCCACACGGGTTCCTCAGGAAACCGCAGCACCAGAAAATCCAACAAGCTGCGCAACGCCGACGGCATGTGCTTGCGCGAGGCATAGACCGCATAGATATTCATCTGCCGGGGTTCAGCCTCCGGCAGCAAACGCACCAGCTCGCCACGACGAATATAGTCACCGACCTGATAACTGGGCAGCATCGCCACCCCCGCCCCGGCCAACGTCACGCGCAACAAGGTGCTGGCCTCGTTGGCGGTGATATTGCCGTGGACCGGCACCGACACGTGTTCGCCGTGCTCTTCGAAATGCCACAAGCTTTTGCCGAAATAAGAGTGGGTCAGGCAATTGTGCCGGGCCAGGTCTTCGACCTTCTTCGGCGCAGGGTACTCGCGCAGATAGGCCGGTGTTGCACACACCACCGAGCGGCATACGGTCAAACGGCGAGCGATGAGGTTCGGGTCCAGGTCATTACTGGTGCGGATGGCCAAGTCGATACGTTCATCCACCAGGTTCACTGTGCGGTCGAGCATTTGCATATCGACGGTCACCAAAGGGTAGCGCTTGACGTATTCGGCGATGGCCTGCGCCAATTGCGCCTGGCCGAACGAGGTGCTGACACTCAGGCGCAACATGCCCCGGGGCGTCTCGTCGGGTTCGCTGACGGCAGCTTGCATATCGCCACACAGCTCCAGCAATTGGCGACAACGCGGCAGGGTTTCGCCACCGGCGGCGGTGAGGCTGAGCTTGCGTGTCGTACGGTGCAGCAGGCGGGCACCGACCCAGTCTTCCAATTCCGCCAGATAGCGTGACACCACCGGGCGCGACAGGTCGAGGTGGTCGGCGGCAGCGGATTGACTGCCCAAATCCACCACGGTCACAAACACCCGCATTGCTTGAAGACGATCCATGATTTGCCCGCTTTTAGAAACAAACTATGTCCAAGCATCGCATTTTTTGTTGTGTTTTATGCAACTAAGCTCTGTGCATCCCTTACCAACGGCAGGAGCTGCCCCATGTTCTCGACCTTCAAACGCTTGACCCTGGCAACCGCCGCCCTCGCCTTCGCTGCCCACGCAGCGGCGGCCGACCTCAAACTCGACGTGTACAACCCAGGCGAGGCCGCCATCTTCCCGGTCAGCTCGGTGCTGGTCAGCGGTGCGAAAGACGCGATCCTGGTGGACGCACAGTTCGGCAAAAGCCAAGCCGAGCAACTGGTGCAGAAGATCCGCGCCAGCGGCAAGCACCTGACCACCATCTACATCAGCCATGGCGACCCGGACTACTACTTCGGCCTCGACACCCTGACCGCCGCCTTCCCCGACGCCAAGGTGCTGGCCCCGCAACCGGTGGTCGACCACATCAAGGCCACCGTCGCCGGTAAGCTGGAGTTCTGGGGCCCGAAAATGGGCGCCGACAAGCCTGCTAAAACCATCGTGCCGCAAGTGCTTGACGGCCACAGCCTGACGCTTGAAGGGCAACAACTGGACGTGATTGGCCTGGACGGCCCGCAGCCGGATCGCAGTTTTGTGTGGGTACCGTCGATCAAGGCCGTCATCGGTGGTGTGGTTGTCGCAGAAAACATCCACGTATGGATGGCCGACACCCAAAGCGCGCAATCGCACAAAGACTGGCTGGCAACCCTGCAACGCATTGAAGACCTGAAGCCGCGCACCGTGATTCCGGGCCACTACCTGGGTAGCCCGTCGCTGAAATCCGTGACCTTTACCGCGGACTACATCAAGGCTTTCGACATCGAGACCGCCAAGGCCAAGGATTCCGTCGCGCTGATTGCGGCCATGAAAAAGCGTTATCCGACCCTCGGCGAAGAAAGCTCGCTGGAACTGAGCGCCAAAGTCGCCAAGGGCGAAATGAAGTGGTAATTGGCTTTAAACCCTAACCTTACTGGAGAACGTCATGAGCAAGATTGCAATCATTGGTGCCACTGGCCGTGCCGGTAGCCAACTGCTGGAAGAAGCGCTGCGCCGTGGGCATACCGTCACTGCCATCGCCCGCAATACCGACAAACTGACTGCACGCCCAGGCGTCACCGTCAAACAGGTCGATGCCCTGGATGCCAACGCCCTGCAACAAGCCATCAGCGGCAGCGATGTGGTGATCAGTGCCGTGCACTTTTCCACCCTGCCCGCCAGCGCCGTGATCGACCCGGTAAAAAAGGCCGGGGTCAAACGCCTGCTGGTCGTGGGCGGCGCGGGTTCGCTGCTGCTACCGAACGGCAGCCGAGTGATCGACAGCCCGGGCTTCCCGGCGCAGTACAAGGACGAAGCCAGTGCCGGCGCTGATTTCCTGGAAGAGCTGCGTCAGGAAAAGCAATTGGATTGGACGTTCCTCTCACCCTCTGCGCTGTTCGATGGAACCGAGCGCACCGGTCAATTCCGCCTGGGCCAGGATGACCTGCTGGTGAGCAGTGACGGTAAAAGCTCGATCAGTTTTGCCGACTTCGCCATTGCCATGATCGACGAGGTTGAAACACCGAAACACTCGCGTCAGCGCTTCACCGTCGGTTACTGATAGGTGGGAGGGCGCTTGCTCCCGATAGCGGTGTGAAGTCCAGAATTTGCCAACTGAACCACCGCTATCGGGAGCAAGCCCCCTCCCACAGTTATGCCTGGCTGACCAGCCAATCCATCAGGGCTGACAACCCAGCAGAAGGCTCCGTCCCCGGCGGATACACCAGGTAATACCCCATCCCCGTCGGCACCCGCCGTTCAAACGGCGTCGCCAACCGCCCAGCCTTCACATCCTCGCCAATCAAGGCACTGTCACCAATCGCCACCCCGGAACCCTGGGACGCCACGGTCATCGCCAAATCCAGTGTCTCAAAGTGATGCCCCTGGGCCATATTGCTCAAGCGCGTATTGGCAGCCTTTAACCACAGGGCCCAATCCCGCTCGTCTCGCGTGGGATGCAACAGCACCTGCCGTTGCAGATCCGCCGGCGTACGCAAACCCTCCAACAACGCCGGCGCACAGACCGGCGTGAGTTGCTCATCGAACAAATGCCGGGCGTCGGCGGATTGCTCGGCAATGGGCGCATAGATCACCGCCGCGTCGAATTGCTCGCGACGAAAATCCACGGTGTACGCCACCGTGGTGGTGAGCTCCACCGGTACGTCCGGGCGTTCCTTTTGCCATTGCATCAAGCGTGGCAGCAACCAGCGCATCACACAGGTGGAAGCTTTCAGTTGCAGGGTTTCGCGACGGCCGCCGATTTGCCCAACCGCATCACCGATCAAGCCAAACACCTGCTGTACACGCTGTGCCCACTCGCGCCCCTCCTCGGTCAGGCTCAAGCCCCGTGCCTGGCGCTGGAACAAGGCGTAGCCCAAATGGTTTTCCAGCCCGGCGATCTGCCGGCTCACCGCGCCCTGGGTGATGTGCAGTTGCTCAGCGGCGCGGGTGAAGTTGCAACACTGGGCCGTGACCCAGAAGGTGTGCAACGCAGGCAAGGGGGGAAGGCGTTTCATTGGGGCGCAGCCATGACGTGGGGACATGGCTAGTATGACTTTTTATCGATTGTTGCCGCTATGGGCCAGCCGCTCCAATAGCGCCTCGAATCAATAACAAGAGCGACCTCTATGGCGACCTGCGGCGAAGTGTTGGTCAACCTCCTGGAACGCTACGGTGTGGAGCAGGTGTTCGGTATTCCCGGTGTACACACCGTGGAGCTGTACCGTGGCCTGGCGCGCGCCAACATCCGTCACGTCACCCCGCGCCACGAACAGGGCGCCGGTTTTATGGCCGACGGCTATGCGCGCACCCGCGGCAAGCCCGGTGTGTGCTTCATCATCACCGGCCCCGGCATGACCAACATCACCACGGCCATGGGCCAAGCCTATGCCGACTCGATCCCGATGCTGGTGATTTCCAGCGTGCAGTCGCGCAGCCAGTTGGGCGGTGGGCGCGGCAAGTTGCACGAACTGCCGAACCAGAGTGCGCTGGTTGCAGGCGTTGCAGCGTTCTCCCACACGTTGATGTCGGCAGCGGAGCTGCCCGGCGTGCTGGCGCGAGCGTTTGCGGTGTTCCAGGCCGGGCGGCCGCGCCCGGTGCATATCGAAATTCCGCTGGATGTGTTGGTGGAAAACGCCGACGCGTTGTTGGGCAGCCAACCCGTCAGCGTGGCCCGTGCCGGTGCAGCACCGTCGGCAGTCAAGCTGATGAGCCAACGGCTTGCAGCGGCAAAACGCCCGTTGATCCTGGCCGGTGGCGGCGCCATTGACGCAGCCCCGGCACTCACGCGCCTGGCGCAAACCCTCGGTGCCCCCGTGGCCCTGACCATCAACGCCAAAGGTATGCTGCCCTCCTCCCACCCGTTGCTGATCGGTTCGACGCAAACCCTGGCCGCCACCCGCGCCCTGGTCGCCGAGGCTGACGTGGTGCTGGCCATCGGCACAGAGCTGGCGGAAACCGACTACGACGTGACCTTTGCCGGCGGTTTCCAGATTCCCGGCGCGCTGCTGCGTATCGACATCGACCCGGACCAGACCGTACGCAATTACCCACCCCAGGTCGCGATGGTGGCCGACGCCCACGTCGCCGCCCAAGCCTTGCTCACCGAACTGAACGCCTCATCATTGCCGCCACGCCAGGCCGATTGGGGCGCACCCCGCGTCGCCCGTTTGTGGGCCGCGTTGGCGCCCACCTGGGACGCTGCCACCCGAGCACAAACGCTGTTGCTCCATACCGTCCTGGAGCAATTGCCCGACGCCGTGCTGGTGGGCGACTCCACCCAACCGGTGTACAGCGGCAACCTGACCCTGAACCTCGACCACCCACGCCGCTGGTTCAACGCATCGACTGGCTACGGCACCTTGGGTTATGCGCTGCCCGCCGCCATCGGCGCCTGGCTGGGACGTGGCGATGGGCAGCCGGTGGTGTGCCTGATCGGCGATGGCGGCTTGCAATTCACCCTGCCGGAATTGGCCAGCGCCGTGGAAGCGCGCACACCGGTCATCGTGCTGTTATGGAATAACCAGGGCTATGAAGAGATCAAGAAATACATGGTCAACCGTGCTATCGAACCGGTGGGCGTAGACATCTACACCCCAGACTTCATTGGCGTGGCCAAGGCACTCGGCTGCGCGGCCCAAAGCATCCAGGGCATCGAACAGCTGCGCGCCGCATTACGCGCGGCCACTGATCGCCAGCGGCCAACGCTGATTGAAATTGACCAGGGGTCATGGATGCGTGAGGCGGCGGTATGAACGCCGTGTCGAACGGTGTCTATCGACGGCGAATGGCGTGCAGGCCGGGCGGGTAAGGATCAACGCACCGCAGGTGATCTTCCCGCAGACGGCATGGGGCGGTTACAAGCCAAGCAGTATCGGCCGCGCGCTGGGGCCGTGGGGGTTGGCGGCGTTTCAGGAGATCAAGCATGTGATCCGATCCACCTGAAACAGCTAACTCCCACAATTTGACCTGTGCTGTTTGTGAGACTGCAATTTTTAGATAGTGCCTACGACTTTCTGATTTGCCGCACGCGTCCCTGCATGGCCTGATTCGCCCTTGTTCATTCAAGGCAGCCCCATGGAAAACGTTCACGCAAAACCCCGCACCGCTGTCTGGCTGATGATCAGCGTTGTGCTGGTCGCCCTTAACCTGCGCCCGTCGATGGCGGCCATAGGCCCGCTGTTGTCATCGATACGCAGTGATGTGCCCCTGAGTTTCAGCAGTGCGGCCTTGCTGACCATGTTGCCAGTCATGGCCATGGGCCTGGCCATGTTCTTTGGCATGGGCCTGGCCAGGCGTTTTGGCGAACACCGCAGCATTGTGGCGTCGTTGCTGGTGATCGGCGTGGCGACGCTGTCGCGGCTGTTTCTGGATTCGGCACTGGAACTGATCGTCAGCGCCATTGCGGCCGGCGTCGGGATTGCAATGATCCAGGCGTTGATGCCGGCACTGATCAAATCGCGGTTCAGCGATAACGTTTCGCTGTTCATGGGCTTGTATGTCACCGCTATCATGGGCGGTGCAGCATTGGCGGCATCGTTCTCCCCTTTCGTGCAAATGCAGACCGGCAGCTGGCGCATCGGCCTGGCGATCTGGGCCGTGCTGGCGTTGCTCGCGCTGGTGTTCTGGTCTGCGCAGCGCGCGGGTTTGCCACCCCTGCCCCAAGCTGGCGCCGGCCCGCAGGCGTCGTTCTTCGGTAATGGCCGTGCCTGGTTACTGGCAGTCTTCTTTGGCCTTGGCACCGCGTCCTACACCTGTGTCTTGGCGTGGCTGGCGCCGTACTACGTCGAACAAGGCTGGAGTGAACAAAATGCCGGTTTGCTGCTGGGCTTCCTGACTGCCATGGAAGTGGTGTCCGGCCTGATCACCCCTGCCATCGCCAACCGTCGCCAGGATAAACGCGCGGTGGTGGCCGTGTTGCTGGTGCTGATCATCAGCGGCTTCTGCGGCCTGATCCTCAGCCCGCAACACTGGAGCCTGCTGTGGCCTTGCCTGCTCGGCCTGGGCATCGGTGGCCTGTTCCCGATGAGCCTGATCCTGTCCCTCGACCACCTGGAGAACCCACGCCGCGCCGGTGGCCTGACCGCGTTTGTGCAAGGTATCGGTTACCTGATCGCGGGCCTGTCGCCACTGATCGCCGGGATGATTCGCGACCAGTTGGGCAGCTTCGAATGGGCCTGGTGGTCGCTGACCGCTGTGGTCGTGGTGATGCTGGTGATCGTCACACGTTTCAATCCGAAGCATTACGCACAACATATTCGCTGACGTCGTGTTGTAAACATTATTTGTCCCACCTCAAACATAGAAATGCCTTACAGAGCTTTCTATTGGTACGCCCGTTCCGTTAAGCTTTTGCCCTTGTCGCGCGCTGCCTCAGTGCCAAGGCTTACCGGATGGAATGGATGCTAAACAGTAACTTGCTCAGAAAGCTCGATATGCAGGACTTGATGGTGTTTATCGCCGTCTACGACCAGAGCAGCGTTACCGACGTGTCTGAAACGCTGTTCGTCAGCCAGTCCACCGTGAGCTACAGCTTGAAGAAGCTGCGCACCAGCTTTGAAGATGAGCTGTTTATCAACACGCGGGCGGGCATGCGTCCGACGTACAAAGCCAGCACGATGTATGGCCATGTGCAGAAGATCCTCGAAAGCATCAACCTGTGCCACGCCGGTGGCCAAGCCTTCGACCCGACCCAGAAGGCCGTGACCTTTAACGTCTGCGCGCCGGAATATTTCGAGCAACTGATCCTGCCGCGCCTGCTGAAAAACTTCGACCACGCCGACCTGCCAGTGATCGTCAACGTGCAAAAGCTGGAAACCGAGATTCCCGCCGACGACCTGCGTGAAGGCCATCTCGACCTGGTGATCTGCTTCGGCCCACACTTTCACCGCGCCCATAAAGACTTCAAGACCCAGATGCTGCTGGAAGATGACCTGGTGTGCGTCTTCGACAAACGCTCGGCGCCTCGGGAACCGGCGTTCAGCCTGCAGTCCTTCGTCGAGCGGCGCCACGTGTTCCCCACTCCGTGGACCTCCGACACCAACATGATCGATGGCTGGCTCGCGCGCCAAGCCCGCAAGCGCCAGGTGATCGCCCGGGCCAACAGCTACAGCGCCGCGTTGAAGATGATCAGCGGCACCGACTTCATCGTCACCCTGCCCCGCCGCGTGCAAAAGCTGCTGGCGCCCGCATCGGCGTTCGGCTTTTGTGAAGCCCCCAACGGTTTGCCGGGGTTCACGCTGGATATGCAGTGGAACGAAACCAGTGAACAGGACAGCGCCAATACCTGGTTTCGCGAGCAAGTGGTGAAGGTGTGCGCGGAGCAGGGGTTGTTGTAACCCTTAGCCGATCGCGACTTTGCTGTAGGCGTCGCGATCTATGTCGAGCAGTTCGACACTGAGTTGAACCTGCAGGTCCGCCGGCCACTCGCCCAGATCCTGCAACGCCGCCAACAGGCTTTCCGACAATTGCTTCTTGACCTGCGGCGAGCGCCCGCTGAGCAGCGACAACGTGACAGCGATAAACCCGCGCGGGCTGAGGGAGGTGCCGACCAGGAAACGCTCTACTTTCACGGCACGGCTTTTGATATCGAACTCGGAACCGAACTGCCCGGACGCCATCAGCACGTTGTTGAGCCGCAAGAGGGTTTTCTCGACGGCCAGGTCTGTCAGATTGGCGGTGTACTCCAAGTGCAGGTGCGGCATGAAAAGCTCCGATTTTTTGTAGGAAAAGAGTCATACATATAACACGTGGCCGAACTGAATCAGACCGCTTTCACTGTGAAACCTCGGTTTGGCTACGCAGCGAACGATTTTCCCAAAACGCCACGATCACCAATACGGCGGTGGTCAGCGCACCCAGTACCAGCGCCGAAAACACTGACTGCAACCCCAGCGGCAACAACACCAGCAACATCAGCAACCCGCCCAAGTGCGAGAACGGTGGCAATGGCCGGTCACTCATCACCCACTTGAACAACGCACAGCCCAACAAAAACAAGCCAGGGCCGGCGATGATCGCGATGACGCCCGCCTCGCTGGCATGCCCCGGATGCACCAGCACCAACTCGTCGGCCACCGCACTGACAATGATCCCCGCCACGATCAACACGTGCAGGTAGGTATAGGCAATCCGCGCCTGGCGGCCAGGGTCGGCGGAGCTGGCAATACGGTGGTGGGCGCGCTCGGCGCCGCTGTCGAAATAGATCCACCACAGGGCGATGCTGCCCACCACGGCCACCAGGAATGCGCCCAAGCCTTCCAGGCTCCAAGGCAATTCGGCGAATGTGGCGCCGGTCACCAACAACGACTCACCGAGGGCGATGATCACAAACAGGCCGCAACGTTCGGCCATGTGGTTGCCTTCCACATTCCAGTCCGCCAGCGTTGAACGCCCAAGCCCCGGCACCCAGAAATACACCGACGGCGATATCAGCTCAATCAACAGGGCCAATGCCCAAAAGGCCAGGCGCTGCTCCCCTTCGAGCAGCGCACCGGTCAGCCAGAACACGCCAGAGCAGAGCATCCACGCCAGGATCCGTTGGAAATTGCGGGTCATATTCAGCGACTCGCCGCGCACGGCCCACAAGGCAAACAGCGTGCGTGCGACTTGCATGAACACGTAGGCACCGGCAAACAGCAAGCCTCGATCACTAAAAGCCTTGGGGATTGAAGAGGACAAGAGCAGGCCGGCCACCATCAAGCCGAACAGGCCGATGCGGATCGGAATTTTTTCCGGATCGAGCCAGTTGGTGATCCACGAGGTAAAGATCCACACCCACCACACCGCAACCATCATCAGCGCCACCTGCACCGTGCCACCGAGTGTCAGGTGGGCAAGCAGCGAATGGGACAATTGGGTCACGGCGAATACGAACACCAGGTCGAAAAACAGCTCGACCATGCCAACCTTGCCGCTGTCATGACTGCCACGTCCACGCAGCAAGGAAGAGGATGGGGTCATCGGTGGAACTCCCTTAAGGCTTATCTCAGGATTTTTTCGCCATCGCCGGCAACTGCTCGCGCTCACTCATGAATGCCTCCAACCGCGAGCGCATCCAGCGTTCTGCCGGGTCGGTGTCCACATGGCTGAGCCAGACCATGGACAAGTCCAGGGTCGGGGTTTCAAACGGAAACGGCTCACAGAACAGATGCCCACCGGCGGCCATGGCCTGGGCCGTGTAGTCCGGCAGGCTGGCGATCATGTCAGTTCCCGCGAGCAACGCCGGCAACGCGCTGTATTGCGGCACCGACAGCACCACATGACGCTTTCGGCCGATCTCCGCCAGCCATTCATCCGCGAAACCGGACACGTTAGCGGTGTGGGAGACCAGCACGTGAGGCCGGGTGCAATATTCGTCGAGGGTCAGCGGTGTGTCCGAGGCATCGGCCCGCAACAGGCAAGGCCGGATGTGCCGCAATAATTTACGCTTGGCATTCGCCGGCAGGCCGCGTGTCTGGGTGATGCCAACGGTAATATCGCCGGAGGCCAGCAGGTCCGGGATGCGCCAGTAATCCACATGCTGCACCACGAACACCACCGACGGTGCTTCCTGGCGCAAGGCTCGCAGCAACGGTGGCAACAGGCCGAACTCCACGTCATCGGACAACCCGATACGGAACGTCATGGTGCTCAGAGACGGGTCGAAATCGTGCGTCAGGCTCAACGCCGACGATAAGGAATCCAACGCCGGTGACAGGTGCTGGATGATTTCCTCGGCTCGTGCGGTGGGTTCCATGCGGTGGCCAACGCGAATAAACAGCGGATCGTTGAACAAGGTGCGCAAGCGGTTGAGGGCCGAGCTGATGGTCGGTTGGCCGAGAAACAGCTTCTCTGCCACCCGTGTCACATTGCGCTCGAGCATCAGTGCTTCGAAGACCACCATCAAGTTGATGTCGGCCTTGCGTAATTCGTTGCGATTCATCGGCGCCCGCCCCTTTCCCCAAGACAAACCGCAGTTTAGAAAGCCCGTGGGGCTGCGTCTATGTGCACACTGTTCAACGCGCGGCTTTGAGACTATAAATCAGCTCTTAACGGTTGCAGGAACACCATCGTGCTGGTCATTCTCGCCCTTGCCATCGTCTTGGCCGGGTTCTGTCTCTGGATCATTCGGTTTGTCGCCCACCCAACCGTGCGCACTTTATTACGGGTGTTCGTCGGCTTGTGCCTGGCGGCGGTGGTCGCCTTTTTGATACTGGCGTCGGGTTTTCCTGTTTCGTTACTGGTTTCATAACACGCGACGCACCGCTCCCCCCTTACACCCTCAGCAAGGATCGCGACATCATGAAGTTTGCCTACACCATCATCTATGTGCCGGACGTGGCTGCATCCCTGGCATTCTTTGAAAAAGCCTTCGGCTTCAGCCGTCGTTTCCTGCATGAATCGGGCACCTATGGCGAGTTGGAAACCGGCGATACCACGCTTTCGTTTGCCGCCCATGAATTGGGCGAGCTGAACTTCAAGAGTGGCCATGTGCACGCACACGCCTCCCGGCAGCCGCTGGGCATGGAAGTGGGGTTCGTCACCGAGGATGTGTTCGTCGCCCACGCCAAGGCGCTGGTACAAGGCGCGATAGAACTGTCGCCACCGAGTACCAAGCCGTGGGGGCAAGTGGTGTCTTACCTGCGTTGCCCGGACGGCACCCTGGTGGAGCTGTGTACCCCGATCCATTGATCGGGGCTGATACGCTCAAGGTTTGGGCGGAAACTCCTGATCCCGCTCGGAAAGCTCCTTGCCGTCATCCGGGTGCTTCCAGGTTTGCGGTTTCTCCTCCTCACGACGCTGCCGGGGCTGCTCGCGCTCCGGCGCCTTGTCCTGCGTATGTTCGTTATCCATAGCCACCTCCCATCCGTAAGAATTGGTCACACCTGCAAGCATAGAACAAGGCCAACCGTTTGGCCGAACCTGCCAATTGATAACCTGAGAACATCAATACATCCAAAGAACTCACTTATCATTTCGAAATGTGTCAGCCACTATCCGCGGTCTTAAGCGAAACAAGCACTTTAAAAAGAACGCTGGAGACACAAAACCATGACTAGCCCTTCCCGGCCCGACTCTGCCCATTCGAAAGTAGGTGCAGTACTGCGCGTTACTTCGGGCAACTTCCTCGAACAGTTCGACTTCTTTCTGTTCGGCTTCTACGCCACCTACATCGCTGCCGCCTTCTTCCCTGCCGCTAATGAGTTTGCGTCATTAATGATGACCTTCGCCGTATTCGGCGCGGGCTTCCTGATGCGACCACTGGGCGCAATCATCCTGGGCGCCTACATCGACGATGTGGGTCGCCGCAAAGGGCTGATCGTGACCCTGTCGATCATGGCCAGCGGCACGCTCTTGATCGTGCTGGTGCCGGGTTATCAAACCATTGGCTTATGGGCGCCACTACTGGTGTTGCTGGGCCGCCTGTTGCAAGGCTTCTCGGCCGGCGCGGAGTTGGGCGGTGTATCGGTTTACCTCTCCGAAATGGCCACTCCGGGCCGCAAGGGCTTCTACACCAGTTGGCAATCGGGTAGCCAACAGATTTCCATCGTGGTCGCTGCCGCACTGGGCTATGGTCTGAACGTCTGGATGGAACCCGCCGTGGTGGCCGATTGGGGCTGGCGCATTCCGTTCGCCCTTGGCTGCGTGATCATCCCGTTCATCTTCGTACTGCGTCGCAACCTGCAGGAAACCGAAGAGTTCGCCAACCGCAAACACCGCCCGACCATGCGCGAAGTGCTGGCCACGCTGGTGAAGAACTGGACCGTCGTCATCGGCGGCATGTTGATGGTGGCCATGACGACCACTGCGTTCTACCTGATCACCGTGTACGCGCCGACCTTCGGCAAAACCGTACTGCAACTGAGCACGTCCGATGCCTTGCTGGTGACGCTGCTGGTGGCGGTGTCGAACTTTGTCTGGCTGCCAATCGGCGGCACCCTGAGCGACCGCTTCGGGCGCAAGCCGGTGCTGGTCGCGATGACCGCCCTGACCGTGATCACCGCGTACCCGGCCCTGTCGTTCGTGGTGAGCGCACCGAGCTTTGCGCACATGCTCGAAACCCTGCTGTGGTTCTCCTTCCTCTACGGCATGTACAACGGTGCGATGATCCCGGCGCTGACCGAAATCATGCCCGTGGAAGTGCGCGTAGCGGGCTTCTCCCTGGCCTATAGCCTGGCGACGGCGATCTTCGGCGGGTTCACACCGGCGATCTCGACCTGGTTTATTCACGTCACCGAAGACAAGGCTTCGCCGGCCTACTGGATGATGTTCGCCGCGCTGTGCGCCCTGTGCTCGACCCTGGCGCTCTATCGTCGCGCCAACAGCCGTGGCCAGGTCATGCGGGAGGCCGCGCTATGAAGCAGCTATTCAACACCCTGGCGGCCATGGCGTTCGGCGCCCTGGCGCTGACGGCCCAGGCCGAAGAACTCAAGGTAATGACCTCCGGCGGCTTCACCGCCGCTTATAAATTGCTCGGCCCACAGTACACCCAGCAAAGCGGCGATACGCTCGACACCATCCTCGGCCCGTCGATGGGCAAGGCGCCGCAGGCCATTCCCAACCGCTTGGCGCGAGGCGAAGAGGCCGATGTGGTGATCATGGTCGGCTATGCCCTGGATGACTTGATCAAGCAAGGCAAGGTCGACCCGGCCTCCCGCGTGGAACTGGCTGACTCGCGGATTGGCCTGGTGGTGAAGGCAGGCGCAGCCAAACCGGCCATCGGCACCGATGCCGAACTCAAGGCGGTGCTGCTCAAGGCCAAGTCCGTGGCGTACTCAGACAGTGCCAGCGGCGTGTATGTCCAGAAGGAGCTGTTCAAAAAGCTCGGCATGCCGGCCAAGGGCACGATGATCGAACGCATCCCGGTCGCCGAACAGGTCGCCAAGGGTGATTACGAAGTGGGCTTGCAGCAGGTCGCTGAACTGTTGCCAGTGCCGGGGGTGACTTATGTCGGCAAGATCCCGGAAGATGTGCAATCGGTAACGCGCTTTGCGGCAGGCATTCCGGTTAATGCCAAGCACCCGACCCAGGCCAAGGCATTGCTGCAATACCTGGCGTCGCCGCAGGCCCAGCCGGTGGTGCAATCCACCGGCCTGGACTCGGTGTCACACTGACCGAAACGGCATCTCCCGCACCAACCGCTCCAACTCCAACGCCGCCGGTGGCAACGTCCGCCCGCGGCGTTTGATCAAGCCCACATTGCGCATCACCTGCGGTTCCACCAGCGGCACGCTCACCAGAATCGGATGTGTACACGCCGGCATCGCAATCGATGGCACCATCGCCACCCCCAACCCCGCCTCCACCAACCCGATCATCGTGGTCACGTGGTGGGTCTCGCAAATACTCGGCTTTTTCACCCGTACGCCACGTAGAGCCTGGTCCAGCAGGAAGCGGTTGCCCGAGGTTTTGTCCACGGTGATGTAGTCATGCTCGTAGGCTTCGGACCAGCTCACACTCTCCCGCTCAGCCAACGGATGATCGCGCCGACAGGCCAGTACATAGCGCTCCTGCAATAACAGCTCGAACTCCACTTCATCCGCCAGGCTGCCGCTGAAACTCACACCAAAATCCGCCTCACCACTTTCCACCGCATTGCACACCTCGCCGGCGCTGGCATCCAGCACCCGCAGGCGAATCTTCGGATACAGCTTGTGGAATTCGGAGATTACGTGGGGCATGAAGTAGTACGCGGTAGACGGCACACAGGCGATGGTGACGTTACCCATGCGCGTGGAAGCGACGTTGCTGATGCCCATCAAGGCAAGGTCGAGGTCATCGAGCATACGCTCGACCTGAGGCAGGAACGCGCGCCCGACCATGGTCAGGCTGACCCGCCGCGTGGTGCGCTCGAACAACTTTACATCCAGGGCGGACTCGAGCTTTTCGATACGTCGGCTGAGGGCCGGCTGCGAGATACGGATCGCCTCGGCGGCTGCGCGAAAACTGCCCTTGTCTACCACGGCGCGGAAAGCTTGGAGGTCGTTGAGATCGAAGTTGATGATCACGAGGAGAGGCCAGTGTGGTCGATTTGGGGGGCATTATCGTCTGGACGGGGATAGGGCGCCATGTGTGTCAAAGGCGTCACATCGATTGCACTGATGATGACTATCGAAACGGTCGCCTGCTTGATGGCCAGGACGGGTTTATATAATTGCCTGCCATTTCTCCCCTCGCCTGTCTTCAGGCGACCTCTCTCTTGGAACCCAACACCATGCCAAGTGCCAGCCAGGCCCCTCGCGGTCGCCCCGAACATAGTCAACAAAGTGTCAAACAACAGTGGTTGGCGATTCTCTCAGTCGCCGTGGGCGCCTTTGCCCTAGTAACCAGCGAGTTTCTGCCGGTGGGCGTACTCAACGACGTCGCCAGCGACCTCGGCATCAGTGCCGGCCACGCCGGCCTGATGGTGACCCTGCCCGGTATCATGGCCGCCCTCGCCGCGCCCTTGCTGTCTGTCAGCATTGGCGCCATGGACCGTCGTTATCTGCTGATCGGCCTGACGCTGATCATGATCATTGCCAACTCGGTCGTGGCCTACGCCAGCGACTTCAGCCTGCTGCTGTTCGGCCGCGTTTTGCTGGGCATCAGCATCGGCGGGTTTTGGGCCACGGCCATCGCCCTCAGCGGCCGCCTGGCTCCCAAGGGCGTGGGCGTGGCAAAGGCTACCTCGATCATCATGATGGGGGTGACCCTGGCCACCGTACTGGGCGTGCCCGTCGGCACCTGGCTCAGCGGCCTGATGGGCTGGCGCATGACGTTCCTCGTCACCGCGCTGGTGGGCGTCCCCGTGCTGCTGGCACAGGTCTTCCTGCTACCGCGACTCACCCCGGAAAAGGCCATTCAGATCCGTGACCTGCCGGCCTTGTTTATCAACCCACAAGCGCGGGTCGGTTTGATCGCGGTGTTGTTGATCGGCCTGGCGCACTTTGCGGCGTACACCTACGTCGCGCCCTTCTTCAAACACAGCTCCGGCTTCGACGGCCCGACGATTGGCTCGCTGCTGCTGCTCTACGGTGTGGCCGGGGTAATGGGCAATGTTTTTGCCGGTTTCGCCGCCAACCGCAGCGTACGCCACACCCTGCTGTTGGTGGCGCTGATGATCGGCACCAGCACCGCCCTGTTCCCCTACTTCGCCACCGGCATGACCGGCGCCGCGATGCTGATCGCTCTCTGGGGCTTCGCCTTCGGCGCCTTCCCGGCCTGCGCCAGTATCTGGATGTTTGTCGTCGCACCCAAGGATGTCGAACGTGGCATGCCGCTGTTCGTCGCCCTGTTCCAGGTGATTATTGCCTTGGGTTCGTTCTTCGGTGGGCGGATTGTTGATCAAATGGGTAGCCCGGTGCTGTTGAGCCTGGCTACGGCATTGGTGGGGTGTGGTTTTGTGACGGTGCTGGTGCTTGGGCGCAAGGTCAGTAATAGCCTGGTGGCCCAACCCGGCTAACCGACCCCACATAAAAAACGGCACAAACGAAAGCCCCGTTGCTTAATCAGCAACGGGGCTTTTTCTATGCAATGGCGAAGATATGAGGCGTTCCAGCCGCCGCCAGAGGCCATGGCAAATGTGGCGGAGCACGGGTGATCTACGACCACTTCGTCTCGGCATCACAAACTCCATGTCCTTCGCAAAAGTCTAAGTTCCCCCCTTGGACTTTGCGCCACCTCGGTGAGGTTGGGAGGCCGGCCCTGGACGTCGCAGACCGGTTCGAACAGAGCCACCGTTATTTGAAAGTTCCCGCTTTCACGCTACGCATACGTTCGATGAATGCATCGTTCTCCGGCCGGCTCCACCCCGGGTGGGCTGCTCTAGCGGCGTCATACCACTCCTGCGGCCGCGTAATAGCCGCATTTTTCATCTGATCCCATGTTGGCGGCAAACTTGCCGTCTTCATGCACTCGGTCAGCGGACTCGTCTGCACCCCGTGTGGCAAGCCGAGTCCATCGAGCGAGTTCAGCCGTTTCAGGGAATCGCCATCAGCCTCGGCCGCGCCGTGGCGGAATTGATAGCTCGTTGGCGCCAGTACCTGATACCAACCAATACGGGCGTTTTTCTTGTCCAGCGGTGCGACAAGCAGGGTTAACTTGACTTCCTCAAGCGGCCCATCATGAGTCCTGGTCTTGTCGTTAACACCTGGGCTAGTCCAGGGGAAATACCCGTCCGCTTCGTAACCGAGTTGCTGCACGCCGACATACACCTGCCCCTTGCGCAGTACAACGAACTTAATCCAGACCCTGTCCGGGAGCTCGCGCACTTCACGCACAAAGGTACGGCCTCCGTCGGTGGAGAAGATAAGCTTTTGCGCTGCCCCCGCCATCATCGCGAAAATCACATCCGGATCGTCACTGGAAAAATGTATGTCTGGAACACTGCCTTCGCCCACATAGGAATCAATACCCTGGGCCGGGTCGACGTAGCGAACGATTCCTTTGCAGTTGGCGTTCAATTCGGCCGTAAACCACGTTTGCGCAGCCCACTGCCAGGCCTTTTGCGGCGGCGCATATAAAGCCAGTGCGCCCGAGAATTCGCGAATTTCCGGCGTTTGCCTAGTAGGCGACGGGATGGGGTAATGGATCCCGCATGCCGAGAGCACGCTGGTCAGCGCCAGCATGGCGCAGGAAAGACGTTTGAATTGCATCGGAATGCTCCACCTGCAGTGACGATCATCTGCGCCGTCGCGCGGTCCTTGCCTGCTGCACCGACGATGGGGGCAACCTGCGTGTGCATAGTGAACGAGGGCGAAGATAAGCACCTCATTTATTGCGCCATTCATAGTGTGCGTATTGATGCAGGGCACGATTGTTCAAACGCTCGCTGATTTGAGAAAAGCTGACGTCCATAAATGTCGCGTCCTTCAAGCGAGATGTTCCATTCCAGCCTTCGATTACCTTAAAGCCATTCCTAAGGGAAACCGGAGGCAGGGCACGGTTTTTCGTTAGTCAGAACACCCCGCAATCACCCGCGCCCAACCTGGCCCAGATCCTGCCTATATCAACCCCACCCAGTCGGTACTGACTACGCGGATGACACTTTTGAACCCTGCCGCCTCAGTCACTCCTCCGATAATCGAATGATTACTGACATAAACGCCGAGGCCCATCATGACGAGCGCATCCACCGAACAGGTAAGCCCCCAAACCCTGCGAAAGGTGATCATCGCCGCCGGCATCGGTAACTTCGTGGAGTGGTTCGACTTCGCCGTTTACGGCTTCCTCGCGACCACCATCGCCCAACAATTCTTCCCCAGCGGCGACGCCAGCGCGGCGTTGCTCAAAACCTTCGCTGTTTTCGCCGTCGCCTTTGCCTTCCGCCCGCTGGGCGGAATTTTCTTCGGCATGCTGGGCGACAGGATCGGCCGCAAGCGCACCCTGGCGATGACGATTTTGCTGATGGCGGGTGCAACCACCCTGATCGGCCTACTCCCCTCCTACGCCGCCATCGGTGTCGCGGCGCCGATTCTTCTGTCACTGATCCGCTGCGCCCAGGGCTTTTCCGCCGGGGGGGAATACGCCGGGGCCTGTGCTTACCTGATGGAGCACGCGCCAAGCGAAAAACGCGCCTGGTATGGCAGCTTCCTTCCGGTGTCGACGTTTTCTGCCTTCGCGGCGGCAGCGGTGGTGGCTTATGCACTTGAGGCGTCGCTATCCGCCGAGGCGATGGGCAGTTGGGGCTGGCGTCTGCCGTTTCTGATTGCCGCACCGTTGGGGCTGGTGGGGCTTTATCTGCGCTGGAAACTGGATGAAACGCCGGCCTTCCAGGCGGTGAAGCAGGAGCATGCCGTCGCTCATTCCCCCCTCAAGGAAACCTTGCGCAACCAGGGTGCGGCGATCTGCTGCCTGGGCGCTTTTGTGTCACTCACGGCACTGTCGTTTTATATGTTCACCACTTACTTTGCGACGTACCTGCAAGTCGCGGGCGGCTTGAGTCGTGCAGCGGCGTTGTTGGTGTCGCTGATTGCGTTGATTTTCGCGGCGGCGATTTGCCCGCTGGCAGGGCTGTATTCGGACCGGCTCGGGCGGCGGGTCACGGTGATGACGGCGTGTGTGGTATTGATGGTGGTGGTGTATCCGTCGTTCCTGATGGCGAGTTCGGGGTCGTTCGCGGCCTCTATCGTCGGGGTAATGTTGCTGGCGGTTGGCGCGGTGTTGTGTGGGGTGGTCACGGCGGCCTTGCTGTCGGAGACCTTTCCGACCCGTACGCGGTACACCGCGTCGGCGATTACTTACAACATGGCCTACACGCTCTTCGGCGGTACCGCGCCACTGGTGGCGACGTGGTTGATCAGCACCACCCACAGCAACTTGTCGCCGGCGTTTTATTTGATCGCTGTGGCGTTACTGGCATTGGCGGGTGGGTTGGCGTTGCCGGAGACGTCGAGGATTTCCCTGCATGAGGTGGGTACGTAGGCTAAAGTCATCGCAGACCTTCACGCTGGCCCGCGGGTATGATCCGGGATAGCCCCGCCCGATTGGACCCACGTTCATGCCCGTGTCCCAAACTCGCCCTTCACCCGCGCCATTCCTCAAACCAGGTGAGACCGTGGTGCTCTTCGACGGTGTGTGCAAGCTCTGCAATGGCTGGGCGCGGTTCCTGATTCGGCATGATCACCAACGGCGCGTGCGGTTGGCGACGGTGCAGTCGCCGGAGGGTCAGGCGCTACTGGCCTGGGCCGAGTTACCGTTGGATCAGTTCGAGACCCTGGCAGTGATTCGCGACCAGCATTATTGGCTGCGCTCGGATGCGGTTTTCGAAATCATTGCCCAGCTACCCGCCGGTTGGCGTCCACTGCTGCTGTTGCGTGGTATCCCGCGGGTACTTAGGGATTGGGCCTACGATCGCATTGCGCGCAATCGCTATCGGCTCTTTGGGAAGTACGACACCTGCCTGTTGCCGGACCCCGATCATGAGCAACGCTTTTTGAAGGGGTCGTAACGATCATCACCGGTATCGTGCAGCTCTGGCACGTCTACGTGTTCGCCTTTTGTCCGGTTGCGCCTCGGCGTTCGATACGCCTGTGCGGCAGATATTCGTAGCACAGAAGCGAATGAGGCGCCCCGAGAAGATGGCCGCCGTGCAGAGAGCGTCTTGGCGGTTTCAGGGGGGTCAAGAAATGTAGAGGTGCATTTTTTCACGCCCTCGATTGATATGATTATTTTCATATATGTTGCATATAGAATTTTATTGTGTCATTTATTGCTTCGCCGATCACAGGACCGATCCACAGCGCCACCTCGGATGGCGGGCACCCGCTTCCCCAAATGCCCCCAAGGAGTCAACAATTTGAACAAGACAGAACTTCTAGGCGCTCTGATGCTATGCGCTTTCAGCTTCCTGGCACATGCCGACGAAGACAGCCTGCGTATCGGTATCGAAGCCGCCTACCCGCCCTTCTCCTTCAAGACACCCGAGGGCAACGTCAGCGGGTTCGACTACGACATCGGCAACGCCCTGTGCGAAGAAATGAAGGTCAAATGCGAGTGGGTCATCCAGGAGTTTGACGGCATGATCCCGTCGCTCAAAGTGCGCAAGATCGATGCCGTGTTGTCGTCCATGTCCATCACCGAAGACCGGATGAAGTCCGTGGACTTCAGCAAAAAGTACTACCACACACCCGGCAAGTTCGCGATGAAGGCCGGCAACGTGATCAATGACCCGTTGGTGGACCTCAAGGGTAAGAAAGTCGGTGTGCAACGCGCCTCGACCTACGATCGTTTTGCCACCGAACAACTGGAAAACGCCGGCGTTGTCGTGGTGCGCTACGCCTCACAAAATGAAGCCTTCCTGGATCTTGCGTCGGGCCGTCTGGACGCCACCCTCGCCGACATCGTCAACACTGATGAGAGCTTCATCAAGACACCGGCGGGCCAGGGCTTCGCACTGACAGGGCCCGACATCAACAACCCGAAGTATTTTGGTCGGGGCGCCGGTATCGCCGTGCGCAAAGGCGACAGTGCCAACGTTGCGCGCCTGAATGCCGCGATTGACGCCATTCGCGCCAATGGCAAGTACCAGCAAGTGATAGCCAAGTACTTCGCATTCGATATCTACGGCGAGTAAGCCTTACCTTTAGCCCCGGCGCCGGCCCATTGCGGGCGTCTCTTGGGGCTTGTCTTGCGCGCCTCACGGCGCTCGCTTGAGGAACTTCATCATGCTCCACGGCTACGGATCGAGCATTCTCGATGGCGCCTGGCTGACCATAAACCTGGCCTTGACGTCCATGTCCCTGGCGATTGCCCTGGGACTGATCGGCGCGGCGCTCCGGTTGTCCCCACTCAAATGGCTGGCGATGCTCGGGGAAAGCTACACCACCCTGATTCGCGGCATTCCGGACCTGGTGCTGATCCTGCTGATTTTCTACGGGGGCCAGGATCTGGTGAACCGCATTGCCCTGGTGCTCGGTTACACCCACTACATCGATATCAATCCCTTTATCGCCGGAGTCTGCACCATGGGCTTCATTTTTGGCGCCTACCTCTCGGAAACCTTTCGCGGCGCCTTCATGGCGATCCCCAAAGGTCAGGCCGAGGCCGGTGTGGCCTATGGCATGAGCGGTGTGCAGGTGTTCTGGCGAATTCTGGTGCCGCAGATGATTCGTTTCGCCATTCCCGGGTTCACCAACAATTGGTTGGTACTGACCAAGTCCACCGCGCTGATCTCGGTGATCGGCTTGCAGGACATGATGTTCAAAGCCAAAAACGCAGCAGACGCCACCCACGAGCCCTTTACGTTTTTCCTCGCGGTGGCGGCGCTGTATCTGATGCTCACCAGCCTGTCCTTGCTGGTGCTGCGCTATCTGGAAAAACACTACTCGGTCGGCATCAAAGCCGCCGAATTGTGAGGGGAACCGCCCATGATTCTCGACTACAACCTGATCTGGGAAAACCTGCCGCTGTATTTCAATGGCGCCTTGTTGACCCTCAAAGTCCTGCTGATTTCCCTGGCCCTGGGTTTGCTATTGGCGATTCCCCTGGCACTGGGGCGGGTGTCGCGCTCGCCGCTGATCAACTTCCCGGCCTGGCTCTATACCTACGTGATTCGCGGCACGCCGATGCTGGTGCAATTGTTCCTGATCTATTACGGCCTGGCGCAGTTCGAAGCCGTGCGCCAAAGCGTACTCTGGCCTTACCTCTCCAGCGCCACCTTTTGCGCCTGCCTGGCGTTCGCGATCAACACCAGTGCCTATAGCGCAGAGCTGCTGGCCGGCAGTTTGAAATCCACCCCCCATGGCGAGATCGAAGCCGCCAAGGCCATGGGCATGTCGCGCCTGACCCTGTATCGCCGCATTCTCCTGCCGTCGGCCCTGCGCCGAGCATTGCCGCAGTACAGCAACGAAGTGCTGATGATGCTGCAAACTACCAGCCTGGCCTCCATCGTCACGCTCGTCGACATCACCGGGGCTGCGCGCACTTTCAGTTCACGGTTCTACCTACCATTCGAGGCGTTTATCACCGCTGGCCTCATTTACCTCGTCCTGACCTTCATGCTCGTGCGCCTGTTCAAATTGGCCGAGCGCCGTTGGCTGGCGTATCTGGCACCGCGCAAGCACTAAGGAGCTGCTATGGAGCATATTCAACACCTCTTGCCGTGGAGTGCATCGGGCACCGAACGAACGCTGACCCTGTTTCGTTTTGGCAGTGGCACACGCAAAGCGTATATCCAGGCGTCCTTGCATGCCGACGAGCTGCCAGGGATGCGCGTCGCCGTCGAACTCAAGCGCCGTCTTCTAGAACTGGAAACACAAGGCCGCCTGACTGGAGTGATCGAGTTGGTGCCAATGGCCAATCCGATCGGTATCGCCCAGATGTTCCAGGCCACCCATCAAGGACGCTTTGAGTTCTCCAGCGGCAAGAACTTCAATCGCGACTTCCCGGAGTTGGTCGATACTGTTGCACCGCTGCTGGAAGGCCAATTGGGAGACAATGCCGACGCCAATGTCGCCCTGATCCGCCGTGCCATGGGCGATGCCCTCGCCACCATGCCGGCACCGACCTCGGAACTCGACGGCCTGCGCCGCTTGTTGCTGCAGCATGCCTGTGACGCCGACGTGGTGCTGGACCTGCACTGCGATTTCGAGTCGGTCATGTTGTTGTATGCAATGCCGCAGCACTGGCCACGCTTGCAGTCACTGGCCGCACGCCTCGGTGCCGAGGTCACGTTATTGGCCGAAGCGGCAGGCGGCAGTGCGTTCGACGAAGCCTGCGCCATTACATGGATACGCCTGGCCGAGCGGTTTACGCAAGCCAATATTCCCCTGGCATGCGCAGCCACCACCATCGAACTGCGTGGCATGGCAGACACCGAGCGCGAGCCATGCGTCGACAACGCACAAGCCATTCTCGGGTATCTCGCCGAACAAGGCCTGATCAGCGGTGACTGGCCGGCGGCACCTCCAAACCGTTGCCAAGCCATGCCATTCGCCGGTGCACAGTACGCCTGTGCGCCCCACCCGGGTGTGGTGAGTTTTCTGCAACCGTTGGGCGCGCAGGTCAAGGTCGGCGATCCGCTATTCGAGGTCATCGACCCGCTGACTGACCGCCATAGCGTGGTGCGCGCCAGCACCGACGGCATTCTCTATGCCCGCGAACGGCTGCGCTTTGCCCAGCCAGGATTGTGGCTGGCCAAAGTGGCAGGCGTCACCCCCATTCGCCAGGGTCGCTTGCTCAGCGACTGATTCCAAAGAGTTCAAACCATGTACAAACTTGAAGTTCAGGACCTGCATAAAAGTTACGGCGCGCACCAGGTGCTCAGGGGCGTGTCCCTGCAAGCACGGGCCGGCGACGTGATCAGCATCATCGGTTCCAGCGGCTCTGGCAAAAGCACGTTCCTGCGTTGCATCAACCTGCTGGAGCAACCCAATGCGGGCCATATCGTGCTCAATGGCGAACCGCTCAAGCTGGTGGCCAACAAGCTTGGCGGGCTGAAGGCGGCCGAACCCACGCAGTTGCAACGTATGCGTTCGCAGCTATCGATGGTGTTTCAACACTTCAACCTCTGGTCACACATGAGCGCACTGGAAAACGTCATGGAAGCCCCGGTGCATGTGCTGGGCCTGGGCAAGAAAGAGGCACGGGAAAAGGCCGAGCACTACCTTGAGAAAGTCGGTGTGGCGCACCGCATGAGTGCCTGGCCGGCGCATATGTCCGGTGGCGAGCAGCAGCGCGTGGCCATTGCCCGCGCACTGGCGATGGAACCCCAAGTGATGCTGTTTGATGAGCCCACATCGGCGCTCGACCCCGAACTGGTCGGCGAAGTGCTTAAAGTCATGCAGGATCTGGCGCAGGAAGGCCGCACCATGGTGGTGGTGACCCACGAAATGGGCTTTGCCCGCGAGGTTTCGAACCAACTGGTGTTCCTGCACAAGGGCGTTGTTGAAGAGCGCGGCGACCCGCGCAAGGTGCTGGTCAACCCGCAGTCCGAACGCCTCCAGCAGTTTCTGTCCGGAAGCTTGAAGTAAGACCGCCGCCCACTCGGCGTTGCCCTGACAAGGTTAGCTTCGGATACACTCCAGCCAACCTTGTCAGGGTATCAGGCACGACCCTTCTCTCACCTTCAGGAAATGTTGAGCTGGATATGCCAACCCCATCGAAAGACACCACTGTCTATGCCGCGCCAGTCATGCGCAAACTGACGGAAATCGTTTCCGAACTGCCACCTTCACTGCGCAAGGTGGCGGACTTTATCCTGCGTCACCCGCTCAAAGCCGCGACGCTGACCATCGAGGAGATGGCGCACGAAACATTGACCTCACCCGCCGCCGTCAACCGCCTGGCCAAAGCGCTGAACCTCGGTGGCTACAGCGGCATGAAGGTCGAGTTGCTCGCCACGTTGCAGCAGATGGTGTCGCCGGTCGACAAGCTGCGCAACGAACTTGCCCATCGCCCAGACGGCGCGTTTGGCCTGCACGAGCAACTCCAGAGCGCCAGCAGCAACCTGGCCACGGCGGCAACCAACAACCATGCCGATACCTTTGAAGCGTTCGTCACCCGCCTGATCAGCGCACGCAAAATCTATATTCTGGGGTTCGGCAACAGTGTTTACTTAGCTGGCCTCGCCGCCTCGACCCTGATGCCCTTCTGTGCCGAAGCCACGGCCATCAGCATGGAGGGAGGCAACGAAAACGCCGCGTACCGACTGGCCGCGATCACCGATCAGGACGTGTTGTTGGCGATCTCCCTGCCGCGCTACTCCCTCGATACCCTGCAACTGGCCCGCTTCGCCAATGAACGTGGCGCATCGGTGCTGGCAATTACCGACTCCCCCGCCTCGCCGCTCACCGGCATTGCCGAACACACGTTGTTTGCGCCTTGCGATCACCCGGTGCTGACCAGCTCCAACATCGCCGTGCTGGCCCTGATCGAAGGCTTGGTCGCCGGCGTGATGGCGCGTAATAAAGAAGCGGTTAAGCTGGCTACCGAACTGACTGAAAGCGTGATGTCGTACCTGCACATTCCTGCCAGCGGTAAGCCGTCGAAAAAGTGATTCCGTTAGGGTTTTTACCTCATGGGCCTGTGCGGTCTCGATGTGTTTAGAGCATTTTCGTACAGCCCATCAGCCAACCGGCTCGAACCGGCGCCGCGTCAGGAACAACCCCACCCCCAGCGCAACGGCAAAGATCGACAACAACCCAGATCAACCCCCAATAAGCGGATCTAGCTTGCCGCAACGCAGCCGCCCCTATCTCCGGAGACCTTCAGATATCTTGCTCGCAAGCACGGTATCGCGGCAGCCATGCACACGATTGAGCTGCACCTCAATGTGATCGAACCGGTTGCCAGACAGTAGCGCCACCAGAGACCGCGCGGTGAAATTCTGCCCGCCTTCAGTCAAGATCTGTACATAGAGACTCATGAGCGCCGGCAGAATCGGCCCGGCCAGATCATCGTCCAACAAAGTTTCACTGACCACCAGACACCCTCCTGATTTGAGGTGGTGGTGAGCATTGGCCAGCAGTGTGACTTGGTAATCATGACTCCAGTCCCCCAACACAGCGGAAATCAGCACCACATCAAATTCAGCCTCAGCCAATGGCAAGCGAGCGAAGATATCTCCGGACAGACAAGAAATTCGATCGCCCAATCCATTGCGATCGACTTCGGCGCGGGCAAAACGCGTGGCTTTTTCCAGATCAATCAGTGTGATCTGCGCCAGAGGGATCGCCTGTGCGATTTCAATAGACACCTGCCCACCACCGCCGCCCAGATCAAGTATGCGTAACGGAGCCGCAGAGCCGATTCTCGCGCTCACTGCATCGGCAATTCGTGTCCCCGCGCCAGTGCTGAAGGTGTTCATGGCCGACATAAACACATCGAAGTCGTTCTCGCTTTTGTCCAGCTCGGCGTAAAACTCATTGGTGTTGCCTGGCGCCGAAGACAGTTGCAGGCGATCAGAGATTGGCTTGCCACTTTTGAGCGACTCGGCAAGCTGACCGAACAATGGATAGACATGACGACTATGGTGTTCGACCGCCGAGCAAATATTGTGCGCACTGTGGCGTGAAAGCAGTTTCTGCGCATCGCTTGAGTTGAAGAACTGTTCATCCCTCTGAATGATCAATCCCACCGACAAGCCGAAGGACACCAGTTTCTGGACTTGCGTCGCACTGAGCTGGCACGCGTCGGCCACTTCACTGATTGTCATTCCCGATGTCTCATCCAGATGACTGAACAGACCCACCTCTACGCAACCGAATAATGAGGCAGACAACATGTAGCCGTTAACCAGGGTATGTACCAACGCTTCTGAGCTTGGCAATTTACCTCGAAAATCAATGGTTCCCTGATTCAGCATATCTTTGATCCCTGTATTAAATTGATGTAAGCCAAGCTCTTGGCCGGTGCGTACTTGAAAGCGGCGCCTTCGCCGAAAGCAAATACATGTGTATGGTCGGGCAATGTGGCTTGCGCCTCAGGCGCCACTGAAGCGAAGGCGTCTGCCGAGCGTGTGGTTCGCACACCGGAGAATGAAAGCGGCGCGGGTGCGTAGCGCTGTAAATGCGCCACGGCCTTGTCCAGATGAGCGTTGGCACGGTCAGGCAGATTGTCTGGCGCGACGTCCCAATCTGGCTGAGGGAGGCCAAATAAGATCTCGCCGCACGCGGTCGGACGAGCATGGAAGCCACTGCCGTGTTCAACCACAAACGGCAGGTGCGCCAGGTTATGGCCTGCAAGCCGGTGAACGGTGATGGTTCGATTGCGCACTACATGCGGCAGCCCTAGGCGCTCGAGCAGGCTTGGGGTCCAGTAACCCGTGGCAAAGATCACTCCATGCGCCATGTAACGTCCCGCTTGTGTCACCAATTGCCGTACACTGGCACGGTCCTCGAAAGCCAGCACCTGATGACCAAACCGGAAGACCACCCCAAGCCGTTCACACGCAGCACGCAGCGTATGCCATGTGATCAGGGGATCTCTGAAGCCCGCGTGTTCATCTTCCACGGCGTAATCCACTGCCCCCCATTCGATATGCGGCCTGCACGCCTTAAGCTGTGCACGTGAAAGCACTCGCATGCCGCTCGCGTGAGCCCTGTCCAGCAGACCCTCAGCGGCTGCCGTACCGAAGCCGTAATAACTCGTGCAAGGACGGAAATCGTCAGCCAGTCCCAGTTCCGAGTAAAAATTGTGGCTCTGTACGATCTGAGCCGAGATGATAGGGTCAGGATCGAAAAAGCGTATTCCGGCCCCGGACACAATAGAGGCGTTTGCCACCTGGGACATTTGCTCGATGACGCACACACGCAGCTTGCGTCGTGCCAGATGCAGTGCGGTGCACAGACCAACCACCCCGGCACCGACGACGAGCCAGTCGTGGTGGCTAGATCCCTCGCTTGCACTCATGATCGATCCAGCTCGCCAATCACCTGCGGCATGATGCAGCTCAAGTGCAAGCGCAACAGCGCCATGGCTTCGGACTCCAGATACATGCTGGTGCGGCGCTCACCGTGGTCGGCCGAATCATCGAAATAAGCGCAGGTCATTCGCTGAAAACGGGTTAACACATCAAGCAATTGCTTGACTGAATTGGCGTATTGTTTGACGGCATACCCGTTGGGCACGCTGAGGGCGTTGCCCAGATGGATCTTGTGCCGATTGAAATACGTGTCGTATTCCTGGTGCAATCCAGTCCAGGAGCCTGGCTGCGGAACGACGCCCGCAAAGTGCTCGTCGAGTCGCTGTCGATGGATTGCAAACAATTGCGTGAGGTCGGCCTGAGCGCTTTGGCGAAACCTGTCAAACTCACTGCGATCATAGTTTTCCCGGTTAACGTCGGGTCTTTTCAGCGACAGGTAGAAGCGGTACCAGTCAGCAACGGCCGGCGAAGTAAACACATCGTTAGCCCAGATCGCGTGGTTGCGGCTAGTGGAAAATTTCAACTGTTCCAACAACAAGAACTCGTTAACCACGAACGTTATCTTCAATGCCCTCACACCCAGCGCGGCGAATAACTGCGGGTACAAATGGGCGTAATAAAACGAGTTGTCAAAACCCATCAGGTGAATGATTTCAAAATCTGCGCCATTGAGGCGTTCAATAGCCTGTTCGACATCACTGACTTCTTCGCCAAATACACTCTTGTAAATGGCGGCCAGGTAACCGGCAGCCATTTCGATCCAGGCTAGATAGGATTGCCCCCTCAGCTCCGGATATCTTGAAGGCACGCCCCATTCACTGTGGAACGTCACTACATAATCTTCCTGCGCGAGCCCCTGTTGCTTGAGCAGGTACTTTTCAAGTTTCTGTGGCGCAGTGACTTGAAAACCGGCGCGTTTAAAATCCGCAGCGCATCGGCCCAGATCCAGTACACCTTTTTTGCCCCGCCTTAGCGTCGGCGCCGCACCGCACAAGTTGCATGACACCTCATGCAGGTTGTAGCTGTTATTCGGGCTGCCGCAGTCTTCGCAAATACACCCATTGGAGGGGGCATGACACGTGGGACAGCCGCCTCGGGCAAAGGCGTCGAACACTTCAAGCTGGCAATCGGTGCACCATGCAATACCTTGCTGTTTGATCTGCAGAACGTCTTTTGCCAGCAGGCGCTCGATAAAGTCATGCACAAATTCGAGGTGAAAATGGCTGTCGCAATCATGCACGTCGTCATAACCGATACCTGCGTTATCAAAAGTGCACATGATCGAACGACTGAACTTTTCATAGATATCGTGGGCATGAATACCCTGTTGCCGCGCCTTCAGATCGACATAGGACTGGTGCTTGTCCAGACCGACAATCAGGCTGGCCGATGTGCCTTGGCTCTGTAGATAGCGCTTTATGATATCGGCGCAAATATAAGGCCCGGAAATATGCCCAAGGTGCAGATCGCCATTGGGTGTCGGGGGCGGCGTAAACAGGATCTGGCGAGTGGTCCGCGGCTCGGCTTGTGATTCTTCGTCTTCCCACCAGATACTCATGAACTCAACGTGCGACTGAGGATCAGCCTCGATGTAGTGTTCGCTGAAAGGCTTGATGTAAATGACATCTCCGGCCGAGATGTTGCTTCGAATGTTGTCCTGAACAAACTCGCCATGACCAGAAACGATGATGAACGTTTCATGTTCGTGGTGCAGATGTGGTTGGCTCAGCGTCCCGGCTTGAACGGTGACACTGGCAGAGCCGAAGGGTGTACGCAGCCACGGCTCAGGATAGATACGCTTGATCTGTGCGTTGTATTCATGACTCAACTTGAACTGCTGATGCTTTCTGACGACTTCCATGATTGTCTCCCCAACTCGCAAACATGCTGATCACCGGGCACAGGAATCCCCGGATGCAGACCTGTGTCTGCACCCTTCGTCCGTTCTTATTGGTTTAAATCGTTTCCAGCGAAAGTAACTCGTCGAATGTCTGGCGACGACGAATAACCTTGACCGCGCCGCCATCCAACATTAATTCCGGGATTAACGGTCGGGTGTTGTAATTGGATGACATGCTGGCACCGTAGGCGCCGCAATCATGGAAAACCAACAAATCATCCATTTGCAGATCCGGCAATAATTGGTGATCGATTTCAGCGTTGCTCTGCTGAGTGAATACATCACCAGCCTCGCACAGCGAACCGGCCACCACGGTATTGCGCCACAACTCCCGATCAAGCACAGGGACTTTCTGAAGCGCGGTGATCCGGTGAAAACTGCCATACATGGCCGGCCGTATCAGGTCGTTGAAGCCTGAATTCACCAGCACGAAATGATTCGTCCCGACATCCTTTTTAGCCCTGACTTGCGCCACCAGGCACCCGGACTCGGCGACCAGAATGCGCCCCGGTTCGATCTCCAGTGTCACTGCGTGCCCAAGATGTTTTTCAATCTTGCGACGGGCAAGATCCCAGATGCGGAAATACGCGTCGATGTCGATCTGCGGGTCATCGTCGCGATAGGCGACCGGCAGCCCGCCCCCTGCCGAGATCGCCGAAATATCGAACGGGCAGCGCATCACGTGCTCGACCATGCTTTCGCACACACGTTGCAGATGCTCGTAATCGACGCCCGAGCCGATGTGCATATGCAACCCCACCAACTCCAGACCGTAGGTTTCGATCAGTTGATAGCAGACATCCAGGTTTTCATGCCAGTTGCCGTGCTTACTGCTTTGGCCCCCGGTGTTGGTTTTGCGGCTATGGCCGTGACCGAATCCCGGATTGATCCGCAACCAGACTTTATGCCCGGGACTCGCCTTGCCCAGTTGTTCCAGCATTTGCGGTGAGCCGGCATTGACCGGAATGTTCAGTTCGATGACCCGCCGCAGCGTCGCTTCGTCCAGGACATCACAGGTGTAGACAATTTGGGCATGATCCCCGTCGTTACGGAATCCGGCTCTATGGGCTCGTTCAATTTCACCCAGGGACACGGCATCGACCATGGCACCCAGGCTTTTCATCAGTTTGAGTATCTGAATGTTCGGGTTGGCTTTCTGCGCATAGCGAATCACATCGAATGCATGCAACTGCGCAGTCCGACGACGAATCGAATCGGCGTCATATAGCCAGAAGGGGGTACCGAACTCGTGAGCCAGTTGGTTGATCAGCGAATCGTTGATGTTGTTCACAGTAAACACTCGTTCAAAGAGCCGGAGGGCTTAATTCGTACCAGACGTAAGCTTTTCGGGACGGTTCCAGCACATTCCATTCGCCCTTGTAGCCCGCCGGAAAGACCAGTTGCATACCGGGCAAAAACAACACCTGGGCGCCGTGCTCGTCTTCGATCATGATCCGCCCCTCCAACAGGCTGGCAAATTCATGCCCGGTGAAGTTCACCGTAAAACTGCCCACGCTGCATTCCCAGACCCCTACCGAGAACAACCGATCAGCACTTTCGAACTGCTTGTGAAAAGTCTGCACCGGACGACCCTGCGTGCACTTTTGCGGTGGGGTTGCGTACTCAGTGACTTCCATGGCCGGGTTGGCCAGCGAACGAATGTGGCGATTGTCAAACATGTTTTTATCTCGTGAAGGCGTTGGCAGGAACGGGTTCAGGCTGGCTCGATTTCAAACAAATCGGCCGATAGCCTCGCCGTGTGCAGCATGAAGTCAGGTGTGTCCCGATGCTCAATCGGCCAGAACCACTCCACATGGCCTTCACGTGTTTCGAAGTTCTGCGCATCCCTGTCGCAAACATCTCCAACGCCTTTGTAAAGACTGAGTTCCTGCACACCCTCGGGCAGTGCGACCGAATTGATACGGGTGATCTTTCCGGGCGCCGCTTTCAGAAAGGCGACGGCTGCCGTGCCACGGCGTTTGACGACAGGCATGTCATCCCAGATGTCACAGTAGCTCTTAGCGTGCAGGGCATAGAGGTCAATGCCCAGCGAGCGATAGACCAGGTCGATGATCCGGTCGCCCGCGGGGCGGGCGCCTACCTCAATGATGAAAGGCACGCCATCAACGATCTTGATCTCGACATGAGATACGCCACGTTCGATACCCAGTGCCCGACACGCCTCTTCGGCAGTCGCGCGCAAGGCGTCATAATCTGTCCCGGCATAGGGAACGATGTGGCCCATTTCAGCAAAATACGGACGTGGTGATAGTTGTTTGTGGGTGACGGCGGCCGCCGTACACTCGCCGGGCCTGCAATAAACTTCGACAGAAACTTCAAGCTCGCTGTCGAGGAAGGCCTCCAGGTGAATCCGCTCCGGGTCGATGTACAGAATGTCCTTGTACTTGTGCAACAGCTTCGCAGCGTCATCAATCGCCACTTGCAACTCCTGTCGGTTGCTCACCAAGCGCACGCCTCCACTGCCTCCAAAGACACTGGGTTTGAAAATGACCTTTTCCTGATCTTTGAAGACGTAGCTGGCGACACCTTCATTGACCGCCAGGGTCGGCGCCACATTCAGTCCAGCCTTTACCAGTTCAGTCTTCATCAGCAACTTGTCGCGGCAGCGTAGGATCACCGCGTCGCTGTGGAAGGGTATTGCGTACTGCCTGGCTATCGCAGCACCCGCCTCTAGAACAAAGTCGTTGACCGGAATGACTGCCGCCGGTTTGAGGCCTGTCCTGCGTTCGTAGTCTTTGACCGCCTCAAGCGCGCGCTCTGGATCCAGCAGGTACGGGCTGACGATGTAGTCGTCCGCCAGGCTGGCTGCCGGCCGGCGCCGCTGGGCCAGAACCTCGCCAGGGTAGGCGAGCACCACAACGGCCATGCCCAAGGCACGCGCAGTACATAGTACGGCCCGCTCCCTCATGGGCAAATCGGCGCCGATCAACAAGGCGTAACGATTGGATAATGTCATATCAAATCCTCAAACTTTACGTACATATGGCGCGCTTTTGTCAGGCGCTGACGGGGGCGGCGTTCGTCTGTCCTTGGGCAAAACGAATCGCAGAGGTCTGCAGCAAGAGTGCGATGGACAGCGTGATCATCAGGAACGGTACGAGCCACGCAGTTTCGATCATTGCCAGTTGCAGGCTCAGAATCAGCAACAGCACAGGTGTCGCCAGCGCATTGGCTCTGCTGACACAAAGGCCGACGGCGGCCTCGCTGTAGCGATAGGCAATAGCCGCGCGTATATGCACCCGGGCGCCGCCAAACGCCATGCCCAGAACCAGCAGGCTCAGGGCCTTGAGAACAAGCGAGTTGGGTACCAGGAACCACATCAGAGCGGCGACGACGGCAAGCGCAATCAGCCCGGACAAAAAGATCAACAGGTTACGGCCTGTATTGCCCAAAATGATCAGTACACCAATCAACGCCATGCCCATGCCGAACACGGCGTCCAGCACACCTAATTCAAACAGCGCCCAGCCATGACTCGCCACGTACTGCGGGAGCATGAAGTTGAACGCGCCGAGGATTGGCCAGATCAACACCATCGGAATGAATAAGGTCAGCGGAAGCTTCGCCGGCGCCACCGATGCGTTGCCCTCCTGTGTCTCAATCACGGTGGCGCCGCTTCGGGTGTAGCAAACCGTAGACACGAGCAAGAAGCTGATGCACAGGAGAATGTAGAAACCCATACCAGTCAGAACCGGCATCAGGCCGGCCGCCAATAACGGGCCAATCATCAGTGCCGCCTGGCTGGTGGCGGTGGTCGCACCGCTGATGCGCCTGACTGTCGCTTCATCCATGCCACGCTGAACCTGGGTAAACCACATGTCCAGGCTGGCTTCCAGCAGCATGAATATCAGCCATACAAACAGATTGGTGATGAGCAGTCCGACCGTGATATCACGGGCCACCCCGGCGACCAGACTCAGGGCTGCGAGGCAAACCAGGAACCAACTGCTCATCTGGCGCCCGTTCATTCGGGTCGACAGGCGTTTGATCATCATCGGCGTCACAAACGCCGGGATAAATGAACAAAAAATTGCGAGTGCCAACGGCAAATAGCTGCCGTCATTCTGATTGAGAATGGTCCATGTCAGGGAAACCAGCAGTGCACCGGAAAACAACCGGTAAACCGTGGAGGAGACTAAAAACACGATCAGCTCTCGGGGCATTTTCACGATGTAATTGCTCCCAGCATGGCCCTGTTATTCAGCGTATTGACGATTTCCCCACCCACTTCATGGGATCGTCGCGAAATAACCGAAAGCAATGTATCGCTCAGCCCATGAGTATGCTCCGACATGCCCTGGATATAAATGTTAGGTTTAAAGTTGGCAGTCATCTGCAAGGCGTAATTACGACTCAAGCGCGGTATGTGTGCAGACTCTGCCCAATAAGGTTTGAGGGAGTCCAGCAGCGCCAAGTTATTCTTGCGGCTATAACCGGTAGCACAGATAACTACATCCACTTCAAGCTCCTGACACTCACCGTCGAGCGTCGAAACCAATGTGACAGACAACGCTTTATTGTACTCGACCACATCGGTGAGCCGTTTGAACTTAAGCATTCCGAAGCGATCGACATCCCCGCCAATCAGAGCTTCATATTCTTCACGATAGAGGCTTTGAATAATTGCCAGATCGGCGACCGAGTAGTTGGTGTCGAAGTGTTTTCGAATCAGTGCTTGGCGATTGTCCGGATCCAGATGATAAAACCGGTCGATCATTTCGTTATCAAACACTTCATTCACGTATTCACTGTCATCGGCTTGCTTGAACCCGATGCCACTGCTCGCCACCCGCACATCTGCATGACGATAACGACTTATCAGGTGCTGATAAATCTCCGCCGCGCTCTGTCCGGAACCCACTACCAGAAACCGATAGCGTTCGTTTTCATCGTATTCCGACAGCTTTTCCAGCAACTGCGAGGAATGGAAGACGTGTGGGCTGGCGCACGCCACCGGCATTGCCGGTTCACCGCCAATAGCGATGGCAAGATTCTGCGTCCTCACGACCTGTATGTTGCCCGTCAGCATATCATTGACGGTTACATCAAGAGCGACGACCTGATTATCTTCTTTAACCGGCAGAATCGACTGAACCCATGATGAGTAACGCGTCACATGATTAAAGTGGCCGGCAACCCAGCGCAGGTAATCATCAAATTCCTTGCGACTCGGGTTGAAGTCGCGCAGGTTGGCGAAAGAACTCAGTCGGCGGTGCTCATGCAAATAGTTCACAAATGTAAAGTGACTTTTTGGGTTGCGCAAAAAACAAAGATCTTTCATAAAAGAAATTTGCATCTTGGCACTGGGCAACATCATGGGATGATGCCAGCCGTGCTTGTTCTTGGCTTCAAAAAAAGTGATTTTTTTGCCTTCAGTCTCCTCTTTATAATCTTCATAAAGCGAGACCGCCAAGCCAATATGCGAAGGGCCAAATCCAATGCCGACCAAATCATGCATGTCCATAAGTTGCACCCTCACATGGGTCGATTCCAATTAATCCATTCGTAAACTTGATCCGCCTGCTGCTCTCGCAGGGTCCTGATGCCCGTATCGGCACTGCTAAATAACAGATGCACGACCGCACATCTGATGGGAACAGAGTGGTAGAGATTTATTTGTCGGGCCAGTGTAATTACATGGCCAGCACATTCAAAATATCATTTCTTTTTAGGTATGTTTCATTTCTGATATGCCTTCAACAAGGCTGCAATGGGCTCGCGTGCTATGCTCGCCTGCGTTTTTCAATGGATTCAGGCCGTATCTGTGTTGGGGGGATGTAGTGAAATTCAGTTTCAGGCAAGTCGAAATATTCTGGGCGATCATGACCACCGGCAGCGTGACCAAAGCGGCGGCATTGCTCAAAACCTCACAGCCAACCGTCAGCCGTGAAATCGCACGTTTCGAGCATGTCCTGGGGCTCAAATTGTTTGAACGAACACAAGCGCGCTTGCAGCCAACCACTCAGGGGCTGAGCTTGTTTGAGGAGGTGAAAACCTCCTATTACGGGCTCGAACGCATCCACAATGCGGCGCTATCGATCAAGAATTTCCAGAGCAGTCTCACAATCGCATGCCTGCCTGCCTTTTCGCAGAGCCTGTTGCCCTATGTGTGTGGTCGGTTCATCAAGGCGTTTCCGGAAGTGAACATCAACATCACTCCGCAGGAGTCACCACTGCTCGAAGAATGGATGACGGCCCAACGGCATGATTTTGGACTGACTGAAAACAGCGAAACACCGTCAGGTACCCAATGTGAAAACATCTTCACAGGCGATGAAGTGTGCGTGCTGCCATCCAATCATCCGCTGTGCGGCAAAAAGGTAATTACGCCTCTGGATATGGCCGGTATCAATATGATTAGCCTTTCGGGTCAGGACCCGTACCGGATCATCCTCGACAAGATACTTGCCGAAGCCCAAGTCAAATGTCGCACGGTCATCGAAACCCACAGCGCAGCGGCCGTTTGCTTCTTCGTTCAGCAAAACGTCGGTGTCGGCATTATCAATCCATTGACGGCCTTGAGTTTTGCCAGTCAGGGTTTGTGCTTGCGGCGGTTTTCGATTTCGATACCATTTTCCGTCAACCTCATCACACCGTTGTATCGGCCACAGACGCCAGTAGCAATGTCCTTCATTGATGAGATGAAGTTGAGCTCCGGCGAATTACGCCAACAGCTTCATACTTTGCTGGGGTAGCGATGATGTTCATGACAAGTCGTCCATATGTGGGAGGACAAGGATGGCTAACCAGAGCAACGGTCGCTAACCGGCCCAGACAGTTGCCTCGATGACTCATGCTGACGACTAAATTGTTCGCTTTCAAATAGCTGCGCCAATCGGCGCTGCTGTGTTGCTGCCCTGGTCGGAATGAACCATCACCTCTTGCTTCGGTTTACGCCTCCAAACCGCCATCAACAACGCATCAATAGCCAAATCATCTGAGAGCGCAGCCCTTCAAGACGCATCAGCCTTGCCACACGATGGCGCCCGCAAACCTCACCGACCTCGCGCAGGTCGTCATGGATTTTGCGATAGCCATAAACGCCGCCGCTTTCCAGCCACGAATGCTTGATCAAACCCAGCAATCGTTGGTCGTCTTTAGCGCGTGCAGATTGCGGCTCAGACAACCAAGCGTAATAACCACTGGGATGGACTTTCAGTGTGAGGCAAAGCCGTCGAATCGAATAGTCGCCCGCTCGCTGCTTGATAAAGGCGTACTTCTACCGCACTCCTTGGCAAAGTACGCGGCGGCCTTTTTTAAGATGTCTCGCTCTTCGGTGACCGGCTTGAGTTCGGCTCGCAGACGACGCAGTTCAGCGTGCTGATCATCGTCTTGCTGCCGTTCTGCTTGAGGTTTGCTGTAGCGCTTTATCCAGGCATAGAGGCTATGCGTCGACACGCCAAGACGCGCCGCCACATCAGCGACAGGCAGCTTCTTTTCGGTCACTTGATTGACCGCTTGGATTTTGAATTCTTCGGGATAACGTGGGTTGCTCATGGCACCTGCTAATTGGCCTCAGTTTAAGGCATGGAGGTGTCCACGAAACCCGGGGCGATTCAAAGAGGGGTTGGCGATTTTTCACGCCGGTACAAGTCCCAGCGTTCTAAACCACCTTGACCTGAATCAAAGGCCTTTACGCGTCGTTTCACGGGCGTTCAGAGACCGAGAAACCAGTTTCTGACTCGTTTATCTACCACACGTCGTGCATTTTGGTTTCGGCGGTTTGCTTGGAATCGGATAACAAGCAAAATATTGTAGTGCCCCTACCCAGTTCGGCTTTATTTCGTAACCTTCGAAAATTGGTACTGAAATTTCTGAGGGGCTCCATTTTGGGCGTGAAACGCTTTCAAAGACGCTTTTTGCATCTTTATACTGCGTCCACTTATGGAAGATATTTTTGCCATATTGAGCTTCTAGCAAAATATGAATGGCAGCAATCGCATCAAGTAAGTTCTTGAAATTCGCATTTTTCAAGCTTCCCCCCCGATTGTGCTTCACTGAGTTGTATGCGTCATACCACTCAAGCGTCTGCGTGGGTGATTGGGCATTCCAGTTAGCAAAGGGTTGAAAAACTTTTAAATTCGGATATTGACCCAATACCACCTTGTATTCATTTAGCTTGAGTATTGGTAAGCAATAAATGTAGTCGCTTGTTTTGTAGGTTTTCTTTTGTGGGTAGCCGTTTTCAATCAGTACCCTAAGCAAAAGGTATTCGACCTCGGCGCATGCCAATATCAACAGTTCACGTATTTTATGACCATAAGATTCGAAATTTGTAACCGATGGTTCAACAACGTAGAGAAGTGAATCTAATGAATCTTGAATTGCTTGGTAAGCTCTAATTTCTTGATAGTAGCTATCTCCCACGTAGTTAAACTGGAAGTTCCCTCGACTTATTCGCGAGAAGAACAATCCGGGATTAGCGACCTCAACCAGATCGAGTACATCAATGTTGATATTTTCGCAAAAATGAAGCAGATAATAATAAATTGATTTTTCCGTAGGTTTCAGAATATCCCCGCCAGCGAATCTTTGATCGTAATCACTTTCAGTCTGTTGGATCCATTCCTTCCAGTTTCGACAGTCGTAAATGTAATGCGGACTATCCACGTACAGGTGAATTATTTCGCCTTCTTTTTGGAAGATTCCTAATAAACCGTCCCGATTACAGAAAGCATAGCTTTGTAGCATCGTCTAATCCTTGAGCAATTCATCGTTAACCCAGTGACCAGATCGCCGGGAAAGAAAGGCCGCATCTGCGGCCAAACGCTTAAATACCAATGGAAAATATAACGTAAATGCTACCGATAATCTTCGTAAGGGGTTTCCTCTACTGAGAATTCAATACCGCCCGATAGACCTTGAACGCTTATATCCATGCCTTGAATAGTGAATTCGCCATCGTCAACCTCATACGACAGGTCGATCTCCACTGTAAATTCTAGTTTTCCATCTTCTATCTGCGTCGTATCTTCGAATGTATAGATGACGTCGTCTTCCCTGTCGTATCGACCATTTGCATAATCCGGCCCCGTTACTGAAACACGATAATTTACCTCAACATCACAAACGATTTGGCAGTTTTCATCATCAATATGAATGATAGATGGATCAAAATCTCCAACGCCGAGAATCGAGAACTCATCTACTTCAGCATCCTCCCACGTCGACGAGTTGTAGGCGTCAGCATCTTCGATCAACGATTTGATAGTCTGCTTGATTTCCTCTTCATGCTCTTCGATATATTCTTTTATGAATTTAGACCGATCTTCATCATGAGAGTTATAAAGGTCGAGCAGTTTGCTTAGGCTTTCGATTTGTATGAATCTAGGGTTTTCTTCGCAAAAAGTAATTAGATCCTTGTCTTCGGAAACAACATATATCTCTTCCCGAACTTTCAATGCCCCCCGAACAGCCAGAAGCGTAAATGCGTCAGGGAATTCATTTTTTTTCTTCCCTCCCTGAAACGGCGGTTGTTGATCAAAATACATTTCGACAATTTCGTTTCCGTCTACCTTGCTCAAATCAACAACGGTAGTATTGGAGTCATCGAGGAAATCATCAAAAACCTGAATAGCGTGTTTTTCGATTTCTTTTTGATCGAAAGGCACGAATAAGTTTTTGATAACCTCATCATTAGAGTTTGTCAGTATTTTCGCTTTTCGACGAAACGCGTTGACACCATTGATAGCATCACCAATGTGCTCACCTATTTTACGCTTCACTTCTCGCACTACTATCGTACTGGTGAGGTGATTCAGCTCGCCAGCACCACAAATCTCTTTGAAAGACTCCAGTGTCTTGGATGAAAAATCCAAGCCAGCTTTGACAAAAAATTCGGTATCTACAAACACATTCCTTGTTTGAAGCGGCATCGCAATCTCCGTCGGTGATGGCTCTATGATTGCCAATACTCTCTTTGCCACGAATTCAAAGCAAGCCTCCTCGGTTGCCCTTCTTCTGCACCGACCCACAGCAGCACGTCATACGGTCTGTACAGAGCCATAGGAGCTTTGAATGCATAATCGCTCGCGTTCTATGCAGAGCGATGCGAACCACGCTGATTCGCACCATAGGCGGTCACACAGGGTGCGAGCCAATGAAGTGTGAGGTAGGACTCAAACGCAAAAATAAAAAGTACAGACGAAAAAAAACAGCGATTTGATCACTGCAGTTTGGCAAAAATTTGCTACAAACTACTGCTACAAATCGCTGTTTCTGAACCCTCGTAATTCATTGAATTACAAAGGTTTTTCTATAATGGCGGAGAGATAGGGATTCGAACCCTAGGTACCGGTGAAGGTACAACGGATTTCGAATCCGTCCCATTCGGCCACTCTGGCATCTCTCCAACGGCGCGCATCATAACAGCCTGTTACGTGGAAGCAAAGCTCAAAAGAGATTTTTTTCCGTGCTATCAGATGCTTGCGTCGATTACAGCGGTACGCCGAGACGATTGGCGACTTCTTCGTAGGCTTCGATCACATCACCGAGGCCCTGGCGGAAGCGGTCTTTGTCCATCTTCTTCTTGGTGTCCTTGTCCCACAGGCGGCAGCCGTCCGGGCTGAACTCGTCGCCCAGGACGATGGAGCCGTCGTGGAAGACGCCGAATTCCAGCTTGAAGTCCACCAGCAGCAAGCCGGCGTCGTCGAACAGTTTGCTCAGGACGTCGTTGACCTTGAGGGACAACTCCTTCATGCGCGCCAGTTGTTCAGCGGTGCCCCAGCCGAATGCCACGACGTGGGATTCGTTGATGAACGGGTCGCCCTTGGCGTCGTCCTTCAGGAACAGTTCGAACGTGTAAGGGTTGAGCTTGAGGCCCTCCTCCACGCCCAGGCGCTTGACCAGGCTGCCGGCAGCGTAGTTACGCACGACGCATTCGACCGGGATCATGTCCAGCTTCTTCACCAGGCACTCGTTGTCGCCCAGCAGTTTGTCGAATTGGGTCGGGATGCCGGCCGCTTCGAGCTTCTGCATGATGAAGGCGTTGAACTTGTTGTTCACCATGCCCTTGCGATCAAGCTGTTCGATGCGCTTGCCGTCGAACGCCGAAGTGTCGTTGCGAAACAGCAGGATCAGGCGGTTGGCGTCGTCGGTCTTGTATACCGACTTGGCTTTGCCGCGGTAGAGTTCTTCACGTTTTTCCATGATGGGCTCCGCTTGCTAAATGGTGGGCTAGGCGATGTGTCGCCAGTCGAGCCCTGAATCTTGATCGGCCAGTTGCAGCCAGTCCGGGTCGCACCCGAGGGTGTCGACAAAACATTGCCGGGCAAGCGTCGGCAGGTTGTTCTTGCTGCTCAGATGGGCGAGGACCAGGTGTTGCAAGTCTTGCCAGCCCAACTCATACACCAGGTACGCCGCCTGGTGGTTGTTCAAATGTCCTAGTTCGCCGCCCACCCGCTGCTTGAGAAAGTACGGGTAGTGACCACGCGCCAACATGTCTCGACAGTGGTTCGACTCAATCATCAACGCATCGAGGTTCCGGTAACCGTCCAGCACCCTGGCGCAGTAGGAACCCAGGTCGGTCAATACGCCGAAGCGTCGCTGGCCGTCACTGAATACGTACTGCGTCGGCTCCTGGGCATCGTGAGCGACCGCAATCACATCGATGCTCAAGGCTCCGACTTGCAGTTGCTCGCCACCTGCCAGGAAACCTGCGGGCTCTATGGGTTTGCGCATCCCGCGCAAGGTACCGCGACTCAAGTACACCGGAAGATTGTAGCGCCGAGACAGCAAACCCACGCCATGCACGTGGTCGGCATGTTCGTGGGTCACCAGAATCGCGCTCAGCTGCGAGGGGTGAACCCCCAGGCGCAGCAGGCGCCGCTCGGTTTCCCGCAAGGAGAAACCACAATCCACCAGCACGTACGTATCGTCATGGGCGACCAGCGTACCGTTCCCTTGGCTACCGCTGCCGAGAACGGCAAAACGCATCGGATCAGCCCAGGTTGTCTTGAATCACGCCCAACACTTTGCGCGCTGTTTCAGCAGGTGCAACGGTGTTGATGTTTTTCTCGACGGTCACTTGTACGTTTTCGCCAACCTTGCTCAAACGAACCTGGTAACGCTCGGCACGGGTTTCGATCTCTTCCTTGGTCGGCTTGCTGCCGAACAACTTGCTGAAGAAACCTGGCTCGTCGTCTTTCTTCTCGGCCTTTTCAGCCACGTTGATGTAATACAGGCCCAGGCTGCGGTTGATGTCCTCGACACGCCAAGGACCTTGCTCCAGCGCGCGGCCGACACTGGCCCACGCACGGTCGAGGTCTTCACCCAGGTTCAGCACCACGTTACCGCTGCCGTCTTCGGTGAGGCTGACGCGGTTAGGCGTGTCGTAATCCCGTGCGGCGAGCAGGGAAACGGAGCCCCCCTTCTCGGAGATGCGGCTCATGCTGGCCAGCATCTCGTCAACCAGTGCGGCGTCGACGCCGGTGTTGACCGAACGGTTGGTGAAGTCGACGTTGGCGGTGCTGCCGGCAGGACGCTCGGCGCTGACCACATAGACTTCACTGGTATTGCGTTGCACGCCAGGCTCGATACGCACACGCACACGGGCTTCGCTGTCGGCGGCGACACCGCCAGCCTGCAGGCGCTTGGCCATGCTGGCGGACAGTTCGCTGCTCTGCTGCCACGCGGTAGTGAACTCGCCGGTCTGCGGGCGCTGCTGGTCCAGGCGGAAACCGTTGTCCTGGAAGAACTGCACCGCCACCGGCCAGACTTCAGCAGGTGGGCGCTGAGCCATGATCCAGCGGTTGTCACCACTCTTCTGCAGGCTGTAGTCACTGGCCTGCGCCACGGACGCAATCGGCTGTGGACGCGGCACCACGAACTCGCCCTTGACGGTGTCGTCGGCAACGTTGCGTGGAATCGGCAGCAACGGGTCAAGACGCTTGGCTACGTTGACGTCAGGTGGCAGTTGCATCGGTTTGGTCGCTTGCGCATCCAGGTAATCGCTGCCGCGGTCACGGAAGTAGCCTTCCGGGCCCCAAATCCAACCGCAGCCACTGGTGCTGGAGATAATCAAGGCAAGTGCGGAAAGTCCGGCCAATCGCTTCATGCGTAGTGCTTCCTCAATTAAACCAGGACGCCGGACTGGCGCAGGGCCTGTCGCAGCGGTTCGTGGCAGGCTTCGCTGAGCCGGGTGAGCGGCAGACGGATACCGTCCGGCATCAGGCCCATTTCAAACAGTGCCCACTTCACGGGAATAGGGTTGGATTCGATAAACAGTGTCTTGTTGAGCGGCATCAGCTTCTCGTGGATCGCACGGGCGGTCACGGCATCACCGGCGAGGGCGGCGGCGCACATGTCGCTCATGGCTCGTGGGGCCACGTTGGCGGTCACGGAGATGTTGCCCTTGCCACCCAGCAGGATCAGCTCGACAGCGGTGGCGTCATCCCCGGAATACACCAGGAAGTCGTTGCTCACGCCGGCCAGGATGTCCTTGGCGCGCTGCAGGTCGCCCGTGGCTTCCTTGATGCCGATGATATTCGGCACGGTGGACAGGCGGATCACGGTCGCAGCCTGCATGTCACACGCGGTGCGGCCCGGTACGTTGTAGAGGATCTGCGGGATGTCGACAGCTTCGGCAATGGTGCGGAAGTGCTGGTACAAGCCTTCCTGGGTCGGCTTGTTGTAATACGGCGTGACCAGAAGGCAGGCGTCGGCGCCGGCTTTCTTGGCGTTCTTGGTCAGCTCGATCGCTTCACGCGTCGAGTTGGCGCCCGTACCGGCGATCACGGCGATACGCCCTGCGACGCGCTTGACCACGAATTCAATCACCTGGATGTGTTCTTCCACATCCAGAGTGGCCGACTCACCCGTGGTGCCGACCGCCACAATGGCGTTGGTGCCTTCTTGCAGGTGGAAGTCCACCAGTTTGCCAAGGCTGTCCCAGTCGAGATGACCTTGTGCATCCATGGGTGTGACCAGTGCCACCATACTGCCCGCAATCATGCAACCGCTCCTGCCGGAAAAAGAGAGCCGTAATGGTACTGGCGCCAAGATGCTTGTACAAGCAAAGTACCGCGTGAGGTTGCGTTCTGGATCAACTAAACGATGGGCAATGCCATCATTGAGCCAAAGCACCGCCTGCAGCAGACCGATCACGCAATGAAAACGCCACCTCCTAGCCCTTGGCGATGGTTTTCGCTACCCTTCATCCTTTGATCGATACAGCGCTTACCGTATCGACCGCTCATCGCTTTAGGAAGGCTGCATGTCCACCCCCACAGTTCGCGAACAATTCCTTGTTATCAGTGCCCTCGGCGCCAACCCCATGGAGCTGACCAACGTCCTGTGCCGCGCCAGCCATGAGAACCGTTGCGCCGTCGTGACCTCCCGCCTGACCCGCCACGGCGAATGCAGCGCGCTGGTCCTGCAGATTTCCGGTACCTGGGACGCCCTGGCGCGCCTGGAGACCGGCCTGCCTGGCCTGGCCAAGAAGCACGACTTCACCGTCAACGTGGTGCGCAGCGCTGCCCTGGAAAATCGCCCACAAGCCCTCCCTTATGTAGCGTATGTCAGCTCGGCCTACCGCTCGGACATCGTCAATGAGCTGTGCCAGTTCTTTATCGACCACAACGTCGAGCTGGAAAACCTGACCTGCGACACCTACCAAGCCCCCCAAACCGGCGGCACCATGCTCAACGCCACGTTCACCGTGACCTTGCCGCCCGGCGTACAGATCAGCTGGCTACGCGACCAGTTCCTGGATTTCGCCGATGCCCTGAACCTCGACGCACTGATCGAGCCATGGCGCCCACAGAACCCAATGTAAGGAAACCCCATGCCGGTAGCCATCGACAAACCCGTCGCCGACTTCGAAGCCCAGGCCACCAGTGGCCAGACCTTCAGCCTCGCAGCACTCAAGGGTAAACAAGTGGTGATCTACTTCTACCCGAAGGACAGCACGCCAGGCTGCACCACCGAAGGCCAGGGTTTTCGTGACCAGTACGCGGCGTTCAAGGCGGCCAACACCGAAGTGTTTGGCGTGTCGCGCGACAGCGTGAAGTCCCATGAAAACTTCAAGGGCAAGCAGGCATTCCCCTTCGAACTGATCAGCGATAAAGACGAGGCAGTCTGCCAACTCTTTGATGTGATCAAGCTGAAGAAACTGTACGGCAAGGAGTACATGGGCGTGGATCGCAGCACGTTCCTGATTGACAGTGAAGGCGTGTTGCGCCAGGAATGGCGCGGCGTGAAAGTACCAGGGCATGTGGACGCTGTTCTGGCGGCGGCACAAGCGCTGAGCAAGGCATGAACCTCTGGGGCGAGCACCGGGTGTTCGCCCCAACCGTTACAACAAAGGCGCAACAACCGGCTCTTGCCGCGGCCACGCATCCAGCACGGCCTTGAACAGCGTCGCCAGGGGTATCGCAAAAAACACCCCCCAGAACCCCCAGAGCCCACCAAACAACAGCACGGCGCAGATGATCGCCACCGGGTGCAGGTTGACGGCCTCCGAGAACAGCAGCGGCACCAGCACATTGCCATCCAGGGTCTGGATAATGCCGTAGACCGCCATCAGGTAGATGAACTGGTCACTCCAGCCCCACTGGAACAAAGCGATCAGCATCACCGGTACGGTTACCACCACCGCACCGACATAAGGCACCACCACCGACACCCCCACCAGCAATGCCAACAGCGCTGCGTAGTTCAACCCGAGCGCGACAAAGGCGATGTAGGTGACCCCCCCACAGATAACGATCTCAATGACCTTGCCCCGGATGTAGTTGGCGATCTGCCGGTTCATTTCTTCGGCCACTCGTGTAATCAACGCTCGCTCACGCGGCAGGTATCCGCGTACCCAGCGGCCTATCATCGTGCGGTCTTTAAGGAAGAAAAACACCAGGATCGGCACCAGTACCAGGTAGATCATGATGTTGACCACCAACGGCAAGCTGGACAGGGAAAAGGTCAGGGCCCATTGCCCGAACTTTCCGATTTCGCCGCGGGCCACTTCGATCGCCTGCAGCACCTGCTCATCCGACACCAGGTGCGGGTAGCGCTCCGGCAACAGCAGCAACAGCGATTGCCATTTGGCGAGCATGCCCGGCAACTCGTTGAACAAGGTGATCAATTGATGCCACAACAGCGGCAACACCACCACGATGAACACCACCAGCACCCCCATGAACAAGGCAAACACCAGCCCTACAGCCACCGCACCGGGCAGACGCAGGCGCTCCAGACTGGTGACCAGGCCCTGCATCAGGTACGCCAGCACCATTCCCGCCAGCACCGGCGCCAACATGCCACCCAAGGTGAGTACGGCGGTAAAGGCCAAAAACAGCAGGACGGCCAGCACCACGGCTTCTTCATCGGAAAAGTAGCGCTGAATCCAGTCTCGTAACACTTTGAACATCAATCAACCTCGGGTGGTGGGGCAAACGGCTCAGGCCTTGCGCAGCCAGTAACGGTAGACACCGGCCGCCTCTTCTTCGTGCAGCAGGGTGTGACCGGCCAACTTGGCAAAGGTCCGGAAATCGCGCTGGGAGCCTGCATCCGTGGCGGTCACCTTGAGCACTGCACCACTGGCCAGGCGGTTGAGTTCCAGCTTGGCCTTGAGCAAGGGCAACGGGCAGTTGAGGCCACTGGCGTCGAGCTCGGCGTCAAAGGCTACAGCGTCGGTCATGGTTTTACTCCGAGCGGGTATTCGAGCTGCTTAGAATATCTGGTCCGAAGCTCGGTGTCCGGCTACAGTAAGCTCTTTGTCGAAAGGCTTTGTGCATGACTTTTTTGCGCCCTACCCTGCTGACGCTGGCTTGCCTGCTGGCCTCTCCGGGCTTCGCTGACGACCTGCCGTCACTTGGCGACGCCAGTTCTGCCATTGTCTCGCCACAACAAGAATTCCAACTGGGCCGTGCCTGGCTGGCCTATCTACGAGGCCAGGTGTCGCAGCTCAATGACCCACAACTCAAGGATTACGTCGAAACCAGCGTGTACAAGCTGGTGGAAACCAGTCAGGTCAATGATCGACGCCTGGAATTTATCCTGATCAACAGCCCGCAGCTCAACGCTTTTGCGGCACCTGGCGGGATCGTTGGGGTCAACGGTGGCCTCTTCCTCAATGCCCAGACCGAGGGGGAATACGCGTCAGTACTGGCCCACGAGCTGGCTCACTTATCCCAGCGCCACTTCGCCCGCGGCGTGGAAGCGCAGTCACGCATGCAGATCCCAATGATGGCTGCCCTGCTGGGTGGCATCATCGCCGCCGCAGCAGGGGCTGGCGATGCCGGGATTGCCGCCATTGCCGGCTCGCAGGCCGCAGCCATCCAAGAACAACGCCGGTTTTCCCGACAGAACGAACAAGAGGCCGACCGTATCGGTATCCTCAACCTGGAGAAAGCTGGCTACGACCCGCGCTCCATGCCAACCATGTTCGAACGCCTGATGCGTCAATACCGTTTCGACGCCAAGCCACCGGAATTCTTGTTGACTCACCCGGTGACCGAGTCTCGAATCGCGGATACCCGCAACCGCGCCGAACAAGCCAAACCCGGCGGTAAGGAAGACAGCGTGCGCTATCAGCTGATTCGCGCACGGGTGCAGTTGCAATACGAGGACACACCCGGCTTGGCAGCCAAGCGCTTCCAGGCGCAACTGGACGAAAACCCGAAAAACGACGTGGCTCGCTATGGCCTGGCCATCGCACAGATCAAGGGCACCCAATACAAGGACGCCCGGGAGAACCTGCAACCCTTGCTGGCCAAGGCGCCCAACGACATCACCTACAACTTGGCGCAGATTGAACTGGACATCAACAACAACCGCCTGCCCGATGCCCAGCAACGCACGGACCGAATGCTTACCCAATATCCTGGCAACTACCCGTTGAATCAGGTCCGCGTAGACCTGCTGCTCAAACAGAACCGCACTGCAGATGCAGAGAAGGCGCTGGATGGGCTGCTCAAGTCCCGCCCGGATGATCCGGACGTGTGGTACCAGGTCGCCGAGACACGCGGCCTGTCCGGCAACATCATCGGCCTGCATCAAGCCCGTGCCGAGTATTTTGCATTGGTAGGTGACTTCAAGCAGGCGATCCAGCAGTTGGACTTTGCCAAGCGCCGCGCCGGAAACAACTTCCCACTGTCTTCGCGTATCGACGCTCGCCAGCGTGAGTTGATCGAACAGGAACGCCTGGTGAAAGGGATGATGAGCTGACCCCATCGCCCACAAAAAAGCCCCGCCTTCGCTAACCGAAGACGGGGCTTTTTATTAAGCTAGCGGATTACTCGGCCAGCTTGAAGGTGATGAAGCTGGCACGCCCCTGACGCAGCACGCGCATTGAGACCGAGCGGTTCTTCGGCAACGCCTTGGCGATATCGGTGAACTCCTTGGTGGAGTTGATCGCTTCGTTGTTCAGATGGGTGATCACGTCACCCGGCTGCAAGCCGATCAAGGCCGCCGGGCCGTCCTGGACTTCCTTGATCACAACACCGCTCTTGAGGTCGAAGCTTTTCTTCTGCTCATCGGTCAGCTCAACCACGGCAATGCCCAGGCGGTTGCTACTGCGTTCGGCACCTGGCTTGGCATTGCCCAGAGCATCCAGGGTCGCCCCCTCTTCAGGGATTGCACCTACGGTGAGCTCGACGGTCTGGCGCTTGCCTGCACGGATCACTTCCAGCTTGGCTTTGCTGCCAGCCTTGAGAGCCCCCACCAGATGTGGCAAGTCGGCCGACATGATGATTGGCTGGCCGTTCATGCTCAAGATCACATCGCCCACTTGCAGGCCACCCTTGGCGGCGGGGCCATCATCCTGAATTTGCGCGACCAGGGCGCCGGCCGGCTTGTCGAGGCCGAAGGACTCAGCCAGGTCTTTGTTCACTTCCTGGATCACCACGCCCAACCAGCCACGACTGACCTTACCGCCGCTCTTCAACTGATTGGAAACATCCATGGCCACGTCGATAGGGATCGCGAAAGACACGCCCATGAAACCACCGGAACGGGTGTAGATCTGCGAGTTGATCCCGACCACTTCGCCCGCCAGGTTGAACAGCGGGCCACCGGAGTTGCCTGGGTTGATCGGCACGTCGGTCTGAATGAAGGGGACGTAGTTCTCGTTGGGCAGGCTACGGCCAATGGCGCTGACGATACCTTGGGTGACCGTATGGTCAAAACCGAACGGCGAACCGATCGCCACGACCCATTGGCCAGCTTTCAGGTCCTGGGATTTACCCAACTTGAGAACCGGCAAATCTTTGCCGTCGATCTTCAGCAAGGCCACGTCGGAACGTGGGTCGGTGCCAATCAGCTTGGCTTTGAGTTCACTGCGATCAGCCAGGCGCACAAGGATCTCATCGGCGTCGGCAATCACGTGGTTGTTGGTGAGGATATAGCCGTCAGGCGAAATGATGAAACCTGAACCCAGGGACTGCGCCTCGCGCTGACCGCCGCCGCCACCGCGCGGCGCACGTTGTTGTGGCATGCCACGCTCGAAGAACTCACGCAACATGGGCGGCAAGCCTTCCAGGTCTGGCATCTGCTGGTTCGATACTTTGCGATCCGGCAGTTTCTGCGTGGTACTGATGTTCACCACGGCAGGCGAGGCCTGCTCCACCAACTGGGTGAAGTCAGGCAGCTCGGCCGCTTGCGCGGACACGGCCTGACCCAGCACCAGCACCGTGGCGACTATGGATAAGTAAGACTTCAAACGTGGTATCGACATACAGCTCCCGTTACGACGAGCAGGGTTGAGCGACAGGGTTCAATAAACGCCGAAAACTGCGACCGACATCTTTGATCCGCGAACAAAGCGAGGCCAGAACCGACAAGCCCTGACCTATAAAAAACATGGGGGATTTTTGCAAGTGAAAATACTGATCCAGAAATTTCATGCTCTCAGCACCCAACCAAGCTTGGGCTCAGATTGAAAGGCCAGGATGAACATAAGATTAACAAATCACGGCTTCGCAGCGGTCTTTTCACCGCGCACCGACAGCGCGATACGCTCGGCGGTGCCGATGGGAATTTCACCGACTACGGTCACCATGACTTCGCCGTCCACTGTATTCAGGCGACGAGATACGGCAACGGTCGGGCCGAGCTGAGTGCGGGTTTCATTCACGCTCGCACCGTCGGTCGACTCAAGGAACACAGAAAAACGCGCAAGCCCATCGTCATACATCAGGCTGTCGACTGTCGTTTTAGTTTGGGTATCTTTGCGCGAAATGCTACTGGTCAACTGGAAACCCGGCGGCAGCCAATCCAGATGCCATGCCTGGGTGGCGGGAACCACAGGCGCCTTACTGTTCGAAACAGCGACGGGCGAGCACTCGCTACTGGGTTGCAAGTCGTGATCGGTGGGTGTTCCCGTGCTCAGCCGAGTGAACTGAAAACGCTCTAACAACTGCCCCTGATCATTGAGCAGCAGAGACTTGAGCGGCAGCGCAGTTTCACGATCCACATGCAACTCAAAGCCATACCGGTATTGATCACGAGGAGTGATCGACACGATGACCGCATTACGCCCGGCCACACGCGATTTGCCAATGATGGCCAGCTCGTAGAATTGGGTGAGTTTTTGCGGATCAAGCGCACGCGAGGGCGCCTCAGGTGAATTGCCGAGACCGGCAACCAAAGTACCACTGACGCATTGCGTCCGGCCATCTACCCGTACGACTTCCTGGGCAGAACCATCGAGCTGCAGGAGCCGCTCCCGGACCTGACCCTCTTGGACACGGTGCCAGATGTCATGGGTAGAAAAACTGCCGTTACGCTCGTAAACGAACGTACCTTCAAAGCTTTGCTGCTGCTCGGCACGCCCAAGTCGGGTCAGCCAGTCTTGGGCTTCATCGGCATGGGCGGATAGTGCAAACCAACCACCGAGCAAAAGCGTAAGGAGCGGTATGGCGCGCATAGGGCTCCTTAGAGGTTCAACGGTTTTCCAGGCTTGCAGCGCGAGCGTATGGCAGAGCGCTTTCAGTGCCTTTCAAGGCCGATTCCTGAGCATGTTGGCGCAGGTAACCTGGAAGACGTTGGTCCTGCCAACCGGATTGCCCTTGAAGTACACCGTTAGCCATAGGGCCGGTGGTATCGGAGCTTTCCTTATAGCCTGCCAGTACAGCCGGGCCTTTGACTTGCGGACCGGCCATGACCGGTTGCTGAGCCTGTTGGGCCAGTTCGGCACCGGCAATTTCGTCCTGGTTGTACAGACGAACACCGGCCAGTACGGCAACGGTCACCGAAGCAGCCACCGCCAGACGACCCAGGCTACGCCATGGACCACGAGCAGCTTTTGCCGGAACGGCTTCATCGGCCAGCGCAGCAGAAACGGCCGCAGCAATATCCAGACGAGGGATTAGAAGATCCTTGTGCATCACCGCCCGAGCGACTTGGTAACGAGACCAGGTATCACGGGTTTGGGCATCATCAAATGCGTTGAGCACTCGACGAAGTTCCAGTTCATCCGCTTCGTTATCCATCACTGCGGACAGCGATTCCTGCAGGGCATCACGACTCATGGCGGTTCCTCTCTTGGCTGTCGCCGCTGTCTTTAGTTTTCCTGCAACAACGGTTGCAGGGCTTTATCGATGGCTTCCCGGGCCCGGAAAATCCGTGACCTTACAGTCCCCACCGGACATTGCATGACACTCGCAATGTCTTCGTAACTCAGACCATCGAATTCACGTAAAGTTAACGCGGTACGCAAATCTTCTGGCAGTTGCTGAATTGTGCGATGAACGGTGCCTTCGATCTCGTCGCGCAGCAATGCACGCTCCGGCGACTCGAGATCTTTGAGGCCGTGATCACCATCATAAAATTCAGCATCTTCTGAACTGACATCACTGTCTGGTGGGCGGCGACCGCGAGACACCAGATAGTTTTTTGCCGTGTTAATGGCGATGCGATACAGCCACGTGTAGAACGCACTGTCACCGCGAAAATTGCCCAGTGCACGGTACGCCTTGATAAAGGCTTCCTGTGCAACGTCCTGCGCTTCATGGGTGTCGTGCACAAACCGCACGATCAACCCGAGAATTTTGTGCTGGTATTTCAGCACTAGCAGATCAAATGCTCGCTTATCGCCGCGTTGTACGCGCTCGACCAGCTGCTGATCCTCTTCCTGGGTTAGCATGAACACTCCTCGTTGTACTTGAAGGAGGCTTGCATAACTAAACGATCAGGCTTGCAAACATAGACTCGGGCTTTTCGCAAAAGTTCTCCCCCTCCAAGCAAGTTTCCGGTGCGCACTGATTTGGCACACACGAAAAGCGCAGCCCGGGCGTTGCCGGCTGCGCGAATAATCTTGTCGCCGGTTTCCTGACGCGTCCAATGCTCCCGACGGGCCAATAAACTCAACGTTTTCCCAGCTTTCGGGCAACCTGCTATTGAGTCGGGGCTTATGCAAAAAGTTCCCGCTTCGCTAATTGGCCGCTTTAACCAAAGCTGTGCACCATAATCTCACAATGCCACGAATGCCTGGCTATTGTGCCGCTCCCCCCCTCTATATACTAGTGGCCCGTGTGACCCTTTGATTCGCCGATCCAGGCGTCCTGTTTGCGCCACCCCTTTGGATCGCTTTTTGCGGAATCCTTCAAATGAGCCAACAGTTTCAACACGATGTTCTGGTGATTGGTAGTGGTGCGGCCGGCTTGAGCCTTGCGCTGACGCTTCCCAGCCACCTGCGTATTGCGGTACTGAGCAAAGGCGACCTGGCCAACGGCTCGACATTCTGGGCCCAGGGCGGTGTAGCGGCGGTGCTGGACGACACCGACACGGTGCAATCCCACGTCGAGGACACCCTCAACGCCGGCGGCGGCCTGTGCAATGAAGAGGCGGTGCGTTTTACCGTCGAGCACAGCCGAGAGGCGATCCAATGGTTGATCGACCAAGGTGTGCCCTTCACCCGCGATGAACATGCAGGCAACGATGATGGCGGTTTTGAGTTCCACCTGACCCGCGAAGGCGGCCACAGCCACCGGCGCATCATCCACGCTGCCGACGCCACCGGGGCGGCCATTTTCAAGACCCTGCTCGACCAGGCCCGCCAACGCCCCAACATCGAGTTGCTGGAGCAACGTGTCGCTGTCGACTTGATCACCGAAAAACGCCTGGGCCTCGAGGGCGAACGTTGCCTCGGCGCCTATGTACTCAACCGCGCCAGCGGCGAAGTGGATACCTACGGCGCGCGCTTCACCATTCTCGCTTCGGGCGGTGCAGCCAAGGTCTACCTCTATACCAGCAACCCCGACGGAGCCTGCGGCGACGGGATTGCCATGGCTTGGCGCTCAGGCTGCCGAGTGGCCAACCTGGAATTCAACCAGTTCCACCCGACCTGCCTGTATCACCCGCAAGCCAAGAGCTTCCTGATCACTGAGGCCCTGCGCGGTGAAGGCGCACACCTGAAACTGCCGAATGGCGAGCGTTTCATGCAGCGCTTCGACCCACGCGCCGAGCTGGCGCCACGGGACATCGTCGCCCGCGCCATCGACCATGAAATGAAACGGCTGGGTATCGACTGCGTATACCTGGACATCAGCCACAAACCCGAAGCGTTCATCAAGACGCACTTCCCGACGGTCTATGAACGCTGCCTGACCTTCAATATCGACATCACCCAAGGCCCGATCCCAGTGGTGCCGGCTGCGCACTACACCTGTGGCGGCGTGATGGTCGACCAGCATGGCCGCACCGACGTGCCCGGCCTCTATGCCATCGGCGAAACCAGCTTCACCGGACTGCACGGCGCCAACCGCATGGCCAGCAACTCGCTGCTCGAATGCTTTGTCTATGCACGCTCGGCGGCGGCGGACATCCTCGAGCAACTGCCCCACATCCCCGTGCCGGCTGCCCTGCCCCGTTGGGATGCCAGCCAGGTGACCGATTCGGACGAAGACGTGATCATCGCCCACAACTGGGACGAACTGCGCCGCTTCATGTGGGACTATGTAGGCATCGTGCGCACCAACAAACGCCTGCAACGCGCTCAACACCGCGTGCGGTTGCTGCTGGATGAGATCGACGAGTTCTATAGCAACTACAAGGTCAGTCGTGACCTGATCGAATTGCGCAACCTGGCACAGGTGGCGGAACTGATGATCCGCTCAGCCATGGAACGCAAGGAAAGCCGTGGCCTGCATTACACCCTCGACTACCCGCAGATGCTGCCCGAGGCCCGCGACACTATTCTGGTGCCAACCACCTACGGCGGCTGAACTTCAGACGTACCCGCAGGCGCCGATGCACATCGGCGACCTGCGAATCCGCTGGTACACAGATCGAGCGCGCCCACCGCTCACCCTGCACCCGATAACGCAGCACCACGATCAACGGCAAGGCCAGGCTGTCGGGTCGCAGCTGCACGCGATGCCAGCCGCGCGCGTCGCTCCACACTTGCCAGCCGTCCTCGTCGCGGCACAGGCCACGAATCGACGAACGGTGAGTCAGCAGGATATGACGCGGTAAAACCCACACGGCATGCGCCAGACACAACAACATGCCCAGGCTTGAATAAGGTAAATCGAGAGCCAGCAAACTGCCCAGTGCGAACAACTGGGCGAAAAGATACGCCACCAGCAACAGCCGTGAGGCCTGCCAGCGGCATTCAAAGCGATTACTTGGGCTGGACACGATCCAGAATCATCCGAACCATGCGCTGCAGCTCCGGATCTTCAGATTCAGCGCGCTCCATGAACCAGCCAAACATGTCCTGGTCTTCGCAAGTCAGCAACCTGACGTAGAGGTCGCGGTCCACCTGATTGAGTGTCGCGTACACCTCTTTGGTGAAAGGCACCAGCAACACATCCAGCTCCAGCATGCCACGACGGCTGTGCCAGTAGAGGCGATTGATTTCTACAGCTTCGACCATGGAGCCCTCCTCAAATAGAGCGCAAGTATACAGGCCCGGCGGCACTGGAACAGTCGGCTTTGGTCGCCCTATACGGAAACTATCCATTTGCCGGGCGCCCCTCTATGATGCACCTATGACTTTTTGACCTGCGAAGACCCATGGCTGACTCTGCTTTTTTCTGCCCCCTGCCCCACGAAGGCGTTCTCGCCGTCCGCGGCTCCGACGCTGCCAAGTTCCTGCAGGGCCAACTGACCTGCAACCTCAATTACCTGAGTGAGACCCAGGCCAGCCTGGGCGCGCGCTGCACGCAAAAAGGGCGCATGCAGTCCAGCTTTCGGATCCTGCTGCAAGGTGACGGCGTGCTGTTGGCGATGGCCACCGAACTGCTCGAACCGCAACTGGCGGACCTGAAGAAATACGCCGTGTTCTCCAAATCCAAACTCACCGACGAAAGTGGCGCCTGGGCACGCTTCGGCCTGGCGAACGCGGACCAGGCCCTGGCCGCGCTGGGCCTGGCGTTGCCGGCCGAGACCGACAGCGTCGTGCGCACCGGTGCATTGATCGCCGTCCGCGTATCCCCCGACCGCGCCGAACTCTGGGTTCCCAGCGAGCAATCCGAAGCCGTGCGCAGCCAACTGGCCGCGCATCTGCAACAAGCGGGCTTGAACGAATGGCTGCTCGGGCAGATCCGCGCCGGTATCGGCCAAGTAATGCCCCAGACCCGCGAGCTGTTCATCCCGCAGATGCTCAACCTGCAAGCCGTGGGTGGCGTCAGCTTCAAGAAAGGTTGCTACACCGGCCAGGAAATCGTGGCGCGCATGCAGTACCTGGGCAAACTCAAGCGTCGCCTGTATCGCCTGAGCCTGCAGGCGTCCGAACTGCCCGAACCCGGCACTGCGCTGTTCTCTCCCAGCCACAACAGCTCGATCGGCGAAGTCGTCATCGCGGCAAAAGCTGACCATTCGATTGAACTTCTGGCCGTGCTGCAAGCCGAAGCTGCCGACAGTGGCGACGTGCATTTAGGCACCCTGGAAGGCCCCAGCCTACAACTGCTCGACCTGCCTTACCCACTGGATCGCGATAAAGAGATCCAGCGTTAATCGCCGTACCTTTTTGCAACACCCTAGAGAGCATGAATGAACAAGCTGGCGGAAAAAGTCCAACAGGCTTTGGTGATGGCCATCGACAACGATGACCTGGTTCTGCCGACATTACCGGAGGTGGCCCTGAAAATTCGTCAGGCCGCCGAAGACCCGGATATCAGCATCCACCACTTGAGTAAAGTTATCGGGCGCGACACCGCGCTGTCGGCGCGCCTGATAAAAGTGGTCAACAGCCCGCTGTTACGGGCGAGCCAGGAAGTCACCGACCTGCACACCGCCATTACGCGGCTCGGCACCAACTACAGCAGCAACCTGGCCATCGGCCTGGTGATGGAGCAAATCTTTCACGCTCGCTCCGAAGTCGTCGAGCTGAAGATGCGCGAAGTGTGGCGTCGCAGCCTGGAAGTGGCGGGCGTCAGCTACGCCTTGTGCCGCAGCCACAGCCAGCTCAAGCCGGACCAGGCAGCCCTGGGTGGCCTGGTGCACCAGATCGGCGTGCTGCCGATCCTCACCTATGCCGAAGACCATTACGAATTGTTGTCCGACCCCGTCAGCCTCAACCATGTGATCGACAGCATCCACCCGCTACTGGGCGACAAGCTGCTGCGCGTCTGGGACTTCCCGGAGATGCTGGCCAGCCTGCCAGGCCAATACCTGGACCTGACACGCGACTCTGCCAGCCTGGACTACATCGACCTGGTGCAAATTGCCGTGCTGTATTGCCACCGAGGCACCGACCACCCCCTGGCGAACGTGTCGATACCCACCTTGCCGGCCATCAAGAAATTACGCATAGACCCCTACAGCGAAGCCATGCGCACGGAATTGGATGAAGCGCGCTCGATGTTTTACTGATCAACCCGCGATAAAACTCACGCGCACTTTCAACCCGGCCAACTCGCCGTCATGCAGGCTGATCTGCGCCAGATGTGCGCGGCAGATCTCCCCGACAATCGCCAGCCCCAGGCCAGACCCCATGCCCTGCTGGTTGCGTCGATAAAAACGCTCAAACACCCGGTCCCGCTCATCCAGCGGGATTCCCGGGCCGTCATCTTCGACTTCCAGCACCGCCGGCGCCGTCACCCGCAGGATCACATTGCCGCCGGAGGGTGTGTGCGCCAATGCGTTATCGACCAGGTTGCTGAGCAGTTCATTGAGTAGCGTCGGTTCGCCGCGCAGCCACACCGGCTCATCCGCCTCCAGCGCCAAGGCCACACCCCGCGCATGGGCCAAGGGGGCCATGGCCATGCCCAATTCACGGGCCAACTGGCTGAGGTCGAGTCGCTGCGCGCCCCCTTCGGCAATGGCCCGGGCGCCGTTTTCGATACGGGCCAGGGACAGCAACTGATTGGCCAGATGGGTCAGGCGATCAGTACCCTGGGCGGCGGTTTCCAAGGTGCTGCGCCAAGTGGCCGGGTCTTCGGCACGCAGGCCCAATTCCAGCCGGGCCTTGAGCGCCGCCAGCGGGGTGCGCAGTTCATGGGAGGCGTCGGCAATAAACTGCGCCTGACGTTCGAACTGCCCGCGCAGGCGTTCGGTGAAGTGATTGAGGGAACGTACCAACGGGCCGAATTCGTGCTGCACCTCTACCAGCGGCAGCGGCCGCAGATCATCGGGCTGGCGCTCTTCGACCGCTGTGCGCAGGCGCTCCAACGGGCGCAGTGCCGCGCTCACGGCGAACCACACCAGCAACAACGCACCGACGGCGAGCATGCCCAGGCGCAGCAAGGTGTCGGCCATCAGGCTGCGGGCCATGGCGACGCGGGCTTCGTCGGTTTCCGCAACACGGATTTCCGCCATGCCATTCATGTTCGGCTCGGAGACGGCCTTGAGCAAGCTCACCACCCGCACAGGCTGCCCCTGGTACTTGGCATCGTAGAAGCGTGCCAACGCCGGGTAATCGTCAGTGCGCGGTGTACCGGGAGGCGGGCCGGGAAGGTTTTCGTAACCGGAAATGAGCTTCTGGTCGATGTCATTGACCTGGTAATAAATACGCCCGGCGCTGTCGTAGGCAAAGGTATCCAGGGCGACGTATGGCACATTGGCGCTGAGGGTGCCGTCCACTTGGGTCAGCCCTGCGGCAATGGTGCGCGCCGAAGCCAGCAGCGTGCGGTCGTAGGCCGTGTCGGCCGCTTCGCGACCATTCCAGTAGGCGCTCATGCCACTGGCAAGCATCAGCAACACCAGCAGCAGCGCCAGGTTCCACAGCAGGCGCCAGCGCAGGCTGCTGGGCTTATGCATCGCGGGCTTCCAGCAAGTAACCGAGGCCGCGGAAGGTCACAATGGCAATGGGCTGGCCGTCGAGTTTCTTGCGCAGGCGGTGCACGTAAATCTCAATGGCGTCCGGGCTGGCTTCTTCGTCGAGACCAAATACCTGGGAAGCCAACTGCTCCTTGCTCATCACGCGCCCAGGCCGCGCAATCAAAGCCTCGAGCACCGCTTGCTCGCGAGAGGTCAATGTCAGCAATTCACCACCGACCGTGAAACGCCGAGTGTCGAGGTCGTACACCAGCACGCCACACGCCTGCTGGCGTTCTCCGCCCAAGACGCTGCGCCGCAGCAGCGCCTTGACCCGCGCTTCCAGCTCCGTCAGTTCAAACGGCTTGGCGAGGTAGTCGTCGGCGCCCAGGTTCAGACCGTGTACGCGGTCTTTCACATCACTGCGCGCAGTCAGCATCAATACCGGCAGATTTTTCCCACGTGCCCGCAAGCGTGCCAGCACCTCAAAACCATCCATGCGCGGCAGGCCCACGTCGAGGATCACCGCCGCGTATTCCTCACTGCCCAAGGCCAGGTCCGCGGCCACCCCATCGTGCAGCACGTCGACGGTCAAGCCCGTGCTCTTGAGCGCTTGGGCGACGCTTTCGGCGAGTTGCAAATGGTCTTCAACCAGGAGGACACGCATGGATTTTCACCTCTTTCGGGCATGGTCGACGCCACACGTTGGCGGGCAGTTTACAGGCGCCACCTGGCCTGTGAAGCCCGAAAACATTGAAAGGCAACTGAAAGGTTAATGAAAGCTTCGCCCTTTAGCATCCAGCAACGGTGGTCTATGCCCGCCGAGCGACCTGATGGTTGCGCCCGAAAAACGCCTCGAAGCGTTTTCGCCAAAATAAGAACAATAACGGAGTACACAACGATGCTGTCGACACAGCCCCAGGCTTGCCCGCCTGTCCGTTTTTCCCGCCTTGCCCAGACCGCCCTAGCCAGTGCCACCGCCCTTGCCGGCTTTGCGCCGCTTAGCCAGGCCGCCTTCTTCGAAGACAGCAGCGGTACCCTGGAAACCCGCAATATGTACTTCAATCGCGACTTTCGCGATGGCACCAGCGCACAGCAATCCAAGCGCGATGAATGGGCCCAGGGTTTCATGCTCAACCTGCAATCGGGCTACACCGAAGGGACTGTCGGTTTTGGCGTGGATGCGCTGGGCATGCTCGGGGTCAAGCTCGACTCCAGCCCTGACCGCACCGGCACCGGTTTGCTGCCCACCGACGATGGTCGGGCCGTGGACGAGTACTCCAAACTCGGCGTGACGGGCAAAGTGAAGGTCTCCGCCACGGAGTTCAAGATCGGCACGCTGATCCCCGAGCTGCCGATCCTCAAGCCCAATGACGGCCGCATCCTGCCGCAGACCTTCAACGGTGGCCTGCTGACGTCGAAAGAGTTCAAGAACCTGGTCTTTACCGGTGGCCGCCTGGATAAAGCCAAAGACCGCGACTCCACCGACTACGAAGACATCGCCCTCAATAACAAGAACGGCCGTTTCGTCAGTGGCGCCACCGGCAAGCACTTCAACTTCGGTGGCGTGGACTACAAATTCACCGACAAGATCACCGGCAGCTACCACTTCGCTCAACTCGATGACGTGTACCGCCAGCACTTCCTCGGCCTGGTTGCTTCACGCCCGCTCGGCCCCGGCACCTTCGGCGCCGACCTGCGCCTGGCCATCAGTGATGACACCGGCAGTGCCCGCGGCGGCAAGATCGACAACAAATCCCTCAACGGCCTGTTCAGCTATGCCCTCAATGGCCATAAGCTCAGCGCCGGCTACCAGCACATGTCCGGTGACAGCGCCTTTCCCTACGTGGATGGCAGCGATCCGTACCTGGTCAACTTCGTGCAGATCAACGACTTTGCCGGCGCCGAAGAACGCTCCTGGCAGGCGCGCTACGACTACGACTTCGCCAAGCTTGGGATCCCGGGCCTGAGCTTCATGAGCCGTTACCTGTCGGGTGACAACATCAAACTCAAGAACGGCGAGACCGGCAAGGAGTGGGAGCGCAACAGCGAGATCCGCTACGTGGTGCAAAGCGGCACGTTCAAGGATGTGGCGGTGCGCCTGCGTAACGCGACCTATCGCTCCAACTATTCAGCCCGCGATGCGGATGAAGTGCGCTTGCTGGTGAGTTACAGCGTCGCCCTGTGGTAACCAGCCCTTATAACAACAAAGACGGAGATAGCCATGACCCTTTCACTGCGTAAATTTGCCCTCGCCGCCGGCTGCATGCTGTTCGCCGGCCAACTGCTGGCCGCGGATGAACCCAAGCGCCCGGAATGCATCGCCCCGGCCTCCCCCGGTGGTGGTTTTGACCTGACCTGCAAGCTGGCGCAAAGCGCGCTGGTCAACGAGAAGCTGTTGAGCAAGCCGATGCGCGTGACCTACATGCCAGGTGGCGTGGGTGCGGTGGCCTACAACGCCGTGGTGGCCCAGCGCCCGGCGGACGCCGGCACGTTGGTGGCCTGGTCCAGCGGTTCACTGTTGAACCTGGCCCAAGGCAAGTTCGGCCGCTTCGATGAGAGCGCCGTGCGTTGGCTGGCAGCAGTGGGTACCAGCTACGGTGCCATCGCGGTAAAAAGTGATTCGCCCTACAAGACCCTCGACGACCTGGTTAAAGCCCTGAAGAAGGATCCGGGCAGTGTGGTGATCGGCTCCGGCGGCACCGTCGGCAGCCAGGACTGGATGCAAACGGCCCTGATCGCCAAGGCCGCCGGAATCAACCCGCGAGAGCTGCGTTATGTAGCCCTCGAAGGCGGCGGCGAAATTGCCACCGCCCTGCTCGGTGGCCACATCCAGGTAGGCAGCACCGATATCTCCGACTCCATGCCGCACATTCTCAGCGGCGACATGCGCCTGCTGGCGGTGTTCGCCGAGGAGCGTCTGGACGAGCCGGAAATGAAGAATATTCCGACGGCCAAAGAGCAAGGCTACGACATCGTCTGGCCAGTGGTACGCGGCTTCTACCTCGGGCCGAAAGTCAGCGACGCCGACTACGCCTGGTGGAAAGACGCGTTCGACAAACTGCTGGCCTCCGAAGACTTCGCCAAGCTGCGTGACCAGCGCGAGCTGTTCCCGTTCGCCATGACCGGTCCGGAACTGGACACCTACGTGAAGAAACAGGTGGCTGACTACAAAGTGCTGGCCAAAGAGTTCGGCCTGATCCAGTAATCGCCCGTCTTTTGTGTAATGCCCCTGTAGGAGTGAGCTTGCTCGCGAAGAACGCAAGTACACCGTGTGCATCCAGGATGGCCGGCGTCATCGTTGACGTTTTTCGCGAGCAAGCTCGCTCCTACAAGAGGGGCCTTGGAGTTTTCTATGCTCTTACAACGCATTTTCGCTGCTGCGCTGTTACTGGCCTGCGCCGGCCTGGCGCTGATGGCCTGGCCGTACCAGGCGTCGTTTTCCTACGAGCCGGTCGGACCTCGCGCCTACCCACTGCTGATGCTCGGGCTGATGAGCCTGGCGTTGCTCTACATGCTGTTTCGCCCACAACCGACCCAGCACAGCGATGAAGAACCGCCGCTGGACCGCCAGACCCTGATCAAGATCGGCATTTGCGTGGTCTTGCTGCTGATCTTCGCCGGCACGTTCGAATCCCTGGGTTTCATTCTCAGCAGCATGCTGATCGGCATCCCGATGGCACGGCTGTATGGCGGCCGCTGGTTGCCCGGTGCGGTGATCATCACCTTGATGAGCGTCGGCCTTTATCTGCTGTTCGATAAAGCCATGGACGTACCGCTGCCCCTCGGCCTGCTCGACGTTCTGGAGAACTGATATGGATACTTTTGGCTATTTGGGTCAGGGCTTCGGCGTTGCACTGAGCCCGTACAACCTGGTGACCGCGCTGTGCGGCACCCTGATCGGCACCGTGGTCGGCCTGTTGCCGGGCTTGGGCCCGATCAACGGCGTGGCATTGCTGATTCCCATCGCGTTCGCCCTGGGCCTGCCGCCCGAGTCGGCCTTGATCCTGCTCGCGGCCGTGTACCTGGGCTGCGAATACGGCGGCCGGATCAGTTCGATCCTGCTGAACATCCCGGGTGAAGCGTCCACCGTGATGACCACCCTCGACGGCTACCCGATGGCGCGCAAGGGCCTGGCCGGTGTGGCGCTGTCGTTGTCGGCGTGGAGTTCGTTCATCGGTGCGTTTATCGCCACCTGCGGCATGGTGCTGTTTGCCCCGCTGCTGGCCAAATGGGCGATTGCCTTCGGCCCTGCGGAGTATTTCGTACTGATGGTGTTCGCGATCGTTTGCCTGGGCGGCATGGCCGGTGACAAACCGCTGAAGACCTTTGTCGCGGCACTGATCGGCCTGTTCCTCTCCGCCGTCGGTATCGACGCCAACAGCGGTGTGTACCGCTTTACCGGTGACAACATTCACCTGACCGACGGCATTCAGTTTGTGGTGCTGGTGCTGGGTTTGTTCTCCATCAGCGAGATCCTGTTGCTGCTGGAAAAAACCCACCGCGGCCAGGAAGCGGTCAAGGCCACCGGACGGATGATGTTCAACCTGAAGGAGGCGGGCGCGGTCTTCGTGGTGAACATTCGTTGCGGCCTGCTCGGTTTCATCATGGGGGTCCTGCCGGGTGCCGGTGCCACCTTGGCATCGGCCGTTGCCTACATGACCGAGAAACGCATGGCCGGTGCCAGCGGCACATTCGGCCAGGGCGACATGCGCGGCCTGGCGGCGCCGGAAACGGCTATCGGCGCTTCCGCCTGCGGCGCACTGGTGCCGATGCTGACCCTGGGCGTACCGGGTTCGGGCACCACGGCCGTGATGATCGGCGCACTGTCGCTGTACAACATCACCCCGGGCCCACTGCTGTTCCAACAGCAACCCGACATCGTCTGGGGCCTGATCGCGTCGTTGTTCATCGCCAACATCATGCTGGTGATCCTCAACATTCCGATGATCCGCATCTTCACCCGCATCCTCGCAGTGCCGAACTGGGCGCTGGTGCCAGTGATCGCCATCATCACGGCAATTGGTGTGTACGCGGTTCACGCCACCACCTTCGACCTGTTCCTGATGATCGGCATCGGCATCTTCGGCTACATCCTGCGCAAGCTGGATTTCCCGCTGTCGCCGGTGCTGCTGGGCTTTATCCTCGGTGGCTTGATGGAGCAGAACCTGCGCCGCGCGCTGTCGATTTCCAATGGTGCGCTGGAGATCCTGTGGTCGAGCCCGATCACCTTTGGCGTCTGGGTGTTGACCGCGCTGATGCTGCTGTTGCCGCTGGTGCGTATCTACCGCAGACGCGCCCTGCAGCGTCGTGCCGTGGCCGATGCTTAAACAATGGTGGGCAACACCGCTGGTCGGTCTGGCCGGCGGTTACCTGGCCAGCCTGGTGGGCTGGCCGTTGCCCTACATGGTCGGCTCGTTGCTGGCGATCATCCTGGTGCGTTGCCTCACGCCGTGGCAACTGGCGGAGATTCCCGGCGGGCGCAAATGCGGCCAATGGGTAGTGGGCATCGGCATCGGCCTGCACTTCACCCCCGTGGTGATTGAGCAGGTGATGAGCCACTTCGGCCTGATCTTCTTCGGCGCCTTGGTCACCAGCCTGTCCAGCGTGGTCGGCGTGTGGTTGATGCGCCGCAGTGGTGAAGACCGTGCCACGGCGTTTTTCTCCAGCATGCCCGGCGGCTCCGGAGAGATGGTCAACCTCGGCGCCCGCAATGGCGCGGTGCTCAGTCGCGTGGCGGCAGGGCAGAGTTTGCGCGTGCTGGTGGTCGTGTTGTGTGTACCGGCGATCTTCAAGTATTTGCTGGGTGGCGGCGCACCGCAGTTTCATCCTGCCCCGGTCGACTGGGCCTGGCTGGCCCTGCTGTTCCCGATAGGTGCGTTGGTCGCCTGGGGCTGGCAGCGTTTGCACCAACCTAATCCTTGGCTGTTCGGGCCATTGCTGGTAAGTGCCATCGCCAGCGTGACCTGGGACTTGCACATCGGCCTGCCCGACGGTGGCAGCCAGATTGGCCAATGGTTGATCGGCAGCGGTTTGGGCTGCCACTTCAATCGGCAGTTCTTTCGTCGGGCCCCGGCGTTTATGGGGCGTACCTTGATCGGCACAGCCTTGACCATGGCCCTGGCCACGTTGGCAGCGGTAGGGTTAAGTGCATTGACCCAACTGGATCTGCGCTCACTGACACTGGGCATGATGCCTGGCGGCATTGCCGAGATGAGCCTGACGGCGCAGACGCTGCAATTGTCAGTGCCGTTGGTGACGGCGATGCAGGTGATGCGCTTGTTGTTTGTGTTGTTTCTGGCGGAGCCGTTATTCAGGCATTGGAATCGGCAGTCCTGATCTTGCTTTGGCTTGGGTCGCCCCAGGCCCCTACCATTCGTCGCCACTGTCAATTCTCACAGCTATCCATCTCCCTGATCACAGCGTTGAATCAACCGAGCGATGCTCAGCCCAACCAGTTCGGGCACGCCCCTCAACGGCTCTGACAGGACCTTCTTCATGACTATCGACCAGGATACCCAGCACCCCGATCGCTCACCCATTTCCGTTCAGCCCGCCTCTTTGCGCCCTGAAGGCTTCACCATTGCCCAACCCGACGACGCCATCTTGACGTCACAGTCCTTTCGCAATACTCCCTTCGCGGACCTGCCTCTGTACCTGCCTACTCTGAGCAATCCGGTCGTCGGCTTCGATGGTGGCTTTAACCGGGCGGCGCTGGAGGTCAGTGACAAAGGCGTAACCTGTATCCTGCCGTCTTATCTTGAGCAGGCTGGCAGTGACTTCATCGAGCTGAAGTTGAACGGTGTTCGCGTTGACTTTCATACCGTCACCGATGAGGAGGCCCGCCTGGGCCTGCAAATTGTCCTGCATGTGGACAGCGGACGCTTTATCCGTGAGGCCGGCAACACGCTGCAGGCCTTTGTGACCCGCTTCGGTGGAGGCAGCGGCCAAACCAGACTCTTCAATATCAAGGTTGATATCGAGATCCCAGGTGGTCGTAACCCAGTAGCCAGTACCACGCAAAACGAGAACCTGCCCAAGCCCGTATTTCCTCAGGATGTAATCGACTTCGGCGTCACACCGGAAAACTCCACAAACCCCATCCCCGTATCCATCGGCTATTACCCGGTGAACACAAACCTGCCCAAGGTCAATCATCGCAAGGTGCGTGATGAAATTCGTCTGAGCCTCGGGGGGGCCGTTGTCAAACACTCCGTGACTGAATTCGAGGCGACGGGCGAAGCGCCGATCATCATCAACATCAACACCGGTAAGTGGGATGAGGTCGGTGACGGCGTGCACGTGTGCGATTACGACGTGAGGGACGAGGTCGGCAACCACTCCCAAGGATTTTCCCCACCTCAAGTCATCGAGGTACGGCGCAACACTGGTGCAGAACCGCTTTTACCGGCCGCTTACATCTACGAATCCGTCGAGCGGCCAGGCGAAAACGATCTGCTCGACGCTGATAAACTTAAAGGCGGCGATGCAACCATCGTGGTTGAAGTGAACCGCTTGGGCTATGAAGCCCACGACATACAACGCTTGAAAATCTCCGGACGCACTGCAGACGGCCAGCTGATTACCCACTCTTACGACCACCCTATTGACTCCACCATTCGCGCCCAGCGCATCCACTGGCCCTACGCCGATATCGTGCCGTTGATCGATGGGCGTATCCAATTGACCTATCAACGGCTTCGCCTCAACGCATTACCCCGCAACTCCTTCGCCAGGTTGGTGGATATCACCGGTACGCCCGTCGAGGCCGGCCTGGCGCCACCTATCGTGGTGGAGGCCGTAGGTGGAAACCTGCCCGCAGCCACCGACCCAGTGACGGTGATCATCAGAGCCCTTACCGGCTACCCTGCCAACGCCCGCGTTTTGCTGGTGCTCAACGGCACCTACGCCAATGGTCGGTCCTACTATGCGGAGTACCCGGCCCGCGCTGGCCTGGTCGATATCTACCTAGAACTGCCCAACGGGCCCAATGGCGAAATCGCCCAGTTGGAAGGCGGCTCGCTCTCGCTGCATTACACCGTCAACGGCGGGCCACCGTCACGTCGGCTGAACCTTAACGTGGGAGGGCTGCGAGCCGTTCTGCCACCGCCCATCACCCGCGAAGCAGTGCCACCGGACTATGTGTTCGACCCGGACAAGAACCGCGGCAACCTGAATGTTACGGTCAAGGCTCACCCCGCCTTCACCTTGGGCGCCACGGTGTACCTGCACGCCGAAGGCAGTGCCCCTGGCGGCAGCGCGCCCCCGATGGAGTTCGAGATCGACGAAAACTGGCTCGATGCCGACCTGCCCTTCGTGGTAGCTCGGCTCTACGTCACCGCCAACCTCAATGGCACCCAACGCTTGTACTACACCGTGGTAAAATCGGGGCAACGTGACATGCTTTCCGAGGCCCTGACGATCCGCGTCGGCGTGGCCCTCAATCTGCCCGTGCCCGAGGTGCTCGAAAGCACGTCGATCACGCCAACCCTGAGCCGCCTGAACCCTGTGCATGTGCTGCCACCGCGTGCGGAAGTAGTGACCGTGCGCGTACGTTACAGCCCGATGCTGGCAAGCGATGACATCAAGGCGTATATCATCGGCAAACCGGGGCTCGGTACACCGGATATCGCCATCAAACCCGGCATCCCCGCCCCCGGTGAAGACTACGTCGAATTCACCGTAGCCAACCCATTCGTGGGTGCCAACATGGGGCAAAGTTGCCGGGTGTTCTACGAGGTGATCCGCGATCACAAAACTGAACCATCCAAGGAACTGACCCTTGATATCCAGGCGCTGCCGGAGCAGGACTTGGACTTGGTGAGCGTGCCCCAGGCCGAGGCCAATAGTGGGGTGATTGACGTCACCAAGGCACATGATGTTCGGATTGATGCCTGGCCGTTTTTGCGCTACGACCCTGAGAACCCGCAATCGGTGTGGATTGATGCCGAGGGCACGGCGAATGAAGTGCTGCGCAACGGCACCCCACTGACGTCCGAAGAGTTTGCCGCCAAGCGCATCCTGACGCCGATTCCGGCCAGTTACCTGAGAAGACTCAACGACGGCAGCCCGGTGGACTTCCAGTCGTATGTGTCGCTGGATGGCGGCGGGCGGGCGACAGCGCAACCGTTGGTGCCTGCACGTTACAGAGTCAGGAAGCAGCCGGGTGTTGTAGACAGCATCAACGTAGGCGGCGGCCCGGATCGCATCGTCATTAATGCAGAGGGGACCGTGGCTTATGTTGCCAACTACAATAGCGCCACGGTATCCGTGATTGATCTGACGACGTTCAGCCTTTCGGATACGATTATTATGCCTGCTAACACTTACACAAATGGATTGGCGCTTCATCCGGATGGGTCACGACTGTATGTCAGTGGATACTACTCTGGCGAAATTCAAGTAATCGATACCAGCGACAATACAATCAGCAACAAGATTACGGGCGTTAACGTTTATGGATATGGCGCCTTAACTTTTAACTTGGACGGTTCACGCCTTTACTATGGGGCTTACTATCAATCCCGACTTCACGTTATTGACACATCGAACGACACTCTAATTTACACAGGCGTTGCCTATTACCCAGTAGACTTGGCGCTGGCGCCACAGGGCACACGCCTTTACTGCGCAGGGTTGGGTGCGATGGGTATTATCGACACCGCTACCAATACTCAGCTGTCGACACTTGGAGGCTTCAGTTATGCCTGGCGACTGGCATACAGCCCTTATGCGCAAAAAATCTATATGACAGATCAAAGTGCGGCCAACGTGAAAATCGTCGACACACGCACCAACTTAATCAGCAAGTCCATACCCAACCTAACCGCTGCATTCGGTATAGCCTTTCATCCCACACGCCGGCTGGCTTATGTAACGATGAGCAGCGCCAACTCAGTGGCAATCATTGATATCGACAAAGAGGAGGTCATCAGAACCCTGACGGGGTTCGTCAATCCCAAAAGCATCGCTATTGCCCCCGATGGGTCATATGCGTTGGTCAGTAACTTCACTGCCAACACGGTGTTCATCCTTCAACTTTGACACCCCGGAACGCCTTTAACCCGTAACGCAAACAGGTTTATCCAGTCGATAAACCTGTTTGCGCTTTATTTGCTACTTATCAGCGCTTATTCGCATTTTCACTGCTTGCAGCCAGCCCGGCAGCGGAGTCACCCACAGCGACCGCATCGACTTGCAGGAAAGCGCGAATATATCTGCTCGACGCAAGTTTGGGGGCAACCGTTCAGGCAGCCCTCAGTGGGCCATACCATTCGTCGGCACTGTCAATTCTCACAGCTAGTCATTCGTCCTCCACCTTGCGTTCAATCCCTGATGCTCCCTCCCGTCGCGGTGCCGCATCCTACTACGAGGTCTCGATCATGGAACCAGCCCTGAGCGCTCCCCCCCCTGTCTCGCAGCTAGCACCTTACATTCCCGGTTTGACGACGCCGGTGGTGGGGTTCTCCGGTGGCGTGTACCAACAGTTACTGGAGGGCCACGGTAGCGCGGGCTTGATTTGCATCTTGCGCGCCTATGCAGGCCAGCTTGAAGGTGATTTCATTGAGTTGTTCTGCACCGATCTGCTGGTTCCGGTCGACTTCCACACCGTTACCGAACAGGAAGCGCGCGAGGAAAAACCAATCCCCCTGCACATATCCGCATCCCGCCTACCAGACGGTACGGTGGGGCCCGTGTTTTTCCGGGTCACCCACCTTGATCACCGCAAAGAAGAAACCCATCGCCTGACCCTCAAGGTCGACACGGTATCGCCCGCCGATCGCGAGCCGATTACCAGCCCGCCCTGGGTCAATGAACAGTTGCCACGGCCACAACCGACATTAACCTTTATCGATTCGGCGGCCGCCGGACGTGGAGTGGCGATACGCATTGGCTTCTATCCAGGGGATCTCAACCGGCCAGTTGCAACTTACCGTGCGGCGCGCGACCGCATCCGTCTGAGTATCGGTGGGCAGATCATCGAGTACCCAGTCACCGAAAACGAGGCCAGTACTCGCAACCCGATCACACTCACCGTGTACTACGCCACTTGGTTGAGAATCGGCAGTGGCTTCCATGCCTGCTCCTACGATGTCATCGATGAAGTGGGCAACTACTCCCCCGGTCGGTCTGCCGAGCAGATACTCGAAGTACGGCTCAATCCAGATGAGCGGTTGCTGGACCCCGCGCAGATCGTCGAGGCCCCTTCCGGTACGCTGGATGCGGACAGGTTGGCAGGCAAAGACGCGACCTTGAGGGTCGCCATTGCCGGTAAAGGTTGGGCGCCGGGCGATGGTATCCGGCTGACCATTCGTGGGCGTTCACTGGGCGGCGGTGACGTCGAACAGACCTACAACGCCAGCCTCCCATCGACCACTGTACCTTTCACCGATGTCCCATGGCCCAACGCGGATGTACGCGTGCTTATCGGTGCATTGATTCAATTGAGCTATGAGCGAATTCGCCCAGACCAGGCGAACCTGCCCTCGGATAACGCCTTTGTCCAGGTGACCGGTACGCCTGACCAATCCAGCCTCGCCGCTCCCCAAGTACCGGCCGCCAGCGGCGGCGTCCTGCACCCACTGACTGACCCGGTGACCGTCACAATAACCACATACACCGGCCAAAAACCCCATGACCGAGTCACACTGGTAGCACAAGGTACATACGCCAACGGCCATCTCTTTTACCAGGAACACGTGCTGGAGGCCGGACTGGGCAATGTGGTCTTTGAGCTGCCCAACGGAGTTGACGGTGATATCCGACAACTAGACGGTGGCCACCTGATGTTCTACTACTACGTCAATAAGGCGGGAGATCGCCCGCCGTCCGACATACTGACGCTCGACATCGGCGCTCCCCAGGACGCACTGCCCAGGCCTGAAGTTCGGGAAGCACCGGCCCCTGGTTTCACCTTCGACCCCGAGGTTTCCCGAGGCAACGCCAACGTGTTAGTGCGCGCGCATGCCTCGTTCACCGAAGGCGCCACAGTCACCTTGTATGTCGAAGGCAGTGCCATGGGCGGTAGCCCACCCCCTGATTCATTTCAGATCACCCCGCCATGGGTCGGCCAGGACTTGCCGTTTGTCATTGCCCGAGTATTTGTCGTGGCCAACCTCACTGGCTCGGCGCGTATTTACTACCGGGTGGAAAAAGCCGGCCAACGCACCCGCTACTCCCTAGCGCTGCTCATGCGTGTCGGCAGTGCGCTGCAACTGCCCGTGCCATGGATTCTGGAAAGCACGATCACCAGCCCGACGACCGCACGACTCAACCCACTGCATGTGTTACCCCCTGCCTGGCCGGTGTTCACTTTTCGGGTGAGCTACAGCCCCATGCTGGCCAGCGATGATATCCATCCGAAATTCATTGGGACATACGGCCTGGGAACGCCGCAGATCAAACCGCGGCCTGGCGACCCTGTGCGAGGTTACGTCGACTTCATACTCGATAATCGCGTGATTGGCGCAAACCTCGGCCGAACCGCCGAGCTGTCTTATGACGTGATACGAGCCAATACCACCACCCACTCCCAAGTTTTGACCTTGACCATCGACTCGCTCGCAGAGCAAGCCCTGGACCTGGTCAGTGTGCCCCAGGCATCGGGCAGCATCATTAACGCCAACGCAGCGCATAGCGTCGTGATAAATGAATGGCCGTTCATGAACGTTGGGGACCCCGTGTGGATCGATATCAAGGGCGCAGCCAATCTTGCGTTGCGCAATGGCACGCCGCTGACGCCAGCGCAATTCAATGCCAAACGTGTAGAGGTTGACTTACCACCTGATTACCTGCGCTCGCTACCCAACCAGAGCGCCCTGAGCATTGAGGTGCGGGTATCACTCAACGGCAGCGTGCATAAAGATTTTGCTGTCGCCTTGCGTACCGTCAACTACCGGATCGCCAACACCGCCGGCATTTTTGCAACCATCCCGGTGGGCAATTCGCCGAACGCCTTGGCACTCAGCCCTGACGGCACACGACTCTATGTAGCCTGTATTGTTGGCAGCCCGTCGATCTGGGTGATCGACACCCTGCGTAACCGCGTCCTCGACCACTTCGATGTGCCCGGCTCGCCCCTGCGCATGGCCGTTCATCCAACGGCCAATCACCTGTACGTGACCGACAATAGCAGTTCGACCGACACCCCTATTCGCATCTACAGCACTCAGGACTACTCGCTGATCGACACATTGACCGGATTCACCAACGTCAATGGTATCGCCCTTAACACCAACGGCTCACGCCTGTACGTGGCTGATAACGGGGCGTCACAACTGGTGATAATCAATACCGCCACCCGCCAACGCCTGGCGTCAATCCCTGTGCGTGCCCCCATTGATGTCACTCTTAGTCCCGATAACAACCGCGCACACGTTGCCACATTCTACGACTGGTCCATCGTCGACTTGCGCAGCAACACGTTGATCAACAGCGCAGATACCCGCTCATCACCTGTGACCATCGCCCACGCCCCTCGTGGCTCACAGGTATACATCTCGGGCCGAGCAGGCGGCATCGTCAGTATCGGCGACACCGCTACCCAGCGCATCAGCCGGACACTGACGGGGTTGCAAGGGCCATTCGACATTGCATTCGAACGTCAGCGCGACCTTGCCTACGTGTCGCAAACTGACGCAAACCTGCTGGGGATTATTGATACGCGCGCAAGGCAGATGATTGGCTCGTATGCTGGCTTCAACAAGCCCCGTGGAGTCGTGGTAGCTCCAGACGGTTCCCACGGGTATGTGGCCAATATTGGCGGCGATTCCGTGTCCTTAGTGGTGTTTTAGCTCGCCCCCGGTGCGAACTCAATAAAAAGCCCCGGATCTTGCGAACCGGGGCTTTTAATTGGGTTACACGTGCGACGTTCACATCCTTAAAAGTCGTAACGCAACCCCACGTTCACGCCCCAAGGCTGGTCAATGCTCTTGCCCATGCTACGTTCCACATCGGCATGCACCTTCCAGTTCTTCGACACCGCCATGGCGACACCGGCCGCCATTTCAACCCGCGAACCCGACAGGTCGTTGTTGAAGCTGTTGCCGTTGACGGACACCTTGTTGCTCTGGTTGAACTCGTGGGCCACCGCCGTACGCAGGTACGGCTGCAACACGCTGCCGCTTTCCAACTGGATATCGCGCCCGGCAGTCACACCCAGCTTACCCACTACCGAAGCCGTACGCGCACCTTCAGCCTGCAGGCCATTGTCCAGTTCGTAGCTCTGGCGCTGGATAATCGCCATGGCCAACTGGCCGTAGGGCTCAACGAAGAAACCGTCATCGAGCTTGATATTGCGCCCCACTTCAGCCGAAGCCGTGACCGCGTTTTGCGTGTAGTTGCCCTTGGCTTTCTTGCCATCGCTCATGGCGACGTCGGATTCGTTGTGCAGGCGGTTGAACTTGAGTACGCCGTCGAAATAGAGGCCACTTTCGGCATCCATCCAGGTCGCATAACCACCGACGTAGTAGCTGTCGACGGTGGCTTTGCTGCCGCGGCTCAGGTCCAGGTCCGAGGTGCTGTGACCGGCCATGAAGCCTGCCAGCCATTGACCATCGCCACCGGACAGCGGCACATCGGCGCCCAGGGTAAAGCCACGCTGGACCTGGTTGTATTGCACACCTTTGTCGCGGTTGTTGACTTCAAATTTATTGCCGTAGGCACGTGTCCACAGACCGCTCGACGCACCGTCACTGTGACGCAGTTCGCCCATGCGCGTACGCAGGTTGGTCATTTCGCCATAAAGCACGCTTGGCGCTGCGTTGGCCAGGGCCAGTACCGAGTTGGTGCTGGGGCTGATCACCTTGCTGCCGGGGTCCAGCAGCCAGTCCTTGCCTTCGTTGTCGTCGACCAGGCTATAAGAGTAGGTGCCGACATCCACCCGGTCACCGACCAGGCTGAACTTGGCGCCGCCGTCTTCGGTGTGTACGACGTGCAGGCGATCGTCGGTCAGCGGATCGGCGCCGGTGCTGGCGATCAGCAGGCTATGGTCGCCCGACGACGTGCCAGTGACATTGAGGAAGTCGCCGGTCAAGGTGGCGAAGTCCGCGCTCATGACGAAGGTGCCGTTGCCCGACAGGTTGGCCACATCCAGTTGGTAGAACGTTCCGGGGTCGCCAAACTTGACGTTGCCGCCGGCCAGGGACAGATCGCCCACATGCTGGTTGTCGACCATCACCCAGGTGGCATCAGTGTTGACCGCCAGCTTGTCGACGTTTTCCAGGCGGCCGGTGAGGACCGAGCCATTGTTCAGACCGACACTGGCACTGCCGCCGTTGTTGACGATATCACCCGTCAGAATGGCATGGTCCAGGTTAAGGTCCAACGCGCTGTCGGTACCCACCTGAATATTGCCAGCCAACTCGCTGAAGCGCACGCGCATGTTGGCCGAGCCGCCCTGGGTCAGCTCGAGCATGTTACCGTTCTGACCCAGCAGGGACGAACCATTGGTCACGTCGATTTCAGCCGTGATCGGCCCCTGCACAGTAATCGCGGGGCCATCGAGGCCCGTCACACGCGAGCCGTCGAGTATCAGATGAGGCGACTCAAGGGCAGTTGCACTTTCAAGGGACATCACAACGCCCGTGGTACCACCGGTAATTTCGCTGCCCGTGGCGATTGCGGCCCCTCCCAGGAGCCTCAACCCTTGCTGGCGTTGGCCCACCAGCACAGAGTTGTTCAACTCCAGAAGGCTATGGGACGTGACGTTGGCCCCATAGGTCGCTCCAGTGATTTCACTATTGTCGACTTGTGCGTAGGACCCCGTGGTCGTGCCCACCTGGCGAGCCACGTTCAAGCCGCCACTGGTGTGGCTGGTAATGCGCGCGTCGGAAATAGTGGCGCTTGAGTTGCTGAGCGCAATGGCCGCCTGGGAGCCATGGACAGAACTCACAGTGGCGCCTGTCAACGTCAAGGTCGACCCGCTCGTCGCACGTATTTCTTTAACGTTGGCGTTCTTGTGAACAGTAAGCGTCGCACCATTCCGGGCCAGATAGTCGCTGGCTGCGGACCCCGGGCGGACGTCATATTTGCCGCTGCCCACCGTTCCGTCCACAACAATCGTCGACATTGCCTGTTGACTCAACAGGCATAACGGTGCGGCGGCTACGAGCTTGATGATCGATGATAAACGCGAATAACGAAAACGCGGGGAAGTAGGAGAAATCATGTTGTGTAGCCTCAGAATTAAGTACCAGTTCGAACCCGGAACCCGTATCGAAGAGGTTTCCGTTTTCCACGGTGCAGAGACTAATAACGTGAGTTCCCAAAGAGCGTAGGACTTTCCTTAAGGTACAAACTTAATAAAAAACCCCACCCTCTCAAGCGAGAGGGTGGGGCCCCGACAGTCGATCAAAGCGTACCTTTGACGCGCGACGCATCCGGAACACAAAAGCCAGGAATGTTGCCACCCGAACCAACCAGATCCCAGGCTGCCCTCACCTCGTCGGACCTGCCCCGGTCTCCCGTGGAGGGGCGCAGAAGCCTCCAACGCACACCGACGATGCCTCGGCCATTATTGCCCGTGACGTCCTGAATCCAGACCTTCAAATCCAGCGGGACGGTCAAGCCCAGATTGACATGCTCACTGTTGAGTTCGAATTCAGGGGTCTCTATGGCATCCCCTACAGGCGTGCCAGGCGCATTGAACGCGTATCTGACAGCCTCGATAACCACTATGTCGCCAACCATGAGGAGCCCTGGATCCAGAATCTTGACAGGCACACCTAGCCAAGGCTGCCGAGCACAGTTAATGACATAGGTGAAGTTCGGGTTGCCTATAATAACCGCGGCTTTTTCAAAGGTCACAGGTGTCAGGCTACCGATGTTGAAGATATCCACGACAACATCTTGATTCGGAGAGTGCTTATAGTTGATGGCATCCCGAATAACGCAGTGGGTTTCAATGGTGCCATTGCCCTTGGCATCGATAGTGGCCCACGCCACGGTAAAAGGCACCGGAAAATCGGCCGCTTCCATCCCCGTTACCGGGTAAGTCTCAACGACATCCCCTCCATAGACATAGTCAATGAAATCACCCGTTTCCAGCCCCGGCGGTAAGGTAAAAGTGACGGTGGCATCGAAGTTGCGATCTTTCTCGGAAAGACGGTTATCGGGTTTGGGGTCGGGGCCCCCACCGAGCAGAACGGGCTGTGCCAGGCTTGGGTCTACAGGGCCTTCACCAGGGTTTTGCCCACCGGGCTCACGCAGGTCGACATCCACTTGCACCATAGCTGCGTTGTAAGTGGGGCTGCCTTGGCGCTCAATCATAACTCTGATATCCGCCGTATAGAAATTCCCGCCTGCCGCGATAGCTGCAAAATCTGCAGGGACGTCAATCGGGAAAACGGGCATGCCAACAGATTTACGATAGATCTCAATAGTCCCCCATAACACGACCAGGGTGTCGTTCTGCAAATGGCCGGTAAGGCTTGCCAACCGCACCGTTGCACCGTTACGGGCCTCTTCTTTATCAACCAATGGCGCTTCCAACACACTGACGGGACCAAACACGGGCGCTTCGTTCAGACTCACTTGTACGTAGTTTGGAATAGACAACGTAGTCGTGTTGCCAGACCGATCAGTCAGGTTATATCTCACTTCTATCGAACCTGACCGCTCAAGAATCGTTGCAGCTGGGATATGACCAGTAATGTCGCCTGTCAATGGCACGTTATCCGCGATCCCAACGATATTACTTCCCACAGTTACTCCATAAGTATCACCGCCACGTCGGTCCGCCGGCGTGGGAATGGTGAACCCCAAACCCGGTTTACCCACGAGAAAGGCTGGGGTCAGTTCGGGGCCGTAATTTTCTATCATGACCCTCGAAGGTTGAGTGCCATAGTTAGGGTCCTGCGCATCTACGTAAACCCGATTGATGTTGTAATTAACGTCATTGTCGCTGAGGTTGAGAATGTAAACGCTGATGTCTTTGACACCATGGCTTTGCAAGGCCGACTTGGGACCCAAATTCACAATTACCGGATCAGGTAAAGTGACAGTTGCGTCGTAGGTCTCAATATGTACCGGCCGATCATTTACAAAGACGGTGAGTGTATCGAACGCATTGGTAAAACCGGTACGGTCCCACAGGGCAACCTCCAGACTGAGTCCGCTCAATTGAAGCGCCCTTGGCACCACATTCCGGTGGTTGTCGCCAGCAATGGCCGGCAATAAACCAGGGATCACCGGAGCAGGTGCATAGCCGGGAACGGGATCGGGTTCTTCCCACTCTTCCATGGGACCTACAGGGTCGTGACTAACAGGTTTACTGAATGGGTTGGACATGATTCAAACTCCTCAAAAGAATAAGTATCTGTCCGGGTATAAAACGACGATAAGACTAAACACCCGGGTGTCATTTTCTAAACGTATACCGACCCTGCAGAGGTCTGAATTGGCAAACCTGCTGGCGTCTCATTCATTTAATGGCATTTCCCTTTAACGCGTAACTGTCAAACTTGACAGTTCCCCTTACGGCTCAACTGTGATGCTCACCACCACGAGCATCTCTTCCATTACAAGCGCATTACCTCCTTCTCCACTACGCCTAATCGTCCGACACGCAAGGCGGTAAGTTGGGCCGGATCAGTGAGATAAACACCAACCTACGCTCGGAATATCCCATGCCTGCACCTGCCGGTTTGATGATCTGGTAGCGCGCAATCGCAGAGCCATGCCGAGGGTGGGTTTGCCCTTCTGGTGGCTTGATCAGCCCCGGAAGCAAGATGTAGGGGTCAAACGGAACCTGAAAGACATACCCATCACGGGCTTCTTGTGGCGTCAGCGTATGGCTGAAGGACTTGATCGTTTCAGGAATGACACCACCGGCAGAACCATTAGGGTTCGCATAACTGGCCCAATCCAAAATCACCTCATCGCCGCCGTCCAAGAGATCTATATCCCCAGGTATTTTAACGCCGGCGCCGTTGGCCCAAGGTCGCAGAGCACAGTTGATAAACCCGGCACCAGGACCGGGTCCGTACTCGACTCCTACATACTCAAGCGGTTTTAGCCCGACGAGCCGCACGATATTGACCATTACCGGCGTGTCTGACGCGCGTTGCCGGTTGACCCCATTGAAGGTCCAGTAAAAGAAAGGAACCCAACCTGGCTCTAAAAACTCAATGATGTTCCAGTCGACCAACCACTCAATTTCCTGACCCGCGCTATCCCCCGCTTGTACGGTGTAGGTCGCGATGGGCCCGGGAAAGCTTCCCGCCATTAATTCCAACGTTTGACCAACATCGGGCGCGCCATACAACGAGGTAATCACGCGTACCGGTTTACCCTCGTCGTTGATAGTCAATTGGTTGTCACCATCTACCCCCTTCACTGTCACCACGTCCAGCAATAGGTTGATAGGGTCTGGGTTATTCGGGCTCACCGGTCCGGCAACCGTCAGATCCACAGCAGCAAAGCGGGTGATCGATGGCCTGGAAGGGGCATTCCCTCTTTGCCAGCGGTATTCCGCCCTCACAATCCCAGGAACAAACTCGTAACCGCCGGAGGCCAACACCGAATAGGGAATCGGCACTTTGATAGGCCAATTCTGAATAGCAGCAATCGGGATAGGGTCCAGCGGAATAAGATCCCATGACGGTAGGAGACGATCGCCCCCTGTGGAGCCGAACAGTTCGCGGATATTCATGAATACCCCGCCGTCAGCACGGGCGTCACTGAGGGTGATACGCCCGTCATCCAACTGCGGAATTTCAACAGGCCGCAGATCGATAGGGGTAGGCATCAGATTGATTAGCAAAGGAGCGGTACGGGAAGGTCCCGATTCACGGCCCGAACGATCTCTCAAATAGTACTGAGCGTTGTATTCTCGGTTGGCAAGACCGCGAAGAACGTCACCTGGGAAATGAACCTCAATGGGCAGAGTTCCATCCTTGTGCGCTTGAACAATGGTGGTGGTGGCAACGATGTCCGAATGGCGTGGACGTTTGCGCAAGGGCTTCAGAAAAGGCAACGGTATTAAAGAGGCCTCTACCCCATCACCCAGGCGTATATCCGGCCAGATCGAATCAATGGTAGCTGTCACCCTATCTTGATTTGCGGGATCATCCAGATATGCATCCGTTACGCCGTCATCTTCGATGACCTGCGGGAACTGGAAACGCGGACCACGCAAGCCGTTATTTGGCCCAACCTTGTCACTGTCCAATATTGTCGAAAACGAAGGCTCCCCTGGGTTACCACTTGATTCTCTTAATATGACCTCGTAGCGCAATCTATGCAGGCCGGGTACTTCCATGAGATGGGGAGGTACCAGAGAGTCAACGTCAGGCAGGTCGCTAGCATCATAAGGCGCCTCCAGCCTCTTCTCATCAAACATCTCGCCCCCCCAGAACCACTGGACAAGAGTGACATCCCCTGGATCAAGTACATTATTGCCGGGCCACAACGTAGGCACTTCAACCCTCAGCCCTGTACTTTGAAAAAACACCGGTATTATATGACCGCGGTCATCTGCCTCAAGCTCTAATGCATCAGGTGCAACAGGTGCATCCAGGACCAGCACACCTGCTTTTGTGCCACGACTGGAAGGTGGGTTAAGCGGATCGTACTCAGACATATCGACTCTCCTAGACGACTATCAGGTTGAGGCCCTCGACCACCTAAAGGGTACTGACCCCATCCAAAGATCACGGAGAGTAGTTAAGGCAATTTGCCCCCAAGCGGATACTGTCAGAACTAACAGGTGCTGCGTCCCCTGCAGTTTTTTTCAGCCTGGCCAGAACGATAAAATTCTTTCGAATCATCGAATTGCAGATGTGAGACGGCATAGCACGCCTCGCACATATCAGACAGGCGGCAACACCCAATCAATCGGTGTCTCACCGCTTTGCTCAAGAAACTTGTTGGTCCGGCTGAAATGCCCACACCCCAGAAACCCGCGATACGCGGACAACGGCGACGGATGCACCGACGTCAGCACCAGATGCTTGGTGGCATCGATGAGCTTCTGCTTGCTTTGAGCATGGGCGCCCCACAGCAGGAACACCAGGTGCGGCTGATGCTCACTGACCACTTCGATAATTCGGTCGGTAAAGAACTGCCAGCCTTTGCCCGCATGGGCGTTGGCGTTGGCGCGCTCCACGGTCATGGTGGTGTTGAGCATCAGCACACCCTGGTCGGCCCAGCGTTGCAGGTAGCCGTGGTTGGGGATGTCGATGTTCAGGTCGCGCTTGAGTTCTTTATAGATATTGACCAGCGACGGCGGCGCCGGCACGCCCGGTTGTACCGAGAAGCACAGGCCGTGGGCCTGGCCAGGGCCGTGGTAGGGGTCTTGGCCGAGGATCACCACCTTGACCTTGTCCAGGGGTGTTGAATTGAGGGCGTTGAAAATCAACGGGCCGGGCGGGTAGATCTCTTTGCCAGCAGCATGTTCCTGGCGCAGAAACTCGCGCAATTGAGCCATGTAGGGCTTCTCGAACTCATCGCGCAGGGCGTGTTTCCAGCTGGGTTCGAGTTTGATACGGTCGCCATCGGTCATAGTTCAATTGTCTTGTAAAAAAGAATGAGGCGAACCCTAGGAAAGCCGACCCCGCTTGTCAATTGATCTGACACGCCACCGGCACTTTCCTACGAAGCGATCATACTGATCCTTCACTGTCCCGATTGAGGTCATGATGAACCTGCACTTCGAAGAACTGACCGGCAGCGACGGTGCCCGCGTTGGCATCGCCAGCCTGGACGCTGAAAAATCGCTCAACGCCCTCTCCCTGCCGATGATCCTGGCCCTGGGGGAACGCCTGGATACCTGGGCCAAAGACCCGAACATCGCCTGCGTGCTATTACGCGGCAATGGGCCCAAAGCCTTTTGCGCCGGCGGTGAAGTGCGCAGCCTGGCCCTGGCCTGCCTAGAGCAACCCGGCGAAGTACCGGCCCTGGCCGCGCAGTTTTTTGCCGCCGAATATCGCCTGGACTATCGCCTGCACACCTACCCCAAGCCGTTGATCTGTTGGGGGCACGGCTATGTACTGGGCGGCGGCATGGGTTTGTTGCAAAGCGCGTCCGTGCGCATCGTCACGCCGAGCAGCCGCTTGGCCATGCCCGAGATCAGCATCGGCCTGTACCCGGATGTGGGTGCCAGTTGGTTCCTCTCACGCCTGCCGGGCAAGCTCGGCTTGTTCCTGGGCCTCACCGGCGCGCACATCAACGGCCGTGATGCCCTGGACCTGGGCCTGGCCGACCGTTTCCTGCGCGATGATCAACTGGACGAACTGATTGAGGGGTTGCTGCAACTCAATTGGCAGGAACAAACGCCGATACAGCTCAATAGCTTGCTCAAGGCGCTCGCCCAGGAAGCCACCCGCCAGCAACCCGAAGCGCAGTGGTTGCCGCGTCGTGCGCAGATCGACGAATGGTTGGATGTCGGTGATGTGCAGTGCGCCTGGCGCGCCTTGAGCCTGCTACGCGAGCACCCCGACCCGCTATTGAGCCGCGCAGGCAAAACCCTCAGTGAAGGCTGCCCGCTGACGGCGCACCTGGTGTGGGAGCAGATCCAACGCGCCCGCCATTTGTCTTTGGCCCAAGTGTTTCAGATGGAGTACACCTTGAGCCTCAATTGTTGCCGTCATCCGGAATTCGCCGAAGGGGTAAGGGCGCGATTAATCGACAAGGACCAGACGCCCCATTGGCATTGGCCGGATATCAACGCACTCCCGGAAGCGGTGGTGCAGGCGCACTTCAACAAGGCATGGGAAGGTAGGAACCCTCTGGCAGACTTGTCCGACTACTGACAGGTCAATGCCGTTTGTCGTTGACCGTGAAAGCGCAGTTGTCCGGCTGTCTGTCTTCGCACAGATACACGGGTTGGTCGAGCACATCTGTGCCGAGTTGCCAGTAAAACGTCTCCTTTAACGACATGTTGGTCACGACGTCCAGCAAGTCCGGCCTCAAGGCCGTAACCTCGCCGCTGCCAGTACGATAGAGGCACTTCTCCATGTAGCCGTTTTCCCGTTCCTGCCCCTTTCCCGGCGTGAATACTGCGCCGATGAACAGGTCGATAAAGTCGCGGTACTCGACCTTTGGGCTTAGCCACCGCACCGTTTTATCCGACGTCTGAAAACGGCCAGCGACGTATTTGATCGTCGACGGATACGGGCAACCTTGCTCAGCGCTCGCCTGAGCAATCACGCTGCTCATCAATAAGAGCAGGAAAATCAGTTGTTTGAACATAGGGAGTTCCGTTCGCCCATTCGCTCTACAGGACAAAAACAATGACTTTTCCCGTAGTGAAATACATCTGAAACCCCAAAGATAGCTGTTAAATCTGACAGTAAGAATAAACCGTACACACAAAAAAGCGGCGCTTCATGCGCCGCTTGCTTTCAAAACATTTCAACGATGACCGCCGCGGCCACCTCCATGGTCGGAACCACGGCCCTGCCCGCCATTGCCCCAGCGGTTACCCCAGCCCTGGTTCGGATAGGGCCGGTAAGCGGGCCGTGGGTAGTAACGCGGTGCCGGCTGGTAGTACCGCGGCCCCGAATAATAGCGAGGCGATGGCGCGTAGTAGCTACGCCCATACGGGTAATACGTCGGGCCCCCGTAGTAATAGGCTGGCGCCGGTGCGGTGTAGACCTCCGAGCGATAGTAGGTGGCGCCTCCATCGTAATAGGGCACGCACGCTGAAAGCGTCAGGCCGAACAAAGCGATAAGCAGCAGTCGTCGATACATGGCGGCCTCCTGGACCGCGGAAGAGCACCTCCAGCGACGCTGGAGGGCGGCATTCAGCTTTCACTGGATGACGAAATATCTGACATCAAAAACCGAATCTGGTGCGTTTCAGACACAACTAGAAATATCTGTTTCATCGACAGCCCTATCACGGGCGATCTCCGGCAGGTTCAGGTTGCGGTGGGTGAGCGAATGTCGGCCAGCGGGTCGTGATGCTGGAACGGGACTGAGCAGCGCTGTATCGTGCAGGGACTTCCGAGGCCCCGCCCGATACCGCCTGAACCCTGCCATGACCACACCCACCCTTTGCCCCGCCTGCGGCGCCCGCAACGACTGTGCCCTGGCCGACCCACGCACCGCCGATCAAGCCTGTTGGTGCTACAACGTCACCCTTGATCCGGCGGTGCTCGAAGCCTTGCCTGACGAGGTGCGTAACAAGGCTTGCCTCTGCCCACGTTGTGCCCAAGTGGACGAACAGTTGCGCAGCCGCGATGCGCGTTGATCGCTTCCTCAGCAACCTGCCGCGCTTCAATCGCCAGCAAGTACGTCTACTGCTGGCAGAGCGCCGGGTGAGCGTCGACGGTGTGGCGGTCAGCGACCCCCATCATGAAGTTCGCGAGTTCAGCCGTGTCTGCGTTGACGGTGAAGTGCTGCAGCCGGGCAAACCGGCGCGCTACTTCATGTTGCACAAACCCCAAGGCTGCGTCAGCGCCACCTCGGACCCGCAACACCCCACGGTCCTGGACCTGCTGGATGAACCGGACAAGGCCGAGCTGCATATCGCCGGTCGTCTGGATTTCAACACCACCGGCCTGATGCTGATCACCAATGACGGCCAGTGGTCGCGGCGCCTGACGCAACCCGAGACCAAGCTGCCCAAGGTTTATCTCGTGGAGACTGAACAACGGATCGGGCCCGAGTACGCAGCGACGTTTGCCACGGGTGTGTATTTTGCCTTTGAGGACCTCACCACCCAGCCCGCCCAATTGGAGTTGCTGGGGCCAACGCGTGCGCGCTTAAGCATTGTCGAAGGGCGTTATCACCAGGTGAAACGCATGTTCGGGCACTTCAACAACAAGGTCGTCTGCCTGCATCGCGAGCGGATGGGGCCACTTGCGTTGGACCGTGCGTTGGCGCCAGGCGAGTATCGAGCGTTGAGCGAAAACGAAATCCGACAGGTCTGACGACCGTTCGGCCGATGATGGCGAAAAACCAGTTTATTGCCTTGCGAGCAGGCGCCTCACCTGCTTGAATCAAGCCGTCAGCCAAATTATGACTGATGAGTCACCCATAATTTCCAAGAAACACTTTGCCCTGCCCGCGCTTGATCTACGGGCCCCTCAGGCAAACAGCCCGCCATAACAACACCTGCCGGCCAGCCGTTATCGGACCGACATGGGCGCTCATTTTCCAGGCGTATGCCTACCTGTCACAAAGCTCGTGCAGAGTGATTTGCGCGCCCTACCCGCTTGCCAGGAGTCTTATGACATGAGGCCAGAAATCGCTGTGTTGGATATACAGGGTCAGTATCGGGTTTACACGGAGTTCTATCGCGCGAGCGCTGCTGTCAAGACCATTATCCTGGTCAACGGCTCCATGGCCACCACGGCATCCTTCGCCCAAACCGTAAAAAGCCTGTACCCGCAATTCAATGTGGTTTTGTACGACCAGCCTTACGCTGGCCGCTCAAAAATCCACAATCGCCATGAGCATATGCTGACGAAGGAAGTTGAAGGCCAGATCCTCCTGGAGCTCATCGACCACTTCGCCGCCGAACACGTGTTGTCCTTCTCCTGGGGCGGTGCTGCCACCCTGGTCGCCCTTGCGCACCGGCCTCGCCGCGTGGAAAAGGCCGTGATCAGCTCGTTTTCGCCGGTGATCAATGCGCCCATGCGTGATTATCTCGAACGTGGCGTCGACTACCTCGGCAACCTCGATCGCGATCGCGTCGGCCACCTGGTCAACAACACCATCGGCAAGCACTTGCCGTCGCTGTTCAAACGCTTCAACTACCGCCACGTCAGCAGCCTGGCCGAACACGAATACGGGCAGATGCACTTTCACATCAGCCATGTGCTCAACAGCGATCGCCTGTGTTACCTCAAGGCGGCCCGGCAGATCGATATCCCGGTGCTGTTCTTGAACGGTGAGTGGGACGAATACACCAGCGCCCAGGATGCCAAGCTGTTTGGCCAGCATGTGGCGAACAGCAGCTTCAGCACCATCCAGGCAACAGGGCATTTCCTGGATATGGAGCATAAAGCGGCCTGCCGGGATAGCCGTGAGGCGGTGGTGGGCTTTTTGAAATCGCAGCGACCGGCCAGCCGGTTGCGCTATCAGCAGGACCAAACGCAGCATGCCTATGCGATTTGAAGTGATTGCTTGCTGTGGCGAAGGCACTGGCTCGCGATGGAGCCAGCGCCTTCGCCACACGCAACCCACACATTTTTCGAAGAAAAACTTCAAATCCGGGCAAACATCTGGTACAAAGTCAGCCGCTCTGAGCGGGTATAGTTTAATGGTAGAACAGTAGCTTCCCAAGCTTCCGACGAGGGTTCGATTCCCTCTACCCGCTCCACTCAAATTTTGCACTTGCGTCAGGTTGTTCCTGACGGGAGAGGCAAAAAAAACCGGCCCTTGGTGGCCGGTTTTTTTTGCTTGAAATTTGGGATTCCGGTGTTGGGCCCATGTGTCGCGAATCACTCCACTCGTTGGGGCGTACAACCCCGCTGCACCACCCACGCCAACGGCAACGTCACCCACAACATCCCCGCCAGCACCATGACCGCCATCGTGACGCCCAGCGCATCCCCAAGCCCGCCAAACACCACCGGCGCGACTGCACCGCCGCCAATCGTGCCGGTGTAGAACACCGCAAATGCCTGCTCACGCTTACCCGTGCCGGCCAGGTCCGGCACGGCCCCGTACAGGACCGAAGAGGTGCCATTGAGCACCAAGCCCAGCAGCGGCAACATCACCATCAACCCCGTCAACGGCAGGAACACCGCAGCAACGATCAGCAGCGCCGTACTGGTTTCTGTCAGCCAGACGGTCTTCATCATGCCGATACGGGTGCCGAGGTAGCCGCAGAACAGTTTGCCGAACGCGCCGCCGATGAACAGCAGCGTCAGGGCCAGGCCAATGCCGGCAGTGCCCGCACCTTTGGCTTGCAGCAGGAACGGCAGGAAGGTGAGAAAGCCCATGCGCACGGCGCTGTCGAGGGTGCCGGTGAGGACCAGTGCACGCAAACCGACGGCGGAGCCGGTGCCGCTGAGCGGCTTGGTTTTTTTTGTGCCGATGGGTTCGGCTGCTTGAGCAGGAAGCCACCACCAGAGCAGCCCCGCCGCTGCCAGGCCGAGCAGGCCCAGGAGCGTGGCGCTGGCGCGCCAACTGATGACCGTCAGCAATAGGCCGACCACGCCTGGGATCAGGGTTTTGCCAATGTCGCCGGAGAAGTTGTAGTGGGACAACGCTTGCTTGACCCCGCCCCCGTCCTCGTACGCATCGGTGATTATCGAGGAGGCCAGTGGATGTTGGGTGCTCGCGCCCAGACCGCCCAGCAGCAACGCCAGCAGCAACATGCCCAACCCGGTGGTTTGCCCGACCACTAAGTAAGCAATACCCGCGAGCGCGGTGCCCCCCACCAACAGGGGGACGCGCCCCCAGCGTTTGGCGGCGCGGCTGGCCATCAACTGGAACACAGCCATCATCCCGGAGTAAGCGCCGCGCAACAGGCCGACCTGGGCGTAGGACAACGCAAACTGTGCCTGCCAGATCGGCAGCAGCACGTAGATAACGTCGGTAAGGCCATCGTGTACCGCATGGGCGCTGCAGCCGGCGATTAGTGAGCGGCGGCGGGTGGAGGTGTCACGGGCTGGCACGGCGACAGTGTCGTTCATGGTGTTGGGATCAGTTCAGGTTCAAGGCGCTTCCAGCCGGTCAGGGCGATCAGCAGGGTCAGTAGTTGAAAACCGATGATCAGCACCACACAGCCCACCCAGCCCCAGCGCTCCCAGATCAGCGCGGGAACCATGGCACCGCAGCTGCCGCCCAGGTAATAACACGTGAGGTAAACGCCCACGGCCCCCGTCTTGTTGCCGTGGGCGGTGGCGCTGATGAAGGCATTGGCCGCGGCCTGAGCGAGAAACACACCGGTGGAACTGAGCGCCAGGCCCACCACGATGCACCACAGCGGCGGTGCCAGTGTCAGCGCTGAACCACTGACGCCAAGCACGGCAGCGCCAGCCAGCAGCTCGGCGTGAGGTCGGGCTTTGCTGAGGCGACCGGCGATGGGGATCACGATCAGGGCCAGCAGGAACACCATGTACAACGTGCCCAACGCCGCAGGCCCCCAGTTGAACGGTGGCTGGCCAAGGTACAACCCCGCGTAGGTAAACGCCGCGACCTGGGAGAACAGCACGCAAAAACCTACGGCGTATGCGGCCAGCAACGGCGTGCGAAAAACGCCTGAAGACGAGTTTTTGAGTCGCTCGATTCGCGGCCGGTTGGCGGGCAATAAAAACTGAATGAACCCACCGACCATCAGGCTCAGCACGGCCAGCCATTCAAAGGCTTCGCGCCAGCCGACGTATTCAGTCATCACGCCAGTGACGAAGCGTCCGGCAAACCCGCCCAACACGGTGCCCGCCACATAGAGGCTGGTGACTTCGGTCACCGTCGCGCCGCTCCAACGGTCGCCGATATACGCCACACTGGTGGCAAACACCACAGGGATCAACATGCCCTCGACAAACCGCCACACCAGCACTTCGGCAAAACTGTCGGCAGAGGCGGTCATCAGGGCGGGCACGGCCAACAACAGCGCGGCCACGGCGATCACTGTGCGTTGCTCGAAACGCCCGGTCAGGCGGCTGACAAACGGCGCGGTGATCGCCACGGCCAGTGTGGTGACGGTGATACTCCAGCCCGCCGCCCTGGCGCTGATATCAAACTGGGTGGCAAAGGTCGCGAGGATGCTCTGGGTGGCATAGAGATTAAGAAACGCCGCGCATCCACACAGGAACAGGGCAAGACGGGCACAATGCAGGCGCGGTTTCATGAAACCTCTCGTTTTATGTTGTGAGGTCTTTATAGAATGGCCGACAGGTCTTAAACCAATACCGAATTTCGACCGATTGATACCCTAAGGATCAGGATGATCGACCTGCGCAAGCTGCGTTACTTTCTGACGGTCGCCGAAGAACTGCACTTCGGCCGCGCAGCACTTCGCCTGCATTTGGCCCAGCCACCATTGACCCGCCAGATCTCAGCACTGGAGACGGAGCTCGGATTCAAGCTGTTTGATCGCACCAGCCGTGCGGTCTCCCTTACCCCGCAAGGCCGTTCGTTCTTGCCCTATGCACGTGGCGTGTTGGAGCAAGTTGAACTGGCGCGAGTCATCGCCGACAAGTTGGCGGCGGGCACCGCAGGCCAATTGGCACTCGGGTACGTCAGCTCAATCGCCCTGTCGGACCTGTTCAGCCAGACGATCCAGGCATTCGCCCAGCGCTTTCCCGAGGTGCAGTTGACCTTGGTGGAATGCGCCTCCGGCAGCTTGGGCGCGCAAGTGGCGGATGGGCGCCTGGATATCGGTTTGAGTCGCCTGTTGCCGCAAAACCAGGCGGTGCAGGCACGCTCCCTTGGCGAGGAACGCCTGGTGGCGGCGGTCTCCAGCGACAGCCCTTTGGCCCGCCGGCCGGCTGTCAGCCTGGCGCAGCTCAGTGCTTATCCGTTGATACTGTTTCCAGCGGATTACGGCTCGGGGCTGAACCAGTCCATCGAGCAGTTGTTCCGGCATCACGGTGTGCCCCTGCGCACCGGACCGACCGGGCGGCAGATCACCTCGATCATTGCCCTGGTCGCCGCCGGGCAAGGCGTGGCACTGGTGCCCGACTGTACGCAGAGCCTGATGAACAAAGGCGTGACGTATAAGCCGATGCTGGAAGCTGATGCGTGTGCGCAACTACTGGTGCTGACGCCGACGGCCAGAAAAAATGCATTGGCGGATGCGTTTCTCGCTGTTCTGGGGCAGTCATTACCCAGCACGTAAGACCTTCGACAGCGCCCTTCCTGTGCGCTCATACACTTCATTCAACGCTCACCGAAACGTCGGTCATCGATCATCGGTAGGAAGAGTGTTGATCATTTCGAAACGCTCGCAGAGGATGGAGCGCCGATTCCCGTCGCCCAACAAGCCACCTTGCACGCGGCCAACCCCCAATATGCCGGCTGCACCTAAGCTCAATATCACGCTGCCGGGTATCTGCTCAATCGCATCGATGAATATGTACTGAATCACCCGGAAGAAAAAGCCGCTCGGGGGTCTCCTGGCTCTATGGGTATCCGTACTATTCAAGTTGGGTTTACTAGAAGCTCTGACGGCAAAAGAATTTGACCGCAAGAAACGTAGTTTCCAAGCCTGCGGGGCGTTCTACCGTAGCGTCGTAGCCTTTAACGCTCACCTCCGAGGAGCCTGCTCATGACTTACGAATACACACTCATGCCTTCGCCTGTCGGTGAACTCACCCTGGTGGCGCGCAACGGCAAACTCAGCGCCATCCTGTGGGAAGTCGAGCGCGACAACCGCGTGCGCCTGGGCGAGTTGCGCGAAGCCCACGACAGCCCGGTGCTGCTGGAAACCGCGCGTCAGTTGAAGGAATACTTCGCCGGTACTCGCAGCCAGTTCGAGCTGGAACTGGACTTCACCGGCACAGCGTTTCAGAAGCAAGTCTGGCAGGCGCTGCTGACCATCCCCTTCGGCGAAACCCGCAGCTACAGCCAGATCGCCCAGCAGATAGGTAACCCCAAAGCCGTGCGAGCGGTGGGCGCCGCCAACGGGCGCAATCCGATCTCGATCATTGCGCCCTGCCATCGGGTAATCGGTGCCTCGGGAACCCTGACCGGGTTTGCCGGCGGGCTCAAGGCCAAGCAATATCTGTTGACGCTGGAGCATCGCGGCCAGCAAAAAATGGCGTTCTGATCACGGGCCTGCGACGGGCCCACGGATAAAAGCCCGATACTCGAATAACGTCTCGAAACCCAACCGGCGATACAGCGAGCAACCGTCCAACGATGCCTCAAGAAAGCATCGTTGGGCGCCCAGGCTGGAGGCATGAAGCAGTGCCGCTTGAATCAATCGGGTGGCGTAGCCTCTTCCACTGAACGCCTTGATTGTTCCCACATCGTTAAGCCGAGCCACCCCATCACATAGCGACAGCGTCAACGAACATACGCACTGCCCCTCGACGGACAAGGTGAAGTGCTCAAGCGCTTGGCCCCCGTCCAATGCACACTGGTGCCGAGCCTGGTAATGCGCAACATCCTCGGGCCGCATCAAGAACGCACTGCCAATGGGGGCTGCCCAGTCCTCCAGGTTTCGAGTCAGGCTGATCTGCACACCGTGCTCGCTCATCGATGGAGCAAAGCGCGACAGTTCGAGGGCCATCGCGATGGTCGTTTCGGCCGCCAGAAAGCCAAGCGCCGTCAACGCCTCGTGTACCTCCTCGACCTTTCCCTCATGAATCACTATGCGTACCGCCTGCTGGGTTCGGCGGATCAAGTCCAAGGGCGCAGCCATTGCCTCACCCAACGGCGCACTGCCTACCCGGATAAACAACAAACTGAACGGATTGGCATATTCATCGGTGAAATAAGCATTGACGCCGGCGCTATAGCGGTGATGCAGCGGACACGTCGCGGCAAAAAAATGGTCTTCAGTCTGGTGATAAAGCGTGCACAGGTCATCGGTAACAGCCGCTTGCATGGGGAGTATCCAGGTAAAAACCCAGTCTTGCGCTCATGGCTGCCGAGCGCCGTAGGCCCACTCCCAACTGTCCGGTAAAAAAACGCACCCATGGGTTCAAATCGTCAGTTGTAAAAAGAAATTTCAGAGCGTGCCTGCGGTCAGTATTTTCATCAGCCACCTTTAAGGAAACGGTCATGAAATTCTCCGCAATCTCACAATCACTCTCCCGCTGGGCAGGCAGTGCCCGGACGTTCTATGCCGCCGTCGCACTGATTTTACTGTGGAGTCTGAGCGGGCCGTATTTCCACTACAACGACACCTGGCAACTGATCATCAACACCTCGACCACCATCATCACTTTCCTGATGGTGTTCCTGATCCAGAACACGCAAAACCGCGACAACGACATCCTGCATATCAAGATCGATGAGCTGTTGCGTGTGTCCAAGGATGCACAGAATGCCGTGCTCGGCCTGGATGCCCTGGACCGTAAGGAGCTGGAAAAACTGCGCCTGGCCTATCGCAGCATCGGCAACACCGACACCGTGAGTTTGAACAGCGATTGCGGCGCCGCGCCCGACCCTGGGGGCCAGTCCAAGACGGACCTGAACCAGGCGTAAAAAAAACGGCGGTTGGATAAGCATCCACCGCCGTTTGTTATTTCAAGTGACACACTCAACCGTCGCCTTGATGACCTTTACCGTAAGTCGACGCCAGGGCTCGGGCTTTTTGCAGCCGTTCTTCCAGCTTGGGCAAGGTCTCATCCACCAGCGCCTTTATTTCCGGCACATCGGATGCCGCGCCTTCCTGTTTGAACAGGGCGATGGCGTCTTCGTTTTCCTTGACCTGCTGGGCGGTGTAGGCCGCGTCGAAAGAGTCACCCTCCTTCAGTTCGGGCATCAGGGTTTGGGCTTTATCAACGATTTTCTCCCGCGCAGCCACCGGCAGGTCGAGCTTCTTGGCAATCGCCGCCAAGTGCTGGTTGGCCAACGTGCGCTCGTTGATGACCTCGATGGTGTAATCCTTGATTTCCTGGGATGACGTTTTGGCGTGGGCCATGCGACTGGTTTCGATATCGGCCATCCCCTTGGCCGAAGCCTGCTCGATGAATTCGGCCGGCGACTGGGCGAAGGCATTGCTGGCGCCGAGGCCCAGCAGCATCGCGAAACTGGCGGTGCGTAACCGGATAGCCATGCGGCTCATGATGGGTTCCTCCAGGGCAAAAATAGGTGCGGGCACGACACCCCGCTCTGAGTTCGAATTTTCAGCGCGATAAAGGTTTAGAAAAAACTTGCCCGTACGACGAACGGTCGTTGCCACGTCAGGCCGGTTTACTGCCGAACAGGCCAGGTAATGCATGCGCCAAGGCGTTGATAGCGAAGCCGATAAACATCACGCCACAGAGTTGGGTGATCAGGACTTCATGACGCTGATACACCGTGCGTACCCGCTGGGCGCCGACCACGCCGATCAGGATCGCGTAGGCCAACAGGCCGCCGACAAAGCTCAGGACGATCAGTGACGGCAGCATCGACCAGGTCAATAACTCGGCACGGCTGGACAGCAACGCGGTAAAGGTCGCCACCGCAACCGGGTAGGCCTTGGGGTTGGTGAGGCCGAACAGAATGCCATGCCAGAACGGGTGTCGCGCCGCACCTTGGGGAGCATCGCTGCTGCGGCGCTGGGTGCGAATCGCACGCCAGCCCAGCCAGAACAGGTACAAGCCGCTGAGTACGCCCAACACGTCAAACGCCGTGCTGCCGACTTCCCGCGCGCCCACAATCGCAATCAGCGCGGTGCTGCACCACACCACGTCGCCCAGCAAATGCCCACACAGAAAACCTGCTCCGGCACGGCGGCCGCGGGCGGCACCAATGCCGAACACGGCCAATACCCCCGGGCCGGGCGTAATCCCGTAGATAAACCCCGACGCGAGGACGGCGAACAGCAAGGATGGAGTCATGGGCAGACACTCTGAAAGGCGTGCAAGGGCGATTGATTCTGCATGTTTCAGTGCGGCGGGTAAAACGTCATGCCGGCATAGGGCTTTTCGCGACACGCCTGCAGGCGCGAAGCCAAGTGACCGACATGGGCTTCCAGCTTGTGGCCATCGGGATCGAGGAAATAAAACGACGCCCCCTCGCTGCGGTTGTCGCGCCACTCGCGTACGCCGGCGGCTTGCAGGCGCTCGACCAACGCGGCGAAGTGACCCGCATCGACGGTAAAGGCGTAATGGGTGTAATCGGCTCTCGGGGCACTTGCGCGCAAGGGGTCCAGCGACAAGCAAAGCCAGAGCCCAGGCAAGGAGAGGTAGGCACCGTTGTCCCAAGTGGCGTCGAGCCAAAGACCCAACAGGTCTTGATAGAACTCGACGCTGCGCGGCACATCGGTCACGGCCAGGGTCAGGTGGTTGAAACCTGAGAGCATGTGGACTTTCCTTATTCTCGGTGACCTTCGGACAATACACCCTGCATCTGCCCGATCAACCACTGCAAGCCCGAATCCCCACCCCGCCGTGCATGCCACGCCAGCTCAAAGGCAAACGATGGAATATGAAATGGCGGTGGTACAGCCAACAGCTGCGCGTGATCAATGTTCAGCAAGCCGCGGGACGATACGGTCAAAATCAGGTCCGTGCCCTGAATCAACTGCGGCGCTACGCCCCAGTGCGGCAGGCTGACCGCCACATGCCGCCGCTCACGAATCGCTGCCAACGCCCGCTCGATTTCCGGGGTGCCGCTGCCGCGCATCTCCAGTAGTACATGGGGGCGTGACAAGTAGGTAGGCAGGTCGAGCATGCCGCTGGCCGGCAGGCTGTGGCGGTCCACCAGGCAGGTGTAATGCTCCGCGAACAAGGGCGTGGTGTGTAACTCGGCGGGCATATCGGGAAAGACCCCGGCGGCGAGGTCGAGATCGCCATTGAGCACGCCGTCGACCATGCCTTCACGGCTGGCCTGGATGATTTGCAGGTCAATGCCAGGCGCTTCATGCCGTAAGACACGGACCAGCTTCGGCAGGAAAATCGCCGCGCTGTAGTCCGACATCGCCAGACGAAACCGGCGCTTGGCCGACGTCGGGTCAAACTGGTTCGGCGCCAGCAACGCCTGCACCTGGGCCAAGGCTTCGGCCAGCGGTGCCGCCAGTTCCAAGGCACGGGCAGTCGGCACCAGCGTGCCGCCCTGGCGCACCAGCAGCGGATCACCGAGCATGTCGCGCAAGCGCGCCAACGCATGGCTAACCGCCGGCTGGCTCAGGTGCAGGCGCTCGGCAGCCCGCGTGACGTGTTGCTCACTGAGCAGGGCGTCCAGGGCCACCAACAGGTTGAGGTCGATGCGGCGCAAATCATTCATCAGCTGCATGGCCAGCATAAGAAACAGGAATTTAAATTTGCGCGACGAATAGCCTAGAGTCCAGCAAAACCTCTGGGAGGCAAATTCTGGCCGCTTTACTGCTCGACCATTACGGCCTGTTCGGCCTGGTGGAGCGCCAGCTGACCATGCCGCGAGTGCTGGGGGCATTGTTGTTGATCGCAGGCGTGGCGTTCATTCAGTTCAGCGCCACCCCGGCTCGCACGCTGGCAACGGCCGGCTGATCAGCTCCAGACACCCGGCGCCTGTGCAATATCAACGACGCTCAACGGCCAGGCGATTGATCTCGGCCTGTTCCACCACCGGCTGCGGCGCACCTTGGCTCGCGGCCTGCAACATCGCACGGCCGACGGTCTCGGTGCTCACCACCCAACCCGGTTTTACCCGCCGCACAAACGAGAGCACAGGCCCGAGCACGCTATAGAACGATTGGTACAACGGCGTCTTCGAACGCACGCCATGCAACGGCTGGATGATCCCCGGCCGAAACACATACACCGCCTTGAACGGCAGGCGCAGCAAGGCATTTTCGGTCTTGCCCTTGACCCGCGCCCACATCGACTTGCCCCCCTCGGAGCTGTCAGTACCCGCGCCGGACACATAGATAAATGTCATGTGCGGGTTGAGTCGCGCCAAGGTGCTGGCAGCCACCAGGGTCAGGTCATAAGTGAGGTGGGTATAGCGGGCTTCGTCCATGCCCGCCGACGACACGCCGAGGCAGAAGAAACACGCATCGAAGCCTTGCAACAGGTTTTCCAGCGGTTGGAAATCCAGCATGTCGCTGTGCAACACCTGATGCAGCTTGCCGTGCTCTTGGGTCAAGGGCGTACGGCCAACGGCGACGACTTCCTGCACGTCAGGGGCAAGCAGGCACTCGCGCAGCACGCCCTGGCCGACCATGCCGGTAGCGCCGAATAATAGAACTCTCATAAGGGACCTCAGCGGCAAGCCGCAAGCTTCATGCTCAAGTTGAACGCAGTGCGAGACTCACACCTTAGCAGCTTGCAGCTTAACGCTTGCGCCTTGCGACTGCCCGTCTCAGAACGCGCTGCGAAAGATCTCTTCAATCTGACGCTGATCGGCCCGCCGTGGGTTGGTCAGCCCACACGCATCCTTCAGCGCATTGGTGGCCAGCAGCGGGATGTCCTGCAGCTTGGCGCCCAGTTCGCGCAGGCCGGCTGGAATCTCCACGTCCTGGGACAAGCGTCGGATCGCCGCGATGGCCGCCTGGGCGCCCTCTTCCGCCGTGATGCCCTTGATGTCTGCGCCGAGCGCACGCGCAACGTCGCTCAAGCGATGGGCACTGACGCTGGCATTGAAGCTTTGCACATGGGGCAGCAGCACCGCGTTGCACACGCCGTGGGGCAAGTCATACAGGCCGCCCAGTTGGTGAGCCATGGCATGCACGAAACCCAAGGACGCGTTGTTGAATGCCATGCCGGCAAGGAACTGGGCGTAAGCCATGTTTTCCCGCGCAACCTTGTCGCTGCCGTCGCGCACGGCCAGGCGCAGGTTGGCACTGATCAGTTCGATGGCCTTGATCGCGCAGGCGTCGGTGATCGGCGTGGCAGCGGTGGACACGTAGGCTTCGATGGCGTGGGTCAGGGCGTCCATGCCGGTCGCGGCGGTGAGGCCCTTGGGCATGCCGATCATCAGCGCCGGGTCGTTGACGGACAGCAACGGCGTGACGTTACGATCGACGATGGCCATTTTCACGTGGCGGGTCTCGTCCGTGATGATGCAGAAACGGGTCATCTCGCTGGCGGTGCCGGCAGTGGTGTTGATGGCCACCAGCGGCAGTTGCGGCTTGCTCGATTGGTCGACGCCTTCGTAGTCACCGATATGCCCGCCGTTGGTCGCGCACAGGGCGATCCCCTTGGCGCAGTCATGGGGCGAGCCGCCGCCCAGGGACACCACGAAATCGCAGGCGCTTCGCTGCAACAACACCAGGCCGTTCTCGACATTTTCCACATTGGGGTTGGGCTTGGCGCCGTCGTAGATCACCGAGTCGATGTCCTGCATCGCCAGCTTCTCGGCGATCATGCCGGCAACGCCCGCCTTGGCCAGGCCGGCATCCGTGACGATCAGGGCCTTGCGAAAACCGTAGTTGCGGATGGCGACCATCGCTTCGTCGAGGCAATCACTGCCCATGATGTTGACGGCGGGAATGAAGAAGGTGCTGCTCATGGCGAATCCTCAGAGGCGTTATGCCGACAGAATCCACCCACAGCGCCGGGTGCATCTTGATCAAGATCAACCCCTGCTCGTGATAAAGTCCCGCTCCAGACGATTTCGAGTAGACCCGCCGCAATGAAGGATTTCCAGGATATTGACGCCCACCTTGAAGACTGGAGCGCACTGCGCAGTGCCATCGATTTCAGTGGGATTCTGATCGGCAACGGCGCCAGCCGGGCGATTTGGGAAGACTTTGCCTACGACTCGCTGTTCGAAAACGCCCGTACCGTCGAAGAAAAACCCCTGAGCCAATCCGAACTCAGCGTGTTTGACGCCCTGCAAACCCGCAGTTTCGAGCAAGCCCTTGGCGCGCTGAAAACCACCAGCCGGGTCAACAAAGCCCTGGCGGTCAGCTCGGCGGCACCGCGCAATCGCTACTATGCGATCAAGGAAGCGCTGATCAATACGATCCACGCCGTGCATATCCCGTGGCGACTGGTGCAGCCATCGACGCTGGCGACGATCAACCGTGAGCTGGCGAACTACGCCAGCGTATTCACCAGCAACTACGACTTGCTCAACTACTGGGCGATCCTGCATACGCCCGGTATCGAAGACCTGTTCCGCAGCGCCGATGCCAGCTTCGACCTGCGCGATACCCGCACTGACGCCACGCGCATTTTGTACCTGCATGGTGGCCTGCACCTGGTGCGCAACCTCGATGGCACGGCGCGCAAACTGCCGTCCACCGACAGCACCTTGCTCAGCAGTTTTGCGATCAACAACACGATCAAGACCCTGGATGATGTGCCGCTGTTTGTCAGCGAGGGCAAGGTGGAGGAGAAGCTCAAGACCATCCGCAGTTCGGATTACCTGTCGTTCTGTTATGAGCAGTTGCTCACCCATGAGGGCGCACTGTGCATCTTCGGCCATGACCTTGGCCCGCAGGATAAACACCTGGTGGATGCGATTCGCCAGGCCAGACTCACCACCCTGGCGATCTCGGTTTCGGGGCGCAGCGATGGGTTTATTCGCCAGCAGAAGCAGCGGTATTCGGCGTTATTTGAGGGCTGCGGTGCAGAGCTGAAATTCTTTACGGCGCGGACACATCCGCTGGGCAACCCCGCCTTGTCGGTACCGGTAGAGCACTGATCAACGGTGGGAGGGGCAAGGCCCCCTCTCACATTGACTGCATTCAAGCATCCATCGCGGTCATTCTTCCGAACTGTGCACCACCACCAACAACTGCGCCTGCACCGCCCCAACCGAGCGAAGCCGGTGGGGTTTCTGCGCGTTGAAATGCAGCGCGTCCCCGCGTTCCAGAATTACCCGTTCGTTCATGAAATCCACTTCTACCTGGCCTTCATGCACAAACAGAAACTCCTCCCCAAGATGCTCCTTGAAGGTCTTGTCGGTGAACTCCGCCGGCGGATAGATGATGAAAGGCAACAGGCTGCGCTCACTGACCTGGTGCGCCAACACCGCGTAACCCGGCGAAGTGTCAGGCCGCTCGTGGCTGCGTACCAGGCTGTAGCTGTCGAGGCTGACGCTGTCTTCGCTGAACAGTTCTTCGACTTTTACGTTCAACGCTTTGGCGAGTTTCAGCGCAGCAGCGATAGAGGGCGTATTGAGCCCGCGCTCGACTTTCGACAGATAACTCTTGGTCATCCCCGACTTTTCAGCCAGGGTTTCCAGGGTCACGCCAAGTTTTTTTCTCAATAATTTCAAACGGATAGACATGCGCTGCGGTTAATCCATGCAGAAAACGATGAGCCATGCTTGCCAATGACACCTTGTGTCATATAGCATCTTTAGTGTCATTTGCTCCACCCGACGACCTTGCGAGCTGCGGGTGACCAGCAAATCCGACGTCCATTGAACCACCCAAGGGACACCGATATGGCCAAGACATTAGCACTCCCAAAAGACCAACTGGTCAAGCAAGCCTTGACCCAGATGCAAAACAGCCTGGCGGATAATACGTGGACTGACCGGCAAAAGCTGGCGCTGACCTGCCGTATCCTGTTCGAACACGGCCACGACTCCGGCCTGGCCGGCCAGATCACTGCGCGTGGGCCGACACCTGGCACCTATTACACCCAGCAACTGGGCCTGGGCTTCGACGAGATTACCGCCAGCAACCTGCTGCTGGTCAACGAGGACCTTGAAGTCCTGGAAGGCCACGGCATCCCCAACCCCGCCAACCGTTTTCACACCTGGGTGTACCGCGGGCGGCCGGATGTAAACTGCATCATTCATACCCACCCAACGCACATTGCGGCCTTGTCGATGTTGGAAGTGCCGCTGCAGGTGTCGCACATGGACCTCTGCCCGCTGTACGAGGACTGCGCCTTCCTGGAAGCCTGGCCGGGCGTGCCGGTGGGTAATGAAGAAGGCGAAATCATCACCACGGCATTGGGCGACAAGCGCGCGATCCTGCTGTCGCACCACGGCCAGTTGTCGACCGGGGCCAGTATCGAGGAAGCCTGCGTCATCGCGCAGTTGATCGAACGTGCCGCCAAGTTGCAGTTGCTGGCGATGTCTGCAGGCACGATCAAGCCAATCCTGCCGGAGCTGGGGCGCGAGGCCCATGACTGGATCTCCAGGCCCAAGCGCCACGGCGCCGCGTTCAACTACTACGCCCGGAAGAACCTGCGCCAACACGCCGATTGCCTGAACTGAGTGCCCCCTTTTTCGACCGGAGACTTCCCATGTCCACCCCCACTATTCACGGCATCATCGGCTACACCATCACCCCGTTCAGCGCCGACGGCCAGCGCCTTGACCTCGACGCCCTCGGACGTTCCATCGACCGCTTGATCGACAGCGGCGTACACGCCATTGCGCCGTTGGGCAGCACCGGCGAAGGCGCCTATCTGAGTGATGCGGAGTGGGACGAAGTCAGTGCCTACAGCCTTGAGAAAGTCGCCAAGCGCGTGCCGACCATTGTCAGCGTGTCCGACTTGACCACCGCCAAAGCCGTACGCCGTGCCCGCTACGCCGAAGCCCATGGCGCCGACGTGGTGATGGTGTTGCCTGCTTCGTACTGGAAACTCAGCGAAGCGGAAATCCTCGCCCACTATGCCGCGATCGGCGACAACGTCGGCGTGCCGATCATGCTCTACAACAACCCGGCCACCAGTGGCACGGACATGTCGGTGGACTTGATTCTGCGCATCCTCAAACAGGTCGAGAACGTGACCATGGTCAAGGAGAGCACCGGGGATATTCAGCGCATGCACCAGCTCAAGCTTCAGAGCGACGTGCCGTTCTACAACGGTTGCAACCCACTGGCCCTGGAGGCCTTCGCGGCGGGTGCCAAAGGCTGGTGCACGGCGGCGCCGAACTTGATCGCGCCGCTCAACCTGGATTTGTACGAAGCGGTGCTCGCCAATGACCTGAACCAGGCGCGGGAGCTGTTCTACCGACAGTTGCCATTGCTGCAATTCATCCTCAAGGGCGGCTTGCCGGCGACGATCAAGGCCGGGTTGCGCTTGAGCGGGTTGGAAGTGGGTGATCCGCGGTTGCCCGTGTTCCCGTTGAACGAAGCAGGGATCGAGCAGTTGAAGACATTGCTGCGATAGCACTGAAATCGAAGAATGTGGGAGGCCCCCTCCCACATTGGCTGCGTTCACGCTTAAACAGAGACAAATAACAATAATTCTCGATATCATTCACGACTTTTCCAAGTCGTGTTTTATCAAGAAGGATATCCATGTCTCGTCCCAAGCCCGACCCGTTGTCGGCCGATGCCTGTCGCGGGTTTTATGCAGATATTCTGTATTTCCTGCGTAAACGCACGGACAACGCCAGCGACGCGGCGGACATGACCCAGGATGTCTTTACCCAATGGCTGGGCTACCGCGACCGGGCCAAGGTCGAGCAGCCACGGGCGTTTCTGTTCCAGATGGCACGCAACCTGTTGCGCGATCACTGGCGCAAACAGAAGGTACGGCAGACCGTCCCCCCTGATCACGCCGAAAGGGAGGCCGAACCGCTCACCGATGAGCAAAACGACCCCATGGCCGCCGCGCTTCACCTGCAACGCCTGGAGCAGTTGAAAGAAGTCCTCGCGGAACTCTCGCCCCGCCGGCGAGAAGCCCTTATGCTGCACCGTTTCGAAGGCCTGAGCCAGGCGCAGATCGCCGAGCGCATGGGGGTTTCCATCAGCATGGTGGAAAAGCACATCGCCGTTGCCCTGCTGCACTGCAAGCAGCGACTTCAACACGCACAAGGCAAGGAGCAGCCGCAATGAACCGCCTGAGCAGTCACCACAGCGATGACATCGAGATGAGCGACTCCATCGATGCCCAGGCCGCCAGCTGGTTCGCACGCAACCACAACGACACCGACCGTGCCGACCGCAAAGCCTTTGCTGCCTGGCAAGCAACGCCGGCCCATGCGCGCGCCTATGCCGAATTCGAACAGCTGTGGGCGGACCTGGCCCAGTTGCAGCAACTGAACAAACCCGTGGTGCTGCCTACGCGCAGACGCACACTCTGGCGCCCCGCGCTGGCCGTGGCCGCCGCACTGCTGTGCGCCGTGCTGGCGACGCCTCTGGGCGCGCCCCGCGAGCTGTATCACACCCACGTAGCCGCCCACGCCAAGGGCATGCGTACCCTGAGCCTGCCCGATGGCAGCACCTTATATGTGAACGCCAACACCCGTATTCGCGTGGACTTCAACGCCCATCAACGCATTCTCCACCTGGACAAGGGCCAGTTGTATATCGAAGTGGCCGCCGACAAAGAGCGGCCACTGTATGTACAAGCCGGCGAGGCAAACGTGCGGGTGGTGGGCACCGGTTTTGATGTGCGCCGTAGCCAGCAACAGTTGGTGGTCAGCGTTGCCCATGGCCAAGTGGCGTTCGAGCCCGATGGGAAAAGCCCTGTCACCCTGCTCGGCGCCCAGCAACAAGCCACTTACCACTACCCCAAGGGCCCATTGCAACAGCAGACCCTCAGCGCTGGGGAAGTGGCCGATTGGCGCAGCGGGCACTTGTCGTTTCGTAATCGCGAGCTGGCCAGCCTGATCGACGAGTTGAGTTTGTATCGCCCCCAGGCACCTTTGCAGGTCAGCAAAGCGGTGGCGCAACTCAAGGTCTCGGGCAATCTTGACGTGAATGACCCCGACGCCCTGCTCAATGCCCTGCCCGCCCTGCTGCCGGTGAAAACCGTGGCCTCGGCCGATGGCATTGTGAGAATCGAAGCGAAAAAATAACCTGCAAAAATCACACATGAGAATATTTTGCATTTGCACATGTGGATTTTTTTGCCTGCCCCGTCTTCCTCCTGTCTGCGTTTGATACGCACACCTTTTTGGCTATTTAGCCGCACCGGGGGATTTCATGTTTCGCGCGCCTTGCCACGCTTCGCACCTGTTTCTTCGTCCGACCTTCCTTGCCACGTGCCTGGCCTTCAGCCTCAGCGCCCAGGCCGAGTCGTTCAAGCTGCAACTGCCCGCCCAGTCACTGGCGACATCCCTGAGCCAGGTGGCGCAACAGGCAAAGATCCAGCTGCTGTTCGATGAAACGCTGCTCAAGAACGTGCAGGCGCCGCCACTCAACGGTGATTACACCCCGCAAGTGGCGATTCGTAGCCTGCTGAAGAACGGCGAGTTCACCCTGCTCAAGGTCGGTACCACCTACGTGGTGCGCCCCGATGAAGGCAAGACCACCCGCAGCGGCACGATCCAGCTGGATACGTCGAGCGTGATCGGCACCGGTAACGACGTCGACGCCAGTACCGTCAACCGCTCCACCCTGACCCAGGCCGATATCGACCGCTATCAGTCCAATAACATCCCGAGCCTGTTGCAAACCTTGCCGGGTGTCAGCCAGGGCGGCTCGCTGAAGCCCGGTGGCCAGACCATCAACATCCGTGGTTTCGGCGATGCCGAAGACGTGCCGTTGACCGTCGATGGCGCCACCAAGAGCGGCTTTGAGCGCTACCAGCAAGGCACCGTGTTTATCGAGCCCGAGCTGATCAAGAGCATCGAGGTCGAGAAAGGCCCCAACTCGCCGTTCACCGGCAACGGCGGTTTCGGCGGCACGGTCAACATGACTACCAAGGATGCCCCGGACCTGCTCAAGGACGGCCGTAACAGCGGCGCGATGCTCAAATATGGCTACTCCAGCAATGACCATGAACAGGTCTACAGTAGCGCAGTATATGGCCGCACCGACGATGGTCGTTTCGACGCGCTGGCCTACCTGACCCAGCGCGATGGCGGCGACATGAAGTTGGCGGCCAAGCTGCCCGACGAGAATAACCAGTACCCGATCAACCCCCAGCGCCTGCCCAACACGGCCCAGGATGTGGACGGCAAGCTGTTCAAGGTCAATGCGCACTTTACCGATGAGCACAGCGTCGGCCTGTCCTACTCACGCTCCCACAGCAACCGCTGGACGCCGTTTTCCGCCGCGAGCTACCCGACGCCGCCCACCCAGTTCAACATCGACCGCTACGGCTACGAAGGCGCATTGACGCGTTTCCTGGCTCACCGCGACACCGTCGACACCACCTGGTCGGGCAAGTATGAATACCAGCCCCTGGACAACCCGTGGGTGGACTTGACCGTCAAATACTCCCAGTCCAACACCGACCAGACCGACGAACGTGACGCCACGGCGTTTTTCCAGTTGGCCACGGGCGGACGCAAGATGGACACCTCCTACACCGACAAAAATCTCGACATCCGTAACGTCAGCCGCTTCGATACCGGGCCCTTGCAACACGCGCTGACCGTCGGCGGGCAGTTGCGCAAGCACATCCGTGAAACCCAAATGTGGATGCCCGGCACCACCTACAACACGCCGCGCTACAACTATGGACACTTCCAGCCGGGCTTCATGCCCCACGGCAAGGTCGACACCAACAGCTTCTTTATCCAGGATGCCGTGACGCTGGGCGACGTGACTATCACCCCGTCGCTGCGCTACGACTATGTGCGCAACCGCGGCGAAGGCAACGATGCGCCGTACTACAACAACCCGGATCCCGCCGTTGGCCATGACTACAGCGACCGTACCTACACCGGTTGGTCGCCTCGCCTGGCGCTGTTCTGGACGGTAACGCCAAACGTCGGCCTCTTCGCCAACTGGAGCCAGACCTGGCGTGCACCGGTGATCGACGAACAATACGAAGTGCAGGGCCTGGGCAGCCGTACCGCCACCAGCGTGAACCTGGACCCGGAGCGCATCACCTCGATTACCGTGGGCAACATCACCCGTTTCGACAACCTGATCGCCCAGGACGACAACCTGCAACTGCGTACCACCCTGTTCCACAACAAAGTCGACGACGAAATCTTCAAGGCCACCGGCGTGGGCTGCCAGAACCAGGCTATCCAGGGTGGTAGCCTCTCCAGCGCCTGCCCGCCCGGGGCGATGTCCAACTACCGCAATATCGGCAGCCTGACCATCAAGGGCTTGGAATTCGAATCGATCTATAACTCCACCTACCTGTTCGGCTCGGCGTCGTTCGCCTATGCCAAGGGCCAACACCAAGGCGCCTACACCAACCCCTGGGGGCCGGATGTGCCGGCGCGCGATATCCCGCCGACCAAATGGGTGCTGGTGTTGGGCACCAACATCCCGGCCTGGGATGCCCAAGTGGGCTGGATGGGGCAGTTCATCGGCGCCACCGACCGCCTGCCCAGCGACAAATACTCCGGCGGCCCGGGCTCCGGTGTCGGCGACCTGTTCTACGACCAGTACGGCAACAAGCGCTACAACACCCAGGGGCTGTTCGCCAAATGGACACCGCAACAGGCTTACCTCAAAGGCACCGAGGTGAACTTCACCGTGGACAACCTGTTCAACAACAACTTCCGCCCGGCCTTGAGCGGCGACCGTGCCTATACCAAAGGGCGCGATGCGAAGATCAGCGTGACGCGGTTCTTCTGAAACTGTACGGATAAATCCGCACCCAGCTGTAGACCCGTAAACGGCGGGACGTGTGGCTAGATGGGCTTCCCTTGAAGCCCTCTTGATCCCGGTCCCACCTCATGAGCTCGCGCGAAAATACCGGCATGGCCCTTGGTCTGCTGGGCGTCATTATCTTCAGCCTGACCCTGCCCTTCACCCGCATTGTCGTGCAGGAAATCCACCCCTTGCTCAACGGCCTGGGCCGCGCTTTATTCGCAGCACTCCCGGCGGCAGCGCTGTTGCTATGGCGCCGCGAACGCTGGCCCACCTGGCGCCAGGTGCGCGGGTTGTGCCTGGTGATCGCCGGGGTGATCCTCGGCTTCCCGGTGCTGTCGGCCTGGGCGATGCAAACCTTGCCGGCGTCCCACGGCGCACTGGTCAACGGCCTGCAACCGCTGTGCGTAGCCCTGTATGCGGCGTGGTTGTCCCATGAGCGGCCGTCAAAAGCCTTCTGGGCCTGTGCGGCGTTGGGCAGTGCATTGGTATTGAGCTATGCGTTGATTACCGGGGCCGGCAGCATTCAGGCGGGTGATCTATTGATGCTCGGCGCGATTGCCGTGGGCGGCCTGGGTTATGCCGAAGGCGGCCGCTTGGCCAAGGAGATGGGCGGCTGGCAGGTGATCTGCTGGGCGCTGGTGCTGTCGACACCGGTGTTGATCGGCCCGGTGGGGTACCTGGCGGCCCAGCATCAAGGGCCCATTTCCATGGGCACCTGGTGGGCGTTCGGCTATGTGTCGCTGTTCTCGCAGTTCCTGGGGTTCTTCGCCTGGTACGCCGGGCTGGCCATGGGTGGCATTGCCCGGGTCAGCCAGATTCAGTTGTTGCAGATCTTCTTCACCATCGCGTTCTCGGCGCTGTTTTTTGGTGAGCATATCGAGCCGATTACCTGGCTGTTTGCCTGTGGGGTGATCGTGACGGTGATGCTGGGGCGCAAGACAGCGGTGCAGCCTGCTCCCGTGGCCAAATCCGCTGCTACACGTGCGACTTAGGCAAGATAGCCATCCGCGCGCAACAGGGTTTCCAGGCAGTGCTCGGTGATGTGGTAGAACGCCTTCAATGCCTGGATTTTCTCCAGCAGTTGCGCGTTGTCCAAAGGCTCGGTGCGCTTGACCGCCAGGATCATCTTGTTCTTGTTGGTGTGTTCCAAGGAGATGAACTCGAACACTTTGGTCTCATAGCCACAGGCTTCAAGGAACAACGCACGCAAGCTGTCGGTGACCATCTCCGCCTGCTGGCCCAGGTGCAGGCCGTATTGCAGCATCGGCTTCAACAGCACCGGGCTCTGGATTTGCAGGCGAATCTGTTTGTGGCAGCACGGTGAGCACATGATGATCGACGCACCGGAGCGAATGCCGGTATGGATCGCGTAATCGGTGGCAACGTCGCAGGCATGCAGGGCGATCATCACGTCCAGCTCGCTGGGTGCCACGCTGCGCACATCACCGCACTTGAACACCAGCCCCGGGTGTTCCAGTCGGGCGGCAGCAGCGTTGCACAGGGTGACCATGTCTTCGCGCAGTTCAACGCCGGTCACTTCGCCCTCGGCCTTGAGGGTATTGCGCAGGTAGTCGTGGATGGCAAAGGTCAGGTAGCCCTTGCCGGAGCCGAAGTCGGCGACACGCACCGGCTGGTCCAACTTCAACGGCGACGAGATCAGCGCATGGCTGAACACTTCGATGAACTTGTTGATCTGTTTCCACTTGCGCGACATCGACGGGATCAGCGCCTGTCTGGCATCGGTGACACCCAGGTCGGCGAGAAACGGTCGGCTCAGGTCAAGGAAGCGATTTTTCTCGCGGTTGTGCTCGGCCGACGGCGCCTCACGCAGTTGCTGCGGCTTGCTTTTGAACAGCGAGCTTTTGTTCTTCTTGCTGTATTCCAGCTGGGCCTCGTCGGTCAACGCCAGCAAGTGCGCGTTCTTGAACGACGCCGGCAACAACTCGGCAATCGCCGCCACGCCTTCGGCCACGGGGAGGTTCTTGGTGATGTCACGGGTCTTGTAACGGTAGACGAAGGACAGGCACGCCTGCCCCTTAACCTCTACCTGCTTGATGATCAGCCGTTGCAGTTCGGCTTCCTCACCCACGTATTTGGCCAGCACCAATTTGATGAAGGCGTTCTGCGCGAGGCTTGCGCCCAGCAGTTCGATGAACTGGGCATGGTGATCCGGCGCAGGGCTGGCAGGTTGAGCGGTGACGGACATGAACAAAAACGCCTCGGGCTGGGAATGCCGGGCATTTTAGGGGGGATGACCTGCCAGGGCACGGAGTTATTTGACCAATGGTCACCGCTGATCAAAATGTGGGAGGGGGCGTGCTCCCGATTGCAGTGGGTCAGCTATAGATAAGCTGACTGATACACCGCCATCGGGAGCAAGCCCCCTCCCACATTTAGCACTGTGTTGACTGGGTTACTCGAGTACGACTAGGCGATTGGGCAACTCATTACGCGTCTGCGTCAACGGCACATGCACCTTGAGCAACTCACCACAGGCTTCAACGCAGGCGATAAACCCGGCCAACGTCTGCCCCTGCTTCACCTGCTGGGTAAACGCCTGGACGATAGCATCCCAACGGCTGTCATCCAGGCGCTTGGAGATCCCGTCGTCCACCAGGATCTCCACATAACGCTCCGCCTCGCTGACAAAAATCAGCACCCCGGTACTGCCCAGCGTGTGATGCAGGTTCTGCTCCAGGAACTGCCGGCGTGCCAGGTTCGACGCGCGCCAATGGCGCACCGAACGGGGGATCAAGCGCGTGGTGACCTTAGGCAAGCGAAACACCAGGCACAACACGATAAACGTCGCCCATTGCGCCAGCAGCAAGGTGTACATGGTCAGGTAGCCCGACAAGTAATGCACCACGCCCGGCACCACCAACGCGATCAGGCTGGCCCACAGCAAGGGGATGTAGGCGTAGTCGTCAGCCCGCGCCGCGAGTACGGTCACCAACTCCGCGTCGGTCGTTTTTTCGACGCGGGCGATGGCTTCGGCCACTTGGCGCTGCTCGTGTTCAGTCAGTAATGCCATGGTTGTAGATGCTCTTTTCTCGTTATTGTCATTACCAGCCACCCGACGCCCCACCACCACCGAAGCCACCGCCGCCGCCCCTGAAGCCGCCGCCACCGCCTCCCCCACCGCCGCCACGGCCGCTGCTGCTGAGAATGGCCAGCAGGATCGCGCCAACGGGCAGGCCCAAGCGATTACACAGCCACAACACGCCGATCAGCAGGATAAACAGGCCAATGGAAAACCCTGGATTATCCTTGGCGAAGTTCGCATCCGCCACATGGGCCGGCACCGCCAGCGGCTCACCGCCGACGACCTGGATCATCGCCGCCACACCGTCGCTGATGCCCTGGCTGAAGTTACCCGCCTTGAACTTGGGCGCAATCACCTGGTTGATGATCACCCAGGATTGCGCATCCGTCAGCACACCTTCCAGGCCATAGCCGACTTCGATACGCAATTTGTGCTCATCACGGGCGACGATCAACAGCGCGCCGTTGTCCTTGCCCTTCTGGCCGATGCCCCACTGGCGACCCAATTGATAACCGTAGTCCTCAATGGGCACGCCTTGCAGGTCGGGTACGGTGACGACCACGATCTGGTCACCCGAGGTTTGCTCCAGCGCCTGCAACTGCTGGGTGATCTGCGCGCGCACCGCCGGGTCGATCATCTGGGCACTGTCCACCACCCGCCCGCTCAACGCCGGGAAGGTGAGCGCCGCCTGGGCCACGCCGACGCATGCCAACAGCCACAGCGCCAGGCCTATCCGTAATAAACGCATCGACACCTCAATGCTGCATTACTTGAACTTCACTTGCGGCGCTTTATCGGCGTCGGCACTGGTGGCTTCAAACGTAGCGCGGATCGGCAAGTCGCTGTACATCACGCTGTGCCACAGGCGGCCCGGAAAAGTACGAATCTCGGTGTTATACGCCTGTACCGCCTGGATAAAGTCACGACGGGACACCGCGATACGGTTCTCGGTGCCTTCAAGCTGGGATTGCAGCGCCAGGAAGTTCTGGTTGGCCTTCAGGTCCGGGTAGCGCTCGGACACCACCATCAAGCGGCTGAGTGCGCCGCTCAAGCCGTCCTGGGCTTGCTGGAACTGCTTGAGTTTCTCGGGGTTGTCGAGGGTGCTGGCATCCACCTGGATCGACGTGGCCTTGGCCCGCGCCTCAATCACCGCGGTGAGGGTGTCTTGCTCATGGGTGGCGTAGCCCTTGACCACTTCCACCAGGTTAGGGATCAGGTCGGCACGGCGTTGGTATTGGTTCTGCACCTGGCCCCAGGCCGCCTTGGCCTGTTCATCCAGGGTCGGAATGTTGTTGATGCCGCAACCGCTCAGCACTGTGCTGATCAGTAGCAAAGCCGCGGCCTTGAAGCCCCAGCGGTAGTGTTGTGCTGCTTGCATGGTGTTTCTCCTGCCCAAACTTGATGGAATGTGACGACTAACCCTATAAACCGCGCGCTTGGGGCATAATCCGCCACCACTGGATTGCATCGAGCCAATCAGCTAAAAAGATGCGCGTGCTTACTGATAGTTCATAAACAACGCAGAAGTGTGCGGTATTTCTACGAATAACACTCGAACAACAACATACGTTCCCCACATTTTGGCAGAACAGCGCATTTTCGCTGTGCAATGAGCCGAAAAAGGATATTCATGAAAAAGCTGTGTTTGCTCGGCCTTGTTGCCACTCTGGCCAGTCACCCCGTATGGGCAGAAACAAAGCCTGCTGCGCTTAAAGACAAGGACGCCTTTGTCAGCGACCTGCTCAAGCAGATGACCCTCGATGAAAAGATCGGCCAACTGCGCCTGATCAGCATCGGCCCGGAAATGCCCCGCGAGCTGATCCGCAAGGAAATCGCCGCCGGCCGCATCGGTGGCACGTTCAACTCCATCACCCGCCCGGAAAACCGTCCGATGCAGGACGCGGCCATGCGCAGCCGGTTGAAGATCCCGATGTTCTTCGCCTATGACGTGATCCACGGGCACCGTACGATCTTCCCGATCAGCCTGGCCCTGGCCTCCAGCTGGGACATGGACGCCATCGGCCGCTCCGGGCGCATCGCCGCCCAGGAGGCCGCCGCCGACAGCCTCGACATCACCTTTGCACCAATGGTCGACATCTCCCGCGACCCGCGCTGGGGCCGGACTTCCGAAGGTTTTGGCGAGGACACCTACCTGGTGTCGCGCATTGCCGAAGTGATGGTCAAGGCGTTCCAGGGCACCAGCCCCGCCAACGCCGACAGCCTCATGGCCAGCGTCAAGCACTTCGCCCTGTACGGCGCGGTGGAAGGCGGTCGCGACTACAACGTGGTCGACATGAGCCCGGTCAAGATGTACCAGGACTACCTGCCGCCCTACCACGCGGCAATCAAGGCCGGTTCCGGTGGCGTGATGGTGGCGCTCAACTCGATCAACGGCGTGCCCGCCACGGCCAACACCTGGCTGATGAATGACCTGCTGCGCAAAGACTGGGGCTTCAAGGGCCTGGCCGTCAGCGACCACGGTGCGATCTTCGAATTGATCAAGCACGGCGTGGCCAGGGACGGGCGCGAAGCCGCCAAGCTGGCGATCAAGGCCGGCATCGACATGAGCATGAACGACTCGCTGTATGGCAAGGAGTTGCCTGGGCTGCTCAAGTCCGGCGAGATCGAGCAGAGCGACATCGATAACGCCGTGCGCGAAGTACTCGGCGCCAAGTACGACATGGGCCTGTTCAAGGACCCGTACCTGCGCATCGGCAAGGCTGAGGATGACCCGGCCGACACCTATGCCGATAGCCGCCTGCACCGCAGTGACGCCCGCGACATCGCACGCCGCAGCCTGGTGCTGCTGAAAAACCAGAACGACACCCTGCCGCTGAAAAAATCCGCGACCATCGCCCTCGTCGGCCCCTTGGCCAAGGCGCCGATCGACATGATGGGCAGCTGGGCAGCCGCCGGCAGGCCGGCACAATCAGTCACCCTGCTCGACGGCATGAACGCCGTGATCGGCGAAAAAGGCAAAGTGATCTACGCCCGTGGCGCCAACATCACCCACGACAAGGCCGTCGTCGACTACCTCAACTTCCTCAACTTCGATGCGCCGGAAGTGGTGGATGACACCCGCTCGCCGCAAGTGTTGATCGACGAAGCAGTGAAAGCCGCCAAGGACGCCGATGTCGTCGTGGCTGCCGTGGGCGAGTCCCGTGGCATGTCGCACGAATCGTCGAGCCGCACCGACCTGAATATCCCGCAAAGCCAGCGCGACCTGATCAAGGCCCTCAAGGCCACCGGCAAGCCGCTGGTACTGGTGCTGATGAACGGCCGCCCACTGTCGATTGTGGATGAGAACAAAGACGCCGACGCCATCCTGGAAACCTGGTTCGCCGGCACCGAAGGCGGCAACGCCATCGCCGACGTGCTGTTCGGTGACTACAACCCGTCGGGCAAGCTGCCGATCACCTTCCCGCGTTCGGTGGGGCAGATTCCGACTTACTACAACCACCTGACCATCGGCCGGCCGTTCACGCCTGGCAAGCCGGGCAACTACACCTCGCAATACTTCGATGACGTCACCGGGCCTCTGTTCCCGTTTGGCTATGGCCTGAGCTACACCACGTTCCGCCTGTCGGACATGGCGCTGTCGTCCACCACCCTGAACAAGACCGGCAAGCTCGACGCCAGTGTCACGGTCAAGAACACCGGCAAGGTCGACGGCGAAACCGTGGTGCAGTTGTATATCCAGGACGTGGCCGGCTCGATGATCCGCCCGATCAAGGAGCTGAAGAACTTCCAGAAGGTCATGCTCAAGGCGGGTGAAGAGCGCACGCTGCACTTCACCATCACCGAGCAAGACCTGAAGTTCTACAACACCCAGCTCAAGTTCGCGGCAGAACCGGGCCAGTTCAATGTGCAGATCGGGCTGGACTCCCAGGATGTGCAGCAGCAAAGCTTTGAACTGCTCTAAACCTCAAATGCAGTAAAAAATGTGGGAGGGGGCTTGCCCCTCCCACATTTGCCCTCATTGTTCCGGCTAGCCGCGTCGATCGAGCAGGTTCACCACCAACCGGTCAACCCACCCCCACACCCGCTGCTTCACCCGCCGCCACAACGGCCGCGCCTTCCATGCCTCCAGGCTCACCGCCTGGCTCTGGGCAAAGTCGCGCTCAAAACTACCCGCCACGGCCAACGTCAGTTCCGGGTCCAACGCTTCCAGGTTGGCTTCCAGGTTGAAGCGCAGATTCCAGTGATCGAAATTGCACGAGCCGATGCTGACCCAGTCATCCACCAGCACCATTTTCAGGTGCAGAAAGCACGGTTGGTATTCAAAAATCTGCACACCCGAGCGCAGCAGGCGGGGGTAATAACGATGCCCGGCGTAACGCACTGATGGGTGATCGGTGCGTGGGCCCGTCAGCAATAACCGCACATCCACGCCGCGCCCAGCCGCACGGCGCAAGGCACGGCGCACGCCCCAGGTCGGCAGGAAATACGGCGTAGCCAGCCAGATGCGCGTCTTGCTGCTGTTCAGTGCGCGAATCAGTGATTGCAGTATGTCGCGGTGCTGACGAGCGTCGGCATAGGCGACACGGCCAAGCCCCGGGCCCGTGGCAGGTACCTTGGGCAAACGGGGCAGGCCGAAATGGGTAGCGAGCTTCCACGCCCGGCGTGCAACGTTGGCGTGCCATTGCCGATCGAACAAGGCTTGCCAATCCAGCACCAACGGCCCGCTGATGTGCACCATCACTTCATGCCATTGGGCCGTGTCTTGCCCCGGCGTCCAGAACTCGTCGGTGACGCCCGTGCCGCCCACCACGGCAATGCGCTGGTCAATCAGCAGCAGTTTGCGGTGGTCGCGGTACAGGTTGCGCATCCAGCGTCGCCAGTTCAGGCGGTTGTAGAAACGCAGCTCCACGCCAGCGTCGGTCAGGCGCTGACGCAGCCCGAGGGTAAACGCCAGGCTGCCGTAATCATCGAACAAGCAACGCACCTGCACCCCACGTTCGGCGGCCAGGACCAGCGCCTGCACCATGGCGTCGGCACACGCCCCGGCTTCGACCAGGTACAGCTCCAGATCCACCTGGCGCTCGGCTCGGGCAATGCCCACCAGCATCTGCGGGAAAAAACTCGGCCCGTCGATGAGTAACTCGAAGCGGTTGGCACTGCGCCACGGGAACACCGCGCCGCTCATGTCAGCGCGCCGTGAAGATCAGTACCGCACCCACCGGCACCGACAAACTGATCGACGTAAGCCCAGCCGCCTTGCGCAGGGCCGCCACACCGGGCATCAGGTCGAAATCCTCGGCATGCAATACCACCGGCTCCAGGGTCACCACCTGGAAACGCCGATCATCCAGGCGGGTAGCCAGCAGTTCGGCACTGTAGGTCTGGGTCTTGCCGTGCAGCGTGACGCTCAGTGGCAGGCGCAGCTCCAGTTGCGCACCCGAGGCCAGGTCATTGATCGGTTGCAAGTTGATCTGCGCGCTGATCAGCGCCTCGGGAAAGGTCTTGATCTCGAACAGTTCATTGCGCATGCGCTCGTCGCGCAGCGGAACACCGCTGTTGATCGACTCCATCTCCACTTCCAGCTGTGCTGCGCCCTGGTTGTCGACTTTACCGTGCAGCACGAGGAAGCGGTGCACCTCGGCAATCTCGGTGTTCTTGGTGGTGACGAACGACAGGCGTGAAGATTCGTTATCCAGGTACCAGTCGGCGTGGGCAGGCACAGCCGTACAGGTCAGCAGAGCGAAGACCAGAGGTTTGACATTGAACATAAAGACTCATGGGGCAAAAAACCTGAATGAACCTTAAGCGCAATCTCACGAACGGCGCAAATCAATGTGGGAGGGGTCCTGCGGCGATTGTCTAAGCCAATGCCCGCTGAACTTCGCAGATCGTTTCTTCCAGGCTGGCCATATGCAGGTTCAACACCCGCTCCACCGGCGCCTGATGCATCGGCCAATGCAGCGCCACGCTCCCCACCAAACGGCCATTGGCCCGTACCGGCAACGCCACCGCGCGAATCAGGAACGGCAGGCGTACCGGGTATTCCCAATAACCTTCAGTGCGCTGGCCGTAGCCTTGGTGCTGGGTTTGCGCGCAGGCATGGTATTGCTCATCCGCCGCCACCTGATCACGGCCCGCCAAGCGTTGCACTTCATCAGAAGGCAATTGCGTCAGGCATGCCTTGCCCATCGCCGAGTGGAACAGGCTGGCGTGCTGGCCGACGATCTGGCAATTGTTGGGGTACAGCTTGCGCAACACGCTGGGAATCGCGCTTTCCATGACTTCCAGGCGCTCGCCATCAAAACAGGATAAATCCACGACCAGCCCAGTGCGCTCGCTGAGCTCCAGCAGCCAGGGCGCCGCGCTTTCCACCACCTGGCGCTTGAACCGTTGCTGGCTGTCACCGAACAAGCGCTGGGCACGCAGGCGATAACGGCGATCGCTCAGCCCGCGATAGACCCAACCCTGCTCCTGCAAGGTCAACAACATGCGCGACACCGTGGCCTTGGGCAGGCGTGTGAGGTAATGCAACTCTTCCAACCCCAGGGCTTGGTGCTCGCCCAACAGTTCGACGATTGCCAGCGCGCGCTCAACCGAGCGCACGGTGCCTGTCTCGACGTTGCTGCCCATATTCGATCTCCTTGTTGCGGTGGATGATCTTTTTTCACAGCAAGATACAGGCCCGTCGTCGGTCAACCGGTCGAACCCAGGCACGCCGGCGGGCAGCGTCGCACCCATTGCGTCAGCTGTTCATGGGCATACGCCAGTTGCAGCACCGCACGGTCGGCCTGTGCCGGGCCGATAATCTGCAGGCCCGTGGGCAAGCCCTGTGAGTTGAAACCCACCGGAATGCTCATGCTCGGCAGCCCCGCAAGCGTCGGACCGATCACCACTTCCATCCAACGGTGATACGTGTCCATGTCGCGCCCGGCCACGGTACGCGGCCACGCTTGTTGTGCATCAAAAGGGAACACTTGGGCAGTGGGCAGCAGCAGGAAATCGTAACGTTCGAACAGCTTGGCCAACGCGCGGTACCACTGGCTGCGGTCGACCGACGCCTGATACACCTGCTGGGCACTCAAGCCCAGGCCACCCTCCACTTCCCATTGCGCTTCGGGCTTGAGCAGCGCGCGCTTTTGCGGGTTGGCATAGGCCGCACCGAGGTTGCCGTGCACCAGCCAATGGCGGTGCACCAACCAGCAGCGCCACAGGCGCGCCATGGAAAAGTCCGGCTGGCAAGGTTCAACGTCACAGCCCAGCGTGACGAAATCATCGAGAGCCGATTCGCACAGGTTCATCACGCCGTGTTCCATCGGCAGATAGCCGTTGTAGTCCCCCAGCCACCCCAGGCGCGCACCGCGGAAATCACGTGGCAAAGGCTCGCCGAAGACCGTCGGATCATCCCGGGATGACAGCGGCACCCGTGGGTCGTAACCGGCCTGGATGCGCAGCAATTGCGCCACATCCGCCACGCTGCGGCCCATCGGGCCTTCCGTGCCCAGCTGCTGCACGAACACTTCCGGCATCGGCCCATGGGGCACGCGCCCTTGGGACGGGCGCAGGCCGAACACGTTGTTGAACGCCGCCGGGTTACGCAACGAGCCCATCATGTCACTGCCATCGGCCACCGGCAGCATGCGCAGCGCCAGGGCCACCGCCGCGCCACCGCTGCTGCCGCCCGCGGCCAGGCGCGGGTCATAGGCATTGCCGGTGGTACCGAACACGGTGTTGTAGGTCTGCGAGCCCAAGCCGAACTCCGGCACGTTGGTCTTGCCGATGATGATCGCGCCACTGGCCCGCACCCGCGCCACGCTGATGGCGTCTTCGGTGGGCACCTGTTCGGCAAACAACGGCGAGCCCAAGGTTGTGCGCAGGCCCTGGGTGGCGGCCAGGTCCTTGATCGCCTGAGGCATGCCGTGCATCCAGCCACGGGATTTGCCCTGGTCCAGTTCGCGATCACAGGCGCGCGCTTCGGCCAGCACCTCATCGGCCTCCCGCAGCGAGACCAGCGCATTCACGCCCGGGTTAAAACGCTGGATCTGCGCCAGGTAATCACGCATCACGTCTTCACACGACACCTGCCGTGCGTGGATCGCCCGCGACAGTTCAGTGGCATCCCAATCAACACAACTCAAGGCTTCACCTCATTCGAAAACGGCAGCGGTTTCTTCGCCCGTGGGGCCTCATGCATGCAGTAAGTGCCCATCAACGTCAGCACGCAAGCGAACAGCACGTAAAACGACGGCGCCACTGGTGTGCCCAACACTCGGGTCAGCCAGGTCACGATCAAGGGCGCAAAGCCACCGAACACCATCACCGCCACGTTATAGGCCACCGACACGCCGGTGGAGCGCACCTCGATGGGGAACTGCTCGGCCAGCGCCGTCGGTGCCGGGCCGAAAAAGCCGCCGATGGCGGTGCACAGCATCACTTGCATCACCAGCAAACGCTCGATGGAAGGCGCAGCCGCCACCCACCCATACAACGGGTAAACCATCACGAAGAACGCCAGGGTGAACGCCATCAATACCGGCCGCCGCCCCAACCGATCCGAGAGCATGCCGGACAACGGGATCACCACGGTCATCAGCGCTACCGCGAACATCTGCACCATCAGCACCTGATCCAGCGGCAAGCCGAGGCTTTTGTGGGCGAAGGTCGGCATATTCACCAGCACCACGTAGAACGACACCGTTGCGCCGCAGGCCAGGCCCATGGACACCAGGATGCTGCGCCGATGGTCACGCAACACGGCCATCAGGCTGGGCGCCGGGCCAGTCGCTTGTTTGCGCGCGGCGATGAATTCTTCCGGGTCTTCCATGTGCCGGCGAATCCACAACCCGACCGGGCCGATCAGCAAGCCCAGCACAAACGGCAAGCGCCACCCCCACAGGTCGAGGGTCTCGGGCGAAAAGCAGTGCGTGACCAACGCGACCATCGACGCGCCACCAAACACCGCCAGACACTGCCCGACCAATTGCCAAGAGCCATACAAGCCCTTGCGATGAGCCGGCGCGCTTTCGACCAGGAACGCCGTGGCACTGGCGTATTCACCTCCGGTGGCAAAGCCCTGGAGCATGCGCGCCACGACGATCAGCAACGGTGCGCCCATGCCGATGGCGGCGTAGTTGGGCGCGAAGGCGATCAATGCGATGGACACCGTCATCAGCCGGATAATCAACTGCATCGCGGCCTTGCGGCCTTTGCGGTCGGAATAGATACCCAACAGGATGCCACCCACCGGGCGCATGAAAAAGCCCACGCCAAACGTGGCCAAGGCCATCAGCAGCGACGCGTATTCATCTTCCGACGGAAAGAACTGCCGAGCGATGATGCTGGCCAGAAAGCCGTAGACGATAAAGTCATACCATTCCAACGCGTTACCGATCACCGCCGCCACCACTTGGCGGGTGCGGGAAACGCCGGGGTTTGAAATCTGCATGAGGAACACTCCATTCAACCGTTAAGGGAAAGGGTCCAGCGGCAGAAAAAGGCGGTCGTCAGGCAGGCTTGAGCCAGCTCTGCGCCAGCGCGCCCCAATAGGCGGCGCCGGTCAGCAGGATGTCATCGTTGAAGTCATAGGCGGGGTTGTGCACCATCGGCCGCGACACGCCGTTGCCGATGAACAGATAGCTGCCAGGGCAGCGTTGCAGCATCCAGGCAAAGTCTTCGCTGCCCATCAACATGCGGGTGTTGCCGTCCACCGCATCGGCGCCGAGCAAGGCCACGCCGACCTGGCGGGCGAACTCGGTTTCTTCGGCGTGGTTGACCAACACCGGGTAGGCCGGGCGGTGTTCGACCTGCACCGTGCAGCCGAAGCTGGCGGCCTGGGCCTGGATGATCGCGTTGACCCGTTCCAGCATCTGTTCGCGCACCTGGGGGTTGAGTGCGCGCAGGCTCAAACGCAGCAACGCGTGTTGAGGAATCACGTTCGCCGCCTGGCCTGCTTGCAAGGCGCCGACCGTGACCACGGCGGCTTCCTGGGTGTCGATGTTGCGCGCCACCACCGTCTGCAACGCCATGACCAGGCTCGCCGCGGCCACCAGCGGGTCCACGGTCAAGTGCGGCATGGAGCCGTGCCCACCGACGCCTTCGAGGGTGACGGTGAGCAAATCCTGAGACGCCATCATCGGCCCGACGCGCAAGCCCAGATGCCCCGCCGGCAAGCCCGGCATGTTGTGCATGCCAAACAAGCCGTCACACGGGAAACGCTCCAGCAAACCGTCAGCCAGCATCGCCTCGGCGCCGCCCTGCCCCTCTTCGGCAGGTTGGAAAATCAGGTTCAGGGTGCCGTCGAACTGCCGCGTCGCCGCCAGGTAGCGCGCAGCGCCGAGGAGCATGGCGGTGTGGCCATCATGCCCGCAGGCGTGCATGCAGCCGGCGTGCTGGCTGGTGTAGGCCGCGCCGGTGTTTTCGAGAATGGGCAAGGCGTCCATGTCGGCGCGAATGCCCAAGGTGCGTGGGCTGCTGCCGTTGCGCAGTACACCGACCACACCGGTTTTGCCGATGCCAGTGTGCACCTCGTAGCCCCACTGCTTCAAAGCCTGTGCAACCAGCGCGCTTGTGCGGTTTTCCTCAAAGCCGAGTTCCGGGTGGGCGTGAATGTCGTGACGCACGGCGCGCAAGTCACTGTCGACGTCGCTGAGCCAATCCAGAATAGGCTGGTGTGGGCGCATGGTGATTCTCCTCGCAGGCGGGTGTTCCCGTTCTTGTTGGCGACACATCGACAGCTAAGCGCGATGTGGGCGCGAGGACAATCAAAGGTGGTTCCACTGGGTGGAACCTCAGGGCACCAGACGGCAACCCTGGCGCTCGCCCATCCACCGTGCCGTACGCGTACGCCCCAACCCACTGGCCGTGACTTCACTGCTTTGCGGCTTGTCGATAAACGCGCTGGTCGGCACGTACTGCTTCACATACCCACGGCAATATCCCGCCGGATTGTTCTCCACATACCGGCACGAGCAGTACTCCTTGGCCGTGTACGCCGCGATGATGTCGGGGAAAGCTTGCAGGTTGACGCGTTCGTGCCACACCCAGCCCAGCAGTGCGAAAAACAACACCAGTAAAACGCTGATGAACGGATGACGACGGATCATGAGCGCACCGCCGCCAGCACGCGTTTGAGCAGTTCGTTATGCCGGTAACTGCCATCACGATCATCGCCGTAACGCACGATCACCAGGTGTTCGTCGGGCAGCACAAACAGCGCCTGGCCCCAGTGGCCGAGGGCGGCGAAGGTGTCAGCGGGGGCGTCCGGCCAAGGTCGGCGGGCGCCCTCTACTTCGCGGTTGAGCCACCATTGGCCGCCGGCGACGGCTTCATCCTGGCCAGCCTTGTAGTTGTCGAACGGCTGGCGGTTGAAGGCGACCCACTCTTTAGGCAGTAACTGTTGCTCACGCCAGCGACCGTCCCGTGCCATCAGCAGACCGACGCGCGCCAAATCGCGCGCGGTGAGGTAGGCATACGACGAGGCGACAAAGGTTTCATCGGCATCGGTTTCCCACGTGGCGTTGTGAATGCCCAGCGGCTTGAACAACGCGTCCCAGGGATAACTCATGTACGCCTTGTGGCCGAGCATACCTTTGAGGGCGGCGGACAAAATATTGCTGTCACCACTGGAATAACGGAACACCTGGCCGGGTGCGTGGGTGGCCTCGGCGTCTGCGGCAAACGCTGCCATATCGCCGCGCCCACGGGTGTAGAGCATTGCCACCACCGAGGATTTCAGCGGGGCGAACTCATAGTCTTCCTGCCAGCCCAGGCCCGAGGCCCAGTGCAACAGGTCAGCCATGGTCACCTTGGGGTGCTGTTTCATCGGTGGGTAAAAGCGCGCGGCGGGGTCGGTGAGTTTGAAGCGGCCTTCACCGTAGGCCACGCCCAACACGGTGGCCATCAGGCTTTTACTCACCGACCAGGTCAGGTGCGGCGTGCTGGCCGTTGTGGGCGCAGCGTAGCGCTCATAGATAATGACACCATCGTGGATCACCAGCAGCGCGTCGGTGCGGATGCCGTTGCGGGTGGTGTCGTCTCGGGGTGGGAAAGCATAGGCGTCCAGCGCATCGACAGCGGAACCTGCGACTGGCGTGCCCATGACCCATTCTTTTTCGGGCCAGGTTTCAGCACGGGCGGTAACGGTGATAAACAACAGGACAACACACAACATGCCTCGGACCATGGACGCAAACTCAAGGGGGCGCATTGAAGCCCGCGAGCCTAGCTGAGGAAAGTGACGTTTTGGCGACACCTCCTGGACCATGGCGCTGCGTCAATTCGATGTTTTCTTGAATGCATACGCGTAAATATTGTCGCCCGTAGGTGAGGGCCCCCCTTGATTCCCCCATCGCTCTTCTCTGCCGCCTACGGATACCGAGGTATGCGCACCGTCTTTACCATTGGCGCCATGAAAAGCCCCTGGGCGACCATTGGCCAAATCCTCAGGCGCGACCATTTCAATCTGTTCAGCCAACCCTAGCCGCGCGAAAGCCAAAGGAAGGGCGTCGCGCCGGTTGCTTAACACGCCCAGGGCCTCCCCGTAACTCACGTGTCCGTTCTTCGCTTTTTGTTGTGTCTGTTGCTCTACCTTGGCCATGACTGCATAGATGAAATTTGCCGAGGTGAGGGTCTGTGGATCCGTGCCCTTGAACCTTGCCGAGGTCGACGCCATCTCAAGCTCATCCTGCGTCAGATAAATCGTTTGGTTATTGCGCAAAGTGACCTGAAAGCCACCCGCTATTTCCCTGACCTCTTTGAACACGTCAGTGGGTTGCTCGCCAAACTGTTCCATCGCCAGCTTGATTGCCGCGACACTCACGCAATTATCCCGGTCCCACTGGCTGAAACCGTCCCAAATACTCTCGGGCTTTTTCCCGGGGTCAAGGTTTTCAGGCTTGTACACAAACAGGTGCATGCCCGACGCCACAACCCTGTTGCTGACGGGCTCGCCGTAAGTCCGACTGTCTTGCCTGCGGATACCGCTATAACGCTTGGTAATTATTTCTACCGATGGCGGCTCAGAACTCGAACTTTTCTCATGATTGTCAATTTGCCACCAAGCGGGCCCGTTATTCGAAATCGAAAAATTCGACATCTGTCTTCACCTATCCAGAGCGCACGACCCCAAGTATCTCTCGTGCAGTGAGAAGCCGTGTGGCACTTCCATCCAATGACTATGTGGTCGCATATGTCGTCCAGTTCCCTCTCGGCTGTAATCCCTGAGCCCACCAGAAGCAGGAAGGCCTTATCAAATAGCGTTGTCTATTCCCGAATAGGCTCGATTCGTATCAAAACGACTGTCACCCAACCGTCACCGGAAGTTCATGGAGCTGACACCGAGGCTACATAGCCTGACTTTGGACAACAAAGTCGACTGGCCGCAACCTGGCCGGCACCCGGAGACTCGCTATGACTCAGATCGCCCGCATCAGCGACAAAGGCAATGAACGCCGTCTGCAAGCCGAACGCCTGGTAGGCGCACAGGCATTGCAGGAAGCCCAGGCCCTGCGGTTCAACGTGTTCAGCGGCGAGTTCAACGCCAAGCTGAAAGGCGCGGAACTGGGTCTGGACATGGATGACTATGATGTTCACTGCAGCCATATCGGCGTGCGGGATTTGAACAGCGGTCGACTCGTCGCCACCACCCGGTTGCTCGACCATCAGGCCGCCAGCACCTTGGGCCGGTTCTACAGTGAAGAAGAATTCAGCCTGCATGGCCTGCTGCACTTGCAGGGTCCGATCCTGGAAATCGGCCGCACCTGCGTCGACCCGGCCTACCGCAACGGCGGCACCATCGCGGTGTTGTGGGGCGAGTTGGCCGAGGTCCTCAACCAGGGCGGCTACAGCTACCTGATGGGCTGCGCCAGCATCCCGATGCACGATGGCGGCATCCAGGCCCACGCGATCATGCAGCGCCTGCGCGAACGCTACCTGTGCAACGAACACCTGCGCGCCGAACCGAAAAAGCCGCTGCCGGCGCTGGACCTGCCGTCCAACGTGATCGCCGAGATGCCGCCACTGCTCAAGGCTTACATGCGCCTGGGCGCGAAGATCTGCGGCGAGCCGTGCTGGGATGAGGATTTCCAGGTGGCCGACGTGTTCATCCTGCTCAAGCGCGATGAGCTGTGCCCGCGTTACGCCCGCCACTTCAAGGCGGCGATGTGATGAGCCGCCTGCGCGTGTACGGGCGGATCGCCCGCGTGCTGCTGGTGGTGGCGCTGGGGTTGAGCATGGCCAGTGTGTTTGGCGTGTTTGAACGCCTGGGGATCGCCAATTCAATGGTGCGGCGCCAGCGCTGGTCGCGGTTTTTCATGGCGCGGCTGACCAATGCCCTGCCCTTTCGCGTGACCGTGCACGGTGAGCTGCCGCAAACGCCCATGCTGTGGGTGAGCAATCACGTGTCCTGGACCGATATCCCGCTGCTGGGGGCTGTGGCGCCGATGTCGTTTCTGTCCAAGGCCGAAGTACGCACCTGGCCAGTGGCTGGCTGGTTGGCGGCGAAGGCCGGCAGCCTGTTTATTCGCCGCGGTTCGGGCGACAGCCAACTGATCCGCAAACAGATGACTCGCCACCTGGAACAACAGCACCCGTTGCTGATGTTTCCCGAAGGCACCACCACCGACGGGCGCAGCCTGCGTACCTTCCACGGACGCTTGCTGGCCAGTGCAATTGATGCGGATGTGTCGCTGCAACCGGTGGCGATTCGTTACTTGCGCAAGGGGCAGGTCGACCCGCTGGCACCGTTTATTGGCGATGACGATTTGCTGTCGCACCTGATGCGCCTGTTCGGCAATGACCAGGGCGATGTGGAAATCCATGTACTCAAGCCGATTGCCTGCGCCGGGCAAGAGCGTGCGGCATTGGCGTTCCAGGCGCAGCAGGCGGTGCAGAAGGCGTTGTTTGGTCCGGTGCCGGAAGCTGAGCAAGTGGCTGCTCGACCTGCGTTCGCGGCATAAAACGGGCACGCTCAAATGTGGGAGGGGGCTTGCTCCCGATAGCAGTGGTTCAGTCAACATAGACCGTGACTGACACACCGCAATCGGGAGCAAGCTCCCTCCCACATTTAGATCTCGGTGATCAGTTGGATTTGCGCGAACCTCTGCAATTCGGGATAGAAGAGTCGGAAATCTTCACTTAACGGCTCATAAAGCTCGCGCAACTCATGCATCGCAAACCCGAGTGCCTCCGGGTCAGTCAGCCGCCGCGAAATCCCGCGCAGCACCTGCTCCATCACCGCAAACTCACGGTAGGAGCCCAGCCAATCATCCGCGGCCATATACGGCGCAATCTGCGCCAGGCGTCCCGGTAATTGCGGCTCGGCCGCCAGCACGCGGTACACCTGCGAGGTGAACTGCTCCAGCGGCTGGTCGGCATACTGCGCCCAATCACGTGCCAGGCAGTGATCGAAAAACACATCGAGGACAATCCCCGCATAGCGCCGACGGGTCAGGCTAAAGCGTGACAACGCCTCGCCTACCAACGGGTGACTGTCGGTAAAGCGGTCGATCGAACGATGCAGCTGGATCGCCGCTTCTATTGGCGGGCTGAACTGGCCTTGCAGACGGCCTTTGACGAAGTCGCCATAGAGGCTACCCAGCAGTTGCGCAGGAAGTTGGCCGCCCAGGTGCAGATGTGCGAGATAATTCATGGCGCGCAGTCTAACACTGCCATCAACGTATCGTTATAACCCGATATACCGAATTAGCCTGGCTTAAGAGCAAAATCATATTTGTATATCGGGATATACCGATTTAAAGTTCGCCTCATCGCGATATAACGCTTTACGACACCGAGCACCTGCCATGTCCATCGACCTCGACGAAATAATAAAAGCCCTGGCGCACCCAGTACGACGAGACATCCTCACCTGGCTGAAAGATCCGAAAGTGCAATTCCCCGAGCAACTGCACAACCACGAATACGGCATCTGTGCCGGCCAGATCGACCAGCGCTGTGGCTTGTCCCAGTCGACCGTGTCGGCCCACCTGGCCACCTTGCAACGGGCGGGCCTGATCAGCAGCCAGAAGGCCGGGCAGTGGCACTTTTTCAAACGCAATGAGGAAACCATCCAAGCGTTCCTCGATGCGCTCATCACCGAGCTCAAACCAGACATCAGCGAACCGCCGCTGTAACAAGGACACGCAAATGCCCCTCTCGCTACTCATACTGGCCCTGAGCGCCTTCGCCATCGGCACCACCGAGTTCGTCATCATGGGCTTGCTGCCCGATGTGGCAGCGGACCTGGGCGTGTCGATTCCCGGCGCCGGCTGGCTGGTCACCGGCTACGCCTTGGGCGTGGCGATCGGTGCGCCGTTCATGGCGCTGGCCACCGCCAAGCTGCCACGCAAGGCCGCCCTGGTAGCGTTGATGGGCATCTTTATTATCGGCAACCTGCTCTGCGCCCTGGCCAGCGACTACAACGTGCTGATGTTTGCCCGTGTGGTCACCGCGCTGTGCCACGGTGCGTTCTTTGGGATTGGTTCGGTGGTAGCGGCCAACCTGGTACCGGCTAACAAACGCGCATCGGCCGTGGCCCTGATGTTCACCGGGTTGACCCTGGCCAACGTACTCGGCGTGCCACTCGGTACTGCTCTAGGCCAGGAAGCCGGCTGGCGTTCGACCTTCTGGGCAGTGACCGTGATTGGCGTGATCGCGTTGATCGGCCTGATCCGCTTCCTGCCGGCCAGGCGTGATGAAGAACAGCTCGACATGCGTGCCGAACTGGCGGCCCTCAAAGGGGCGGGCATCTGGTTATCGCTGACCATGACGGCCTTGTTCGCCGCCTCCATGTTCACCCTCTTTACCTATGTTGCTCCGCTGCTCGGCGACGTCACTGGCGTATCACCCAAAGGCGTGACGTGGACGCTGCTATTGATCGGCCTGGGCCTGACCGTGGGCAACATCATCGGCGGCAAGCTGGCGGACAAACGCCTGGCAGCCACGCTGATCGGCGTGTTCATCAGCATGGCGGTGGTTTCCACTGCCCTGGCCTGGACCAGCGTCGCGCTGATCCCGACGCAAATCACCCTGTTCCTGTGGGCCACCGCCTCGTTCGCCGCCGTACCGGCACTGCAAATCAACGTGGTGACCTTCGGCAAGGCGGCCCCCAACCTGGTGTCCACCCTGAACATCGGCGCCTTCAACATCGGTAATGCCCTCGGCGCCTGGGTCGGCGGCAGCGTGATTGCCCACGGCTTCGGCTTGGCCAGCGTGCCTCTGGCGGCAGCGGCGCTGGCGATCCTTGCCCTGCTGGTGACCCTGGTGACTTTCCGTCAGAGCGGCGATGCCGACCTGGCCCCTGCGACCCACTGATCAACCCACTTAATAGAGAAAGGTGTTTTCCCATGACGACTATTTTCGATCCGATCAAACTGGGCGACCTGGAATTGTCCAACCGCATCATCATGGCGCCGCTGACCCGTTGCCGCGCTGATGCCGGTCGCGTGCCCAACGCGCTGATGGCCGAGTACTACGTGCAACGCGCTTCCGCCGGGCTGATCCTCAGCGAAGCCACCTCCGTGACGCCAATGGGCGTGGGCTACCCGGACACCCCGGGCATCTGGTCCAACGACCAGGTGCGCGGCTGGGCCAACATTACCAAGGCCGTGCACAGCGCGGGCGGCAAGATCTTCCTGCAACTGTGGCACGTCGGCCGGATCTCCCACGAGTCCTATCTGGACGGCGAAACCCCAGTGGCCCCGAGCGCGATCCAACCTAAAGGCCACGTCAGCCTGGTGCGCCCACTGGCCGACTACCCAACCCCGCGCGCCCTGGAAACCGCTGAAATCGCCGACATCGTCGACGCCTACCGTGTGGGGGCGGAAAACGCCAAGGCTGCCGGCTTTGACGGCGTGGAAATCCACGGCGCCAACGGCTATCTGCTTGACCAGTTCCTGCAAAGCAGTACCAACCAGCGTACCGACAACTACGGCGGCTCCCTGGAAAACCGTGCCCGCCTGCTGCTGGAAGTGACCGACGCCGCCATCGAAGTCTGGGGCGCCGGCCGTGTGGGTGTGCACTTGGCACCGCGCGCCGACTCCCATGACATGGGCGACGCCAACCTGGCGGAAACCTTCACCTACGTCGCCAGCGAGCTGGGCAAGCGTGGCATCGCCTTCATCTGCTCCCGTGAAAAAGAAGGTGCGGACAGCCTTGGCCCACAACTGAAAAAAGCCTTCGGCGGCCCGTACATTGCCAACGAACGCTTCACCAAGGACAGCGCCAATGCCTGGCTGGCTGCGGGCAAGGCAGATGCCGTGGCCTTTGGCGTACCGTTCATTGCCAACCCGGACCTGCCGGCTCGCTTGAAGGCCGACGCGCCGCTGAACCAAGCGCACCCGGAAACCTTCTATGGCAAAGGCCCCGTGGGTTACATCGACTACCCGACGCTGGCCATTTGACGTAAGACGCTGAAACGAAAAAGCCCCGGCTCGCAGGAACCGGGGCTTTTTCATAGGCGCTGGGAAACACTCTTTCACAGCCTTGCAACAATATCGCTACAAAATACTTAGGCGGCTACCTATCAACCGCCCGTCAGCCCGTATATAAAGTCACCCCACCCATCAGGCGAGTAGACGATCAACTGTCTCGCGTCTTTACTGTTGACACAACTGGATGCAATTACGCATTTTGTCTTAATTGCGTAGGCTAGGGCTCAGGCGCAGCATGTCCAGCCCGGCATCAACCCAGCGTTCAGCCTCCTGATGCAGTTGGAAACTGTCGGGTACCAGCAACCACTGCCCCATCAGCCCGTTGATGTAGGCATGCACACATACCGCAGCACGGGTGGTGTCGAGGTTTTCCGGCAGTTGCCCGCGATGAACTGCGTTACGCAAGGTCAGGCCGATGCGCAGGTTGCATTCCAGGCTGTGGGCCTGGCGCTGACGACGCATGTCGCACATTTCATCGGTGAACTCGCACTTATGAAACAGAATCTCGTTGATGCGCCGAGTTTTCGGGTCCAGGGCTACTTGATGGAACAGATGGATAAGCAACTTTCGCATGCAGCCCAGCGGGTCGACTTCATCTTCGCTTTCACTCGCCCGCGCCAGTTCATCCAGGGGTTCGTGCAGCGTGTCGAGCAATGCCTGCAACAGATCGGACTTATTGCTGAAATGCCAGTAGATAGCACCGCGCGTCACACCGGCCAACGTGGCGATGTCCGCCAGGGTGGTCCGCGCGACGCCACGCTCATAGAAGGCTTGCTCGGCGGCTTGGAGAATCTGGCTGCGCGTTTCCTGAGCTTCCTCTTTGGTGCGACGAACCATGGCAGTAAAACCTCAATCAAGACACTGTGGATGGTGCTTGACCATCATCTGAATAATTGTGGGACGACACCGTCATGGGCGCCGAACGTACTAAAATCGAGGCTTTGGCAGCTGCTTTGTCAACAATCCGCGAAGCCTGTCAAGAGTTTACAAACAACCATGAACGTAAGTATATTGCGTAGCAAGCTACTTATCTACTCACAGCTTGTTTTTTACCCTTCCACACTTCTTGTGCGCATTCTGCGCGCCTGACCCGAGGATCTTCATGCAACTTAAGCCAGCTGTTACCGCTCTGGTCACTGCCGTCGCCCTGGCATCGCTGCTCAGCGGATGTAAAAAGGAAGAAGCGGCTCCGCCCGCTCAAACCCCTCAGGTCGGCGTGGTCACCCTTCAACCGCAAGCCTTTACCCTGACCACCGAGCTGCCAGGCCGCACCACGGCCTACCGCATCGCGGAAGTCCGGCCTCAGGTGAACGGCATCATTCTCAAGCGCCTGTTCAAGGAAGGCGGCGACGTGAAGGAAGGGCAACAGCTCTACCAGATCGACCCGTCGGTGTATGACGCCACCCTGAAGAGCGCACAAGCCAGCCTGACCCAGACCAAGTCCATCACTGACCGCTACAAGCAGTTGGTCGATGAACAAGCCGTCAGCCGTCAGGAATACGACACCGCCGTCGCCAACCGCATGACCGCAGAAGCAAACGTACAAACCGCCCAGATCAACGTGCGCTACACCAAAGTGTTCGCACCGATCTCCGGGCGTATTGGCCGTTCTTCGGTGACCGAAGGCGCACTGGTCAGCAATGGCCAGGCGGATGCCATGGCCGTGATCCAGCAACTGGACCCGATCTACGTCGACGTCACGCAGTCTTCGGCTGAAATGCTGAAACTGCGCCGTGACCTGGAAAGCGGCCAACTGCAGAAAGCCGGCGATAACGCAGCCAAGGTCAAGTTGACCCTGGAAGACGGCACCCCGTACACCCAGGAAGGCAAGCTGGAGTTCTCCGAAGTGTCGGTCGACCAGACCACCGGTTCCGTGACCCTGCGCGCCGTGTTCCCGAACCCTGACCACACCCTGCTGCCGGGCATGTTCGTGCACGCCCAGCTGCAAGCCGGCGTGAACAGCAAGGCCATCCTGGCTCCGCAACAAGGCGTGACCCGTGACCTCAAGGGCATTCCGACTGCGCTGATCGTGAACAAGGACAACAAGGTCGAGCAACGCGTCCTGGTTGCCAACCGCACTGCCGGCGCCTACTGGCTGGTGGAAAAAGGCCTGGACGCCGGTGACCGCGTGATTACCGAGGGCCTGCAGTTCATCAAGCCGGGCATCGAGGTCAAGGTCAAGGACGCTGACAACGCTAAACCCGCCGGTTCCGCTGCTGCTCCTGCCGCTGCTGCTGGCCAGGGGGAGTAATCCATGTCGAAATTTTTTATCGACCGTCCCATTTTCGCCTGGGTAATTGCCCTGGTGATCATGCTGGTCGGGGCACTGTCGATCCTGAAGTTGCCCATCAACCAGTACCCGGCCATTGCGCCAACCGCCATTGATATCCAGGTGACCTACCCAGGCGCGTCTGCACAAACCGTGCAGGACACCGTGGTACAGGTCATCGAGCAACAGCTCAACGGTATCGACAACCTGCGTTATGTCGCCTCGGACAGTAACTCCGACGGCAGCATGACCATCACCGCGACGTTCAACCAGGGTACCAACCCGGACATCGCCCAGGTTCAAGTGCAGAACAAGCTGAACCTGGCGACCCCACTGCTGCCGCAAGAAGTGCAGCAGCAGGGTATCCGCGTGACCAAGTCGGTGAAGAACTTCCTGATGGTCATCGGTCTGGTGTCGGAAGACGGCAGCATGACCAAGGATGACCTGTCCAACTACATCGTTTCCAACATCCAGGACCCGATCTCCCGGACCGCCGGTGTGGGTGACTTCCAGGTGTTCGGTTCGCAGTACGCCATGCGTATCTGGCTCGACCCGGCCAAGCTGAACAACTACCAGCTCACGCCGGTGGATGTCAGCAGCGCCATCCAGGCCCAGAACGTCCAGGTGGCCACCGGTCAACTGGGTGGCCTGCCTGCCCTGCCCGGCACCCAACTGAACGCCACCATCATCGGCAAGACGCGCCTGCAAAGCGCTGACGAGTTCGCCAAGATCCTGATGAAGGTGAATGCCGACGGTTCGCAAGTTCGCCTGGGCGACATTGCCCGTATCGAACTGGGCGGCCAGAACTACAGCATCAGTGCGCAGTTCAACGGCAAGCCGGCCTCCGGCATGGCCATCAAGCTGGCGGCCGGTGCTAACGCCCTGGACACCGGCAAGGCCATCCGCGCCACCGTGGCGTCCCTGGAACCGTTCTTCCCGCCTGGCATGAAGGCGGTGGTGCCGTATGACACCACCCCAGTGGTGACCGAGTCGATCTCCGGTGTGGTTGACACCCTGGTCGAAGCGATCGTGCTGGTGTTCCTGGTGATGTTCCTGTTCCTGCAGAACTTCCGCGCCACCATCATCACCACCATGACCGTACCGGTGGTACTGCTGGGTACTTTCGGCATCCTCGCCGCGTTCGGCTTCACCATCAACACCCTGACCATGTTCGGCATGATCCTGGCCATCGGCTTGCTGGTGGACGATGCCATCGTCGTGGTGGAGAACGTCGAGCGGGTAATGGCCGAGGAACACTTGTCGCCGAAAGAAGCGACGGTCAAATCCATGGCCCAGATCCAGGGCGCCCTGGTGGGTATTGCCCTGGTACTGTCGGCGGTACTGCTGCCGATGGCGTTCTTCGGCGGCTCTACCGGTGTGATCTACAAACAGTTCTCCATCACCATTGTTTCGGCGATGGCGCTGTCGGTACTGGTTGCCCTGATCTTCACCCCGGCCTTGTGCGCCACCATGCTCAAGCCGATCGATCCGGAAAAACACGGCCAGCCCAAGCGCGGCTTCTTCGGCTGGTTCAACCGCACCTTCGACAGTGCCGTGCTGAAGTACGAACGCGGTGTCGGCAACATGATCAAGCACAAGCTGCCAGCGTTCCTGGTCTATGCGCTGATCCTGGCCGGCATGATCTGGATGTTCACCCGTATTCCGAGCGCATTCCTGCCCGAGGAAGACCAGGGTGTGATCTTTGCCCAGGTGCAGACACCGGTAGGTTCTTCGGCTGAACGTACGCAAACCGTCATCGACGATATGCGCGCCTTCCTGCTGAACGACAAGGAAGGTGAACCGGGCGAAGGCAAGGCCGTGAAGTCGGTCTTTACCGTGAACGGCTTCAACTTCGCCGGCCGTGGCCAGAGTTCGGGCCTCGCGTTCGTGATGCTCAAGCCATGGGGCGAGCGTGATGCGACCCAGTCGGTGTTTGAAGTGGCCAAGCGGGCCCAGGGTTACTTCTTCGGAGCCTTCAAGGACGCCATGGTATATGCCATCGTGCCGCCTTCGGTGCTGGAGCTGGGTAACGCCACCGGTTTCGACGTGTTCCTGCAAGACCAGGGCGGCGTCGGCCACGACAAACTGATGGCTGCACGTAACCAGTTCCTGGGGGCGGCAGCACAAAGCAAGATCCTGGCGGGCGTGCGTCCGAACGGCGTGAACGATGAGCCGCAGTACGAGATGACCGTCGACGACGAGAAGGCCAGTGCCCAGGGTATCAGCCTGTCGGAAATCCAGCAGACCCTGGCCATTGCCTTGGGTGGCAGCTACGTCAACGACTTCATCGACCGTGGTCGGGTGAAGAAAGTGTATGTGCAGGGCGATGCCGCCAGCCGGATGTCTCCGGAAGACCTGGACAAGTGGTACGTGCGCAGCACCTCCGGGAAGATGGTGCCATTGTCGGCCATCTCGTCGGGCAAGTGGATCTACGGCTCGCCGAAGCTCTCGCGGTATAACGGTGTAGCGGCGATGGAAATCCTCGGTACCCCGGCACCGGGCTACAGTACCGGTGACGCGATGGCGGAAGTCGAACGCATTGCCAAGAACCTGCCGGCGGGTATCGGTTATTCCTGGACCGGCCTGTCGTATGAAGAACGTCTGTCCGGCTCCCAGGCACCTGCGTTGTATGCCTTGTCGCTGCTGGTGGTGTTCCTCTGCCTGGCGGCCCTGTACGAAAGCTGGTCGATCCCGATTGCCGTGATTCTGGTCGTGCCCCTGGGCGTGATCGGTGCACTGATCGCCACCAGCCTGCGCGGCCTGTCCAACGACGTGTTCTTCCAGGTGGGCTTGCTGGTAACGGTGGGCCTGGCGGCGAAAAACGCCATCTTGATCGTGGAATTCGCCAAAGAGCTGCATGAACAAGGCAAAGGCATTGTCGAGGCGGCTATCGAAGCGTCCCGGATGCGTCTGCGACCGATCATCATGACGTCCATGGCGTTCATGCTCGGCGTTCTGCCACTGGCTGTGTCCACGGGCGCAGGTTCGGGTAGCCAGCATGCAATCGGTACCGGCGTAATCGGCGGTATGATCACTGCCACCGTCCTGGCGATCTTCTGGGTGCCATTGTTCTACGCGACCGTATCGGCCGCCGGCGAGCGTAAAAAAACGGTCACTACTGAAACTCCTAAAGAGGCTGGCCAATGAGCAAGTCGCTACTTTCCCTAGCCGTCACGGCATTCGTGCTCAGTGGCTGCTCACTGATACCTGACTACCAGCGCCCTGAAGCGCCGGTGGCCGCCCAGTTCCCGCAGGGGCCGGCGTATTCGTCGGCCCAGGCGCCGAGCCAGGCCGCTGCCGAGCAGGGCTGGAAGCAGTTTTTCCATGACCCTGCCCTGCAACAGCTGATCCAGACCGCGCTGGTGAACAACCGTGACCTGCGTGTCGCGGCCCTGAACATCGACGCGTATGCGGCGCAGTACCAGATCCAGCGCGCCGACCTGTTCCCGGCCGTCTCGGCCACGGGCAGCGGCAGCCGTTCACGTACCCCGGCCAAACTGTCGAGCACCGGCGAATCAACCATCTCCAGCCAATATTCGGCCGGTCTCGGGATCAGCGCTTATGAGCTGGACCTGTTCGGTCGCGTACGTAGCCTGAGCGAAGAAGCGCTGCAGAAGTACTTCGCCACCGAAGAAGCGCGTCGCAGCACCCAGATCAGCCTGGTGGCCAGCGTGGCCAACGCCTACCTGACCTGGCAGGCCGACAAGGAACTGCTCAAGCTGACCCAGGACACCTTGGGCGCGTACGAGCAGAGCTACAAGCTCACCTCGCGCAGCAACGAAGTCGGCGTGGCCTCGGCCCTCGACCTCAGCCAGGCACGCACCTCGGTGGAAAACGCCCGGGTGGCTCTGGCGCGCTATACCCGCCAGGTGGCCCAGGACGAAAACAGCCTGACCCTGCTGCTGGGCACCGGCCTGCCGGCGAATATCGCCAGCAAGCCGCTGTCGGATGACCTGCTCAGCGAAGTACCGGCCGGGTTGCCGTCGGATCTGCTGCAACGTCGTCCCGACATTGTGCAGGCCGAGTACAACCTCAAGGCAGCCAACGCCAACATCGGCGCGGCCCGTGCGGCGTTCTTCCCGAGCATCAGCCTGACCGCCAGCGCCGGTACCGCCAGCCCTACCCTGGGCGGCCTGTTCAAAGGCGGTTCGGGCACCTGGTCGTTCGCCCCGCAGATCAACATCCCGATCTTCAACGCCGGCAGCCTGCGCGCCAGCCTGGATTACTCCAAGATCCAGAAAGAGATCAACGTGGCAAACTACGAGAAGGCGATCCAGACCGGCTTCCAGGAAGTCTCCGACGGCCTCGCCGCGCGTGAGACCTACAAGCAGCAACTGGATGCCCAACGTGGCTTCGTCGCCGCCAACCAGGATTACTACCGCCTGGCCGAGCGTCGCTACCGCATTGGTGTCGACAGCAACCTGACCTTCCTCGACGCCCAGCGCCAACTGTTCAGTGCCCAGCAATCGCTGATCACCGACCGCCTGGCGCAGCTGACCAGCGAGGTCAACCTGTACAAGGCCCTCGGTGGTGGCTGGAGCGAGCAGACTGCGAAGAACGAGCCGCTGAAAGAAGAAGCACCGGCACTGAAGTTGTTCTGACAGCACTGTCGTAGATAAAACCGCTTCCCTCACCGGAAGCGGTTTTTTTATGCCCTCTCATTCATCACCGCGGGTCGCCGATGGGGGCTGGCTTGCCTTCCCTTCAACCTTTCAGGGTAAAATTGGTAACAGATTCTTACAGACCACAGAGGGAGCTTGTCGTAATGATCGTAGGAATCGACTTGGGGACGACCAACAGTCTTGCCGCCGTCTGGCGCGGCGATGCGACCGAAATGGTGCCCAATGCCCTGGGCCAGTTGCTGACCCCGAGTGTGGTCGGCCTGGATGATCAAGGCCGCGTCCTGGTCGGCCAAGCCGCCAAGGAGCGCCTGCATACCCACCCGCACCTCACCACTTCGCTGTTCAAGCGCTACATGGGCAGTGCCACCGAAGTGCGCCTCGGCGACCGCTCGTTCCGCCCTGAAGAGCTCTCGGCGCTGGTGCTCAAAAGCCTCAAAGAAGACATCGAGCGCACCTACGGCCACACCGTCACTGAAGCGGTGATCAGCGTGCCCGCCTACTTCAGCGACGGCCAACGCAAGGCCACGCGCATTGCCGGTGAACTGGCGGGGCTCAACGTTGAAAAACTGATCAACGAACCCACCGCTGCGGCCCTGGCCTACGGCCTGCACCAGCGTGACAAGGAAACCTCGTTCCTGGTGTTCGACCTCGGCGGCGGCACCTTCGACGTATCGATCATCGAGCTGTTCGACGGCGTGATGGAAGTGCGAGCCAGCGCCGGCGACAACTTCCTCGGCGGCGAAGACTTCGACACCCTGCTGCTGGAACACTTCGTCGACAGCCAGCGCGATGCCCAGGGTTTCCCGCCCACCAGCAGCGTGTTGCAAGCCCTGCGCCGCGAAGCCGAGCGCGTGCGTAAAGCCTTGGGCCAGGACGACAGCGCCGAGTTCGCGCTGCGGGTCGACGGCCAGCAATGGGTTAAAACCATCACCCAGGCTGAACTTGCCAAGCTGTACATACCACTGCTGGAGCGCCTGCGCGCACCGATCGAACGCGCCCTGCGCGACGCACGGATTCGGGTCGGCGACCTGGATGAAATCCTGCTGGTCGGCGGCACCACGCGCATGCCGCTGGTGCGCAAACTGGCCGCCGGTTTGTTCGGGCGGTTTCCGTCCATCAGCCTCGACCCCGACCAAGTGGTCGCCCATGGCGCGGCGATCCAGGCCGCGCTCAAAGCCCGATCGGCTGCGCTGGAAGAGATCGTGCTGACCGACGTCTGCCCCTACACCCTGGGCATCGAAACCTCGAACCAATACGGTGGGCATATCGAAAGCGGGCATTACCTGCCACTGATCGAACGCAACAGCAGCGTGCCGGTGAGCCGGGTCAAAAGCGTGGTCACGCTTCACGACGACCAGTCCCGCGTATTGCTGAAGATTTATCAGGGCGAGAGCCGCCTGGTGAAAGACAACATCGAGCTGGGCCAACTGGAGATCCCGGTGCCCAAGCGCAAGGCCGGTGAAGTCACGCTGGATGTGCGCTTCACCTACGACAACAACGGTTTGCTCGAAGCCCAAGTGAAGATCCCGCTGACGGGCGAGCAACACTCGCTGGTGATCGAGAACAACCCTGGCGTGCTGAGCCCGGAGCAAATCCAGGAACGCCTGCAAGCCTTGGCGTTGTTGAAGATTCACCCACGCGACCAGCAGGTCAACACGGTGCTGACTGCGCGTCTCGAACGGCTCTATCAGGAGAGCCTGGGCGAGTTGCGCGAGCAACTCGGGCACTGGGCCGCGCAGTTCCAGCAAGTGCTCGACACCCAGGATGAACGCCGCATCCGTGAGGCCCGCAGCGAACTGACCCGACAACTTGAGCAACTCGACAACGGGTTCTGGCGCTAAGGGACAACCACATGGACTGTTGGACTGTATTGCAACTGGCGGACGATGCCGATGAGCGCACCATCAAGCGCACCTACGCGCGGCTGCTGAAAAGCTGCCGCCCGGACGATGACCCCGAGGGTTTCCAGCGCCTTCGCGAAGCCTACGAGGAAGCGTTGAGGTACGCGCGCTGGCGTGCCGACAACGAGGAAGAGGAGCGCGAAACACCCGTCGTCGAACAGCGCTACGCCAACCTCAACGACCTGGCCGAATTGATGGATGTTCGCCCCTTGAGCGCCGCTGCCTTCGAGCCACCGGTGGCCCAGCGTGCCACTGAGCTTGCCGAACTGATGGACCTCAGCCCACTCAGCCCGGCGCCGTCTGAAGCCCCTAGACCGAACCCGGCCCAAGTACTGCTCAGCGACCTCAACCTGCACAACCTCGATGAACGCTGGGCCCAAGCCCAGCAGCAGGACTGTACCGACGCCTTCCAGTCCGGCCTGCTGCGCCATTGCTTCGAAGCCCCCGGCGAACGCAGCGCGATCGCCCACTGGGCGATGCAACACCTGGAATGGCTGACGCCTTGGCAACGGGTGACCATGACGCCGTGGCAGCACGATGCACTGACCAGTGAACTGCTGCAGGACTACCGCCTCAGCCTGCAGGAGCTGCTGGAGCAAAAGGCCGAGCGCGAGTTCATCACCCAACTGACGCAGTACAACAGCCAGCCCTGGCTGCGGGTGTTCGACCAGCAGCAACAATGGCAGCGCATCATCCTGCAACTGCTGCACGACACCCAATGGGGCGTGCCGCTGTTCGACCGCGTGTGCCAGACGTTTGGCTGGGACGACCAGAAAGCGGTGCACCCGGAACCGGCCTGGATGTGGCGCGAGCTGGTGTCACGCTGCGAGCAGGAAAGCTTTTATGCCAGCCTGCAAGACAAGGCCCAGGATCCCCGGCGCACCTCCCCTGACGCCCTGGCTGCACGCTTGCTGCTCACGCCCATGACCACCACCGAGCAAATGCGCATCATCGAAAAGTTCGGCGAAAACGACTGGAGCGCGTGCCGGCATCTGGCGGAAACCCTGACCTGGCGTTATCCGCAACTGGTTGAGCGCCTGCCCCAGACCGACCTGTTTTTCTGGCGCAAATTTGTCCCCCGGCCGATCTACACCCAGGTGCTGATCCGGCTTTGGGCCATCTTCGTCTTGGGCGTCGGCCTGAACCTCGTCCACGATAAATCCGATAAGCTCGACTTCGGAGCCGTGCTCATCTTCCTGATACTGGCGATCATGCCGGCGGGGGTCGGCTTTCGCATCACCCAGATGTGGGCCGGGATGAGTGCCTCCTTCATGGTCCAAGACCTATGGCTGAGCCAGTACTTGATCCCCAAGCGACTCAACCCCAACCAGTACTGGCTGGTGTTACGCCATGGCATACCGCAGTTGGCCATGCTCGTGGCCTGCGGGCTGATGCTCGGCATCCTGGGCGCGGTGACCTATGCCGGGATGCTGCTGATCAACCTGCTGCACACCAAACGCATGGGCCACATGAGCCATAAATTCAGCCACGACTACCCCTGGATCAACGGCTTGCACTGGGCCTTCTGGAGCCCGCTGCAAGGGGTGTTCCTGGTGGTCATGGTGGCGGTGATCATTGCCGCTCAGCACTACCTGCCCGCCGTCCCCTGGACCCACATCGACCTGCCCAAACGCTAACCATAACCACCGGGCCTGCGCGCAACGCACAGGCCCGTCAACTTGCGTTCGATCATCGCCCACAACCCGCTCTCCCCCACTTTCATCGCCCCCACACCGCCGCGCACCATGGCCGCCACCTGCATAACCCCAATAACAACAGGTCCAACACCATGAGCACTTTCCAACCGCGCCAGCTGTTGCTGGCTACCGCTGTCGCCAGTCTTGCCCTTCCCGCCATCGCCGAAGAGCACGGCTTTCTCGAAGACGCCAGCGCCAACCTCAACCTGCGCAACTTCTTCTTCAACCGCAATTACACCAACCCGACCAAAGCCCAGGGCGGCGCGCAGGAGTGGACGCAAAGTTTCATCCTCGACGCCAAATCCGGCTTTACCCAAGGTACGGTCGGTTTCGGTCTGGATGTGCTGGGTTTGTACTCGCAAAAACTCGATGGCGGACGCGGTACCGGCGGCACTCAGCTGCTGCCGCTGGACCACGACGGCCGCCCGGCGGATAACTTCGGGCGCCTGGGCGTTGCCTTCAAGGCACGCATTTCGAAGACCGAAGCCAAAGTCGGTGAATGGATGCCCGTATTGCCGATCCTGCGGGCCGATGATGGCCGCTCGCTGCCGCAAACCCTGCGCGGCGGGCAGATCACCTCCAAGGAGATCGACGGCCTGACGCTGTATGGCGGCCAATTCCGTGCCAACAGCCCACGGGACGACAGCAGCATGAGCGACTTGTCGATGACCGGAAAACCCGCGTTCACCTCCGATCGTTTCAACTTCCAGGGCGCCGAATACGCGTTCAACGACAAACGCACCCAGATCGGCCTGTGGAATGCCCAGCTCAAGGACATCTACCGCCAGCAATACATCAACCTGATCCACAGCCAACCTGTCGGCGACTGGACCCTGGGCGCCAACCTCGGGTTCTTCTACGGCAAGGACGATGGCAGCGCCCGCGCAGGCGAGCTGGACAACAAGACCTGGTCCGGCCTGTTCTCCGCCAAGTACGGCGGCAACACCTTTTACGTCGGCCTGCAAAAACTCACCGGCAACAGTGCCTGGATGCGCGTCAACGGCACCAGCGGCGGCACCCTGGCCAACGACAGTTACAACGCCAGCTACGACAATGCCCAGGAGAAATCCTGGCAAGTGCGCCACGACTACAATTTCGCCGCCCTCGGCATTCCCGGCCTGACCCTGATGAACCGCTATCTCAGCGGCAGCAACGTGCACAGCGGCACGGTGACGGACGGCAAGGAATGGGGCCGCGAGAGCGAAATCGGCTATACCGTGCAAAGCGGCGTGCTCAGGGATCTCAACGTACGCTGGCGCAATTCCAGCATGCGCAGGGATTACAGCAATAATGAATTCGACGAAAACCGGTTGATCGTCAGCTACCCGATAAGTCTGCTGTAAACCCGCGCAGCACTTGCGGTATGGTGCGCGCCTGCCGCTGCTGATCCACCCAGCAGCGGTCTTTATTCGAGCCCGTGCGCACCATGAAATCCTTCGCCATAGCGACCGTACTGATGGCCCTGGCCCTGAGCCTGGGCGGCTGCATCAGCGCGCCCATCCCGCTGACACCACAGACCGAACAGCGCCTGCTCGCCCAAGCACCGGTCCGGTTCCTGCTGACGTTCGACGACGGCCCGAGTGCCTCGGGCTACAACAACCCGAGCCGGTCGGTGGTGGCCGACCTGGCAAAAAACCCGCTGCTGCCAGGCATCAAGGCCGTGTTCTTCGTACAGACCGAGGCGTCCCGCGCAGGCGGCAGCCCGCGCGGCCGCAAGACCATGGAGCGCGAACATGCCGCTGGGCATATCCTGGCCTTCCACACGGCCACGGCGTTTCATACCAATCACCGTTGGCTGAATGACGCCGAGCTGGAAAGCACCCTCACCCAAGGCGCAGCAGATATTGCCAGCATTACCGGCGCGCCCCCGCTGCTGGTACGCCCACCGTTCTGGAATTACGACAAACGCACCTTCGCCGCCTACCAGCGCCACGGCATGCACGTATTGCTGACGGACCTGAGTGCCAACGACGGCAAGATCTGGGGTTTCAATGGCAGCCCGCGCCGCCGGGCCAATTTGTATCGGCAGCTGTCGGTGGTGCGCGAGCGCATTGCGCTGGGGGAACTGCCGACGGTAGAGGGCGTAATCCCGGTGGTGGTGACCTTCCACGATATCAACCGCTACACCGCTCGGCACTTGCAGGAATACTTGCAGATCCTGATGGACAGCGCGCGCATCAACGGCGTGAAAACCGCCGTCGAACCGTTCTACACCGACCATGCCACGCTGGAGCGGGCAGCGCTGGCGCGCACGGTCAAGGAGGTGGACGAGCCCGTGCACCTGCCCGGTGTATGGAACTGGGTGTGGGACGCGGACTCCCACTGAGCCTTACTCTCGCGATTCGACCCCCAGCTCATCCCACACCGACTCTGCCAGGTGAAAGGTCGCATTCGCCGCCGGAATCCCGCAGTAGATCGCGCTCTGCATCAGCACTTCCTTGATCTCGGCACGCGTCACCCCATTGCTGGCGGCGGCCCGCAGATGCAACTTCAACTCTTCACTGCGGTTCATGCCGATCAGCATCGCGATGGTGATCAGGCTGCGGGTATGCCGTGGCAAGCCAGGGCGGGTCCAGATATCCCCCCAGGCGTGGCGGGTGATCATTTCCTGGAACTCGCTGTTGAACTCGGTCAGCGCATTCAGGCTGCGGTCGACATGCGCGTCGCCCAGCACTTCGCGGCGCACTTGCAGGCCGTCGGCGTAACGTTGTTTCTCGTCCACAAAAAGCTCCTGTTTCAATTAGGTGTCAGCTCGATCACCTGGGGGGGGTGACCGGGCCTGTAGTGGCGAGCGGGCTTGCCCCGCGTTGGGTGGCGAAGCCGCCCCAAAACCTGGCAACGAGGTTCACCCTGGAAAAACGCGGTGACTGTATCAGGGCCGCTTCGCGGCCCAACGCGGGGCAAGCCCGCTCGCCACAGGGTTTAATCGGCCAGCAGGAACTTCAGCACTCGGTTGCTGAAATCCGCCCCGACCTGGACGTTGGACAGGTGGGCCGCATAGAACTCGGCGTATTCGGCGCCCCGTACATGGTGCTGGATAAAGTGGCTGCCGGCGGGCGGTGTCACGGCATCTTCAGTGCCGGCAATCACCAGGGTCGGCACGTTGATCGACGACAATTGCTCACGAAAATCTGCGTCGCGCACGGCACCGCAGTTGGCGGCATAGCCTTCGGGGGACGTGGCCGCAAGCATGTCGGTGATCTGCTTGGCCTGGTGCGGGTTGGCCGCAGCAAAATCCTCAGTGAACCAGCGCGCAATCGATGCATCGCGCAGGGCGACCATCGCCGCTGCACCGTCGCGCAGGACCATTTCGATGCGTGGGTTCCACACCTCAGGCGTACCGATCTTGGCGGCGGTGTTACACACCACCAGGCGGTGCAAGCGCTCACCCGCGTTAATCCCCAGCCACTGGCCGATCAAGCCGCCCATGGACAAGCCACAAAAATGTGCACGCGGGATATCCAGCGCATCCAGCAGCGCAATCACGTCACGCCCCAGTTGCTCAATGCTGTACGGCCCTTGGGTGACCAGGGATTTGCCGTGGCCACGGGTGTCGAGGCGCAACACACGAAAATGTCGGGTGAAGGCCGGAATCTGGATGTCCCACATATGCAGGCTGGTCCCCAGGGAGTTGGACAGCACCAGCACCGGTGCATCCACCGGCCCATCCAATTGGTAATGCAGTTCGCCCTCGGCGAGTTGTACAAAGGCCACAGCGGTCTCCTCAGGCGGTCAATGCAAAGTGTTCGGTCACGGCGCGGGTGACCCAGGTTTGGGCCTGGCCCAGGTAGTGCGCGGGGTCGAGCAAGCGGTCCAATTCGGCCGCTGACAGCTCAGCGGTGATCTGCGGTTCGTCTGCGAGTACCGCACGTAGATGCCGCTGTTGAGCGACGGCACGTTGGCAGCACTGCTCCAACAGATGGTGCGCCGTCTCACGACCCAGGCGTTGAGCGAGGACGATGCTGACGGCTTCGGCCAGCACCAGGCCCTGGGTCAGGTCGAGGTTTTGCAGCATGCGCTCAGGGTCGACGTCCAACCCTTCACTCACCAGCAACGCCTGTTTCAAGGCGCCGGACACCAGCCGGCAAATCTGCGGCAAGGTCTCCCATTCGGCGTGCCACAAGCCCAGGCTGCGCTCGTGCTCCTGGGGCATGGCGCTGAGCATCGTCGCCACCAACCCAGGCACACGGGTCGCGGCGCTGATCAACACCGCGGCACCCACCGGGTTACGTTTGTGCGGCATGGTGGACGACCCGCCTTTGCCCGGTGCCGATGGTTCGAACACTTCCGCCGCTTCCGTTTGCATCAACAGGCTGATATCGCGGCCCAGCTTGCCGAGGCTACCGGCGATCAGGCCGAGCACGCCGGCAAACTCCACCAGGCGATCACGCTGTGTGTGCCAGGGCTGTTCGGGCAAGGTCAGTTGCAATTCGGCGGCCAAGGCTTCGGCCACTGGCATTGCCTGCTCACCGAGTGCCGCCAGCGTGCCGCAGGCACCGCCAAATTGCAGCACCAACAGGCGCGGTTTCAACTCGGCAAGGCGCTGGCGACTGCGCGTTACCGCCCCCAGCCAACCGGCGATTTTCATCCCCAGGGTGACCGGCGTCGCGTGCTGCAACCAGGTACGTCCGGCCAACGGCACGGCGGCGTAGCGCTGCGCCTGGGCTGCCAGCACGTCGCCCAATTGCGCCAAGTCGGTTTCGATCAACCGCAGCGCCTGTCGCACTTGCAACACCAATCCGGTATCCATCACATCCTGGCTGGTCGCACCCAGGTGCACATAACGCTCGGCGTCGGCGTCTTCACTGGCGATCAACTTGCCCAGCGCCTTCACCAGCGGAATCGCCGAATTGCCCGCCGTGGCAATGGCCACGCCGAGGGCATCCACGTCGTACAGTGACGCCAGGCATGCCTGAGCAATCGGTGCGACAGCGGCCTGGGGGATCAAACCGACCCGGGCCTCCGCCCGGGCCAGCGCGGCCTCGAAATCCAGCATGCCCTGCAAGCGCCCTTGGTCACAGAACACCTCGGCCATGCTGTCAGCGGTGAAATAAGCGTCGAACAGTTGATTGCTCGTGCGCAGTGTCATAACTCATCCCTTACAGATCGTGGTGCAAGTACGCCGCCTCCCTGGGCAGACGCAAGCTGAACAGGAAGGCCACCGCCATCATCACGGTAACGTACCAATAGAAGGTGTTTTCCATGCCCATGGATTTGAGGCCCAAGGCTACATACTCCGCCGAGCCACCGAAGATCGCATTGGCCACGGCATAAGCCAGGCCAACACCCAAGGCGCGTACTTGAGGCGGAAACATTTCCGCTTTCACCAAGCCGCTGATGGAGGTGTAGAAACTGACGATGGCCAACGCCAGGGTGATCAGCACGAAGGCCAGGAACGGGCTGCTGACGGTTTTCAGGCTGAGCAGGATCGGCACCGTGCACAGCGTACCCAGTGCGCCGAACCACAGCATCGAGTTACGACGGCCGATCTTGTCCGCCAACATGCCGAACAGCGGCTGCATGCACATGTAGAGGAACAGTGCACCGGTCATGATGTAGCTGGCCGTCTTGGCGTGCATCCCGGCAGTGTTCACCAGGTACTTCTGCATGTAGGTGGTAAAGGTGTAGAAAATCAGCGAGCCGCCGGCGGTGTAGCCGAGCACGGTGATAAACGCCGCCTTGTGGTCCCGGAACAGCGCGGCGATGCTGCCGGCGTCCTTGTCCTGGCGCATTTCCTTACTGGTGGTTTCCTTCAGGGTACGCCGCAATAGCAGGGAAATAACCGCCGCAATGGCACCGATCACGAACGGAATACGCCAGCCCCAGGCACGCAGTTCTTCTTCGGTGAGGATCTGTTGCAGGATCACCACCACCAACACCGCCAGCAGTTGCCCGCCGATCAGGGTCACGTACTGGAACGAGGCAAAGAAACCGCGCTGGCCCTTGAGCGCGACTTCACTCATGTAGGTTGCCGTGGTGCCGTATTCGCCCCCCACCGACAGGCCCTGGAACAGCCGCGCCACCAACAGCAGCGCCGGCGCCCAGGCACCGATGTCTTTGTAGGTGGGCAGGAAAGCGATGACCAGGGAACCGGCGCACATCATCAGCACCGAGATCATCATCGAGTTTTTGCGCCCGTGCTTGTCGGCCACCCGGCCAAACAACCAGCCGCCGATTGGCCGCATCAGGAACCCGGCGGCAAATACACCGGCGGTGTTGAGCAGTTGGACCGTAGGGTCGTCCGACGGAAAAAACGCCGGGGCGAAGTAAATGGCGCAGAAGGCATAGACGTAGAAGTCGAACCATTCGACCAGGTTGCCGGAGGACGCACCGACAATCGCAAAAATCCGTTTGCTGCGCTCTTCTCCGGTGTAGTGACTCGTTGTTGTTGTCATGTTTTTTCACTCAGTGGGAACGGTTATAGCCTAGACATACTTTGCAACAACCATGTTCTGCAAGCAGACTTTCGGATAGGTGTTGCCAGGAAGGGCCTCATCGAGGCAAGCCCCCTCCCACATTTGAAGGTGTTCACCAGTCCAAGTGTGGGAGGGGGCTTGCCTCGATGAGGCCCGAAAGCCCACTCAGTAGTCGAAGAACACCGTTTCCTCATCTGTGCCCTGCAACACCACATTCCACTGATAAACCCCTGCCGCATCCGGCTTGGCAATCAACGTACTGCGACGCTCGGCCGGTACACACGCCAGCAACGGGTCATCGCCGTTGCACGCCTCACCGTCGAAATAAATCCGCGTGAGCAAGTGCTTCACCAACCCACGGGCAAATACCAGCACCACCAGGTGCGGCGCCTGGGTCGTGCCCTTCAGGCCCGGCACACTGCCCGGCTTGATGGTGGTGAAACGGAAACGCCCTTCGGCATCCACCGGCACCCGGCCGAAACCTTCGAAGTTGGGGTCGACGGCCTTGTCCTGCTCATCCTCAGGATGGTCGTATTTACCGGCGGCATTGGCCTGCCAGACTTCCAGCATGGCGTCGTTGACGACATCACCGTTGCCGTCCAGCACTTGCCCGCTGATCGCCACACGCTCGCCGAGGGTGGCCGGCACAGTCAGGTCTTCACGGTTCAGCCAGGTCAGGCCGATGTGGTAATACGGCCCGACGGTGTGGGACGTAGTCGCATTGAGTGTCATCTCATTTCTCCATCGGCGTGGCGTCGCGGCCGCGCAGGACGATGTCCCAGCGGTAGCCGAGGGCATAGGAAGGAATGGTTTTTTCCAGGTCGAAACGCGCGATCAGGCGCTCCTTGGCACGGGTATCCGGTACACAGTTGTAGATCGGGTCGTACTCCAGCAACGGGTCGCCCGGGAAATACATCTGTGTCACCAACCGCGTCAGCACGCTCGGGCCGAACAGCGAAAAATGGATATGCGCCGGGCGCCATGCATTGTGGTGGTTGCCCCACGGGTAGGCACCGGGCTTGATGGTCTGGAACTGGTACCAGCCATCGGCGTCAGTGACGGTGCGCCCGGTGCCGGTGAAATTCGGGTCGAGCGGCGCATCATGAAGGTCGCGCTTGTGGTTGTAGCGACCGGCGGCGTTGGCCTGCCAGATCTCCACGAGGATACCCGGCACTGGCAGGCCGTTTTCGTCCAGCACACGCCCATGAATGATGATGCGCTCGCCTTGGGGCTCGCCGTCATGCTGGGCAGTCAGGTCGTTGTCCTTCTCATTGATACGCTCGGCGCCGATGGTCGGGCCGGTAATTTCCGACAACGAATGGGGCAGAAACACCAACGGCTTGGACGGCGAGCGCAAGTTCGTCGACTGATAGGCCGGGTGCAGGTAATCAGGTTGAGTGCCCGCTTGCGGGCGCCGGTAACCGGGCTTGTCACTCATGGAGCAATCCTCTCTTGTTAGACGCGTTCAATCGCCAGGGCCAAACCTTGGCCGACGCCCACACACATGGTCGCCAAGCCTTTGCTGCCGCCGGTTTTCTCCAACTGGTGCAGGGCCGTGAGTACCAACCGCGCACCGCTCATGCCCAAGGGATGGCCAAGGGCGATGGCGCCACCGTTCGGGTTGACCTGGGGTGCATCGTCGGCGATGCCCAGCTCGCGTAGCACCGCCAGACCTTGGCTGGCGAAGGCTTCGTTGAGTTCGATCACGTCAAAGTCAGTGACCGCCAGCCCCAGGCGTTCCACCAGCTTGCGTACCGCCGGCACCGGGCCGATGCCCATGACGCGCGGCGCGACACCGGCACTGGCCATGCCCAGCACACGAGCGCGGGCGGTCAGGCCGTGTTTCTTCACGGCGTCGGCAGACGCGAGAATCAGCGCCGCGGCCCCATCGTTCACGCCCGAGGCATTGCCGGCGGTGACCGTCTTGTCCGGGCCATTGACCGGTTTGAGCTTGGCCAGGGCCTCCAGGGTGGTGTCCCTTGGGTGCTCGTCGTGCTCCACCACGGTTTCGCCTTTTTTATGGGCGACCCGCACCGGCACGATTTCCTCGGCAAAGAAGCCTGCGGCTTGCGCGGCGGCGGTGCGTTGCTGGCTGCGCAGCGCGAAAGCGTCCTGGTCGGCGCGGGAGACGTTGTAGTCGTCAGCCACGTTATCGGCGGTCTGTGGCATGGCATCCACGCCGTACTGGGCCTTCATCAGCGGGTTGATGAAACGCCAGCCGATGGTGGTGTCTTCCAGCTTCATGTTGCGCGAAAACGCCGCATCGGCCTTGCCCATCACGAACGGTGCACGGGACATCGACTCAACGCCACCCGCAATCGCCAGTTCCATTTCACCGCTGGCAATGGCGCGAAAGGCCGTGCCGATCGCATCCATGCCCGAGGCACACAAACGGTTGAGGGTCACGCCGGGGATACTCTCCGGCAGGCCCGCCAGCAACAGCGCCATGCGCGCCACGTTACGGTTGTCTTCACCGGCCTGGTTGGCACAGCCAAGGAATACCTCGTCGACAGCGCTCCAATCGACCGACGGGTTGCGTTCGATCAGGGCCTTGATCGGCAGCGCCGCCAAGTCGTCGGCACGCACGCTGGACAGGCCGCCACCGAAGCGGCCGATAGGGGTGCGAATCGCATCACAGATAAAAACGTCACGCATCAGGCTTCTCCCGGTGCTTGGCCATGGGCGGCGGCCGTGCGTGCTTCAAGTTCACGCAGGGCGGTCAGTTCGGTCTCGGTCGGTTCTGCGGTGGTGCTCACCTGGTCGGCAAAGCGAATCGCCCAGCCAGTGGCGGCGACCACTTGCTCACGGGTCACGCCAGGGTGTAACGCGGTGACCACGAACTCATGGCTGCCCGCTTCCGGCTCCATGATGCACAGGTCGGTAATAATGCCTACGGGCCCCGCGCCGGGCAGGCCGAGACGCTTGCGTGAATCGCCCCCTTCGCCGTGACCGACAGAAGTAATGAAGTCCAGTTTGTCGACAAACGAGCGGGACGACTGTTTAAGGATGATCAGCACGCTCTTGGCCGACCCGGCAATCTCCGGCGCGCCACCGGCCCCCGGCAAACGCACCTTGGGCTGGTGATAGTCGCCCACCACGGTGGTGTTGATATTGCCGAAACGATCGACCTGCGCCGCGCCAAGAAAGCCTACGTCGATACGCCCGCCTTGCAGCCAGTAACGAAAGATCTCACCTGTAGGCACCACGGTATCGGCGGTTTCCGCCAGTTCGCCGTCACCGATGGACAGCGGCAGTACGCTAGGCTTGGCCCCGATCGGACCGGATTCGTAGATCAGTACCACGTCCGGCGATGAGGTCAGGCGCGCCAGGTTGGCCGCCTTGGACGGCAGGCCGATGCCGACGAAGCATACCGAGCCGTTCTTGAGGCGACGCGCGGCGGCGACGGTCATCATTTCATTGGTGGAGTAAGCCATTACTTGGCCTCCTGCGCGGTGGCCAGCTTGGCCTGGAATTCACTGAAATCGGCAGTGCCGTGGATGTATTCGTCAATCCAGGCAGTAAAGGTCTCACGGTCGCGGGCGATTGGGTCCCACGCTTGGTAGAAGCGGTTGTCACGCTCGTTATAACCGTGGGCATAGGACGGGTGTGCTCCACCGGGGACATGGCACACCGCCGTCAGGGCCCAGGTCGGCAGTACGCAGCTGTTCATCGGCGCGTTCAGGTCATCAACGATTTCTTCCACGGTGACGATGCAACGCTTGGCCGCCAGGGCCGCTTCCTTTTGCACCCCGAGAATGCCCCAGAGCAAGACGTTGCCCTTGCGATCGGCCTTTTGTGCGTGGATCACGGTGATGTCCGGACGTACCGACGGCACCGCCGCCAACACTTCGCCAGTGAAGGGGCAGGTCACGGTCTTGATCAGCGGGTTGACCTTGGGCAGGTCGGAACCGGCGTAGGCACGCAGCACTGCGAACGGCAGGCCGGAGGCACCAGCGACGTAGGCATTGGCCAAGTCGGCGTGGCTGTGTTCTTCGATCTCCAGCGGCTGTGGCCACTGTTTTTCCACGGCGTCGCGCAAGCGATGCAGGGAGCCTACCCCCGGGTTACCGCCCCAGGAAAAAATCAACTTGCGTGCGCAACCGGCACCGATCAACTGGTCGTAGATCAGGTCGGGCGTCATACGCACCAGCGTCAGGTCTTTCTTGCCTTGACGAATGATTTCATGACCTGCGGCCGTAGGGATCAGGTGGGTGAAGCCTTCGAGGGCGACGGTGTCGCCGTCATTCACGAAGCGCTTGACCGCATCACGCAAGGTGAGAATTTCAGCCATGGGGTTGGGCTCCCGGTGTTGATCGAAAATGGCGCACAGGGGCGCCGAAGTGCTTGAAGATTAAGCCGGGGGAATGGGCCGAACAATCCGATAATCGACTCAGCGTTCGATTATCGAACGGATTGTTGGCTTGCTATCAATCAGTCTCAGGTCGCATCCGCATGGCTGACCATGCCTTTGATCACCACAGCGGTTGTCGCCAAGGCGGCCGGGATCACCAGGGCGGTGAGCACCTGCTCGAAGTTCCAGCCCAGGCCGAGCAAGGTCGCGCCCATCCATGCGCCGAGGATCGCGCCAAAGCGGCCAATACCCAGCATCCACGACACACCGGTAGCACGGCCTTGGGTCGGGTAGAAGCGTGCGGCCAGGGACGGCATTGCCGATTGCGCACCGTTGACACACATCCCGGCGATCAGCACCAAGGTCGCCAACAACGTGATGTTGCCCAGGCTCTGCCCTATGGCGTAGGCAAATACTCCAGCCAGCAGGTAGAACGTGCCGATGACTTTGTGGGGGTTGAACCGGTCCATCGCCCAGCCCACGCCGACGGCGCTCAATACTCCACCAAACTGGAACAAGGCGCCGATAAACGCGGCCTGCTCCATGCTGGCGCCGCTGTCGCGCATCAGGGTCGGCAGCCAACTGGTGAGCAGGTAAACAATCACCAAGCCCATGAAGTAGGTAAGCCACAGCAACAAGGTGCCGGCGCTGTAGGTACCCGAAAAGATCACCGCAAACACATTGCGCGCCTTGACGGTGTTTTGTTCCGGCACGCTGAAGCCTGTCGCTCGGGCAACGAGGTCAGGCTCGATGGGGGACAAGGCCTTGCGCACTTTGTCGGCACCGCGATTACGCACCACCAGGTAACGCGCCGATTCCGGCAGCCACACCAGCAGCACCACGGCCAGAATCAACGGCAGGATGCCGCCGATCATCAACAAGCTGTGCCAGCCGAACGCCGGGATCAACTTGGCAGAGATAAACCCACCACCGGCCATGCCCAGGTTGAAACCACAGAACATGCTGGTCACCAGCAGCGATTTGTGGCGCTCGGGGGTGTATTCGGACAGCAGCGTGGTGGCATTGGGCATACCCGCACCCAGGCCCAGCCCGGTCAGGAAGCGCAGCACCAGGAGTTGATCGACGTTGGTGCTATAGGCCGAGGCCAGGCTGAACGCCCCAAACACCAGCACGGCGCTAACCAGCACGACTTTGCGCCCGAAGCGGTCAGCCAGCGGCCCGGAACCCAGTGCGCCGAACACCATGCCGATCAACGCGGCGCTCATCACCGGGCCGAGGCTGGTGCGGTCGATGCCCCAGTCCTGGGACAACGCCGGTGCGATGAAGCCCATGGCGGCGGTGTCGAGGCCATCGAGGAACACAATCAGAAAACACAGGATGACCACGCGCCACTGGTAGCGTGACAGCGGCTGCGCGTTGATAAAGGACTGCACGTCCAGGGTGGTGCCGACAGAAGGTTGATTCATTATTGTTATTTCCACACCGATGGGCGGGCCAACGACCTTGGGGCCGTCATTATTATTGGGGCACGCTCTAGAGCCTCCAGAGCGCTGCCGCACAGTAATAAGCCAGGGGAAACATCGTCAATTGATCACGCCGGGATCTGTGCGGTCACCGAACACCTTAGGCAAATAATTGCGCACTCAGCTCGCGACTGGCGCTGAGCATGCTGGGCAGGAAACGCTGTTCCAACTCGCTGCGGCTGACCCGCCCGGCGTGGGTGCTGACGTTGAGCGCGGCCAGTACCTGGCCGGAGGCGTCATACACCGGTACGGCGATGGAACGCAGACCTTGCTCCAACTCCTGATCGACGATGCACCAGCCCTGCTGGCGGACTTGCTGCAGGCATTCGAACAACGCTTCGGGCGTGGTCAGGGTGCGGCTGGTCTTGGTTTGCAGGTCGGCATGGTCGAGGTAGTCCTGCAACGACGCGTCGTCCAGCGCCGCGAGCAGGATGCGCCCCATGGAGGTGCAATAGGCCGGCAAGCGCCCGCCCACCGACAGATCCACGGAGATCAGGCGCTGGGTGGTCGCAGACCGGGCGATATAGAGGATGTCGTCACCTTCAAGGGTCGCCATGTTGCAGGCTTCATGGAGCTGCTCGCTCATGCGGTCCAGATAAGGCTGGGCCGAAACGGCCAGCGGTGTGGACGACAGATAGGCGTGGCCGAGCGTCAGCACTTTCGGCAACAACGAATACGTGCGCCCATCGGTGGTGGCGTAGCCCAGTTTGATCAACGTGTGCAGGCAACGGCGCACGGCGGCACGGGGGATTTCCGTGCGATGGCTGATCTGGGCGATGGTCAGGTGACGCTTGCGCTCCTGGAAAGCCTGCACCACCGCCAGGCCACGGGCCAGGGACGTCATAAAGTCCGGATCGCCGGTAAACGCCTGGATGCGCTTGGCCGGTGAAGCCACGATCGGCGGCGCCACTGACGCAAAGGAGTTGCGCAATTGATCGTTCATTTCAGGGTCCTTTCTCTTATTCTCAACCGCAGGAGGGTTGGCCGCTATTACAAGCCGCGCCCGTCAGGATACACAAGGCAGGCCCAACAACATCGGGCGATTATCGGACGATCATTCGATAATCGCAATTTGGCGACCCGGTGTAAGCGACGCCCCCTGCGCGCGCAACGTCCTTTATTAGTAGAAGAGTGCTGAATGCAGGGCGAGGGTTTTCGCAACGACTGACACCTGCCTGTAACAAAAGCCTCACACGACGTTGACGCTTTTTAACTTCATGATGATAGTGTTATTCAAATGCGCCGCTATAATGCAGCCTGTGCAGAGGTCAGCCCGGTATTAAATAGCGGGATTGGAGCTCACCAGGCGTCGTGAGATTTATGCGTCGCCGGTCACAAGTAACCGCTTATAAAGAACCGCCCCCGGCTCTCTTTCTAACTTGAACGGTTCCGCTGTTCAATTTGAAACAATCCGAGGACGACTTTCAGGCATGCCACTGCACCGTCAATAATCTCAACTCAATTAGGTAACACTGTGACGAAAGACGAACTGCGCGCGGAACTTGAGCGCCAGGAGCAACGTTACAAGGACGTTTACGGCGGGGAAGTCACCACCTACGCTGCCCAACCCGAGCCGGAACGCAAGCCATGGCGCAAGCGAGCCAGCCTGCTGGACCAGGCATTTGCTCAGGAAATCCAAAAGATTGAACAGGAACTCAAAGCCGAAGAGCCATAAGCCCTTCGATTCGAGCCTCCGGGGACTTGCTGTCTCTGCCGGTCCATCACTGGCGGAGAGCACCGCGTACCGGCGCCCGCTGGTCAGTGCCCTACTGCTGCTCACGAAATTTCATACAAATGTTTCAAGCATGACGTTTTCATGACGAAACCCGGTCTTTTCAGCCCTGTGCTTTATAAATCAAAGACTTGCCAAAGCCCCGAAAACCCTGGGATGCGCCCGTTTCGCACGTGTTTTTTCAATGAAGATTGTTACCGATGAGCAGCTAATGCATCGATTACTGAGGTTTTCTGGCATAATCGCGCCCCCTTACGACCGGGTCAGAAAACCTTCATGATCGATTTATTCAGCGGACTGGATGCTTGGGTTCTAGTGAGCCTGTTGCTCGCCCTGGCCTTTGTCCTCGCCTTCGAGTTCATCAATGGCTTTCATGACACCGCTAACGCGGTGGCCACAGTCATCTATACCAAAGCCATGCCGCCACACCTGGCCGTGTTCTTCTCCGGGGTGTTCAACTTCCTCGGCGTGTTGCTCGGCGGTGTCGGTGTCGCCTATGCCATCGTGCACTTGCTGCCGGTGGAGTTGCTGATCAATGTGAACACCGGCCATGGCCTGGCGATGGTCTTCTCTTTATTGGCCGCGGCGATCACCTGGAACCTGGGCACTTGGTACTTCGGCATCCCTGCCTCCAGCTCCCATACCCTGATCGGCTCGATCCTCGGTGTCGGCCTGGCCAACGCCCTGATCAACGATATCCCGCTGGCTGACGGGGTTAACTGGCAGAAAGCAGTCGATATCGGCGCCTCCCTGGTGTTCTCGCCGATGGCCGGTTTCCTCGTCGCAGCCCTGGTGCTGGTCGGCCTGAAATGGTGGCGCCCGCTGTCGAAGATGCACAAGACCCCGGACCAGCGCCGCAAGCTCGACGACAAGAAACACCCGCCGTTCTGGAACCGCCTGGTCCTGGTGATTTCCGCCATGGCCGTGAGCTTCGTGCACGGTTCCAATGACGGTCAGAAAGGTATCGGCCTGATCATGCTGGTACTGATCGGTATCGTGCCGGCACAGTTCGTACTCGACCTGGGCAGCACCACCTACCAGATCGAACGTACCCGTGACGCCACCTTGCACTTGAACCAGTTCTACCAGCGTAACCACGAGACCCTCGGTGAGTTCCTGGCCCTGGGTAAAAGTGTGAAGGACGACCTGCCAGGCAAGTTCCAGTGCAACCCACAGCAGACTGAGCCGACCATCAATGCTTTGCTGGAGACATTGAAAGGTGTCTCCGACTACCATTCGCTGACCTCCGACCACCGCATTGAAGTACGTCGCTACTTGCTATGCCTGGACGACACCGCGAAGAAAGTCGGCAAGCTGCCGGGCCTGGACCCACGTGAGAAGTCCGACCTCGACAAACTGCGCAAAGACCTGACGGCCACCACCGAGTACGCGCCTTTCTGGGTGATCCTCGCGGTCGCACTGGCCCTTGGCCTGGGCACCATGGTCGGCTGGAAACGCGTGGTACTGACCATCGGTGAGAAAATCGGCAAGCAGGGCATGACCTATGCCCAGGGCATGTCGGCACAGATCACCACCGCGAGCATGATTGGCCTGGCCAACATCTTCAGCCTGCCGGTTTCGACCACCCACGTGCTGTCGTCGGGTGTTGCCGGCACCATGGTTGCCAACAAGAGCGGCCTGCAAGGCGGCACGGTGAAGACGATCCTGATGGCCTGGGTCTTGACCCTGCCCGCCACTGTCGGCCTGTCGGCCGGGTTGTTCTGGTTGGCGTCCAAGGCATTGGGCAACTGATAACCAACGGCTGAAAAAGAAGGTGCGACCGCTCTGAGCGGTCGCACCTTTTTTTATGCGCAACGTTTATTGAGCGCCGCTGAATCCCGCACAAAAAAAGGGCGACCGAAGTCGCCCAAAATGCCTTGCGTGCTCATGTAACCCGGAAAAACCTATGGTTTTTTACGCTTGTTCGCGTCTTTCCAGATAAAAATTCCAAACCCTACAAAAAACATCACCATGAGGCTTACAGTCAGCACTCCGGCAAATACCACATTATCGAAAAACATGACCGGCCTCCTGCACGTGCCCTGTTGCGATAGGACTAAGTTAATGGAGAAGGCGAGTTGGAAAATTGACGAGGATCAATGTCGCCCGCAACGGGGCGTAAAGAAGGGCAATAACTGACCTGCATCAACAAAGGCAGGTTGTTTCAACGTTTTTTCGGTTTGTTCTTGGGTTTCTTCTTGGCCTTACCTAATGGCATCGCCTGTTCAAACGCCTGGCGCACTTCATTCAAGCGTTTATCATTGAGGTCATGCACACGCTTGGCACGTTCGGCATTCAGGTCGATCAACTTGTCATCATCACTCATGGCTTGGCTTACGTCGTGGCGGGAAGACCTCAATAATGCGGCCTCCCCCGTCCGACGGCAAATAAGCTCGCGACAAAATGCAGGTCATCGACCAAAATCGGCACTTTCCAGCCTGCCCAGGAGGCGCACTCAGGTGGCACTGCACAAGGAGCTTCCCCCGCTGCTGGCCCTGCGCGCTTTCGAGGCCGTGGCGCGGCACTTGAGTTTTATCAAGGCGGCGAGCGAGCTGTCAGTGACCCAAAGCGCCCTCAGCCATCAGGTCCATAAGCTCGAACAGCACTTGGGCAAACCACTGTTCATCCGGCGTACCCGTGCGATTGACCTGACGGTAGACGGTCAACACTACTACGACGACATCCGTCCGGCCCTGGATGCCATCGCCGCCGCCACCCGTAGCCAACGGGCCGCGCCCAGCCCCCGCGTCTTACGTATTGGCCTGCTGGCATCCTTCGCCACCCTGTGGCTTGCGCCGCGATTAGCCGAGTTCCTCAACCGCTATCCGCATATCCAGGTGGAGCTGCTGCCCGCGATTCAACTGGCCAATGTCGCGGCGGCCGAGGTCGACCTGGCCATCCGTTATGGCAAAGGCGACTGGCCTGACGTGCAAGCCACACGGTTGATGGCCGAAACCCTGTCACCGGTATGCAGCCCGGCCTTCAAGGCCAGTCATGTGCGTAACGGTCCCTTGTTGATGGCCACCTCGCACCGCCCTTTCGAGTGGACAGATTGGTCCGCGCATTACCACGTCGACCTCACCCATCATCCCCGCGTGATGCTGCATGACTACAACATCGTGGTCGAAGCCACCGTGGCCGGCCAAGGCATCGCCATGGGCCGTCATCGCTTGATCGAGCGCAAGCTCCAGGAGGGTAGCCTGGTGGAAGCGTTCGACTGGCCGCCCTATCACAGCGAAATAGGCTATTGGCTGATCGCCGCCCAAGGCCCTCTGAGCGAAGCCGCCGAGTGCTTCAGCCAATGGCTGAAGGAAACCTGCGCCGACACATGAGTTTTATCGATACGTCGAGTGAGATCTATCCGTTTGTCGACCCTCGATGCAACCCACATGCTGAAACCTCCTGACCCAAGAGGCTTCAACATGAACGACTCCATCCACCAGCGCCTGCACACCCTCGGCCTGACGCTGCCCATCCCCAGCCAGCCAGCGGCCAACTACATCAACCATGTCATCAGCCGGAACCAGCTGTTCATCTCTGGGCAAATTCCTATGGTCGATGGCAAACCTGCCTACATAGGCCGCCTGGGCGAATCCCTCAGCGATGAAGAAGGTGCCCAGGCGGCGGAGCTGGCGGCACTGGGCCTGCTCGGGCAGTTAAGCGATGCCGTTGGGGATGACCTGTCGCGTGTGGTGCGCACTTTACGCCTGGGTGTATTCATCGCCAGCAGCGCAGACTTCCAACGCCAGAGCGTGGTCGCCAATGGGGCGTCGAACCTGCTGGTCAACGCCCTCGGCGACAAGGGCCGGCATGTGCGTACCGCCGTGGGCGTTTCCAGCCTGCCAGCCGGCGTCGCCGTGGAGGTGGACGCGATTTTCGAGTTGCAGCCGTGAGCCCGTTCGAGGTTCAACACCTGCGGGACGCCACACCCGGTTGCCAGTCGGGCATCGTGCACTTCAACCACGCCGGGGCGTCCTTGCCCAGCCAGGCGACCCTCGACGCCATCATCGACCAGTTGCAACGCGAAGCCCGCGACGGCCCGATGGAGGCCAGCGAGCACGGTGCCGTGCTGGTGGAGAAAGCCCGTCGCGCGGCCGGGCAACTGCTCAATGCACCGGCCTCGTCAATCGCCTTTACCAGCAGCGGCTCGACCGCCTGGAACCTGGCATTCCAGGCACTGGGCCCTTGGAAGCCGGGCGATCGAATCCTGGTGGGGCGGCAGGAATGGGGCGGCAACCTGGCGAGCATGGCACTGGCCGAGCAGGCGGGGGCGCGGGTGGACGTCATCCCCTGCGATGAAACCGGTGCCGTCTGCCCGGCGGCGCTGGAATCGATGCTCGATGCAAACGTGAAGCTGATCGGCCTCACCTGGCTCCCCGCCAACGGTGGCCTGATCAACCCCGCCCAGGCCATCGGCGTCGTGGCCCGGCGTCACGCCATCCCCTACTTCATTGACGCCGGCCAAGCCGTCGGCCAGGTGCCGGTGGATGTGCAAGCGTTACAGTGCGATGTGCTCAAGTCGGCTGGCCGCAAACACCTGCGAGGGCCACGGGGTACAGCCCTCTTGTATGTGCGACCGGCGTTTCTCCAGCACCTGAACCCCGCCCAGCGCGACGTGCTTTCAGCCCCCTGGACGAGCGAGGGCTTTGATTTGCGCGACGACTCACGGCGCTTCGAAACCAGCGAAGCCTCCCTCGCCTTATTGGCCGGGTTGGGTAATGCGCTACAAGAGATGAACCGACTGGGGATAGGGCGCGTATGGGAAAGGGTTGCGCAGACCAGTGCGCGAATTCGCGCTGCGCTGCGCCAGATGCCCGGGGTTTCCCTGCATGACTTAGGTAGCGCCCAATCCGGATTGATCGCCTTCAACCTGGCGGGCTGGGATGGGTTTGAACTCAAGCGACGCCTGGGGCTCAAGCACATCAACATCGGCGCCAACGGCATCGCCTACACGCCACTGGATATGCAGGCGCGCGGGCTGGCCAGTATTGCGCGAATTTCCGTCAGCCCCCTCAACAATGATCGCGATATCGAGTTACTGATGGCAGCCCTGGAAGCGCTGCGCGACTAAACTTCGACGTCTACCCACAAGCCCTGGCGTGGCGCATCCTCGATCAACGGCGCCACCGGCACGGTGTTGTCGGCGTTCAGCACATCGCCGGGGATCGGCAGGTGCGCATCGGGGTCGTCGTCAGCTTCGCGCCGGCGTTTCTGCTGCTCCTGCTGCCGGCGCTGTTCTTCACGCAGCAGCAACGTCGATTGCTCGGCATCGCCTTTGTTCAGGTCGATCGTGCTCTCGTTGGAGCCCGGTTGCACCGGCACCACGGGTGGGATATCCGGCTTCTGGCGCGCCGGATCGAGTTGCGACGTGACCGGCACAACACTCAAGGGCAACATGGGTGGCAGCATGGTTTCTAGTCTCCTGTTCAGCAGACTGTCGGCTGCGGGGGCAGCGACTTGAGCGCCAAGCCGCCAACTTGTGAACCAATCGTCATCTATCTGACAAACATATCGCCCTTTTTCTTGCCGCTTGAAGCTTAAAGCTTGAAGCTGCACCTATTCCTTTTGGTCTGGAAGCCGTGTTCCGTTAGAATAGTCGGCTTTTTCACGGCGGGAGTCAGGCAGCATGGCGCAGCAGTATCAACCGGGGCAACGCTGGATTAGTGACAGCGAAGCAGAGCTGGGGTTAGGCACCGTTCTGGCACAGGACGGCCGCTTGTTGACCGTGCTCTATCCGGCCACTGGCGACACTCGCCAGTATGCGCTACGGAATGCGCCCCTCACTCGCGTGAGGTTTTCGCCGGGTGACAGCATCACCCATTTCGAAGGCTGGAAAATGACCGTGCAAGAAGTCGACGATGTCGACGGCCTGCTGGTCTACCACGGCCTCAATGGGCAGAACGAGCAGGTCACCCTGCCGGAAACCCAACTGTCCAACTTCATCCAGTTCCGTCTGGCCAGCGACCGTCTGTTTGCCGGGCAAATCGACCCGCTGGCCTGGTTCTCGCTGCGCTACCACACCCTGGAACACACCAGCCGCCAACTGCAGTCCTCCCTGTGGGGCCTGGGTGGCGTGCGTGCGCAGCCGATTGCCCACCAACTGCACATCGCCCGTGAGGTCGCTGACCGTATCGCGCCACGGGTATTGCTGGCGGACGAAGTGGGCCTGGGCAAGACCATCGAAGCCGGCCTGGTGATCCATCGCCAGCTGCTCTCGGGCCGCGCCAACCGCGTGCTGATCCTGGTGCCGGAAAACCTGCAGCACCAGTGGCTGGTGGAAATGCGCCGCCGCTTCAACCTGCAGGTTGCGCTGTTCGACGAAGAGCGCTTTATCGAAAGTGATGCCGCCAATCCGTTCGAAGACACCCAGCTTGCACTGGTTGCGCTGGAATGGCTGGTGGACGACGAAAAGGCCCAGGACGCGCTGTTCGCCGCCGGCTGGGACCTGATGGTGGTCGATGAAGCCCACCACCTGGTGTGGCATGAAGACAAAGCCAGCCCGGAATACAGCCTGGTCGAGCAGCTTGCCGAGGTCATCCCGGGCGTACTGTTGCTCACCGCTACGCCGGAACAACTGGGCCAGGACAGCCATTTTGCGCGCCTGCGCCTGCTGGACCCGAACCGCTTCCACGACCTGCAAGCCTTCCGTGCCGAGAGCGAGAATTATCGCCCCGTGGCCGAGGCCGTGCAGGAGCTGCTGGACAAGGGCCGCCTGTCGCCGACGGCACACAAGACCATTCAAGGTTTCCTGGGCGACGAAGGTGAAGCGCTGCTCACCGCCGTCAACGATGGCGACACTGAAGCCAGCGCGCGCTTGGTACGTGAGCTGCTCGACCGCCATGGCACCGGCCGTGTGCTGTTTCGCAACACGCGTGCCGCCGTGCAAGGTTTCCCGGAGCGCAAGCTGCACGCCTACCCGCTGCCGAACCCGGATGAATACCTCGAATTGCCCCTGGGCGAACACGCCGAGCTCTACCCGGAAGTCAGCTTCCAGTCGCAGCCGGACATCGAGGAAGAAAACCGCTGGTGGCGCTTCGACCCGCGCGTCGAGTGGCTGATCGACCAGTTGAAAATGCTCAAGCGCACCAAGGTCCTGGTGATCTGCGCCCACGCCGAAACCGCCATGGACCTCGAAGACGCCCTGCGTGTGCGCTCCGGCATCCCGGCCACGGTGTTCCACGAAGGCATGAACATCCTCGAGCGTGACCGTGCTGCGGCTTACTTCGCCGACGAAGAATTCGGCGCCCAGGTGCTGATCTGCTCGGAAATCGGCAGTGAAGGTCGCAACTTCCAGTTCTCCCACCACCTGGTGCTGTTCGACCTGCCGTCCCATCCCGACCTGCTGGAACAGCGCATCGGCCGTCTGGACCGGATCGGCCAGAAGCATGTGATCGAACTGCACGTGCCGTACCTGGAAACCAGCCCGCAAGAGCGCCTGTTCCAGTGGTACCACGAAGCGCTGAATGCCTTCCTCAACACCTGCCCGACCGGCAACGCCTTGCAGCATCAGTTCGGCCCGCGCCTGCTGCCGCTGCTGGAAAACGCCGATGACGGCGAGTGGCAAGCCCTGATCGATGAAGCCCGCACCGAACGCGAACGCCTGGAGCAGGAACTGCACACCGGCCGCGACCGTTTGCTGGAACTCAACTCCGGCGGCGCCGGTGAAGGCGACGCACTGGTAGAAGACATCCTTGAGCAAGACGACCAGTTCGCCCTGCCGATCTACATGGAAACCCTGTTCGACGCCTTCGGCATCGACAGCGAAGACCATTCGGAAAACGCACTGATCCTCAAGCCCAGCGAAAAAATGCTCGACGCCAGCTTCCCTCTGGGCGACGACGAAGGTGTGACTATCACCTACGACCGTAACCAGGCTTTGTCGCGCGAAGACATGCAGTTCATCACCTGGGAACACCCGATGGTGCAAGGCGGCATGGACCTGGTGCTGTCAGGCTCCATGGGCAACACCGCCGTGGCGCTGATCAAGAACAAGGCACTCAAGCCGGGTACCGTGTTGCTGGAACTGCTCTACGTCAGCGAAGTGGTCGCCCCACGCTCGCTGCAACTGGGCCGCTACCTGCCGCCAGCTGCCCTGCGCTGCCTGCTGGATGCCAATGGCAATGACCTGTCCAGCCGCGTGTCGTTCGAAACCTTGAACGACCAGTTGGAAAGTGTGCCACGGGCCAGTGCCAACAAGTTCGTGCAAGCCCAGCGCGATCAATTGACACCGCGTATCAACGCCGGTGAAGAGAAGATCACCCCACGCCACGCCGAGCGTGTGGCCGAGGCCAAGCGCCGCCTGGCAGCAGACACCGACGAAGAGCTGGCGCGCCTGACCGCGTTGCAAGCGGTCAACCCGACCGTGCGTGACAGCGAGCTGGTTGCCCTGCGCAACCAGCGCGAGCAAGGCTTGGCCATGCTCGATAAGGCGGCGTTGCGATTGGAAGCGATTCGGGTGTTGGTGGCGGGTTGATAATCCGCTGAACGTAAAAGGCCCGCTTAGTGCGGGCCTTTTTTATTCACATGAGAATACCGCAGCCTGTAATTGCCTCTTCGCGAGCAAGCCCGCTCCCACATTTTGGAATGCATTCTCCTGTGGGAGCGGGCTTGCTCGCGAAAGGGTCACCGCGGTCTCACGCCGTTGCCGCAGCCGCCGGCACCTCAACCGCACTCAACCCTTCCTTCATCCGCTTGGCATCACGCACAAAACTGCGCGAGGCCTGAAACAGAAACAGCATGGTCAACAACAGCGCCACCGGAATCAGGTACATGGCGTCGTGCAACCCCACCGCTTTATACGCCTCGGTCATCTGCGAGGCGCCATCGGCATACATCGCCGAATGGGCAAAGTGATCAGACAGCCCGCCGACCACCACCGGCCCCATGCCACCGCCCAGCAAGTACAACCCGGCAAAAAACAGTGCCATTGCCGTGGCCCGCAGGCGTGGCTCGACCACGTCCTGAATCGCCGTGTACACACAGGTGTAGAAGTTGTAGGCAAACAACCAGCCCACACTGAACAACGCGACAAACACGCCAATTTCGATACGCCCGGCATGCAACGCCCACGCGGTGGTGATCGTGGAGATAATCAAACTGCATGCCGCAAACAACAATCGGCCATTGGCGACCCGCTGATGGATCTTGTCGGCCATCCAACCGCCCAGGGTCAGGCCCACCAGGCCAGTCAACCCGACAATCACCCCAGTGGCAACGGCCGCATCCTGCAGCGGCATCAGGAAATAACGCTGCAACATCGGCACCAGGAACGAGTTGCACGCATAAGTCGCAAAGTTAAAGCACAGCCCGGCCAGCACCAGCCACAGAAAGGTCGGCACCGCCAATACTCGGCGGATCGGGCGATCGACACGCTCCTGGGAGACGAGCACGGTTTCCGCCGCGCCACGCTTGGGTTCCTTGATATAGAACATGAACACCGCCAGGATCAGCCCCGGCACCGCCGCGATAAAGAATGGTGCGCGCCAGCTGTCGAACGCCTTGACCATCGCGCCGATGGTGAAGAATGCCAGCAACAGGCCCAATGGCAGGCCGAGCATGAAAATCCCCATGGCCCGGGCGCGGCGGTGGGCGGGAAACAGGTCACCAATCAGCGAGTTGGCCGCCGGTGCATAGCTGGCTTCCCCAATGCCGATGCCCATGCGTACCAGCAGGAACGTCCAGAAACTGCCAACCATGCCATTGAGCGCCGTCAACCCGCTCCAGGCGAACAGGCCCCAGCCCATCAATTTGCTGCGGGAGCCGGTATCGGCCATGCGCCCGAGCGGCAGGCCAGCAACGGCGTAGACAATGGTGAAGGCGGTGCCGATGATACCGAGCTGGAAGTCGCTCAAGTGCCATTCCATGCGGATCGGCTCGATGATGATCGCGGGGATGGTGCGGTCAAAGAAGTTGAACAGGTTGGCGAGGAACAGCAGGAACAGAATGCGCCAGGCATTCGCCGCTTGGGTCGAGTTCTGCATGGGTCCGTCTCTTTTATTGTTATGAGAGCTGCGATGCCCGATGCATCCTGCCCGGTACCTGCAACATAGTCAGGCAGGCCCTGGTTGTCTGTAATGATTCGTAAAGCTGATAGGGCATGATTTCAGCCGCAATCACGGGACTTCGCCTACAAAAATATAAGTTCCTCCCCCCCTTCCCAACGGCCATGGCACGGATAGAATGGCGAGCCTTCCGTAACACCCAAATCCTACTTTCTTATCGATGACGCCCATGTCCGAAGCCAGTCCGTGCCTGAATTGCGGTGCCTGCTGTTCACACTTTCGCGTGTCTTTCTTTTGGGGTGAGTGCGCCTCATCCGGGGGCACGGTGCCCGATGACCTGGTGGTGCAGATCAACCCCAGCCGCGTGGCGATGATCGGCACCGACCAGAAGCCTGCACGCTGCTGCAGCCTTGAAGGCGAAGTCGGGCAGGCCACCAGTTGCTCGATCTATGAGCAACGCTCCAGTGTGTGCCGCGAGTTCGATTCGTCCTGGAGCCAGGGTGTGCAGAACGTTGACTGCGATGCCGCCCGCGCTGCATTCGGCCTGGCGCCACTGGAAGCGCCCCCCTTCGTGCTGGACCTGCCCATCAGCGCTTAGCACCAAACGCTATGGATGGCATGCCAAAATCATTGAAAGCAAAGTGCCATTATTCATGATGGATTCTGCGAGGCTCCTATACTCGACCTCATAGGTCATCGCCTCGGGCCGTGACGTGACGCTATGACAGGACATGCTATGGAATGGCTGGGCCAGCATTTTTTTACCGAACTCCCAGAGAGCGGGCACTTACTACTCAACTGCAGTCATAACCCCTTTCTGGTGCTACTGGCTTATCTGGTCGCCTGCGCAGCGGGCTTCGGCACACTGGACATAGCGGAGCGCGTCGGCCATGTAGAAGACCCTACCGCCCGCCGTCATTGGCGCTGGATAGGGGCCGGTTGCCTGGCGGGTGGTATCTGGTCGACCCACTTCATCAGCATGCTGGCCTTCCAGGCCCCCATCGCCATTCATTACGAACTGATCCTGACGTTCGCCTCGCTGGTCATCGCCCTGATCGCTTCGCTGTTCGCCATGCAGACTCTCAGTCATTCCCACCTGCGGTTCCACCAATATCTGCTCGCCTCGGTATGGATGGGACTCGGCATCTCGTTGATGCACTACATCGGCATGTCGGCCATGCACTCCCAGGCCCAGGTGTACTTCGAGTCCAAGCTGTTCATCGCGTCGATCGCAATTGCCATGGGTGCCAGCCTGGCGGCGCTGTTGCTGTCGAGCTACCTGCGCAACGGTGCCGGTGTGTTTCACCAACTGCTTAAATACGCCGCCAGCCTGGTGCTGGGCGCCGGAATCCTGAGCATGCACTTCACCGGCATGGCGGCCATGCAAATGCTGGTACCTGCCGGGGCTGATCTGTCGTTACCCGTGGACAACAACCCGATTCAATTGGGCCTCTCAGTCGCGGTGATCACCCTGCTGGTGATTGGCAGCAGCGTCAGCGCAGCCCTGGCGGACAAGAAACTGCAGCACAAGGAACGCGACCTGCGTCGGGTCAACGCGCTGCTGAGCGAACTGGACCAAGCGCGTGCCTCGCTGCAACAGGTGGCCCACTATGACGCGTTGACCAACCTGCTCAACCGCCGGGGTTTCAATCAGATCTTCGCAGAGAAAGTCGCAGAAAAAACCCGATACCAAGGCATGATGGCGGTGATCTTCCTCGACATCGACCACTTCAAACGTATCAACGACAGCCTTGGGCATGATGCCGGCGACCAGCTGCTGAGGGTGTTGGCCGGACATATCAAGGGTTCCGTACGTAGCCATGAGGATGTGGTCGCGCGGTTTGGCGGGGATGAGTTCTGCATCCTCATCAGCATCCACCATCGCGATGAAGCGCGGCACTTGGCACAACGCATCATGCAAAAGATGAAAGAGCCCATCGAACTGGCGGGCCGGCGCATGGTGATGACCACCAGCATCGGCATCAGCCTGTTTCCCGATGACGGCCAGACCTGCGAAGAACTGCTCAAGACCGCTGACCTGGCGCTGTACCAATCCAAGGATGCCGGACGCAACAGCCTGAACTTCTTCAGCTCCAACCTCAAAACCCGCGCATTCCTCGAACTGCAACTGGAAGAGGAACTGCGCGCCGCCCTGCGCACGCGCAATGAACTGGTGCTGTTTTACCAACCCATCTTCGACATGAAGCAGGGCAAGGTCACTCGCCTGGAAGCCCTGGTGCGTTGGCAGCACCCGCAACACGGGCTACTGGCCCCGGAGCGGTTTATCGGCATTGCCGAGAGCAACGGGTTGATTGCCGAGTTGGACCACTGGGTTTTACGCCAGGCTTGCCACGATCTGAGTTTGTTGTCCGATCGGGGCTACACCGAATTGAACATGGCCGTGAACTGCTCGGCCCTGAACCTGGCCCGTGACGAGTTGGCCGATGAGATCGAGGACGCCCTGCGCTTTGCCGGGATTGCCGCCAACCGCCTGGAACTGGAAGTCACCGAAAATGCGCTGATGGGCAATATCAGCAGCACGCTCGCGCTTTTGCGACAAATCCGGGCGTTGGGGGTATCACTGGCAATCGACGATTTCGGCACCGGCTATTCGTCGCTGGCCTACCTCAAGCGCCTGCCGCTCAACACCCTGAAGATCGACCGTTCCTTCATCCAGGACATCCCAAAGTCCACCGCGGATATAGAGATCGTCCAGGCCATTCTCGGCATGGCCCACACCCTGCACTTGCAGGTGGTCACCGAAGGTGTCGAAACCCAGGCGCAATTCGACCTCCTACTCAAGCATGGCTGTGACTTCATCCAGGGCTACTTGCTGAGCCCGGCGGTACCTCTGGGCGACATCATCGGCGTGATGCAGGGCATTCAGATGCGCAACCCGCTCTACCCGTTCGGTGTGGAAGGCAACAAAGACACGCCGACGCCAAAGGACCCTGCCCTGGGCCGCGCCGCGCCGTCCTCTGTTGTCAGGCCAATTCGCTGACGCCGAATCTTTGGCATTTCGCCATCATTTGCCTAAAGAACGCCGACGAACGGCCGATTCATCAGAGTCCGGCCTGTATTCCCCTTGAAACATCAGGGTTAAACCCGACCGTCCCGGACTAAGACGCACTGTAAAGTCGCGAACTCTCATTCAGTGACGGCTCCTGGATTTTTTGAGCCGTCCGTCCAGGTACATGGCGCACAATGACTTCCAAAAATAACTCTGCCACCGAGATCTTCGATGTGTTGCCGACAGCTCCTGCGGAAAAACCCTCAGGTTCAAAGTCATTGAGCAATGCGCGCCCGCTGGCCACCCAGCAGTACTTGTACTTCACCGAGACCCATACTGACCGCATCCTCGATAACCTCGACGGTCTGCGCGACATGGTGTTCCCGCGCTCGCCCCAACAGGAAGGCGACGGCGACCCACGCAACGAGCAGGAGTTTCCCTCGGTCTGCCTGATCGGCCTGGGCCGCTGCGGTTCGAACATCGCGCTGGACGTGGCGGAGTTGGTGTACAACGCGCGCAAGTTCTACCTGAACGAATTCAGCACTGAAGATAAAACCGCGGATAAGGGCTACAGCCCCGCCCAATGGATCCGCAACAACCTGCGACTGGGCGGCGGCAAGGCCACCAAGCCGGTGTTCCTGGTGGAACCCTTGGTGATGCTGGGCGACCTCGACAAGGACATCGCCGGGCGTATCCGCTTCTCACGCAAGGGCGAAAAAAGCGGCTTCCTGCGCGACTACAGCAAGATGAAAATCATGGACTTGTCCGAAGTGCATGCCGGTGGCGCCGGTAACGCGCCGATCCTCGGCCAGTACCTGGCCAAGATCATTCTCAACAAAGACACCCAGCGCTTCTCCAGCCCCGACTGGAAGATGATCCACTCGTACCTGATCGACTCCTGCGGCATCAAGGCCAACCAGTCGCGCCTGTACTTCTCGATCTTCAGCGCCGGCGGCGGCACGGGGTCGGGCATGGCCTCGGAATTCGGCCTCGCCCAGCAACACTCATACATGAACAAGACATTCGACACCAAGCCCGCCGACGAGCACGACAGCAAAAGCGGCCACGCCTTCGTTTTCGAGCCGATCTTCACCAGCGGTATCTGCGTGCTACCGAACATCTCCGACCACCGCAGCGAAATGTCCGAAGCGCTGCACATCAATGCCGGGCGATTGCTGTGCAAATACCTGTCGGAAGAATGGGACTTCTCATACAACTTCGACAACGAAGACAGCAGCGAAGCCAGTGTGAAAGGCCGCATCCGCCCGTGGAACGCGATGATGCTGATTTCCAACGACATCATGCGTTACGCCGAAGAAAGCGACGACGGCAATATCCAGAACATTGACGTCAATGCCATGGAAAAGCACGCCAACCAGTACATTTCCCAGCAGATCTTCAACATCCTCACCGCCCAGGCGGTGACCACCGATTACGACCAGAACTACTTCCGCCGCGCGGGCATCGACATCGGCGAAACCATCCGCCTGGATGCCAACGACCTGTTTATGAGCCTGGCCGGTCCGGTGGCGATTGCCTACGCCGAATCCGTGGTACCGGAAACCCCGGCGCCGTCGAGCGACAAGTTCAAGGTGTTCGATAAAGAACCCCAGCGCTTGAACATCGACGACCTGTTCTTTCGCTCCATCGACTTGCCGCACTTCAACAAAGTCACCCAGGCAATTGAGGGCATCAGCCTGCTGCCGATCGAGTCCAAGCGCTACAAGGCGTCCCTGGAGCAGTACAAGAATTCCGGCTACGACGCGGCGGCCTTGCACGACCTGCACTTTTTCAAGAACTGCTCGTCGGTGGTCTCAATCGTCTCGCTGCCCAAGGATTACAAGCTGTCCTACATGGACCTGAACCGTCTCAAGACCCACCTCAACAGCCTGTTCCCCAACACCACGCTCAAGCGCTATGCCTTGGTAATTGGGGCGTCGGCCAACTTGTCGTTGACCACATTGATCGCCAAGAGCCCATGCCTGTCGGATGATTTCCTGACCTTGATCGTGGCGTTTATCAAACGCTGCTTTGCGCGCAATCCGTACCGGTTTGATGACACGCTGGACAATTCGATCCTGGACTTCATCATCCACGAGCACTTCGACGAAGACCGTATCGACGAGCTGCTCAATGAGTTTGAAAACCCGGCGAAGATCCTCGACACCAACTGGTACGCGATCAAACCGATGTATGAGAAGAAGTACCGCGAGCTGATCAACGACAAAGAGAAGTTCGTGTCGATCAATGACATTCGCCTGTCACGGGACTGCGTGAAGAAGGCGATCAAGTATTTGCGTGAGATTTACCGCCACCGGATTGGCAAGACCAAGGTGATCTCGCTGAATAACCATACTGGCAAGACCGCTTGAGCCGGTGGTGGCGAGGAGAGCTTGCCCCTCGCCACCCCATTCGCCTCATAACAAGAAACAATTGCGCGGGCCATTCGCCCCCTGCAAAACTGTTCCCGTGACGTGCACGTCACCCTCACCTGTGACGTTTCTCTACGGCAAGGTGCCATCACGGCGGGAGCGGTTACTCGGCTACACACTTCCATCGGCACAAAACGCGCACCTTTTTCGTGCAGCCTTTTATTACGCCACCCTTTCCTGGATCAGAATCCACGGCGAAACCACCACTGCCCACAGGCTCGGATCACGCTCAACCAGGTCCAATGCCCGCGTCGCAGACACCTCGCCAAGGCTCCCCGCAGCCAGCCACGCAGCCACTTTGTCGCGGTTATCCTCGGCCATCCCCTCAGCCGCTTCGATCAAATCCAGGCCGGCATCGACCCACAATAGGGCACCCTTGGCAAAGAACGGCTCAAGCTCCTTCCAGGAAATTTCGGCGGTTTCACCGAGCAGCTTGGCATAGAGGGTGCTAGGTTCTTGCGTCATGGGAGTTCACCTGAGTAAAAAATCGGCGCAATCATAGCCCCGTCGCTCAGGCAGAAAAACCCAGTTGCAAATGAGGCATCGATAGAAAGTGTCAGGAAAGCCAAGGATTGCCCGAAACTCTGGCATCACCCCGCCGCAATTCTGTCTTTTTCTTTCATTTAAGCGACACGCCAGGGTTTTGCCCCCAGCAGCCAGCTTTTCAAGCGATCAACCGGCGCTCTACACTGTACCGGTACAGTTGCCAGGGCAATGCCGGGGGGATATCCGAGATATCTGATCCGGTTCTGCAGCTCACAAGGCCGCTAGAACTATAAAAAATACAACAGTAAGAGTGGAGCACTATGAATAAGGCTACTAAGCAGATTTCCAAACTGTTTGCCGCTATGGTCCTGGCTGGTGTTGCCGGCCATTCGTTCGCAGCCGACACCATCAAGATCGGCATCGCCGGTCCCAAGACCGGTCCGGTGACGCAATACGGTGATATGCAATTCATGGGTGCCAAGCAGGCAATCGCCGACATCAACGCCAAGGGCGGCGTCGATGGCAAGATGCTCGAAGCCAAGGAATACGACGATGCTTGCGATCCAAAACAAGCCGTTGCCGTAGCCAACAAAGTGGTCAACGACGGGGTCAAGTTCGTCGTCGGTCACCTCTGCTCCAGCTCCACTCAGCCAGCGTCGGACATTTATGAAGACGAAGGCGTCATCATGATTACCCCGGCTGCCACCAGCCCTGAAATCACCGCCCGTGGCTACAAGCTGATCTTCCGCACCATCGGCCTGGACAGCGCCCAAGGCCCAGCGGCCGGCAACTACATCGCCGACCACGTGAAGCCGAAGATCGTTGCCGTTCTGCACGACAAACAGCAATACGGTGAAGGCATCGCCACTGCCGTTAAACAGACCCTCGAGAAGAAAGGCGTGAAAGTAGCCGTCTTCGAAGGGCTGAACGCCGGCGACAAAGACTTCTCCTCGATCATCCAGAAACTCAAGCAAGCCAACGTCGACTTCGTCTACTACGGCGGCTACCACCCTGAGCTGGGCCTGATCCTGCGCCAGTCCAAGGAAAAAGGCCTGAACGCCAAGTTCATGGGCCCAGAAGGCGTCGGCAACGACTCCATCTCGCAAATCGCCCAGGGTGCTTCCGAAGGCCTGCTGGTGACCCTGCCGAAATCCTTCGACACCGACCCGGCCAACAAAGCCATCGTTGAAGAGTTCACCAAGAACAAGCAGGACCCAACCGGGCCGTTCGTGTTCCCCGCCTACTCGGCCGTTGAAGTCATCGCCGGCGGTATCGCTGCCGCCAAGAGCGAAGACACTGCCAAAGTCGCAGCCGCTATCCACGCAGGCTCCTTCAAGACCCCTACCGGCGACCTGAGCTTCGACGCCAAGGGCGACCTGAAAGACTTCAAGTTCGTGGTCTACGAATGGCACTTCGGTAAACCAAAAACCGAAGTTTCCCCTCAGTAAGCCAGGCGTTACTGGTCAACAAGCCCACTGTGCAAGCAGTGGGCTTTGTTTTACGAGGTTTATGGGCCAGACACCCGCGATCCGGGCGCTGGCTCACCTGAAAATCTTAAAACCGTCACCAGCGGTTCGCTGGCAAACGCTTTGTGCAAATGTGCTCATAGAACACAGCGCAGGGCCGGAACATGACTCCACCAGTGAAATGCGTATCGGGTTTTTAGGAGCGCTGTAATGCCTGAGATCTATCATTTTTTCCAACAGCTGGTTAATGGCCTGACCATTGGCAGCACCTATGCCTTGATAGCCATTGGCTACACAATGGTTTACGGCATCATTGGAATGATCAACTTCGCCCATGGCGAGGTGTACATGATTGGTTCCTACGTGGCTTTCATCGCCCTTGCCGGGCTGGCCATGCTGGGTATCCACTCCCTGCCGCTGTTGATGACCGCCGCGTTCATCGCGTCGATCGTTGTAACCAGTGCCTATGGCTACAGTATCGAGCGTGTTGCCTACCGTCCCTTGCGTGGCAGCAACCGCTTGATCCCACTGATTTCCGCTATCGGCATGTCGATCTTCCTGCAGAACACCGTGTTGCTGTCCCAGGACTCCAAGGACAAGTCCATCCCCAACCTGATCCCGGGGAGCATCTCCTTTGGCCCAGGCGGTGCGGAAGAAGTGCTGATTTCCTACATGCAGATCCTGGTCTTCGTCGTCACCCTGGTGGCGATGCTGGGCCTGACCCTGTTCATCTCTCGCTCACGTCTGGGGCGTGCCTGCCGGGCCTGCGCCGAAGACATCAAGATGGCCAACCTGTTGGGCATCAACACCAACAACATCATCGCCCTGACCTTCGTCATCGGTGCCGCGCTGGCGGCCGTCGCGGCCGTCCTGCTGAGCATGCAATACGGCGTGATCAACCCCAACGCCGGTTTCCTGGTGGGCCTCAAAGCCTTCACCGCGGCGGTATTGGGCGGCATCGGCAGCATTCCGGGCGCCATGCTCGGCGGGCTGGTGCTGGGTGTGGCCGAAGCCTTTGGCGCCGATATCTTCGGCGATCAGTACAAGGATGTCGTGGCGTTCGGCCTGTTGGTTCTGGTGTTGTTGTTCCGTCCGACCGGCATCCTGGGCCGTCCGGAGGTTGAGAAAGTATGAGCAGATATCTTAAATCGGCGTTTTTCAGCGCCTTGCTGGTGTGGGCCGTGGCCTTCCCGGTACTCGGTCTCAAGCTGAGCATTGTCGGCATCAACCTGGAAGTGCATGGCACCGGTCCCGTCACCCTGACCATCATTGCCCTGTGCTCGGTGCTGATGTTCCTGCGCGTGCTGTTCACCCAGCAAGTCGGTGCCCTGTTCAAAGGCAACCGTGGCCCATTGGTCTCGCCCAAGGTCAGCCAATTCCTGACCCTGCCGCGTACCCAACGCTACATCATCATTGCCCTGATCATCGCCGCGCTGATCTGGCCGTTCTTCGGCTCACGCGGCGCGGTTGACATCGCCACCCTGATCCTGATCTACGTGCTGCTGGGCCTTGGCCTGAACATCGTGGTGGGCTTGGCCGGCCTGCTCGACCTGGGCTATGTGGGCTTCTACGCCGTGGGCGCCTATACCTACGCGTTGCTCTCGCACTACCTGGGCTGGAGCTTTTGGGTCTGCCTGCCGCTGGCCGGCTTGATGGCGGCCACGTTCGGCTTCCTGCTGGGCTTCCCGGTGTTGCGCCTGCGAGGGGACTACCTGGCGATCGTGACCCTGGGCTTCGGTGAAATCATCCGCCTGTTCCTGCGTAACCTGACGGACATCACCGGAGGCCCGAACGGCATCAGCAGCATCCCCAAGCCAACGTTCTTCGGGCTGTCGTTCGAGCGCAGCGCCGCCGAAGGCATGCAGACCTTCCACGAGTACTTCGGGATCGACTACAACCCAGTGAGCAAAGTGGTGTTTCTGTACCTGGTGGCCTTGTTGCTGGCACTGGCAGCATTGTTCGTGATCAACCGCCTGCTGCGCATGCCGATCGGTCGTGCGTGGGAAGCGTTGCGCGAAGATGAAATCGCCTGCCGTGCCCTGGGCCTGAACCCGACCATCATCAAGCTTTCCGCATTCACCCTGGGCGCTGCGTTCGCCGGTTTTGCCGGCAGTTTCTTCGCCGCTCGCCAAGGTTTGGTGACCCCGGAGTCGTTCACCTTTATCGAGTCGGCGATCATCCTTGCCATCGTGGTACTGGGTGGCATGGGCTCTCAGCTGGGCGTGATCCTGGCGGCCATCGTGATGATCCTGCTGCCGGAAATGATGCGTGAGTTCAGCGAATACCGCATGTTGATGTTCGGCGCCATGATGGTGCTGATGATGATCTGGCGTCCTCAAGGCCTGCTGCCCATGCAACGTCCACACATGGAGCTGCGCAAATGAGCCGCGAGATCCTGAAAGTCGAAAACTTGAGCATGCGCTTCGGCGGCTTGCTGGCGGTCAACGGCGTGGCCCTGACCGTGAAAGAGAAACAGGTAGTGGCACTGATCGGCCCCAACGGCGCCGGCAAGACCACGGTGTTCAACTGCCTCACCGGTTTCTACAAGCCAAGCGGTGGCAGCATCCTGCTGGATGGCCAGCCGATCCAGGGTTTGGCCGGCCACGAGATCGCCCGCAAGGGCGTGGTACGGACCTTCCAGAACGTACGGTTGTTCAAGGACATGACGGCGGTCGAGAACCTGTTGATCGCCCAGCACCGTCACCTGAACACCAACTTCTTCGCGGGCCTGTTCAAGACCCCGGCGTTTCGCAAGAGCGAACGCGAGGCCATGGAGTACGCCGCGTACTGGCTGGACAAGGTCAACCTCACTGAGTTCGCCAACCGCCCTGCCGGCACCCTGGCCTATGGTCAGCAGCGCCGCCTGGAAATCGCCCGTTGCATGATGACCCGCCCGCGGATCCTGATGCTCGACGAACCGGCAGCCGGCCTGAACCCCAAGGAAACCGAAGACCTCAAAGCGCTGATCAGCGTGTTGCGTGAGGAAAACAACGCCACGGTACTGTTGATCGAACACGACATGAAACTGGTCATGAGCATCTCCGACCACATCGTGGTGATCAATCAGGGCACGCCGCTGGCCAACGGAACGCCGGAGCAGATCCGCGATAATCCGGAAGTGATCAAAGCCTATCTGGGGGAAGCGTAAAATGCTGCAATTCGAAAACGTTTCCACTTTCTACGGCAAGATCCAGGCCCTGCACAGCGTCAACGTGGAAGTGCGCCAAGGTGAAATCGTCACGCTGATCGGCGCCAACGGTGCCGGCAAGTCGACCCTGCTGATGACCCTGTGCGGTTCGCCCCAGGCCCACAGTGGCAGCATCCGCTACATGGGTGAAGAACTGGTGGGCCAGCAGTCCTCGCACATCATGCGCAAGAGCATTGCCGTGGTGCCGGAAGGCCGTCGGGTGTTCTCGCGCCTGACCGTGGAAGAGAACCTGGCCATGGGCGGGTTCTTTACCGACAAGGGCGACTACCAGGAGCAAATGGACAAAGTGTTGCACTTGTTCCCGCGGCTCAAGGAGCGTTTCAGCCAGCGCGGCGGCACCATGTCCGGCGGCGAGCAACAGATGCTCGCCATCGGTCGCGCGCTGATGAGCAAGCCCAAACTGTTGCTGCTGGACGAACCGTCACTGGGCCTGGCACCGATCATCATCCAGCAGATCTTCGACATCATCGAACAGCTGCGCAAGGACGGTGTGACGGTGTTCCTGGTGGAACAGAACGCCAACCAGGCGCTGAAAATCGCCGACCGTGCCTACGTGCTGGAAAACGGCCGGGTGGTGATGCAGGGCACTGGCGAACAACTACTGACGGACCCGAAGGTGCGGGAGGCGTACCTGGGCGGTTAATGCCGCCTGGCGACAAGAAACGGCCTTCGGGCCGTTTTTTTTTGCCATTCATACTTGGAACCAATAATGCGAAATGGCCACTTACGGGGATGTTCACCTAAGGGAATAATCCATGGCTATCAAAAGCGCCTCACTACCGTCTACAGCACTTCCTACACAGAACTGGGAGCCTTCTGCACCACCCCCTCCCAAGATAAAAACGTTCAACGACGTTCGCGACCACTACGCCCAACTCACCACCAAAGACGAGATATCGAAAGAAATGGCGTTGCTTGACGAGCAAGTCAACAGTGGTGAGATAAATGAAAATTTGTACATCACGTTTGCCAATATGCTCAAGGACCAGTTTGAACACCTGCCATCGGCGCCCCCCCTAGCCGATATGGCGCAGGCGCCTATTGACGCCCCTCCCCGACCTGGCCCATCGCTGGGGCAGGTAGCCGAACAACGTTCTCAAGCGCTACGCACTGAACGCCCGGTGACAAGACAAGTCCTTAATGTTCTGGACTTTTTTTCTGGTCGTCGATGAGCCCTCCAACACGGCTCTCGAAAGAGGGCAGTGCTTCGCGCCTTCAGGGTCAAGGAAAACTGATATACAGATATCTTTGTTTTTTTTGACCTCGGTGTAACAAATCCCGCTCGCCTTTCTCTAGTGGTACAAGCAGGCAATAAAGCCCGCCATCCCACTGCTGGAGAAGCACCATGACTACCAAAACCCGCTCGCTGTCCGCCGCCACCCTCGTCCTGGCCCTGGGCTCGGCCCTGAGCCTGTCCGCCCTGACGACCACCGCTCATGCCGCCGACGATATGCAGAAATGCTTCGGCGTCGCCGAAGCCGGCAAGAACGATTGCGCCGCAGGTGCGGGCACGACCTGCGCCGGCACCTCCAAAGTCAAAGACCAGGCCAACGCCTGGAAACTGGTCCCAGCCGGCACCTGCGTCAAAACCCCAAGCACGACCTCGTCGACCGGTTTTGGCCAGGAAGCGGCCTTCACCGCCAAGTCCTGAAAGCCTGTACAACCTGAGTACTGATGATGACGCTTACCCCCCAACACACAGTCTCACCGGCTCAGGTGCCCGGCCTCCCCCACAGGGCCGGGCTGGGGCTGAAGAACGAGCACTTCGCGCAAGTGCTCGAGACCTGCCCCGACATCGGTTTTTTTGAAGTGCACGCCGAAAACTACATGGTGGCCGGCGGCCCGTTTCATCACTACCTGGGGTTGATCCGCGAGCAGTACCCGCTGTCCTTGCACGGTGTGGGACTCTCCATCGGCGGCGAAGGCCCACTGGACCGTGAGCACCTGGCACGGTTGGCCCTGCTGATCGAACGCTATCAACCCCACTCTTTTTCCGAACACCTGGCCTGGTCCAGCCACGGCCCGGTGTTTCTCAATGACTTGCTGCCCCTGGCCTATGATGCCGCCACCCTGGACCGGGTATGCGAACACGTTGACCAGGTACAACACGCGCTCAAGCGGCCGATGCTGTTGGAAAACCCGTCAACCTACCTGCAGTTCCAGCGCTCCACCCTGGACGAGACGGACTTTCTCAGCGGGATCATCCGCCGCACCGGCTGCGGCCTGCTGCTCGACGTCAACAACGTCTATGTGTCGTGCATCAATCACCAACGCGACCCGCTGGCCTACATCGATGCCCTGCCTTTGCGCGCCGTCGGTGAGATTCATCTGGCAGGTTTTGCCGAAGACACGGACAGCCTGGGCGACCGCCTACTGATCGATGACCACGGAGCGCCTATCGACAACGCCGTATGGCAACTCTACGAGCACGTTCTGGCGCGTACCGGGCCGATGGCCACGCTGATCGAGCGGGATAACCAGGTGCCGGCCTTCAGCGTATTGCAGGTTGAGGTTCAACACGCCGACGGCTATCTGTCGCAGGTGGCCCGATGAGTGTTCAAAGCGCATTTGCCAGCGCCCTGCTGGCCCCGGACGCCGCCTGCCCTGAGGGTTTGTTCAGCAGCAACGGTGCCGATCCGATGAGCCGCTTCGCGGTGTACCGCAACAACGTCCACAGCGCCTTGATCAATGCATTGGCAGCGGCGTATCCGGTGGCACTGCAACTGGTCGGCGAGGCGTTTTTTCGCGCCATGGCCGGCCTATATGTGCAGGATCATCCGCCCAGCAGCCCAATAATCAGTGAGTACGGCAACACATTTGCCGACTTTATCCAGGGGTTCGCACCGGCGGCGAGCGTGCCCTACCTCGCCGATGTCGCACGGTTGGAACGCCTGCGGGTTCGCGCTTATCACGCGGCGGATATCCAGCCGCTGGATCAGCACGACGTGCTCCAGCAACTGCAAGGTACGGCAGACCTGGGGCAGTCGCGCCTGCGGTTGCACCCCTCGCTCTCCACGTTGAACTCTCCCTACGCCATCGTGGCGGTTTGGGCCGCCCACCAGACCGAGGGCGCTGTCGCCATGTTGGACCCGGGGTATGCCCAAAACGCGTTGGTCTTACGTCAAGGGTTGGCGGTCAAGGTGTTCGCCATCGACAGCGGATCGGTGGCGTTTATCAACAGCCTGGGCCGGGGGGCCGGGTTGGAAATGGCCGTCGCCGAGGCCCTCGAAGCCTCGGCCGAATTCGACTTGCATCAATGCCTGACGCTGCTGATCGGCCACGACGCCATCACTCATTTACATCTGGAACACAAGGTATCGCCATGAACACTTCAGCTCCCTGCCTGATAAAACGGGTCGTCGCACTGTTTGAAAAAATCCCTTACAGCCTGATCGCCTTTATTACGCGATTCTCCATCGCAGCGGTGTTCTGGAAATCCGGGCAAACCAAAGTCGAAGGCTTCGCCATTGATTTGGTCAACGGCACCTTCCAGCTCGGCGAACCTAAGCTCGCCGCCTCGACACTGCCGTTGTTTCGCAGCGAATACCACGTGCCCCTGTTGTCGCCGGAAGTCGCCGCGCACCTGGCTGCGTTTGCCGAGCACTTTTTCCCGGTGCTGATTCTCGTGGGGTTCGCCACCCGCTTCTCAGCCCTGGCGTTGATCGGCATGACCCTGACCATTCAACTGTTCGTCTACCCCGAAGCCTACCCAACCCACGGCACCTGGATTGCGCTGCTGTTGTTGTTGGTCGCCAAGGGCCCGGGCGCCGTATCCATCGACCACTGGATCGCCCGCCGCTACCGCTGAAGCCGATCCAGCGCCTCGCCGCTGCGCTTGAACCAGTCAACCAAATAGTCGGCCAATACCTGGGTGCGCCTCGGCAGGCCACCCTGGTAGGGGTGAACCAGGTACATCGGCATGCTCCGCGTCTGATAATCACGCAAGAGCCAACGTAATCGGCCGTCAGCCAATTCCGCCGGCAAAACGTATGACGGCAGGCGCGCGATGCCGGCGCCCACCAATGCAGCCTTCTTCAACAGGTTGTAATGGTTGGAAGCGAACGTGCCGCTCACCCTGACGCGCAGCAATTCATGTTGCTGGTGATACAACCATTCCTCGCGACCGCTGTAATGACTGTTGAGCAAACAGGTATGGGTGGCCAGATCGGCGGGCGTGAGCGGCTCACCATGCTGCTCCAGGTAGGCCGGGCTGGCACAGGTCATTTCATGCCAGGCCAGCAGCGGCTTGGCCACCAGGCGCTCATTTTCCATGACGCCCGTGCGTACGCCCAAATCAAACCCGTCCCGAGCCAAATCCCGGTAGCTATTGTTCAGCTCCAGCTCGATCTGCACCTGCGGATACTGCTTGGAAAACTCCAGCAGCAAGCCATCAAAGAAGGTTTCTCCCAACGACACCGGAACCGTCATACGGACCGGTCCGGCCAGGTCGTCCTTGAGCCGCGCCAATGCCTGACGAGCGCGCTCCACTTGTACGACCAGCGCCTGGGCCTGGGGCAACAACGCCGCGCCTGCCGCGGTGAGGCTGAGCTTGCGGGTGGTGCGGTGCAGCAGCACGACAGAAAACTGTGCTTCCAACTGGCTGATGCGCTTGGACAGCTGGCCTTTGCTGCACCCCAATTGCTCGGCCGCCAGCGTAAAACTGCCCGCTTCGATCAATACGGCAAAGGCTGCCAGGTCATCCATTTCGCTCATGGATTGTTTCCATTTGAAAACCAAAGGTTGCCTATTAGCGCGTTTATTCACCTGAAAAGCCACACTAGACTGAACCCTCACTTACCCCCTGGAGGAACAGCACGATGAAAATCCTATTGATTGGCGCCAGCGGTACTGTCGGCTCAGCGGTCAAGGCGGAACTGGCTCAGCGTCACGAAGTGATCAGCATCGGCCGCAGCGGTGCAGACTTCCAGGTCGACATCAGCGACAGCGCCTCGATTCGCCAGCTGTTTGAACAGACCGGCAAGTTCGATGCGCTGGTCTGTGCGGCAGGCAGCGTGAATTTCGTGGCATTGGGCGATATGAGCGAAGCCGACTTTGAGCTGGGCCTGCGTGACAAGCTGATGGGCCAGGTCAACCTGTTGCTGATCGGTCGTGAGTACGCCAACGACGGCGCTTCGTTTACCTTCACCAGTGGCATTCTGAACCGTGACCCGATTCGTACCGGTGCGTCTGCGGCGCTGGTCAACGGCGCCATCGATGCCTTCGTCAAAGCCGCGGCGATCGAACTGCCACGCGGCTTGCGCGTCAATGCCGTGAGCCCGACCGTCCTACTGGAGGCCATGGGCAGCTACGCCCCCTACTTCCGTGGCTACAAGCCAGTCACTGGCGCCGATGTGGCGTTGGCCTACGCGAAAAGTGTCGAGGGCTTGCAAACTGGCCAGACGTTTATCGTCGGTTAAGGTTTTGCCGAGGCGCTGCCAATCGGCCAGGCAGCGCTTGAGACCTTATCGCATCAGCGACGGCATCATCTCCACGAGCCTTTCGCGCGGGATGAAAAATCTCAATTGCCCCGTGTCTATTACACCTCTGACAGCGGCAGTACCCAGTTGCCGACCATTGACGTAAAGCGTGAGTGGCTTGTTCATTGCCTGCTCGCTCAATACTGCAGTACGGGCGCTGGCCTCAGGACTGAGGACCACGTCCACGCTGATGTAGCGCGGGTTTGGCTCATTGGCTGTTTTCAGCGTCAGGTGCATGTCGACAAAATCAGTCTGAGCGTTATAAAACAGCTTGGCGGGTTGTTCAGCCCATGCAGCCGATGTGAGTAACCACAAACCGCACAGCACAAGGGGTAACTTCATGACGTGTGCCCTCAATATAAAACCCAAGCGTTCCACACAACCCCATACCGCGCAGTAGGAAAAGCTCGCTTCGCTTTATCCTACTTCATCAGTTCATACGACTGACTTGTGATACAACGCCAGGCTGCGTAACGTGGCGGCACTTGTCTGGAGACCCGATAATGCGCGCCGCCCGTACCCTTGCTTTGCTTGCCTTGCTCCCCCTGTTCACTGCCTGCCAGATGTTCGAAAGCGAACCGGCCAAGCCGTCTACTGTCGGACTGACCCGTATGCAGGGTGAGTTGACAGCCGTTGGCGGCAAGCTGTTGTTCCAGCCTTGCAACGACAAACGCAACTACGTGGTCAACGATACCGGGGGCACCAGCGTCCTGCAGGAAGCCGCCTCCCTGGCCGGCCAACAAGGTGCGCTGTTTGCAGACTTGCGTGGCAAGTTCTCCGGCGTCGCCAGCGGCACCCAGGGCTCGGTGGACCTGCAACAGCTGTATCGCGTCGAACGCTCGACCTCGGCCTGCAACGACCCGGACTTCAAGCGCATGATCCTGCGAGCCAACGGCCATGAACCGACTTGGGTCATGAACGTCACGGCCAAGGGCATGGTGCTGGAACGCGAAGGCCAGCCGCCACTGGCGGTGCCGTTTGTCGAAGAACAGCTGGGGGACGGCCGTTTCAACCTGATGACCGAAGCCAACAACCTGCACATCGAACTGTGGGTAGCCCCGCAACGCTGTATCGATAGCGCCACCGGCAGCCTGCAGCACATGACCGCCGAGTTGCGGGTTAATGGCAAGGTACAGCGTGGTTGCGCGTCGTTCGGTGGCTCACGCGACGACTGATTCCCCCCCTGGGCTGTTTTAACATGACGGAAATCCTCCATTGGGGCTTATAATCGCCGGTTTGCAAAACAGCCGGCATCGAAGCCCGCCGCCTACCGGATCCCGTCATGTTACGAATCACCGAACTCAAGCTGCCCATCGACCATCCCGAAGAAGACCTGCGGCCTGCCATCGTGCAGCGCCTGGGCATCGCCAGTGATGACCTGCTCGATTTCACCCTGTTCAAGCGCAGCTACGATGCGCGCAAGAAATCGTCGGAGCTGTGCTTCATCTACACCATCGACCTGAACGTCAAGGGCGAAGCCGCCCTGCTGCTCAAGTTCGCCGATGATCGCAACATCAACACCGCGCCGGATGTCAGCTACAAAGTGGTGGGCCGAGCACCGGAAGGCTTGAGCGAGCGGCCAATCGTCGTCGGTTTTGGCCCCTGCGGGATCTTCGCCGGGCTGTTGCTGGCGCAGATGGGCTTCAAGCCGATCATCCTCGAACGCGGCAAGGAAGTGCGTCAGCGCACCAAGGACACCTGGGGCCTGTGGCGCAAAAGCGTGCTCAACCCCGAGTCCAACGTGCAATTCGGTGAAGGTGGCGCCGGGACCTTCTCCGACGGCAAGCTGTACAGCCAGATCAAGGACCCGAAATTCCACGGTCGCAAAGTGCTGCACGAATTCGTCAAGGCCGGTGCGCCGCAAGAGATCCTCTACGTCAGCAAGCCGCACATCGGTACATTCCGCCTGACCGGCGTGGTGGAAAACATGCGCGAACAAATTATCGCCCTGGGCGGTGAAGTACGTTTCGAACAACGGGTCACCGACGTGTTGATCGAAGACGGGCAACTGAACGGCGTGGTTATCGACGGCGGCGAGCAGATCCTCTCCAAGCATGTGATTCTCGCCTTGGGCCACAGCGCCCGTGACACCTTCCGCATGCTCCACAGCCGTGGCGTGTACATGGAAGCCAAGCCGTTCTCGGTGGGTTTCCGGATCGAACACCCGCAGTCGCTGATCGACGCCGCGCGCCTGGGCAAATACGCCGGCCACCCGAAACTGGGTGCCGCCGACTACAAGCTGGTGCATCACGCCAAGAACGGCCGTTCGGTCTACAGCTTCTGCATGTGCCCGGGCGGCACCGTGGTTGCCGCGACCTCAGAGCCCAATCGCGTCGTGACCAATGGCATGAGCCAGTACTCGCGTAACGAGCGCAACGCCAACTCCGGCATCGTGGTCGGTATCACGCCCGAGGTGGACTACCCTGGTGGCCCGCTGGCCGGTATCGAACTCCAAGAGCGCCTGGAGTCCCACGCCTACATCCTGGGCGGCAGCAACTACGAGGCGCCTGCGCAATTGGTAGGTGACTTCATTGCCGGCAAGCCCTCCACGGCCATCGGCAGTGTGGAACCGTCCTACAAGCCCGGCGTATCCCTGGGTGACTTGGCCCTGGCCCTGCCGGACTTCGCCATCGAAGCCATCCGCGAAGCCTTGCCGGCGTTCGAGAAACAGATCAAGGGTTACTCGCTGCACGATGCCGTACTGACCGGTATCGAAACCCGCACGTCATCGCCGCTGCGGATTACCCGTAACGAGTCGATGCAGAGCCTGAACGTCAAGGGCCTGTTCCCGGCCGGTGAAGGCGCCGGTTATGCCGGTGGGATTCTGTCGGCAGGTGTCGACGGCATTCGGATTGCCGAAGCCTTGGCGCGGGATATGTTGGGTATCGAAGCCTGAGAACACGGCAGTAAAAAATGTGGGAGGGGCCTGCTCCCACATTTGGTTTACGTTGTATCAGATGTTTGCGCGCAGGATCGTTTCGGGTAAAGGCTCACCCCGTTCGACACTCGCCGCAACGGCTGCAATCAGCCCCTCCAATTCATACCCCTGCCCCGCCAGCCAAGCCTCATCGTAATAGGTAGTGGCATACCGCTCACCGCCATCACACAAGATCGCCACGATCGACCCCGACTCCCCCGCCGCCTTCATCTGTTGTGCCGCCATCAGGGCACCAATCAGGTTGGTCCCGCTGGAGCCCCCGACTCGCCGCCCCAAGCGCTCAGCCAGGTAATGCATGGCTGCCAGGGACAATGCATCCGGCACCTTGACCATCGCATCAATCACCTTGGGCAGGAATGACGCCTCGACCCGAGGCCGCCCAATGCCCTCGATACGCGAGCCACAGTCCAGGCGCAGGCTGGCGTCGCCGCTCTGGTAGAAGTCGAAGAACACCGAACGCTCGGCATCGGCACACAGCACCCGCGTGCAATGCTGGCGATAACGCACATAGCGTCCCAAGGTCGCCGTGGTGCCACCGGTACCGGGGCTGGAAATCAGCCAGCTGGGCTCCGGGTGCTGCTCAAAGCGCATCTGCTGGAAGATCGATTCGGCAATGTTGTTGTTCGCCCGCCAGTCGGTAGCGCGTTCGGCATAGGTGAACTGGTCCATGAAATGACCGCCGCTTTCCTTCGCCAAACGTTCGGACTCGGCGTAGATCTGCGTGGGGTCCTGTACCAGATGACACTTGCCGCCGTAAAAGGCGATTTGGGCGATCTTCTCCTGAGACGTAGTGGCCGGCATCACCGCAATAAACGACAGGCCGAGCAGGCGCGCAAAGTACGCTTCCGAGATGGCCGTGGAACCACTGGATGCCTCAATCACCGGCGCACCCGGCTTGAGCCAGCCATTGCACAACGCATACAGGAACAAGGAGCGGGCCAGCCGGTGCTTCAGGCTACCCGTGGGGTGGCTGGACTCGTCCTTGAAGTACAACTCGATACCCGGCAACCCCGGTAACGGCAACGGGATCAGGTGTGTGTCGGCGCTACGCTGGAAGTCCGCTTCAATAATGCGGATGGCTTCACGGGCCCAGGTACGGTGGTCGTTCATTAGGTGCGTCTCTAAAAGATTTCAGCCCCAATCTTAGGGGGTTTCCTACACTGCACACAGATACAGTGACGTCTCAATTAGACACACAATTGCTAGCCTTTAACGCAACGGCGACTCTGCTCATCACTTATAACAAATAAGAATATAACTTTTGTTTTAACAACTAACGGTACGGGTTAGGGTACCTGCCTATTGAACCTCAATTGGAGAGCATCCCTTGCCTCTGCGTAGCACTTTCACCCGTTTCTTCCAGCTGGAAGCCGCCAGCGGCCTGTTGCTGATCGCCGCTGCCGCCTTGGCGCTGATCATCAACAACTCACCGTTGTCGCACCTGTACAACGCCTTTCTCGAGACGCCGGTAGTCGCCCAGGTTGGCGCGCTGAAAATCGCCAAACCCGCGCTGCTGTGGATCAACGACGGCCTGATGGCCCTGTTCTTCCTGCTGATCGGCCTGGAGGTCAAGCGCGAGCTCCTCGACGGGCACCTGTCCAAGCCTTCCCAAGTCGTACTGCCGGGGGCCGCAGCCATCGGCGGCATGGTGGTGCCCGCGCTGATCTACTGGGCGCTGAACAAGGACAACCCCGCCGCCCTCGCCGGCTGGGCCATTCCCATGGCCACGGATATCGCGTTCGCGCTGGGCGTGCTGGCCTTGCTGGGCAAACGCGTGCCCGTGTCGCTGAAACTGTTTCTGATGACCTTGGCAATCATTGACGACCTGGGTGCCATCATCGTCATTGCGCTGTTCTATTCCGCTGACTTGTCCGGCGCGTCACTGGCAGGGGCAGGAGCTTGCCTGGTTGCCCTGATCGCGATGAACCGCCTGGGCGTGATCAAGCTTGGGCCGTACCTGATCATCGGCCTGATCCTGTGGGTGTGCGTGCTCAAGAGTGGTGTGCATGCCACCCTGGCCGGCGTGACCCTGGCGTTCTGCATCCCACTGCGCACCAAGAATGCCGAAACGTCACCGTTGCTGACCCTGGAGCACGCCCTGCACCCGTGGGTGGCCTACGCCATCCTGCCACTGTTTGCGTTCGCCAATGCCGGGGTGTCCCTCACTGGCGTCAGCCTGGACAGTTTCACCCACCACGTGCCCATGGGGATCGCTGCGGGCCTGTTGATCGGCAAGACGGTCGGCGTATTCGGCCTCACCTGGCTCGCCATCAAGACCGGCATCGCCTCACTGCCCAGCGGCGCCAACTGGGGCCAGGTGCTCGGCGTGGCGATCCTGTGCGGTATCGGCTTCACCATGAGCCTGTTCGTCGGCTCCCTGGCGTTCGTGCCGGGCGCCAGCGAGTTCGCCGGCGAGGACCGCATGGGGATTCTGACCGGGTCGATCCTGGCGGCCTGCATTGGTTACGCGGTGACCGCCATGGCGAGTCGCAAGAAAGCCTGAGCCCCCTGAAAAGCGCCACAAGAACCCCCAACCGGGTCACCGGTTGGGGGTTTTCTTTTTTCGCCACCATCCGTCGGCCCTCCCCCCTAAAGACTTTCCGTTTTGCGCCGACTAGAGAGTGTGGCGATCCGATTGTCTCGGCTTGGGACTCCCGCCCGCCCCTGCTCCCCCATGCATTTTCAGCCCGAGCGAAAAACCCATGTTTCTGAGAAATATAAGAATCGCTGCCAGAGCCTTCATCGGCTTTGCAGCTATTGCGTCGCTGAGTGTGTTTCTCGGTTTGTTCGCCCTGAAGCAAATTGGCGAAGTCCAGTCCCAGGCCGCCGACATTCAGAACAACTGGATGCAACGCGTCAGGCTCCTGGCTTTGGCGAATGCTTCGCTCGACCGCTTTCGCCTGGGGGAAATGGCGCACATCCTGTCCTCCAGCGACGCAGATATGCAGACCTACGAAGACAAATCCGCAGGCCGCCTGAAAAGCGTCAAGGAGCAGTTGACTCAATATGCGGGGCTGCTGCGCACCCCAGAGGAAAAATCACGGCTTGAGGTCTTCAACCAAAGCCTTGATGCCTACGCCAATAACCACACCGAAATGCTCAAGCGCTCGCGCTCAGGGGATAAGGCCGGTGCTCGCGACTTTCTCAACAGTATCCGAGAAAGTTACGAGAAGATGACCAAGAACTTCGACCAACTGATCGACCTCGCCAACAAAGGCGCAGAACAGGCCGGCCTGACGTCTGTGGGGGCTTACCAACATGCCGTAAGCGGTATCGCGATCGTCATTCTGCTGGTGAGTGCCGGCACGGTCCTGGTTGCCTGGCTACTGACCCGCAGCATTACCGGTCCGATCATTGAAGCGGTCCATATTGCCGAAACCATTGCCAGCGGCGATCTCACCCAGCCCATCATACCTACCGGCAACGACGAAGCCACACGCCTGCTCAGGGCGCAAGAAACCATGCGTGACAACCTGGTACAGACCCTGCGGCAAATAACCGGTTCCTCCAGCCAACTGGCCGCAGCGGCCGAAGAACTGAACGCGGTCACCGCCGAGGGCAGCCGGGACCTGCAACAACAGCATGGAGAAATCGAGCAAGCGGCCACCGCCGTTACCGAGATGACCACGGCGATTGAAGAAGTCGCGCGCAATGCGGCATCGACCTCCGACCTTTCCCAGGAGTCACGCAGCATTGCCTTGAAAGGCCAGCAGCGCATGGTCGAGGCGCTCAATGCCATCCAGGCCCTGACCCGCGGCGTTGAGGTCAGCTCCGAGCAAGTGGGTGGCCTCGCCGAACAAGCCAAGGGTATCGGCAAGGTACTCGATGTTATCCGCAATATTGCCGAGCAAACCAATCTGCTGGCACTGAACGCCGCCATCGAAGCCGCCCGCGCCGGTGATGCAGGCCGTGGTTTTGCGGTGGTCGCCGACGAAGTCCGCGCCCTGGCCCATCGCACCGCCCAATCGACTCAAGAAATCGAACAGATGATTGGCAGCATTCAGACCAACACCGCCAGTACCGTCCACACCATGCTCGACAGCAGCACCATGACCCAGCAAACCCTGGAGCTGGCCGGGCTGGCACAAAAGGCGCTGGCGGATATTCTGGCTGCGAATGATGAGATCAACGACCGCAACCTGGTGATTACCACAGCAGCGGCGGAGCAAGCTGACGTGGCCCGGGCGGTCGACCGCAACTTGCTGAACATTCAGCAACTGTCGATTCAGTCCGCCGAAGGGTCAACCCAAACCACAGCGGCCTCGCAATCCCTGGCAAGCCTGGCGCATGAGTTGAACACGATGGTGAAGCACTTTCAGGTTTGAGCTGCCCCCTAGAAAACAAAAACCCCAACCGGTTACCCGGTTGGGGTTTTGTGTTTCTACAACCGACGCTTAACGTGTAACGCGGCTGGTGCCGTTGACGGTCATGATGCGTACACGGTCGCCAATGCGGAAGACTTCGTTTGCATCCACGGCCTGAACATAGGCGCGCATGCTGCCATCATCTTCGCGAACGGTAATTTCAACGCCCTGGGTGCGGGTCAGGCCCTCTTCAGCAGCGGAACCCAGCAGGCCACCGGCCACAGCACCGATAACGCCAGTCACGATACTGCCACGACCACCACCGATTGCGCTGCCACCAACGCCGCCAACCACTGCACCGGCAACGCTGCCGATTGGGGTCTTGGTGCCTTCGATTTTCACTGGACGCAGGGATTCGATGGTGCCCATGCGAACGGTCTGTACACGACGCGCCTCGTCACGAGAGTACGAGTCGCCGGTCAGACTCGAGGCGCAGCCACCCAACAACAATGACAGGGTGGTAAAGCAGGCAACTAGTAAAACGGACTTACGCATAGCATCAACTCCAAAGGACAGATATTCATTAAACGCTGCGACTTGGCGCCTGTCACGGCAAGCCCGGCAGAAAAGTGCTTTCATTCAGCCCTAGTACAGACTGCCAGTACCAGAAAAATCGACGAACGGTAGCACTCAACGTGTTCCCAAGCATGCCATGGAAGCGTTCATCATTGTAGTCGCACACGCGTGAAGTCTCCCTTCAGGAGACTTCACGCGTGTGCTGCACTATTGAGGCGAAATGACGAAGGAGACGCTCAAGGCGCCAGGCGTTCACGGACCCATTGGCCCGCTTGCAGGCGGTAGTTCAGGCGATCATGCAGGCGGCTGGCGCGGCCTTGCCAGAACTCGATGCGCTCGGGCAGCAAACGATAGCCGCCCCAATGCTCGGGGCAATCGGGTTGGGTGTCGCTGAAACGCTGTTCTGTCGCCTTGAGCAGATCCTGCAACTCTTCTCGATCGCGAATGACCTGGCTTTGCGGGGATGCCCAGGCGCCTAGGCGGCTGCCCAAAGGGCGGACCTGGTAATAGGCATCCGACTCTTCAGGCGTGACCTTGACCACTCGTCCTTCAACGCGTACCTGGCGCTCCAGGGTCGGCCAGAAGAAGGTCATGGCCGCGAACGGTCGCGCCGCGAGTTGCTCACCCTTGGCGCTCTGATAGTTGGTAAAGAAGGTAAAGCCCTGTGCATCCAGGCCCTTGAGCAGCAGGATGCGACAGTGCGGGCGACCGTCCTGGTCGACCGTGGCCAGGGTCATGGCATTGGCCTCCACCGGTGGCTGCTCGGTTTTCACCGCATCGCCAAACCATTGGTGGAACAAGGCAAACGGTTCGTCCGGGGCCTGGGCCTCGCTCAAACCGTCCCGTGTGTAGTCACGGCGCATATCGGCCAGTGCCTGGGTCATGCGGCTTTATCCTTCTGGTTCAACGGATCAGTTTTTCGCCTGTTCGTTCGCAGCTGGGGCGTCGGCCTTCGGTGCGGGTTTCTTCGCCGCAGGCTTGGCAGCAGCTTTTTTGGCAGCGGGCTTGGCGGCGGCTTTCTTGGCCGGTGCCTTTTTCGCAGCGGTCGCTTTTTTCGCAGCCGGTGCCGGGACCGGTGCGGGTGCGGTCTGCACAGCGACCATCTCGGCAACCGGCGGCTTGCCCGAGTTGTACTTGTTCAGCAACGCCAACATAGTTGTACGCTGAGTGAACAGGATTTCCATGCGACGGTTCAGCGCACGCCCTTGGTTGCTGTCGTTGGCGGCGCGCGGCATCAGGTCGCCCATGCCACGCAGCATCAAGCGATCCTGCTTCAAGCCGCTGAGGCTGAAAATCGACGCAATGGATTGTGCACGTTCCTTGGTCAGGGCCTGGCTTGCAGGCTCGGCGCCATTGGTGTCGACGTGGCCGAGTACCAGCACGGCAGTCTTCGGGTCACCTTCAACAGCCTTGGCAACACGTGTGAATGGACCCAGGGTCACCGGCAGCAACATTGCCGGGCGTTTCGGGTTGTAGGAACCATCGACCGGGGCGATCACGACCAGTACGTTCTCGCGACGCTCCAACTGCAGGTTGCTGTCCTTGATGGCAGCGCGCAGGCGCGGCTCATAGTCATCCAGCCAGGCTTGGGTGATTTTCGGATCCGGCATCGGCACATTGGTCACGTCAACCTTGGCCAGTGGTTTTGGCTTGCTTTCGAACGGCCACCACCATTTGGCTTCGGTGTCGGTCTTCGCGACTGCCGGGGTCGCCGGGTCAGCCGCCTTGAGGTCGGCTTTCAAGTCGGCCTTGGCATCAGCCGCCTTTTCGTCGGCACTCTTGGTAGAGAACGGCCACCAGCTCGAGCCGGTGTCTGCCTTGGCTACCGGGGCTGCGGCGGCAGGCGCTGGAGCCGCTGCTGCGGCAGGGGCAGCAGGTTTGGCACCCGCGGCGGGCTTGGCGTCGGTTTGGGTCACTGCGTCCTTGGCAGCCGACTTATCAGATCCAAATGACCACCAATGCCCACCCTCGGCATCATTTTGTGGAGTTTGTGCGCAGCCAGTAATAGTGAGGCACAGCGCCAGTGCCAAGGACTTGTTCGATAACATGAGATATCCACAAAATGAGAAAAAACCAGGGGGTCTGCATGACCCGTTAAACAGACGCTTAAAGAACATTAAAGTTACATCATTTCGTTCAGCGTCTTTTTATACTTGCCTTTGTAACAAAAAATTGTGAAACAGCAAGAGGTTTACAGACAACCGGCCAATATTCCGACCAACTTCTGCGCACGCGGGTCCATAAGTACGTACGGACCCAGTGTATTAGTCACGAAACCGAAAGCTACATCATGTTCCGGGTCGGCAAACCCTACCGATCCCCCTGCCCCGGGATGCCCAAATGCACGTGGGCCAAGGCCGAACGTGGCGTTGGGCAATTGTGGCTGGTCCAACATGCAGCCCAGGCCGAATCGGGTTTGGGTCAATAAGGTTTTATCCGGCCCGATACTGTGCTCACGGGTCAATTGTTCGAGCATGTCGCTTTCCAGCAAACTACCGTCCAACAAGCCGCTATAAAACCCGGCCAGGCTACGGGCATTACCGTGACCATTTGCCGCCGGCTGCTGCATGCGTCGCCACTCAGGCTTATTAGTACTGGTCAGAATAGACGGTGGATTGGCAAAAGCACGGGTTGTCATCGCCGTAGGTTCGCGCATCATTACTTGAAGTAATCTTTGTGCCGCCTCGTCGCCCATGTTGCCTTTGCTGCGGGCTACATGCGCGACACGATAAAACTCTTCGTCTGCCAGGCCCACATGGAAGTCCAGCCCCAATGGCCGCGCCACGCGCGCCACAATGGAGTCCCCGGGCCCACGCCCGTCGGCACGACGCAGCAATTCGCCCACCAGCCAGCCGTAGGTAATCGCCTCGTAACCATGGCCCTCACCCGGCGTCCACCATGGGGCCTCGGCCGCCAGGGTATCGACCATCAATGGCCAGTCGTACAAGGCTTCGGCAGGCAGCATCTGGCGGATCGCCGGCAACCCGGCCTGATGGCAAAGCAATTGACGCAGAGTGACCGCCTCTTTACCCGCCGCCGCAAATTCCGGCCAGTAATCGGCCACGGGGGCGTCCAGTTTGAGCTTCCCCTCGGCCACCAGTTGCAGCGCCGCGACGGCGGCAAAGGTCTTGGTACAGGAGAACAGGTTGACGAGGGTGTCGCTGTGCCAAGCCTCGGCCCTGTCCTTGTCGGCGGTGCCGGCCCAGAGGTCGACAACGGTTTCGCCGCCGACCTGGATACACAGCGCGGCGCCACGTTCCTGGGGGTCATCGAACAACGCGGCAAAGGCTTCGCGTACCGCTTCGAACTGGAGCTCGTAATGACCCTGAATCTGCACCTAAGCCGCCTTGGAAAACACTATAAGAAATGGCCGACATTGTTCCAGTCATTGTGAGTTTTGTGAACCCGTCAACGATGAATCAATGACCATTTCCAGAGTGCCCACCGGCGTGCCCGGCGCCCTGCCCCGTGCCTTTGCCGTCGTGCCCCGGCTTACCGCCCCCACTGTCGCGCGCAGCGCTGGCCGCCTTGGCTTTTTGCGCCTCCTTGCCCAACTGATCGACCGCCGCCAGGTTGCTTTTACGCACGCTGTCGACAAACCCCTGGAACGGTATATCGGTGATACCGACGAGGCCGAAATGGCCGTTTTCGCCATCCAGCAGACGCCCGGTCACGGGCTGGTCCAGGTACTGGAACCAGTGCACGCCAACAATCGAGGGTTCGGCCATCGCCTGCTTGAGGAACGTTGCGTAGGCAGTACCGCGCTCTTCTTCCCGGGCCAACTGCGTCACGCCGCCCCAGAACGGGCCCCGGTCCGTCGAGCCGAAGTTGAATTCGGTGATCAACACAGGCTTGTCCAGTGCACGCAGGGCGGCAAAGTCATAACCGTCCTGGGGTTTGAGGGTGTACATATTGAAGCTCAGCACATCGCAATACTGTGCGCACGACGCCACGGCTTCCGGGGTGCTCACCGCATAACGACCGCCCAGCAGCAACTGGTTCGGCGCGTGCCACTTGAGTGAGTCGGCAATGGTCTTGAAGTAGGCGTCGGCAAAGGTCTTCTGGAAGTACTTGAAGTCAGCTTCGATTTCCGGATGCTCAGGACTCGGCATCGGCGGCTCGAAGCCTGGGTCTTCCATCAACTCCCAGCCCGCCAGGTGAATACCCCAGGCTTTCGAGAGACCTTCTTCGTTGCGGTATTTGTCACGCAATTGCTTGAGGAACGCGCGCTTGGCCGGTACGTCGGTGGTCATGCGCAGGGTGCCGTAGGCCAGGGCGTAACGGGATTTTGCATCGTCGCCAGGCCCCGCCCAGGCCAGTTCGTTGTCGGCAAAGTAGCCGATCAACCATGGGTCATCACGGTGATCGCGGGCGGCGATGGCCACCGCGCGTTCAGTGGCCATGGCGAAACGCGGGTCAAACGGGTCGGGCATGCCGCCCCACCAATCAGTGCCGGTACTGATGCTCGCATAATCACCCACAATCGACAGCGGCAAGGTGTACGGCACGCGGTCGGCGGTGGCCAGGTCCGGATCGCTCCAGTTGCCCACGGTATTGAAACCCCAGGCCTGGAGGCGGTCGAGGGTGTGGCTGACCCAGCGCTTCTGATCAAAACCCTCACCGCCATAGGTGCGCTGCAGGTTGGCGCCATAGAAATCGTACCAACGCCCGGCACCAAAGCCGCGACCTTCGCCCGCACCGTTGCCGGTGCGGTTATCGCCGCTGCCATAATATTTGTCGAAAGGTTCGCCGGCCTTGGGCAGCGCCGCAAACATCCACTCCCGGCCCGCCACATACGTCTGGTTGTTATCCGGCGCAACGGTATTGACGCCCAGGGAATAAAACGGATGGCCTTGCGGCGTCACCAGATACCAGCGTCCATCGCGCTTCTCTGTGCGGAAAAAGCCACTGGCCTCAAATGCAGGGCCTTTGTTCCAGCCACCGTATTGGTCCAAGGCGGACTTGTCGCGATCGGCCAACCAGCCCTTGAGTTGTTGCTGCTCCTTGGCGGCGGATGCCTTGAGCTGCTCGTCGCTGCTGACCTTTTCCGGCCAGCGCGCACGGGTGGACTGGCCATAAGCGTCCACCAGTTCACTGTAGGCGGCTTTCAACACCGGCTCGCTGTCCTGCACACCAAAGCGTTCCAGCAAAATGCTCTGGGCGGCGTTGGGCTTGATCATCGACAGGGTCACCGACACCACCTGGCTGCGGTCGATGTCCCCAGCACTGCTGGCCAGCAACACACGTTGACCGTCCACGGTCATCGGCATCGGCGGGCCGGCCTTCATGCCCTGGCTCAACGGCGAATTGGCTTGCAGCGGAATCAACAGGGTCTGGGCCGGGCCAGCCGGCAGATCGATACGGCTGACCAGGACCTTGCCGTCAGCACTCTGCACTTTGACGTACAGCGTCAGTGCCCAGTCCATGGCGCTTTGGATACGCAGGCTCATGGCACTCGATTGCGACCAATCCCATGCACCGGTTTGCGGGCTGAGTACCAGGCTTGGCTCGGCCGCCGGGTTGAACGTGATACGGCGTAGCACCTCGCCTTCGGCGGTTTGTTCGGCGTTGTATTGCGGCAGGCTGGCGTCCTGGGTCGCCACCTTGACTACATCGGCAGGCCGGACGAAGTTGAACAGCGTTTGTTGCCCGGCGGGCGCGGCCATCAACGGCGTGGCGAACAGCAGGGCAAAAAGAGCGGGCAGCGTGCGAATCATACGAACAAGGTTCTCCCAAACGGCCGATGAATGGCCTGATGACATACAACGTTAGCGATGAGATAGACCACAAAGTGGGCGAGTTCGCCCACGGTGGCTTAAGAAATTTCGCGCCTGAAGGGCGGCAAAGCATTGAGGATAGCTTTGCCGTAGCGCTGAGTGACCAAACGACGGTCGAGCAAGGTGATGGTGCCCCGGTCTTCTTCGGTGCGCAGCAGACGCCCGCAAGCCTGTACCAGCTTCAAGGACGCGTCGGGTACCGAGATTTCCATGAACGGGTTACCACCGCGCGCTTCGATCCATTCGGCCAGTGCCGCTTCAACCGGATCATCAGGCACCGAGAACGGGATCTTGGCGATCACCACGTGTTCGCAGTAAGCACCGGGCAAGTCCACCCCTTCGGCAAAGCTCGCCAGGCCGAACAGCACGCTGGAATCACCACCATCGACCCGCGCCTTGTGCTTGTTCAGGGTTTCCTGTTTGGACAGGTTGCCCTGGATAAACACCTGTTTACGCCAGTCGCGGTCGAGGCCGTCGAATACGTCCTGCATCTGTTTGCGGGACGAGAACAACACGAGGGTACCGCGTGAACCTTCTACCAGCTCCGGCAGGTCACGGATGATCGCCGCCGTGTGCGCTGCCGCGTCACGGGGGTCGGCCTTGAGGTCCGGCACCCGCAGCACACCGGCGTCGGCGTGATGAAACGGGCTCGGCACTACGGCGGTAACAGCCTTCTTCGGCAGGCCGGCGCGCATCCGGAAGCGGTCGAAGGTGCCCAGGGCGGTCAGTGTGGCCGAGGTCACCAGGCAACCGTACGCCACGTTCCACAAGTTGCGCCGCAGCATTTCCGCGGCGAGGATCGGGCTGGCGTTGACCTCGATATCAAACAGCGCACCGCTTTCCGACAGGGTCAGCCAGCGTGCCATTGGCGGGTTGTCTTCCGGGTCTTCGACGGTGAAGGCAGTCCATAGCTCCCAGTTGCCCTGGGAGCGCGACAACAGGCTGCCGAACAGCGGGTACCACTCCTCGGCCTGGTTGCTGGCAATACCAATATTGACCTCGCCGTCCATGCCTTCCTTGAGCAGGTCGGTCAGGCGGGTAAACAGGTCGGTCAGGCGTGAAAAGCCTTTTTTCAACTCGATGCCCATTTCGCGCATGTGCTCGGGAATCATCCCGCCGACAAAACGATGGCGTGGGCGCTCACGGCCCTCGACGTCTTCACCGGGCTTGAAGTCTGCGACCTGCTCACAGGCGCTGAACATGAACTGCTGTTGGGTCTTGATCTCCCGCGCCAGCTCCGGCACTTGCTCGATCAACTTGCCCAGGTCACCCGGCAGCGGATGCTGGGCCAGCAGCTTGGTGAGGTTCTTGGCAGTGGTTTCCAGCCAGTCGGCGGTGGAGCGCAGGCGTGTGTAATGGGCGAAGTGGCCAATAGCCTTGTCTGGCAGGTGGTGGCCTTCGTCGAATACGTAGAGGGTGTCACGCGGGTCCGGCAATACCGCGCCGCCACCCAGGGCCAGGTCGGCCAACACCATGTCGTGGTTGGTGACGATCACGTCAACCTTGCCCATGCCTTCGCGAGCCTTATAGAAGGCGCATTGGCCGAAGTTGGGGCAATGGCGGTTGGTGCATTGGCTGTGGTCGGTGGTCAGGCGGGCCCAGTCGGAATCTTCCAGGGCAGTAGGCCAGCTGTCGCGGTCGCCGTCCCATTTGTTACCGGCCAGTTTTTCGATCATGCTGGTAAACAGCTTCTGGCTGGCCTCATCAACCTCGATCTTGAAGCCTTCTTCTTCGAAAAGCTGGGCCGTGGCGGTTTGTGCGTGGCCCTCCTGCAAGAGCACGTCGAGCTTGGACAGGCACATGTAGCGGCCACGGCCCTTGGCCAGGGCGAAGGTAAAGCTCAAGCCGCTGTTGCGCATCAGGTCGGGCAAGTCTTTGTAGACAATCTGCTCTTGCAGGGCGACGGTGGCGGTGGCGATCACCAGCCGCTTGCCGGCCGCCTTGGCGGTGGGGATCGCCGCCAGGCTGTAGGCCACGGTCTTGCCGGTACCGGTGCCGGCCTCGACGGCCACGACCGCGGGCTCACCCTCACGGCGACCTTCGTCGTCGGTGTCGATATCCCCGAGGACCTTGGCCACTTCGGCGATCATCAGGCGTTGGCCGTAGCGCGGTTTCAAGCTCTTGGCTTCGAGAAAACGCGTATAGGCGCCCTGGATCGTGGTTTTGAGTTCAGTGCTGATCATGGATAGTCGGGCGCAAAAAACGCTGGATAAATTTTCAGTGGTTCGGATCGGCCGCTATCATACCCCGCTAATTAATCCCGCGCAGAACGGAGTACCACAATGACCGCGTTTAGCCTCGCTTACACCCTGCATGTACTGGCCGCCCTGATCTGGGTCGGCGGTATGTTTTTCGCCTGGATGATCCTGCGCCCCGCCGCCATGGCGGCCCTTGAGGGCCCTGCCCGGCTCAAGCTGTGGGCAAATGTGTTTCAACGTTTTTTCGTATGGGTGTGGGTCGCAGTACTGGTTTTGCCGATCAGCGGCATTGGCCTGCTGCAACTGCGCTTCAATGGTTTTGAGACCGCGCCGCGTTATGTGCAGGTGATGATGGGTTTGTATCTGGTGATGACGGCGTTGTTTATCCGCATCCAGGCCTTGAAATTCCCGGCGTTGCGCACCGCAGTAGCCGCTGAGGATTGGCCGGCCGGCGCGGCGGCCCTGGGGCAGATTCGCAAATTGGTGGGGATTAACTTGATCGTGGGGTTGGTGGTGGTGGCGATTGCTTCGGCACGGCCGATGTTCTGAAGCGAGGCTTACATCGCCATCGGGACAAGCCCTCCCCCCCATTTTGGAATGCACTTCAAATGTGGGGCTTGCTCCCGATAGCGTCAGGCCAGGCGACTCAGAGCCTCTGGATGGTCACAGAACCCGCAGGCCCTGCCGGCCCCGGTTGCCCCTCCAGCCCTGGCCGCCCCTTCTCGCCGCCATCGGCGCGGTACACCACGCAGCCCTTGGACTGCCCGCCTTTACCGGGTTTGCCAGCGGTGCCGGCCAAACCACCGGCTCCGCCATCGACCCAGACCTTGATCTTGTCGCTTGGGAAGTCCTGCGGCAGCTCGACCCGCACGGTCGCGCCCGCGGCGCCTGGCAGGCCGTCGCCGCCGTTATCCCCGTTGGCCCCGCGCCCGGCCGCCCCCCAGGTGCAACCCGGGTCCACGCCGTTGGCACCGTCCAGGCCCGCATACCCTTGGGCACCCGCACCGCCACGGGCATCCACCGACAACTCTTGAGCCGTCAGGGCATTGATCCTCAGGGTCAGGTCGCGCCCAGCCTTGGCTGGTTTTTCATGGGTACCGGGTGCGCCGCGCGTCGTGATCTGGCTACCGTGCTCCAGCTGCGCATGGCGTACCTGCAATTGCAGCCCGGTATTACCCGGAGCAATGGCAATGCGCGCCTCACGGCCGAGGTGCAACTCATCCACTGTCACCTGGCTGATGGTCGCCGGGACCAACAAGGTGCCGTAATCCGCCACATCCAAGCGCTCCAGCTGCAACACACTGGTGCTGCTGGGCAAACGCATCAGTGAGTTGGTCTCCACACTGACACTTTGAGCCAGGGCAACGGGGCTGACCAACAGGGCCAACAGAAAAACCTTACGCATCATGGGGCTCCTGGGTGTTTTAGAATTTTTCTTTGGGCGCACAGTAACGACTTCCTCTGGCGATTTGCCAGTGAAGGATCAAAAAACTTGAGCTGGAGGCGGTTTAGCGAGGGTTGCCAGCAATGCCCCTGTGGAATCCACAGGGGCAAGGGCTGTCAGCGGTTGATCTGGATTTCCACGCGGCGGTTCAAGGCGCGGCCATCCGCAGTTTTATTGTCGGCCACCGGGTGACTTGCACCGGCGCCGGTCACCGACACAAAGTTGCTGCGCGGCACACCGGAGCTGATCAGGTAATCAGTGACCGAATGGGCACGTTTTTCCGAGAGTTTCTGGTTGTACGCGTCTTTGCCGACGCTATCGGTATGCCCACTGACCCGCAGTTGCGCGCTCGGGGCTTCTTTTTTCAGGCGAGTGGCGATGGTGTCGAGCTTGGTTTTATCGGCCGCCGTCAGCTTGGCCGAGTCGAACTGGAAGTGCACATCGCGAATCACGATGGTTTCTTCCTTGACCACGACCACCTCCTCAACCACCGCCGCGGGCGGCGCAGGTGGGCAACCATTGGCATCGACCTGCACGCCTTTGGGGGTACCCGGGCACTTATCGCGGCTGTCCGGCACGCCATCACCGTCTTCATCGCCATCGCCATGCACCCAGCAATAGGCGCCCGCCATACCACCGACCAGCAGCGCACCATAGCCGGCGTAGGCCGAGCTTTTAGTCGCGCCGATCGCCGCACCGGTCACACCACCTACGGCGGCGCAGGTGGGCCAATCGGTTTTTTGCAAACCTGCGCAACCTGTCAATACTCCGGTTAGCAGAACCAAGGGTAGAGCTGTCCGCATGATGCTCATCTGATTTCTCCTGAGGGGATCGGCGGGGGCCGATGGGTGGAGTAAAGACCGCTCTTTTCATCTGCGCCACTACGCCACACCCCTGTATTCATTGAGGGCGGCCGCCCATTCAGGACATTTCGCGGTGGCCCGCTCTAGGCCCGCACGCTCAGCCGCGCTAGTCTCTACGGTCCTGATGTGAGGATCTGTGATGACCGCCGGAATTTCTTCCCGTACGCCCCAGCAAGCATTGGCTGCCTTGCTTGACCTTCAAGGTCCGAAACGCCTGCTGTTATTGGGCGCCAGCCAGTTCCCGGCACTGGATGCCTTTAAAGACGCGCATCCTGATACCCAGGTGTTCTGCGCGGCACCCGGTCCGTTGCCGGCAGAACTGGCGGCCCAGCGTTTTGACCTGGCACTGGTGGTCGACTGCCTGGAACACCTGTCAAAACCGCAAGGGCTGACCTTGCTCGGCGGCATTCGCAACCTTAATGCCAGCCGTATTGCCGTGTTGGTGGACCTGGGCGCCTGCGCCTGGAAGGACACCGACTTTTTCTCCCTGGCCCTGCAAGCCGGTGAGCGTTTTCAGCGTGATGAGCAGGTTCTGACGCTGTTTACCTATGATCTGCTTGACTATAAACAGGTGCCGGACTGGCTCAATGCCCGCTTCTGGGCCAACCCGGAAAACTTCGGAAAGTATTGGTGGTAACCCCGATGAGTACATCCATTTGCCCATGCGGCAGTGGCAACCTGCTGGATGCCTGCTGCGGCCATTATCACGCCGGCCACCCGGCCCCCTGCGCCACGGCGTTGATGCGCTCGCGCTACAGCGCCTATGTCCTGGGCCTGGTGGACTACCTGGTGGCCACCACCCTGCCCGCGCAACAGGCCGGCCTGGACCGCGACGCCATCGGCGCCTGGAGTGCCCAAAGCACCTGGCTGGGCCTTGAGGTGGAAAGCTCTGAGGTATTCGGCGGCCAACCGGAACACGCCTTCGTTACCTTTACCGCACGCTGGCATGACAGCAGCGGTGAACACAGCCACCGCGAGCAGTCCTCCTTCGTACAGAACGATGGGCGCTGGTACTTCATCGACCCGACAGTGGAAGTAAAGGCCGGGCGGAATGATGTATGTTTGTGCGGCAGCGGGCAGAAGTTCAAGAAGTGTTGTTCCAGCTACCTCTAATCATCTGACAGGGATCACTAACGCCATGCTCCGGATCTACAGCTTGATGCTGGCGTTAACCCTGGGCCTGACCGGCTGCGCCTCCTGGTTTGAAGATGATGCGCCAGCGCCGCACGTTTCCCTGGTGAAGGTCGAAGTGGTGCGGGCCAAGTTGCTGGAGCAGAAATTCAAACTCTACTTTCGCGTGGACAACCGCGACGACGCGGACCTGACGGTACGCGGCCTGGTCTACAAGGTCAGCCTGGGCAATTTTCTGCTGACGGAAGGCGAGTCCAACGAATGGCTGACCGTGCCGCCACGTAGCCATGCGTTCTTCAAGGTATCGGTGCGCACCAACCTTTGGCCGCAGATACGCGATGTGGTGCAAATGCTGAAAAACCCCACCAAGCCCGTGCCCTATCGCCTGGAGGGCGAACTCAAAACCGGATTATTCATCGGTAATGACGTGCAGGTGGCCCACAATGGCGAGATAATCCCCGGCGATTTTATTCCGGAGCGACATCGATGACTCAGCAACCCCATGTCCATGGTCCTGACTGCAACCACGATCATGATCATGATCACCATGATCACGACCACGGCCATGTACACGGCCCGAACTGCGGCCACGCGCATCAGGAGCCAGTGCGCAACGCCTTGAAGGATGTTGGGCGCAACGATCCTTGCCCATGCGGCAGCGAGAAGAAATTCAAGAAGTGCCACGGCGCTTAAGCCACGCTGACGATCCAA
>NZ_JALJFG010000059.1 GCF_023242475.1 Pseudomonas sp. MWU15-20650 | reverse complement strand
AGGCTGCGATGCAGGCGCTGCGGTCTGGCAGGCATACCGAGGTGATTCCTTCGCAGCCTCGCTGGGGCTCGACAGCTCCTACAGGGAGCTTCGTACGATGCGCTTGGCCTGTTAGTTGAAGTAGGCCGTGACGACTCTGGCGCACTCCAGGAAACAAGCTTCATGTAGGAGCTGTCGAGCTTTAGCGAGGCTGCGATGCAGGCGCTGCGGTCTGGCAGGCATACCGAGGTGATCCCTTCGCAGCCTCGCCGGGGCTCGACAGCTCCTACATTTGACGGAGCGATCAGTCTGGGAAGTTGGCGCGCAGCGCCTCTAGCCCACCGCTGTATACCCCGTTAAATAACTCCTCTGCTGCCGCATCCGTGGTCCCCGCTGCCGGGGTAAATACGCTGGACCAGGTCACTTTCGCCGAGGCATCACTCAGGGCTTCAACCTGCAAGGTCGCCAGGTAGGCACTCACCGGGAAAGGCGACTGCACGATGGTGTAGCTGTAGGTCCGTGCCACGTTATCGAAGGTCTGCAAACGCTCCACCACCACACCACCGTCGGCGGTTTGCAGGTGACGCACGCGCCCGCCTTCGCTGGGCTCGCTCTTGGCGATCAACGGCAACCAGTCCGGCAGGCTGTTGAAGCCACCAACCAACTGCCAGACCTGATCGGCCGAGACCGGGATTTCAATCACAGAAGAAGCTGTTGCCACGATCAATACTCCAAACAGGGGAAAAGAATTCAGATGGCCATGCTGTCGACCACACCGCCGTCGACCCGCAATGCGGCACCGGTGGTTGCAGAAGACAGAGGTGAAGCAATGTACGCCACCAGGTTCGCCACTTCATCCACATTGGCCGCGCGCTGGATGATCGAGGTGGGCCGCGCGTTACGCACAAACACATCCGCTTCGTCACGGGCACTGCGCCCGGACTGGGCGGTGGCGTCCTTGAGCATCTGCTCCAGGCCGTCGGTAAACGTCGGCCCCGGCAAGATCGCATTGACCGTCACGCCAGTGCCCGCCAGGCGCTTGGCCAGTCCATGGGACACCGCCAGGTTGGCGCTTTTGGTCACACCGTAATTGATCATATCGGCCGGCGTGGCCACACCGGATTCCGACGACACAAAGATCACCCGGCCCCAGCCCTGCCCGACCATGCCCGGCACATAATGCCGCGCCAGGCGCACACCGGAGATCACATTGACCTCATAGAAGCGCGTCCACTCGCTGTCCGGCGCGTCGAAGAAGTCCACGGCGTCGAAAATGCCCAGGTTGTTGACCAGGATGTCGGCACACGGTTCGGCGGCGAACAACGTCGCGGCGCCCTCTGCGGTGCCAAGGTCGGCGACCAGCCCGCGCAGGTCAGCGCCGGGAACTGCTTGGCGAATGCTCGCCAGTGCGTCATCGACCTTGACCGCGTCCCGCCCGATGACCACCACCGTAGCTCCGGATTGCGCCAGGGCCTGGCTGATACCCAGGCCAATACCCGCTGTGCTGCCGCTGACGATGGCTACTTTGCCGCTCACATCAATGTTCATCATTGCGTTCCTTACGTTAGAGAGGCAAAGGAGCACGGTCCGAAATCACTCGGGCCTCGCGCAATGCCTGCCAGAAGGCTGCTGGAATCTTCTCTGACAACGCCGCAACGTCTTCGGCAGTCCGCCCCGGACGACTGGCACCCGGAATCACCGCCGCCACCGCCGGGTGCGCCGGGGAAAACTGCAACGCAGCCGCTTTCACGCTCACGCCAAACGCCTGGGCAATCGCCTTGATCTGCTCGACCTTGGCGACGATCACCGGGCCGGCTTGCGGGAACCCGAGGTGCGCGCCGCCGGGCAATGTGTGTTTCAAACTCATGGAGCAATCCTCAATCGGTTCAAGGTCGCTGTGACCGTTGGGAAGATCCTAGATTGCACAGGTCGGACCGTCCAAGACATACTGCGACCAACTTAAGTCCTGCGAGGTCTTACATGATTGATCTACGCCAACTGCGCTACTTCGAAGTCGTGGCCGAAGAAGAACACGTCGGCCGCGCTGCCGAGCGCTTGCATATTTCCCAATCGCCCCTGAGCCGGCAGATCGCCCAACTCGAAGAACGCCTGGGCCTGACCCTGTTCGAGCGCAGCCAGCAGCGTATCCGCCTGACTCGCGACGGCCAGACGTTTCTCGCCGAAACCAAGGCCCTGCTCACCCATGCCAACCGCCTGGAGTCACTGGGTAAGCGCCTGGGCCGGGGTGAAGAAGGCGGTTTGTGCATCGGCTACATCGAGAACGCCATGCATGCCGGCGTACTGCCCAACGCACTGCGCGTCTTACGCGACGACCGACCCGCCGTGCACATCAAGCTGTACAACCTGCCATCCCTGGAACAATTGGAGGGCCTGCGCCAACGCAGCCTGGACATCGCCCTGGTAGGCGAGCCACCGGCCGCCGATGACCCGGACCTGAGCGCCTTGCAGGTGCTCGACGATCCGATGCTACTGGCATTGCCGGAACATCACCCCCTCGCCCAACAAAAACGCTTGCTGCCCGACGACCTGGCCGAACAACACTGGATCGGTGTGCAGCGCAAACCGGGCGCCCACCCGGCCGATGATTTTGTCGCCGCCTGCATCCGCGCCGGGTTCACCCCGCAGATTCCCATGGAAGCCAGCGAGCCGTTTACCGCCTTGGGCCTGGTCGCCTCGGGGCTCGGCGTGGCCATGGTACAAAAAGGCTTGAACCGCAACGCACCGCCCGGCGTGGTGTTGCGCGAATTGCCGTGGCTGACTTACACCACGCCACTGTGGGCCGCGTGGCACCGGATCAACCTGCGGCCGCTGGTGGAAACCTTCAGGAAGGTGCTGACCGAACCGCAAAGCTGATCAGCCCAGCCTCTCGCGCAAGCGGTACCAAAGCATCCCCAGCGCCAACAGCGGTGAGCGCAACGCCTTGCCGCCCGGAAACGTCATGTGCGGCACCTGGCTGAAAATATCCAGGCCCGGGCTTGTGCCTGCGTGAATGCCTTCGGCCAGCAGCCGCGCGCACCAATGGGTCACGTTGAGCCCATGGCCGGAGTAACCCTGGGCATAGAATACATTCGGGTACTGCTTCAACCGCCCCACCTGGGGAAAGCGGTTGGCCGTGATCCCGATCTTGCCCCCCCACTGGAACGCGATGGCAGTGTTCGCCAACTGCGGGAAGACCTTGAGCATTTTGGGCCGCATATACGCGGCGATGTCCTGGGGATCGCGCCCCGAGTAATGGCAGGCGCCCCCAAACAACAGGCGGCGATCAGCGGAAAGCCGGTAGTAATCCAGCCCGACTTTCTGGTCACACAACGCCAGGTTCTGCGGGATCAAGGACTGGGCCACGGCCTGCGATAACGGCTCGGTGGCGATGATGTAACTGCCGGCCGGCAGCACCTTGCCGCTCAGGCGCGGCTCCAGTTCATCCAGATGCGCATTGCAGGCCAGCACCAGGTGGTTGGCGCGCACCGTACCGCCGGCACAACGTACCTGGACCGTGTCGCCATGGACCAACGCCAGCACGGGGGTGTGTTCAAAAATCCGCACCCCCAGCGACTCGGCGACCTGTGCCTCGCCCAACACCAGGTTCAACGGGTGCAAGTGGCCGGAACCCATGTCCACCAGGCCACCGACATACACGCTCGAGTCGACCACCTCGCGCATCGCCCGTGGGCCCACCAAGCGGGTCTCAGGGGCATAGCCCAGCGCCGCCAAGTGCTCCTGTTCCCCCTTGAACGCCGCGAACTGCGCCGGGGTATTGGCCAGCTCGCAAAAGCCCCAGCGCAAATCGCAGTCAATGCGGTGCTGAGCAATGCGCTCGCCCACCAGCGCCACCGAGTCAATCCCGGCCCGTTCCAGGTAACGCACGCCCTCCTCGCCCACAGACTTGGCAAACCCCGAGAGATCATGGCCGATCCCCCGAATCAACTGCCCGCCGTTGCGCCCGCTGGCGCCCCAGCCAATGCGCCGGGCCTCCAGCAGGATCACCGAGAGCCCGCGCTGGGCCAACTCAATGGCGGTATTGACCCCAGTGAACCCACCGCCGACCACACACACATCGGCATTCAGGTCTGCACCCAGCGATGGACGCTCAGGCAGGGCGTGGGCCGAGGCCCGGTAATAGGACTGGGCATGGTCGTTGGATTGAATCATTTATTGGTCTTCACTTTGCTCCAGGCGCGGGTCATCAGGCGCATGGTCGCCGGGGTCGGCGTGGTGGAAATGTAGAGTTTGTCGAGTACCGCCTGGGACGGGTACACCTCGGGGTTGTCCACCAACTCCGGGGCCATAAACGGTTTGGCCGCCGGGTTGGCGTTGGCATACCCCACCGAGGCACTGACCTTGGCGATCACCTGCGGGTCGAGCAGGTAGTTGATAAAGGCGTGGGCTTCTTTCGGGTTGCTCGCGTCCGCTGGGATAGCCAGCAGGTCGAACCACAGGTTGGCGCCCTCCTTGGGAATCGAGTAAGCGATATTCACGCCGTTCTTGGCTTCCTTGGCGCGATTGGCGGCCTGGAACACATCGCCCGAATAACCAAAGGCCACGCAGATATCGCCGTTGGCCAGGTCCGAAATGTACTTGGAGGAATGGAAGTAAGTGATGTAAGGCCGCAGTGTCAGCAGCTTGGCTTCGGCCTGCTGGTAATCTTCGGGGTTCTCACTGCGCGGGTCTTTGCCCAGGTAGTTGAGGATCGCCGGGAACAGTTCATCCGCCGAGTCCAGGAAGGCGACGCCGCACTGGTTGAGCTTCTTGATGTTCTCCGGTTCGAACAGCACCGCCCACGAGTCGACGTGGTCGATACCCAGCACCTGCTTGACCTTGTCGACGTTGTAGCCGATGCCGTTGGTGCCCCACAAGTACGGCACCGAGTGCGCGTTGCCCGGGTCGTTTTTCTCCAGCAGCTTGAGCAGCTTGGGGTCGAGGTTCTTGAAATTGGGTAACTGCGCGCGGTCGAGCGTGAGGAACGCCCCGGCCTTTACCTGGCGTGCCAGGAAATGGTTGGACGGCACCACCACGTCATAGCCGGTGCGCCCGGCCAGCAACTTGCCCTCCAGGGTTTCGTTGGAGTCGAACACGTCATAGATCACCTTGATCCCCGTCTTGGCCTGGAAATCGGCCAAGGTGGTCTCGCCGATATAGTCGGTCCAGTTGTAGACACTCACCGTTTGTGCCGCTTCGCTGGTGCTGCTGAATGCTGCCACAAGGGCCAGCGGGAGAAGTTTGCTCACAAGACGCATGTCGACACCCTTTTTTTATGATGGTTTTAGACGCTCAACAGCAGGAACTCACGCTCCCAGGAACTGATCACCCGCTTGAAATTCTCATGCTCGGCGCGCTTGACCGCGACGTAGCCACGCACGAATTTGTCGCCCAGGTATTGCTTGACCGTGTCGCAGTCCTCCATGCGTGCCAGCGCATCTTCGAGGGTGAACGGCAGGCGCAGGTTACGCCGCTCATAAGCGCGGCCTTCCACCGGCGCGCTGGGTTCAATCTGTTCGATCATGCCCAGGTAGCCGCACAACAGGCTGGCGGCGATGGCCAGGTACGGGTTGGCATCGGCACCCGGCAGGCGGTTTTCCACGCGCATCGCGTCCGGGCTGGAGGTGGGCACACGCAGGCCGACGGTGCGGTTTTCTTCGCCCCATTCGACGTTGACGGGTGCCGAGGTGTCCGGCAGGAAGCGGCGGAACGAGTTCACGTTGGGCGCAAACATCGGCAGCAGCTTGGGGATGTATTTCTGCAAACCACCGATGTGATGCAAAAACAACGTGCTCATCTTGCCGTCGGCATCGACGAAAACGGGTTTGCCGGTGGCGATGTCCACCACGCTCTGGTGCAAGTGCATGGCGCTGCCTGGCTCATCGGCCACGGGTTTGGCCATGAAGGTGGCGGCCACGTTGTGCTTGAGCGCGGCCTCACGCAGGGTACGCTTGAACACGGTGATCTGGTCGGCCAGGTCGAGCGCGTCGCCATGCCGGAAGTTGATCTCCATCTGCGCCGGGCCGTCTTCGTGGATCAACGTATCGAGGTCCAGGCCCTGGGCTTCGCACCAGTCGTAGACGTCTTCGAACAGCGGGTCGAACTCGTTGGCCGCATCGATGGAAAACGACTGGCGCCCGGTTTCGGCACGGCCGGAGCGGCCCACAGGGGTTTTCAGCGGCAGGTCGGGGTCTTCGCAACGCTGGGTCAGGTAGAACTCCATTTCGGGCGCGACAATCGGCTGCCAGCCCTGCTCGGTGTACAGCTGCAGGACTTTTTTCAGCACGTTGCGCGGCGACAACTCGATCGGGCGGCCCTGTTTGTCGAAGGTGTCGTGGATCACGATGGCCGTCGGTTCGATGGCCCATGGCACCACGTAGGTGGCGTTGGCCACCGGCCGGCAAATCATGTCGATATCAGCCGGGTCGAGCAGGTCGTAGTAGACATCGTCGTCGACAAAGTCCCCGGTTACCGTTTGCAGCAGCACACTTTCCGGCAGGCGCATGCCTCGCTCATGCAGGAACTTGTTGGTGGGCGCAATCTTGCCGCGTGCGATGCCAGTCAAGTCACTGATCACGCATTCGACTTCGGTAATCTTGTGTTCTTTCAGCCAGGCGGACAGCTGATCGAAGGGGGCGTTCATAAGGACCTCGTCTTGGGTGGGATACGACGCCGGCTTGTACTCCCGGCGCATTGAGGTCTATCTTGGGCCAGCCTTGCAAAGGCATCTATCCACTTTGTACGCAACACAACGCACCAATAGAGTGCGCACGGATCACCCCATGACACAGGCACCCGCTTTGCGCGTACAGGCTTTCACCACCGGTGATGTGGCCGCTCAATGCAATGCGACACCCGGCTGGGTACAGCAATACCAACAGATGTCCCCCGGGCATTTTTCCGGGCGGGTGCGCTACCTCGACCTGCAAGGCGTGCAGGTGTACGAAGAGTGCATGAACACCCGCGTGGAACAGCACTTCAATGCACCGCCCGGTTCCCTGGCGTTCTGTTTCGACGGCAGCGATAACGCGCTGTACATGCTCAATGGCGAAAGCCGCAACACCTGGATCACCCCGGAAAACTACCGCGAAGTGGCCGTGGTCTTCGGCCCGCAGTTCGTGCAGCGCCATGGCCTGGATGTGGCAAAACTGGAAGGGTTGTTCATGGCACCGCTGACGTGCCAGCAGAACGCACTGTTCACCCGCTGGCTCAGTGGCACGCTGACGCGCTTGTCGACCCTCACCGACCCCATCAGCCGCGATGCTCTCACCCAGCAGTTGCTGGATGACTGCCTGTTTATCCTCGATAACGCCTGCGTCTGCCTGGACCGCAGCTCATTACTGCGCCGCAGCGAAGAACGCCGGCTGATGGCGCGCATTGGCGAATGGGCGGCGCAGGCGCCGGATGAAACCATCAATCTGCTGGAACTGGCGCACATTGCCGGTGTGCCGTTGCGTCAATTACAACAAGGCTTCAAGACCTACACCGGGATGAGCCCGGCGCAGTGGTTACGCTTGCGCCGCTTGAATGGGGCGCGACGGGAGCTGTTGAGCAGTGCTGGCACCACCGTGGCCGAGGTGGCGATGAATTGGTCGTTCTGGCATTTGGGGCGGTTTTCCAACAGCTATCGGGCGTTGTTCCAGGAACTGCCCAGCGAAACCCTCAAGCGTCACGGTTGAAATACGCTCAACCTGTAGAAGGGGGCTTGCTCCCGATGGCGGTCAGCTGAGGATAAGCTGACTTCACCACCGCTATCGGGAGCAAGCCCCCTCCCACACTTGGATCTGCTGTGTGTCTGTTATTGAAGGTGCTGGCTTGTACTGGCTGTTCACCCAATAGCCCTGACACACCACAGTAAAAAATGTGGGAGGGGGCTTGCTCCCGATTTCAGTGGGACAGCTGAGGATAAGCTGACTGACCCACCGCCATCGGGAGCAAGCCCCCTCCCACACTTTGATCTGCTGTGTGTCTGTTATTGAAGGTGCTGGCTTTGCCGGCGGCGGTTGCTATTGCAGGCAGTTTGCACCCAATTGTCCTGACACAGCACCGTAAAAATGTGGGAGGGGGCTTGCTCCCGATGGTAGTGGGTCAGCTGAGAATAAGCTGACTGATCCACCGCTATCGGGAGCAATCCCCTCCCACATTAGGCCGAGTGCTTACCCAGCACCTTGTAAAACCCCGCACATACCCCTAGCTTATGCGCCCCCCAAACTGCGCTTTAAGGCCCTGCCCCATGGTTTTGCGTTTTCGTCCCGTCGTCAGTACACGTTTCGCCCTCGGCCTGCTGCTCAGCGGCGGTATCGGCAACAGTTGGGCGGCGCAGATTGAACTGCCGACGGTGCAGGTACAGGGCCAGGACGAGTCCGGCTATCGCGCAGACACCGCCTCGGTCGGTGGCTTCAACGAGGCGCCGCTGCTGGACACCCCGGCCTCGATCACGGTGATCAACGCCGCGCAGATCAAGGACCAGCAGGCACGCTTGCTCAGCGAAGTGCTGCGCAACGACGCGTCGGTCGGCGACAGCTACGCGCCGATTGGCTATTACGAAAACTTCGTGGTGCGCGGCTTCTCGTTGAATGCGGCGAGCAGTTACAAGATCAACGGGCGCACCATCACCGGGGAGCAGAACGTGGCCCTGGAAAACAAGCAGCAGGTGGAAGTGCTCAAGGGCCTGGCGGCTTTGCAAAGCGGGATTTCCGAGCCCGGCGGCGTGATCAACTACGTGACCAAGCGCCCGGAGGACGTGCGCTCGGTGACCGTCTCCACCGATGATCGCGGCAGTGGTTATATCGCCACGGATGTCGGCGGCTGGTTTGGCAGTGAGCAGCAATTTGGCCTGCGCGCCAACGTGGCTCATGAGGACCTGCACTCCTACGTGGAGCATGCCAATGGCCAACGCGATTTCCTGTCCCTGGCCTTCGACTGGAACATCAGCCCCGACGCGGTGCTGCAACTGGATGCGGAATACCAGAACAAACAACAGCGCTCGGTGCCGGGCTACCAGTTGCTGGGCGGCACCCAGGTGCCCCACGACGCCTCACCGAAAAAACTGCTGGGGCATCAGACTGGCGGCAAGCAGGTGGGTATTGACTCGCTGAACCTCAACGGCAAGTTCGAATACCGCTTCAGCGATCAGTGGAAAGGCAACATCAGCGCCGCACGCAGCAAAGTGGTGATCGATGACTACAGCTCGTTTGCCTGGGGTGGGGACACTAATGGCCTTGGCAATTACTTTACCCCAGAGGGTGACTACGGCATCTACGACTACCGCAGCCCCGACGACACCCGTCGCGACGACGAAGTCCAAGCGGCCATGACCGGTTTGTTCGACACCGCCGGCCTAGGCCATGAACTGACCTTTGGTACCAGCGCGTTTCGCCGGGTGATCGACAAGCGCGAAGCGCTCAACGAGTACCTCGGCAGCGGCAATATCAATGACGATGCGCCAAGCTTCCCGCCCACCGACAAGCCGCTGAACGACAGCCATCACAACCTCGACAGCCGCCAGTACGGCCTGTTCGTCACCGACCGCATTCGCTTCAACGAGCAATGGCAAACCATCCTGGGCGGGCGCGAAGTGCGTCTGGATGAAACAGCCTTCGACGAAAATGGCGACGAAACCCGCCATACCCAGCAATACGTATTCCTGCCCCAGGCTGCGCTGATCTACAAACCGGTGGACAACGTTTCGCTCTACACCCGCTACAGCAAGGGCTTGTCGTTGGGCGGCACGGCGCCTTGGTTTGCGAACAATGCGAGCGAAACCCTGGCCCCCACCACCTCACGGCAAATCGAAGCCGGGGTGAAATACGACTGGCGCCGCATCAGCTTTGCCGCTGCCGTGTTCCAGACGCGCCAGGCTTACCAGTACGCCAAGCCGGAGGACGACGGCACGTTCACCTACGTGCAACAGGGCCAGCAAAAGAATACCGGTCTGGAACTGTCCGCCAACGGCTGGGCCACCGACCGCCTGCAAATCGCCACCAGCGTAGCGGCGATTCGCGCCCGGGTGAACAACAGCGGCACGCCGGACTACGAAGGCCACCAGGCAATCAACGTGCCCAAGCTGCGCGCCAGTGTGTACGCCGATTATGCACTGCCGTGGGTCAATGGCCTGGCGGTGTTGGGCGGTGTGCAATACAGCGCCAAGAAGTACGCCAACCGCAGCGGCAACGTGGAGGTGGGTGATTACGCGGTGGTCAATGTGGGCAGCCGTTACACCACCAAGGTCGATGGCTATGAAACCGTGTTTCGCCTGAGCGTCGACAACCTGTTCGACAAGCGCTACTGGCGCGACGCTGGTGAATACATGGGCGATGATTACCTGTTCCAGGGCGCACCGTTGACGGCGCGCTTGAGTGCGTCAGTGAGTTTCTGACCCCAGTGCAGGCTGCGAACACTAGTGTTTTATTAACTCAAATGCCTGACAAGTAAAAAACATTCTCCGCACTCATGAATCAACCCTATCCACCGTCACATATATTTAACAAATAGTATGACGGTGGCACTCATTCGACACCAGTTCACCATACCCCGAACGCCCCCATTCAAAATAGCGAAATATAAAAACACAAAAACCCTCTATTACATCCAGCTCTCGAAGATACACTTACTGCGAAGAAAAACCGCCAACAACCAACACAAGCAAGAGAGCTGGACTCTATGAACATGATTACATCACACACAACTTCTCAATACATCAAATCCTACAACCCTGATCCCGCCCGCATCATGAATGAAAAAACAGAGCCCGAACCTCACGGGCCTCAGAACAATGACAGAATTAAAACCTCACTTCGTCTCGCACACAAGCACGGCCTAGATATTAAAAGAACCAATATCCCTCCGGAAGTCGAACTACCCACTGACATACCGCACCTGTTCTTCTACAGCAGCCAGAAAAAACAGTGGCTGATCGGCGGACAGAATGTCAGTTATATCTCCCCATTCGATACGGGCGGCCTGATTCCTGACACACAACCCCCTATCACATTTTTTCCATATCCCATCACAACTGGATCCCCTCTCTCACACTACCCCAGAAGGCCAGGGATAATGATTTGATCATTCTGTCGTCGTCGGCCGCCAAGGGTACAACTATAAATGGCGCACATCTTTTCCCTGCAGGCCCTCATACAATCAATAAAGACGAACGCCATATCTTTCGATACTCAGCCAGCCAGGCACAATGGACTCTTGAGCAGCCGCCCAAAGTGACCACGACCACCACCGGCCCTGTGCTGCCCAGCACGCCAACAAAACCCGTCACCCCAGAACCTGGTCTCAATGAAAAGCAACTCATTAAATTATCAGGTTCAAAAACACTGGTCACAATGAGCGCCACCAACAGCCCGGATAATTTGGTGTTACCCCCTCATGCCCACGATCGCGACCGCGTGGTGATAACCTCAACCTCGAATAAACCAGTCCACATAGACAGCTTGAACATTAACAACCCGAGCGCTATGCAGGTCGAGGCTGGCGACAAATATGAACTCATGTACCTTAAGCAAAATAGCAAATGGGAAGTGATGAGCGCCCCACAAAGCCATTACTCGGCGAAGCAGTTGAGTGATGCACGGGTCCCCCCACTGACCAAGCCAAAAACGATCATCGATGTTAATACAAAGGATTGGGGGCATCCCCTAAAGTTACCTGCCAGCGCAGTTCCCGGCAGCAGAGTCATCGTGCGTTCAAAGTCGGAACAACCTTTTACAATTAACGCATCCTCCGATCACCTTATCAGACCGAATGAAATCATCGCGTTCAAAGCTGATGAAAAAGGTAAGCTGAACAAAGAAACTGTCACTATTGATCTCTTACTGCTGTACAGCGACAAGGCGAGAGAGAGACTGGGCGCGGAAAAAATGGTATCCCGGCTGACAGAGGGGCTACACCTTACCAATGAAGCCCTCGAAAACTCAGGGGCCAATTTCAGATTTCGCAGCACTGCCATAAAAGAAGTCAAGGCGGCCCCCAGCTGGACCAAGCTGATACACCCATTGGCAGCCTTAAGGGAAGACCCTGGCATTCAAAACTCAAGAAACACCCTTAAGGCAGACGGGATTTATTACGAGGGAACTGAAAACAACTACGCGGGACAGGCATATCTCAAAGCGAGTGCACGCAATATGGTCGCTGTCGGCAGTATCGACGCCCCGACCATCGTCATGCGCCATGAGCTCGGACATAACATGGGGGTTGAGCACGGTGGAGCAAGCACCTCCTTCGACCAGGGTTACACGCCATTCAAAACCATCATGGGAGGTAATGGTATTCCCTATTACTCCACACCCCATCGATATACTCCCGATGGTGAGCCCCTAGGCGTAGAAAACAAAATTGACGCGGTACGAACTATGAACGCGTTCTCATCCAGAGTCGCTGCTTATCGATAAACACCGCTCTTGGCATCGGAAATGAACTTGCTTGGGCTTCTTACGAAATCATTCGCTAGGCGTCGCGCTAAGAGAGCAAGACCAAGTCAACTTCTGAAGACCCGCGGCGTTGCCAGCCACAACGCCGCCAGGCCGCATACCAACAGGCTCCAGCCAAGGTCCTGGGTCCATGCCACCAGGGTCAGCCCGCCACCAATCACCAGGTAATACAGCAAGCCAAACAAGGCGGCGGCAGTGCCGAGACGATCGCGGTAGTCGACTAACGCGCCGCCGAGCACGTTGGGTATCGCCATGCCGAATGCCAGCACCACCAGCAACATCGGCCATACCAATAACCAGCTGTGTTGCAGGGCCAGTACCAGCAGGCTCCCCACCACCGCCACTGCAGCAGCGACAAACACCAATTGATCGCTGTCGATACCACGCTTGAGCAAGGCTTTGTTCAGCCACGCCCCCAGGCCGGCCCCCAACGCCAGCAGCACGCCGCTGTAGCCGAACTCGGCAGTGGAGCGCCCCAGGTGCGCGAAGATAAACGGCCCCACGCTGTAATAGCTGAACAGCGCAATATTGAAGGCTGCCACCAATCCGACCGAGTGCCAGATTCCGGCATCCTTGAGCATCAGTCCGAGTGTCTGGCCAAGGGCGGCCGTGGGCAACGATGCCGGGCGTGTTTCCGGCAAGGCCCACAGGCACCAGGCCCACAACCCCAGTGCGAGCAGCAGCAATGTGCCAAGCACGCCACGATAGCCGAAGCACTCCACCAGGCTCGCACCGCTGAATAACCCGATGGCGGGGCTGGCCGCCAGCGCAATGCCCATCAGCGAAAACACCTGGGCCAGTCCAGCGCCGTGGAACCGGTCACGCAACACGGTCTGCGTGACCACCGACCCCACCGCCGCACCGAAAGCAGCCCACGCCTGGGCCAGCAACAAACCGCTGAATGTGGTCACATTCAAGGCCAGCGCCGAAGCGCCTGCATAAACCCCAAGCCCGATCAGCATCACGGGCCGCCGCCCCCAACGATCGCTCAAGCGCCCCCATACCACTACACCAAAGGCAAAGGCCAGGAAGTACACCGACAGGGTCTGCCCCGCCCGCTCAGGCACGACCGCGAAGACCCGACCGATATCGCCCAGGGCCGGGCTGTACAGGGTCTGGGCCAATTGCGGGAACATCAGCAAGGCCATCGTCAGCATCAGCAAATTTCCAGACTTCATCACCAGGTCCATCCATAAAACAATGGACGAATTCTAGGGCGCGCCAACTGGGGTATTATCCAGACTTCGACATTTTATCCATGAAATCGGACAAACCATGGCTTGGCTCGAAGCAACTGCGTCTTTCAATCCCGACGCGTTTGCCGCTCCCGTGATCGGCATCGCTGCGGTGCTGGGCAATCACGACTCCGGCATGCATCACCACCAGCGCGGGCAGTTGCTGTTCACCCAGCAAGGTTGCACGCGCATCACGCTGGACACTCAGCTGTGCCTGCTGCCGCCCACCCGCGCTGCCTGGATACCCTGCGGCCTGCCTCACCGCGCGGTGATGCAGTACGCAGTGGATTACCGGTCTGTATACGTGAGCGCGGCCCTGGCCGGGCAGTTACCCGCGCAGGTGCGAGTGATCCAAGTGAGTACCTTGCTGCGGGCCGTACTGGAACCGATGGCCATGGCACCCTTCGAGACCGATTGGCACACCGGCCGCTATGCCCACTTGCTTGGGCTGTGCCTGGACGAAATCCGCCACGCGGTCGAGCAACCCCTGCTCCTGCCGTTGCCGCGCGACAAGCGCCTGGCCCCCTTGCTGGCCCAACTCGACCGCTTGCCACCTACATTGCAGGAACTGGAACAGCACATTGGCGCCAGCACCAAGACCATTGGCCGGATTTTTCTCAGGGAGACCGGCCTGGGGTATCAGCAGTGGCGCCAACAGTGGCGACTGATGCGGGTGATCGAACTGCTCGCCACCGGGCGCAGCCTGGGCTACTGCGCCTTTGAACTGGGCTTCGCCAGCGACAGTGCGCTGATCGCCTTTTTCAAAGGCATGACCGGCAGCACCCCGCGTGGTTATTTCAAAGCCAACTGATGCCTTACTTGGGCATCTTGCGAAACCCCACCGCCAGGCGATTCCAGCTGTTGATGGTGGCGATGGCCACGCTCAGGTCGACTTGCTCCTGCGCACTGAATTCGGCGGCCAGGGCGTTGAAATCTTCATCCGGGGCGTGGGTGTGACTGAGCAGGGTCAGGCTTTCGGCCCAGGCCAGGGCGGCGCGTTCACGTGGGGTGAAAAATGGCGTTTCGCGCCAGGCCGACAGGGTGTACAAGCGCCGCTCGGTCTCGCCGCCTTTGCGCGCATCGGCGGTGTGCATGTCGAGGCAGAACGCGCAGCCGTTGATTTGCGAGACGCGCAGGCGCACCAGTTCCAACAATGGCAATTCGATGGAGAGTTTGCCCACCGCCGCTTCCAGGGCGAGCATGGCTTTCATGGCGTCCGGGGAAGCGGTGTAGAAATCGGTACGGGTTTGCATGGTGAGGCTCCAGAACAGTGGGAATGGGGGCTAGCGTAGCCACCAGAACGTTCTGGAGAAATAACCAATTCAGACGAAGAGCAGGTGACCAATCTACAGGCCGCGGTCCCTCAACCACTGCAGGAAGCCCTTTTTCACCGGCGCCGCCGGGACGTCCTGGGTCAGGGTCTTGGCGGCGTGCAGGCGGAAATCCAACAGCGCCTTCATCGCCTCGCCAATGTCGTGTCGAGCGTCCAGGCAAGGCTTCAAATATTCATTCTCGATACGGTACAGCGTGCAATACGTCTTGGCCGTAAAGTCCGCCAACGCCGCCTGGTCGGACAGTATCCCCGCCTCGCCAATCACCTCCCCCGGCCCCATGCGCCCGGCTTCGAACTTGTGCCCGTCCTTGATCAACATCACCGAGACCACGCCGGACTCGATAATGAACAGATGATCGCTGACCTCCCCCGCCGGCAGGATCATCTCGCCGGCACGGTAGGTGTGCAAGGTCATGTTTTGGCTGAAGGTGTCTTTTTCTTCCTGGCGCAGGGTCGAGAAGATCGACGAACGCTCAAGCAACGCCCGCGCGCCGGTGAGCGCTGGCGGCATAGTGCTTTCGGTGGCGGACAGCAGGCCCACGCCTGCCGCTTGCAGGTGCCGGAAAGCCAGGTCGTAAAGCTGGTTGCGCACCTCGCGCTTGAGCCCCATGGCCGGCACAAAGCCACTGATCTCATATTCGGTGCCGCTGCTGGTCGAACTCTTGAACGCCACGCTGGGGGCCGGCGTGGCCAGCAGTGGACGGCATCCCTGCATCGCGCGCTCCAATGCCTCGATCACCGTTTGCGGGCGCGCATGGGGGCTCACTTGCAGGCTGACCGCCAGGCCGAACATGTCCGCCGGGCGTGAGAAGTTGATGATCTTGGCCTTGGCCGCCAGCGAGTTGGGAATCACCGCCATGCTGCCCTGGGAAGTTTGCAGCCGTGTGGCGCGCCAGTCGATATCGGTGACGCGGCCTTCGGTGCCGTCGATGGAGATCCAGTCATCGATCTGGTAAGGCTTGGTGGTGTTGAGGACGATCCCGGAAAACACGTCGCTCAAGGTGCTTTGCAATGCCAGGCCGACGATGATCGCCACCGCGCCGGACGTGGCGAGCACGCCCTTGACCGGCAGGTCGAGCACATAGGCCATGGCGGCAATGATCGCAATCAGGAAGATCACCGCCCCCATCAGGTCTTGCAACAAGCGCCCGGTGTGGCCGACCCGCTGCATCATCACCGTGCCGAGCAAGACCGTCAGGGTGCGCGCCGCGAACAGCCACCAGCCGATCTGCAGCGCGGTGGCGGCCAGGTGCAAGGTGGTGTCGCCGGCGTAGGGCGCACCTTGCATGGGGTTCATACCATCGTTGAACAACACGGCACTGAACACCGCAAAAATCGCCAACCGCGCCGCGAGTTTCCAGTTGGCCAGGTTGACCGAGATGAGTCGCCACACGGCGATGTCGATAAAGATCAGCGCCAAGGCGCACAGCATCGGGTGATCAGCGATAAATGAGGGCATCCAGGCGACTCCAGGGCGAATGCGCAGAAGATCGCATGAAATCGAGAGGACGGGTATAGCGCAAGAAAAATGTAGGCGCGGGCCAGCTGGGGTGAGGGAGGCCCCACGCCCCCTTCAAACTGAAACCCCTGTGGCGAGGGAGCTTGCTCCCGTTGGACTGCGCAGCAGTCCCATTTTTTGTAAACAAAGAGCGGGGCTGCTTCGCAGCCCAACGCGGGACAAGCCCGCTCGCCACAACAAGCCCGCCCACAAAGGTTATGCGACAAGCATTCAGGCGTGCATTTGCCCGAACTTGCCCGACTGGAAGTCGGCAAATGCCTGGTGGATCTCCTGCTCGGTGTTCATCACAAATGGGCCGTGACCAACGATGGGCTCGTCGATGGGCTCACCGCTGAGCAGCAGCACCTTGGCGTCGTCGTTGGACTCCAGGGTGAGTTGATCACCGTCGCGTTCGAACAATGCCAATTGCCCTTGGCGCGCGACTTCCTCGCCATTGATCTGCACCGTGCCGCTGAGGATCACCAAGGCGGTGTTGCGCCCGGCGTGCAGGTCCAGGGTGACCGTTCTACCGGCGTTAAGGCGCAAGTCCCACACGTCAATCGGCGTGAAGGTGCGAGCCGGGCCTCGAGTACCGGCGAAATCACCGGCGATCAGGCGCAGGGTCCCGGCATCGTTGGCCAATGGCAGCACAGGAATGTCGCCATCCACGATCGTCTGGTAACCAGCATCCGCCATTTTGTCCTTGGCCGGCAGGTTGACCCACAGTTGCACCATCTCCATGGCCCCGCCACTACGGGCAAAGGCTTCGGAGTGGAACTCCTCGTGGAGAATCCCCTTGGCCGCCGTCATCCATTGCACATCGCCAGGACCGATTTTGCCGCCTGCGCCAGTGGAATCGCGGTGCTCGACCTCACCTTCGTAGACGATCGTTACGGTTTCGAAGCCACGATGCGGATGCTGGCCGACGCCGCGACGTTGTTCGGTAGGTGTGAAATCGACCGGGCCAGCGTGGTCCAGCAACAGGAACGGGCTGATGTGCTTGCCCATCGTGTCGTAGGAAAACAGCGTGCGTACCGGAAAGCCATCACCGACCCAATGGGCGCGGGGGCTGGTGTAGATACCGATCAGTTTTTTCATGGTGTACCTCCAAAGTCTCTACACCATAAGCCTACCCGCCCTTGAGCACTAGCCGGCAAAAGCAGCGCTGATTGTTCTATGCATAGGACAATCCTTGCGTCAGACGTGAGCACCGCTGCTCCTGCCAACTCCGCGCGGTTTGCTGCTGAAACTTCCCACGTAACGGCCGGATAAGCTCTACTCCCCGCCCCTGAAAACG
>NZ_JALJFG010000058.1 GCF_023242475.1 Pseudomonas sp. MWU15-20650 | reverse complement strand
CCCAAAAGCTATCTGCGCGGGGTATCGGATACACCGCATTCGTCCTTCTTTGGGGGCGCTACGCGCCCCAACGCGGGACAAGCCCGCTCGCCACAGGTTACCGGTTGCTCTTTCTAGCGCTTAACTGACTGGCATTGGGGCAAGCCCCCTCCCACATTGGATCTCCATTGTTTGTACCCATACCTTATGACTGGAAAACCACTATGAAAAAGACACGCCTCACTCACCCAGTCAAAGCACTGGCCCTGGCCTTCGGTTTGTTCAGCTCAACGGTATTCGCCGCCGACACGCCGCTGAAAATCGGCACCACCGCCGCCTTCGCGATTCCCCTTGAGGCCGCCGTGGCTGAAGCCGGCAAGCAGGGCCTGAAGGTCGAACTGGTGGAATTCACCGATTGGATCGCCCCCAACGTCAGCCTGGCCGCTGGCGATATCGATGTGAACTACTTCCAGCACATTCCGTTCCTGGAAAACGCCAAGGCCGCCGCCGGCTTTGACCTGGTGCCCTATGCGCCGGGCATCATCAACAACGTCGGGCTGTACTCGAAGAAATACAAAAGCCTTGGCGACTTGCCCCAAGGCGCCAGCGTGGCGATTGCCAATGACCCGATCAACAGTGGCCGCGGCCTGCAACTGCTGGCCAAGGCGGGGTTGATCACGCTCAAGCCGGGTGTCGGCTACAAGGCCACCGAAGAAGACATCGTCGCCAACCCGAAAAAGATCAAGATCCTGCAAGTGGAAGCCGTGCAACTGGTGCGCGCCTACGATGACGCCGACCTGGTACAGGGCTACCCGGCGTACATCCGCCTGTCCAAGACCTTTGATGCCGAGTCGGCGCTGCTGTTCGACGGCCTGGACCACCCGGAATACGTGATTCAGTTCGTGATTCAGCCGAAAAGCAAAAACGACCCGCGCGTGATCAAGTTCGTCGACATCTACCAACACTCGCCGGTGGTACGTGCTGCGCTGGATAAATCCCTCGGCACGCTCTACCAAGTCGGTTGGGAAGGCTGAATATGACCGCCGCCAACACTCAACTGCGCGACCTGGGCACAACGCCCAGGGATGCCGAGCAGACCGAACTGCACCCGGACTTGAACCGCGCCCACGTGCGTTTTATCAACCTGGGCAAGACCTACGACAGCAACGTGCAGGCGCTGCAAGGCATCGACCTGGCGATCCAACGTGGCGAAGTGTTCGGCATCATCGGTCGCAGCGGCGCCGGTAAATCCTCGTTGATCCGCACCATCAACCGTCTGGAACAACCCACCAGCGGGCGCGTACTGATCGATCAGGTCGACATCAGTGAGTTCGACGAAGACCACCTGGTCGCGCTGCGTCGGCGCATCGGCATGATCTTCCAGCACTTCAACCTGATGTCGGCCAAGACGGTGTGGCAGAACGTCGAGTTGCCGCTGAAAGTCGCCGGCGTGCCCAAGCCGCAACGCGAGCAAAAGGTACGTGAACTGCTGGAACTGGTCGGCCTGCAGGACAAGCACAAGGCTTATCCGGCGCAGCTTTCCGGGGGGCAGAAACAACGTGTCGGCATCGCCCGCTCGCTGGTGCACGACCCGCAGATCCTGCTGTGCGACGAGGCCACCTCGGCCCTTGATCCGGAAACCACCCAGTCCATCCTCGGCCTGCTGCGTGAGATCAACCAGCGCCTGGGCCTGACCATCGTGTTGATCACCCATGAGATGGCCGTGATCCGTGAAATCTGCGACCGCGTGGTGGTGCTGGAGCAGGGGCGCATCGTTGAGCAAGGCCCGGTGTGGCAGGTGTTTGGCGATCCGCAACATGCGGTCAGCAAGACCCTGCTGGCGCCGCTGCAACATGGGCTAGCGCCAGAGTTGCAACACCGCCTGCTACCCACGCCGCCATCGGCCGACGCGGCGTTGGTGCTGCGCTTGCAATTGACCGGCAGCGCCACCGATGAACCCGACCTGGCCGCCCTGTTCAGCGCCCTCGGCGGGCGTGTGCGCTTGCTGCAAGGCGGTGTGGAACGCATCCAGGGGCATGCCCTGGGGCAATTGTTGCTGGCGGTGAGTGGTTCGCCTCACAGCGCCGAAGAACTGCGCAAACGCGCCGCGAATTGGGCACAACAGGTGGAGGTGCTGGGCTATGTGGTTTGATCGTTTGGTACAAGGCGCCATCGACACCTTGTTGATGGTGGGGGTGTCGTCGCTGATCGCGTTGCTGGTGGGCATTCCGCTGGCGGTGTTTTTGGTCACCAGCGACAAGGGCGGTATCTACCAGGCACCGGCCCTTAACCGCGTGCTGGGAGCGTTCGTGAATCTGTTCCGCTCCATTCCGTTCCTGATCCTGATGGTGGCGCTGATCCCGTTCACTCGCCTGATCGTCGGCACTACCTATGGCGTCTGGGCGGCCGTCGTCCCGCTAACCATCGCCGCGACGCCATTCTTTGCCCGCATCGCCGAAGTGAGCCTGCGCGAGGTCGACCATGGCCTGATCGAAGCCGCGCAGGCCATGGGTTGCCGCCGCTGGCACATCATCTGGCACGTGCTGTTGCCCGAAGCGCTGCCAGGTATCGTCGGCGGGTTCACTATTACCTTGGTGACCATGATCAACTCGTCCGCGATGGCCGGGGCGATTGGGGCCGGAGGGTTGGGCGATATTGCGTACCGCTATGGCTACCAGCGCTTCGATACGCAGATCATGCTGACGGTGATTGTGCTGCTGGTGGTGCTGGTGGCGGTGATCCAGCTCGGTGGCGATCGCCTGGCGCGAGTGCTGAACAAGAGGTGAGGTATAGTCGGGCCATCGAAGCAGCCCGGTACCGCACCTCATGACGCTCAAGCCCGAAGACCTCAACCAGATCACCTCCACCACCCTGGGCCATTACAACAAGGTGGCCGAAGACTTCCGTGAAGGCACCCGCGATCACGATGTGAGCCAGAACATCGACGCGCTGCTGCGGCATATCCAGGGCACGCCGCCGTTTACCGTGCTGGATTTCGGCTGCGGGCCAGGGCGGGATTTGCAGACGTTTACGCGCATGGGGCATATCGCCGTGGGCCTGGATGGCTCCGAGCGTTTTGCGCAGATGGCTCGAGAAGACAGTGGCTGTGAAGTGTTGCAGCAGGATTTTCTCAAGCTGGACCTGCCCGCCGAACGCTTCGATGGGGTGTTCGCCAATGCGGTGCTGTTTCATATTCCCAAGCAGGAACTGCCGCGCATTCTCAAACAGCTGCATGGCGCGTTGAAGCCTGGAGGTGTGCTGTTCAGTTCCAACCCCCGCGGTGAGAACCAGGAAGGTTGGAATGGGCCTCGGTATGGGTCTTATCACGACCTGGAAGCGTGGCAGGCCCTGCTGACGGCGGCCGGGTTTGTGGAGCTGGAACATTATTACCGCCCGGCCGGGTTGCCTCGGGAGCAACAGCCTTGGTTGGCGAGTGTGTGGCGCAGGCTATAGATTTTTTTTGCCTGGTCTGACGCCATCGGGAGCAAGCCCCCTCCCACAGGGGAGTGCATTTCAACTGTGGGAGCGGGCTTGCTCCCGATGGCCTCAACCGCACCGCTAATCAAGCTGATACACCACCGGTTTTTCACCCACCACCAGCGCCGTCACACTGCGCCCTGGATACCCCGTTTTTTCCTGGGTGGAAAAATTCGCCACCAACCGTGTGCCATCGGCAAAGGTGGTCTGCTGCACCTGTTTGTCGGCTGTCAGCCAACGAAAATCGGTCATGGCCCGGGTCGCCAACCGCTGGTGCAATGGCCGGAAAAAGCCATCCTGGCGTTGAATCAACGGCAGGCGCTGCTTCAACGTCGCCGCACTCAGGTGATACAACGGCGGCACGTTGTAGAGCAATTGGGTCAACTCATTTTCAGCGCGCACATTGCTCAGTTTCAGGCTGTCGAACAGCCAATGGTGGGTGGTAATCACCGACCCGTGGAACACCGCCTGGTACAGCGGCAAACGCATCGTCGGCTCGAAATACACCGTACGAAACGGCTCCTTCAACGGCACGGGTTTGAAGAACACTGCCGGTTGCTCAGGCGGGTACCAGTTGCCGACGTAATAGGGCGACTGTTTGTCCCGGGTCATCTGGCGATCACCCCAGCCGATCACCGGCGTCTGCATGCCGTGGGCGAACAGGATGCCTTGGGCAGTAATGGCGTTGCCGTCTTCGGAACCCGCCGGCAGTTGGAGTACGCGGTTGAGCCAGCGGGAAGCGTCGATATTGCCTTCGGCGTTTTGCGCCTGGGTCATGGCGGCGCCGTCACGGTAGCTGTCGAAGAGCATGCTGGTGGCGTAGGCATCGAGGAACCACGCGTTGAACCCGGCCCTGGCTTGCACGGCCCGGGTTCGCGCCTCCAGCAGCGGCCGTACGCAGCGTGGGTCGGTGTAGTGGCCCGATTGCTGGAAACCGGTCTTGAGCGTGCCGTCTTTGAGCACGATGGCGCAGTCACGATAGGCTTTGGCGCCCAGGTGGGCGGTGGTCCAGTCCGGGTTTTCGGTGGTGGATAACGCGGTTTCATAGGAGTCGTACGGCGCCATCAGGTAACCGGCTTTAACGCCCGCCTGAATCGCTTCGGGGTGCCAGAGGCCACCTTCCCAGCCTTCGCCCAGGGTCAGCAGCAGACGCTGGAGCCCGGCGTCTTGCAGCGATTTGACGGTCTTGGCCGACAGGGTGCTACCCCAGGTTTCAGGGCGGTCACTCAAGGCGCCGGCAAACGCGGTGGCCAGTTCACGCCGGAGCGTGCCATAACCCTGGGCAAGCTTGAGCATGTCCGGCTCATCCGTAGCCTGCCAGGTTTGTCGAGCCTTCTGGTTGATGGCGGCGTTGAGGCCGCGTAGCAGGACGGTCTTTTGATAGCGGTCCAGCGCGTTGGCTTGAGCCAGTACCTGCGCCGCTTCTTTGTCCAGCAAGCCCTTGAGTTCGTGACCGCGCAGCGTCTTGATCAGGAGCGGCCAGTCCCGCACATCATCAACCCCCAACAGGTCGTTGCCCCACAGGTAGACGTGGCTGGCACCCAGCAGTTTTTCGGCTTCAGGTGTTTGCCGCAGTTTGTCTACCAATGGCTCATAACGTCCCTGCTCTACCAACCATTGGCGATAACGCTTGGCCCCCGCCAAGGGGTCGGCGTCCCCCAAATGCAGGCGCAAGGTCATGGGTGTCCCAGGTTCGAGACGGGTGAATTCATGGGCCACGGAAAGCGCCAGCCCTTCGCCGTCGGCCGACCATTTCAAGCGGTTGTGGTAAGGATTGGTCAGCAGCCAGCTCAAGGTGAAGCTGCCGTGATCTACGCCCCATAACGGCAGGCTGAGGTCCTGCGTCGTGTTGACCTCACCCTGCTCCAGCAAAAACGCTTTCCAGACCGCATTGTCGGCAGGAACGTAATGCCCTTCGGCCAAGGGCCAGATCAAGCCCTGGCCCATCGCCGCGGCGGGCTGGCGCAGCAGCGGCAATTCACCCGGTCCGCGGGCGCTGATCGCCAACGACAGGTCGCGTTCCTCAAGGCGGGCGCTCAGGCGATAAGCGCCGCTGTCCCATTGCCAAGTGGCCTGTTCAGCATCGGCTTGCAGGTCATTGACGGCCTGTGCCGCCACCCCGCTGGAAGCCTGCACCGAGGTTCTGCCGGCCGGCGTGACGCGCAACGCCAACGTGGCCGGGTCAAGCTCGATACGCCACAGGGCGTTTTCCAGCACGGTGCCGGCACAGGCCAGCGGAGACAGCAGGAGGCTACAAACTAGCCATAGATGGCGCATGACGCGGGCCTTCCAAATGGAATCAAGTCCGGAGGGTAAAACACTTATCCCCAGGCGACTGCATGGAAAGTGTTTTCGGGAGCCTTCCCACATCCTTGCAGGAAGGCACCAAGGATCAGCCCTGTTCTTTTTTCGGCTCGCGAATCTTGTACCAGGCCACATACAGCGCCGGCAGGAACAGCAGCGTCAGCAAGGTGGCAATGATGATCCCGCCGATCATCGCGTACGCCATCGGCCCCCAGAATACTTCTCGCGCAATCGGGATCATGCCCAGGCTTGCGGCAGCGGCCGTGAGCAGGATCGGCCGGCGTCGGTGCTCGGTGGCTTCCACCACCGCATCCCACGGCGTGTAGCCGTCCTGCTCGTACGCGTCGATCTGCGTCACCAGGATCACCGAGTTGCGGATGATGATGCCGATCAGCGCGAGAATGCCGAGGATCGCCACAAACCCCATGGGGGTGCCCGTAGGAATCAACGCCAGCACCACGCCGATCAACCCCAGCGGCGCGACACTCGCCACCAGGAACATCTTCTGCACGCTGTGCAACTGGATCATCAGGAACGTCGCCATCAAGAACAGCATCAACGGCACCACTTTGGCGATAGGCCCTTGGGCCTTGCCGCTCTCTTCCACGGTGCCGCCCGTGGCAACTTTGTAGCCCACCGGCAAGCCGGCGCTGAACGTCTCAATGGTCGGTGCCAGCTGCTTGACCAGATCGGTCGGTTGCATCTCATCGCGCACCGACGCCTTGATGGTGATGGTGGGCTTACGGTCGCGACGCCAGACCAACGGCTGCTCCAGCTCATAACGCACCGTCGCAAACGCCAGCAGCGGAATCGAGGTGCCGTTGGGCGTGACGATCTGCAGGTTCTGCAAGGTTTCCGGCGTACCGCGCTCGGCGTCTTCAGCGCGACCGACCACGTTGATCAGGTAAATATCGTCGTGCACCTGGGTCACCGAAGCGCCGCTGACCACGCTGTTCATCAACTGCGCCACGTCTTCCGACGACAACCCCAACTGCCGCGCCTTGTCCTGGGCGATGTCCACGCGCAGCACTTTGCCCGGCTCGTTCCAGTCATAGATGATCTCGCCCAAGTGGGTGTTCTGGTCCAGCAAGGTCGCCAGTTCGATGGCGTGCTTGCGCACTTGGTCGATGTCTTTACCAGACACTCGGTACTGAATCGGCCGCCCCACCGGCGGGCCCATTTCCAGCGGCTGCACATAGCTGCCGATGCCGACGAAGTCATCGCGCAGGTGCTTTTGCAGCCTCGCAATCAAGGCGCCACGCTCTTTGAGGCCCTTGCTCACGATGACGAGCTGCGCGTAGTAGGGGTTTTCCAGTTGCTGGTCGAGGGGCAGGTAGAAACGAATCGCGCCCTGGCCGATATAGGTGCTCCAACGGGCGATGTCCGGGTCATCCTTGATGATCGCTTCGAGGCGGTCGACGGCCTTGCGGGTCTCGTTGATCGAGGCGTTCTGCGGCAGGTTGAGGTCGACGAGAATTTCCGGCCGGTCCGAGGACGGGAAAAACTGGTTCTGCACAAACTGCATGGAGAACACCGAGGCCGCAAACAGCCCCACCGTGATGCCGATGGCCCACCAGCGGTTGCGCATGGCCCAGAGCATGCCGCCGTTGAAGGCACGACCAATGCGCCCGGGTTCGGCGTTATGCGGCTTCACATTGGCGCTGAGGATGTGCACGCCAATCACTGGCGCAAACAGCACCGCCACCCCCCACGACACCAGCATGGCCACGGCAATCACCGCGAACAGGGTGAAGGTGTACTCACCCGCCGAGCTGGCATTGAGGCCGATGGGCACGAACCCGGCGACGGTCACCAGCGTACCGGTGAGCATCGGAAACGCCGTGGAGGTATAGGCGTAAGTCGCCGCTTGTTCCTTGGTCTCGCCTTTTTCCAGGCGCGTGATCATCATCTCCACGGTGATCATCGCATCGTCCACCAATAGGCCGAGGGCGATGATCAACGCGCCCAGGGACACGCGCTGCATGGTGATGCCGCTGTATTCCATGAACACGAACACCAGCGCCAGCACCAACGGAATCGAGCACGCCACCACCAGCCCGGCGCGCATGCCGAGGCTGATAAAACTCACCACCAGTACGATGACGACGGCCTCGAACAGCGCGCTGGTAAAGCCGCCGACGGCCTCTTGGACCACTTCGGCTTGGTCGGAAACTTTGTGCACGCCAACGCCCACCGGCAGGTCGGCGGTCAACTCGTCCATGCGTGTGTGCAGGGCCTTGCCGAACGACTGGATATTGCCGCCCTTCTGCATGGCGATAGCCAGGCCGATGGCCGGCTTGCCGTCAAACCGGAACATCGGCCGCGCCGGGTCCACGTAGCCACGGCTGATGTCGGCAATGTCCGCCAAGCGATAGAAGCGATCGTTGAGCCGCAGGTTGACGTTGGCCAGGTCCTTCTCCGAGGCAAACTGCCCGGAAGTGCGCACAGAAATCCGCTCCGGCCCGGCCTCGATCACCCCGGCAGGCGTCACGGCGTTCTGCGACTGCAGGCTTTGCACGACTTGGCGCTGGTCAATCCCCAGGGCCGCCAGCTTGCGCGTGGAGAAGTTCAGGTAAATCACTTCGTCCTGTTGGCCGATCATCTCGACCTTGCCCAGGCCCGGCACCGAACGGATCTCGGCGCGCACCTGCTCCACATAGTCGCGCAGTTGGCGCATCGACAGGCCGTCGCCGGTGAAGGCGTACACCGAACCGAATACGTCACCGAACTCATCGTTGAAACCCGGCCCCTGCAAGCCCTGGGGGAAGTCGCCGCGAATGTCGTCGATCTTCTTGCGTACCTGGTACCAGATTTCGGGAATGGCCTTGGCGCTGGTGGTGTCCTTGAGGAACACGAACACCGTGGACTCACCCGGCCGGGTATAGCTTTTTACGTAGTCGAGGGAGTCGAGTTCCTCGAGTTTTTTCTCGATGCGGTCGGTCACCTGCTTGAGGGTTTCTTCCTGGGTCGCACCGGGCCAGCGGGTCTGGATCACCATGGTCTTGATGGTGAACGAGGGGTCTTCCTCGCGCCCCAGGTTCATGTACGAGAACACGCCCATCAGCAGCGCGACGAACATCAGGTACCAGACGAAGGACTGATGCTTGAGAGCCCAGTCGGATAAGTTGAAGCTCCCTTTCATCGTGGGCTGTCCTCGTCGATTTTGACTTTTTGCCCAGGTTTCAGGCTGTTTACGCCAGCGATGACAATGTGTTCGCCGGGTTGGACGCCGCCATTGAGCAAGGCACTGCCGGCATCACGGCTGATCACCGTGACGTCGCGCGGCTGCACCGTCTGGCTCTGGGTGTCGAGCAGCCAGATGCGGGTCTTGCCGTCGATGGCCTGCAAGGCACTCACGGGCACTTCGATGCGCGCAGCGATGGCCGTGCTCAGGGTCACGCTGATGGCGGTGCCGAGGCGAAACGCAGCAGGCGTGCCGGCCAACGTCAAGCGGGCGCGGCGGGTGCGCGTGGCGCTTTGGGCCTGGGGCTCGATCTCGCGCACGATGGCGGTGGTGTGCACGCTGGGGTCGAGTTGCCCGGCGACCAGGAACACCACATCGGTGGGCAGGCGCTCAGCGAGGCCCGCGGGCAGGTCGATCACGGCCTCCTTGATGTCCGGGCGCGCCAGGGTGACCACCTGCTGGCCGGCACTGACCACCTGGCCGGCCTCGGCATTCCAGGCCGTGACGATGCCGGCTTGGTCGGTGCGCAGTTCGGCGTAGTTGAGTTGGTCTTTGGCCTGATTGACCGAAGCCTTGGCCTGATCGAGGGACGCCTGGGTGGTCTTCAGGTCAGTCTGGGCCACATCCAGCTGGGCCTGGGCGCCGACGCCACGGTTGAACAATTGCTGCTGACGCCGGGCGCTGGCTTGGGCGTTGATGAGTTGCGCCTGGACGCGTGCGAGGTCGCCTTGTGCAGCACGCAATTGGTTCTGCTGATCGGTGGGGTCGAGTACGGCGAGCAAGGCGCCCTTCTCCACTTCGGCGCCCACATCCACGGCACGCCGAGCAATACGGCCGGGTACGCGAAAGCCCAGATTGCTTTCGTAGCGGGCCTGGATGGTGCCGGCGAAGCGACCGAGGTTTTCCTGGTCTTCGGCTTTCACTTGCATCGACAACACCGGACGCACCGGCTCGGGCGGCGGCTCTTCCTTGGAGCAGGCCACCAGCAACAGGCTGGCGGCGAGCATGGCCGTCAGGCGCTTCATGGCTGGGCTCCTTGCTGGGCGATCTCGACGGTCATGCCGGGGTGCAGCAATTGCCCGCCGGCCACCACGACTTTTTCGCCACCTTTGAGGCCATCGCCAATGATCACCTTGCCGGTGAGGTAACGCGCCACCGTGACCTTGTGCAGTTGCGCCTTGCCGTCGCCATCGATCAGCCACACGGCGGGCTCGTTGAAGTCCTTGGTGAGCGCCGACCAGGGCAGCTCGATACTGGCCTTGGCCGGGCCATTGGCGGTGGCGCTCACCACCGAACCCAATTGCATGCCCTTGGGCAGGGATTGCAGGGCGATTTTCACTTGGACGGTGCCGGTATTGGCCGCCACGGCAGGTGTGACCTCACGCACTTTGCCCACGGCCTTGATGCTCGGGTTATCCAATAGGCTGACGGTAATCGGCATGTCGGGCGGCGGTTCCACCAATAAGGACTCATAGACGTTGAACACCGCATCGCGCTCGCCATCGGCGGCCAGGCTGAAAATCGGCACGGTAGCCTGCACCACTTGGCCGACTTCGGCCTGGCGCGCGGTAATCACACCCGGCGCATCCGCGATCAACGAGGTGTAGCCCAGTTGTTCACGGGCGTTGGCCAGTTGGGCTTGCGCGGCGACCAGCGCGCTTTGACTGCTACGCAGCGCAGCCTGGGCGGCATCATATTCGCTGCGGCTGGTGTAGCCCTTGGGCAGCAGTTTTTCCTGGCGCACGAAGGCGGCGGCGGTCTGCTTGACCCGCGCCTGCTCGGCCACGACTTGGGCCTGGGCAGAGTCGACGTTAGTCTGCAAATCCTTGGGGTCGAGCTTGGCCAGCACTTGCTTGGCGGTCACGCGGTCGCCTACGTCCACCGTGCGCTGGATGATCTTGCCGCCCACACGGAAGGACAAATCGGTTTGCACACGGGCCTGGATATCACCCGTCAGCGTGACGGCCGCAGCAAAATCCGCAGGCTGCACGGATTGCACAAACACCCGTGAGTGGGCCTTGGGTTCGGCCTTGTCCTGACCGCAACCGCTCAGCAGCGCCAATAGGCCAAGCCCGAAAAAACAAGTGAAAATGCGACCGCCCATGCAGGCTCCTTTTGCGTGATGCCGACTTGCCAGAGTGTATGCGACTGTGAGCTTAGAACAGGGTTCCTTATCTGCATGGAGGCTCCCATACTCCAATGGTTCCCACGCCGAAAAAATACCCATGCTCAAGACCCTCGCGGTGGCCAATTACCGCTCGATCAATAAATTGGTAGTGCCCCTGGACCGGTTGAACCTGATCACCGGGCCTAATGGCAGCGGCAAGTCCAACCTGTATCGGGCCCTGCGCCTGCTGGCGGAAACCGCCCAAGGCGGGGTGGTCAACGCGCTGGCTCGTGAAGGCGGGCTGGATTCGACCTTCTGGGCCGGGCCGGAAACCGTCAGCCGGCGCATGCACAGCGGCGAGGTAGCGGTGGAGCCCGTCGTGGCCCAAGGCGTCAAACGCTTGCGCCTGGGCTTTGCCGGAGAGGACTTCAGCTATGCCATTTCCCTGGGAATGCCCATTCCGGTTCCCGGCAGCGAATTCAAACTGGACCCAGAGATCAAAAAGGAATGTATCTGGGCGGGTCCCCTCTACCGCCCGGCCAGCCTGCTGGTACAGCGCTCCGGGCCGATGGTGCGGGCACGTGACGGCCGCGCCTGGGATGTGCTGGCCCAGCACACGCCCAACTATCACAGCCTGTTCGATCAGGTGGGTAACCTGCGCGGTTCGCCGGAAGTTTTACTGCTGCGCGAAAGCATCCGTGGCTGGCGTTTTTATGATCACTTTCGCAGCGATGTGGATGCGCCGGTACGCCAACCGCAACTCGGCACGCGCACGCCGGTGTTGCATCACGACGGTCGAGACTTGGCGGCAGCGTTGCAAACGATTCGGGAAGTAGGCGACGCCGAAGCGCTGCAGCACGCAGTGAGCGACGCGTTCCCTGGCGCGCGTCTGCATATCGAGCCGTTGCAGGGCGGGCGCTTTGCCATTGAGTTTTATCAGGAAGGTTTGCTGCGCCCCTTGTCGGCGGCGGAATTGTCGGATGGCACCTTGCGCTACCTGCTGTTGATCGCCGCGCTGCTGACGCCACGGCCGCCGACCATGATGGTGCTGAACGAACCGGAAACCAGCCTGCACCCGGATTTGCTGCCGGCGTTGGCGCGCTTGATTATCCAGGCTTCACAACATTGCCAGGTCTGGGTGGTGTCCCACGCCAGCCGCTTGATTGCGGCGTTGCAGCAGGATCAAGGGTGTCATTCGATTGTGCTGGAGAAGGTGCTGGGGGAAACGCGGATCGTGGGGCAAGGGATTCTGGATGCACCGGCCTGGCATTGGCCGCAATAGGCGCTGCCTTTACTGGCCTCATCGGGAGCAAGCCCCCTCCCACACTTGGAATGCGCTCCAACTGTGGGAGGGGGCTTGCTCCCGATGACGGTATCAGCCTTGCCACTTACCTCCTTCGACAATCACACTTTCCGGCGGGGTGTCATCGCTCAGTTCTTTACGCACATACTGGTCGTACAGCTTGAGCAGGAACTTCTCCTCACCCAACTTCGCCAACTCGGCATTGACCCAATCGCGCAGTTCGATATTGCCCTTCTTCACCGCCGGGGCTATCGGAGCTTCATCACCCAGCTTCTGTTCCAGCACGCGGTAGCCCGGGTTCTGCTTGGCCCAGCTGAACAGCACCAGGTTGTCCTGTGCGTAGGCGTCGCCACGGCCGGCCGACAGCGCTTGCAGCGACTCGGAGTTTTTCTCGAACTTGAGCAGTTTCCAATCCGGGTGGTTCTTGGTCAGCCAGATATCAGCCGTGGTGCCAGTAGTGACGATAGTGGTGCCGGTGGCCAGGTCGTCCAGGCTCTTCACCGCACTGTCGTTAGGCACTAACGCCTGCACCGCGACTTTCAGGTTGGGGTTGGTGAAGTCCACCGCGTCCTTGCGCTCAGGCGTCACGGTCATGTTGGCGAGGATCAAATCCACCTTGTCGCTTTGCAGGAACGGGATACGGCTGGCCGGTTCCACGGCAACGAATTCAACCTTGTTTTCGTCGCCCAACAGGTCCTTGGCGAATTGGCGGCCGATGTCGGTATCGAAACCGACGTAGCGGCCGGCTTCGTTGACGAAGCCGAACGGCGGTTTGTCGGTGAACACGCCGACGATCAGCTTGTCCCGTGCTTTGATTTTGTCTATATAGCTGACAGCCGCAGGTTTTACCGGCTCTTCGGCCTTCTTATCACAGCCGGCCAGCAAGGCGACGGCAAACAGTGGCAGCAGTAACTTTTTCATATCAGCTCCAATTCCTTGGTTTTCTTGGGCAGTGTTGAGACAAAGGAGAACTTCTCCAGGAACTGCTGCGCGCGTGCGGTTTGCGGGTTCGTAAAGAATGCCTCGGGGGTGTTGTGTTCGAGGATGCGACCGGCCTCCATAAAAACCACGCGGTCGGCGACGGCGCGGGCGAAGGCCATTTCGTGGGTGACGATCAGCAGGGTCATGCCATCGCGGGCCAGGTCCTGGATGACTTCCAGCACCTCCTTGACCATCTCCGGGTCGAGGGCGGCGGTGACTTCGTCAAACAGCATGACCTGCGGGTTCATGCACAACGAACGGACGATGGCGATGCGTTGCTGCTGGCCACCGGAAAGCTGGCGCGGGAAGGCGTCGCGCTTGTCGGCCAGGCCCACACGTTCCAGCAGTTTTTCCGCCTGCTCACGCGCCTCACGAGGGTTGCGCTTCTGCACTTTCAACGGGCCAAGCAGAATGTTGTCGAGCACGCTCATGTGCGGGAACAGGTGATAACTCTGGAACACCATGCCCACGTCCTGACGCACTTGGCGCCAGTCTGTGGATGGGGCCAGCAGTTCCTTACCGGCAAAGCGCAGGCTGCCGCTGTGCGCCACTTCCAAGCCGTTGAGGCAACGCAGCAAGGTGCTTTTGCCACAACCGCTGGGGCCGAGGATCACCACCACTTCGCCGCTTTGCACACGCAGGTCGATGCCCTTGAGCACCTGCTGCTCGCCGAAAAACTTATTGAAACCCTGGAACTCGATCAATGCGTTCATGCTTGGGCCCAGCGCCGTTCCAGCACCTTGGAGGCGGCCGACAACGGGTAGCAGATAAAGAAGAAAAACAGGAACAGCACGCCGTAGATCAACACCGACTCGTAGGTGCGCTCGATGATTTGCTGGCCCACCTTGATCACATCCACCACCCCGATCAGCACCGCCAGGGAGCTGGTCTTGATGATGCGCGTGTAGACGTTGATGGTCGGCGGGGTCATGCGCTTGAGGGCCTGTGGCAGCAGCACGTAGCCGTACAACTGCGGGTCGGACAAGCCGATGGACAAACCGGCCTCGCGCTGGCCACGAGGCAGCGAATGCAGCGCACCACGCACCACTTCACCCACCTCACTGGCACCCCACAGCGACAGCACCAGCACCGCGCACCAGAAGCTCGGCAGGCTCAAGCCAAAAAAGATCGGCAAGCCGAAAAACAGCAGGTACAACCACACCAGCACCGGAATCGCCCGGAACAACTCCAGGTAGACCCGCAGCACCAGGTTGACCGCGCGGTTATCCAAGGTGCGTAGCACGCCGTACAAGACGCCGCCCACCGTGCTGAAAGCGATGCTCAAGAATGAAATCGACAGGGTTTGTGCAGCGCCCTTGCCCAGTTGCGGCAACGACACCCATAACAACTCAAGACCCGAACTGGCCATGCTGGAGCCTCCTTTCCAGACGGCTGAGCAGCAGCGACAGCGGCAAAAACAACAACACGCAAATCAGTGTCAGCACGGCGAGCATTTCGTAAGTTTTGTAGTAGAGGGCGATATAGCTCTTGGTGGTGTAGAGAATCTCCGGCACCGCCACCGCGGAGACCACAGTGGTTTCCTTGAGCAGAAAAATGAAATTGGCGAACAACGCCGGCAGGCTGAGGATGCCGGCCTGGGGCAGGATCACATGGCGCAGCAGTTGCCAGTCGGACAGGCCGATGGACTTGCCCGATTCGATCTGCGCCAGCGGCACCGCCTCCACACCGGCGCGCAGCACCTCGGTGAGGTAGGCGCCGCCCAGGAAGGTCATGGTGATGATCGCCGCCCAGTAGCCGGAGATATTGAAGCCCAGGGCAGGCAGTGCGAAGTAGACAAAGAACAGTTGGATCAGCAGCGGCGTGTTACGCGCCAGCTCTACATACAACGCCACCAGGCGCGACAGATACGGGGTACGAAACACCAGCAATGCCGCGTTGATCAGTGCGACCAGCAAGGACGTTGCGATGGCGATCAAGCCCACTTGCAGCGTCACGCCCACGGCCTTGAGAAACGCCGGCAGGGTGCTGAGGATAAAAGCGAAATCGAAGGTCATCTTGAGTCCATGACGCCGCAAGGGTAATGCGGCGAGCGCCGTCCAATCCAACGTGGGTAACGTCGGGTAGCGCGAACTTTAAAGGTATAAAAAGTAAAATTTAAATACCCAAATAGCATATTGATATCACCCAAAAAACTAACCGCCGGATTCGCGGGTTGGGCAGGTCGCAGCTATGGTTGCGGGGTCTGTGTTTCGAGGGCATGAACGATGAACGAAGCAAAACCGATTGATCCGCAGGAGCTGGTGAAGTGGTTGGTGGCGTTGCGCAGGGCGATCAATAGCCGCGATCTGTAACGCGCTGAAGGTGCACTGTGAGATGAAGATCAAATGTGGGGCCTGCTCCCGATAGCAGTGGTTCAGTCAGTGCATCTGTGACTGACCTACAGCTATCGGGAGCAAGCCCCCTCCCACAGGTGGATTGCATTCCAAACTCCAGCCATAAAAAAACGCCGACGCTGTAACAGCCGTCGGCGTTCAAACCTTGAAGGGGGTTTTGAGTTACATCAGAACGCAGGCACCACGGCGCCGTTGTACTTCTTGTCGATGAAGGCTTTGACTTCCGGGCTGGTCAACGCCTTGGCCAGTTTCTGGATAGCGTCGCTGTCCTTGTTGTCTGGGCGAGCCACCAGGAAGTTCACGTACGGCGACTTGGCGTCTTCGATGATCAGCGCGTCTTTGGCTGGGTTCAGGCCGGCTTCCAGGGCGTAGTTGGTGTTGATCACGTCAAGGTCAACCTGGTCCAGCACGCGTGGCAGCAGGGCCGATTCCAGTTCCTTGAACTTCAGGTTCTTCGGGTTGCTGGCGATGTCTTTCGGCGTGGACAAGGCGTTTTTCGGGTCTTTCAGCGTAATCAGACCATTCTTCTGAAGCAGCAACAGGGCACGACCACTGTTGGAGCCTTCGTTCGGGATGGCCACGGTGGCACCCTCCTTGAGCTCAGAAACATTCTTGATCTTTTTCGAGTAACCACCGATGGGCTCAACGTGCACACCGACCACAGTGACCAGGTTGGTGCCCTTGCCCTTGTTGAAGTTCTCCAGGTACGGCAGGGTCTGGAAGTAGTTGGCGTCCAGGCGTTTCTCGGCCACTTGCACGTTCGGTTGCACGTAGTCGGTGAAGACTTTGATCTCCAGGTCCACGCCTTCTTTGGCCAGGGTCGGTTTGACCAGTTCAAGGATCTCGGCGTGCGGGATCGGCGTGGCGGCTACCACCAGTTTCTCGTTGGCTTGGGCCAAGCTTGCAGTCAGGGCAGCCGCCAGTGCGGTAAACAACAGAACCTTTTTCATGCAGTGTCCTTATCGAAATTCCGGGGCGTCTCTGACGACCGTTTTTTTTGTGAGTGGCCAGCGATATGCCATCGCGGCGTGGAAGGGACAATACCTAGATTTTTTATTCCCGAACAATATCTTTTATTCACGTTGATATTCCATTTTGTTCATGTAGGAATTTCCTCAACGTTTCGCGCTCGGCAGGGCTGGCGCTCGCGAAAATCCGCTGCACCTGCTCCAACGGCGAGCCGGCTGCGGGCAGGTTCAGATGCTCGGGTAAAATTTCATCACCGCTGCTGACCAGCAACGCAAAGTGAATGACGTTTTCCAACTCACGGGTATTGCCCGGCCAGCTGTGGTGCTCCAGCACGCGCTGGGCCTCGTCACTGATCAACGGCACCGGCAGGTCCAGGCGCTGGCTGTAGATACCGAGGAAATATTCGGCCAGGGACAGGATGTCGCCGACCCGCTCGCGCAAGGCCGGCAAATCCAGTTGGCCTTCGCTCAGGTAGTGAAACAGGCGCTCGTGAAACTTGCCGGCGGCCACGGCCTGGGCCAGGTCAATGCTGGTGGCCGCAACCAGGCGCACATCCACAGGGCTTGGCTGGTGCGCGCCCACCCGCGTGACTTCGTGGTTCTCCAGGGCCGCGAGCAATTTCACCTGGATCGGCAGCGGCAAGTCGCCGATTTCATCCAGGTACAAGGTGCCGCCATTGGCCGACCCAAACCAGCCAGCACGGCTGCTCGCCGCGCCGCTATGACTGCCGGCGGCATAGCCGAACAACTCGGCATCCGCGTAAGTGGGGCTGATCGCGCCGCAATTGACCGAGACAAATAAACCCGTGCGGTCACTGCCACGGTGGATATGTCGCGCCAGCAGTTCTTTACCGCTGCCCGTCTCACCACGAATCAACACGGGCAAGGCCCGCGGGGCGAGGCTCTCCAGCGCTTCGCGCAGTTGCCGCGAACGCGGGTCGACAAATACCAACGCTTTAGCGCGAATGCTCAGCGGGCTTTTCTCGGCATCGGGGAAGGTCAGCAGTGGCTGGCCGTAGGTTTCATGCAGGCTCATGGCAGGCTCCCGCCCCAATCCACTCAGGGACGGGGCGTTGAAAAATATTAGGCGCTGCGTCGAGCATGGTGCTCGAGGCGGTTTTGCAGGCGGTAGAGGTAGGCGAACCCCTGCTCCCAGCGCTGGTGACCCGACTTCACATTGATATGGCCGGCACCCGACAGGATGCCGGCTTCGGCGCCCCAGTGACGGGCGAGCTCCAGGGCCCGAGGGGCGCTGACAGCACTGTCGTTGTCGGAGCTGACCACTTGGCTGGGGAATGGCAGCAACTCGGTGGGGATCGGTGCGAAATTGCGCAGTGCGGGGGCACACGCCGGGCGCTCGACATCCGCTGGAGCCACCAGCAATGCGCCGCGTACCTGCCGCAAGAACTGCACGGGAGCAGTGGCAGCCCAGTGGGCCACCGTGATGCAACCCAGGCTATGGGCGATCAGGATGACCGGCGTGCTATCGGCAGCGATGGCCTCGGCCAGTGCCGCCACCCAATCCTCACGACGCGGCGTCAGCCAATCGGCCTGCTCCACCCGTGCGCTGTTGGGCAAGCTGTTCTGCCAATGGGTTTGCCAATGATCTTCTGGCGATCCTTGCCAGCCCGGCACGATCAGATAACGAATCGACTCGCTGTGCATGGGTGTGCCCTCCTGCAGCGTTTAACGTTGCTGGACAGTATAGGGACGGGGTTTATATTCGTTAAGGAATAAGAAGCTATTTATTAATAACTAAAATATCAAAACCATCACAGATCAAAATGTGGGATGGGCTTGCCCCGATGGCGGCATATCGCCTAGTGCATCTGGGGCTGACACACTGCTATCGGGGGCAAGCCCCAATGCCAGTCAGTTAAGCGCTAGAACGAGCAACCGGTAACCTGTGGCGAGCGGGCTTGCCACAGTGATAGTGTTCCTTCTTAACTGACTGGCATTAGGGCAAGCCCCCTCCCACATTGCCCTCATTTGCACATTGGGCTCGGCGGCGAAGGCCAAACGCCAGGCA
>NZ_JALJFG010000057.1 GCF_023242475.1 Pseudomonas sp. MWU15-20650 | reverse complement strand
GTAGTCCGCCTGGAACTGCGGCGACTCGATCCACGCCAGCGCCGCCGCTTCATCTTCGGAATCCGTGGCCCACTGCCGATATTCGATCAGCGCCGCCAGGATAAAGTCAGTCGCTTCTTCTTCGCCTTCCTGCTCCAGCACCAGCGCCAACAGTGGGTGCGCCAGGAACACTGCACACAACGCCTGTTGGCTGGTTTCGCCTGCGGTGCGCATCTCGACGAACAGTTCGGTCAAATCCACTGACTCAAGATCAATGCGGCTGTCATCCCCGGAAAACGCATCCGGCTTGCTCGCGACGGCACGCTGGGTACGGTTTTGCTTGGCCTTGGCCTTTGCCCGGTGGGCGCGTTTTTGCTGCTTGTTCGGCGAGGCCATGGGCTCAACGTCCTTGGGTTCTGGATCTGGATGGGGTATTGAAGCGCAGGTTGGGGGAAATCCAAAGGGAATCTAAGCGCGTTTCGTGATTCGGTGCCCCGGTGTGCCGGGCATCAATGCACCTTGTTGCAGCCACATCAATGCAATCGGCCACAACCGGTCCTGATACTCGCTGCGAAAGAATGCGAAGTGCCCTACGGCTTTTTCGCCAATATCTTCGGGGGCGATTCTAAGATGAGTCCGCTCGCAGCTTTCGAAATAGCTCAGCAGCCGCTCAATGGCCGCCACTGTCCCAAATGGGTCATCGGTGATGCTGATGGCTAGCATCTGCGCCTTTACCCGGGTAAATGGCAGCGCGCCCAGGGTGCGCCCGCTGGGGCGCGTCTCATACCTGGGCGTTGGCGTGCCCCAGTCCCGCACCACGCCTGCCGGCGTATCTTCCAGCCAGCCGAGGCGTTTGCCTGGAAAATACCCGCACAGCGCAGTCACCAGTGGCATCACGATGTGCCATTTGGCAACCATGTGCCAACGTTCGCTCGCCGCGTAATCGCGCCAGTACGCGAACTGTGCGCCTACCGTCACGATTCGCCGGATCACCGCACCTGAGGCCCCCAGCCCTGCTGCACAGCCACCAAAACTGTGGCCGACCACATCGATCGGCTGCCCTGGAAACGTTCGTAGCGCCCGTTGCACGATCGCCTCGAAATCCAGCGAGCCCCAAGTTGACCACGATGCCTTGAAGCCGCGCAGCGAACCGCTGCGAGATTCGCCGATGCCGCGGTAGTCGTAGGTCATGACATCCAGGCCATGGGCGAACAGGTAGTCGGCGAAGCGTGAATAGTGGCGGCAGCGCACGGAGGTAGCGGCATTGATGATGACGACCGGGCGTGCAGGGTCGGTTCTGACATGGCGCCAGGTGAACCCGCCAATCAGGTGGCCGTCGGCAGCGAGCTCGCGAAATGCTTCTGGGGCGGGGCGGGTGGGCAGGTTCATAGGTCGGCTCAGTCCTTGCGCTTTGGGTGTGGGCTTCAGGGCCATGCGCTTTTTACAGGGAACTGAAATTAACAAATTTAGCGCTGCGCGGGCGTATGAATCGCTGCGGTGCTCGACCTGCCCTGCCTGGGTGCTTAGGCTGGCGATCTATTGATCAGCCAGAGTCGGCCCATGACCCGCGACACCCTCGAACACAACCAGGTCCCCATTTACTTCGTCGCCGTTCTCCTGGCTGTGGCGTTCGGCATGCTCGCGCCCTTGTCGGCCCAAGGTCTGAGCGTGCTGGTTACGCCTGCCATCGCGGTGCTGATGTACGCGATGTTCCTGCAAATTCCGTTTCTGGACCTGCGCCAGGGCCTGGGCAACAAGCGCTTTATAGGGGCACTGTTGGTGGCTAATTTCATCCTGGTGCCGTTGCTGGTTTGGGGGTTGAGCCGTGGCCTGTCAGAGCGCCCGGCCTTGCTGGTGGGGGCGTTACTGGTGTTGCTGACGCCCTGTATCGATTACGTGGTGGTGTTTACCCATATCGGCAAAGGGGATTCGCGGTCGATGCTGGCGGCCACGCCGGTGCTGTTGTTGCTGCAGTTGGTGCTGTTGCCGGTGTACCTGGGGTTCATGCTGGGTGCGCAATCTGCCGTGGTGGTGGCGGTGGGACCGTTTGTCGAGGCGTTCCTGTCGTTGATTGTGGTGCCGATGATCTTGGCGGTGCTGACGGCGTCCCTCGCGCGGCGTTCCAGTGTCATCAAGCTGTGGAGCAGCGTCTGGGCCTGGTTGCCGGTGCCGGCGATGGCATGGGTGCTGCTTGTGGTGATCGGCTCACAGATTACCTCGGTGGTGCGGGATATCGGGTTGTTGTGGCCGTTGATTCCGGTGTACCTGGGCTTCCTGTTGTTGGCTCCATTGCTGGGGGCGTTGGCGGCGCGGCTGTTTGCGTTGCCTGCGGAGAGTGCGCGGGCGGTCACGTTCAGCGCGTCGACCCGCAACTCGTTGGTGGTGCTGCCTCTGGCGCTGGCACTGCCTGAGGATGTACGCGCGCTGGCCGCAACGGCGGTCATTTTGCAAACATTGATCGAGCTGATCGGCGAGCTAATCTACGTGCGTTTGGTGCCGGTGATGGTATGGCCCACAGGTCGGTAAACCGTGAATTTTTGGATTTGTTCAGGCGTTATTCAGGACAGCCAGCGGCACCATAACTCGGCGTTCCCTACCTGAAAGGACATTCAATGGATCACCGCAGTCGTTTTCGCCTGGAGTCCCTGGGCATTTTTCTGATCGCTTTATTGCTGTTTACCGTGGGTGTCTGGAACGAGCAACCCCAAGGATTTGACGGGCGCTGGGCGTTGTTCATGCAGGAAATGTTTCGCCATGGCGCGAGTCTGTTCCCAACGACCTATGGCCAGCCGTATCCGGACTATCCCGGTACCGCGACCTTTTTCAGCTTTGTGTTTGCCCGGTTGTTTGGTGTGCCGAACCACCTGGCAAACGTGCTGCCGACCTCGCTCGCTTCAGCGGGTGTGATCGCCCTGATCTATCGCCTGCTGGCACCGTCCAGTCGGCCTTGGGCGTTGCTGACGGTGCTGCTCACGCTGCTCACCACTCAATTGCTCGATAAGTCGCGTTCGGTCTGCCTGGACCTGATGGTTGCGCTGTTGTGCGTGGGCAGTTTCTACCTGCTGCACACGGGGGAGCGCTTGGGGTCGCGGGTCAGGCAGTTGGCCGTGTTCCCGTTGTTTGTCCTGGCTTTTGCGATTCGCGGTCCTTTGGGGCTGATCGAGGTCTGTGGCGTGGTGTGCGTGTATTGGGCGCTGGGGCGGCCGGGAGAGCGGGTCAAGCAGGTGCTGATTCACGGCTTCGTGGGGCTGGCTTTGCTCGCGGCGTGCTGGTGGGTGTTGATGAAGCTGGCACGGTTCAGTGGTGGCGATGCCTTTGCCGATGAGGTGTTCAGGATGCAAGTCAGTGGGCGGCTCGATGAAAGTGGCGAGCCGTTCTACTTCTACTTCCAGTTGAGTTTGTACCGCTACTTCCCTGTGGTGCCGATGGCGCTGGCTACCTTGATTGTGTTGCGCCATCGCTGGTCTGAGCGCTGGGCTAACGACGACGTACAGCTGGTGGTACGGCTGGGTGCCTGTGGCTTGATGATTTTGTTCGGCCTGTCGGTGCCGCACTTCAAGCGCGCTTACTACATCTTGCCGATGGTGCCGATGTTTGCGGCTGTCGCCGCCTATGGGCTGCTCCACGCGCAAAGCTGGCTTGTGGGTGTGCGTCGTTGCTATGAAGGGCTTGTCGCGGCGCTACCGGCGTTGTGCGTGGTTGTGCTCTTTGTTTGTCGTTCTACATGGCAGAAGCACGGTTACTGGCCCGATGTTTCTTTGCCGCTGATGATCGGTGCGCTGGTCATTTTGCAAGGGGCGGCGTTGATTGCCTGGCGTCAGGTGGCGCGGCTGGTGTGGCTCAGCGTGATTGCATTGGCGGCGCAATGGTTGCTGCTGGTGGCGGTGATAGAACCTTCCAAGGATCTGCAATTCGATACCCAGAAATTTGTCAGCCAGGTGGAGACGCTGCGTGAGTCGCAGCCCGGGCCGCTGGTCTTTGTCAATCTGGCCCGCGACACCTGGGCGGTACGCTACATGATGAACCTGGATCACGATGAGCAGCCGCTGTTCGTCGGGAGCAATGAGCTTGAGAAGCTGGGCACGCTGCCCCGGCCATCCTGGGTGATCGTATCGCGCAAGGAGACTGCGCTGTTGAAGGGGACGCCTGTAGAGACGCTGACGCCGAGCTTTGAAGGGCGGTTGAACGATAATCCGCTGATGGTGTTTTTGCTCAAGTAGCAGGCCCTTGTACACAGGGCCTGCCGAGCGGGTCCTTATTTGCAGCGATAACCCTCAGGCATCGTGACGGTGTAGTCGCGCCGTACACGGTCCTGGAAATTCAGGTTCTGCAAACCCTGCTCCACCAGAAAGGCTTCGACCTTGGCGGCCTGGCAGTCTTCGTTGTAAGACGAGGCCCGCAGCAGGTACACCGCGCGCTTGCTCGCTTCGTCGCGGGCCGTGGCCGTGAAGGTGGTGAGGGTGGTGTAGCCGGTTCGCTCCGAAGTGCCCACTGGGCCATAGGTGGTGTTCGGCGTGCTGGTGCAGGTCAACTGGTCGTCTTTTTTCTTGCTCTTCTTGCACTGCGTGGAGGTGCTGGTCGGTACCTGGCCATACTCGGTAGCGGTATAGCGGTACGTCACCTGCCGGCTGTCGATATCGAGGGTGACGGTCATTTTGATCGGCGCGTGGTTTTTGGGCAGGGTGGCGTCGGTGAACACTTCCCGGAAGCCTTGGTCTTTCAGGGCGTTGACCATGTCGCGCAGGTAGTAGCGGGCGTTCAGGGTGTTTTCATCGCTGCCGCCGGTGGACGTCACCAACACCGTTGCCTGTCGATCAAAATGATAGTCGGGGTCAGGCGTCGCGTTGATCATTACGTCCAGTTGCGTGGCGCATCCACTGAGCAGTGCGGTCAGTAGCAGCAGCGTGCAGAACAAGTACCGGGTCATGAGATAAACCTTACAGCGGGGAGTCGAGTAAAAGCTGAACGATTGAGCCCTGCGAAAAATAACCCTCAATCGTGCCGACAACGCATTTTGGGCGGAAATGGCCCGGCAGCCATTAAATCGCAGGCAATAAAAAACCCCAAGGAACACATTGTTCCTTGGGGTTTCTCGGTATTTTGGTGCCCAGAGACGGAATCGAACCGCCGACACGGGGATTTTCAATCCCCTGCTCTACCGACTGAGCTATCTGGGCAACGGGGCGCATTAAACGGGTTTTTCAGGGGGTCGTCAAGCAAGTTTTCAAAAAATATTTAATTATTACCGTCGCTTACGTGCCAACCCCGGTTTTTGCTCAATTATTGAGCAGGTGGAACGTAGCCGTCGGCCTTGGCGTATTCCTCGCCGGAAAAGAACTTGTCCATTTCGCCTTGCAGGTATTTACGGTCTTCGGCGTTCATCATGTTCAGGCGTTTTTCGTTGATCAGCAGGGTCTGGTGTTTTTGCCAGTCGGCCCAGGCTTTGGCGGAGACGTGGTCGAAAATATCCTGGCCCTTGGCGCCCGGGAACGGTGCGCGCTCCAAGGCAGGCAATTCTTCGTGGTACTTGCGGCACATGATGGTGCGGGTCATGACGGAACTCCTGCGTTCAATGCTTCAGCCGCGCGCTTCAGCAGTTTTTTCACCGGGGCGGCAAGGCCCAGGCGCGGCGGGGTGGCGAGGTTATACCAGAGCCAGTCGGCCTCGGCCACGTGATGGGCGGATTCCTCGACCTGGACCAACCAGGGTTCGATGGCCAGTTGAAAGTGACTGAAGGTGTGGACCAGCCCAGGCAGTGCCTGTTGCTTGCCCAGTTCCAGCGCGTGCTGGTTGGCCAGGTGTTCGAGGTCTTCCAGGTCGTCCAGCTCCGGCAAGCTCCACAAGCCGCCCCATAAGCCCGTGGAAGGGCGACGGTAAAGCAGAATCGCGCCTTCGGCGTTGGCGAGCAGCGGCATCAGCGTGCGCTTCTGGGGGATGGACTTGCGCGGCTTGGGGATCGGGTAGCGCGTCTCCAGGCCGAGCATATGGGCTTCGCAGCCTTTTTCCAGTGGGCACAGCAGGCAACTGGGTTTGCTGCGGGTGCAGAGGGTGGCGCCCATGTCCATCATCGCCTGGGTATAGGCGTTGACGCGGGTCTGGGGTGTGAAGCGCTCTGCGGTGGCCCACAGTTGCTTGGCCACCTTGGGTTCGCCCGGGTAGCCCTCTTGGGCGGTAAAACGCGCCAGAACGCGCTTCACGTTGCCATCGAGGATCGGCGCGCGCAGGCCCATGCTCAGGCTGGCGATCGCGCCCGCCGTGGACAAGCCGATGCCAGGCAGTTCAGTGAGCTTTTCGACGTCGCGGGGGAACTCGCCGTCGTATTCGGCAACCACGATCTTGGCGGTCTTTTGCAGGTTACGCGCCCGGGTGTAATAACCCAGGCCGGTCCACAGGTGCAGCACTTCGTCTTCCGGTGCAGCGGCCAGGGCTTCGACCGTGGGCAAGGACGCCATGAAGCGGTCGAAGTAATTGAGCACGGTGCTGACCTGGGTCTGTTGCAGCATGATCTCCGAAACCCACACCCGGTAAGGCGTGATGCCCTGTTGCCAGGGCAGGTCATGGCGGCCGTGGCGGTCGTACCAGTCCAGCACCGCCGTTGAAAACTGCTCGTCTCTCATCGTTTAAACAGACCTTTGAGCGCGTCTTTAAGCTGCGGGTTGACCTTGTCGAGCTTCTCTTCAAGCTTATCGCTGAGCTTGTTACCGGCCGCCTTGATGGCGACCTGGGTCAAGCCATCCTTGTCCAGGCGGCACGCCTTGGCGCCCAGCTCCAGTGGGCCGCGGCAGCGCAGCGGCACTTCGATGCCCTGGAAGTTGGTGCCGACTTGGCAGGCGGGGTCCGGCACGTCGCGCTTGTCGCCTTCGACGATGATGCCAACGCGGTAGTCCATGCCCAGCACGCGCAAGTCGATGTCACCGTTGCCGTTGACCGTCAGCCCGGGGATGCGCACTTTCAGGTCGGGATTGCTGGCCACGCCGTTATGGAACGTGAGGTTGCCTCGCAATTCCTGGAAGGGCGTGTCCTTGCTTTGTGGCGTGCTGCTCAAGGTCTTGCGGTTGAGCAGGGCGATGCCGGTGCACAGTTGCTGTTCAATGTTGGCATTGAGCAGCGCGCCGTTGTTGATCACAAAGCTGGCGGTGCCATTAAGGCTGTCGATCAGTGCTTTTTGGCTGTTGCCACGGCCGGTGAGGTTGCTGTCCAGGGTGATCTGGCCTTTTACCGGTGGGGTCTGCCCCTGGGCTTGCAGGATGCGTTCAACCGGCACCTGCTTGATGTGGGTTTGCAGCGCCAATACCGGAATATCCTGGCGCGCATCGAGTGTGCCGTTGGCCTGGAAAGTGCCGTTGTAGAGACCGCCGCTCAGGTTGTCGAGCTTGAGCTGGCCGTCGATGCCGGACGCTTTCAGCGCCGCGTTCTGGATCGGCAGCTTGCTCAGGGTCAACTGGCCGAAGGTGAGGTCGGCATTCACATCCAGGCTGCGCAGGCGCGTCAGTGGCAGCAGTTTGTCAGTGCTCCAGGCGCCTTTGGTCGGTGCGTCCGGTAACGGCGAGGAGCCTCCAGCCGCCATGGCGCCGGCTTCGCTGTTCTGCACTTCGGCGTGGCGTGCGGCGGCAGCACCTTTGGCGGCTTCGGACTTGGCCGGAAGGTAGTTATCGGCGTTGAAGGTGTCGGCCTTGAGCTGTACGCGCAGGGATTGCTTGGCGAAGTCATCGACGGCGACGCGTCCGGTGAAGGTGCTGCCATCGACTTTCAGGTTCAGGTCTTCCAGGGCCAGGTTGCTGGGCGAACCCGCGAGGCGGCTGACCAGTTCGACTTTGCTCAGGCTGCCATCGGCCATGGCGGGCAATGGGTGGCCGATGCTCTCGAGAAACTTGGCCAGGTCAAACTGGGCGATAGACAAGGCGCCGTTGACTTGCGGGGTTTTGTCCAGGTTGTTGACCTTCAATTCGCCCAGGGCGCGCAACTGGTTGGCCGAGAGTTTCAGGTTGGTCCATTCGGCGATGTGGGCCGCCAGGTCCACCAGCAGTTGACCCTGGGTGGAGAACGTCACGGTCTTGCCTTGCAGCGGTTCGCCGGTGGCTTCACCGCTGAGTCTCATGTCTTCGAACTGGTAGCGCTTGAGGGCGTTCTGGATGCGCAAGTTACCGTTGAGCTCGGTCTTGACGCGCAACAGCGGCTGGTTGCTGCCCAGGAAGGCGGTGAGTTTGAGCGGAATGCTCGCACCTTCGTGCACGGCGCCTGCGCTTAACTGGATGCTTTCGGCGCTGTACTGCTTGCCGGTCTGCTCATCGTTGTATTCAACGCGGGCGTTGTTGATGGTCAGGCTGTCGATGTCCAGGCGGATCGGCTTGGGCGGCTTTTCAGGTTCGGGCTCTGCTGGTGTTTCCACCGGAGCGGGAACAGGCTCGCCGGCAGTCGCGACCGGCACGTTCTTGCCGATGTCCTCCCAGTTGCCGTGGCCATGCGGGTCACGGTTGAGGCGCAGGTTCAGGCCCTCGACACGCACGTCGCTCATTTGCACTTCGCGGCGCAGCAGTGGCAGCACGCGAACCGACAGGCCGAGCATCTGCAGGTCGGCGAACGGCTGGGTCGGGTTGGTCAGGGTCGCTACGCTGGCTTCGTGCAGCTCCAGGCCCAGCCAGGGGAACAGGCTCCAGCCAATATCGCCATTGAGCGTCAGCTCGATGTGGGCCTTGTCGCGGGCTATCTGGCGAATCTCGTTTTTATAGTCGTTGGGATCGAAGAGATGGGTCAGGGCAAAGCCCAGAGCCACAATGATCAGCAACAGCCCGAGGAGTACCAGACCCAGGATTTTGCCGAACGCTTTCATGGGCGAGTCCTTGTATGTCGATTTCAAAATTAAGCCGCAGAGTATAACGCCCATAGGCTGACGTCAGTTCACGGATCGTTACATTGTATCTAGCCGGCGCGAAACGGAATGTTGACGTCAAACAATACAGATATCGCGAAAAAGGTGATGTCAGTTTGGTTTTTCTGTCATCCGCAGGTGCTAATCTGCGCAGGTTCGTCTGTCTGCTGCGACACAGCGTCGCGCTCAAAGGGAGCTCTACTCAATAAGAACGGCCACGCTCTGCGTGCAAGGCCGAGAGGGAGAGCGCCCGACGAACAAAAACTAATAACTGGGGGAAACACCAATGAGCACTAGCACCGTGGCGGGTCACACCGCCGCACAGCCAGCGTTCCTGTCCAAGGAGCGCATTATCGCCAAGCCCGGGTTCAACCGTTGGCTGGTTCCGCCGGCCGCGCTGGCCATCCACCTGTGCATCGGCATGGCCTATGGCTTTTCGGTGTTCTGGCTGCCGCTGTCCAAGGCGCTGGGCATCACCGCACCGGTCGCCTGCGCGCCGGACATGAGTTTCATCGCCCAAGTCTTTTCGTCCCAATGTGACTGGCCCATTTCCATGCTGGGCTGGATCTACACCCTGTTCTTCATCTTCCTGGGCTGCTCGGCAGCGATCTGGGGCGGCTGGCTGGAACATGCCGGGCCACGCAAGGCGGGCGTCGTATCGGCGTTGTGCTGGTGTGGTGGCCTGCTGATCTCTGCATTGGGTATCTATACCCACCAGATCTGGCTGATGTGGATCGGCTCCGGGGTCATTGGTGGTATCGGCCTGGGGCTGGGCTATATCTCGCCCGTATCGACCCTGATCAAGTGGTTCCCGGACAAGCGCGGCATGGCGACCGGCATGGCGATCATGGGCTTTGGTGGCGGCGCGATGGTGGGCGCACCTTTGGCCGCAGCGCTGATGGGCCACTTTGCTTCGCCGACCAGCGTGGGCGTATGGCAGAGCTTCCTGGTCATGGCCGCGATCTACTTTGTGTTCATGATCGGCGGCGCACTGTCTTACCGCGTTCCGCCGACCGGCTGGAAGCCTGAGGGTTGGACGGCCCCGGCGAAAAAAGCCGGCAATGCGATGATCACTCACCGTCATGTCCATGTGAACGTGGCCTGGAAAACCCCGCAATTTCGCCTGGTATGGCTGGTGCTGTGCCTGAACGTGTCGGCGGGTATCGGCATCCTCGGCATGGCTTCGCCGCTGCTGCAGGAAGTATTCGGCGGCAAACTGCTGGGTGTCGATGTGCCGTTCGGCCAATTGGATGCGGGTCAACTGGCCTCTATCGCAGCCATTGCCGCAGGTTTTACCGGCCTGTTGAGCTTGTTCAACATCGGCGGACGGTTCTTCTGGGCGTCGTTCTCCGACTATCTGGGCCGTAAAAACACCTACTTCGTGTTCTTTGCCCTGGGCTTTGCCCTCTATGCGTTGATCCCGAACCTGGGACACCTGGGCAACGTGGCGCTGTTCGTGGCGGCGTTTTGCATCATCCTGTCTATGTATGGCGGTGGTTTTGCGACGGTTCCTGCGTACCTGGCCGATCTGTTCGGGACACAGATGGTGGGCGCGATCCACGGTCGCCTGCTGACCGCCTGGGCTGCGGCGGGCGTGTTGGGCCCGGTGTTGGTCAACTACCTGCGTGAATACCAGTTGAGCATCGGTGTCGAGCGTGCTGCGGCATACGACATCACCCTGTACATCCTCGCCGGCCTGCTGGTGCTGGGCTTCATCTGCAACATGCTGGTACGCCCGGTGGCCGACAAGTACTTCATGACGGATGCCGAGCTGGCTGCCGAACAGGCGCTGGGCCATGACAAAGGCGCGGATGCCAGCACTTCCCTGGAGTGGAAAGCGTCCGCCGGCAGCAAGCCGTTGGCGATTGCCGCCTGGCTGGTGGTAGGTATTCCGTTGGCATGGGGTGTGTGGGTAACCCTGCAGAAGACGGCAGTACTGTTCCACTGATGCAAAACCTGTAAGAGCCAGCTTGTTGTGGCGAGTCCGCTCGCCACGCGAGCTGGTGCCCACATGTATGCACATGTCTATCCTCGACACTCCATCAGTCTTATCCCCTTCGATGTTTCTGTTTAGCGCCCGCGCCCCTATAATGGCTGCCTTTTTCGCCCAATGATTTTGCGGAGCTGGTGATGGCCGAACGTAAGGCGTCAGTCGAGCGCGACACTCTGGAAACCCAGATCAAAGCCTCGATCAACCTGGATGGCACCGGAAAGGCCCGATTTGATATCGGTGTACCTTTTCTTGAGCACATGCTGGACCAGATCGCCCGTCATGGGTTGATCGACCTGGATATCGTCAGCAAGGGCGACCTGCACATCGACGACCACCACACGGTGGAAGACGTGGGCATCACCCTCGGCCAGGCGTTTGCCAAGGCCATTGGCGACAAAAAAGGCATCCGCCGTTACGGCCACGCCTATGTCCCGCTGGACGAAGCGCTGTCGCGCGTGGTCATCGACTTCTCCGGCCGCCCTGGCCTGCAGATGCACGTGCCATACACCCGCGCCACCGTGGGCGGCTTCGACGTCGACCTGTTCCAGGAGTTCTTCCAGGGTTTCGTCAACCACGCACTCGTCAGCCTGCACATCGACAACCTGCGCGGCACCAACACCCACCACCAGATCGAAACCGTGTTCAAGGCTTTCGGCCGTGCCCTGCGCATGGCTGTGGAGCTCGATGACCGCATGGCCGGGCAAATGCCTTCGACCAAGGGCGTCCTGTAATGCAGACGGTTGCGGTTATCGACTACGGCATGGGCAACCTGCACTCGGTGGCCAAGGCCCTCGAGCACGTCGGCGCCGGCAAGGTGCTGATCACCAGTGATGCCGACGTGATTCGCGAAGCCGACCGGGTGGTGTTCCCTGGTGTGGGCGCAATTCGCGACTGCATGGCCGAGATTCGCCGCCTGGGCTTCGACAGCCTGGTGCGAGAAGTCAGCCAGGACCGGCCGTTCCTCGGCATCTGCGTGGGCATGCAAGCCTTGCTCGACCGCAGTGAAGAGAACGACGGCGTTGACTGCATCGGGCTGTTCCCAGGCCAGGTGAAGTTCTTCGGCAAAGACCTGCATGAAGACGGTGCCCACCTGAAAGTCCCGCACATGGGCTGGAATGAAGTCAGCCAGGCAGTGGATCACCCGCTGTGGCACAACATTCCGGACCTGGCGCGCTTCTACTTTGTGCACAGCTACTACATCGCCGCCGGTAACCCGCGCCAGGTGGTGGGTGGCGGGCACTACGGCGTCGACTTCGCTGCCGCGCTGGCTGAAGGTTCGCGTTTTGCCGTGCAATTCCACCCGGAAAAGAGCCATACCCATGGCCTGCAATTGCTGCAGAACTTCGCCGCGTGGGATGGTCGCTGGTAAATGGCCAAGAAACCGAAGCCGCCGATCCTGAACCTCACGCCCGAGCAGGAGCGTGCGGCCACCGATAAGATCAAGCGCTTCATGGACGACCGTTTCGAGCTCAAGCTGGGCTCGTTCGAAGTCGCTGAGATTCTTGAGCTGTTCACCACCGAAGTGGCACCGCACTATTACAACAGGGCGATTTTCGACACGCAGACGCTCCTTAAGGAAAGGTTCGAAAGCATCGAAAGCGACCTGTGGTCGCTTGAAAAGAGCAGCTGAAAGCGTCAAGCCCCAAGCTGCAAGAATTGATACGCGTGCTTGCTTGCAGCTTATAGCTTGCAGCTTGCAGCTCTTTGACGAAGGAAAAGCATGCTAATTATCCCCGCTATCGATCTCAAGGACGGCGCTTGTGTACGCCTGCGCCAGGGCCGCATGGAAGACTCCACGGTATTTTCCGATGACCCGGTGAGCATGGCCGCCAAATGGGTGGAAGGTGGTTGCCGTCGTCTGCATTTGGTGGACTTGAACGGCGCGTTCGAAGGCCAGCCGGTCAATGGCGAGGTGGTCACCGCGATCGCCAAGCGCTACCCGAACCTGCCGATCCAGATCGGCGGCGGTATCCGTTCCCTGGAAACCATCGAGCACTACGTCAAGGCGGGTGTCAGCTACGTGATCATCGGCACCAAGGCCGTGAAAGACCCGGCCTTCGTCGCCGAAGCCTGCCGCGCGTTCCCAGGCAAGGTGATTGTCGGCCTGGATGCCAAGGACGGCTTCGTCGCCACCGACGGCTGGGCTGAAATCAGCACCGTACAGGTGATCGACCTGGCCAAGCAGTTCGAGGCCGACGGCGTGTCCGCCATCGTTTATACCGACATCGCCAAAGACGGCATGATGCAGGGCTGCAACGTGCCGTTCACTGCGGCGCTGGCGGCGGCCACCCGGATTCCGGTGATCGCTTCCGGCGGTATCCATAACCTGGGTGACATCAAGTCGCTGCTCGATGCCAAGGCCCCCGGAATCATCGGCGCCATTACGGGCCGCGCGATTTATGAGGGCACGTTGGATGTGTCCGAGGCTCAGGCTTTGTGTGATGGCTACGCGGCCAGCTTCAAGTCGTAAGCCGCAAGCTGCAAGTAAAAGCAGATCTGCTTCAACTTGCAGCTTGTAGCTCAAAGCTTGCAACTCTTATCGGAGATAAGCCTATGGCTTTAGCCAGACGCATCATCCCTTGCCTGGACGTCGACAACGGTCGCGTGGTCAAGGGCGTCAAGTTCGAGAACATCCGTGATGCCGGCGACCCGGTGGAAATCGCCCGTCGCTACGATGAGCAAGGTGCCGACGAGATTACCTTTCTCGACATCACCGCCAGCGTCGATGGCCGCGACACCACGTTGCATACCGTCGAGCGCATGGCCAGCCAGGTGTTTATCCCGCTGACCGTGGGCGGTGGCGTGCGCACCGTGCAAGACATCCGCAACCTGCTCAATGCCGGTGCGGACAAGGTTTCGATCAACACCGCTGCGGTATTCAACCCTGAGTTCGTCGGCGAAGCCGCGCAGCACTTCGGCTCGCAATGCATCGTGGTCGCCATTGACGCCAAGAAGGTTTCCGGCCCGGGTGAAACCCCGCGCTGGGAGATCTTCACCCACGGCGGGCGCAAGCCCACCGGGCTGGATGCGGTGGAGTGGGCGATGAAGATGGAAGGCTTGGGTGCCGGTGAAATCCTGCTGACCAGCATGGATCAGGACGGCATGAAAAACGGCTTCGACCTGGGCGTGACTCGCGCCATCAGTGATGCGCTGGGCATTCCGGTCATCGCATCCGGTGGTGTCGGCAACCTGCAGCACCTGGCCGACGGCGTGATCGAAGGCCACGCCAGCGCGGTGCTGGCGGCGAGTATTTTCCACTTTGGCGAATACACCGTGCCTGAGGCCAAAGCCTATATGGCGGCGCGCGGTATCGTCGTTCGCTAAACGCTACTGGACACCATGGCAGGCGCGCGGCACTCTCTGCGCTTGCCATGGATTCCGGTAGCCTTCATGTTCAAGACCCTGCTGCTCGCCCTTGCCAGTACTTCCGTGCTTATGGCGGGTGCTGCCCATGCCGAAGAACCGTCCGACGCCTCCCTGGTGCTGCTGACGGAAAACTTCCCGCCCTACAACATGGCGAAAAACGGCAAGAACTTCGCCAAGGACGAGAACATCGAAGGCATCGCCGCCGATATCGTGCGCGAAACCTTCAAGCGTGCCGGCATTTCCTACAATCTCACCCTGCGTTTCCCTTGGGAGCGTATCTATAAGCTCACCCTGGAAAAACCTGGATACGGCGTCTTTGTCATGGCGCGGCTACCGAACCGTGAAGCGTTGTTCAAATGGGTCGGCCCCATCGGCCCGGACGATTGGGTGATGCTGGCCAAGGCTGACAGCAAGATCCAGCTGGAAAGCCTGGAGCAAGCGCGCCGCTACAAGATTGGCGCCTACAAAGGTGATGCCATTGCCGAGAGCCTGGACAAGCAGGGGCTCAAGCCAATTGTCGCCCTGCGTGACCAGGACAATGCGCAAAAGCTCATGGAAGGCCAGATCGACCTATGGGCCACCGGCGATCCTGCCGGCCGTTACCTGGCGCGGCAGGTGGGGGTGAGCGGGCTCAAGACGGTATTGCGCTTCAACAGTGCGCAGCTATACCTGGCGTTGAACAAAGATGTGCCGGATGAGGTGGTGGTCAAGCTCCAGGCTGCGCTGGATGAGTTACGCAAGAGTGGTCGTGTCGACGAGATCATGGCGCGTTACCTCTGAGGTTGGCAGGATAAACGCGATCAAAAATGTGGGGCTTGCTCGCGAAAGCAGTGTGTCGAGCATTGGAACTGTCGACTGATACACCGTTTTCGCGAGCAAGCCCGCTCCAACAGTGGATCTAAGTCATCTTCTTTTAACGGTAAATACCGTTCTTGCCATGCCCGGCCATCGCCCGATTACTGCGCACGCTGATCATCAACTTGATATCAATCCAGTCGATGCCCTGCGCCTTGAGCTTGGGCAACTCACGCTCCAGCACTGCCAGCGTCTGTGGGTAAGGATGCCCGATCATGACCGCCGAACCCTGCTTATGCGCCAGTTTGATCGCGGTCTGCAGTTGCGTGGTAATCGCGGCCTCGGTGCGTTCGTCATCCAGGAATACATCCCGCGAGACATGGGCCAAACCGATCTTTTGCGCTTCGGCGGCGGCGACGGTCTGCGCGCTGGTGCGGCTGTCGACAAAGAATTTGTTGCGTCGTTGCAACTCGGCCATCAACCACGCCATTGCGGCGGGCTGGGCGGTCATGCGGCTGCCCATGTGGTTGTTGATGCCGGCGGTGTAGGGCACGGCCTTGAATGCAGCGTCCAGGCGCTTGCCGAGTTCTTCGATGGACAGGTCAGGGTGCCAGGCGAACGGCCCGGTGGCCGGGTCCATGGGCATGTGCAGGATCACGATCTTGCCGGCCTTGTGCGCTTCGCGGGCGAACTCGGCGGCGTGGGGTGTGTCGGGCATGATTGCCGTGGTCACGGGCCCAGGTAAGGCCAGCACGCGACGATCCCTGGGCAGGTTTTGCCCGAGGTCGTCGATGATAAGGGTCAGGTAGGCTTTGTCGGGCTCGCCGGCAGGGGCCGCTTGGGCGACCCCTGCCAGGCTGCACAGCACGGCGATAATCAGGACAAAACGCATATCAACGGCTGCGGGTGATGCTCAGGCCCTTGAGCAGGCTCAGCGCCTGGGCCAGTTGGTAGTCATCGTCCTGCGGCATTGGCTTGGCTTTCGCGCGGCTGCCGGTCGGCTGGTCGGCGCCGCCGTTACCATTGCCCAGGTGACCTTGCAGGTCGGCTTCCTTGTAGTACTCGCTGTCGGTCTCGTTGGTGATCTTGGCCCTGCGCACTTCGATGTCCGGCACGATGCCCTGGGCCTGGATCGAACGCCCGTTTGGCGTGTAGTACAGCGCCGTGGTGATCTTCAGCGCCCGTTCGTTGTTGAGCGGCAACACGGTTTGCACCGAGCCTTTGCCGAAGCTGGTGGTGCCCATCAGCACGCCACGTTTCTGGTCTTGCAGGGCGCCGGCGACGATCTCCGAAGCCGAGGCGCTGCCGCCGTTGATCAGCACCGCCAACGGCACGCCTTCGCTCAGGTCGTTGCCGGTGGCCGAGAAGCGTAGCTCGGAGTTGGCGATACGGCCTTTGGTGTAGACGATCAGCCCTTTGGAGATGAAGTGGTCGACCACTTCCACAGCGGCTTGCAGCACGCCACCCGGGTTGTTGCGCAGGTCGAGCACGATACCGTTGAGTTTCTTGCCGTTGTCTTTACGCAGCTTGGCGAGGGCCTTGGCCACTTCGTCGCCGGTCTTGACCTGGAATTGAGTGATGCGGATGTAGCCGTAGCCCGACTCCAGCAGTTGGCTCTTCACGCTCTTGACCGTGATGGTCGCGCGGGCCAGGGTCACGTCAAATGGGGCGCCGCCATCGCGAACCAGGGTCAGGGTGATTTTCTGGCCGAGCTTGCCGCGCATCTTGTCGACGGCTTCGGTCATGCTCTGGCCGCGGGTAGGCTGGCCGTTGATCTTGACGATCAGGTCACCGGCCTGGATGCCGGCCTTGGACGCCGGGGTGTCGTCGATGGGCGAGACCACCTTGATCTGGCCGTCTTCGGAGCCGACCTCGATGCCCAGGCCACCGAACTCGCCGCTGGTGCTTTCCTGCAGCTCGGCGAAATCTTCCGGGCCCAGGTAGGCGGAGTGGGGGTCAAGGTTGCTGAGCATGCCCTTGATAGCATTTTCCAGCAGGGTCTTGTCGTCTACGGGTTCGACATAGGCTGCCTTGATCCGGTCCATGACCTCGGCAAAGGTGCGCAGCTCGTCCAGCGGCAACGGTGCCTTGGTGGTCGCGGCCGTTGCGGCGGGTGCAGCCGGTGCGGCCTGGTCGGCAAAAGCCAGAGGCGCGCCGATCACCAGGGCGATCGTCAGGGCCAGCGAAGTGAGGCGGGACAAATGCAGCATGTCGAACGAACTCCTAATGTAGATGCGGCCCTATCCTTGGGAACGGCACCATTGTGCGGGATCGCTCGGGCGACCCTGCTGACGAATAGCGAAGTACAGCGCCGGAGTGTCCTGGCCACCACTGTTACCGACAGTGGAGATGGATTCACCGGCTTTTACAACATCACCTGCCGACTTGAGTAAAGTCTGATTGTGGCCGTAAAGGCTCAAATAGCCATTACCGTGGTCAAGAATCACCAACAAACCGGCACCCCGCAGCCAGTCGGCGAACACCACGCGCCCACCATGAACAGCGTGGACCTGGCTGCCGGCGGAGGCGCTGATCATCACGCCATCCCACTTGGCGCGGGTGTCATCGCCACGGGTTTCCCCGAAGCGTGCCAGTAATCGACCATTAACTGGCCATGGAAGTTTGCCGCGGGCTGAAGCAAAAGGGCCGCCAAAGGATTCGCCAGCGCTGGAAACCAGCGGGCCAGGGGCTGCATGCGCCGGTTTGCGCGGTGCCGGAGCGTCTGTGGTGGCAGCCAGTTCGGCCTCACGCTGGCGCTTTTTTTCGGCTTCCTGCTGGGCGATCAGCGCTTTTTGCCGCGCTTCTTCGGCCTCGCGAGCCTGGCGGGCGAGGGTTTCTTCGATGGTCTTGAGCACCTTGGCCAAGTCGGCCTGGTCTTGCTCGCGGGCTTGCAGCTTGGCGTCGCGGGCTTTTACGTCGTCGTTGAGCTTGGCCAGGGCCTGTTGGCGCTCCTTGCGCACTTTATCCAACTGGTCGCGCTGGGTGTCGAGGGCACTTTTCTGGTCCATCAGTTGTGACTGCTGGTCGGCGATTTCCTGTTCGACATTGGCCAGCTGGCGCAGGGTTTCGTTAAACCCCTTCAATTGCGCAAGGCGCGCCTTGCTCAGGTAGTCGTAATAGGTGAGGGTGCGCGCGAATTTTTCCGGGTTCTGCTGGTTGAGCAGCAGCTTGAGGTATTCCTGGCGGCCGCTCTGGTAAGCAGCACGGGCCTGGATCGCGATCAGGCGTTGCTGTTCAACGCGTGCGCTCTGGAGTTTTTTTTTCTCAGCGTCGAGTCGCTCCAGTTCCGACTCGCTCTTCTTTAGTTCTTTTTGCAGCTCCTGGACCTGCTTCTCCAGCTTGCCCATCTCGGTTTCCGTGCCGCGCAGGTCTTTCTGCACGCCGGACTTCTCTTCCTGGAGCTTGCCGAGCAGCTTTTTCAGCTCGGTAATGTCCTGACGCGTAGCGTCCAACTGTTGTTGGGTTTGTGCGCGCTCATCGGCAAAAGCCGGTTGGAGCAAGCAGACTAGAGCGAGGGTAATCAAGGCGCGAAGCATAGAGGCGGGCGACACCAGGGAAATGGACGGCCTAGTATGCCCGCCAAGCGCTGCAAAAAAAACGCCCAATTCGGGCTGGAAGGCAAGATAGGTGCCGAGTGGCAGTGGTATGGCAAAAAGACATCGTCCAAACACGGACGATCCAGTGTGGGAG
>NZ_JALJFG010000056.1 GCF_023242475.1 Pseudomonas sp. MWU15-20650 | reverse complement strand
CTGGCCCGTGTTCAGTTAGTTAAATACGCAGTTGTAGGCAAACAACGCTGGCGCACCGCCTGTGTGCAGGAAAATAATCGGGCCCTCCTCAAACCGCTGGCGCCCGATGCCATCCAACAGCCCGGCCATGGCCTTGCCTGTGTAGACCGGGTCCAGCAGCAGACCTTCCTGGCTGGCCAACAGTTTGATCGCGGAGAGGGTGCCGGCGTTGGGTTCGCCATAACGGGGGCCAAAGTATTCATCCCACAGGATTACCTTGAACGCCTCGGGCACTTGCACGCCGAGCAACTCGGCGGTGCGTTCGGCCAGGCCCTGCACTTTGGGGGACTGTGCTTCCTCGGTGCGCGACACCGTCACGCCAATCACCGGCAAATCCGGCAGCATTTCACTCAGCGCCAGGGCCAAACCGCTGTGGGTACCGGCACTGCCCGAGGCCAGCACCACGGCGGCAAATTCGATGCCGCTGTCTTCGATCTGCCCGGCCAACTCCAGCCCGGCACGCACATAACCCAGCGCGCCGAGGGCATTCGAGCCGCCGATAGGCACCAGGTACGGCTTCTTGCCATTGCTGCGCAGGCGGTCGGCGAGGGCGTTGAGTTGGTCGTCGACGTTGTCGAGGTTTTCCACCAGCTCCACCTTGGCGTCGAACAGGTCCAGCAGCAGGCGGTTGCCATTGCCCAGGTAGTTGGGGTCTTCGGTGCCGGTAGGGTTTTCCAGCAGGGCAACGCAGCCCAGGCCGAGCTTGGCGGCGAGGGCGGCGGTCTGGCGGACGTGGTTGGATTGGATGGCGCCAGCGGTCACTAATGTGTCGGCACCTTGGGCGATGGCGTCGGCCGCCAGGTATTCCAGTTTGCGCAGCTTGTTTCCGCCCATGGCCAGGGGCGTGGTGTCATCGCGTTTGACGTAGATGTCCCGGCCCAGCCAGGCCGACAGCCGCTCGAGTTTTTCCAGGGCGGTGGCGGCCCCCAGCAGGTCCAGACGGTTAAAACGGTCGAGCTGTTGTTTGATCATGACGACGCACAGTGGCTAAGTGATTGAGGGACTATAGGCAGGCACTTTTCAACGAGCAACCGGCAATCGCTTATGACGGATAGTTCTTAGCCTCACACCATTGGTTCTTAAGAGTCGCCAGGGTGCATACCGTAAAGTGATGGGCATTTCGTCAGGAGTGAATACCGTGAGTGAGCGTTCCAGCCATTGGCAATTACAGACCATCGTCAGCCAGCTGCGCGGCGCCCGCGATCAGTGGCGAACGCGCAACGGCCGCTTGAGTGGTGAGCATGGCGGCCGCGAACTGCCGTCGCGCGAAGCCGTGGCGCAGATTCTCGAATCGCTGTGCGGCGCGCTGTTCCCGATGCGCCTGGGGCCGGCGGACCTGCGTGAAGAAAGTGAAGACTTCTACGTCGGGCATACCCTCGACGTCGCCCTCAACGCGTTGCTCGCGCAGGCGCGCCTGGAGCTGCGCTACGCCGCCCGCCAGGGCGGTCAGGATGACAGCGAGGTCGATGCGCTGGCCATTCGCCTGATCCAGGATTTCGCCCTGGCCTTGCCCTCCTTGCGCAGCCTGCTGGACACCGATGTGTTGGCCGCCTACCACGGCGACCCCGCCGCGCGCAGCGTGGATGAAGTGTTGCTGTGCTACCCGGGAATCCTGGCGGTGATTCACCATCGCCTGGCCCATCATCTGTACCGCGCCGGCTTGCCGCTGTTGGCGCGCATCAGTGCGGAGATTGCCCATTCGGCAACGGGCATCGACATTCACCCGGGCGCGCAGATTGGCCCGAGTTTCTTTATCGACCACGGGACGGGTGTGGTAATTGGTGAAACCGCGATCATTGGTGAGCGTGTGCGCATCTACCAGGCGGTCACGTTGGGAGCCAAGCGCTTCCCGGCGGATGAGGATGGGCAGTTGCAGAAAGGCCATCCGCGTCACCCGATTGTCGAGGATGACGTGGTGATCTATGCCGGGGCGACGATTCTAGGGCGCATCACCATCGGCCAGGGTTCGACCATTGGCGGTAACGTGTGGCTGACCCGCAGCGTGCCGGCGGGGGCGAACATTACGCAGGCGAATCTGCAGCATGATGATGGGGCTCAAAAATAATGACACTTGCGATGACTGCTGGGGACTAACCCGGTGGCGAAGGCGCTTGCTCCCGTTGGGCTGCGCAGCGGCCCTGAACCTGCCTCTCCGTTCTTTCCGAGCGCACGCGGTGTGCTTTTCAGGGGCGCTTCGCGCCCCAACGGGAGCACGCTCCCTCGCCACAACGATTCCTTGAGCGAGTGTAGGAATCACCTACCACTCAGCCCTGCGATTAGTCCAAAACTGCCTATCCATGTTTAACTTGAATGTTCGTTCAAGTTAAACCGGTGGTTCGCTGCCCGCTCACAACAGGAGGCTTACCTTTGCTGAGTCCGTTATTTACAGCCACATCTCACACCCTCGGGGTGCATCGTTCATGAGTGCATCGTCCACCCCATCCAGCGGCCTGGTGCGCATGAATGCGCCCGTTTTCTACTTTGCCGCCAGCGTCATCCTGCTCTTTGGCATCACTGTCATCGCCATTCCGCAACAGGCCGGTGCCTGGCTGCTGGCGGCGCAAAACTGGGCGGCCAATACGGTCGGCTGGTACTACATGCTGGCGATGACCCTGTATCTGGTCTTCGTGGTGGTCACCGCGCTATCGGGCTACGGCAAGATAAAACTCGGTGCCGACCACGACGAGCCCGAATTCAGTTACCTGTCCTGGGCGGGCATGCTGTTCGCCGCCGGGATCAGCATCACGCTGTTTTTCTTCTGCGTCTCCGAGCCGCTGACGCACCTGGTGCAACCGCCCCAGGGCGCGCCGATGAACGCCGATGCCGCACGCCAGGCCATGCAGATCCTGTTTCTGCACTGGGGCCTGCATGGCTGGGGCGTGTTCGCCTTTGTGGGCATGGCCCTGGCGTATTTCGCCTACCGGCATAACCTGCCGTTGGCGTTGCGCTCGGCGCTGTACCCACTGATCGGCAAGCGTATCAATGGGCCTATCGGTTACGCGGTGGATGGCTTCGGCATTATCGCCACGGTGTTCGGCCTGGGCGCCGACATGGGCTTTGGCGTGCTGCACCTCAATTCTGGCCTGGACTACCTGTTTGGCATCGCCCATACGCAGTGGATTCAGGTGGGCCTGATCACGTTGATGATGGGCGCCGCGATCCTGGTCGCCGTCGCCGGTGTCGACAAGGGCGTGCGGGTGATGTCCGACATCAACATGCTGCTGGCCTGTGCGCTGCTGCTGTTCGTGTTGTTCGCCGGGCCTACCCAGCACTTGCTCAACACCCTGATCCAGAACATCGGTGATTACTTGGGGGCGTTGCCGACCAAGAGCTTCGACGTGTACGCCTATGACAAACCCAGCGACTGGCTGGGCGGTTGGACAGTGTTCTATTGGGCCTGGTGGATCGCATGGTCGCCGTTCGTGGGCCTGTTCATCGCACGTATTTCCCGCGGCCGTACCATCCGCGAATTCGTGTTCGGCGTGCTGCTGATTCCACTGGGCTTCACCCTGGCGTGGATGTCGATTTTCGGCAACAGTGCCATTGACCAAGTGCTCAACCACGGTATGGCGGCCCTCGGTCAGTCGGCCATCGATGATCCGTCGATGAGCCTCTACCTGCTGCTGGAAACCTACCCGTGGAGCAAGACAGTGATCGCAGTCACGGTGTTTATCAGCTTCGTGTTCTTCGTCACGTCGGCCGACTCCGGCACGGTGGTGCTGTCGACCCTGTCATCCAAAGGCGGCAACGCCGACGAAGACGGGCCGAAATGGTTGCGAGTGTTCTGGGGGGCGATGACCGCACTGGTCACCAGTGCCTTGCTGTTTGCCGGCAGCATCGACTCGCTCAAATCAGCGGTGGTGCTGACGTCGTTACCGTTCTCGTTGATCCTGCTGCTGATGATGTGGGGGCTGCATAAGGCGTTCTACCTCGAATCGCAAAAGCAGATCGCCCAGTTGCACTCGCTGGCGCCGGTCTCGGCGTCACGCAAGGGCCGAGGCGGTTGGCGTCAGCGTTTGAGCCAGGCCGTGCACTTCCCATCGCGCGATGAGGTGTACCGCTTCCTGGAATCGACAGTGCGTCCGGCCATCGAAGAAGTGACGGCGGTGTTTGTCGAGAAGGGCCTGAATGTGGTCACCCAGCCTGACCCGGCCAACGACAGCGTCAGCCTGGAAATCGGTCATGGCGAGGAGCGTCCGTTTGTCTACCAGGTGCAGATGCGCGGCTATTTCACACCGTCGTTCGCGCGGGGTGGCATGGGGTCCAAGGAGATCAACAATCGTCGCTACTACCGGGCGGAAGTGCACTTGAGCGAGGGCAGCCAGGACTACGATCTGGTGGGCTACACCAAGGAGCAGATCATCAACGACATCCTCGACCAATACGAGCGGCACCTGCAGTTCCTGCACTTGGTACGCTGACGCAATAAACCCCGCAAAGCCCCGTTCTACGGGGCTTTCTTAAATTTAATTTCATTCGTTGAAACCCCGGTTTGACGCGTAACTGTCATCTGGCCACTGCGTAATTGTGTGAAGCGTTTGACGCTTTCATTTCAGAACAGTGACGGAGACCGGTAACAATGAAGACGTTATTAAGCCCCATGGTGGGAGCCGCCATGGCGAGCTTTATGCTGTCCGCCCATGCCGATTTTATCGATGACAGCCACGCCGATGTGACCCTGCTCAACCGCTATCTCAACCAGCAGGGGCGTGATGTGGTGAACAGCACCGCCAAGGCCCACAGCGTGCGTGATTGGGGCCAGGGTTTTGAGTTCAACTTCAAGTCCGGCTACACCGAAGGCCCGGTAGGTTTTGGCCTCGACTTGCAGGCGTTCTACGGCCTCAAGCTCGATTCCGGTGGCGACCTCAACGACAAGAATCACCAGGGCCGTTACCCCGGCAGCATGTTCCCCCTGGACGACGGCAAATCGGCCGACCAGTTCGGCGTACTCAGCCCGACATTCAAGATGCGCTTCGCCAAAGACGAACTGCGCGTCGGTACGCTCTACGGCAATAACCCGGTGCTGGCCAACACCGACGGCCGCCTGTACCAGCAGACCAACACGGGTGTGCAACTGGTGTCCAAGGACCTCACGGACTTCACCTTCACCGGCGGCGATATTTTCAAGACCAAGATTCGTAACGAAACCGGCGACCAGGGCATGATCACTGCCGGCGGTACCAAAGAGAGTGACCGCTTCCTGTTCGGTGGGGCGGACTACACCGGTTTGCAGAACACCACCGTCAGCCTCTGGTATTCCAACCTTGAGGATTACTACCAACAGTTCTTCCTCGGCGCCAAGCGTCATGACGCCTTGTCCGTGGGGGCGATTGACACCGACCTGCGTATGTTCCGCAGCCTGGGCGTGGGCGCTAACGCCGATGGTGACAAAGACTTTGCCGCTGCCGGCCTGTATGGCGACGGCACATCGAAGGGGCGCATCAACCAGTCCACCGTCAGCCTGCTGGAAAGCTACAGCCTGGACGGCCATACCGTCGGCCTTGGTATCCAGAAAAACAGCGGCGACAGCGACTTCCCGTACCTGGACTCCGGCCTGAACAGTGGGGACGCGCGCCAGGGGCCGGGCTCCGGTGCCGACACGCCAGCGCTGACCAACATGCAGTTGAACAAATTCCAGCATGCCGGCGAACGCACCTGGCTGGCGCAGTACAAATATGACTTCGGCAAACTTGGCCTCAACGGCCTGACGTTCTCCGCGGCCTATGCCCACGGTGATGACATCCGCACCGCACAAGGCACCACCAGCGAGTGGGAGCGTAACGTTGCCGTGGCCTACCAAGTGCCCACTGGCACGCTCAAGGGTCTGGGCGTGACCTGGAAAAATGCCCATGCCAGCCCCGACATTACCGGCGCCACCGTGCAAGATGAAAACCGTTTCTATGTCAGCTATGTCGTTCCACTCTGGTAGGGAATTGCTGTAAAACGGAAAGGCAGACTTAAGCGATTCAGCGGGTTAAAAGGCCCGGGAATATCGTTATTCCCGGGCCTTATTTGCCCCAAGCCCAGAGAGGATTCGATGACTTACATTGCTGCCGAAAACCGCTATGAATCTATTCCTTATCGCCGCGTAGGTCGCAGTGGATTGGTGCTGCCGGCACTGTCCCTGGGGCTGTGGCACAACTTTGGCGACAGCACCCCGATCGACACTCAGCGCGCCTTGTTGCGCACCGCGTTCGACCTGGGTATCAACCACTTCGACCTGGCCAACAACTACGGCCCGCCCTACGGCAGTGCCGAGATCAACTTCGGCCGTTTGCTGCGCGAAGACTTCAAGCAGTACCGCGATGAACTGATCATCTCCAGCAAAGCCGGTTGGGACATGTGGCCCGGCCCTTACGGCCAGGGCGGCGGTTCGCGCAAATACGTACTGGCGAGCCTGGACCAGAGCCTGCAACGCCTGGGCGTCGACTACGTGGATATCTTCTACTCTCACCGTTTTGACCCCGACACCCCACTGGAAGAAACCGCCAGCGCCCTCGCCACCGCGGTGCAACAAGGCAAGGCGCTGTACATCGGTATCTCGTCCTATTCCGGGGTGAAAACCCGCGAAATGGCGGCACTGCTCAAGGAGTGGAAAGTACCGCTGCTGATCCATCAACCGGCCTACAACCTGCTCAACCGCTGGGTGGAAAAAGACCTCTTGGACACCACCGCAGAGCTCGGTGCCGGGGTGATCGCGTTCACGCCGCTGGCCCAGGGTTTGCTGACCGACAAGTACCTCAATGGCGTACCCGCCGATGCACGGGTCAACCGCCCGGGTGGCGGCTCGTTGCAGGCCCAGCACTTGTCTGAAGCCAACATCGCCCATGTGCGGGCGCTGAATGAAATCGCCAAGCGTCGTGGCCAGAGCCTGGCCCAACTGGCGCTGGCGTGGACCCTGCGTGATCCGCGGGTAACCAGTGCGCTCATCGGCGCGAGCCGACCGGAGCAGATCATTGAAAACGTCGGGGCGTTGAAGAACTTGAGCTTCAGCGCGCAAGAACTGGCGGAGATCGACCGGTTTGCGCAGGAAGGCGGGATCAACTTGTGGGAAAAACCATCGACCGCTGAATAATTTGGTACGACTCGGTCAATGTGGGGGCTTGCTGTGTGGCTGATTAGAGGTCTTGCAGCATGTCCGCCGCCAGGATGTCTTCGAAGATTGAACGAAGGCAAGGCGCCGAAGACTGTGAAGTAACTGGCGGAACTGGAAACGAAATGTGGGAGGGGGCTTGCTCCCGATAGCAGCGTGTCAGTCAGTACATCTGCTACTGAAGCACCGTTATCGGGAGCAAGCCCCCTCCCACATGGGTATGGCTGTGTGGCTGATTGCAGGTCTTGCAGAATGTCCGCCGCCAGGATGTCTTCGAAGATTGAACAACGGCAAGGCGCCGAAGACTGTGAAGCAACTGGCGGAGCTGGAAACGAAATGTGGGAGGGGGCTTGCTCCCGATAGCAGCGTGTCAGTCAGTACATCTGCTACTGAAACACCGTTATCGGGAGCAAGCCCCCTCCCACATGGGTATGGCTGTGTGGCTGATTAGAGGTCTTGCAGCATGACCGCCGCCAGGATGTCTTCGAAGATTCAACAACGGCAAGGCGCCGAAGACTGTGAAGTAACTGGCGGAACTGGAAACGAAATGTGGGAGGGGGCTTGCTCCCGATTGCAGTGTGTCAGTCAGTACATCTGCTACTGAAACACCGTTATCGGGAGCAAGCCTCCTCCCACATGGGTATGGCTGTGTGGCTGATTGCAGGTCTTGCAGAATGTCCGCCGCCAGGATGTCTTCGAAGATTGAACAACGGCAAGGCGCCGAAGACCGTGAAGTAACCGGCGGAACTGGAAACGAAATGTGGGAGGGGGCTTGCTCCCGATTGCAGTGTGTCAGTCAGTACATCTGCTACTGAAGCACCGTTATCGGGAGCAAGCCCCCTCCCACATGGGTATGGCTGTGTGGCTGATTAGAGGTCTTGCAGAATGTCCGCCGCAAGGATGTCTTCGAAGATTGAACGAAGGCAAGGCGCCGAAGACTGTGAGGTAACTGGCGGAACTGGAAACGAAATGTGGGGGGGCTTGCTCCCGATAGCAGCGTGTCAGTCAGTACATCTGCTACTGAAGCACCGTTATCGGGAGCAAGCCCCCTCCCACAGTTGATTTTCAGTGTGGCGACTAGAACGGCACATCTCCAAGAATCGTTGCCCGATGCATCACCCGGCGTTGTGGCCGGTAGTCATCCACCGCGTAATGTTGGGTTACCCGGTTATCCCAGAACGCCACGTCATTCTCTTGCCACCGCCAGCGGATCGTAAACTCCGGGCGTGTTGCGTGAGCAAAAAGCAGCTTGAGAATCGCCTCGCTTTCCGCCGGCTCCAGCTCGTTGATCCGGGTGGTAAACCCATCACTGACAAACAGCGACTTACGCCCACTCACCGGATGCGTGCGCACCACCGGGTGCGACAGCGGCGGGTTTTTCTTGCGGGTTTCTTCCCAGCGCGCGAAGTCTTCAACGGTGTTGCCAAAGCGCTCCAGCGGGAAGGACTTGGTGAAGTCGTGGGTGGCCGTCAACCCGTTGAGCAGCCCCTTCAACGGCTCGGACAACGCTTCATACGCCGCAATGCCGCTGGCCCACAAGGTATCGCCACCGAACGCCGGCAACAGCTTGGCGCTGAGCACCGCGCCCAGTGCCGGCGTGGGCAGGAAGGTCACGTCGGTATGCCATACGGCGTTGTCGCGCACGTCGGTCACGGCGGTATCGAGGATCAGCACTTCGGGCTGTTCCGGCACATTGGGGTAGATCGGGTGAATGTGCAGGTCACCAAAGTTCGCCGCGAACCGCGCCTGTTGCTGCGGGGTGATCGGCTGGCCACGGAAGAACAGCACCGAATGGTTGAGTAACGCCTGTTCAATGGCGTCGCGTTGTTCGAGGCTCAGCGGTTGGGTGATATCGACGCCGCTGATCCGGGCGCCCAGGGCGGTGCTTAAAGGTGTAACGGTCAGGTTGCTCATGCTGTTCTCACTTAGTGTGCCTGGCCATGCCAAGGCACCCATTTACGCTGCAGGGCCCGCAGGCCCATCTCCATGGCGAAGGCGATCAGGGCGATCACCAGAATGCCCAGCACCACCACGTCGGTGACCAGGAACTGCGCCGCTGACTGCACCATGAAACCCAGGCCGCTGGTCGCGGCGATCAACTCGGCGGCGACCAAGGTCGACCAGCCCACACCCAAGCCGATGCGCACACCGGTGAGGATGTCGGGCAGGGCGCTCGGCAGGATCACATGGCGAATCAGCTGGGCGCGGGTCGCACCCAGCGACTGCGCGGCACGCAGCTTGGCCGGGTCGACAGTGCGCACACCGGTCGCCGTGGCGATGGCAATCGGTGCAAAGATCGCCAGGTAAATCAGCAGCACTTTGGACAGTTCGCCGATGCCGCACCAGATTACGATCAACGGCAAATAGGCCAACGGGGGAATCGGCCGGTAGAACTCGATCAGTGGGTCGAGAATGCCGCGCGCGATGCGGTTGGCACCGATGGCGATCCCTACGGGCACGGCGGTCAACACGGCAAAGCCCAGGCCCAGGCCGATACGGCTGAGGCTCGCGCCCAGGTGTTGCCACAGTGTGGAGTCCATATAGCCCGTGGTCGCCAACAGCCAGCCTTTTTGCAGGACGGCGGACGGTGGCGGCAGGAACAGCGGCTCGATCAGGCCGGTGGCCGTCACGGCCCACCAGATGGCCAACAAGGCGAGCAGGGTCAACACGCTGATCCAGCGTGTGCTCAGGCTGCGACGCACCGGGATGACAGCGTTGGCCACCGGTTGGGGGGTGGTCGCGGGAAGTTCATAGCTACTCATGCGGACACCTGCCGTTGGGAGAACACTTTGCCCAGCACGTGTTCGCGGGTTTCGATAAAGCGCGGGTCGGATTTGATCGCCCGGGCTGATTCACCGGCCGCATAGCGTTGGCCGAAATCCAGGTGCAGGCGTTCGACGATCTGGCCGGGGTTGGGTGCCAGCAGGATCAAATCCGTGGCGAGGAACACCGCTTCTTCAATGTCGTGGGTAATCAGGAATACCGGTTTGGCCGTACGCCGCCAGACTTGCAGGAGTAATTCCTGCATCTGTTCGCGGGTGAAGGCATCCAGGGCACCGAAGGGTTCATCCATCAGCAACACGCGTGGGTCGGCAGCCAAGGCGCGGGCCAAGCCGACGCGTTGTTTCTGGCCGCCGGAAAGCTGCCAGATGCGACGGCTGTCGAAACCGGCCAAGTCCACCAGTGCGAGCATTTCCCGGGCGCGGACTTCGCGTTGCGCCTTGGGTACACCGGCCAGCTCGAGGCCGAAACCGACGTTGGCCAGCACGTCCTGCCAGGGCAGCAGCGCGTCGTCCTGGAACACTACGCCGCGTTCGGCGCTGGGGCCTTTGACCGGCACGCCGTCGAGGGTGATGCGCCCGGCCGAGGGTTCGACAAAGCCGGCGATCAGGTTCAACAGCGAAGTCTTGCCACTGCCGGACGGGCCGAGGGCCACCAGCAATTGCTGTGGCCCAAGGTCGAGTGAAATATCAGCCAGCACCGGTTCTGTGGCGCCTGGGTACTGTGCGCTGATGCGCTCCAGTTGTAGCAAGGCCATCGCAATGAACTCCTTGAATCAGTGGGTGATGAACTTGGCGCTGACGTAAGGGGCGTAGTCCGGCAGCACGGCGTCGACCTTGCCTTGTTCCTTGAGGAACGCGGCGGTATCGGTCACTGCTTTGGTGGTCGGTGCACCCAGCAGGGTCACCTGGTCGGCGGCCAGCGGGTAGACGTTGCCTTGCAACAGCAGTGGGATGTCGCTGGCCTTGGCGCCGGAGAGTTTCACCAGTTTGTCGACGTTGCCTTTGTCGGCGAGCCAGGCTTGTGGGTCTTTGCGGTATGCGGCGTAGGCATCCAGGGTGACCTTGGCGAAGGCGCTGACGATTTCCGGGTGTTTTTCGGCGAAGTCTTTACGCACGATCCACGCGTCGAAAGTCGGCGCGCCGAACGTGGCCAGTTCGCCGGAGGTGATCAGCACCTTGCCATTTTCCTTGGCCACGCCCAGCGCCGGGTCCCAGACGTAGGTGGCGTCGATGTCACCGCGTTTCCACGCAGCGATGATTGCCGGTGGCGCGAGGTTAAGGATGGTCACTTTCGACGGGTCGATGTTCCAGTGCTTCAGCGCGGCCAGCAGACTGTAGTGGCCGGTGGACACGAAGGGCACGGCGATCTTTTTGCCGACCAGGTCCTGTGGGCTGTTGATACCCGCACCGTTACGCGCGACCAGCGCTTCGGCACCGCCGATCTGGGTGGCGACGAGGAAGGTTTCTACCGGCACTTTGCGGGTTACGGCGGCGGTCAACGGGCTGGAACCGAGGTAGCCGATCTGTACGTCGCCGGAGGCGATGGCGGCGATGATGTCGGCGCCATTGTCGAATTTGCGCCAGTCGATCTTGGCGTGGGTAGCTTTTTCATACGAGCCGTCAGCCTGGGCGACTTTGGCCGGGTCCACGGTGGTCTGGTAAGCGATGGTCACATCCGCCGCCTGGGCAAGCAGGCTGGCACCCGCCAGGGACAATGCGGCCAGGAGGCGCAGAGGGGTAAGCAGTTTCAAGGGGTGAGCTCCTCAATCAGGCGGCCGAGGGTCGGCGTGTGAGGAGACTAAATGATCTAAGAACCCGAAAATAAATAACGTTTTCGAATTAGCTTATGTGGAGAAGGGTAGAAGCTGATCTCCAGCCAAGTGGGAGATGAATGTGGGAGGGGGCTTGCCCCGATGGCAATATTTCAGTCACTTGATTGGTTGACTGACACAGCGCTATCGGGAGTAAGCCCCCTCCCACAATGGTTAGTTGCTGATGGCCAGAATGCTCGCCTGGTAAGAGCCGACAAACACATCAAAGTCGCCCACTTCGTTCTGCTCCAGTTCCGCCTGCTGTGCCAGCGACGTGCGCGCCAGTTCTTCAAACCGCGCCTGTTCCTGGGCGGGAAGCGGCTCGTTGCGGAAATGCTCGGCATGCAGCTGGCTTTGGTGCAGGGAGAACTGCGCAAAACTCTCTTTGCGCGCGCTCATTGCTGCGAGCACCTGGGCCGACGGCGTCAGTGCCGGGTCGTTGACCTTCGCCAACTGGGCATCCAGCGCCTCGCTGTGTTCGGTGAAGCCTTGGCTCTCATCGAGCAAGGCTGCCAGGGGGGCGATTTTCTCGAGCAGCTCGGCGGCCCACTCTTTCATGTCTACCGCCTGGCCATCACGCTGCAATTGCAGGCCCGGACGCCGACCCTCCTTGACCACGCTGAGGAAGTTGGACGTGGCGTTGCCGCACTCGTTATTGGCGAACAGTGGGCTGTCATTCAGCGCGCAATACAGCAGGAACGCGTCGAGGAAGCGTGACTCGGGAAGGTCAATGCCCATTGGCAGGAACGGGTTGATGTCCAGGCAGCGCACTTCGATGTACTGGATGCCGCGGGCCATCAACGCCTGGATCGGCCGTTCGCCGGTGTAGGTCACACGCTTGGGGCGGATGTTGGAGTAGTACTCGTTTTCGATTTGCAGGATGTTGGTGTTGAGCTGTACCCACTCACCATCCTTGTGCGTGCCGACTTCGACGTATGGCGCGTAGGGCGTTGCCACAGCCTTGCGCAAGCTGTCGGTGTAACTGGCCAAGTCGTTGTAGCACGGTGTAAGGCCGGCCTGGGCGTTGCTTTGGTAACCCAGGTCGCTCATGCGCAAGCTGGTGGCATACGGCAGGTACAGGGTGTCGGCATCGAGCACTTCGAGCTGGTGCGAACGCCCCCGCAGGAACCCGGCATCCAGGGCCGGCGAGGCACCGAACAGGTACATCAGCAGCCAGCTGTAGCGCCGGAAATTACGGATCAGGGCGATATAGGCGTCGGATTGATAGTCGCGGTCGGTCCCGACAAAACCTTCGGTTTCCTTGAGCAGCGGCCACAGCGGTTCCGGCAGGGAGAAGTTGTAGTGGATACCGGCGATGCACTGCATGGTTTTGCCGTAGCGCAGGGCCAGGCCCTTGCGGTACACGTACTTGAGCTGGCCGATATTGGAGGTGCCGTAGTAGGCAATCGGAATATCTTCCTCGGCCGGCAATGGGCACGGCATCGAGGGGCTCCACAGGTATTCGCTGCCGAGCTTGGAATAGGCAAAGCGGTGGATCTTGTCCAGGCTGCTCAGGGTCTGCGCCGGATCAGGCAGGGCTGGGGTGATGAACTCCAGCAGCGATTCCGAGTAGTCGGTGGTGATCTGTTCATTGGTCAACGCGGCGCCCAGGGCTTCGGGGTGCGGCGTTTGGGCCAGGCGGCCCTCACCTGTGACGCGTAGGCATTCGCGCTCGATGCCGTGCAAGCACTGCTCTAGCAGGGAGAGGTGTTCGCGCTTGCCGAGCAGGGCCAGGCGGCGGTTGAGAAGTTCGCTCAAGTTGGATTCCTTCACGCGTCAGTCGCCCCAATATGGGGGTGGGCAGGACGGTCTACAAGGGTGAAGTTGAAACTGGCGTTATCGCCTGGTTTTGAGTCGATTTGACCCGCTTTGAAAAAGCCTACTTCACTCCATGAATTGGGCTATAGCGCAGCAAGAAAATTCCGACGCTGTTGTCGCAGCGCCGAAATTAACTCAAATCGAGGGTGGGGAGCTATAGGACAGCGAACGTGCCCTGTGCTTTTGCGACAAGTCTTTCGTCCTGGTACACATCGGCTTCGACCACCAATGTGCGTCTACCCGCGTGAATCACCCGGCTGGTGCACACCACGTCACCCTCCGACACGGCGCGGATATAGTTGATTTTGCATTCGATGGTCGCGCTCTGCTGGTCGAAACCGTGGCTGCTGGAGCATGCCAGCCCCATGGTGATGTCCACCAAGCTGAAAATCGCCCCGCCATGGAGCTTGCCTGCGCGGTTGCGCAATTGCGGCTCCAGGGTCAGGGCCACCTCGGCAACGCCCTCGTCCAGGCGTTGCAGGCGGCAGCCGATCAGTTCGCTGAACGCGCTCTGGGTCAAGCCGGCCGGGATTTCCATCAGCGTTTCTTCAACTGTTTGGCATTGGCGAACAACGAAGCCATGGCGTTGTTGCTCGGCGCTGCAGTGGCGGTTTCTTTGCGCGGTGCGTTGTTCTGCGACTGACGCGGTGCAGAACCCGGGCGGGCGCCACGGGCACCGTCGATTTTCTCGCCGGGGGTGTCGCTCATGCGCATCGACAGGCCGACGCGTTTGCGCGGGATGTCGACTTCCATGACTTTGACCTTGACCACGTCACCGGCTTTGACCGCCTCGCGCGGGTCCTTGATGAACTTCTCTGAAAGCGCGGAAATATGCACCAAACCGTCCTGATGCACGCCGATATCCACAAAAGCGCCGAAGTTGGTCACATTGGTCACCACGCCTTCGAGGATCATGCCCAGTTGCAGGTCCTTGAGGTCCTCGACGCCGTCCTGGAACTCGGCGGTCTTGAACTCAGGGCGCGGGTCGCGGCCTGGTTTTTCCAGTTCTTGCAGGATGTCGGTAATGGTCGGTACGCCGAAAGTTTCGTCGGTGTACTTTTTCGGATCCAGGCGCTTGAGGAACGCGGCGTCACCGATCAGCGAGCGGATGTCGCGGTCTGTCTCGGCGGCAATGCGTTGTACCAACGGATAGGCTTCCGGGTGAACCGCGGAGGCATCCAGCGGGTTGTCACCGTTCATCACACGCAGGAAGCCGGCGGCTTGTTCGAAGGTTTTTTCACCCAAGCGTGCAACTTTTTTCAGCGCGGCGCGGGTTTTGAACGCACCGTTTTCGTCGCGGTGGGTGACGATGTTTTGCGCGAGGGTCGCGTTGAGACCGGAGATCCGCGCCAACAGCGCCACGGAAGCGGTGTTCACGTCCACGCCCACGGCGTTTACGCAATCTTCTACGACGGCATCCAGGCCGCGCGCCAGCTTCAACTGCGACACGTCGTGCTGGTATTGGCCGACACCGATGGATTTCGGATCGATCTTCACCAGCTCGGCCAGCGGATCCTGCAGGCGACGGGCGATGGAAACGGCGCCTCGGATCGACACATCGAGGTCCGGGAACTCCTTGGATGCCAGTTCCGATGCCGAATACACCGAGGCACCCGCCTCGGAGACCATGACCTTGGTCATCTTCATGGCTGGGTATTTTTTGATCAATTCGGCGGCCAGCTTGTCGGTTTCACGGCTGGCGGTGCCGTTGCCGATGGCGATCAGGTCCACCGCGTGCTTGGCGCACAGGGCGGCAAGGATCGCCAGGGTCTGGTCCCACTTGTTATGAGGCACGTGGGGGTACACGGTGGCGTGGTCCAGCAGCTTGCCGGTGGCGTCGACCACCGCAACCTTGCAACCGGTGCGCAGGCCCGGGTCAAGGCCCAGGGTGGCGCGTGGGCCGGCCGGTGCGGCCAGCAGCAGGTCGTGCAGGTTGTGGGCGAACACGTTGATGGCCTCGGTTTCGGCGCCGTCACGCAGTTCACCCAACAGGTCGGTTTCCAGGTGAGTGTAGAGCTTGACCTTCCAGGTCCAGCGCACGACTTCACTGAGCCACTTATCCGCAGGACGATTCTGATTTTGGATGCCGAATTGTTGACCGATCATGCCTTCGCACGGGTGCATGGTCCCCGGCAGTTCATCGCCGACTTTCAGCGCAGAGCTGAGGATGCCTTCGTTGCGACCCCGGAAAATCGCGAGGGCGCGGTGGGACGGCATGCTTTTCAGCGGCTCGTCGTGTTCGAAGTAATCGCGGAACTTGGCACCTTCTTCCTCTTTGCCGGCAATGACACGGGCGCTGAGGATGGCTTCCTGCTTCAGGTACGTACGCAATTTTTCCAGGAGGCTGGCGTTTTCCGCGAAGCGCTCCATCAGGATGTACTTGGCGCCTTCGAGGGCCGCCTTGACGTCGGCGACACCTTTTTCCGCGTCGATGAAGCGGGCGGCTTCGGTGTCCGGGGTCAGCGATGGGTCGTTGAACAGGCCATCGGCCAAGTCGCCCAGGCCCGCTTCCAGGGCGATCTGGCCCTTGGTGCGGCGCTTCTGTTTGTACGGCAGGTACAGGTCTTCGAGGCGGGTCTTGGTGTCGGCGAGCTTGATGTCGCGTTCCAGTTGAGGGGTCAGCTTGCCCTGTTCCTCGATGCTGGCGAGGATGCTGATACGCCGTTCGTCGAGTTCTCGCAGGTAGCGCAGGCGTTCTTCCAGGTGCCGCAGTTGGGTGTCGTCGAGGCTGCCGGTCACTTCTTTTCGGTAACGGGCGATGAAAGGCACCGTGGAGCCTTCATCCAGTAGCGCGACGGCCGCTTCGACCTGTTGTGGGCGTACACCGAGTTCCTCGGCGATGCGGCTGTTGATGCTGTCCATAAAACCACCTGAAATTCTTAAAATCAGCTCGCAAGCCCGTAGAACAAGGCCCTGCAAGGCTGGTTGAGCGGCCCGACTGGCACCGCTGCCTGGGTCAAGAGGCTGCCTATTGACCCTCGAAATAGAAAAAATCACGACAAGCGGGTGAAAAAAAGCCCGGCAGTAAACGGTAACGATCTGACGTTGCCCTGCACGAAGGCGCCGCATTATAACCAGCGTTCTGCTCTAGGGGGGTACTACGCCAGAGGTTGTAGGGCGTGGGTTCGCTGGCAGTAGAGGAAAAATCTGCTAACAATGCACACGGTGCGTATAACGGCAGCTACGCCATAATGCGCGCCGAGATAAGAGGAGCATCCAATGAGCAGCACTGCACAAACTGCTGAAGGCGAAAAAATTCTCATCGTTGACGACGATCCGGGGCTGAGCAGCCTGCTGGAGCGTTTTTTCAACTCCAAAGGCTATCGTGCCCGCGCGGTGCCGAACACCGAGCAGATGGACCGCCTGTTGGGGCGCGAAGTGTTCAACCTGGTCGTGCTCGACCTGATGCTGCCCGGCGAAGACGGCCTCACCGCCTGCAAACGCCTGCGTAGCGCGAACAATCAGATTCCAATCATCATGCTCACCGCCAAGGGCGATGAGCTGAGCCGCATCAAGGGCCTCGAACTGGGCGCTGATGACTACCTGGCCAAGCCGTTCAACCCGGACGAGTTGATGGCGCGGGTCAAGGCCGTATTGCGCCGCCAGGCACCGCCGGTACCGGGCGCACCGGGCAGCGAGGACGAAAGTGTCACCTTCGGCGACTACGAACTGTCCCTGGCGACCCGTGAACTCAAGCGTGGTGAAGAAGTACACATGCTCACCACCGGCGAGTTCGCGGTACTCAAGGCCCTGGTGATGAACGCGCGCCAGCCGCTGACCCGCGACAAGCTGATGAACCTGGCCCGTGGCCGGGAATGGGACGCCCTGGAGCGCTCCATTGACGTACAGATCTCCCGTCTGCGTCGGATGATCGAGCCGGACCCGTCCAAGCCTCGGTATATCCAGACGGTATGGGGTGTGGGTTATGTGTTTGTGCCGGATGGCACCGCAACCAAGTGATCGATGATTTGCAGGGCGGGCATCCTGGCGTTTGACCCTATTAGGGTCGACGTGATGCCCGGCGTCTGCAATTCTGCGAGCGCCGCTCGTTCCTGCAAGGTGTCCAGCTGTCTTCTATGAAAACCCCGTTGTGGTTCCCGCAAAGTTTCTTCTCCCGCACCCTTTGGCTGGTGCTGATCGTCGTTCTGTTCTCCAAGGCGCTCACGCTGGTTTATCTGTTGATGAACGAAGACGTGCTGGTGGACCGTCAGTACAGCCATGGCGTCGCCTTGACGTTGCGTGCCTACTGGGCGGTAGACCCTGAGAACCGAGAAAAGGTGGCAAAGGCCTCGACGCTGATCCGCGTTGATGGGGCCGGGGTACCTGAGGGCGAGCAGCATTGGCCTTATAGCGAGATCTACCAGCGCCAGATGCAGGCCGAACTTGGAGAAGACACCGAGGTGCGCCTGCGCATGCATGTTTCACCTGCACTGTGGGTGAGGGCGCCAAGCCTGGGCGATGCCTGGATCAAGGTTCCGCTTTATCCTCATCCGTTGCGTGGGCAAAAAATCTGGAACGTATTGGGCTGGTTCCTGGCTATTGGCTTGCTTTCAACGGCGTCCGCGTGGATTTTCGTGCGCCAGCTCAGCCAACCGCTCAAGCGCCTGGTTTTTGCCGCTCGCCAGCTGGGGCAGGGGCGCAGTGTGCGCCTGCCGGTCAGCGATACCCCCAGCGAGATGACCGAGGTGTATAGCGCTTTCAACCAGATGGCGGAGGATGTCGAGCAGGCCGGACGTGAGCGTGAGCTGATGCTGGCGGGGGTGTCCCATGACCTGCGCACGCCGTTGACGCGATTGCGCCTGTCCCTGGAGTTGATGGGCAGTCACACCGACCTCACCGACGACATGGTTCGTGACATCGAAGACATGGACGCGATTCTCGACCAGTTCCTGGCGTTTATCCGCGACGGGCGTGATGAGGTGGTGGAGGAGGTCGACCTGACGGATCTGGTGCGTGAGGTCGTTGCGCCCTACAACCAGAACGGTGAGCAGGTACGCATGCGCCTGGAGCCGATCCAGCCCTTTGCATTACGCCGGGTATCGATGAAGCGCCTGTTGAACAACCTGATTGGCAACGCCTTGCATCATGCTGGTTCCGATGTGGAAGTGGCGGCATGTGTGTCTGGCGACAGTGCTGCGCCTTATGTAGTGCTGAGTGTGTTGGACCGTGGGGCCGGTATCGACCCGGCTGAGCTGGAGGGCATCTTCAACCCCTTTACCCGTGGCGACCGTGCCCGCGGTGGCAAGGGCACCGGTTTGGGGCTGGCGATTGTGCGACGGATTGCGTCGATGCATGGTGGCAATGTTGAACTGCGCAATCGCGAAGAGGGTGGGCTGGAAGCTCGGGTGCGCTTGCCGCTTGGCCTGATGCTGCCAAGAGACGCGGTCTGACACACCACAGCGATTAAATATGAGAGGGG
>NZ_JALJFG010000055.1 GCF_023242475.1 Pseudomonas sp. MWU15-20650 | reverse complement strand
CAACCTGGAACACTGAACGCCAGGTCGCCACAAGAAGCCCGCTCATTGAGCGGGTTTTTTTTGCCTGCGATTTAGCTCAGCGGCTCAAGGACAGGCGCGGGTACCACCGTGATATCGCGTCGGCCCAGGAACACAAAGACCACCACGCCCGTCAGCAGCGTGAGCCCCGCCAGCAGTTGCAGCAAGGTATTGAAACCTGCGAGGTAGGCGCTACGCAGCGACTCCAGAGGCACGTGCGCAGTGGCTTGCCGGGTATTGCCCATGACCAGTTGCTGGGCGAGAGCCGAAACATCCATCACCGTGCTCGCTTTCAGATGATGGGCGACTAACGCGCTCAACACCGCCACGGTGATGACCAGCGCCACCCCTTCACTGGCGACCCGAGTGGTGTTGAAAATACCTGCCGCCATCCCTGCACGTTCTTTTGGCACCACGCTGATCGCGAGGCCATCCATCAAACCCCATGGCAACCCTGTACCGACGCCAATGACCAGCATGGCGATAGCGGCCTGCACCGGTTGGGCGCTCTTGACCAGGCTCAACCCATACAACCCTGCCGCCGCGATCAGCAAACCAATGGCACAAAGCACGCCGGCTGACAGCCAGCGCGTCAACGCAGCCGCGATAATCGGCACCACCAGCATGGGCGTCGACAGCGCCAGCATCATCACGCCTGCGTCAAAGGCGCTGGCGCCTTCGATGCCAATGAACCGCAGTGGCAACAACACGATCAGGACGATGTAGCAGTAACACGTGCCAATGGGCAGCAACTGCACGCCAATGAAGCGAGGAAACCTGAACAGGCTCAATTGCAGCATCGGCGGGCTGGCGCGCTGTTCGACACGGATAAACACCGCCAGCAACACGGCTGCCGCTACCAGCAGGGCCTGGATCAGTGAGGAGCCCCAACCGTGCTCCGGCGCCAGGATGAGGGCGCTGGTCAAGGTCACCAGCATCCCTGAGAACGTCACGACCCCAGCCACATCCAGGCGCAGCGCATGTGGGTCGCGGCTCTCTCGCAAGGTAGGGGCGGCGAACAGCAGCGAGAGCCCGGCGAGCAGCGCCGTGGCGAGAAAAATTGCGCGCCAGCCCCACTGTTCGATCAACAGCCCCGACAGCACTGGGCCAAAGGCCAGGCCCGCGCCGAAGGTGGCGCCCAGCAGGCTGAAGGCGCGCGTCCTGGCGTGGCCGTCGAACTCCTGGGCCAGCGCCGCGCAGCCGCTGGCCAGCGCAATGGCAGCCGCGATGCCCTGTACGCCACGCAAGACGTCCAGCCAGAGCATGCCAGGCGCCGCCGCCAAAAGCAGGCAAACCACGCTAAACAGCGTGATACCCCACAAGAACAAGCGTTTGCGCCCATAAAGATCGGCAAGGGTGCCGGCCGCCATCAGCAGGCTGCCAAAACTGAGCATGAAGGCATTGGTGACCCAAGCCAGTTGGGTAGGCGGGGCATTGAAGGTTTGGCCGATAAAGGGCGTGGCGACGGCCCCTCCGGTAAAGCTCATGGGCAACACCAGGGCCGCCAGGCAAATCGCCGCCAGCACGGCGTATCGAGTCGGGTGGGAGGGGGCATCGTTCAGCGTGTTCATGGGGCATTCCCGCAGGTCCATAAAGATAAGGACTGTAATCAGGATGCAATGGGGGATAAATGGGCTTACATTCCAGTCATAGCGGACTGAATGGATGTAATAGCGTGACCGACAACCTCAGTGGTGTGATCGCCTTCGTGAACACGGCCCAAGCCCTTAGTTTTGTGGGGGCCGCCCGGGTGATGGGGATTTCCGCCTCGGCGGTGGGCAAAAACGTCGCCAAACTGGAGGCTTCTCTGAATGTTCGGCTGCTGCACCGCAGCACCCGCAAAGTCGCGCTCACCGCCGAAGGCCAATTGTTCTACGAGCGCTGTCGGAAAATTCTCGATGACCTGCAAGACGCACGCGCGATGCTTTCCCACGCCATGCAAGCGCCTCGGGGCAAGCTGCGAGTCAGCCTGCCCACTATCGGCTATCGCTTCCTTTTCCCTCATCTGCCCGCGTTCCGAAAAGCCTACCCGGAGATCGAACTGGAGCTGGATTTCAACGATCACCTGGTAGACGTGATCGAAGAAGGCTTCGACGTAGTGATTCGCAGTGGTGGCCTGGCAGACTCAACCTTGATGGCCCGCAGGCTCGGGCCTTTTCGCTTTGTACTCTGTGCCTCCCCGGATTACCTGCGCGATAACGGTCGACCCGAAACCCTGGCCGATCTTGAGCGACACCCGTGCCTGCGTTATCGGTTTGCCACGACAGGGAAAATCATGGAGTGGACACTCACCGCCAACCCGGCGATGACTCAGCTACACCTGCCCGCCGCACTGACCTTGAACAACATGGAAGCCATGCTCAAGGCTGCAATGGATGGCCATGGCATTGCCTACATGCCGGACTTCCTCGCCCGGGAGGCGCTGGCCCACGGGCAGTTGGAGACGGTACTGGACGGGCATTGTGACGACCAGGGCCAGTTTTGGGCGCTGTGGCCTTCCAGCCGCCATCTGTCGCCAAAAATCCGTGTGTTCGTGGACTTTGTCGCCGAGCATCTTTTTACAGCCCCACTAACCGGTAACCCACCTGCAACTCGGTAATGAAGTGCTGCGGTTGCGTCGGGTCCTTTTCCAGTTTCTGCCGCAAATGCGCCATGTGCACCCGCAGGTAATGGGCGCGGTCTACGTAATCCAGGCCCCACACCTCCAGCAATAATTGCCGGTGGGTCAGTACCCGGCTCTGGCCGCGGACCATTGCGCAGAGCAGGCGGTATTCGATGGGCGTGAGGTGCACCGGCTGGCCTTGACGCCACACTTCGTGGGTCGCCAGGTCAGCTTCAATCTCGCCAAAGGCCACCTTGCTGGTCGCCGCGACGGCGCCGGTTTGCCCGTGCCGGCGCAGTTGGGCGCGGATGCGTGCGAGCAACTCGGGCACACCGAACGGCTTGGTCAGGTAATCGTCGGCACCGGCGTCCAGGGCAGCGACTTTCTCTTCTTCACGGTCACGTGCCGACAACACCAGAATCGGCACTGCCAGCCAGCCGCGCAGCTCACTGATCAACTGCTTGCCGTCACCGTCTGGCAGGCCGAGGTCGACGATTACCAGGTCCGGCTGACGGCTGGCGGCGTGGATCAAGGCGCGTTTGACGCTGTCAGCCTCGAACACCTGAAAACCTTCATCTTGCAGGGCGATGCCGACGAAGCGGCGGATATTGGCCTCGTCTTCCACGATCAGAATGCGTGCTGTGCTCATAGGGCGTCCATGGGCGGCGGGGTGCCCGCCGGTAAGGTGATGATGAAATGCATGCCGCCGGTGTGGCCGGGGCTGGCGTCGATGCGTCCGCCATGGGCTTCGACGATGCGCTTGGCCAGCGCCAGGCCCAGGCCGATGCCGGCGACTGAGGATTCCTGCTGGCCGCGGGCGAAGGGTTCGAACAGGTTGGCCGGCGCGCTGCCGGTGCCGTTGTCACTGACTTCCAGCACCAGGTTGCTGGCTACGCAGCGCGCCGTGATCGTCACGGTGGTGCCCGGCGGCGTGTACTTGGCAGCGTTGTCCAACAGGTTGACCAGCACTCGCTCGATCAACAGCGCATCGATTTCCACCAGCGGTAACTGTGGGTCCAAGGGGGTGTGTACACGGTGACGCGCCAGCGGTTCGCGCAACTGACGCAGGGCGCTGCCGACGATTTCTTCCAGCGAGTGCCATTGCCGGTTCAGGCGCACACCGCGTTCTTGCAGGCGGGCCATGTCCAGCAGGTTTTCGATCAGCCGCTGCATGGACGTGGCTTGTTCGTGAATGCCCAGCAGCAGCTCGGTCAAGGGCCCAGGCGGCGCGTGGGGCAGGGCGGTGTCGGCGGCGCCGATCAGAGTGGTCAGCGGTGTGCGCAGGTCGTGGGAAATGGCGGCGAGCAAAGTGTTGCGCATTTTCTCACCCTCCATCTGCACCAAAGTGCTCTGTGCCACTTCCACGAAGTGCACGCGTTCAAGGGCAATTGCCAGCTGACTCATGCACGCTTCCAGCAGATGGCGTTCCTGCGGGTCATTCAGGCGTTCGCTTTGCGCCAGTTCCAGTACCAACACCCCGCGCACGCGCATGGGGGCTTTAAGTGGCAGGTAGCAGCCTTTGGCGGCCGACAATGTGTCGGTGCCGTGGCCGGCGGCGCGGCCGTGGTCATAGGTCCATTGGGCGATGCTGTCGTCGATCGGCAAGCCACCCGCACCCACGTGGTGTACGCCGTCGGCGGCGTCCGGCAGCGCCAGGCCGACCCGCGCTTCGAAGACGCCGCTGAAGGTGCGCAACGCGACTTCGCTGATCTGCTCCACGGTCAGCGCCGCCGACAGGTCACGGGCCAGGCGGGCCAATGAAGTCGCGCGTCGTTCGCGCGCGGCGGCGGTGCGCGCTTCATGGCGCAGGCGCGCGGTGAGTTGCCCGGTGATCAGGGCGATGCCGAGCATCAACGCAAAGGTGAAGAAATACTGGGTGTCGTTGACGGTGAACGAGTAGCGCGGTTGCACGAAAAAGAAGTCGAAACACAGCACCGCGAGCATCGCTGCCCACACGCCGGGGCCGCGTCCAAAACGCAGGGCCACCAACACCACGGTGAGTAAAAACAGCATGACCACGTTGGCCAGGTCGAACACTTGAAGCAGCAGGGCGGCGACGGCACTGGCCGCGAAACACGCGAGGCTGGCCCAGACATAGGCCAGTTTTGCGCCCGCAGCCGGTGTGGTTTTTTCGAGCGCCTGGGGTTTGGCCGGGAGCAGCCCGTGGGCAATCACGATCTGATCGATTTGCGGGTGGTGCCGGCTGATCCGGTCGCTGACCGACTGGTGCCAGAAGCGCCACGCCTGGCGCGGATGATGGCCCAGTACCAGGCGATTGGCGTTGTGCTCGCGAGCGCAGGCGGCGAGGGCTTCGGCCACGTCCATGCCCGACAGCGTCGTAGTGTCTGCGCCAAACTCGCTGGCCAGCGCGAGGGTTTTCATCGCCGTCAGGTAACGCTTTGCACCGCGCCCTTGGTGCGTTGCCACATGCACCACGATCCAGTCGGCTTCGAGCTTTTGTGCCAGGCGCGCGGCTTCGCGCACCAGGCGTTCATCGCCGGCATCGCCCGCTACACCGACCAGCAGCCGTTCGCGGGCTGGCCACAGGGTGCTGATCGAGCGCTCGCGGCGGTACACGCGCATCTGTGTGTCGACGCGGTCGGCGGTGCGCCGCAACGCCAGTTCACGCAATGCCAACAGGTTGCCCTTGCGGAAAAAATGCCGCGACGCGCGTTCGGCCTGCGGGCCCAGGTACACCTTGCCGTCCTTGAGGCGTTGCAGCAGATCGTCGGGTGGCAGGTCGATCACCACCACTTCGTGGGCGTTATCGAACACATGATCCGGCACGGTTTCGCGCACGCGAATACCGATGATTCCGCTGACCAGGTCATTCAGGCTTTCCAGGTGCTGGACGTTGAGGGTGGTCCACACGTCGATACCAGCGCTGAGCAATTCTTCGACGTCTTGCCAGCGCTTGGGGTGGCGCGAGCCCGGCACGTTGCTGTGGGCCAGTTCGTCTACCAGCACTACGCTTGGGTGCCTGCGCAAGGCGGCGTCCAGGTCGAATTCGCTGAGGGCAAATTCACGGTGCACCAGGGCGGCGCGGGGCAGTTGTTCCAGGTGATGCAGGCGCTCGGCGGTCTCGGCGCGGCCATGGGTTTCCACCACTCCGGCGAGCACATCGCGGCCGAGGGCGACTTCGCGTTGCGCCGCCGCGAGCATGGCGCAGGTCTTGCCCACCCCGGCATTGGACCCGAAGTAGATACGCAATTTGCCGCGCAAGGCGGCTTGTTCTTCCTGCTGGATTCGAGCGAGCAGGGCGTCGGGGTCGGGGCGTTCGTTGTTTAATCCGGGCATGTCATTCCTGATGAATAAAATGGGCGCACGAACGCGCGCGCCCACATTGGGTTACCGGGCCTACACCACTCCCAATCCACTGAGGAGCATGTCGATCAACTTGATCCCTGCAAACGGCACCAGCACCCCGCCCAGGCCATAGATCAACAGGTTGCGGTTGAGCAACGCCGCCGCGCCGATCGCGCGGTAGGTCACGCCGCGCAGGGCCAGGGGAATCAACGCGACGATGATCAGCGCGTTGAAAATCACCGCACTGAGAATCGCCGAGTTGGGGCTGCTCAGGTGCATCACGTTCAACGCGCCGAGCTGCGGGTAGGTCGCCACAAACGCGGCCGGGATGATTGCGAAGTACTTCGCCACGTCGTTGGCCACGCTGAAGGTGGTGAGCGCGCCACGGGTCATCAGCATTTGCTTGCCCACCTCGACCACTTCGATCAGCTTGGTCGGGTTGCTGTCGAGGTCGACCATGTTGCCGGCCTCCTTGGCGGCCTGGGTGCCACTGTTCATCGCCACCGCCACATCGGCCTGAGCCAGTGCCGGTGCGTCGTTGGTGCCGTCGCCGGTCATGGCCACGAGCTTGCCTTGGGCCTGGTAGTCGCGGATCAGTTGCAGCTTGTCTTCCGGGCGGGCCTCGGCGAGGAAGTCATCCACGCCGGCTTCGACGGCAATGGCGGCGGCGGTGAGGCGGTTGTCACCGGTGATCATTACGGTCTTGATGCCCATGCGCCGCAGCTCGGCGAAGCGCTCTTTGATACCGCCCTTGACCACGTCCTTGAGTTCCACCACGCCCAGCGCCTTGGCGCCGTCACTCACCACCAGCGGGGTGCTGCCGCGTCGTGAGACTTCATCGACTTTGGCCTGCAATGCCGCTGGGAAGCTGCCACCCAAGGCTTCGATATGGCTGCGAATCGCATCCGCCGCACCCTTGCGAATCGCGCGACCTTCGGGCAAGTCGACACCGCTCATGCGGGTTTGCGCGGTGAAGTGCACAAAGCTGGCGCCCAGGGCGTTGATATCCCGGCCGCGGATGTCGAATTTCTGTTTGGCCAGGACCACGATGCTGCGGCCTTCCGGGGTTTCATCGGCCAGGGACGCGAGTTGCGCGGCGTCGGCCAGGTCGGCTTCTTTCACGCCCGGTGCCGGCAGAAAGCTGCTGGCTTGGCGATTGCCCAAGGTGATGGTGCCGGTCTTGTCCAGCAGCAAGACGTCGACATCGCCGGCGGCTTCAACCGCGCGCCCCGAGGTGGCGATGACATTGGCCGACATCATCCGGCTCATGCCCGCCACGCCGATGGCCGAAAGCAGACCGCCGATGGTGGTGGGGATCAGGCACACCAACAACGCCACCAGCACCGTGGCGCTGATCACGCTGCCGCTGCCGCTCATGGCCACGGCGAAGATCGAGTAGGGACTGAGGGTCGCGATCACCAGCAGGAACAACAGGGTCAGGCCCACCAGCAGAATCGTCAACGCGACTTCGTTGGGGGTTTTCTGGCGCTTGGCCGACTCGACCATCGAGATCATGCGGTCGAGGAACGACTCGCCCGGGTTGACACTGATGCGCACCACCAGCCAGTCGGACAACACCCGGGTGCCGCCGGTGACCGACGAAAAGTCGCCACCCGCCTCGCGGATCACCGGGGCCGATTCACCGGTGATAGCGCTTTCATCCACCGATGCCACGCCTTCAATCACCACGCCATCCAGCGGCACCAGGTCGCCGGCTTCGATCAACACCACGCTGTCCTTGCGCAGCAGGCTGGCTTCCATGGGCAACCAGGCAGCGCCGTGTCGCGGTTGCTGCAACAGCTTGGCCAGGGTTTGGCGCTTCATGCCGCGCAGGCTCGCGGCCTGGGCGCGGCTACGGCCTTCGGCCAAGGCTTCGGCAAAATTGGCGAAGAGCACGGTGAACCACAGCCACAAGGTGATGCTGAGGATAAAGCCGCTGGGCGCTTCACCCTGGCCACCCAGGGACTGGAACCACAGCAGCGTGGTGAGGATGCTGCCCAGGTACACCACGAACATCACCGGGTTTTTCCACTGGGCCTGGGGCAGCAGTTTCTTCAACGCATCAACGCCGGCAGTGAGCACGATGCGTCGATCAAACAGGGGTAAACGAGCATTTTTCATGGAGGAATCTCTTACTCACTGACCGCAATAGAGGGCTGACGTGCATCCAGCGCCAAGTTGAGTTGCAGCACATTCACCCGGGGTTCGCCGAACAAACCGAGGGTGCGGGCGGTGGTGTGGTCGTTGAGCAATTGCAGCAATTGGCCTTCGGGGATCTGGCGCAAACGCGCGACACGCGCCAGTTGCAGCCGAGCGTTGGCCACCGAGATGTGTGGGTCCAGGCCCGAGGCGGAGGCGGTGACCGCGTCCACCGGTACCGGGGCGTCGGCGGCCAGGCCGTTGTCCTGGCGATAGACTTTGGCGCGTGCCGCGACTTGCTCCACCAGTTTCTGGCTGGTCGGGCCCAGGTTGCTGGCGCCGCTGGAACCGGCGTTGTAAGGCTGTGAAATGCTTTTGCTCGGGTCTTGCGGGTCAGCCCCGAGGGTCATGCTTGGGCGGCTATGGAAGTATTCAGGCCGGGTGAAATCCTGGCCGATCAGCGTGGAGCCGATCACCAGGCCATCGCGTTCAATCAGTGAGCCCTGGGCCTGGAACGGGAACAACAGTTGCGCTGCCAGGGTGGTAAACGCTGGGTAGGCGAGCCCCGTCAGCAGCATGAAAAACACCGCCGAAACCAGCACCGGGCGCAACAGCCCTTTGAATATCGATTGGGTCATCATCAACGTGTCCTTAGTTGTACGTCTGGCCGGACAGCAACTGCAGTTGCTCCACCAGCGGGCCGAGCGCGAGCGCCGGCAGGAAGGTCAGGCCACCGACCACCAGCACCACGAACACCACCAGCAACATGAACAGCGGGGTCGCGGTGGGGATGGTGCCGGCACCGGCGGGCACGGTCTTTTTCATCGCCAGGGAGCCGGCCACGGCGAGCATGGGCAGCAGGGTGAAAAAGCGTCCGATCAACATCGCCAGGCCAATGGTGGTGTTGAAAAACGGCGTGTTGGCATTCAGCCCGGCAAAGGCCGAACCGTTGTTGGCGGTGCCGGACGTATAGGCGTAGAGCACCTCGCTGAAACCGTGGGGGCCGAGGTTGTTCAGGCTCGCCAGGGTGTCTGGCCACAGGGCGGCGAGGGCGGTGAAACCGAGGATGCTGATGGGGTGTGCGAGCACCGAGAGCATCACCAGTTTCATCTCCCGGGCCTCGATTTTCTTGCCGAGGAACTCCGGGCTGCGGCCGATCATCATGCCCACCAGGAACACCGTGAGCAGGGCGTACTGGATCAGGTTGATAAAGCCGACGCCGTCGCCGCCGAACACACAGTTGAGCATCATCTGCGCCAGGGGCACGAAGCCGCCCATGGGCGTCAGTGAGTCATGCATGGTGTTGACCGAGCCGGTGGTCGCAGCGGTGGTGGTGGCGATAAACAAGCTGCTGTCGGCAATGCCGAAGCGCAGTTCCTTGCCTTCCATATTGCCGCCGCTTTGCTCGATCGACAGCGTCTGGTTGGCGCCCGCCTGGGTCAGCAGTGGGTTGCCGGTTTGTTCGGCGCCATACACCAGCGCGAGGAAACCGATGAACATCACCAGGAAGGTGCCGAAAAACACCCAGCCCTGGCGACGTTGCACCAGCAGGCTGCCAAAGGTGTAGGTCAGCGCCGACGGGATCAACAGCATGCTCAGGATGTGCAGGAGGTTGGTCAGCGGCGTTGGGTTTTCGAACGGATGGGCGGCGTTCATGCTGAAGAAACCGCCGCCGTTGGTGCCGATATGCTTGATCGACTCAAAGCTGGCGACCGCGCCGACGATCAACGGTTGCTGCGCGCCTTCAAGGGTCGTCGCCAAGGCTTGTGAGGCGAAGGTCTGGGGCATGCCTTGCCACACATACACCAGGGCCATGGTCACACACAGCGGCAGCATCACCCGATACAGCGTGCGGGTGAAGTCGACCCAGAAGTTGCCGATGTCGGCCGAGCTTGAACGGCTCAAGCCCCGAATGAAACCTGCTGCCGCGACCACGCCTGAGGTCGCCCCGACGAACATCAGAAAGGTGATGACCGCCATCTGGCTGAAGTTCGACAGGCTGGTTTCGCCCGAGTATGCCTGCCAGTTGGTGTTGGTAATAAAGGACGCGGTGGTGTTGAACGCCAGGTCCGGGGTTTGTGCAGCCAAGCCCAAGGGGTTGATCGGCATTACTGCCTGCAGACGCAGGACGATATAGCCCATCAGCATCATTGCCGCGTTCGACAGCAACAACGCTGAACCGTAGCGGGCCCAGCCCATGGTCTCCAGTGGGTTAATGCCCAGCAGGCGATAAGTAAAACGTTCAGGCAGCGCATGGCGGTTCCCGGTGAACACCCGGGTCAGCCACTTGCCCATCAGCACGGCGAGTCCCGTCATCAACCCCAGGACCAGCGTAAATTCCAGCAAAGTGCTTAACATGTCGTGGCTCCGTTCAAATCTTGCCCAGGGCGACAATGGCCAGGGCAGTCGCAACAAAAAACACCAAGGCGAGGCCCATAAACATCACGTCGTACATGGCAGGTTCCCTAGAATTTTTCGGCGCGAATAAGGGCATAGCCCAAGTAAGCGAAGAGCCCGACGGCACATAAGCCGCTGGCGATATAAATGAACGTAAGTGTGAGCACGGTGTAACTCCCCTGAATAAATAAGCCGCCACTGCGGACGCGGGGAGGTTAAGGGTTGGCGTATCAAGCTCGGGCACTGATTGCACGGGGCGGTATTAAGACGGCATATAGACGGCGTTGGCGCGGGCGAACGAAAACAAGGGATAGCCCGTTGCCGGGGTATCCCTTGAAAGTCTGGGGTTCTGCTGATTTCAGCGATCAGCTTATTTGGCTTTCTTTTTCTTCTCGCCGCGAGTGGCGAGGTGCTCGAAGCAAAACGCGGCGGTGCCGAAGAGCGCAATCATTGACAGGACGACCATGCCTAAAGTTGAACTTTCCACGATGACTTCCTACGGGTTTTGGGGGGTAGGAAGTGACGGTAGAGCGTGCAGGCTTAGTTGCTCAATAGAGACGACATAATCGTTATGGCGAATGGGCGATCTATACGCTTTCTTTACGCAAAACCGGTAGATACACCGCTGACATGGGCTCTGTTCAAATGTGGGAGGGGGCTTGCTCCCGAGGGCGGTGGATCAGGTACAGATGATCTGCCTGATCGACTCCCATCGCCAGCAAACCCCCTCCCACGCCTTACAGGTTACGGCTATGTCGGTAGTCGCTGACGGCCTCATACACCGCTTTACGCAAGCGGTTGATGCCGCCGATCGGTCGATGCGCTTCCAGCCCGAACCAGGGGTTGAACGATTGGTTATCACAGGCCAGGTTCAGCGCAGGGGTGTCGAAGTCCTGTGCAGGGATCCTCACCTTGGCCACGGTTTCATACGGTGCGTCGCTTTCTTTCCATTCGATGCTGGTGTCTTCGATGGGCATGAACTTCTGCGCGTTCTGCCGCTGAATCTGCAGCACGAAACAAGCCGGCACACGGTCGCTGGACAGTTGTTGGTTGAGCGCGCTGCGCAGAAAGTTCGGCAGGTCCTGGTTCTGTTTGGGCAGGACGTACTCCGGGCAGCTTTGCGGGTCGGGTGCGACGCGGAACTTGGCGTTGGCCGTGCCAAACTTGTAGGGCGACACTGAGAAGTAGGTGGTTTGCGTCGGGCTGGCCGGTGCGGGCGCCAGGGTGGCGAGGGCAATAAACAGGTGGCGCACTTGCCAACTGCGCGGGTCGGCCTTGGGGAAAAACGCCAGGACCTTCTTGCCGTCTGCTTGAGCACCAATGTTCTGCGCGTACTCCGCCACGTCACTGACGAAGAAATTCGGATGACTGAACATCACGAAATCCTGCTCGGTGCGGGCTTGCTGGTCGGCCATCAGCTGTTTGCCTGGAACATCCAGCAGCTTGATCGCCATGCCACGGGCATCACGGATGCTGTCGAATTGCGGGTAGGCATTGCCATTGGACAGCCGCATCAGCGCCTGCCAGGTCTTGCCCGGTTCGGCGAACACGCCCTGGCGCAAGGCGGGGTCGAGGTCTGCCGGCACGCTGACTTCGGCCTTCACACAACCATGTGCCTTGGCGTGGGCATCACGCAGGTAACGCGTGCCTTCACGGTGCTGGTCGACGATACGCACCGCCGTTTGAATAATGCCTTGCGTCATGGCCGCTTCACCGGGTGGGATCTGCTCATCCGGCGACACCGGGCCGCTGTGGTGCCAGGCGAACCAGGCGGTGGCCGCCAGCCACCCCAGCACGCCCAGGCTCACCAGCCACAGCAGGGTTTTGCCCAGGAAAACGCCGAGGCGCAGCCAGAGCCGCGCGAGCATCGAAGGTCGTTGGTTATACGATGGGGTCATCATGGCAATTGTTGCTCCAGCGGGCCGCCCAGCACTTTGAGGTATTCCAGCAGCGCCCAGCGCTCTTGTGGCAGCAAGCCACGGCCGATGACGCCATTGCCGCGTTGGCCGGCACGGAATTCGTGGCCGCTGTTGTGGTTGCCGGTGATCTTGGTATCGAACAGGAAGGCGTTCTTGAATGCGCCCGTCTCGAAGCCCAGGTGGCGCGGGTCGTAGGCGAAGGTGCCTTTATAGAAGGTGGTGCTGCGTTCGTCCTGGGGCGAGAGCAGTTGATAGATCGTCGGCACCGAACCGTTGTGCAGGAACGGCGGGGTCGCCCAGATGCCCGTCAGTGGGCGCGCCTTGTAGGCACGCAGTTCGCGTACGCCGATGGGCAGGCCAAACCCGTCCAGGCCCGGGCGCTCGGCCGGGGTCACGCCGGCCGCACGGTAGGCGTGCTCTTCGACGAAGGCGGTGACGTAGGCCAGGCCCTGGGCCACGGACATTTTGTGCAGGTCCAACGGTGCCGTCGGCGCGGGGTGTAGCTGGACATTGAGCTTGGCCAGTTCGGCCGGGTCCCATTGCAGTGCGCTGAGGTCGTAGCGCTGATCGGCGATATTGCTGGCGGCACCCGGGTCGGTGCCGATGTACTCCACGGGAAGCATTTTCAGCTGTTGCACCGGGCGGCCATTCTCCTGGCGCACGGCGGGTACGTGGCAACCGGCGCAGTTTTCGGCGAACAGTGTGCGGCCCTGGGCGGCGAGGGGTTTATCGATGGCGCCGAACAGATCTTCGGGCCAGGTGGGCGGCTTCAGGCGTTGCAGAGTTTCTTCGATCAGGTTCAGGTCGCGTACCCGAACGCTGGACGGGTAGCGGGCGTCACCCTGGAGTGGCTGGCCGGCAGGGTCGAAGAAGTTCAAGGTCGCGCCGACGCCCAGGGCTTCACCGATATTGCGCGCCATGGGCTGCTGGGCGGAGCCATTCCACTGCACCCAGTCGAAGGTCCAGATGTCCCACAGGTGTGGGTAGTCCACGGGCGCGTTGGCCACGCGATAATTGTCTGGGGAAATGGCGTCGCCAAAGCTGGCGTTGGCGATGCGGCCAAACGCGTCGGTGCGGCCCGGGCCTTCTTCGGTGGGGTAGAGGCCGCGATGGGTGTCGTTCCAGGCCACTTTAAGGAACTGGTCCAGCGACTGTTTGAAAGCCTGGCGCAGGCTTTGCTTGTTGTGCTCGTCGTAATCGAAGCCGAGCACCTCGCGGGCGAAGCGCTCGAATTTCCAGGGGTTGTAATACGTGGCAGCCAGGCTGGCGACCAGGGCCTGGCCGAAACTGCCGCCGCGCAAGGTGGGCACGCTGGAGGGCAGTACATGCTGGGCTGAGCCGCCATCGATGCGCAGGGCCTGGCCTTTGAAATGCAACTCACCGGTGTGGCAGGCCGCGCAGGTGATGTCCAGGTACTGAACCTTGCTGTCGGCGTTCTGGTGGCGGGCGAAGCCCACGGGCAGGTTGCCGGGGTTCTGTGCCGTAGGCACTTGTTTGGGGTCGACCAGGAAGCCAAAGCGCGCCAGGTACTCTGGCGTGGCAAAGCGTTGCTCGGAAAACGGCAACTCCAGGGCGGTGAACCAGTCGTAATGCAGCCCCTTCACTTGGGTGCCCTGGGGCGTGAAGTAGTAGGTCTGGCGGTCGGCGGCACTCCATTGATCCTGGTAGTGCACCTGCTCTACAGGAACATAGTCCGGCAGCTTGGGGTTGAGGGTGTAATAGAGCACCACGGCCAGGATCAGGCCCAGCAGGGTGACTATCAGGAGTAAAACACGGGAAAAAATGCGCAAGATAACTATCCTTGTCGAGTTGTCGCGTTGTTATGCCACTACGCCACAGGGGCGGCAAGTGGCCAGTCGGTTGGTTGTAGGCAGTCCCGTGATCCTTCGCGGGACTCCATAATGAATGAAAATGCTTTTAAACACGTGAACTTATCAGAAGTTTCCTGCTCACATGCCGGTAGCCATTGGTCGTGGCCGCCTGATAAGCTCGCGACTTTATTCGAATGCCCTTTTGGCGCATGAACAAGGAAATAGCATGAAACAGCATCGGTTGGCGGCGGCGGTGGCCCTGGTTAGCCTGGTACTTGCGGGTTGTGATTCGCAGACCAGCGTAGAGCTGAAAACCCCGGCGCAGAAAGCTTCCTACGGCATCGGCCTGAACATGGGCAAGAGCCTTGCTCAAGAAGGCATGGATGACCTGGACTCCAAAGCGGTAGCCCAAGGCATCGAAGATGCCGTTGGCAAGAAAGAACAGAAGCTCAAAGACGACGAGCTGGTTGAAGCGTTTGCCGCACTGCAGAAGCGCGCTGAAGAACGCATGACCAAAATGAGCGAAGAGTCGGCAGCCGCCGGCAAGAAATTCCTCGAAGAAAACGCCAAGAAAGACGGCGTAGTCACCACCGCTTCCGGTCTGCAGTACAAGATCGTGAAGAAGGCCGATGGCGCCCAGCCTAAGCCGACCGATGTCGTGACTGTTCACTACACCGGCAAGCTCACCAACGGCACCACCTTCGACAGCTCCGTGGATCGCGGTAGCCCGATTGACCTGCCGGTCAGCGGCGTGATCCCGGGTTGGGTCGAAGGTCTGCAACTGATGCACGTGGGCGAGAAGGTCGAGTTGTACATCCCGTCCGACCTGGCCTACGGTGCCCAGAGCCCGAGCCCGGCAATCCCGGCCAACTCCGTACTGGTGTTCGACCTGGAGCTGCTGGCCATCAAGGACCCAGCCAAGGCTGAAGCCCCTGACGCACCGGCTGCACCTGCCGCCAAGAAGTAATCGGCGCTTGAACATACAACGCCCCGTCTCGACGGGGCGTTGTTGTTTCAGGGGGGCAGTGATCGGGGCGAGCAAGCTTGCATGCACTGGGGGCGAAGCCTCCCAAAAAAGCCGGAGACGGCTGCGCCGTCAGCGGGAGCAAGCGCCCTCGCCACAGATGGCTTACTCCTACAGTAAAATCCGATAGAACCCACGGCGCCGGGCAGAGTCTGAGAAAAGACCCGGGCACGGGTAGCCGCACATCAGTACCAAGTCAATGAAATATTGGGTTTTTTTTATGTGGGCAAAAAACGCCCGATCTGACTGGAAGCCTTGTAGAACGTGGCTTTCAGAGGATAAAAAAGGCTCTGTTCACAAGGTTATCCACAATTTGTGTGGATAACCTTTTCTGTCGCCTGGAACTGGAGTGACACATGAAACCACCCTTCAATTTCACCCGCTTTCTGCCCATGGCCGCTCGTTTGCTTGGCCGTGGGCGTTTACCGGCACTGTTGTTTGCCGTGGCGGCCAAAGGCTCAAGCCAGGGCAACCGCTTGGGTAAGCTCAAGGATGATCTCAAGTTGCTTCAGGCGCTGTGCCTGGCCTATTGGCGTGGCGAATACCGGGCGATCAGCCCCAAGGCGTTGATTTCGGTGGTAGCGGGGCTGATGTACTTCCTCAGCCCGATTGATGCGATCCCGGATTTTATCCCGGTATTGGGCATGCTCGATGACATCGCCGTACTGGCATGGGTCATGAAGTCCCTGGGCGGCGAACTGAGCGCCTTTCGTGCCTGGCGCGAGGCGCAGAGCCCGGAAAAGCTGGCGGTGGTAGAGCGTCTCCCGGCGACGCCTGCGCTGCTGGCTCAGGAACACCGGTAAAAAAACGGATGACGCTTATATCCCCCTGCGACCTTTGTGGCTGTTAGGATTACACTTCTAAGGAAAGAACTTACTTAGTAAGTGTTGTTATCCTACGGGGCAGTCATGGATATTCAGATCATTACACGGGATGGCGCACCCGAATACGCGGTGTTGCCGTGGGACCAGTACCAGGCGCTGTTAAAAGCCGCCGGTCAGCAGCAACCCCGAGTCGCTTCTTCTCCTGCCGCACCTATTGCCGCCGACCGCGATCTGCACCCGCTTGCAGCCCTGCGTGGCCTGCGTGAAGCCAAGGGGCTGGCCATCGAAGCCTTGGCCCGCACTGTGGGTATCAGCCCTTCGTATCTTGGATTGATTGAAAGTGGTGAGCGCCAGCCGGATGCCGCTATCCGCCGCAGCCTGGCCTGGGAATTGGGCGTTGCAGGTTGGAGGGAAGAATCTTGAGCCTACGTATCAGTCGTCAACACTGGGATGGGTTACTCAACGAACTGGACCAGGCGCGTCGCCAGCGCCATCTGCTGACTTATCGCGCGCTGCTGGAGCGCCTGCAATTTCCCACGCCGGCCATGCAAACCCTGGCCGCCGCCCTGGAACACCTGGCGGCGTTGGACGCCAAGGCCGAGCAGCCGTTGCGTAGCTCCCTGGTGATCAGCCAAGGAGCCAGCCGCCTGCCGCGCACCGGTTTCTTCGAGTGTGTGGAGCGCCTGGGGCGTTTCAGCGGGCCTTCCGATGGCGTGGCTGCTGCATCCTGGCACGCGTCGGAAGTGGTGCGAGTGTTCGAGTACGAGTACCCGGAGTCTGCCGAAGCTTAGGCGGGCAGGCTATCCATGCTGTCGATCACATGGATGCTGTAGCCGGCCACGTCCTTGGCATGGTGCTTGGCCTGTGAAGCCAGTTCGGCCAATTGGCTGGCATCGAGTTGTCCACAGGCTTGTGGATACAAATGCACCACGCCGATGGACAATGACAGTAACGCGAACTCCTGGCGCACACCCTGGCGGTTCAGTGCGACAAAACAGCCGGCATCGAGGTGTTCGGCACGGTAGAAGCGCCGGCATTGGGTATGGAAGTCATCCAGCAACTGGTTGAGACGCTTGCGCCAATCCTGCGGGCCCAGCACCAGCAAAAAGTCATCGCCGCCGATGTGTCCGACGAAGTCGCGGCTTGGGTCGACCCGGTCGTTCAAGCACTGGGCCAGGCACAACAACACTTCATCCCCGCGCCCGTAGCCATAGATATCGTTGAACGGCTTGAAGCTGTCGATATCCACGTAGCAGATCACTGATTCGCGTTGTTGCTGCAGTAACCGTGTCAGGCATTGCTGGATCGGTACGTTACCGGGCAGCAAGGTCAGCGGATTGGCGTAGCGTGCCTGCTGGATCTTCAGTTCGGTGATCAGCTTGAGTACATCGATCACCCGGCCCAGCCCCAGGTAGTCGCCATTCAGGGTGATGATGAAGTCTTCTTCGATCCGTTGCCGCGCGCGGCTGGTGAGCAAGCGGCTGACTTGTTGCAACGACTGGCTCAGCTCCACCGCCAGGAAGTCATCGCTCATCAGGCGGCTGATGGGTTTGCGCGCAAACAAGTCGGTGGCAAACGGCTTGAGCAGAGCGTCCGACAACGAGTGCCGGTGCACAATGCCGACGGGATGGCCGCGCCTGTCCAGCACCGCCAGCGAGTTGAGGTTGGCCTGGCGGCGGAAGGACTCCAGCACTTGGGCGGTCGCAATGTCTTGATCCACGGCCGGCTGTTCATTGAGTAGCGCGCTGAGATCACTGCCTTCTTCACTGAGGGCAACAGTGGCGTTCTCAGGCTTGGGCAGCATCAGGCGTGCTTCCTGCGGTGGGTGTTCCTGAGGGCGGCAGAGTAGATAGCCCTGGACCAGGTCGATGCCCATTTCCGTCAATACCGCCAACTCTTCCGGCAGTTCGATGCCCTCGGCAATCACTTGGGCGCGGGACGCCTTGGCGATCTGCAGGATCGAGCCGACAAATTCGCGCTTGAGTGCGTCCTGGTGAATGCCGTCGATAAAGTGCCGGTCTATCTTCACGTAATCCGGACGTAGCTCCGACCACAGCCGTAGGCTGGAATACCCTGCGCCCAAGTCATCGAGGGCGATGGCAAAGCCCATGTCGCGGTAATGATGCAAGGCGGTTTGCAACAGCGCGAAATCATCGGTCGGCGTCTGCTCGGTGAGCTCGATCACCACTTGGCTGGGTGGAATGCCGAAGTCGCGCAGCAGCTGCAGCGTGCGCCCCGGTTGATGTGCCGTCTCCATCAAGGATTCCGGCGAGATATTGAGAAACAGCTTGCCCGGTAGTTTTTGTGCGCTGAAGCGTCGGCACGCGCTCTCGCGGCAGGCGATTTCCAGCTCGCTGAGGCGCCCGGCATGGCGGGCCACGGAGAACAGCGCGACGGGGGAGTGCAGCGGGCTGTTGGACGGGCCACGGCTGAGGGCTTCGTAGCCGAGGACTCTGCGTTCGGACAGGCAAATGATCGGTTGGAACAGGCTGTGCAAACTGCCTTGAGCCAGGATTGAGCCCAATGCATTCAGCTGTTCGGTCATGGTCATGGCGATCTCGATCGAAAAAAAAGGACCGCAGGCTGAGCGCCTGCGGTCCTGTATTTCACGACAGAATGATGTCTATATGATGACACTCCGAAGAGAGTTCACATTAAATTGCCATCACTTACTGCTTGGCCACCTGCTTGCTGATTTTCAGGTAGTCGAGCAGCACACGGCCGGTCTCGGAGAGGTAGGCGTCATCTTCCGGCTTGGTTTTTTCAGTCTCCGGCAGTGCATCTTCATCTTCTTTCTTCAGCTCTTTGAGCGGGTCTTCGCCCTTGGCCTTGCGGCGGGCGTTTTCCAGCACAAGCTGCTGATTCTCGATGTCGGTGTGCTGCGCACGGCGATCGGCTTCGTTGAGGCTGACGGTTTTTTCTTCCATCAGCTTCTTGGCCAGGGCCAGTTTGTCGCGGATAAACACGAACTCGGCATCCTTGGCGGAGCGGGTGTCATGGTCGGCCTTCAACTGCGCCAGGAACGGCTTGAACGGATCGGAAGCTGGCTTGATCGCAGGGCGAATGGTGTCCCACGGCATCGCCTCAGGCAGCGCGCTTTCGCCGATTTCCTTGGTGTCGATGATCGACGGGAAATCGACGTCTGGCAGTACGCCTTGATGCTGGGTGCTCTGGCCGGAAACCCGGTAGAACTTGGCAATGGTCAGCTTCAGCTCGCCATGGTTCAGCGGCTGGATGGTCTGCACGGTGCCTTTGCCGAAGGTCTGGCCGCCTATGATCAGCGCGCGGTGATAGTCCTGCATGGCACCGGCGAAAATCTCCGAGGCTGACGCCGAGAGGCGGTTGACCAGCAGCGCCATCGGGCCTTTGTAGAATGCGCCCGGGTTCTCGTCTTCCAGGACGTCGACACGACCGTCAGCGTTGCGCACCAACACGGTCGGACCCTTGTCGATGAACAGGCTGGTCAGCTCAGTGGCTTCCTGCAGGGAGCCGCCGCCGTTGTTGCGCAGGTCGATGACCACGCCGTCGACTTTGTCTTTCTGCAGTTCTGTCAGGATCTTCTTAACGTCGCGGGTGGTGCTCTTGTAGTCCGGGTCGCCAGCGCGGAACGCCTTGAAGTCCAGGTAGAAGGCCGGGATTTCAATCACGCCCAGCTTGTAATCCTTGCCATCCTGCTTGAGGTTGAGGATTTTCTTCTGCACAGCCTGGTCTTCGAGCTTCACCGCTTCACGGGTGATGGACACGATCTTGCTGGTCTGGTCGTTCGGTGCATTGGTGTGCGGAATCACTTCCAGGCGCACCAGGCTGCCTTTCGGCCCACGGATCAGCTTGACCACTTCGTCCAGGCGCCAGCCGACCACATCGACCATCTCTTTGTCGCCCTGGGCGACGCCGATGATCTTGTCGGCAGGTGCCACTTGCTTGGTCTTGTCTGCCGGACCTGCCGGCACCAGGCGCACGATCTTGACCTGGTCATTGTCGCTTTGCAGGACGGCACCGATGCCTTCCAGCGACAGACTCATGTTGATATCGAAATTTTCCGCGTTATCTGGCGACAGATAATTGGTATGCGGGTCGTAGGACATCGCGAAGGTGTTGATGTAAGCCTGGAAGATATCTTCGGCACGGGTCTGGTCCAGGCGTGCCAGCTGATTCTTGTAGCGCTTGGTCAACAGCTCTTGAATGGCCTTGGGCTCTTTGCCGGCGATCTTCAAGCGCAGCACTTCGTCCTTGACGCGTTTGCGCCACAGGTCGTCGAGCGCAGCGGTGCTGGTCAGCCAAGGGGCGTCCTTGCGGTCCACCAGAAGGGTTTCCTTCTGGGTGAAGTCGAGCTTGTCGACACCCTTGTTCAACTCACCCAGGGCGAAGTCCAGACGCGCTTTGACGCGGTCCAGGTAGCGCTTGTAGATGGTGAAGCCGGGTTGCAGGTCGCCGCTCTTGAGGAAATCGTCGAACTGCGTTTTCCACTTGTCGAACTCAGCGATATCGCTGGCCAGGAAGTAGCTGCGCGACGGGTCCAGCAGCTTGAGGTAGCTGTCGTAGATGATCACCGAGCGAGCGTCGTCCAGCGGCGGCTTGCTGTAGTGATGGCGCTTGAGCAACTCGACGACGTTGAGGCTGGCAATCACCTCATCGCGATCAGGCTGAAGGTTGTCCCAGCTATTGGCTGCGAACGTATTGGTCGACATCGACGCGAAGCCGAGACCAATGAAAAAAGCGAGGGCGGTGCTGGGGAACAAATGCTTCATGCTGATTCGACGCGGGGGCAATTGATAACGCATATTAGGCCGTCTTTGAAGTCGCCGGTTCCATATGGGCCGGTCGCATAATGCAAAAAGCCCGACGCGATAGCTACGGGCTCAGTCCAGACTCACTATGGAGGCACTGTGAAAGCATTGCAAGGCGTTGAAGGTCATGTGGAGTGGTTGGAAGAGCCCAGTCCTACATGCGATGTAGGTCAAGTTCGCATTCGTGTGGCGGCTGCGGGCCTTAATCGCGCCGATTTATTACAACGCGCAGGGCTCTATCCGCCGCCGCCGGGGGCCAGCCAGGTGCTCGGTCTTGAGTGCTCCGGGGTGATCGGCGAAGTCGGCGCCGGTGTGGCCTGGCAGGTGGGTGATCGTGTCTGTGCGTTGCTGGCCGGTGGCGGCATGGCTGAGGAAGTGGTGGTGGATGCTCGTCACGTACTGCCGGTGCCGGAAAGTCTGTCGCTGGTTGAGGCGGCTGCAATACCTGAGGTCTACAGCACTGCGTGGTTGAATCTGTTCCAGTTGGCGGGCCTCAAGCCCGGAGAGAAAGTATTGCTGCACGCCGGCGCCAGTGGCGTGGGGTCGGCGGCGATCCAGCTGTGCAAGGCGTTCGGCAGTCCGTGCTGGGTCAGCGTGGGTTCGGCGCAGCGTCTGGCGTACTGCCAGGCATTGGGTGCCCAGGGCGGGGTGGTACGTACGGACGGCATCGAAGGGCTGCGTGACTTTGGGCCGTTCGATGTGATCCTCGACCCGGTCGGCGGCAACTATGCGGCGCTGGACCTCAAGCTGCTGGCCCTGGACGGACGCTGGGTGCTGATCGGCTTGATGGGTGGGCGCGAGGCGCAGCTCGACCTGGCACAGGTGCTGGGCAAGCGTGTTCAGTTGTTGGGCTCGACCTTGCGCAGCCGCGATGATCAGTTCAAGGCAGACCTGTTCAGCGATTTGAGCCAGCACGTTTGGCCGCTGTTTGCCGAGGGCCGCTTGAGCCCGCAACTGGCCAAGACCTTCCCGATCAAGGAGGCCGAGGCGGCGTTTGCCGAGCTGGCGAGCAACCAGATCGCCGGGAAGCTGGTGTTGGTGATTGACGAAGCTCTGGTCTGATCTTGAATTGAAATGCAGCCAATGTGGGAGGGGGCTT
>NZ_JALJFG010000054.1 GCF_023242475.1 Pseudomonas sp. MWU15-20650 | reverse complement strand
AAGCCCCCTCCCACATTTGGACATTCATCAGCTTCAAGTGAATCGCCATCCACAAAAAAGCCCCGACTCATCCGAGCCGGGGCTTTTTGTTGGTGCGCTACTACGGCTTAGCCGTTGAACACATCATCCACGCTTTGCAGCGGGTAGTGCTTCGGATACGGCAGGGTTGCCACGCCGGTCTCGATAGCAGCCTTGGCCACAGCATCGGAGATCAGGGTGATCAGGCGCTTATCCATTGGTTTCGGGATGATGTACTCACGGCCGAATTCCAACTTGATGCCGCCGTAGGCGTCGCACACTTCCTGAGGCACAGGCAGCTTGGCCAGTTCACGCAGGGCGTTGGCTGCAGCCACTTTCATTTCTTCGTTGATGCGCTTGGCGCGAACGTCCAGGGCACCACGGAAGATGAACGGGAAACCCAGTACGTTGTTGACCTGGTTCGGGTAGTCCGAACGGCCGGTGGCCATGATCACGTCGTTACGGGTGGCGTGTGCCAGCTCCGGCGAGATCTCTGGATCCGGGTTGGAGCAGGCGAACACGATCGGGTTGGCCGCCATGGACTTCAGGCCCTCGGCGCTCAGCAGGTTCGGACCGGACAGGCCGACGAACACGTCGGCACCGTTCAGGGCGTCAGCCAGGGTGCGCTTGTCGGTGGCGTGGGCAAACATCGCCTTGTACTGGTTCAGGTCGGTACGCTCGGACTGGACCACGCCCTTGCTGTCGACCATGAAGATGTTTTCCAGCTTGGCGCCCATGCTCACCAGCAACTTCATGCAGGAGATGGCCGCAGCGCCGGCACCCAGGCAGACGATTTTCGCCTCGCCGAGGGTTTTGCCGGCAATTTCCAGGGCGTTGATCATGCCGGCCGCAGTAACGATCGCGGTACCGTGCTGGTCATCGTGGAATACCGGGATATCGCACTGTTCGATCAGGGCCTTTTCGATCTCGAAGCACTCAGGTGCCTTGATGTCTTCCAGGTTGATGCCACCGAAAGTGATGGAAATGCGCTTGACGGTGTCGATGAAAGCCTGCGGGCTTTCGGAATCAACTTCGATATCGAAAACGTCGATGCCGGCAAAGCGCTTGAACAGTACGCCTTTACCTTCCATGACTGGCTTGGAAGCCAATGGGCCAAGGTTACCCAGGCCGAGAATCGCGGTGCCATCGGAAATCACTGCAACCAGGTTACCTTTGCCGGTGTACTTGTACGCCAGTTCAGGATCGCGGGCGATTTCACGTACGGGCTCGGCAACGCCAGGGCTGTAGGCCAGCGACAGGTCGCGGGCGGTGGCAGTGGCTTTGGTGAGCTCTACACTCAGCTTTCCTGGACGAGGATGGGCGTGATATTCGAGAGCGGCAGTTTTCAAATCAGACATATCGGCATTCCGCTTTTACTGTTGGTCGACGGACCGCCGAGGATACGCGTGTCGCAAAGTCCCCACAAGACTGGGCAGTCACAGGTGTCAAGGGCCCTGCGCTACGACTTTCGGCCAAGAGCCACGGGATACAAGGGCTCAACTGTTCACAATTGCAATAAAAAATGTCTACAATTTTTTCTTAAAGCGTCGATTTGAGCATGCCTGGATCAGTCAACGGCAGGAGCCAACGTGATTGGCCACTTTTCAGGCCACCACGCCGGGCACGATCCTGCACCCAGCCCCGCGCCTCAATCGTCCGGCCTGGCAGCCCCTCGAGCAGGGCACTATCGAATTGCCCAAAGAGATCGGGCGCAATGCGTAATACCAGCGCCCCCTGCAATTCGATCCAGATTCCGCCGCGATTGCGTTCGATCTTGCTGACTTGACCTGTGACCACGGCAAACCCTGAACGCCTGAGTTGCGCCACGGGTTGCACGGGTGATTGCCGCCATAGCCCCCGCCGTGCCTGGCGGGCGCTGTTTTCGGCGGCCTGCTGGCAGCTGACGAGGTCGACATTGGGCGCAACCCCTACCTGGAATCCCAGGCCTTCGGCCAGCAATTGCGCCGCGAGGTTTTCGCCGTTCGCACCGTACAGGTGGGCCAGGGTGCGACCGTAATGGTCCTTGGCCTCGCGACCCGGCACCAGCCCGATGCGACCACCGCTGGCATCCACCAACGCTTTTAAGCGCTGGCGGGCGGCGACGGCAAAAGGCTCGTCAGCACGCCCTTTCTTGGCGGTTTCCGGCGCGTTGAGGCCAATCATCCGCACACTGCGACCGTCCTTGAGGCGCACCGTGTCGCCATCCACCACCCGCTGTACCTCCACGCGGACCAGAGACTGCGGCGCGGGGCAAAATGCCTCGGCCTGGACTGCCGACAGCCAAATCCCAGGCACAAAAAAGGCGCCCGCAAGGGACGCCTTTTTCATCAGCATGGAAAAACCGGAACGGCCTCCCAAGTTGATCGGCCTTAGGCCTTTTTGGCACCGAAAGCACCAAAGCGGTCAGCAAAGCGCTGTACACGGCCGCCGGTGTCCAGAGTTTTCTGCTTACCGGTGTAGAACGGGTGGCACTCGTTGCATACGTCAGTACCCAGTGGCTTGCACAGGTTCGAACGAGTTTCGAACTTGTTGCCGCAGCTGCAGGTGACTTCGATGGTTTCGTACGCTGGATGGATATCGGCTTTCATGGCACTTCCTCGGGCTAGCGTGCCGCCACTCGACACTATTGTCGAATACCGCACGTAATTAGGCCGCGGATTCTACCAGACCTTTTTAAACGCGCAAGCGGCGCTTCCTGCCGTTTCCCCACATAAAAGCCCCTTTCATCAGAAAACTATCGGCTACCCCAAGCCTTCCCCTGTCTGCTAGGCTCCCGCCCCTGCACCACCGCCCGCCTTTATAGATGAGACCCCGCGTGCCCGACGCCATTTTGCGCCTAGCCCTGCCCTCGCCCCTGCGCCGCCTGTTCGATTACCGGGCTCCGGCCGGCGTGCTGCGGTCGCAGTTGCAGCCGGGTATGCGTGTGCGCGTGCCATTTGGGCGACGGGAGATGATCGGCATTTTGGTGGAGGTCACCGACCACAGCGAAGTCCCGGCGGAAAAGCTCAAGCCGGCACTGGCCATTCTCGACGCCACGCCGCCGCTGCCACCCGCGCTGTTCAAGCTGTGCCTGTGGACCGCGCAGTATTACCAGCACAGCCTGGGCGACACCTTGAGCTGGGCGCTGCCCGTGCTGCTGCGTCAGGGCGAGCCGGCCGAAGCGCGCCAAGAGCGCTTCTGGTCGATGGCGCCCGGCGCACGCCTGGACGACCCGCGCATCGCCCGCGCCCCGCGCCAGCGTGAAGCCCTCGCCACCCTGGCCCAGCACCCCCATGGCGTCGCCCATCAGCTATTAAGCAAACTGATGCTGAGCAAAGACAGCCTTGACCTGTTGCTGGCCAAGGGCTTGGTGCAGGTGGAGATCCGCAAGCACGCTCCCGACCCACGTCACGAGCACTGGCTGGCCCAGCCGGAATTGCCACTGAACCCCGAGCAGCGCGCTGCGTATGAAGCAATCCGCGCGGGCTTCGACAGCTTCCATGCGTTCCTGCTGGCCGGCGTGACCGGCAGCGGCAAGACCGAAGTCTATTTGCAACTGATCCGCGAAACCCTGCAGGCCGGTAAGCAGGCACTGGTGCTGATCCCCGAGATCAACCTGGGCCCGCAGACCCTGGCGCGTTTTGAACAACGTTTCAACGCGCGCATCGCCCTGGTGCACTCGGCGGTCAACGACCGTGAGCGCCTGGAGTCCTGGCTGGCGGCACGCGACGGCGAAGCCGACATTATTATCGGCACCCGCTCGGCGCTGTTCACCCCCATGAAAAACCCCGGGCTGATCATCATCGATGAAGAGCACGACGGCTCCTATAAGCAGCAGGAAGGCTTGCGCTACCACGCCCGCGACCTGGCGCTGGTGCGAGCCCGCCAGGAAGACATCCCGATTGTACTGGGCTCGGCGACGCCCTCCCTGGAAAGCCTGCATAACGCCTACACCGGCCGTTATGGACTGCTGCGTTTGAACGAGCGAGCGGGCGGTGCCAAACAGCCCCGTTTCCTGCGCCTGGACGTGAAAAGTCGCCCGCTGGACAGTGGTATTTCCGGCCCCATGCAACAAGCCATCGGCCAGACCCTCGCCGCTGGCCAGCAAGTGCTGGTGTTTCTCAACCGCCGGGGATTTGCGCCGACGCTGTTGTGCCATGACTGCGGCTGGATGTCCGAGTGCGAGCGCTGTGATGCACGGATGACCGTGCATCAGCGCTACGGCGAATTGCGTTGCCATCACTGTGGCCATGTGGAACGGGTACCGCGTCATTGCCCGCAATGCGGCAAAGTGGATTTGCGCCCCGTGGGCGCGGGCACCGAACGCGCCGAAGAGCGCCTGGGCATTCTGTTCCCGGATTACCCGGTGTTACGGGTAGACCGCGATAGCACTTCGCGCAAAGACTCCATGAATCAGCTGTTTGCCACGATTCAGAAAGGCCAGCCGTGCATTTTGGTCGGCACGCAGATGCTTGCCAAAGGGCATCACTTCCCTCGGGTCACCCTGGTGTCGATCCTGGATGCCGATGGCGGCTTGTTCTCCGGGGACTTCCGCGCCAGCGAGCGCATGGCACAGTTGATCGTGCAGGTTGCCGGCCGCGCCGGGCGTGCCGAAGAACCGGGCAAGGTGATTATCCAGACGCACCTGGCAGACCATCCGCTGCTGATTCAACTGACGGAGCAAGGCTACTTTGCCTTCGCCGAGCAGGCACTGAGCGAACGTCGCGCGGCCGGCCTGCCGCCGTTTGCGCACCTGGCGTTGTTGCGTGCAGAAGCCCACAAACCCGGCCAGGCCGAGGGTTTCCTCGATGAAGCCTGCAGCGCTGCCGAACAGTTGCTCGGCGAATTGGGCTTGAGCGGCATCGAATTGCTCGGCCCGGTACCCGCGCCCATGGAACGCCGCGCCGGACGTTATCGTGCTCAGCTACTCTTGCAGGCGACATCCCGCGCGCCGTTGCATCGGCTATTAAGTAGCTGGTTGCTTGCTCTGGAGCAAATGCCCAGCGGGCGCCAAGTGAGATGGTCATTGGACGTAGACCCGGTAGACCTGTACTGAATGGCCCTTGTGGCAAGGTAGCTTGCTCGCCACAGGTTAATCGTCTGTGAAGGTCCGACGAAGGTTGGCAAGCCCGCCCTCGCCACGGATAATGCCCAGTTTTTCCACCTGCGCATCGCGCGCCGCCGCTTGCGGTCGAAAGAGAACACCATGAAAGACACCATTCGCCAGCTGATCCAACAAGCCCTCACCCAACTCGTCAACGAAGGTGTGTTGCCTGAAGGCCTGTCACCGGCGATCCAGGTGGAAAACACCCGCGACAAGACCCACGGCGACTTCGCCAGCAACATCGCCATGATGTTGGCCAAGCCGGCCGGTATGAAGCCTCGCGACCTGGCGGAAAAGATCATCGCCGCGCTGCCGGCCGACCCGCAGGTCAGCAAAGCTGAAATCGCGGGCCCTGGCTTTATCAATATCTTCCAGAATACCCAGGCCCTGGCTTCGCGCCTGGATGCAGCCCTGGCCGATGCCAGGATCGGTGTCCACAAGGCTGGCCCGCTGGAACGCGTGGCGATTGACCTGTCGGCACCGAACCTGGCCAAAGAGATGCACGTTGGGCACCTGCGCTCGACCATCATCGGCGACGGCGTGGCACGCGTGCTGGAGTTCCTCGGCGACACGGTGATCCGCCAGAACCACGTGGGCGATTGGGGCACCCAGTTCGGCATGTTGATGGCCTACCTGCAGGAAAACCCGATCACCAGCAACGAGCTGTCGGACCTGGAGAATTTCTACCGCGCCGCCAAGAAGCGTTTCGACGAATCCGAAGAGTTCGCCGACCGTGCCCGCGGCCTGGTGGTCAAGTTGCAGGCCGGTGACAAGGAATGCCTGGAGCTGTGGTCGCGCTTCCGTGACATCTCGTTGTCCCACTGCCAGGAAATCTACGAGCTGCTCAATGTGAAGCTGACCATGGCCGACGTGATGGGCGAAAGTGCCTATAACGACGACCTGATCAACGTGGTCAACGACCTCAAGGCCAAGGGCCTGCTGGTTGAAAGCAACGGCGCGCAGTGTGTGTTCCTCGAAGAGTTCAAGACCGCCGATGGCGAGCCGCTGCCGGTGATCATCGTCAAGGCCGATGGCGGCTACCTCTACGCCACCACCGACCTGGCTGCCGTGCGCTACCGCAGTGGTGTACTCAAGGCGGATCGTGCGTTGTATTTCGTCGATCAGCGCCAGGCCCTGCACTTCCAGCAGGTGTTCGAAGTGGCACGCCGTGCGGGCTTCGTCACGCACCCGATGCACATGGAACACATGGGCTTCGGCACCATGAACGGCGCCGACGGCCGCCCGTTCAAGACCCGTGACGGCGGCACCGTGAAGCTGATCGACCTGCTGAACGAAGCCCAGGAACGTGCCTACAACCTGGTGAAGGAAAAAAATCCGGAACTGGCCGAGGCCGACCTGCGCAACATCGCCCGTGTGGTGGGCATTGGCGCAGTGAAATATGCCGACCTGTCCAAGCACCGCACCAGCGACTACAGCTTCAACTTCGAATTGATGCTCAACTTCGAGGGCAACACCGCGCCGTACCTGCTGTACGCCTACACCCGCGTAGCCGGCGTGTTCCGCAAGCTGGGCAAGGACTTCAGCGAAGTTGACGGCCAAATCGTTCTAGAGGCACCGCACGAACAGGAACTGGCCGCCAAGCTGGCACAATTTGGCGAAGTGCTGAACAGTGTCGGCGAAAAAGGCACACCGCACATTCTCTGCACCTATTTGTACGAAGTCGCCGGCCTGTTCTCCAGCTTCTACGAGAACTGCCCGATCCTCACCGCCGACGACGAAGCCCAGAAGCAAAGTCGTCTGCGCCTCGCCGCACTGGCTGGACGGACCCTCAAGCAAGGCCTGGAACTCTTGGGCCTGGAAACTCTGGAGCGCATGTAAGTTGGCAGCCAAGAAAAAACCAGCACCCAAGCGCGGCGCCAGCCGCTACCAGGCCCCGGCAAAGAAGCCTATTCCGGGCTGGCTGTGGATGGCCATCGGCCTCGCGGTCGGAGCGTTCGTGGTGATCCTGATGAAGTTGGAGCCGGGCAAGGGCGATGACGTCAAACGGGTCAAGCAAGAGCAACAAAAGGCCACGAAAATAGCCGAAGCCAACAAGACGGTGCCGAGTCCGACGGCACCGGTGAAGCCCAAATACGACTTCTACACGCTGTTGCCGGAATCGGAAGTGATCGTGCCGCCTGACGCCGTGCCGGAGAAAACCCTGCCAACGCCGCAAGTACCGACCACGCCAGTGACCCCAGCGGAAGCGGCAAAAATCGACACTGCACGCGCCCAGGCCGCGCTGGCCGGGATCACCCCGCCACCACCGCCGCCAGTGGCCACGACCAAGGCCGCGCCTGTAACCAAGTTCTTCCTGCAGGCGGGCTCGTTCCCGAAACAGGCGGATGCGGATCGCGTACGGGCGCAGATCATTCTGCTGGGCCAGTCGGTGACGGTAGAGTCAGGTACGGTGAAGGAAGCGACGTGGTATCGCGTGTTGGTGGGGCCGTTCAGCAACCGCGAGCAACTGACCGTGGCCCAGAAACAATTGGCCGGCGCGGGCTTTAGCAACCTGTTGTTACAACAACGCCAGAGCCGCTGATTTCGAAGACATAGCAGAGCTAATGTGGGAGGGGGCTTGCCCCCGATGGCGGTATATCAGTCAATATATTCAGCGACTGACACACCGCGATCGGGAGCAAGCCCCCTCCCACATTTGGTTTTGCGGTGTTCTTGAATAGGTGTCGGATCAATAAACACCACTCGTCCGCACACACGTCCTACGGTTGAAATCCCCCTCGCCACCCCCATATGAGTTCCCATCAGGGCATTTTCGCCCCGCTGCGTGGAGACTCTCCCCTTGACCACCATCGTTTCAGTACGTCGCCACGGCAAAGTCGTCATGGGCGGCGACGGCCAGGTTTCCCTGGGTAATACCGTGATGAAAGGCAACGCGAAAAAAGTGCGCCGCCTCTACCACGGCCAGGTCCTTGCCGGTTTCGCTGGCGCCACCGCCGACGCTTTCACCCTTTTCGAGCGTTTCGAAGGCCAGCTGGAAAAACACCAGGGCCACCTCGTTCGCGCCGCTGTCGAGCTCGCCAAAGAATGGCGCACCGATCGCTCCCTCAGCCGCCTGGAAGCCATGCTCGCCGTCGCGAACAAAGACGCGTCCTTGATCATCACCGGTAACGGCGACGTGGTTGAACCCGAACATGGCCTGATCGCCATGGGTTCCGGCGGCGGCTACGCCCAAGCCGCAGCCAGCGCGCTGTTGAAGAAAACCGACCTGTCAGCCCGGGAAATTGTCGAGACCGCCCTGGGTATCGCTGGTGACATCTGCGTGTTCACTAACCACAACTTCACCATTGAGGAGCAGGACCTCGCCGAGTAAGCCGTAGGCTTATTCCCGCTTGAGGCCGCCAAACACTATGTCCATGACTCCCCGCGAAATCGTCCACGAACTCAACCGCCATATCATCGGCCAGGACGATGCCAAGCGCGCCGTTGCCATTGCGCTGCGTAACCGCTGGCGTCGGATGCAACTGCCGGAAGAACTGCGCGTTGAAGTAACGCCAAAGAACATCCTGATGATCGGCCCGACCGGCGTCGGTAAAACCGAAATCGCCCGGCGCCTGGCCAAGCTGGCCAACGCTCCGTTCATCAAGGTCGAAGCGACCAAGTTCACCGAAGTCGGCTATGTGGGCCGCGACGTCGAGTCAATCATTCGCGACCTGGCCGATGCCGCCCTGAAAATGCTGCGCGAACAGGAAATGACCAAGGTTACCCACCGCGCCGAAGACGCCGCCGAGGAACGCATCCTCGACGCCCTGCTGCCACCGGCACGCATGGGTTTCAACGAAGATGCCGCGCCGGCCTCGGATTCCAACACTCGCCAGCTGTTCCGCAAGCGCCTGCGTGAAGGCCAGCTGGACGACAAGGAAATCGAGATCGAAGTCGCCGAAGTGTCTGGCGTCGATATTTCCGCTCCGCCTGGCATGGAAGAAATGACCAGCCAGTTGCAAAACCTGTTTGCCAACATGGGCAAGGGCAAGAAGAAAAGCCGCAAGCTCAAGGTTAAAGACGCACTGAAGCTGGTGCGTGACGAAGAAGCCGGGCGCCTGGTCAATGAGGAAGAACTCAAGGCCAAGGCCCTGGAAGCGGTCGAGCAGCATGGCATCGTGTTTATCGATGAGATCGACAAGGTGGCCAAGCGTGGTAACTCCGGCGGCGTCGATGTGTCCCGCGAAGGTGTACAGCGTGACCTTCTGCCGCTGATCGAGGGTTGCACGGTCAATACCAAGCTGGGCATGGTCAAGACTGACCACATCCTGTTTATCGCCTCCGGTGCATTCCACCTGAGCAAGCCAAGCGACCTGGTGCCGGAGCTGCAAGGCCGCCTGCCAATTCGTGTGGAGCTCAAGGCACTGACCCCGAGTGACTTCGAACGCATCCTCAGCGAACCGCACGCCTCGCTCACCGAGCAGTACCGTGAACTGTTGAAAACCGAGGGCCTGGGCATCGAGTTCCAGCCAGACGGTATCAAGCGTCTGGCGGAGATCGCCTGGCAGGTCAACGAGAAGACCGAGAACATCGGTGCTCGTCGCCTGCATACCTTGCTGGAACGCCTGCTGGAAGAAGTGTCCTTCAGCGCTGGCGACATGGCCGGCTCGCAGAATGGCGAAGCGATCAAGATCGACGCCGACTACGTCAACAGCCACTTGGGCGAATTGGCGCAGAACGAAGACCTGTCTCGTTATATCCTGTAAGCCTCACATAGAACTGCTTTGCTTCAAATATGGGAGGGGGCTCGCCCCCGATGGCGGTCTGTCAGATAGATGTATGCTGGCTGACACACTGCTATCGGGAGCAAGCCCCCTCCCACATTTTCAAGCCGGTTTCTTCAGGATCAGCGCCAATGACCAAATTTCCTACTGCTGTAAACCTGCACAAAACCTCCAACACCCTCGGCCTTACCTACGGGCCCGATGAGGTCTACCAGTTACCCGCCGAACTGCTGCGGGTGCACTCGCCTTCCGCCGAGGTCCAGGGCCACGGCAAACCCATCCTGCAATTCGGCAAGCTCAACGTCAGGCTGACCAAAGTGGAACCGGCCGGTCAGTACGCACTGAAATTGACCTTCGACGACGGCCATGACAGCGGACTGTTCACTTGGGACTATCTCTACCAGTTGGCCGTGCGCCAGGAAACGTTGTGGGCCGACTACCTCGCCGAGCTCAAAGCAGCCGGGAAAACTCGCGATCCGAGTGAGTCGGTCGTGCGGCTGATGCTCTAGCTCAAGGGTCTTGCTCTTTAGAGGGCATTTTCTAATTTCATCTGCTTGAATGCCCTGTCACGTGGCCAATGATTGGCCCGCTTGCGAAAAAAATTAAACTCGGGTAACCAATGGAACTGGCAAGTTCCCTGCATTTGACGATGCGGTATCAACGGTCACCCGAGTCGCGTACCTGGCTTGTGTTGTGTATCGAAACTTGATGCGCAGCGGTACCCGGTACTCGTCTTTCGGACAATGGAGCGTCGTAGATGAGTAACAAGAATAACGATGACTTGAAACGCCAAGCCTCGGAAAACACCCTGGGGCTGAACCCGATCATCGCGTTACGCAAAAAGGATTTACTGGCCTCGGCGAAGATGGTGCTGACCCAAGCCATCAAGCAACCGTTACACAGCGTCAAGCATGTGGCCCACTTTGGGGTCGAACTGAAGAATGTGATGTTCGGCAAATCCCAACTGGTACCCGAGGGTGACGACCGGCGTTTCAACGACCCGGCCTGGAGCCAGAACCCGCTCTACAAACGTTACCTGCAAACCTACCTGGCATGGCGCAAGGAGCTTCATGACTGGATCGGCGACAGCAACCTGTCGCCACAGGACATCAGCCGTGGCCACTTCGTGATCAACTTGATGACCGAAGCCATGGCCCCCACCAACAGTGCGGCCAACCCGGCAGCCGTCAAACGGTTCTTTGAAACCGGCGGCAAAAGCCTGCTCGATGGTTTGTCTCACCTGGCCAAGGACATGGTGCATAACGGCGGCATGCCGAGCCAGGTCAACATGGGCGCCTTTGAAGTCGGCAAGACTCTGGGCACCAGCGAAGGCGCGGTGGTGTTTCGCAACGATGTGCTGGAGCTGATCCAGTACAAACCCATCACCGAACAGGTGCATGAGCGACCCTTGCTGGTGGTGCCACCGCAGATCAACAAATTCTATGTATTCGACCTGAGCCCGGATAAGAGCCTGGCGCGCTTCTGCCTGCGCAATGCCCAGCAGACCTTTATCGTCAGTTGGCGCAACCCAACCAAAGCCCAGCGCGAGTGGGGCCTGTCGACCTATATCGAGGCGCTCAAGGAAGCCGTCGATGTGGTCACGGCGATTACCGGCAGCAAAGACGTCAACATGCTCGGTGCTTGCTCCGGCGGCATCACCTGCACCGCGCTGCTGGGCCACTATGCAGCGCTGGGGGAAAAGAAGGTCAACGCCCTGACCCTGCTGGTAAGCGTGCTGGATACCACCCTGGACACCCAGGTGGCGCTGTTTGTCGACGAGCAAACCCTGGAAGCAGCCAAGCGCCACTCCTACCAGGCCGGCGTATTGGAAGGCCGCGACATGGCCAAGGTATTCGCCTGGATGCGCCCCAACGACCTGATCTGGAACTACTGGGTCAACAACTACCTGCTGGGCAACGAGCCACCGGTGTTCGATATCCTGTTCTGGAACAACGACACCACGCGCTTGCCGGCAGCCTTCCATGGTGACCTGATCGAACTGTTCAAGAACAACCCGCTGGTGCGCGCCAACGCCCTGGAGGTGTGCGGCACCCCCATCGACCTCAAGCAGGTCACTGCCGACATCTACGCATTGGCCGGCACCAACGATCACATCACCCCCTGGCAATCCTGCTATAAATCGGCGCAATTGTTTGGCGGCAAGGTGGAGTTCGTGTTGTCCAGCAGCGGGCATATCCAGAGCATCCTCAACCCACCGGGCAACCCCAAGTCGCGCTACCAGACCAGCGATGGCTTGGCGGGCAAGCCGCTTGAGTGGCAGGAAAATGCAACCAAGCACACCGATTCCTGGTGGTTGCATTGGCAGGTGTGGCAGGCAGAGCGGGCGGGTAAGCTGAAGAAGGCGCCTACAAGCTTGGGTAACAAAACCTATGCCGCTGCTGAGGCGGCACCAGGGACTTATGTACATGAACGCTAAATTGCAATGGGATCACATGTGGAAGGGGGCTTGCTCCCGATGGCGGTGGATCAGTCAACACCTATCTGTCTGACTGACCGCAATCGGGAGCCAGCCCCCTCCCACATTTGGACTGCATTCCAGCTGTAACACTTCACAGGGCTTGAGCATGCAGCAACCGTTCATCTTCCGCACCATCGACCTGGATGGCCAGACCATCCGTACGGCGGTGCGCCCGGGCAAACCTCACTTGACGCCGCTGCTGATCTTCAATGGCATCGGCGCCAACCTTGAGCTGGTCTTTCCGTTCGTCCAGGCGCTGGACCCGGACCTGGAAGTGATCGCCTTCGATGTGCCGGGTGTGGGCGGTTCGTCGACACCCAGCATGCCCTATCGCTTTCCCGGCCTGGCCAGACTCACCGCACGCATGCTCGATTACCTGGACTATGGCCAAGTGAATGCCGTGGGTGTGTCCTGGGGCGGGGCGTTGGCGCAGCAGTTTGCCTACGACTACCCGGAGCGCTGCAAGAAGCTGATCCTGGCGGCCACAGCTGCCGGTGCCTTCATGGTGCCGGGCAAGCCGAAAGTGCTCTGGCTGATGGCAAGCCCGCGGCGGTATATCCAGCCGTCCCACGTGGTGCGCATTGCACCGATGATTTATGGCGGCTCATTCCGTCGCGATTCGAAACTGGCCGCCGAACACGCGAGCAAAGTGCGTTCGGCCGGCAAGCTGGGTTACTACTGGCAGTTGTTTGCGGGGCTGGGCTGGACCAGCATTCATTGGCTACACAAGATCCGCCAACCCACCCTGGTACTGGCCGGGGACGACGACCCGCTGATCCCACTGATCAACATGCGCATGCTCGCCTGGCGTATCCCCAATGCACAATTGCACATCATCGATGATGGCCACCTGTTCCTGATTACCCGGGCTGAAGCCGTGGCGCCCATCATCATGAAGTTTCTCGAGGAGGAGCGCCTGCGGGCAGTGATTCACCCGCGACCGGCCGTGTGAAGGACCACACCGCCGCGCAAGTTGCCAGGAACCGACTATGGTTCTGAATTGGCGTGCCTGCTTGATGACTTGACGAAGGAGTGTTGGCTCATGCGAGAAAGACCCGTGACGAACGCGGCGCCCACCCCCGCTGCGTTCATCAATGCGCAAAATGCGATCAGCGGTCTGCGGGGCCGAGACTTGCTGTCGACCCTGCGCAGCGTCGCAAACCATGGTTTACGCAACCCGCTGCATACGGCTCGACACGCCCTGGCCCTGGGTGGGCAATTGGGCCGCGTGCTGCTGGGTGAGACCTTGCATGCCCCCAACCCCAATGATGGCCGCTTCGCCGACCCTACATGGACCCTCAACCCATTATACCGGCGCAGCCTGCAAGCCTATCTGAGCTGGCAGAAACAAACGCGCCACTGGATCGACGACAGCTCGATGAGCGCAGATGACCAGGCGCGTGCCCACTTTGCATTCTCCCTGATCAACGATGCGGTCTCGCCCTCCAATACCCTGCTCAACCCATTGGCGGTCAAAGAGCTGCTCAACTCCGGCGGCAACAGCGTGATACGCGGCGTGAGCAATTTGTTCGAAGACCTGCTGCACAACAATGGCCTGCCACGCCAGGTGAGCAAACACGCCTTCGAAGTGGGCAAGACCGTGGCGACCACGCCAGGCTCGGTGGTGTTTCGCAATGAACTGCTGGAGTTGATCCAGTACAAGCCCATGAGCGAGAAACAGTACGCCAAGCCGCTGCTGATCGTGCCGCCGCAAATCAACAAGTACTACATCTTCGACCTGAGCCCGGCCAACAGCTTTGTGCAGTATGCGCTGAAAAATGGCCTGCAGACCTTCATGGTCAGTTGGCGCAACCCGGACGTACGTCATCGCGAGTGGGGCCTCTCCACTTATGTTGCCGCACTGGAAGAAGCCCTCAACGTGTGCAGGGCCATCACCGGCGCCCGCGAAGTCAACCTGATGGGTGCCTGCGCCGGTGGCCTGACCATCGCCGCGCTGCAAGGCCACCTGCAGGCCAAGCGTCAGCTGCGGCGCATCTCCAGTGCCAGTTACCTGGTGAGCCTGCTGGACAGCCAGATCGACACACCCGCCACACTATTTGCCGATGAACAAACCCTGGAAGCCGCCAAGCGCCGTTCTTATCAGCAAGGTGTGCTGGACGGCCGCGACATGGCCAAGGTGTTCGCTTGGATGCGCCCCAACGACCTGATCTGGAACTACTGGATCAACAACTACCTGCTGGGCAAGGAGCCGCCAGCATTCGACATCCTGTACTGGAACAACGACAACACGCGCCTGCCCGCCGCGCTGCATGGCGACTTGCTGGACTTCTTCAAACACAACCCCCTGAGCCATCCCGGTGGCCTGGAGGTATGTGGCACGCCCATCGACTTGCAGAAGGTCACGGTGGACAGCTTCAGCGTGGCCGGGATCAACGACCACATCACGCCGTGGGATGCGGTGTATCGCTCGACCCAACTGCTGGGCGGCGAACGACGCTTCGTGCTGTCTAACAGCGGGCATGTCCAGAGCATCCTCAACCCGCCCGGCAACCCCAAGGCCAACTACGTCGAAAACCCCAAGCTGAGCAGCGACCCGCGCGCCTGGTATTACGACGCCAATCACGTCGAAGGCAGTTGGTGGCCACAGTGGCTGGAGTGGGTCCAGCAGCGTTCAGGCGTGCAACGCGAAACCCTCACCGCCCTGGGCAACCAGAATTACCCACCGATGGAAGCAGCGCCCGGCACTTACGTGCGGGTGCGCTGAGCTCACGATCACACTAAGAAGACTGGATGAAGACCCGCGACCGTATCCTTGAATGTGCCCTGCAGTTGTTCAACCAGAAGGGCGAACCGAACGTGTCGACCATGGAGGTGGCCAATGAAATGGGGATCAGCCCCGGCAACCTCTACTACCACTTCCATGGCAAGGAGCCCTTGGTGCTCGGGTTGTTCGAGCGCTTCCAGAATGAACTGGCGCCGCTGCTCGACCCGCCGGCGGATGCGCAGCTCAAACCCGAAGATTACTGGCTGTTCCTGCACCTGATCATCGAGCGCATGGCCCACTACCGGTTCCTGTTCCAGGACTTGTCGAACCTGGCCGGGCGCCTGCCAAAGCTGGCCAAGGGCATTCGCAACTTGCTCACGGCGCTCAAGCGCACCCTGGCTTCGCTGCTTGCGCGCTTGAAGGCGGCAGGGCAGTTGGTCAGTGACACCCAGGCATTGGGGCAATTGGTGGAACAGATCACCATGACCCTACTGTTTTCTCTGGACTACCAGCGGATACTCGACCGTGAAGGCGAGGTGCGGGTGGTGGTGTACCAGATCATGATGCTGGTGGCACCGCACCTGTTATTGCCGGCGCGGCAGGCGACTGAGCGGTTTGCGCTCAAATACCTGGATGATATCGATTAAAAATCTGGACGTGCGGTGTTTATGAGACTTCCATAAAAAACGCCCGACCTTCACAGGCCGGGCGTTTTTTGTGCCCTGAAAAAATCAGGACTGACTGGATGGCGTCGGGGTTACCGACGTTGCAGTCGGCGCGGTAGCAGCATGGGTCGGTGCGGACACCGAGTTGGCTGTCGAAGCGGTTGGCGCTGGGGTTGCAGGCTTGGCCGCAACAGCAGGCTTGGGTGCTGCCGGCTTCTTGGCAACTGCTGGCTTCTTCGCGGCGGCAGGTTTTGCCGCAGGCTTGGCAGCCACTGGTTTTGCTGCAGCAGGCTTGGCAGCAGCTTTAACGGCGGCTGGCTTGGCTGCTGGTTTGGCAGCGGCCGGCTTGGCAGCAGGTTTGGCAGCTGCGGTTTTAGCCGCTGGCTTGGCGGCAGGTTTTGCTGCCGCTTTGGCAGCCGGTTTAGCCGCAGGCTTGGCAGCGGCTTTAGCGGCCACAGGTTTTGCTGCAGGCTTGGCGGCCGGTTTGGCAGCGGCGGTTTTGGCAGCCGGTTTTGCCGCTGCTTTAGCCGCAGGTTTCGCGGCCGGCTTGGCGGCCGCTTTAACCAGTGGCTTGGCAGCGGTTTTGGCAGCCGGTTTAGCGGCGGCGGTTTTGGCTGGAGCCACTTTAGCGCCGGTGAGTTTTTCGATTTGCTTGGTCAGGGTATCGACCTTGCTGTGCAGCGTCTTCAGTTCCGCTTTGCTGGGCACGCCCAGTCGCGAAATGGCACTGTTGAGACGCTTGTCGAAGGTTTCTTCCAACTTGCCCCAGGTGTCAGAAATGCTCGACTTGGCGGAGCCGGCAGTGGCCTTGGCCGCTTCAACTTTTTTACCAACCGTGGTCTTGGTCAACTTCTCGGCCTTTTCGCCGTCCTTGACCAATGTCTCGAAGTATTTGCCGCCGTCACTGCTAACCTTCGAGTACACGCCTAAACCAGCAAGCCAGATCTTACGGGAATATTTTTCAACCTCCCCGATCCACGAGCTGCCTTCTTTCTGAGTAGTCTTTTTAACAGCCATCCCGATGTCTCCTTAGTGTTTACGCGCGACACGTTCTAGCAATGTCGTCAGCTCTTCGAGCTTAGCAGAGAGTGTCTCAACGTCATGTTTAGACGCAATGCCGATCCGATTCAAGGCACTTGCAACACGCGTGTCAAAAGCTTTTTCAACTTTATCCAGTTGAACTTCAACCAAACCTTTGACGCTTGAGACATTACTCTTTACTTGGTCAATCTGACTGTTGGCGGCATCAAGTTGTTCAACCACAACTTTTTTGCCTTTACTTTCAACATGTTGACCGGTCTTGACCAGCTCTTTGAAGTACTCGCCGCCTTCGCTGCCGACCTTGGCATAGGCGCCAAGTCCTGCCAGCCAGATCTTGCGGGCATAGCGTTTAACGTCACTCAGGGCAGTGGACTGAAGGTCGATTTTTTTCTTCAAAATAACTTTGGCCATGGTGCACCTCACGCAGATTAGGGTCGAGGAACGGCCCGCAGGAGTTGAGGGCTTGGGCACAAAGTAGGGTGAAAAATTAGAATCGGCACCCTAAGTACCCAGGGATAGGCACAGACAGGTCACGCCAACGCCTTATCCAGGGCCTTCTCGATTTCGGACTTGATCGTGCCACTCATGGCCGACATCAACAGGCCGAGTTCTACATCAATGCGCAGCGATTCATCGGCGACTAATACCGTACCCTTAACCCCCGAACGCTTGAGGTTCAGGCTATCGCCCGACCACGATGACTCAAGGCCATATTGCTCCTTGAGTTTGTGCGCCAACTTTTCGGCCTTCGCGCGCGCACCTTCTTTACCCAGGGAATGTGCACGCTCAACGGTAATACGGGCCATTGCAATGACTCCTCTTTATAACGACTCAGAACCCCTGCCATGCGGCAAAAGGTCTCGATGAACACCTATCTTACCTTCAGCCTTGCCAAGACAAAGCAAGCCTTGGGGATTATCATGTCCCGCATTCTCTTTTGGTGACAGCGATATGACTGATCAGCGCAAAGGCAGCGATGCCGAACCCACCACTCACTTCGGCTTCAAGAACGTCCCGGAAAGCCAGAAAGCGGAAAAAGTCGCCGAGGTGTTCCACTCCGTTGCAGCCAAGTACGACCTGATGAACGACGTGCTCTCGGGTGGCATGCACCGCCTGTGGAAACGCTTCACCATCGAGCTGTCGGGCGTTCGCACCGGTAATCGCGTGCTGGACATCGCCGGCGGTACGGGCGACCTGGCGGCCAAGTTCTCCAAGCTCGTCGGGCCTACCGGCCAAGTGGTGTTGGCCGATATCAACGGTTCGATGCTCAAGGTCGGCCGTGACCGCCTGCTGGACAAAGGCGTGGCCGGCAATATCGAGTTCGTCCAGGCCGACGCTGAAAAGCTGCCGTTCCCAGACAACCATTTCGACTGCGTGACCATCGCCTTCGGCCTGCGCAACGTGACCCACAAGGAAGACGCGATCCGCTCCATGCTGCGCGTGCTGAAGCCGGGTGGCCGCCTGTTGGTGCTGGAGTTCTCCAAGCCGACCAACGCGCTGATGTCCAAGGTCTACGACACCTACTCGTTCGCCTTCATGCCGTTGATGGGCAAGCTGATCACCAATGACGCCGAGAGCTATCGCTACCTGGCCGAATCGATCCGCATGCACCCCGACCAGGAAACCCTGAAGTCGATGATGGTGGAAGCCGGTTTCGACCGCGTGACCTACCACAACATGACCTCGGGCATCGTCGCCCTGCACCGCGGTATCAAGCCCTGATGCTCTTCGCCGGCCTTCTCGCCAGCGTTGAACACGGCCTCAACCGTGTACTGCGCCTGGACAGCACCGCCCTGGCGCGGCTCGCGCACCTGACCGGCAAAGTCATCGCCGTCGATTGCCGCAGCCCCGCCTTGCAGCTGTTTATCCTGCCCAGCGATGAAGGCCTGCTGCTCGCGACTCAATGGGCCGCCGAGGCCGACTGCACCCTGCGTGCGCCGGCGTCGAGCCTGGTGCACCTGGCACTGAGCCGCAACAAGACCGCCATTCTCCATAGCCCCGAAGTCGAACTGGAAGGCGACAGCGCAGTGCTGATGGACCTGGCCGCCGTACTGCAAGACCTGGAACTGGATTGGGAATTTGAGCTGTCGCGCTGGATCGGCCCCGTTGCCACCCAGTTGATCAGCGGGCACCTGCGCAGCCGCACACGTTGGTACCAACAAGGGTTCGCCAGCCTCAACCAGAACCTCGCCGAATACCTGAGCGAGGAATCGCGCACCCTGGTCGGGCAACGTGAAGCGCAAGCGCGCTTTCGCGAACTCGACAAGGCCAAAATCGACCTGGAACGCCTTGAGGCACGCTTCGAGCGCCTGAGCCGTTCCCTTGATCCAAGCGATAACGCATGAAGCTGCTCGCCGTCCGCCGTTTGTTTCGTATCCAGCGCGTCGTAATCCGCTACCGCCTCGATGACCTGCTGTTCGCCCTGCCCTTGCCATGGTTCCTGTTGGCGGTGCGTTATGTACTGCCGTGGCGCTGGTTCCCGCGCAAGCCGCTGGAGTTGAGCCGTGGCGCGCGCCTGCGCCTGGCATTGCAGGACCTGGGGCCGATCTTTATCAAGTTCGGGCAGATCCTTTCGACCCGCCGCGACCTGTTGCCCGAAGACATCGCCGACGAACTGATGCTGCTGCAAGACCGTGTGCCGCCATTTGATTCGCAGCATTCGATGAAGCTGATCGAAGAACAGCTGGGCAAGAAAATCAGCGAAGTGTTCAGCCGCTTCGACGTTGAGCCCCTGGCTTCGGCCTCGGTGGCACAGGTGCATGCCGCGCAGCTCAAGACCGGCGAAGAAGTCGTGGTGAAGGTGATTCGCCCTGGCCTCAAGCCGATCATCGGCCAGGACCTGGCGTGGCTGTTTATCCTCGCCCGCGCCGCCGAGCGCTTCTCTGCCGACGCGCGCCTGCTGCACCCGGTGGACGTGGTTGCCGACTACGAAAAAACCATCTACGACGAACTCGACCTGCTGCGCGAAGCGGCCAATGCCAGCCAGCTCAAGCGCAACTTCGAAGGTTCGCCCCTGCTGTACGTACCACAAGTGTATTGGGACTGGTGCCGCCCTAAAGTGCTGGTGATGGAGCGCATCTATGGCGTGCAGGTCACCGACCTGGCGACCCTTGCCGACCAGCGCACCGACATGAAGATGCTCGCCGAACGTGGTGTGGAGATCTTCTTCACCCAGGTGTTTCGCGACAGCTTCTTCCACGCCGACATGCACCCGGGCAACATCTTCGTCAGCACCGTCAACCCGTGGAGCCCGCAGTACATTGCGATCGACTGCGGCATCGTCGGCAGCCTGACCCCGGAAGACCAGGATTACCTGGCGCGTAACCTGTTCGCCTTCTTCAAGCGTGACTATCGCCGCGTGGCGCAGCTGCATATCGATTCGGGCTGGGTGCCGGCGGAAACCAAGCTCAACGAATTCGAAGCGGCCATTCGCACCGTGTGCGAGCCGATCTTTGAAAAACCGTTAAAAGATATTTCCTTCGGCCAGGTGCTGATGCGCCTGTTCCAGACCGCACGGCGCTTCAATATGGAAGTGCAGCCGCAACTGGTGCTGTTGCAAAAAACCCTGCTCAACATCGAAGGACTGGGCCGCCAGCTGTACCCGGACCTCGACCTGTGGAACACCGCACAGCCGTTCCTCGAACGCTGGATGCGCGAACGGGTCAGCCCGAAAACCCTGTTGGGCAACCTGCACAGCCAGATGGAACAGCTGCCGCACCTGGCCAGCATGACCCGCGACCTGCTGGAGCGCATGTCCCAACCTCACGCCAAAGACCCCGCGCCACCCTGGCACAGGCGTAAAGACGATTGGTTCCTGCGCCTGCTGGGCACCGCGCACCTGGTCGGCGGCGTCATGCTGGCGATCGGCGGGCCGCTGACACCACTGGGCCACTGGCCGGCTGGAATCATGGTCGCCGTGGGTGTTTATCTGATCGTGCGTCGATAGCCAATCCGGTTATACACTGTCGCAAATTGCCGGAGCCGAACATGAAAGACTGGCTGGACGAGATCAAGTGGGACAGTGACGGCCTGGTGCCGGCCATTGCCCAGGACTACAAGACCGGGCGCGTGCTGATGATGGCCTGGATGAACCGCGAGGCCCTGAGCCTCACCGCCACTGAGCAGCGCGCCATCTACTGGTCACGTTCGCGTGGCAAACTGTGGCGCAAGGGCGAAGAGTCCGGGCACGTGCAAACCCTGCACGAGATGCGCATCGACTGCGACGCCGACGTGGTGATCCTGATGGTCGAGCAGATCGGCGACATCGCCTGCCACACCGGCCGTCACAGCTGCTTCTATCGCGTGTTCGAGAACGGCGAATGGAAGGTTGTGGAACCGGTACTCAAAGACCCGCACGCCATCTACTCGGCAGGACACTGAACATGAGCGATACCCTGAACCGTGTGGCCCAGGTGCTGGAAGACCGCAAAGGCGCGGACGCCGACAGCTCCTATGTCGCCAGCCTGTACCACAAGGGCCTGAACAAGATCCTGGAAAAACTCGGCGAAGAATCCGTCGAGACGATCATTGCCGCGAAAGACGCACAAATCAGCGGCGATTGCAGCGATGTAATCTATGAGACCGCCGACTTGTGGTTTCATAGCCTGGTCATGCTCGCCCAACTGGGGCAGCATCCGCAGGCCGTGCTGGATGAACTGGACCGTCGCTTCGGCTTGTCCGGGCACGCCGAAAAGGCCTCGCGCCCGTCCGCCTGAATAACTAAGACTTGAGGATTTGCAGCATGGGCATTTTTGACTGGAAACACTGGATCGTCATTCTGGTGGTAGTGGTACTGGTGTTCGGCACCAAGAAACTGAAAAACCTCGGCACCGACGTGGGCGAGTCGATCAAGGGCTTCCGCAAGGCCATGAACGACGACGAAAAACCAGCCGAGACGGCCAACCCGGTGCCTCCGGCCCAGCCCGTGCCTCCGCAGGCCGCCCAGCCGATCACCGAACGTCGCACCTTCGACGTGCAGGCTGAAAAAGTCCAAGAGCCGACCCGCAAAGACTCGTGAGCACTGACTAATGTTTGGTATCAGCTTCTCTGAACTGCTCCTCGTCGGCCTCGTTGCCCTGCTGGTACTGGGGCCGGAACGCCTGCCCGGTGCCGCGCGCACCGCCGGCCTGTGGATCGGGCGCCTGAAACGCAGTTTCAACGCGATCAAACAGGAAGTTGAACGGGAAATCGGCGCCGACGAAATCCGCCGCCAGCTGCACAACGAACATATCCTGTCGTTGGAGCAGGAAGCACGGAAGATCCTTTCCCCCGTGCAAGAGCCGGCCAAGCCGGTTGAGCCTGTAGCCGAGCACAGCATCGCACCGGCCCCGATTGCTGATGCTGCGCCCGCAACGCCCGCCCCGACAGAGCCAGCGCCGACGCCCGTTGTGTCGCCCGCCCCCCATGACCCTACATTGCCGCCGCGAGCCCCATGAGCGCTGATAAACCGGAAAACGACCAGCACATGCCGCTGGTCTCGCACCTCACCGAGCTGCGAACCCGCCTGCTGCGTTGCGTGGCGGCGATCTTCGTGATCTTTGCCGGGCTGTTCGCCTTTACCCAGCAGATCTACACCTTCGTGTCGACGCCACTGCGCCAATACCTGCCGGCCGGTGCGACGATGATCGCCACCGACGTGTCGTCGCCATTCCTGACGCCACTGAAGCTGACCATGATGGTCTCGCTGTTCCTGGCGATCCCGGTGATCCTGCATCAGATCTGGGGCTTTATCGCCCCGGGCCTGTACAAGCATGAAAAGCGCATCGCCGTGCCGTTGCTGGTGTCGAGCATCCTGTTGTTCTACACCGGCATGGCATTCGCCTACTTCCTGGTGTTCCCGCTGATCTTCAAGTTCTTCGCCGCCGCCACCCCGGCCGGCGTGGAGATGATGACCGACATCACCAGCTACCTCGACTTCGTGATGACACTGTTCTTCGCCTTCGGCGTGGCCTTCGAGATCCCGGTGGCCGTGGTGCTGCTGGTGTGGATCGGCGTGGTCGACGTCAAGTACCTGAAGAAGGTCCGTCCGTACGTGATCATCGGCTGCTTTGTGGTCGGCATGATCCTGACCCCGCCGGACATTTTCTCCCAGACCCTGCTGGCAGTACCGATGTGGATGCTGTTCGAGATCGGCATCCTGTTCGGTAGCCTGATCAGCAAGCGTGGCGATCATCCGGATGACCAACCCGCCGACGACGACCAGCCGCCAGCGACTCAGCCGTGAACCTGCTGCTGCTTGAGGAGGCTGACTTTATCGCGGCCGACCGTGTGGTGCTGCGTGATCGACGCCTGGTGCACATGCAGGAAGTCCACCGTGCGGCGGTGGGCGACAACCTGCGCGTAGGCCGCATTGGCGGGCTGATGGGCAATGCACACCTGCTGCGCCTGGACGCCTCTGAAGCCGAGCTGCAGGTCAGCTTCGAGCTACCACCCCCGGCGAAACTGCCCCTGACACTGCTGCTGGCCCTGCCACGTCCGAAGATGCTGCGTCGTGTACTGCAAACGGTGGCGGCCATGGGCGTGCCGAAAGTGGTGCTGCTCAACAGCTACCGAGTGGAAAAAAGCTTCTGGCAAACCCCATTCCTGGAGCCCGAGGCGGTCCGCGAGCAACTGATCCTGGGCCTGGAACAGGCACGCGATACGGTACTGCCCGAGATCATCATTGAAAAACGCTTCAAGCCGTTTGTCGAAGATCGTCTGCCGGCCATGGCCGCAGGCACCCTGGGCCTGATCGGCCATCCTGGCGACTACCCGGCCTGCCCCCGTGCGCTGGATGAGCCGGTCACCCTGGCCATCGGCCCGGAAGGCGGCTGGATTCCCTACGAAGTGGACCTGCTGACCAAGGCCGGCATGCAACCCGTGCAACTTGGCACGCGCATATTACGTGTGGAAACCGCCGTGACTGCCCTGCTCGCCCGCTTGTTCTGACACCCAATCCAAAAACGCCGCC
>NZ_JALJFG010000053.1 GCF_023242475.1 Pseudomonas sp. MWU15-20650 | reverse complement strand
ATTTTTTGACCGTGGTGATCAATCTTCCAGGGCGCGCACGCGCTGCATGCGCTTTTGCTCTACCGGCGCCGCCGCAGGCTGCAACTCAAAGTCAAAATCAATCTGCGCAAACCGCCCCGCCACACCGAACTCCCGCGCCAGTTGCTGATCGTCACTGAAGCGAATCTCGGCAATCAGCTCATCGCGCGTGGCATAGGCAAAATCGTCATGCAGGTACGGGTCATCCGACAGGTTGATCTGCGTGGTCAAGTGCCGATACCCAGGCGCCGAAATGAAGAAGTGAATATGCGCCGGCCGCTGCCCGTGGCGCCCCAGTTGATCAAGCAACTGCTGGGTCGGCCCGGTGGGCGGGCAGCCATAGCCCGACGGCACAATACTGCGAAAACGGTAGTTGCCCTGGGCATCGGTCTCGATGCGCCGACGCAGGTTGAACGCCGATTGCGTCGGGTCGAACCAGGAATAGGTACCGCCCGTATTGGCCTGCCATACATCGACAATCGCCCCCGCCAACGGCTTGCCATCGGTGTCGCGCACCTGCCCGCGCATGAACAGCGGCACTGCGTCGTCCTGGCCATCATCCAACCGCGCTTCGTACTTGGACAGCGGTGCACCGGCCACATACAGCGGGCCTTCGATGGTACGGGGTGTGCCGCCGGATGTACCGGCCTGCTCATCGGCCGCGTCCATCAGCAGGTCCAGGTAATGCTCCAGGCCCAACCCCGCGGCGAGCAGGCCGGCCTCCTGATTCTTGCCCAGTTCATTGAGGTAGTTGACCGCTTTCCAGAACTCCTCCGGGGTCACCTCCAGGTCTTCGATGATGTTCACGGTATCCCGCAGGATCCGGTAGATCAGCGCCTTGGTGCGCGGATTGCCAGCGTCATTGAGGTTGCCGCTGGCTTCTTCGAGAAACTGTTGGGCGTGGGCAGTCTGGGACAGTCGGATGGACATGGTGCATTCCTCATCTTGTAGTTATCAGGGTGAAAACCGGCCTAGCGGTCGTCCTCATGGATCGACGAAGGGTGCCGGCACAACGCGTTCACTTCGATGGCCATGTAGGGAAACAGCGGCAGTTGCATCAGCACGTCGTGCAGCGCTTGTACGCTGTCGACATCAAACACGCTGTAGTTGGCGTAGTGCCCGGCGATGCGCCATAAATGGCGCCATTTACCTTCTTGCTGCAGGCGCTGCGCCAGGGCTTTCTCTTCGGCCTTGAGGCTGGCGGCGCGCTCGGGGTTCATGTCGAGGGGCAGGTTCACGGTCATTTTTACGTGGAACAACATGGCAGGCGCCTCTTAGTGTTTGTCACGACGCAAGAACGCCAGGCGTTCTTCGTCGATGGCCAGGCCCAGGCCCGGTGCGGTGGAGACATGCAGCTGGAAATCGCGGTACACCAACGGCTCGGTAAGGATGTCCTCGGTGAGCAGCAGCGGCCCGAACAGCTCCGTGTCCCAGGCCAGTTTGTTCAGCGTGAGGAACGCATGCGCCGAAGCCAGGGTGCCGATGCCACCTTCGAGCATCGTGCCGCCGTACAGGCCGATACCCGCCGCTTCGGCGATCGCTGCCGTACGCAATACGGCACGTGGGCCGCCGTTCTTGGCGATCTTGAGGGCGAACACCGAGGCGGCCCCTTCGCGGGCCAGGTTGAAAGCGTCTTCGACACACTCGATGGACTCATCGGCCATGATCGGCGCCGGGCTCGACAGGTTCAGCCGGACCATGCCGCCCCGGTTATTGCGCGAGATCGGCTGCTCGATCAGGTCGATACCGTTGTCGCCAAGGACCTTGCACGCGCGCAAGGCCACGGCTTCATCCCAGGCTTGGTTGACGTCGACGCGCACACTGGCGCGCTCCCCCAGCGCCTTCTTGATAGCGATCACATGGGCCAGGTCACGGCTGACTTCACCGGCGCCGATCTTCAACTTGAAGATGCGATGGCGGCGCAGGTCGAGCATTTTTTCGGCCTCGGCAATGTCCTGCTCGGTGTTGCCGCTGGCCAGGGTCCAGGCCACCGGCAAGGCATCACGTACACGCCCGCCCAGCAGCTCGCTGACGGGCAGGTTCAGGCGTTTGCCGAGGGCGTCGAGCAAGGCGCTTTCAATACCGGACTTGGCAAAGGTATTGCCACGAATGCTGCGCTCCAGGCGCAACATCGCCGCGTTGATATTGCTGGCGTCCTGGCCGATCAACAGTGGCGCGAAGTGACGGTCGATGTTGATCTTGATGCTGTCCGGGCTCTCATTGCCGTAGCTCAGGCCACCGATGGTGGTGGCTTCGCCAATGCCTTCGATACCGTCGGCGCACCGTAGGCGGATGATCACCAAGGTCTGGTTTTGCATCGTGTGCATCGCCAGCTTGTGCGGGCGAATGGTGGGAAGGTCGACGATGAGGGTCTCGATCGACTCGATGGCGCAAATCGGCATGGCTATACCCGTTGGGTTCTTTATAGATTTGCGCCGATTCTGTGCCGTATTTTCAAAGGCTTCCAATATAGAATGGGTCTCAAGCAATACCCTATAGGTATGAAAGGAGCCGTTATGGAACTGCGTCATCTGCGCTATTTCCAGGTGCTGGGGGAAACCCTCAACTTCACTCGCGCCGCCGAACGCCTGCATATCGCGCAGCCGCCGTTGAGCCGTCAGATCCAGCAATTGGAGGATGAACTGGGGGTAATCCTGCTTGAGCGTGGCCGGCCGCTGCGGCTGACCGAGGCCGGACGGTTTTTCTATGAACATGCCAACGTATTGCTCGAACAGCTGGCCAAGGTCTGCGACAACACGCGGCGCATCGGCCAGGGCGAGAAAACCTGGCTGGGCATCGGCTTTGCGCCCTCGACCTTGTACGGCGTGTTGCCGGAGCTGATTCGGCGGCTGCGTAACCATGAGGCGTTGGCGCTGGAGCTGGGCCTGTCGGAAATGACCACCTTGCAACAGGTCGACGCGCTCAAGGCTGGGCGCATTGACGTGGGCTTCGGGCGCATTCGCATCGACGACCCGGCCATCGTCCAGCGCGTGCTGGTGGAGGATCGCCTGGTGGCCGTGCTGCCGAGCGGTCACCCACTGCTGGGTGCCCCCGCCACGCTCGCCCAGTTGGCCGCCGAACCCTTTGTGCTGTACCCCGGCAACCCGCGCCCCAGTTATGCCGACCATGTGATCGCGCTGTTCGGTACCCACGGGCTGAGCCTCAAGGTGGCGCAGTGGACCAACGAATTGCAGACCGCCATCGGCCTGGTGGGGGCCGGCATGGGGGTGACACTGGTACCGGCCTCGGTGCAGGTGCTGCATCGGGCGGATATTGGCTATACGCCGATTGTGGAGGCTACGGCGACGTCGCCGATTATTCTCAGCCGCCGAGTGAATGACCAGTCGCCAGGGCTGAGTCATTGCCTGCAATTGGTGGAAGAGCTGATCTGATATCGCCCGCACACCACACACCCAATGTGGGAGCGGGCTTGCTCGCGAATGCGCTGGATCAGCCAGCACCTGTATTGACTGACACACCGTCTTCGCGAGCAAGCCCGCTCCCACAGGTTGATCTTCATCAGGCTCAGATACTGCGCAGGCGCTTACGCTGCACGGTCTGGCTGGGCGACTCGTCAAACAGCTTGCGGTATTCCGCCGAGAACCGCCCCAAGTGCGTAAACCCCCAGCCCAGGGCAATTTCGGAAATCGTGCGCGTCGAACCGTGTTCGAGGATTTCCTGGCGCACCGCACCCAGCCGGTGTTTCTTCAGGTAGGCCATGGGCGACAGTGCCAAGTACTTGCGAAAGGCATCGAACAACTTGAACCGCGACACGCCCGCGGCGGCCTCCAGGTCCTCCAGGTGCACGGCTTCGCGAGCGTTGTCGTGGATGTACTGCCGCGCACGGATCAGGTAGTGCGGTAGTTTCACCCCCAGCACGTCGCGCAGTTCTTCGGAGTAGTTATTCGGCTGGGCGAGGATCAAGCCCTTGATCAGCGAGCTTTCCAGGTCCCGGGTAAACGCGGCCTGCTCGTACAGCTCGCTGCTGCGCTCCAGTTCTGCGATGAAATAACGCGCCATGCGCCACCACGAGGCCGACGCGCCGTCTACCGCATCCATCACCGACTCAAACCGCAGCGGCGCCTCGATGGGCCGCTGCAACAAGCCTTCCAGCGATTCACTCATCGCCGCCCGCGTAATCACGACCTGCAACTTGCGACAGTCACCGGAAATCGCCAACACCTGATGTTCATTGGGCGAGATGATCACCCCTTGATCGCAGTTGGACGTGAGGCGTTCACCGTTCTTGCTCAGTTCCTGCTCGCCCACCAGCGGCAGGCTGAGGCTGTAGCTGCTGAAGTGCTCGGCGTCTTCGATGTCGATGGTCACATCGGTGCCGTACTCGATCACGCCCAGGGTGGTGGCGCGGGACTTGAACACATTGGCGCTGTGGTGAAAGCGCAGGCGCGCAGGCGTGGTGGTCGCCAGGCGGTGGGGCCCGCAAATGCCGGACATCCAGCGGCAGGCGCCTTCCAGGTCGAAACGTTCGATACGGATATCGTGTGTATGGCTACTCATCAGGGTGCACCCACGGCGGTCAGGCTGTTGCGCGCTCTGGCGGCGCGTCCGGTAGATCAAGGCAAGTTCTGCGCCACACCAGCGCCTTTGCGACTGAGTGGATAGCAATCGTCGACTAAGTGGATAAGCCGCAGGTTTTTGCGCCCCTTGCCCTGATATGACAGTAGCGCATGACCGCACCCTGTCGCACTGCATTGGGTATTTGCTGCCCAATTTTCCGGCCTGCCTTCCCCCATTAAGCGGATAGCCCGCGCCCTGCATCGCCGCCTCTAATAAACCACCGATTAGCCCTCATCAAAAGGTGCCTCCCATGAGTGGTGCAAGAAGCGTCGAACAATGGAAAAGCTTTATCGAAGGCTGCCTGGACTTTCGCCCGGCTGATGAAGTATTCCGCATCGCCCGGGATATATTCACCGAGCCGGAACTGTTCGAGCTGGAGATGGAGCTGATCTTCGAAAAGAACTGGATCTACGCCTGCCACGAAAGTGAGCTGGCCAATAACCACGACTTCGTGACCCTGCGCGCCGGGCGCCAGCCGATGATCATCACCCGCGATGGCGAGGGCCAGCTCAACGCCCTGATCAACGCCTGCCAGCATCGCGGCACCACCCTCACCCGCGTCGGCAAGGGCAACCAGTCCACGTTCACCTGCCCATTCCACGCCTGGTGCTACAAAAGCGATGGCCGGCTGGTGAAGGTCAAGGCGCCGGGGGAATACCCGGAAGGATTCGACAAGGCCACCCGTGGCCTGAAAAAAGCGCGCATCGAGAGCTACAAGGGCTTTGTGTTTATCAGCCTGGATGTGAACGGCACCGACAGCCTGGAAGACTTCCTGGGCGACGCCAAAGTGTTCTTCGACATGATGGTCGCGCAATCCGCCACCGGTGAACTGGAGGTGCTGCCGGGCAAGTCCGCCTACACCTACGACGGCAACTGGAAGCTGCAAAACGAAAACGGCCTGGACGGCTACCACGTCAGCACCGTGCACTATAACTACGTGGCCACGGTGCAGCATCGCCAGCAGGTCAATACCGAAAACGGCACGGACGTCGGCACCACGCTGGACTACAGCAAACTCGGCGCCGGTGATGCGAACACCGACGATGGTTGGTTTGCCTTCAACAACGGCCACAGCGTGTTGTTCAGTGACATGCCCAACCCCAGCGTGCGCTCCGGCTACGCCACCATCATGCCGCGCCTGGTGTCCGAACACGGCCAGCAAAAGGCCGAGTGGATGATGCATCGCCTGCGCAACCTGAATATCTACCCCAGCCTGTTCTTTCTCGACCAGATCAGCTCACAGTTGCGCATCATCCGCCCGGTGGCCTGGAACAAGACCGAAATCATCAGCCAGTGCCTGGGGGTGAAGAATGAGTCCGACGCGGATCGCGAAAACCGCATCCGCCAGTTCGAGGATTTCTTCAACGTCTCCGGCATGGGCACGCCCGATGACCTGGTGGAATTTCGCGAAGCCCAACGCGGCTTCCAAGGCCGCCTGGAACGCTGGAGCGATATCTCACGCGGTTGCCACCGCTGGGAGACCGGCCCTACGCCAAACAGCGAAGCCATCGGCATCCAGCCAGCGATGACCGGCACCGAGTTCACCCACGAAGGGCTGTACGTCAACCAGCACCGCAATTGGCAGCAATTCCTGCTCAAGGGCCTGGACCAACAAGCGCTGAAACTGCGGGAGGTAAAGTGATGAATGCGCAATTGCAGTACCAGATCGAGCAATTCTTCTACCGTAAGTCCGAACTGTGCGACGCCCAGGACTGGGATGCCTATGTGCAACTGTTCGACCTGCAGAGTGAGTTCCACCTGCCGCAATGGGACTCGGAACACGTCTACACCCGCGACCCCAAGCGCGAGATGTCGCTGATCTACTACGCCAACCGTTCGGGCCTGGAAGACCGCGTATTCCGCCTGCGCACCGGCAAGGCCGCGTCAGCCACGCCCATGCCACGCACCTTGCACCTGATCAATAACGTGCGCGTGGCCGAGCAGGCCGATGGCACGCTGGAAGTGCGCTTGAACTGGCACACGTTGTTTTATCGGCTGGCAATGTCGGAGCAGTTTTATGGCAGCGCCACCTACAGCCTCAAACCCCATGGCGAGAGCTGGCTGATCACGCGTAAACACGCGTTGCTGCTCAACGACACCATCAACTCGGTGCTGGATTTTTATCACTTGTAGCGGTGGTGCATTGCCCTGTAGGAGCGAGCTTGCTCGCTCCTACAGGGGTTCATACCTATCCACGGAGTTATGCGGATGAATCACAAAGTGGCCTTCAGTTTTGCCGATGGCAAAACCCTGTTTTTTCCGGTGGGGCCCCAAGAAATCCTGCTGGATGCGGCGCTGCGCAACGGCATCAAGATCCCGCTGGATTGCCGCGAGGGGGTGTGCGGCACCTGCCAGGGGCGCTGCGAATCGGGCGATTACACCCAGGACTATGTGGACGAGGAAGCCCTCTCCAGCCTCGACCTGCAACAGCGCAAGATGCTCAGTTGCCAGACCCGCGTGAAGTCCGACGCCACCTTCTACTTCGATTTTGACTCGAGCCTGTGTAACGCGCCGGGGCCTGTACAGGTGCGCGGCACGGTCAGCGAGGTGCAGCAGGTTTCGACCAGCACGGCGATCTTGCAGGTTCAGTTGGAGGGGGGCCCGCTGGACTTCCTGCCGGGCCAGTACGCCCGCCTGTCAGTGCCCGGTACCGACAGCTGGCGCTCCTACTCCTTCGCGAACCGCCCCGGCAATCAAGTGCAGTTCCTGGTGCGCCTGCTGCCCGACGGGGTGATGAGCAACTACCTAAGAGAGCGCTGCCAGGTCGGCGACGAGGTGCTGATGGAGGCGCCATTGGGCGCCTTCTATCTCCGGCATGTCACCCAGCCGCTGGTGTTGGTGGCGGGCGGCACGGGGTTGTCGGCGTTGCTGGCGATGCTGGATGAGCTGGCCGCCAATGGCTGCACGCAACCCGTGCACTTGTACTACGGCGTGCGCGGGGCCGAAGATTTATGTGAGGCGGCGCGCATCAAGCAGTACGCCTTGAACATTCCCGGTTTCCGTTACACCGAAGTGCTGAGCGACCCGTCCCCCGAATGGCCCGGCAAGCGCGGCTACCTCACCGAGCATTTCGACTTGGCCGAATGGCGGGACAGATCGGCGGATATGTATGTGTGCGGTCCCCCTCCCATGGTCGAATCCATCCAACAATGGCTGGTGGATCAGGCGCTTAACGACGTTCAACTGTATTACGAAAAGTTTACGCAGAGTAATATCTGACCCTCAGCACTTCTGAGGGGCTGATGCGGCCTGCACTCACCCTTAAGAAAAACAAGTAGAAGGGAATGTTAATGGCGGATGACATGGTTAACCCGGTGGGCCTCAAGCGTGGCCTGAAGAACCGGCACATTCAGCTGATCGCCTTGGGAGGGGCGATCGGCACGGGGTTGTTCCTCGGCTCGGCCGGGGTACTCAAGTCGGCGGGGCCGTCGATGATCCTGGGCTACGCGATTGCCGGTTTTATTGCGTTCCTGATCATGCGCCAGCTCGGCGAAATGATCGTCGAAGAGCCGGTGGCCGGCTCCTTCAGCCACTTCGCGCACAAATACTGGGGCGGTTACGCGGGTTTCCTGGCGGGCTGGAACTACTGGGTACTCTACGTGCTGGTGGGCATGGCCGAACTGACAGCCGTGGGTAAGTACATCCAGTTCTGGTGGCCAGAGATTCCAACCTGGGTCAGTGCGCTGGTGTTCTTCGTCGCCGTGAACCTGATCAACACCCTGAACGTGAAGTTCTTCGGGGAAGCCGAATTCTGGTTTGCAATCATCAAGGTGGTGGCGATTGTCGGCATGATCGTGCTCGGCTGCTACCTGCTGTTCAGCGGCACGGGCGGCCCGCAAGCGTCCATCAGCAACCTGTGGAGCCACGGCGGGTTCTTCCCGAACGGCGGCATGGGACTGTTGATGTCCATGGCCTTCATCATGTTCTCGTTTGGTGGCCTGGAGCTGGTCGGTATCACCGCCGCCGAGGCCAGTGAGCCACGCAAAGTGATCCCCAAGGCGATCAACCAGGTGGTCTACCGGATCCTGATTTTCTACGTCGGCGCCTTGGCCGTGCTGCTGTCGTTGTACCCGTGGGACCAACTGTTGCAAACCCTCGGCGCATCGGGCGATGCCTACAGCGGTAGCCCGTTTGTGCAGATCTTCTCGCTGATCGGCAACGACACCGCTGCCCACATCCTCAACTTCGTGGTGCTGACCGCGGCGCTGTCGGTGTACAACAGCGGCGTGTACTGCAACAGCCGCATGTTGTTTGGCCTGGCCGAGCAAGGCGATGCGCCCAAGGCGCTGATGAAGCTCAACAAACAAGGCGTGCCGATTCGGGCGCTGGCGATTTCGGCGTTGGTGACCCTGCTGTGCGTCGTGGTCAACTACGTAGCCCCACACAGTGCACTGGAATTGCTGTTCGCGCTGGTGGTTGCTTCGTTGATGATCAACTGGGCGCTGATCAGCCTCACCCACATCAAATTCCGCAAGGCCATGGGTGAGCAAGGCGTGGTGCCGTCGTTCAAGACCTTCTGGTTCCCGTTCAGCAACTACCTGTGCCTGGCGTTCATGTTGATGATCATCAGCGTGATGCTGGCGATCCCAGGCATTCGCGAGTCGGTGTATGCGATGCCGATTTGGGTGGGGATTATTTACGTTGCTTATCGGATGCGGATCAGCAAGGGTAATGCGCAAATGAAAACACAGTAATCCCTGTGGGAGGGGGCTTGCTCCCGATAGCCGTGTGTCAGTCACTTATAGGTCGACTGACCCGCCGCCATCGGGAGCAAGCCCCCTCCCAGATTGCGATTGCGTTGCATATGAAAAGCCCCGGTGATCCGGGGCTTTTTGTTTAGAGCGTGGACCGTACTCGCCAGAGTTCGGGAAACAACACCGTGTCGAGCATCTTGCGCAGGTAACCCACGCCTTCGGTGCCGCCAGTCCCTGGCTGGAAACCGATGATCCGCTCCACCGTGGTCACATGGCGAAAGCGCCACTGACGGAACGAGTCTTCCAGGTCGATAAACTTCTCGGCCAACTGATACAAATCCCAATACCGGCTCGGGTCGCGATACACCTCACGCCACGCCGCCTCCACGGACTCATCATGCACGGTCGCCGCCGTCGGGTCGCGTTCGGCGCGTTTCGGATCAATCGCCAACCCCGCCTTGGCCATCAGGTTGATCGCCTCGTCATACAGCGACGGCGTAGCAATGGCCACCTGCAACTCCTGCAACAACGCCGGACGATGGGCATGGGGCCGCAGCAGCGCCGAGCTTTTGTTGCCGAGGATGAATTCGATCTCACGGTACTGGAACGACTGGAACCCGGACGACTGCCCAAGAAACGGGCGAATCGCCTTGTACTCCGATGGCGTCATCGTTGCCAGCACCGCCCAGGCATGTACCAACTGATCAAAGATCCGCGAAACCCGCGCGAGCATCTTGAACGCTGGCGGCAGTTCGCCCAGGCGCACATGTTCGCGAGCGGCCTTGAGTTCGTGGAGCATCAGCTTCATCCACAGCTCGGACGTCTGGTGCTGGATGATGAACAGCATTTCGTTATGGTCCGGCGACAGCGGGTGCTGGGCACTGAGCACTTTGCCCAGGTCCAGGTAATCGCCGTAGCTCATGGACTCGGAAAAATTCAGCTCGGCGTTATGCCACTCTTGCGCTGGCTGGGTATCGGCAGGCTTATAGTCTGGAGAGAAAGGACACTGGCTCATCGCGTAGGCTCCTTGAGCGGGCGGAGAATGGCGCGGACCGGGCTGGCGTCCAGGTGGGCAAACCGCAACGGCAGCGCGATCAGTTCGTAGTCGCCTTCCGGCACATCATCGAGCACGATGCCTTCAAGAATCGCCATGCCGTGGTGGGCCACCGCGTTATGCGAATCCATGGTCTTGGACTGTTGCGGGTCCAGCGACGGGGTGTCGATACCGATCAGGCGCACACCCAGACTGGCGAGCAGCTCGATGGTTTGCGGGGCGATGGCGGTGAAGTTCGAATCCCATTCGGTGAGTGGCGCTTGTGGATAAGTGCGCAGCAGCACGCGCTCGGGCAAGTTATCCACACGCCCTTCCAATTGGTGCGGCTGCACCAGCGCGCCACTGTCCAGGCAGTGCAACACCCGGCATGGGCCCATGTACACATCCAGCGACACCTCGCCAATCGGCGCGCCATCGGCACGGTAATGCAGCGGCGCATCCACATGGGCGCCGGTGTGCGGCGACAAAGTCACGCGCCCCACGTTCACCGGGCACTCCGGGCCGAACTGCCACACGCGCTCTTCCTGGAACGGCGTGTCGCCCGGCCAGGTCGGGGTCGCCGTGCTCAAGGGCGGGCTGATGTCCCACCACGTTTTTATTGGGTTCATTGCAAGGCTCTCACTGGGTACTGGAGAGAATGATACGAGGGCCAGCTATGAATTTTCTTGCGAATTCTGGCGCCAGGCGGGAATTCTTTCGCATGAACTGCGAGGAAAGGACGAATTACCGCACGAAAGTTTCGTCTGTGCACACCAGAACAATCATGCAGATCCCACATTGACTTCGCTGTGCCAGAAGATTCGCACTCGGCTGCGCTTCTGGGCATCCCGATGTCGAGTCCAGACCACCAACCCTGCCTGCGACGCTATAGGGTTCGACTCTTCTTCCCATGCCTCGGAGTCATCATGTCCAAGCCCATCACCGTACTGCGCGACACCCACCCACTGCCGGTCCTGGATGCCTGCAAATGGGAAAAGCTCGAAGGCGACCCGCACACCGTCAACCTCAACGCCTACACCAGCGAAGACGGCAGCAAGATCATGGGCACCTGGATCTGCACGCCGGGCAAGTGGTACGTGGAATACGTGAAGTGGGAATACTGCCACTTCCAGGAAGGCTACTGCGTGATCACCCCGGAAGGCATGGCGCCGATCCATCTGCGCGCTGGGGATATCTTTGTGGTGGAGCCTGGGATGAAGGGGACGTGGGAAGTGGTCGAGACGGTGCGTAAGTATTTTGTGTTTGCCTAATGAGTAAAAACCGATGGCGAGGGAGCTTGCTCCCTCGCCACAGTGTTTATTTGGGCTTGCGATAGCTATTGATGATCGCCGAGAAGTCCTTGCCGCCTTCCCCACGCTGGCTCATCGACTGATACAACTGCTGGGCCACGGCGCCGAGGATCACCGGCTGGTGCGCCTGACGCGCCGCCTCAGTGGCCAGGCCCAAATCCTTGAGCATGAGGTCGGCGCCGAAACCACCGGTATAGCCACGAGACGACGGCGCAGTTTCAATCACGCCCGGCCATGGGTTGTAGGTGTCGGAACTCCAGCAGCGCCCGGTGGAGCTGTTGATGATCCCGGCCAACACGTGGGTGTCGATGCCCAGTGCATCACCCAGGGCCATGGCTTCACTGACACCGACCATGCTGATGCCCAGCAGCAGATTGTTGCAGATCTTGGCGATTTGCCCAGTGCCGACGTCACCGCAATGCACGATGTTGCGGCCCATCTGCGCCAGCACCGGTTGCAGGGTGGCGAACAGTTCCGGGTTGGCGCCGACCATGAAGGTCAGGGTGCCGGCCTGGGCGCCGCCAGTGCCTCCCGAGACTGGCGCATCTGCCACGGCCACGCCTTGCTTGGCCGCTGCCGCCGCGACATCACGAATGGTCTGCGGATCGATGGTGCTGCAATCCACCGCCGGCACGCCCTTGCCGATACCGGCCAGAACCCCGTCTTCATTCAGCCAGACACTGCGCACATGAGCCGCCGCAGGCAGCATGGTAATCACCAGCTCTGCGTCTTTCGCCGCATCACGTGGTGAATCGCTGACAGTTGCGCCCAATGCGGCCAACTCCTTGAGCACGGCCTGGTTCAGGTCGAACAGGTTCAGCCCGTGGCCGGCCTTGATCAGGTTGCGGGCCATGGGGGCGCCCATATTGCCCAAACCGATAAATGCAATTTTCATGGTCGTCTCCCGGGATCAGCGCAGGTTGATGGTGGTGTTGACGCCATCATTGACCGTATCGTCGTCAAACCAGCGGCTGGTGACGGTTTTGGTCTGGGTATAGAACTGCACCACTTGCTTGCCGTACGGGCCCAGGTCGCCAAGCTTGGAGCCACGGGAGCCGGTAAAGCTGAAGAACGGCACCGGTACTGGGATCGGGATGTTGATGCCGACTTGGCCAACATCGATTTCACTCTGGAATTTACGCGCCGCTGCCCCGCTCTGGGTGAACAGGCCAGTACCGTTGCCGAACGGGTTGGCGTTGACCAGCGCGATGGCCTCATCGAGGGTCGCGACTTCCAGCACCACCAGCACCGGGCCGAAGATTTCCTGGGTGTAGATCTGCATGGAGGGGGTCACGCCCGAAAACAGGGTCGGGCCGACGAAGTTGCCGTGCTCGAAGCCCGGCACCTTGATATCGCGGCCATCCAGCTCCAGCTTGGCGCCTTCCTTCACACCGCTTTCGATCAGTTCGAGGATGCGAGCCTTGGCGCGCTTGGAAATCACCGGGCCGACATCGGTACCGGCTTCGCTGCCAGCGTTGACCTTGAGCTTTTGCGCCAGGGCCTTGAGGTCTGGCAGCCACTGCTTGGCCGCGCCCACCAGCACCACCACCGAGGTGGCCATGCAACGCTGGCCCGCCGCGCCAAAACCGGCACCGACCAGAGCGTTGAGGGTGTGCTCGCGGTTGGCGTCCGGCAACACCACGGCGTGGTTCTTGGCGCCCATCATCGATTGCACGCGCTTGCCATGCTTACCGGCCAGGTCGTAGACATGAGTGCCCACAGCCGTCGAACCGACGAACGACACCGCCTTGATGTCTTTATGGGTGCACAGCGCATCCACCACCTCCTTGCCGCCGTGCACGACGTTGAGCACACCGGCCGGTACACCGGCTTCCAGCGCCAGCTCCACCAACAGCAGGGTCGACAATGGGTCCTGCTCGGACGGCTTGAGTACGAACGTGTTACCGCAGGCGATGGCCATCGGGAACATCCACAGCGGAATCATCGCCGGGAAATTGAACGGGGTGATGCCGGCGCACACGCCGATGGGTTGGCGCAGGGTGTAGGTATCGACGCCACCAGCGACGTTTTCAGCGAATTCGCCCATCTGCAACGTACCGATGGAGCAGGCGTGTTCGACCACTTCCAGGCCACGGAAGATATCGCCTTCGGCATCGGCAATGGTCTTGCCCTGTTCGGCGCTGAGGACCACGGCGATGCGCTTGGAATGTTCGCGGATCAAGGCTTGCAGCTTGAGCATGATGCGCATGCGCGCGCCGATCGGCGTCAGCTTCCAGGTCTGGAAGGCACGGTGGGCAGCGTCGATGGCAGCATTGACTTCATCGGCGGTGGCGAATGGGACCTTGGCCAACACTTGCTGGGTGGCCGGGTTGACGATGTCTTGCCAGTGGGTGGTCTTGGACTCGACCCATTCACCATTGATCAGCAACTTGACCTGTTGCACGGAAATATCGGCAGAAGCGTTCATGTGGTCTCCAAATCTTATATTTGTGCAGAGAACCAAGGCGTTGAATCGCCTTGAAGAATGAGGCGTTCGGACTGTTTTTGGAGTATAGATGTGCAAATCTCTAATAAGAACGCACATAAAAGCCGGTCCAATATGCAAAAAAACATCACGTCACTGGGCTCCCTGAACTGGGATGACCTGAAGTTTTTCCTCGAAGTGGCCCGCACCCGCAAAGCCAGCGTCGCCGCCAAACGCCTGGCGGTGGACTACACCACCGTGTCACGGCGCATCAGCTCACTGGAAGTGTCGCTCGGTACCCTGCTGTTCGAAAAATCCCGGACCAACGGCTTCGTCCTCACCACCGAGGGCCAGCGTTTGCTGGGCTATGCAGAGTCCATTGAAAGCACGTTGCACATGGCTTGCGAGCAGGTCTCCGGCTCCGGTGTGGCGCTGTCCGGCCATGTGCGCATGGGCTGCACCGAAGGTTTCGGCAGCTTTTTTGTCACGCCGCAGCTCAGTCATTTTGTCGACACCTACCCGGCGATCTCGGTCGACATCCTGCCCCTGCCCCACTTCATCAGCCTGTCCAAGCGCGAAGCCGACATCGTCATCGCCCTGGAGCGCCCGGAACACGGGCCGTATGTGTGCTGCAAGCTGTGTGACTACAAACTGCAGCTGTACGCGACCCAGGACTACCTCGATCAACACCCGCCCATCCAACGCCCGGCCGACTTGGCCGAGCATCCGTTTATCAGCTATGTGGATGATCTGGCCTTCAGCTCAGAGCTGTTGTACCTGGCGAATGTCGTGCCCGGCGCCAGCGCCAGCCTGCGCAGTACCAGCGTAATCGCGCAGTACGTGGCGGCGCAGCAAGGGCGGTCGATGGCGATATTGCCGTGCTTTTTGGCAGCGCAGGATCCGCGGTTGTTGCCGGTGTTGGGGGAGCAGATTTCAATCACTCGCCAATTTTGGATGTATTGCCGGGAAGATCTAAGGAAGCTGAAGCGGATTACGTTGTTGTGGGATTACATCAGGGAAGTGACGGAGCAGAATCAGCGGTTGTTGATGGGGGAAACGCGGGAGATAAAGTTCGCGGACTAAAGGGCCATCAAACACGATTCGCTTTAAATTGCAGGACGTTTCCTAGAGACTCTCCACCCTCGGCGTCGTCACCTTCGGCGACTACAGCGAAAACCAAAAAACCCTGTTCCGCGTCAACGCTGGCATGCCGATTGAGCAAGCCCTGGAACACGCCTCCACCCTGCTTTTTTTACGCCAAGAAACTCGCCATGGAAGCCGCCATGGATGTGCGCGGCGAGCAATACGAGGAGGCTTGCTCCTTCCCATATTTAAACCGCGCCAGCTCCGGCTATTTGCGGATGCCGAGCCCGAACTTCGCGCACAAACTCACCCGCGCTGATCTTGAGCCAATCAATCAAGCGAGCAATGTCCGGCTCCGACTGTCGTCCGTTTCGGCAAATGACGTAGTAGGCTGCTGGCGACATCATCACGGGGCTATTCAACGCCACTAACGCTCCGTCTTCCAACTGGTCATACACCAATGCAGTCCTGCCCAGGGCTATGCCTCCGCCCTTCACCGCCAGACTGATCGCCAGGCTCGAATCCGGAAATCGCGGCCCGTGGTGATAAGGCGGCGCCGCCAGCCCCTGGAAAGCAAACCAACTTTCCCACCCTGGGCACACCTGATCGTCCACCCGATGAATCAGCGGGTAGCGGGCGACATTCTCCAGCGCAATATCACCCTTCAACCGCAGAAACTCCGGCGAACACACGGGGAACACCGCGTCGCGCATCAGCAGTTCGACATGATGATCGGGGTAGTCACCGTAACCCATCACCACCGCAACATCGTATTGATGAGCCTCTAGGCTGGCGCTGCTCATGTCGGCGCTGGTCAACACCAGATCAATGTTGAACGAGGCCTCAGTGTGAGAGCCGTGCATCCTGGGGATCAGCCACGTCGAACAGAGGGACGACGTGCATGAGAGGTACAACGGTTGGGATTTACCGGGATTGAGTGAGTGCAGCACCCCGTCCAGCGCCTTGAAAAAACCATCGGTAACGGGCAACAAAGCCTGCCCAGCCGCCGTCAGCTTGACGCCACGCGAGTGCCGCTCAAACAACTGCACGCCCCACCACTCTTCCAGGCCAGCAATTTGATGACTGATGGCACTGGCAGTGAGGTTAAGCTCAGACGCTGCACGTGCAAAACTCCCGGTTTGCGCAGCGCTGACGAACGCTTGAAGCATCGGTGTGGGAGGCGGACGCTGGGCCATCAGGTGCTCACTTTGATCAAGATGATCCCGCAAACAATGACGCATGCCGAGAGCATCCGTCGCCAACCGAACCGTTCATGAAAGAACAGCGCGGCAATAATGGCGCCGATAATAACACTGGTTTCCCGCAGCGCTGAGACCTTGGCGACGGCGTCCAGCGACAACGCAAACAACACCAATCCGTAAGACGCCAGGTAAAAAACGCCGCCTAATAGGCCGACTCGCCAATGTCCACGTATCGCACGAGCCAAAGCCAAACGCTCTCTGGAAAATGCCAGCACCGGGATCGGAATACTCTGGAACACCGTCAGGTAGATGATGTATTGCAGCACCGTCTCACTGGCTCTTACACCTTTGGCATCCACCACCGTGTAAGACGCAATAAACGCCCCGGCGCACACCGCCATCAGGATCGGCTTGAACATCTGCGCCGTCATTCTGCGCACAAAGGTCAGGCTGATAATCCCCACACAAATCAGCAACACTCCAGCCAGCGCCTGGAGTGACAACTGTTCATGCAGCAGAAAGTAGGAAAACAGCGCGACCAATACGGGCGGCACCCCGCGCATTACGGGGTAAACCTGACCGAAGTCACCCGTTTCGTACGCTTTGATCAGAAATAGCCGATAGACCGTATTGAGCACCACGGAGATGAGAATGTAGCCCCCTACCTCCAGGCTCGGCACGGTGACAAGCGGCAACGCCATCAGGCATATCAGCAGCGCGGTGCCATCGACCATGGCCAAGGTAATAAAGCGACTGCTACCGGCACGGACTACGGCGTTCCAAGTGGCGTGCATAACAGCAGAGATCAAGACCAGCGTGATCGCGATATCGGAATTATCCATGGGGCTCGGCTTATGGCGGATGTGGGAGGACGTACGTTATGAATATCGAGACATCATTGTTTGCGTAACCACATCCGTAGCATGTAGCGATTCAGATCGCTCAAAGGCTCACTGTCATTGATTTCGGAACGTGGAGTACTCTTATCAATGAAGTGCGTGCGGGTATGGAGAAACTTGTTATCGGCCGAAATAAGTACCTGCCCTGGCTCCAGCAGTACTCGATGCTGAACAGATGACTGATCGAGAACAGTATCCAGAAAGTCCAGTGCCTGAGATTGAGCCAATGTTAACGGCACTCCTGCCTTTAGGTGAGCTGATTCAATGTAGACTCGAAAGTATCTGATCAGTGGAATACCTTCATTGGAAAAGCTCAGGATCGGTGCTTTAAACAACTGTTCCTCATCTGACATGCCGCGATTATCAAAAAAGAAGTCACATTTGAGTTCCTCCAAAACTTCTGGGTACGCCATCAGCTCCGCGTATACCGCACTTGCATCAATGAGAATGCTCTCACCTCCTAAAAGCGCTTTCTGTCCGCAAGCCAGGATCAGGTAATCAATAGGTAGCGGGTCGCTCACTCCATCGTTGTGTACGTAAGCACCCTGGCGGGTTTGATGGTATCTGGCTCCCTCTTCAATGCTCTTACCCCCTCGATCATAAACCTCAATCACTTTGTGACCGAGATGGTTCTGTACCATTGGTACACCGAGTAATGAACCAAATGTCCATACGAGCGATTTGAAACTGGCAAGTTTTTCGACTCTGAAGCCATCGAGGATCAAGACGTGGCTCTCGTGATCGATCATGTTTCGTATTCTATGTAGCTCTTCGCTCAGAGCGGGTAGCAGTAGCGAATTGATGAAGGCTGGCTTCGCATCGAATCGATCACGCTGGATTTCAGGTTCGATATTTTTCGTTGCACTCAACAGTTCATCGAACGCACCTTTTGAAAGCCTGACCTTAGAAACTTCTTGGCGGAAATTACTGACATTTATGTTCATCGCAATCCTTTACGGTGGTTAATTAGAGCGGCTATTTAACTAAGTCCACCACTTGCGAAAAAGCGAATCCTCATCAGCCTAGCCATTAAGATTCGTCATGAAAGACAATTCCTACAGTCAAAACCTAATGACACAGGCGATGACGCCGGGCAGTTAAGCGAACACGGTAGCGAGCACACTGCAAAAATAATTGTGGGGCTTGCTCGCGAATGCGGTGGGCCATCCAATAAATATGTGGCTGAGCGACCGCCACCATCGCGGGCAAGCCAGGCTCCCACATTGTTGAACTGTGGCGGGCGCAGAACCTTAAGCAGACACAGATAAGTGTGGGAGCTGGCTTGCCTGCGATGGTGACGGGTCAGTCAGCTTATCTTCTGCTGATACACCGCTTTCGCGAGCAAGCCCGCTCCCACATTTTTGAGCTGTGGTGGGTGCAGAACTTTGGTCAGACACAGATAAGTGTGGGAGCTGGCTTGCCTGCGATGGTGGAGGGTCAGTCAGCTTATTCGCTGCTGATGCACCGCTTTCGCGAGCAGGCCCGCTCCCACATTTTTGAGCGGTGGTGGGTGCAGAATTTTGGTCATGCACAAATAAGTGTGGGAGCTGGCAAGCCAGCTCCCACATTTGACCGCATTGCAGTATTGGAACGGGTGATGCGGTTAGTCCGCGATGACCACAATCGACACCCGTCGATTCTCGGTACGCCCTGCCGCCGTGGTGTTAGGCGCCACCGGGTCGCCGCTGCCCAGGCCACGCAGTTGGATGTTTTCGTCCTTCATGCCCACGTGGGTCAGCACCTTACCCACGCTTTTGGCGCGGCGCAGGGACAGGGCCACGTTGTAGGGCTCTTTACCCGAGGCGTCGGTGTGGCCATCGACGCGCACGCGCTGGATGCCCGCGCCCACCAGGGCTTTGCCAATGCGTTCGACAATGTCGGTGCTGGGTTTGTTGAGGCTTTCAATATCACTGCCAAACAGCACTTTGCCGGACAGGCCGAAGGTCCAGCCCTCATCGGTCAGCTCGAAGCCTTGTTGTTTGAGGACGGTGACTTGCCCCGGGGTCAGGCCCTTGGGGGGCGTCTGGCAGCCGCTGAGGGCCAGGATGGCGACGAGCAAAGAAATAAACAAAACACGTGTGTAAGCGAACAAGGGATCAACTCCTGTGATTAACGTTGGCAGCAGTAGGCTCCGCCTCCGCCGTTTGCTGGCCGCCCGAGGACAGCCGTTTGGCCTGGTACATCGCTGCATCGGCGGCATTGAGCAAGGCGCCGGGAGTGACGCCATGATCGGGATAAATGGCAATGCCGATACTCAGTGAGGTCGACACCTGGGTGTCCCCGGGCAATGGGATGGGCAGGTCCATGCTGGCAATGATCTTGTCGGCGATACGCTGGGCATCTTCGGCCTTGTGCAGGGGCGCCAGCAGGACTGCAAATTCATCACCCCCCAGGCGGGCCACCAAGTCATCCTCACGCAGTTGTGCACGCACGCGGTTGGCAACGGCAACCAGCACAGCATCGCCGGCGGCGTGACCGAAGTTGTCGTTGATGTCTTTAAAACGGTCGCTGTCGAGAAACAGCACCGCCACGCGCTCATTGACCTTGGCGGCGCTGCGCAAGGCGCGGATCAGCCGGCCTTCGAAGAACGCACGGTTGGGCAAGCCGGTGAGGCTGTCGTGGCTGGCCTGGTGAGCCAGGGTTTCGTTCTCGCTTTGCAGGTGGTTCTGCCAGGCTTCCATTTCACCTAGCAAGGCGTTGAAGTCGCTGCCCAGGTTGTCGAGTTCAGCAATCTGCGCCGGTGGCACGCGGCGATCAAAATCGCGCTCGCTGCGGGCGGCGTGGGCCACGGCGGCGAGGCTTTGCAGTGGCCCGGTAATGCCATTCAACAAGCGCCGCGCCAGGTGCAACGCCACCCAGGCGCTGAGCGCGGTACAGATCAGGATGCCGGCCAGGCCACTGAGCAAAAAGCGCAGCAGGCTGCCGCCGTGCCCGACCAGGTGGATGCTGCCGACGGTTTGCCCTTGGCGCAAGATCGGCTGACTGATGGGCTGTTCGAGCAGGGAGTGGGCCACGGCCAGTTCAACTCGCGACAGCATTCCGGTTTCCGGGCGAACCCATTGCGCCAGCAACTTGCCATTGGCGTCGAAGACTTCGGCCTGGGCCACCTCCTCCGTAGACGCAATCAGGCTGAGGGCTTCGGTGGCCGCGGCACTGTCGTTGAACACCACCGCCGCTTCCACGGTGTAGTTGATGGAGCGCGCAATCAGATGCAGGTTGTGCTCGGCATACACGCGCAACGCCAGTACGCCAAGCAGGGTCAGGGACACACTGGCCAGGGTCACGGCGACCAACGCCAGGATCAAATGCCCACGGCCGATGACCGAACCGAGGGTCGGCCGCACCTTATCGGCTTTCATGACGCCGGCGCCCGACGACGGGACAACTGCAACACGCTGGGGTGAATGCGCACGCCGCTACGGGCGACGGAGTCCAGGTTGACCTCGAACGACACTTGCTGATCGCTCACGCGCAGGCAGAACAGGCTGCCCACGGTGCATTGGTCGCCGCCTTCACTGATACTGAGCACCGGGTGGCCAATCAACGATGTGAACAGTCGGCTGCGTTCATCGGCGGAGAGCCTACCGATGTAGACCGCATCGCAGGCGCTGACGATATCGGGATGGTCGGCCAGCAGGCGCCGTACCACTACCGGACGACCGGTGGCCTGGGTCGTGCCTTTGATCAGGTCGTCGGTGTATTGGGTGGGGCCGACGATACACAAACGCAGTTGTGCAGGCTCCACCGGCCAACGCGCGTAACTGAGAATACCGAGGACCACCTGAGTGACCGCCTGGGCTCGCGCGTCGGCAGGGCTCGGCGTCTGGGCAAAGACGTGGGGGGCGAGCACACACAGAACCGCCACCAGTAACATGCGTCTCCAGCTAAAACTACGCTCTGCGGGCGAGACAGCCACGTTCATGCAGCGATTCTCTTCAGGTGTTTTCAAGGCGATGCCGCAACGATAGCACAGCGGCAGAAAACCTCACGAAGCAAGGTTTTCGCGGGGTTCGCTATTTTTTCAGAAAAATCAGACATCTGAATCAGAAATATTACATGACCCATCAGTCAGTTTTTAAGTGCTGGCGTCCAACTCCAGCATTAAACCACTCAAACGCTTGACCTTGCGCCGTACCGCTTCCTCAAATACGCCTCCACGCGGCTCGATCAGGCTGAACCAGCGCTTGGCACGGGTAATACCGGTATAGATCAGCTCTTTGGTCAGTACCGGGTTCAGGGCGTCCGGCAGGATCAACGCGGTATGGGCGAACTCCGAGCCCTGGGATTTGTGCACGGTCATCGCGTACACGGTTTCCACGTCATTCAGCCGGCTGGGCAGCACAAAGCGCACACCGCCTTGACCATCGTTACGCGGGAAGGCCACCCGTAGCACCTGAGGGCCGCCGTCGCGTTCGGGCAGTTTCAGCGCAATGCCAATATCACCGTTCATCAAGCCAAGGCCATAGTCGTTACGGGTCATCAACACCGGGCGGCCTTCGTACCATTGCTCGTCGCTGTCGATCAGCCGCACTTTGCGCAAGGCGGCAGTGATGCGCAGGTTCAACCCTTCGACACCCCAGGGGCCTTTGCGCACCGCGCAGAGCAATTGGAACGCATCAAAGGCTTGCAGCAGTTGCTGCGCCCAGTGCGTCCAGGCGTGATCGTCACGCAGGGTATCGGCAGCGGGGCGCGCGGATTGCAGCAGGTTCAGGTAGTAGCGGTAACCCTGGGCACCTTCGCCCTGCCCATCCAGTACCAGGCGCTCAAGCGCGTGGTCATGTTCGCCCTTGAGGCTGACACAGAACAGGTCATCGTGGCTGCGCGCAGCTAATAGCCGGCGCGCCTCTTCGGCGTTTTGCTGATTGACCCACCGCGCCAATTGGCCGATGCCACTGCCTTCACCGAAACGCCGCGAGTAGCGCAGCATCACCACCTGCTGAGCCAGGGGATGGCGACCGTCTAGGTCTTCTTGCAGGCCACTGGCGCTGAGGTCTTCACCACTGACCGCCTGCAGCCATTGCCGAGTGTCCGGGCTGTACCAGCCGGCTTCGGCGTCCCGGCACAAATCACCGAGTACGGCACCGGCCTCTACCGACGCCAATTGGTCCTTGTCGCCCAGCAGTACCAAACGTGCATGGGGCGGCAAGGCGTCGAGCAGGTTCGCCATCATTTCCAGGTCGATCATCGAGGCTTCATCCACCACCAACACATCCAGCGGCAATGGGTTACCGAGGTGATGACGAAAGTGCCGGGTACCCGGGCGGCTTCCCAGCAGGCGGTGAACAGTGGTGACCTGGGTCGGTATTTTTTCCCGCACGCTGTCGGGTACTTTCAACGACAGCACTTGCTGGCTGATGGACTCAGTCAAACGCGCCGCAGCTTTACCGGTGGGCGCCGCCAAACGAATGCGCAACGGGGTGCCGGACTCCACGGCAGGCGCCTGCAATAACGCGAGCAGACGCACCACGGTGGTGGTCTTGCCGGTGCCCGGGCCACCCGTGACGATACTGAATGCACCACGCGTCGCCAGGGCACAGGCGAGCTTTTGCCAATCGATCACGCCAGCGGGTGCCGGTTGGTCGAACAACCCGTTGAGGCGCTGCGGCAAATCGGCGGCGACGGTTTCCACGGTGGCCAGTCGCACGCGCAAGGCGGTATCGATGCGCCGTTCGTAGGTCCAGTAACGCCGCAGGTACAAGCGCTTGCCGCAGAGGACCAACGGGCGGCTCTGGGCAGACTCACCGCCATCAACGGCCAGCGCGACCAGTGGGCTGGATGCCAGGGCATGGCACCAATGGGCGCCGTCGAGTCCATCCAGCAACTGCGACGGCAACAGCATGCTGCCGGTTTGCAGGTCGCCTTCGGGCGGCAATGACAAGGCGAAATCCGGCGCCTTGAGGGTTTCGAACAGGTCCAGGCAGACGTGGCCGTGGCCCAATTGATGGCTGGTCAGTGCCGCCGCCAACAGCACCAAGGGGTCAGCCTGCGGGTCAAGCTCATGCAAGAAGCCAACGAATGCTTTGTCCAAGGCGCGCAACCAGCCACGATCAACCCAACGTTCCAGCAGTTGCACCAAGTCGGCGGCGCGGCTGAGGGGGGCCAGTACCTCCAGTGGTAAGGGCGACAGGCTCATAGCAGGACTCCTTGTTCCCAGGCGGGCTCAGCCTTGGGCGGGATGGGCTTGCCCTGGAACACTAGATCCAGGCCCTCGATCAGTTCACGCGGTGGCCGGGTGAAATACGCTCCCTGGCTCACAGACTGTGTACCGCGCAGGAACAGATACAGCGCACCGCCGACATGGCGGTCGTAATCGTAATCAGGCAGCCGCGCCTTGAGTTGGCGGTGCAGGGCCAGCAAGTAAAGTACATATTGCAGGTCATACCGATGCTCAAGGATCGAGTGCTCCATGGCATCAAAGGTGTAGGCCGAATCGTCGGGGCCGAGCCAGTTGGATTTGTAGTCAGCCACGTAGTAGCGGCCATCGTGCTCGAACGTCAGGTCGATAAAGCCCTTGAACATGCCGTTGAGCAGCACCGGTTCGGCGGCCACGCGAGAGACGCCGTTGTGGGTGTGCTGGCACACCAGCTTGTCGAGGGCGAGCACGTCGACTTTGTGGCTGGCGAACCAGAACTCCATTTCGATCTGGTACTGCCGCAGGTCGCTTAGGGTGACCTTATCGTTACCCACCGGCAGCGGCGTTTTCAGCAGGTGCCCCAGCCAAGCGCTGAGGGTAACGATCCAACCTTCCCAATTGCGGCGATTACAGCGGGCGCCCACAGCTTTTACGATCGCCTCCGGGGCGACGTTGAATCCCTCCTCCCCCGCCCATTCCAGCAGGCCATGGAGGAAGGTCCCGGGGTTAGGACCGCGTGGGAAACGGTGGATATCACCGCCCGACGCAACCGCTTCACGGGGTGCATCGGGGTCGAGTCGTTCGTCATCGAATAGCTTTTGAGCCTGGGGGCTTTCGGGCGCTTCGAGATGAGCGGCGCTCATGCTGTCACCAATGCGCAAAGCACTGTAGGACGCAATCCACCAGTTTTCGGCGGCTTTGCGTTTGGGCAGCAACGGCGCTAACAACGTGGCTTCGTTGCGCGGTGGATGGAACACGGTGTCTTGCGCTTGCGGCACAGGGGCATAGCTGATGGCAGGGCAGTCTTCCTGCACATCCAGCAGCCAGCGCGCCAGACCGGCAGAGTCGCCCAGCACTGCGCCGGCGCCAAGCAAATAGCCCAAGGCCGACAGGTGCAATACCGAGCTGCTGTTATTGCCGCGCTTGAGGTCGGCAATCCCCAGCCAGCACGCGTATTTGGCACGGGTCAGGGCGACGTAGAGCAAGCGCAGGTCTTCGGCCAGACGCTCATCATCGGCCTGGGCGATCAGGTCGGCGGTTGGCCGCAGGCTCACTTGGGAATTACCGTATTCATCGTGGTAATGCAGCGGCAAGCGACTGCCGTCTACCGGTTTGGCCGAACAGATGAAGGGCAGGAACACCAGGTCGTATTCCAGGCCCTTGGACTTGTGGATAGTCACCACCTTGACCAATTGCTCATCACTTTCCAATCGCAGGATCTGTTCTTCACCGGCCTGGCCCGACAACGCCAGGTGTTCGGCCAGATGACGGATCAGTGCCTGCTCGCCATCCAGCTCCGACGCGGCCTGCTGCAACAGCTCACTGAGGTGCAACAAGTTGGTCAGTACACGTTCGCCATCACTGCGCACGATCAGGGTTTGCGGCAGCTTGAAGTCATGGAGCAGGCGGCGCAGCATCGGCAGCACGCCTTGGGTACGCCAGATCAAACGGTAGCCACGGAACTGCATCACACGGCTTTCCCACGCCAGTTCATCCTGGTTCAGACGCTCGAGTTCCTGCAGGGGTAGGTTCAAGGTGACACAGGCCAGCGCTGCGCGTAGCGGACGCTCGACATCCGGCTCGGCACATGCCTTGAGCCAGGCCAGCAGGTCGTGGGCTTCTTGAGCGGCGAAGACCGAGTCTTTGTCTGACAGGTACACACTGCGCACGCCGCGGGCAGCCAACTCGGCGCGCACGGCCTGGGCCTCCTTGCCGTCGCGCACAAGGATGGCGATGTCTGACGGAAGTACGCCTTTGAGGGTGTCGTCTTTTATAAAACCTGCGGTGCCTTGCTGCCCACCATTGAGCAACGTGACGATCTGCGTGGCGCAGGCCGCAGCCAGTTGCTGGCGATAGACTACGTTGGAAATCGGCTGGTCGGTCGGCAGGTGCCAGAGGTTCATCGCCGGCAGCGTTTGCCCCTCAACCTGCAATTGCTCTTTGCGACCTTGGGACAAGACCGGGTGGAACGGCACCGGATTATCACCGTTAGGTGTACGAAACAGGAATGCGCCGCGGCCTTTTTCCGCACGCAGGAACACATGGTTCACCGCTTCAACCATTGCATGGCTGGAGCGGAAGTTGGTGCCCAAGGTGTGATGGCGACCGGTGGTGGACTGACGGGCGCGCAGATAGGTGTAGATGTCGGCGCCGCGAAAGGCGTAGATCGCCTGCTTGGGGTCACCGATCAGGAACAGGCCACTGTCGAGGTGGTTTTCTTCGATACGGTAGATGCTGTCGAAGATGCTGTATTGCACTGGGTCGGTGTCTTGGAATTCATCAATCAAGGCCACCGGGAATTGCTCGCGGATCACACTGGCCAAACGCTCGCCGCCGTCGGCCTGGAGGGCGGTGTTGAGACGGATCAGCATGTCGTCGAAGCCCATTTCAGCGCGGCGACGTTTCTCTTCTTCGAAACGTTTACCGACCCAACCCGCGGCGTGTTGCAACACTGCCCCGTCGGGGGTTGGCAAAGCATCGAGGCTGGCCTTGAGGCCCGCCATTGCGTCGATCCCCGGATGATGCGGCGGCTCGCCCTTCCAGGCTTCGGCCATGCCGTCAGGCGTCAGGCGGGTGAAACCGGTGCCGATATCCAGTTGCTCCAGGGTTTCGTCTGCCGCCCAGGCGCTGATCTTTTCGAACCAGGGTTCGAAGTAACGCGCTTGCATTTTGCGGCCATCAACGGCTTTGGCAGCAACGGCTTGCAGGCAGATATCGCGCAGCTCGGCGGCCCATTGTGGCCAAGGTGCCTTGATTTTGATCAGTGCATCACGACGCTCTTGCAGACACTCGGTGATCAGCTCGGCCGGCTCGCGGGTTTCATCGGTGGGTCGTGCGCTGCCAAACAACGCACGTACCCGTGGCATCAATGCGGCCGGGCCACCCCAGTTGTTGCGCACCCAGTTCAGGGCGTCGTCGTGCATCGGGTAGCAGAATAGCCGCCAGTAATCGCGCAGGACCTCGCCCAGCAGGTCGCTGTGGTCGGTTTCCAGGGTCTGGGTGAACAGGCTGCCACTGTCGAACGCGTGTTCGCGCAACATACGTTGGCACCAACTGTGGATCGTCGACACAGCCGCTTCATCCATCCACTGCGCGGCAATGTCCAGGCGATTGGCACAGGCGGGCCATTGCTCCAGAGAGTATTGAGCACGCAGGTCGGCGATCAACGCATCGGGCTGCTCGATTTCATCGCGGAAAAACCGTGCGGCTTCGGCCAGGCGAATACGGATGCGTTCACGCAGTTCCTTGGTGGCGGCGTCGGTGAATGTCACAACGAGGATTTGCGGCGGTAGCAGTTCACGCCCGAAGCCGGATTCATCACCACCGTGGCCGAGCACCAGGCGCAGGTATAGGGCTGAGATTGTGAAGGTCTTGCCGGTGCCGGCACTGGCTTCAATCAACTGGCTGCCTTTGAGCGGGAACGCCAGGGCCAAGGGTTTGCTCATCATACGCCGGCCTCCTCGCTGGAAAGTGATCGCCATGGGGCGTTGATCAGGGGGCGATACAGAGTTTCACACCAGCCTTCGAATTCTTCGCTGGCGACCAGAGCGGCGTAGTCGGGGAATTGCCGGGTGAGTGCGGGCGTTTCGCGACGTTCACCGTCAGTCGTAATGCCGTCGCCTTCATAGGCTTTGCAGGCAGCGGCTTGTGCTTTGGCGGGATCGGTTTGGCCGAGCCAGGCAAAGGCGGTTTTCACTGCAACGGGCAGCGGCTTGCTCATCCCGGTGTGCCAGGCCAGCAGCAGGTTGCCGAGGACTTCCCGGGCGGTGGACGTATCCAGCGGGGCCAGCAGCAGGGTGTCGTCGCTCGCCACCAGCGCGGAGCTCAAGGGCAGGCCACAAGCGCAGGCCACCACATGATTGACCCAAGGGCGGATCAGGCGATGCCACTTGCGCGTCTTGACCGAACCCATGCTGTTGGGGATGGTCGTGACGCTTAACAGCCCACCATCACTGCGTCGATGCAGGCCACTGATCCAGCCTTCCAGCTGAATGCCCTGATACTCAAAACTGATCGGCTCAGCGCCAGTATGGGGCGTTGGCCAAAGCGCCAGAAGCTGTTGGTACCGTTGCAACAGACCGGGTAAAGGTTCGATCAGCTCATGACGCAGGCACTCGCCGAAACCGACCATCGGCAGCAGGCCACTGCCTTGCAGCCGTAGCGCCTGGGCATTAAGGGCCTGGCCGGGGTGATCAGGTTGGAGCAGTGCCGCGTTCAGCAGGCTGTCACTGAGGCTATAGCGTTGCAATGCGTCCAGAACGAAGGGTTCTTCGTCGGCCAACGGCACTTCAGCCGCTTCGAAAAACACTTTCAGGCGTTGACTGAAGAAATGCTTAACCGGGTTACGTAGGAAGTCCTGTAACTGACCGAGACTCAGGGGCTCTTCCTGTTGGTGCGCCGTCAGCTCGCCTTCTTTTGAGAGACTACCCGGTGTTTCGTGCAGCAACTGCCATTCGCGGGCATAGCTGAACAGCGGGTCACCTTCGTGGAAGTAGCGGGCACTGAAGGGTTGGAGCGGGTGTTCCTGGGTCATCGCATCGATAAGCGGTATTTCGCTGCTGGCGTGCTGCCAGCCACTGGCAAGGTGGTCGCGCAGTTGGCCGATCAGTACCGAGGCTGGGCGATCACTGTTGTCGCGGATGCTGCGGCCTACCCAGCTGACATAGAGCTGGTCACGGGCCGACAGCAAGGCCTCAAGCAGCAAGTAGCGGTCATCTTCGCGGCGGGAGCGGTCACCGGGACGGTAGTCGCTGCCCATCAGATCGAAGTCCAGAGGGGGTTGGGCACGCGGGTAGTCACCGTCGTTCATGCCGAGCAGGCAGACCAGCTTGAACGGGATCGCGCGCATGGGCATCAACGTGCAGAAATTGACAGCTCCAGCAAGAAAGCGCTGGGAGAGACGGCCCTGATCCAAGCCTGCCAACCAGGCTTCTCGGACCACGGTAAGCGGTAATTCGTCCTGCAGGCCGACGGACTCGCAGGTTTCCAACCAGGTCTCTCTTAACTGTTCGAGTTGGCCTAACAGGTAGTCATCGTGCTCACTGCTGGCCAGGAAAAACAGCTGCATCAAGCGTTGCAGGCGCTCACCCCACACCTGGGGAGCTGCCGGTTGCGACAATGCTTGATGAGCAGCGCTCAAGGCGTCGAGCAAGGCGACCAGCGGGCCGATCAGGGCAGCATCAAGGCCGCCGATTTCATCGTAAGGCTCGATACCGTCGCAGGCCTCCCCGGTGCCGACGGCGTAGCCCAGCAACATACGGCGCAGGCCGAATCGCCAGCTGTTCTGTTCCAGTTCAGCCGGTAGGCCGAGGCCGGCGCGCTGTTCAGCATTAAGCCCCCAACGGATGCCTGCGCCTTCGATCCAGCGATGCAGTGTGGGCAGGTCGCGCTCTTTGATGACGAAACGTTCGCGCAGGGCGGGAACGTCCAGCAGGTCGAGGATTTCGCTGACGGGGAAGCGGCTATCGGGGAGTTTCAGCAGGTGTTCGACAGCAATCAGCAGCGGGTCGCGTCCACGTTGCCCTTGGTCTGTCAGGGTGAAAGGGATGAAGCGCGGGTCATTCCTTTCGAGTTGGCCAAACACCGCGCGAATGTGTGGCGCGTAGCTGTCGACGTCAGGGACCATGACGATGATGTCCCGGGGACGCAACGTGGGGTCGGCGCTGAAGCGTTGGAGTAATTGGTCGTGGAGAATTTCGACTTCGCGCTGGGGGCTGTGGGCGATGTGGAAGCGGATTGATGTGTCGCGCTCCAGATCGACCGCGGGCCAGAGTTCACGGGTTTCATTGAGTGGTCGCAGTTCGAGGATATCGTCCTGGAGCTGGTTGAGCAGTGTGGTGGGTTCGCTGTCGCTGAACAGGTCAATGCGACCATCACGGAATGCGGCGCGGTAACTGTTGGGGTCATCGTAGCTGTCCAACAGGCTGATGTAATCACGGCCCTGCTTACCCCAGGCGGCGAGCAGCGGGTGGGCATGCTGATGCAAGGATTGTGGATCGATGGTGACCGGCATGCCCGCTTTGCGCGCTTGGCGTTTGTATTCGTTACGCAGTAAGTCCTTGTCGGCCACGATGTCTGACCAATGATGGCGGCAAGGGTTGTGCACGCAGAGCAGGACTTGGCTGAAACGCGCCAGGCCCGCCAGAGCCTCGAGCGCTTGGGCAGGCAGTGACGAAATCCCGAAAACTATCACTCGGGAAGGTAAGCCTGGAGGCGCTTGCTCAAGGGTATTAATGCGCTCGATAAAGCGCTGGTGAACGCCGGCACGGCTTTCGGCCATGCCCTCTTCTCCGACATCCAGCAGCAGCGCACGCCACAACTCGGCCTGCCAGCAGTTGGCGAGGTCGAGAGGTTTGGACTCGCCTCGACCGTTGCGTAACTGGTGGCGACCTGCGGCCCAATCTTCCAGCCAATCGGCGCGGTAGACCTGGTATTGGTCGAACAGGTCTGCCAGGCGCTCGGCGAGTTGGTAGCGCTTGCGCAGGTCGGTGTCTTGGGTGAGGAAGCGTTGCAGAGGTTCGAAGTGCGGCTGATCAATGAGCTCGGGCAACAGGCGCATAAGGCGCCAGGTTAACGGTGCTTTATCGAGTAACGACTTAGGCGGGATTTCGTCACGGCCCAGGACCATGCGGTAGAGCTGCCACATGAAGCTACCGGGTAGCTGCACATCGATTGCCGCAGCAATGCCACAGCCACCCATATCGTCATCTTCCGGATCTTCAGCCAAGGCCAACTTGAGCCACTGGGCAATCCCGTTGCTTTGTACCAGGGCGATTTCGTTTTCCAAAGGTGCCAGAGGGTAACGACGCATCCAACTGACCACCAGACTACGCAACTCGTCCAGGCGGTTGCCGTGAACCACCATGAATCCAGCGCTGAGGGACGTCGCATCCGGCATAACGGTTTCCTTGGGAAAAGCAAAATCGAGGCATGGACTTTAGCACTGAAGCGAGCAGTGATAAGCC
>NZ_JALJFG010000052.1 GCF_023242475.1 Pseudomonas sp. MWU15-20650 | reverse complement strand
AAGGCTGTCATATTCCCCTGTGGCGAGCGGGCTTGCCCCGCGTTGGGCTGCGCAGCAGCCCCAAAACTGTCTCTGCGCAGTATCGGGTACACCGCATTCGCTCTTCTTTGGGGGCGCTACGCGCCCCAGCGCGGGACAAGCCCGCTCGCCACAACAAGCCCGCTCGCCACAGGTTCAGCGCCGCCCCCCCCGAGTTGTGTAGAGACCTATGCCCGTGGCGGGAGAGCGTGGGGTTCTGCATTCAGGCGCAATAAGCACAATTATTTTCAAAACGACGTGAGGTAAATCCATCGCCCATCCGTGTAGTGCTTGAAACTGCGATTTATTCGCATTAACAGCTTTTCTACACGGGTTCTCACAGCATGAAGTCGACGGCGGGCGGTTGGGTAAAACAGTGGCTGGGAGCCTCGGTATTGACGGTGTCGGGGCTGGCATTGCTGCCGCTTTGCATCGCGCAGGCGCAAGAGCAGCAAAGCGCCCAGTTCAACTTTGCGCTGGCAGCCAAGCCGCTGCCCCAGGCCCTGAGCGATTTCAGCCGGGTCACGGGTATCAGCGTGATCTACACCGATGAAGCGCCTTACGGCCTCAGTGCCCCGGCGATCAGCGGGCAGATGAGCGCGACCCAGGCACTGCAACGCCTGCTGATCCACACCGGTTTCACCTTCCGCCAGATCGATGCCCGCACCTTGGCCCTGGAGCCCGTGCCGACCGGCGGCGCGTTGAATCTTGGCGCCACCACCATCAGCGGTGCCAACCCCACCCAGGACAGCACCAGCTACCAGCCGCCGCCCACCAGTTCGGTGATGCGTTCCCGTGGCCTGCTGCTGGAAACCCCGCAAACCGTCAACGTAGTGCCCGCCCAAGTGCTGCGCGACCAACAACCGCGCAACCTGGATGACGCCCTGAGCAACATCAGCGGCATCACCCAGGCCAACACCCTGGGCAGCACCCAGGACGCGGTGATGCTGCGTGGTTTTGGCGACAACCGTAATGGCTCGATCATGCAAGACGGCATGCCCGTGGTGCAGGGCCGCGCGTTGAACGCCACGGCTGAACGGGTTGAAGTGCTCAAGGGCCCGTCGTCGCTGTTGTACGGCATTCAGGACCCGGGCGGCGTGGTCAATATCGTCAGCAAAAAGCCCGAGCTGGTGCAGTCCACCTCATTGACCGCACGCGGCTCGACTTTCGGTAGCGGCAAGAACGGCAGCGGCGGCAACCTCGATACCACCGGTCCCATTGGTGACAGCGGCTTGGCCTATCGACTGATCGTCGACCATGAAGACGAAGATTACTGGCGCAACTTCGGCACCCGCCGCGAGACGCTGGTGGCGCCGTCCCTGGCCTGGTACGGCGACACCACCCAAGTCGTTTTCGCCTATGAGCACCGCGAGTTTCTCTCGCCGTTCGACCGTGGCACCGCCATCGACCCCAAGACCAATCATCCGTTGAATATCCCCGCTACCCGTCGCCTGGATGAGCCGTTCAACAATATGGAAGGCCGCTCCGATCTGTATCGCCTGACCGTCGACCACGACCTGAACGACGACTGGAAAGCCCACTTCGGCTACAGCTGGAACCGCGAAACCTACGACGCCAGCCAAGTGCGTGTGGTCAAGGTCAACACCAACGGCACCCTGGCCCGCAGCATGGACGGCACCCAAGGCGCGCTGACCACCGACCGCTTCGCCACCGCCAGCCTTGAAGGCAAGGTAGATGTCGCCGGGATGCAGCATGACCTGGTGTTCGGCCTCGACGATGAGTACCGCAAGATCTACCGGGCCGACCTGATTCGCCAGGCGCCGCGTGGTGTCTTCAACTACAACACGCCGGTATACGGCAACGAAGTCGCAGGGACCACCGTCAGCGCCCCGGACAGCAACCAGACCGACCTGCTGCGCAGCGATTCGTTGTTCTTCCAGGATGCGATTCACCTGAATGACCAGTGGATTCTGGTGGGGGGGGCGCGCTATCAGATGTACGACCAATACGCCGGCAAAGGCGTGCCATTCACCGCCAACACCGATGGCAACGGCCAGAAGTGGGTACCGCGTGCGGGCCTGGTGTACCGCTACACCGACGAGTTGTCGTTCTACGGCAGCTACACCGAGTCGTTCAAACCCAACTCCACCATTGCCCCGCTGGCCAACAAAACCGTGCTGGATGGCAGCCTGGAGCCAGAGCAGTCCAAGGCGTGGGAGTTGGGCACCAAGTTCGACATGCCCGGGCGTATCACCGCGAGCGCGGCGTTGTTCAACATCGAAAAGCGCAATGTGCTGGTGCAAGTGGGGGATGGGCTGGCCTCGGTGTACAGCGTGGCCGGCAAGGTGCGCTCCCGTGGCCTGGAGCTGGACGCGAGTGGGCAATTGACCGACAACTGGAGCTTGATCGGCAGCTATGCCTACACCGATGCGGTGGTGGTCGAGGACAGCAAATACAAGGGCAACGACCTGCAAAACGTGGCGAAGAACACTGCTTCGCTGTCGGCCGTGTATGACTTCGGCAGCATCTTGGGCGGTGACCAACTGCGGGTCGGCGCCGGGGCTCGCTATGTGGGCGAGCGGGCAGGGGACGCGGCCAACAGCTTCGAACTGCCGAGCTACACCGTGGCCGATGCGTTCGCCAGCTATGACACCAAGATCGATGGGCAGAAGGTCAAGTTCCAGCTCAATGTGAAGAACCTGTTCGATCGCACCTACTACACCTCTGCGGTGAACACGCAGTTTGTGTCCATCGGTGATGCGCGGCAGGTTTCAGTCTCCAGTACGTTGACCTTCTGATGAAAAAATACGCCTGGTTATTATCCCTGCTGATCACCACCACGGCGGTGGCGGACGCCCCCGTCATTCACCGCGAACACCGTGTGACGTTGCCCGGCGCTGGCCACAGCTGGGGTTTTGTCGGCCTTGACCCGACGCGTCCTTACCTGTTCCTGGCGCGACGCGAGAACGGCCTGACGGTGTTTGATGTACAGCACCAGCGCACGCTCAAGACCGTGGCCCAGTCCGCAGGTGCCAACGGTGTTGTGTTCGTGCCCGAGCTGGACCGTGTCTTTGTGCTCAACACCGACGGCAGCTTGAGTGTGGTGCAGTTATCCACACTCAAACCGCTCAAGCGGATCGCCGTGGCGCAAAGCAACCTCAACAGCGCGGTGTATGAGCCGTCCACGGGCAAGGTGATCATTGTCAGCGGGCGGCGGGCGGACCGTTCGACGCTGTTTGAGTTTGATCCCAAACAAGAGCGCATCACCGGCGCCCACGAATTGGCGGTGAAAAAAATCGACCCGCTGTTGCTCAAGGGCGATGGCAGTTTCTTTTTGCCGATGCGCGATGAAGGCAAGGTCGCGCGGTATGCGGCCAGCACCTTTGCGCTGCTCGATACCTGGCAGTTTGCCGAGTGCCCCAAGCCCAGCGCACTTGCCCAGGATGTAGAGCGCCAGCGCTTGTTCGTGGCGTGTCGCGGTGAGGCGCCGATGTTGATCGTGACCGACCGACAGACGGGTGAGGTCAAGGCGCGGTTGCCGATTGGGCGCGACGTGAATGCGGTGGCGTATGACGTGCAGCATCAACGCTTGCTGATCCCCAGCGGCGTGGATGCGAATGTGAGGGTAATCGAGCAGCAAGATGCCGATCACTATGCCGAGGTGGCGAGTTTCAGCACCTTGCCGATGGCCTACAACATGGCGTTCGATGCGCAGCGCCAGCGGGTTTACCTGCCGGCGATGGACTTCATGCAACCCGCACCGAGCCCTGCCGAGCCCAAACCCGACCCGCAGTTTCAGGCAGGAACATTCTCTATCACCACCTTGGCACTTGATTGAGCGCAGTGAATTAACCAAGCTGCGCACTCTCGTAGTTTCAGGAATGCCAGGTTTATGCGGTTGGGACGATGGATACACGCCAGTGCGATGGTGCTGGGTTTTGGCCTGTTGCTCGGTGGTTGCGCCACGCCTTCGACGACCACCACCGGGCACAGCCTGGACTCATTGCTGGAGGACCCGGTGCTGCAGGGCGCTACGGTCTCGCTGATGGTGCGCGATGCGCGCAGCGGCAGCGTGCTCTACCAGCACAACCCGCGTACGCGGCTGGTGCCAGCCTCCAACCTCAAGCTGCTGACCACCGCAGCGGCGATGGATGTGCTGGGGCCGCAGTACCGCTTCGCCACGCAGCTGCGCAGCGATGGCATACGCCAGGGCGATCGCTTGACCGGCAACCTGTACCTGCGCGGCCTGGGCGATCCGACCATTCAGTTTGCCGACTACCAGGCGCTCGCGGCGCAGTTGGCCAGCCAGGGCGTGCGCCAGGTGCAGGGCGACCTGGTGTTCGACGACACCTGGTTTGACGCCGAGCGGTTGGGCGTCGATTGGTCCCATGATGATGAAACCACCTACTACGGCGCGCAGATTTCCGCGCTGACCGTGTCACCCAATGCGGATTTCGATGCGGGCAGCGTGCTGGTCACGGCCAAGGCCGCCGCGCGGGCCGGCCAGCCTGTGAGTGTCGAGATCTATCCGCCTACCGATTACCTGCAACTGAGCAACCGCGCCATCAGTGGGCCGGGCAACAGCTATGGCATCAACCGTCGCCACGGCACCAACCTGTTGCAGCTCAGCGGCACTGTGGCGCCGGGCCGGCAGAGCGAGCAACTGGTCAGCGTCTGGGAGCCGACGCAGCTGGTGGCCAACCTGTTCGAGCAGGCGCTGGCGCAGCAGGGGATCACGGTGCTGGGGCGCCGAGTGATGGGCGGCGCAAGCCCGGCCACGACGACCCTGCTGGCCGAACATCAATCGGCGCCGTTGCAGGAACTGATCACGCCGCTGCTCAAGCTCTCGAACAACAACATGTCCGAAGCGTTGCTCAAGGCCATGGGCCGCCAGACCGCCAATAGCGGTACCGCCGCGGCGGGGGCGACGGCAGTGGCCGGGTTCCTCAAGCGCCAGGGGCTGGACGTGACGACGCTGAACCAGGTTGACGGTTCCGGCTTGTCACGGCGTAACCTGGTGTCGTCGCAAACCCTCACCGACCTGCTGCTGGCCGCGAGCAAACAGCCGTGGTTCAACGCCTGGTACAACGCGCTGCCGGTGGCCGGTAACACCGACCGCATGACCGGTGGCAGCCTGGGGTATCGCTTGCGCGGCACCCCGGCTGAAAACAACCTGCATGCCAAGACCGGTTCCATGGGCGGCGTGTCGTCATTGAGCGGCTACATCACCGACGCTCACGGGCGCAAGTTGGTGTTCTCGATGCTGACCAACAACTATGGGGTGGCCGGCGCGCAGGTGAAGGCAGTGGAGAATCGCGTAGCGCTGGCCCTGTCACACTGGGGCGACTGACTCAGCGCTGGTAGCCCATGCGCCAACTCACGGCCCGGGTCGCGGCCAGCAAGTGTTGCGCCGCCGGGCCATCTTCATCGGCGTGGAACAGTGAGGTGGGGCCGACCACGGTCATCACCGCCGCCACTTGCCCGACCGCATTGAACACCGGCGCCGACAAGGCATCGACACCAGGCATCAGCAAGCCATGCACAAAGTGCAAGCCACGGCTGCGGATCTGTTCGCACAGGGTGGCGTAGGCTTGATCGTCCGCCAGGGTGTGGGCTATGCCGGCTTGGATTTCACGTTCGCGCAATTCCACGGTTTCCCGGGACGGCAGGTAGGCGCTGAACACCAGCCCGGTGGACGAGCTGAGCAGCGGCAATACCGAACCCAACTGGGTCACCACGGTAATCGCGCGCACTGCTGGCTCGATGTGCACGACGGTCGCGCCCTGGTTGCCCCACACTGCCAGAAAGCAGGTTTCATTCAGTTCATCGCGCAGCTCCGCCAGGGGCATGGCGCCGACCTTCAACACATCCATGCTGCCCAGCGCCGCCAGGCCCACGCGCAACGCTTCACGGCCCAGGCCGTAATGGTTGGTGGCGGTGTTCTGCTCGGCAAACCCCGAGGCGATCAGCGCCTGTAAATAACGGTGTACCTTGCTCGCCGGCATCTGCACATGCTCGGCCAGGCGTGACAGCGAAGTGGCTGGGGACAATTCGGCCAGGGCCTTGAGGATATCGGTGCCGACTTCGGCCGAGCGGACTTTCTGTTTACCGGTGTCGCGGGGCTTTTCCATGGAAGGGCGAGAATCCGAGAGATGAATGGGCGTCTTTATAGCTTGACGGTCGACGGTGATCAAATTACGTTATGCGTAACTGGATTACGATAAAAACAACTTCCGTACTGAGGATGATCCATGAACCTCGAATACCAATCGGGCTTTGGCAATGAATTCGCCAGCGAAGCCTTGCCCGGTGCGCTGCCGGTCGGCCAGAACTCCCCGCAAAAAGCGCCCTACGGGCTGTACACGGAACTGTTCTCCGGCACGGCCTTCACCATGGTGCGCAGCGAAGCCCGCCGCACCTGGCTGTACCGCATCCAGCCGTCGGCCAATCACCCGGCGTTCGTCAAGCTGGAACGGCAATTGGCCGGTGGCCCGCTGGGGGCGGTGACGCCCAATCGCCTGCGCTGGAACCCGTTGGATATTCCGAGTGAGCCGACGGACTTTATTGACGGCCTGGTCGGCATGGTCGCCAACGCGGGGTCGGAAAAACCCGCAGGTATCAGCATCTACAACTACCGCGCCAACCGTTCGATGGAACGTGTGTTCTTTAATGCTGACGGCGAACTGCTGATCGTCCCCGAGCAAGGCCGCCTGCGTATCGCCACCGAACTGGGTGTGTTGGACGTCGAGCCGCTGGAAATTGTCGTACTGCCCCGTGGCCTGAAGTTCCGTATCGAACTGCTGGACGCGCAAGCACGCGGCTACGTCGCGGAAAACCATGGCGCCCCGCTGCGCCTGCCGGACCTGGGCCCTATCGGCAGCAACGGTTTGGCCAACCCCCGCGACTTCCTGACGCCAGTGGCCCACTACGAAGACCTCAAGCAACCAACCACGCTGGTGCAGAAGTTCCTCGGTGAGCTGTGGGCCTGCGAGCTGGACCATTCGCCGCTGAACGTGGTCGCCTGGCACGGCAATAACGTGCCGTACAAATACGACCTGCGTCGCTTCAACACGATCGGCACGGTGAGTTTCGATCACCCGGACCCGTCGATCTTCACCGTATTGACCTCGCCCACCAGTGTGCACGGCCTGGCCAACCTCGACTTCGTGATCTTCCCGCCACGCTGGATGGTGGCCGAGAACACCTTCCGTCCGCCGTGGTTCCACCGCAACCTGATGAACGAATACATGGGCCTGATCCAGGGCGCCTACGACGCCAAGGCCGAAGGCTTCCTGCCCGGCGGCGCGTCGCTGCACAGTTGCATGAGCGCCCATGGCCCGGATGGCGAGACCTGCACCAAGGCCATCAACGTGGACCTGGCACCGCACAAGATCGATAACACCATGGCCTTCATGTTCGAGACCAGCCAAGTGCTGCGTCCTACCCAGTTCGCCCTGGAATGCCCGCAACTGCAACCCGCTTATGACGCGTGCTGGGCCGCGCTGCCCGCCACCTTCAACCCGAACCGGAGATAACCCATGACTCAGCCCATTCCTACCCGCAGTTGGGTAGCCTCCGCCAACGGCCACGCAGATTTCCCCCTGCAAAACCTGCCGCTGGGTGTGTTCAGCATCAACGGTTCGGCCCCGCGCAGTGGCGTGGCGATTGGCGACGCAATCTTCGATCTGCACGCGGCGCTGGATGAGTTTGACGGTGAGGCACGCCGTGCGGTTGAAGCCACGGCGGGTGGCCAACTGAACGCCTTTTTCGAACTGGGCCGCGGCCCGCGCGTCGCCCTGCGCGAGCGCTTGCTGGCGCTGCTGGCCGAAGGCAGCAAGCTGCAAACCCGTGAGGCGCAAGTGCTGCACCGCGCCGCCGATTGCCAGATGCACTTGCCTGCGAAAATCAATGACTACACCGACTTCTACGTCGGCATCGAGCACGCGCAGAACGTCGGTAAATTATTCCGCCCGGATAATCCACTGTTGCCGAACTACAAATACGTGCCGATTGGCTACCACGGTCGTGCATCAACCATTCGCCCGTCGGGCACGAACGTACGTCGCCCTAAAGGCCAGACCCTGCCGGCCGGCCAGACCGAGCCGACCTTCGGCCCCTGCGCACGCCTGGATTATGAATTGGAGCTGGGCATCTGGATCGGCCAGGGCAATGCCATGGGCGATTCGATTGCCATTGGTGACGCCGCCGAACATATCGCCGGTTTCTGCCTGCTCAACGATTGGTCTGCGCGAGACATCCAGGCTTGGGAATACCAGCCGCTGGGGCCGTTCCTGTCCAAAAGCTTTATCACCAGCATCTCGCCATGGGTCGTAACGGCCGAGGCACTGGAGCCGTTCCGCCAAGCACAGCCGGCACGCCCCGAGGGCGACCCGCAGCCGCTGCCTTACCTGCTGGACAAACGTGACCAGGTGGCGGGCGGCTTTGATATCGAATTGGAAGTGCTGCTTACCACCGCTGCGATGCGCGAGCAAAAGCTGCCGGCCCATCGCCTGACGTTGAGCAACACCCAGTACATGTACTGGACGGTGGCACAGATGGTGGCGCATCACAGTGTCAACGGTTGCCAGTTGCAGGCCGGTGACTTGTTTGGTTCGGGCACCTTGTCCGGGCCGCAAGCCGGGCAATTCGGCAGCCTGCTGGAAATCACCGAAGGCGGCAAAAAGCCGATTGAGTTGGCGTCGGGTGAGGTGCGTAAATTCCTCGAAGACGGTGATGAAATCATCCTGCGTGGCCGTTGCAGCCGCGAAGGGTTTGCCTCCATCGGCTTCGGCGAATGCCGTGGCACCGTGGTCGCGGCGCGTTAAGAGGGCAGGGCAATGGAACTCTATACCTACTACCGTTCTACCGCGTCGTATCGGGTACGTATTGCCCTGGCGCTCAAGGGCCTGGATTACACCGCGCTGCCGGTCAACCTGCTGGTGCCGGCGGGCGGCGCCAATCACCAACCCGAGTACCTGGCGATCAACCCGCAAGGGCGCGTACCGGCATTGCGTACCGATGAAGGGACGCTGCTGATCCAGTCACAGGCGATCGTCGAGTACCTGGAGGAACGTTATCCACAGGTACCGCTGCTCTCCAAAGACCTGGCCGCCCGTGCCCATGAACGTGCGGTCGCCTCGATCATCGCGTGTGATATTCACCCGTTGCATAACTCCAGCACGCAAAACCTATTGCGCAAATGGGGACACGATGAGGCGCAGTTGCTCGAGTGGATCGGCCATTGGGTCAGCCAGGGCCTGGGCGCGGTGGAGCAGTTGATTGGCGACGAAGGTTTTTGTTTTGGCGAGCAGCCAGGCATGGCGGATGCGTTTCTGATTCCACAGTTGTACGCAGCCGAGCGCTTCAAGGTGCCGTTGGCGGCCTACCCGCGCATCGGGCGAGTGGCGGCGTTGGCGACGCAGCATCCGGCGTTTGTGCAGGCGCATCCGGCCAATCAACCGGATACCCCGTAGCTGCCTGAATGGCATAGATCCAAATGTGGGAGGGGGCTTGCCCCAATGCCAGTCAGTTAAGAAGGAACACTATCACTGTGGCGAGCGGGCTTGTTGTGGCGAGCGGGCTTGTCCCGCGTTGGGGTGCGCAGCAGCCCCAAAAGCTATCTGCGCGGAGTATCGGATACACCGCATTCGTCCTTCTTTGGGGGCGCTACGCGCCCCAACGCGGGCGGTGCGACGATTCGACAAGCCCGCTCGCCACCGATTACCGGTTGCTCGTTCTAGCGCTTAACTGACTGGCATTAGGGCTTGCCCCCGATAGCGGTGAGTCGGTTGACAAATTTATTGCTGATACACAGCAATCGGGAGCAAGCCCTCTCCCACATTCTGGTTAGCGTTAGCCAATAAAAACAATGAAAGGTACGTTGCGATGCACACTCAGATTGCCAGCTTTCGCTTGGCACTCGACGCCCGCCCGGTGTCGCGCTACCAATGGTTGATTCTCCTGTTGCTGGCCTTGCTGCTGGTCACCGATGGCTACGATGCTCAGGTGCTGGGCTATGTCGTGCCGGCACTGGCCAAGGATTGGAGCCTGGAAAAAGCCGCGTTCGGGCCGGTGTTCAGTGCCAACCTGCTGGGCCTGACGCTCGGCTCGTTGCTGGTGACGCCACTGGCCGACCGATTCGGTGTGCGGCGAATCCTGCTGGGCTGTGTGCTGATCTACGCCAGCCTCACGGTGCTGATGGTGTTTGCCAGTTCGTTGACCACGCTGATGGCCGCGCGGTTTATCTGCGGTATCGGCATGGGCGGTGCGATGCCCAGCGCCATGGCGTTGATGTCGGAATATTCGCCGCCTCGCCTGCGTACCTTGATGGTGACCCTGGCGGCCTGTGGCTTCTCATTGGGTGGTGCGGCAGGTGGGTTTGTGGCGGCCGGGTTTATCGAGGGGTACGGTTGGCAGGCGGTGTTCCTGGCGGGCGGTGTGACGCCGTTGCTGCTGTTTCCTTTTCTGGCGTGGTGGCTGCCTGAGTCGCTGCCGCGCCTGCTGCGAGATGCACCACCGTACGCGCGGCTGCGTAAAGTCACGGCGCGCATGCTGCCGGACTGGCAACCGCCGCCTGTGAGTGCAACAGACAACCTCAAGGAGCAGGGCAGCAAACTGACGGTGGTGGAGCTGTTCCGCAACGGCTATGCACGCCCGACGTTGCTGATCTGGGCGACCTTTTTTGTCAGCCTGATCCTGCTGTATTTCATGATCAGCTGGTTGCCTTCGCTATTGCTCGAAAGCGGCCTGGCGCTGAACGAAGCCAACCTGGTCACCTCCATGTTCCTGTTCGCCGGCACCCTGGGCGCCATCCTCATGGCCTGGTTTGCCGACCGTCTGAAAAGCAAAGTGCGCCTGTTGTCCGGGGTACTGGCGGCGGCGGCGCTGTGCACCGTCCTGCTGGGCTTGAACCACGACAACCCACGCTACCTGGTGGCCTGCGTGTTTGCCGCCGGGTTCTGCATCATCGGCGGGCAACTGACCCTCAATGCGTTTGCCAGCAATTTCTACCCGGCGCACGTGCGCGCCACCGGCACGGGCTGGGCATTGGGTGTGGGGCGGTTTGGCTCAATCCTGGGGCCGTTGTTCGGTAGCCTGTTGTTGGCGATGCAGATCCCGGTGGAGCAGATTTTCTTTTTCTGTGCGATTCCGGCGGTGATTGCGGCGCTGTTGATTATTCAGGTGCGCGCGCCTGCCATGCATATGCCCAAGAGCCCGCTGCAAAGCGATATTCTCAAGGCGCCACAGTCTTCTTAATGCACCACCGAATTGGGCGGCAGGTGCCCCAGCCGCTCTGTCAGGCGCAGGCGCTGGATTGGATCCTCGCTGAGCAGCAGGGCATGTTCCAGGTCAAAGCGCTCCGCGCTGGGGCAATCCAGGCGCTGATACAGACTGGCGCGTGCCAGGTAGTCAGCGGCGCTGGCGTTGCCCAGCTCCAGCACGCGCTCGGCATCGACCAGGGCGGCCAAGGGTTCGTCGTTGGAAAGGTGCAACTGGCGCAGGTTGCGTGACAGCCGTTGCAGGATCGAACGCGGCTCGGCGGTGTGCAGGTGCTCGGCCTGCAATGTGAGTTTCGGCCCGTACTGACGGTGCAGCAGCTCGCGGCAGTCGTTGGGGTACAGGCGCCGACCGCCGCACGGGTCCAACACGTGGTCGGCACCGGGCACCCGTAGCAGGAAGTGGCCTGGGAAGTTCACGCCCACCATGGGAATGTTCAGGCGGCGCGCCATTTCCAGCGCAATCAGGCCCATGGCCAAGGGTTGCCCGCGTTTGCGTTGCAACACTTTGTCCAGCAACGCCGCGGCGGGGCGTAACGGGGTATGGTCATCCTGGGCAAACCCGAGGTCATTCATTCGCCGTAGCAGCGGCTGGCCGAGTTCATCCGCCGGCAGCATGGGCATGCCCAGGCTGATCTGTTGTTGCAGCAAAGTGAGCGCTTGCAGGATCACCAATGGCTGAACCCTGGCGTCGTGTTCGGCGGCAATCCACAGCGCGGCTTCAAACAGCGCGGGTGGGGAACGGTCCAGGCAGGCGAAAAAAGCGTTGCGGGGATTCATTGCAGTCTCCGACGGATGTCCCGTTTTAGCCTTGCAGTGAATTTTCGTCCAGCAACTTAAGAAATATCCCGCACGCTTATGTCGTAGATCCCACGAAACCGGGCGGCTTATTCCAGTGCAATCCAGCAGTTTTCTGTCGCAAGCCTATACTTGGGCCACTACCAGAAGTGATTCGGGAGCTCATTGATGTTTGCGCTCATGCACAGCACCCGCCTTGAATCGCTGCACCTGAGCGTTGACCCGGTGACCGGTCTGAAGGCGATCATTGCCATTCACAACAGTCGCCTGGGCCCTGCCTTGGGCGGCTGTCGTTACCTCGCCTACCCCGACGATCAAAGTGCCGTGGCCGATGCCGCGCGCCTGGCCCAAGGCATGAGCTACAAAGCTGCCTTGGCCGGCCTGCCGGTGGGGGGCGGCACGGCGGTTATCATCCGGCCCGTGCACGTGGAGAGCCGCGCCGCGCTGTTCGAAGCGTTTGGCCGCTGCATCGAAAAACTCGACGGCCGTTTCATTACCTCGATCGACAGCGGCACCTCGGTCGCCGACATGGATTGCATTGCCCAGCACACCCGTTTCGTCACCAGCACTACCGCCGCCGGCGACCCGGCGCCCCATGCCGCCATGGGCGTGTTCACGGGTATCCGCACCACCGCGATGGCCCGTCTGGGCAGCGACAACCTAGAAGGCTTGCGCGTAGCGGTCCAGGGCCTGGGCAATGTTGGCTATGCCCTGGCCGAGCAGTTACATGCCGCGGGTGCTGAATTGCTGGTCAGCGACATCGATCATGGCAAAGTGCAACTGGCCATGGAGCAATTGGGTGCACACCCCATTGCCAACGACGCCTTGCTCAGCACTCCCTGCGATATCCTCGCGCCTTGCGGTGTCGGCGCGGTGTTCAACCGCCACAGTGTCGGCCAACTGCGCTGTGCCGCCGTGGCCGGTTCGGCCAGTGCCCAACTGACCAACCTGGACATCGCCGACCAGTTGGAAGGCCGCGGCATCCTCTACGCCCCGGACTACGTGATCAACTCCGGTGGCTTGATCTATGTCGCCCTCAAACACGGCGGCGCCGAGCTGGCAGACATCACTGCCCACCTGTCGAACATCGGCACACGCCTGACCGAGATCTTTGCCCACGCCCAAGCCGAAAAACGCTCCCCCGCACGGGTCGCCGACGAGCTGGCCGAACGCTTGCTCTACAAATAGGCCAGGCATTAAAAAGGCCCTGAATCGATGATTCAGGGCCTGTTCAATTCGGGCTTTTACTCGGCCGTCGGGTTCAGCAACTCGGACAGCGCGTCCGGTTGGCTCTTGAACGCCTTGGCAAATACATCGCGGTTCTTCGCCATGTAGATCCCGGCTTCCTCCACCTGCTGCTCGCTCAGGGACGGTACGGCTTTTTGCAACACTTCTGCCAGCAACTCAGCGAGTTCAAGCATCTTGTCATGACGGTCAGCTTCGGCTTTATCCATGAACAAACGCTCCAGATCTCGGCTGCTGCGGTATACCACTTCGACGGCCATTCACCACCTCACATGCCTTCACGATAGTTGTCTTTTGCGACTACTGTATTTATATACAGCTAAAAGGATAAGCCAAACGGGTGGGTTTGGGTAGCCGCTTTTTACTGTAGTTGGGAAATAGGGGAGCTGGAGTGCCTAATGCCACGCCGCCACCATCTTATACCGGCTGCTGGCCTTTTTTCTGCATGCAGAACAACGGTCACGTCCACCCCGCATTATCCGGTCGAGCCGACCTAAGGAAGCATCATCGTGAAAATCAATTGGGCCGAAAAGCTGCGTCAGAACGTCCACGGGCTGGCCGAGTCCCTGGGCAATCTGTTTGTCGAGACGTTCCATTACCTGGCGCTGTTCGCCATTGGCGCGGTGACCGCTTGGGCGGCGGTGATGGAGTTTCTGGGGATGCTGGAGGCCGGGCACATCAAGATCGATGACATCTTGCTGCTGTTCATCTACCTGGAATTGGGCGCGATGGTCGGGATTTACTTCAAGACCAACCACATGCCGGTGCGCTTCCTGATCTATGTGGCGATCACCGCGCTGACGCGCCTGCTGATCTCCAACGTGTCGCACCACAACCCGCCTGATATCGGCATCATCTACTTGTGCGGTGGGATTCTGCTGTTGGCGTTCTCGATTCTGGTGGTGCGCTATGCGTCGTCGGCGTTCCCGTCGGTGAAGGTCGAAGGCCCGCGCCGCAAGGGCGAGGCGAGCCAGGAAACCGAGAAGGGTGAGCTTTAAAGTCCGACGTTGAAGGGCCGGGTGCGCACGGGCGGGCGCTGCAGGAGCTTGTGACTGTCGCCGTCTGTCATCACCGCCAGGATCTCTATGGCGCTGTGGCCCTGCTCGATGGCAATGCCGAACTGAATGCTTTGTACCAGGCGTTTGAGCCGCTGCGGATCGTTGCGCTGTTCGGCGCTGATCATGCGTTTGGCCACCACACCGGTCTCATCCGAGAGGGTCAGCATGATGCTGCCGTCGAGCCGTTGGATGCTCAGGTTGACGCGGTATTTGGGGGTGAAGGTGTCGGTGATGATCTGAAAAGGATTGTCCATGGTGCGTTACCGCCTGATAAGAACATGCAGTGATTGACGGCCGGTGTCGGGATTAGTTCGCATTGCCTGACCACCGGCCACTCCGTCGCTGAGGTTTCACAAAGTCCGTTTGCCTCATGGGCTGTACAGCAAGGGGCGTGCCGTGCGGGGCTCTACCAGGCAGATGTATGCCAATGTGGGAGGGGGCTTGCCCCCGATGGCAGTCTTTCAGCCGAGTATTTATTGGCTGATACACCGCTATCGGGGCATAGGTATCTACACAACTCGGAGGGCAGCGCTCGCCACAGGGAAAGTTGTGTAGATACCTATGGCTATCGGGGTGTAGCCCCTCCCACAATTATTTTGGCTTGTGCTTGAAGACGGTGACCCGTTTCAGGGCAGCACGGAAAAAACGATCGCAGACAGCGCAATCAGCCCGATCACCACCACAAACACATTCGACAGCTGGCCCGAATACTGGCGCAGAGCGGGCACGCGGCGGATCGCGTACATCGGCATCAGGAACAGCAGGCAGGCAATGATCGGCCCGCCCAGGGTCTCGATTATGCCCAGGATGCTTGGGTTGAAGGTGGCCACGGCCCAGCAGGCCAGCACCATGAACAGTGCGGTGCAGCGCTCCAGCGCTTTGGACGACATCGAGCGGTTACGCCCACGCAGGGATTTGACGATCAAGCCCTGGAAGCCTTCGCTGGCGCCGATGTAGTGGCCGAGGAACGATTTGGTAATGGCCACCAGTGCGATCAACGGCGCAGCGTAAGCGATCACTGGCGTCTGGAAGTGGTTGGCCAGGTACGACAGAATCGAAATGTTCTGCGCCTTGGCCGCCGCCAGGTCAGCCGGCGACAGGGCCAGCACGCAGCTGAAACAGAAGAACATCACCGTCAGCACCATCATGCCGTGGGCGGTGGCGAGGATGCCGCTGCTTTTGCGTTCAGCCTGGGCGCCATACACGCGTTTCTGATCAACGGCGAACGCGGAGATGATCGGCGAATGGTTGAACGAGAACACCATCACCGGGATCGCCAGCCACAAGGTCTTGAGGAACAGCGGCAGCGGCATGCCTTCGCTGGCGGAGGCGAAGAACGCGCCGTTCCAGTTGGGAATAAGGCTCACGGCCAGCAGCAACAGGGCGGCCACGAACGGGTACACCAACACGCTCATGGCCTTGACGATCACGCCTTGGCCGCAGCGCACAATGGCCATCAGGCCGAGAATCAGCACCAGCGAGAGGATCGCCCGGGGCGGCGGGGCCATGTGCAGTTGGTGTTCCATGAAGCTGCTCAGGGTATTGGTCAGCGCCACGCTGTACACCAGCAGGATCGGGAAGATGGCGAAGAAATACAGCAGGGTGATCAGTTTGCCCGCGCCGACACCAAAGTGCTCTTCGACGACCTCGGTGATGTCGCCGGATTTGCCCGACAGCACAAAGCGCGTCAGCCCACGATGAGCGAAGAACGTCATGGGGAAGGCCAGCAGCGCCAGCACGATCAGCGGCCAGAAGCCGCCGACGCCGGCGTTGATCGGCAGGAACAAGGTGCCTGCCCCGATGGCGGTGCCGTAGAGGCCCAGCATCCAGGTGGTGTCGTGTTTGTTCCAGCCTTTTGTAACAGTGCTTGAAGTCAGGTCTACAGCGGGATTTTCGGCAGCAGGTGTACGTACATCGGTCATCGGTATTGCCTCGTTATTATTTTTGCGCGGGCTCACGTATGGGGCGGGTAGCAGTGCTCCGATCAGCACTCCACCCAGCTGACCGCCAGGCCGCCCCGTGAAGTTTCTTTGTATTTGTCATGCATGTCGGCGCCGGTATCGCGCATGGTGCGGATTACCCGGTCGAGGGAAATGAAGTGTTTGCCGTCACCGCGCAGGGCCATTTGCGTGGCGTTGATTGCCTTGACGGCGGCGATGGCGTTGCGCTCGATGCACGGCACTTGCACCAGGCCACCGACCGGGTCGCAGGTCAGGCCGAGGTTGTGTTCCAGGCCGATTTCGGCGGCGTTTTCCAATTGCTCGGGGGTGGCGCCGAGGATGTCGGCGAGCCCTGCGGCAGCCATTGCACAGGCGGAACCCACTTCGCCCTGGCAGCCGACTTCAGCGCCGGAGATCGAGGCGTTTTTCTTGCAGAGGATGCCGACGGCGGCGGCCGCCAGGAAGAAGTTGACCACGTCGTCATCAGACGCGTCGGCGTTGAATTTCATGTAGTAATGCAGCACCGCCGGGATGATCCCCGCCGCGCCATTGGTGGGCGCGGTGACCATGCGTCCGCCGGCGGCGTTTTCTTCGTTGACGGCGAGGGCGAACAGGTTGACCCATTCCATGGCCGACAAGGTCGAGGTGATGACGTTGGGTTTGCCGATTTCCAGCAGGCTACGGTGCAGTTTCGCCGCGCGGCGAGGTACATCCAGGCCACCGGGCAGGATGCCTTCATCGCGCAGGCCCTGCTCCACGCATTCGCGCATGACCGACCAGATATGCAGCAGGCCGCTGCGAATCTCTTCATCGCTGCGCCACGCACGTTCGTTGGTCATCATCAGTTCCGAAACCCGCAGGCCGTGCTTGTTGCACAAGGCCAGCAGTTCCACCGCGCTGGAAAAGTCATAGGGCAATTCAATATCGCTGGCCGGCGCGATACCCGAGGCGGCTTCGGCGGCTTCGATGATGAAACCACCGCCGACCGAGTAATAGGTTTGCTCGCTCAACAGGCCGTTTTCGCCGTAGGCGTGCAGGGACATGGCGTTGGGATGGTAGGGCAGGCTTTCGTCCAGCAGCAGGAGGTCGGTGTGCCAGTTGAAGGCAATGTCCTGTTGGCCTGCCAGTAATAGCCGGCCGGACTCGTGCAATTGCTGGATGCGCGCGTCGATCGAGGTCGGGTCGACCCGGTCGGGCCATTCGCCCATCAGGCCCATCACACAGGCGCGGTCGGTGGCGTGGCCGACGCCGGTGGCCGACAGCGAGCCGTACAGGCGCACTTCGACGCGGCGTGTGTCACTCAGCAGCTGTTGGTCCGCCAGGGCTTGGGCAAAGGTTGCCGCTGCCCGCATAGGCCCAACGGTATGGGAGCTGGACGGGCCGATGCCCACCTTGAATAGATCGAAAACACTGATAGCCATGCTAAAGCCTTACAAGCAATGGAGTAGGAATCGCTGCCATTTTTTGTAGGACGAGCGCAATTGGCGCGATACTGATCCTCTAGATCGGCACTGACCAACGAATTATCCTAAGACACCCTTTAGCAGGACTAAACCCTATGACCCGCCCCCTCCATGGCCAGACATACGTCTGGCTGCACGTTTTCTCCTGTGCTGCGCGGCATCTGTCGTTCACCCGCTGCGCCGAAGAACTGCACATCACACCGGGAGCGGTCAGCCAGCAGATTCGCCAGCTGGAGGAGCGCCTGGGCTTTCGGCTGTTTCATCGGCGCGCACGCGGTGTGGAGCTGAGTGCAGAGGGGCAGCGTCTGGCAGCCACGGTGGGGGAGGCTTACGGCAGCATCGACGCCGAATTGCAGCGATTGGACGCAGGGATGATCAGCGGTACGTTGCGCCTGCGTTCGATCCCGTCGTTTCTGGGTAAATGGCTGACTCCGCGCCTACCGCGTTTGCAGCAGCGTTTCCCCGATATTCAACTGCGCATGGTCGCCGAAGACAGCAGTGTTGCCCTGCACGAGGGCGATTTTGACCTGGCCATCGACCTTAACGACGGCAGCTACCCTGGCCTGTTATCCACAGCCCTGCTCGACGAGCAGATATTCCCGGTGTGCGCCCCCAGCCTGTTGCGCGGCCGCCCACCGTTGCATGGTCCGGCCGACCTTGCGCACTTCCCGTTGCTGCACGACATCACTGCCTGGCGTGGGAGTTATGAATACGCCGAGTGGGAGTTCTACCTGAATGCCATCGGCTTCCACGACGCCGACGTACGGCGCGGGCACACCTTCAACCGCAACCACCTGACCATCGAAGCGGCCATCGCCGGCATGGGCGTGGCCATTGCGCGGCGTACCTTGCTTAATGATGAGTTGGAGCGTGGCACCTTGATCGTGCCGTTCGGTATGGCCGTGCCTAACCACAAACGCTATGTGCTGCTGTACGCGCCGGGTGCGCTGAGCCACCCGGGCGTGCGGGCGGTGCATGACTGGCTGGTGGAGGAGGCGGGTATTTTTCGCGGCTTGCACCCCTTGGGAGAGGGGCAATTATGAGGATCGCGGGGCGTAAGAAGATGTAACTAACTCCCCACCCTAACAGCGTTTTTGCTTGTAGTCAGACTTAATTTGTAATGTTGGATTTATCTTTGCAAAGGGGTTGAATTGTTCTTCTGACTGCTCAATTGTGTAATCAGGAGGTCATGGTTTCACCACACCGGTGTTGCAGTTGTGACCTCTCGCGAGCTAGCTGAAATAAGGGAAGAACTATGCAAATCCAAGTCAATAGCGATAACCATATTGAAAGCAGCATCCGACTGGAGGAGTGGGTACGTACGACCATTGAGAGCACGCTCGAACGTTATGAAGAAGACCTGACCCGAGTGGAGGTCTACCTGCGGGATGAGAACGGCGACAAGCCCGGTCCCCACGATTTAAGTTGCCGTCTGGAAGCACGGCCAAAGGGCCATCAACCGGTCTCCGTTTGCCATAAAGCCGATACGCTGGAACAGGCGATCGATGGTGCCGCCACCAAGCTGGATCATGCGTTGGAGCACTTGTTCGGCAAACTGCAAGGCAAGCCCCGCGCTGCCGGGAAAAATGCGCCGGCCAACAAAGTCAATGATGACGCGCTTGAAGAGGAATTCCTGGAAAACGAAAACGCTGCACTTAACAGCTGACAGTTTTTTCACCCCCCCCCGCTAAAAACGGGCCTGCCCATGCAGGCCCGTTTTCGTTTACTGGCCGCGTCGGAAGAAATACCGGCTCAACAATGCCAGCCCGCAAGCACCCAACCCCGCAAAGAGCATGGCCCAACCCGCGCCATGACGCAGCGCCGCCTGGGCTTGCAGGGTTGGCAGCCCCAGCATGTTCAACTTGCCCGCCGCAATGTTCTGACTGATGGCCGGCCAATCCATGGCCGTGGATTCGGGCAATAGGGTGGCCAGTTGATGGCCTATCCCCAGTAAAAGCACCACACCCATCAGTGCAATGTTGACGGCCAGGGTGATCAGCCGCGCACTCAGATCGATGCCCGAGGCCATGCCTGCGCGGTCGGCCGATACGGAACCGGTGGTGTTGGTGGTGGGCGAGTTGGTCAGCGCCAGGCCCACGCCGGCCATCGTGCAACTGAGCAGCACCAGCACAATGCTCGGATGTTCAGCTCCGTTGGCCGCCGCCATGGCGATGAACCCCGTGCCCATCAACGCCAGGCCCACGGGGATGATGCGTTCGGCGCCGTAGCGCAGGGCTAGGCGTTCGGCCAGCGGCGGAACCAACAAGGTGGGTAACGTGTAGGCGAGCAGGGCTGCGCCGGTGGTCAGCGTGTCGTACCCCAGGCCCGCCTGGAAGTAGAGCGGCAGGTAGATCATGAACGGCCAGAAGCTGAAGTTCATGCCGATCGAGCCCATCAGGGCGCCGTTGAAGCGTTGGATACGAAACACCGAGAAATCAAACATCGGGTGGGCGCTGCGCCGCTCGATCAAGATGAACAGCAGCATTGCGGCCAACGACGCGCCCGCCCAACCGAGCATGGCGGGTGTGCCGAAGCCGTGCTCGCTGCCTTGGGTGATGAAGTAGACCAGCGCGAACACCGACAGCGTCAGGGTAAGCATGCCGGCGATGTCGAGGCGATGGGCGTTGGGGTCACGCGACTCCTGCACGCTGATGCGCAGCAGTACCAGGGTGAATAGGGTAAGCGGTACGTGCACCAGGAACACCCAGCGCCAGTCCGCCACCGCCAGGATCAACGCTCCGACCATCGGCCCGAAGCCCAGGCCCACACCCGCGATCACACCCCATATGGCGAACGCCCGCGCCCGCGCCGCCGGTTCGCGGAACAGGTGGGAAAGAATCGCGAACTGGCAGATCATCATCGCCCCGGCGCCGAGGCCTTGGACAAAACGCGCCACGATCAGCGTGGATGCACTGGTGGCCAGCCCACACGCCAGCGAGGCCAGGCCAAACACCCACAGGCACAACACCAGCATGCGCCGCCGACCGAAGCGATCCGCCAGCGTGCCCGCCGCCATCAACACGCTGGTACAGGCCAGGGTGTAGGCGTTCATGATCCATTGGGCATCCTGGAAACCTGTGCCCAGTTGCTGCTCCAACGTCGGCAGGATGACCGGCACGCTGGAGATTTCCAGGCCGAACATCAGGGCGACAAGGCACACGGCGGTGAGTGCGAGGCCCTCTCTGGCGGTTCGCGGGTGACTGACGGCCGATACAGCGGCAGCGGACGGCATGGGATATTCCTTTGAATAGGGTGGGGGTACGATTCTCGCGGGAATACGGTTCGTTATTCGTGATAAGTTTTCCTTCGATATGGGAATAAAGAGCGACAATCTGATCATGGCCACCCCACGTTTTGATGGCGTTGAACTCTTTCTGCAAATCGTTGAGAGCGGCAACCTGACCGAAGCCGCCGAACGGCTGAACCTGACGCGTTCTGCGGTGGGCAAGGGCCTGGCACGCCTGGAGGCACGCTTGGGCACTTGCCTGTTGCAGCGTTCCACCCGGCGCCAGCGACTGACCGAGGACGGGCAGGCGTACTACGAACATTGTTTGCGCGCGTTGGCGGAGCTCGAAGCCGCCGAATCGGTGCTCGAAAGCGGCCGGCAACAGCCCCGCGGACGTTTGAAGGCCAGTTTGCCGTTGGCGTTCGGTCACCATTATGCGGCGCCCGCTTTGTGGGGGTTGCTGGACCATTACCCACAATTGGAGATCGAGATTTCGTTCTCTGACCGGCTGACGGACCTGGCGCAGGAAGGCTTCGACCTGGCGGTGCGCATCGGTCAATTGCCGGATACAGACCGCCTGAGCGCACGCCGGCTGGGCGAACAGTCTGTGGGCCTGGCTGCTTCACCGGCGTACTTGCAACGTGTCGGTCCGATTGACTGTATCGATGACCTCGTCGCTCACCGGGGCATTGCCTACCGTTGCGCGACCTCGCATCGCAGCGGTGTGACCTCGCCTTTGCTGCTGGACGACCTCCAGGCTGTGGCCGATGCCGCTATTGCGGGCGTGGGCCTGGCCTGGCTGCCCAGTTGGTTGATTGCGCACTATGTGCTGCGCGGGCAATTGGAAGCGGTACTCCCAAGCTACCGCGACCAGCCTGCGCCGATCCATGTGATCTGGCCTACGGCCGCACACATGCCCGCCAAGACACGTTGCGCCATCGATGCCTTGGTCGCGGCGACTCCCAGCTGCTTGGCGGGCAGCTAGGGCAGTGCGCTGGGCATCCAATGAAGCCCTAAAGCCAGTCGGTTAAGAAGAAACACTATCACTGTGGCGAGCGGGCTTGTCGAATCGTCGCACCGCCCGCGTTGGGGTGCGCAGCAGCCCCAAAAGCTATCTCTGCGGAGTATCGGGTACACCGCATTCGCCCTTCTTTGGGGGCGCTACGCGCCCCAACGCGGGACAAGCCCGCTCGCCACCGGTTACCGGTTGCTCGTTCTAGCGCTTAACTGACTGGCATTTGGATCTGCTCGGCTCTGTCAGAACGCAATGGAGGTCTGCACGTACAGCGTGCGCGGTTCGCCGACGTATTTGCCCTTGTTGTTGTCGTCGAACGAGCGGGTGTAGTACTGCTTGTTGAAGATGTTTTTCACCCCGACCGCCACGTTCAAGTCCGACAGCTGCGGGCCGAAGTCATACGCTGCGCGGCTGCTGAACAGCATATAGCCCGGGATGCGTCCGGTACTGCCGTCGGCACTTTCTGCCTGGGTGTTGGCGTTGTCGGCGAACTGGCTGCTCTGGTAGCTGCTGTCCAGGTTGAGCTTCCAGCGGCCTTCGGTATAACCCACGCCCAGGGTGCCCTTGTGCTTGGACGAGAAGGGCACGCGGTTGCCTTTGTTCGGTCCGTCTTCGCGGATGGTGGCATCGACGTAGGCGTAGGTGGCGTACACATCGAACCCTGCCAGTGCCGGGCTCAAACCGTCGAGGGCGTAGTTGATGCTCGACTCGATACCTTGGTGGCGAGTTTCACCGCGGGCGATCACGGTGTCGTTGGTCTGGTTGCTGTCGTACTGGTTGTCGAAGTTGATCAGGAACGCACCGACTTCCGCCCGCAGGTTGCCGTTGTCATAGCGTGTGCCGAGTTCCCAGGTGCGGGCTTTTTCCGGTTTTACTTCGCCGCTGGTCACGCGGTTGGGCATTTGGCTGTACTGCACGCTGCCGAACGAACCTTCGGTGTTGGCGTAGAGGTTCCAGTCTTCGGTGAGGTGGTAGAGCACGTTCAATGCCGGCAGCGCGGTGTTGTAGTCGCCCTTGTACTTGACGTTGGTCAGGTTGTTGGTTTGCTGCGACTCGATCATCTCGTAGCGTACGCCAGGCGTGATGGTCCACCGGCCGATATCAATGCGGTCATCGACGAAAAACGCATTGGCTTCGGTGGCGCCACGGGTATCGCGGTCGTTGCGGCTGTTGGTGTTGGGCAGTTGCTGGTTGGCGCTGATCGGTGTGCGGTAGCGCAGCTCGTGGCCCGCTTCGTTGATGTAGCGGTAGCCGATGCCCACTTCGTGGCTGGTGGGGCCAAGGTCAAAGCCTTGGGCGAAGCGGGTTTCCAGGCCACGCACCCAATACTCGCGCGGCGACAGCGAAAGGAAGCGGCCCTGGTCCAGGTAGCCATTGCGCAACGTGGTGGTGAAGAAAGTGTTGGCGGTGAATTCGCGGCGGTCTTGCTGGTAGCGATAACCGGCGTTGAACATCGTGCGGCGGCCCCAGAACTTGTCGTAGGGGCGGGTGGATTGGTACGGATCGGCCTTGTAGTCCTTGACGTTCAAGCCGCCGGGCATATCGGCCTGGCCTTCGTAGTACTGCGCCATGGCATTGAAACTGTTGGCTTCGTCCAGCTGGTATTTGCCCTTGAGGATCAGGTCGTCGATGTGTGTGTTGCTGTTTTCGCGCCAATCGCCACCCCGGGTGCCGGAGTACAGGATCGCACCGCCCAGGCCGTTGTCGGCGGTGCCGCCGGCCAGCAGGTTGCCGCTGGTCTTGAAGCCATCGTGGCTGGAGGACGGGCTGGTCTCGGTCTGCAAGCCGCCCTTGACGGTCGGTGCATCCGGGATGGCGCGGGTCACGAAGTTGACGATGCCACCGACGTTCTGCGGGCCGTAGCGCACCGCACCACCGCCGCGTACCACGTCGACCGCGTCCATATTGCCCATGCTGATCGGCGCAAAGGATAGCTGCGGTTGGCCATAGGGTGCGAAGGGCACCGGGATGCCATCCATCAGCACCGTGGAGCGCGAGGCCAGGCGCGGGTTGAGCCCGCGAATACCGAAGTTCAACGCCATGTCGTGGCTGCCGGTGCCGTTGTTTTCCGGGGCGTTGACGCCGGGGATGCGGTTGAGCACGTCGCGGGCCTGGGTGGCGCCTTGGCGTTCGAATGCTTCGCGGCGGATCACGTCACGGGCGCCGGGGTGTTCGAAGACGTTGGTTTGCGCCGCGTCGCCGAGCCAGTCGCCGACCACGTTGGAGGTTTGCAGTTCGAGCGTCGTGGGGTCGCCGGCCGGTTGCAGGGTGTAGGCGTTGTCGCCCTCGGCGCGGGCTTGCAGGCCGGTGCCTTCGAGCAGTTTTTGCAGCCCGTCGATGGCGCTGTAATTGCCCGACAAACCCCGGCTCTGTCTACCGGCGGTGACGTCGGAACCGAATGAGATCATCACTCCCGCGTCGCGCCCAAACGCATTCAGGGCCGCTTCCAGGGTCGTCGGGGCGATGTGATAAGGCTTGGTATCGGCCGCCATCACCTGGGGCAGCAGGGTAAAACTGAGGCTGGCGCCAAGCAGGAGCTGGCGCAGTGAGCGAGCAAGAAGCGTCGGTTGCTGGGGCATGAAGAGCGGTCCTGAGAAGGTAGGATCAAGGTGGCTTTCCTTCTCTGTCACGCGAGGGGTGGAAAACGGCTCACTTTATTTTTGAAAACTACGCGCGCGCCTGGACCGTCACCCAATAGCGAGTAAAACGCCGTACTTTGACGGGCAAGCTGACTTCCAGCAGGTCGAGAATGCGCTCGCTGTCGTCCAGTGGATAACTGCCGGACAGCAGCAGGTTGGCGACCTGCGGGTCACAATGGAGTTGGCCTCGGCGATAGCGGCCGAGTTCGGCGAGAAAATCGTCCAGGCGCATATGCGCGGCCACCAGCATGCCGTCGGCCCAGGCGCCGCTGTTGGCATCAGCAGGGCGCGGAGTGTCCCAGCCTTTGCGGGTGAAATTGACCTGGCGCGCGGTGTCGACGCTCAGCGGCAGGCCGCTGTAGCGGTTGGGCATCACCTCGACGTGACCCTCCAGCACCGCCAACTGGGTGTGGTCATTGAACTGGCGCACATTCAGTCGTGCTGCCTGGCTGCTGACCAGGCCCTGGCCGGTCAGCACTTGCAGTGGTGCAGGGCCGGCGCGGGCAAGCAGCAGGATTTCGCCTTCGAGCAAGCGGATCAACCGCTGCTGGCCATCAAAGTGCACATCCACCGCGCTGCCGGTGTTGAGTTGTAATTGGCTGCCATCGGCCAACTGCACCTTGCGCTGCTGGCCGACCGGGCTGCGGTAGTCGGCGGTCAGCGGCGGCAAGATCGTGTGCTGGCGCAGGCTCCAGGCGGTAGCCGAGCCGGCACCGAGGATCAACAGCAGCTTGAGGGCCTGACGCCGGCTGTTGGATTTCTGCGCATTCAACGCCGCGTGAGCCAGGGGTGAGGGCATGCCGCGCAAGCGCTGGTTGACCCGTTGGATGTGGTCCCACGCGCGCTGGTGTTCGCTGTGGGCGTCCAGCCACTGTTGCCAGGCCGCTTGCTGGCGTGGGTTGAGCGTGCCTTGCTGCATTTCCATCAGCCAATGCACGGCTTGCTCGGCGACTTGGGTGGAGAAGTTCATAGGGCGAAGTAGCAGCGCATGGCCGCTTTATTCAGGTGGCGTTTGACGGTGGCGATGGAGATGCCCAGTTGTGCGCCGATTTGTGCGTAGGTCAGGCCGTCGAGCTGTGCCAGCAGGAAGGCGCGCTTGACCTGAGCCGGCAGGCCGTCGAGCAGTTGGTCCAACTCCGCCAGGGTTTGCAGGATGATGGCGCGGTCTTCTTCCGAGGGCACCACGTGTTCGGGCAGTTGCGCCAAGGCGTCGAGGTAGGCGCGCTCAAGGTCCTGGCGCCGGTAAAAGTTGCACAGCACGCGCTTGGCGATCGTGGTGAGGAAGGCGCGAGGTTCGATCAGTGTCGAGGTTTCCCGTGTGGTGAGCACGCGGATGAACGTGTCTTGCGCCAGGTCGGCCGCGCTTTGCGGGCAGCCGAGCTTGCGTCGCAACCAGCCGGTGAGCCAGTGGTGATGGTCGTGGTACAGGGCTTCGACGGTGTTGGACGGTTGCAACGCGGTCACTCCAAAAGCATCGGGTACTTTAGAGAACAAGAATTGTTCGCATTGTAGGGCGCATGGCAGGCTTCGGCAATCCATCGGCGCAGGTGACTCATCCGTTCTCTTTTGCTTATGAGAATATTTATCATTAATATTGCGCGCTGATGAACCTGGCGCCTCCCGCATGAAAAGCAAACCCTCCTTGCCCGTCTCCTACCGTCTCGCCGTGACGTCGCGCGTGTTGGCTGCTGTGGTGGGCGGTTACTTGATGGCATCCCTGGCCAGCATCTGCCTGGCGTTGTGCCTGGCCACCGACCGTCATCATGGCGAATTACTGCACGGCAAACCCTCGTCTGCCCGACGTTTGGGGTTGCGCGTGGCAGGTTGGCTGCTGCTGATGCTGTCGACCTGGCCGACAGTTGCCGTCCGGGGATGGGGCCAGGGCTTGGTGGAGTGGTGTGCGGTGTTGATGCTCAGCGCGTTGCTGCTGGTGCTGCTGTTGCCGTATCGGCCAAGGCTGGCTTTATTCCTGGCGGGCGCCGGCCTGCTGGCCAGTCCAGTTGCGGCTTTCACCCTATTTTGAGCCTCCCATGATGATCAGCACGCCTCCCGACCCCCAGGACAGCCTGCATCCCGATGTAGCCGGTGGACGTGCGCATTTCCTGCAGGTGTTTTTGTCCCAGCGCCCGCAGATGGAGGCGCTGGTCAGCCGCCGTGTCGGTTGCCGCGCCACGGCGGCGGACCTGGTACAAGACCTGTTCCTGCGTTTCTGGCGCCGACCGTTGGTGCAGGTCGAAGAACTCAGCACCTACCTGTTGCGTTGCGCCGGCAATATCGCCATCGACCATCTGCGCAGTGAAGGCGCGCGAGTACGCAGCAGCGAAGCCTGGTGGCCAGAGCAGCAGGATAACCACAGCTGCGAACCCCAGGCGGCGCTGGAGGCGGGCAATGACTTGCGTTACGTCGAAGCGGCCTTGCGCAGTCTGCCCGAGCGCACGCGGCAGATTTTCCTGCTCAACCGTATCCACGGCCGTACCTACACGGAAATCGCCAAGGCCATGGGCCTGTCCCAAAGTGCCGTGGAAAAACATATGATGCGTGCCCTCGAAGCCTGCAAAGCCAGCCTTCGTGAACCTTCGCCTCCACGCACGCCAGGGAAAGCATCGTGAACGTCACCCCCTCGCCCGCCCAGGAGCAAGCCGCTCTCGCCTGGCTGAGCTTGCTGCACGACCAGCCCAGCAGTGGCGACCAGGCCACGTTCAGCCGCTGGTTGCGGGCCGACCCTGCCCATGTCGCGGCGTACTCCCAAGCCCAGGTGCTGTGGGAATTGAGCGAAGTGCCGGCGCGCAAACTCGCAGGCGAAGACGCGTTGGCGTTACAGGGCTACCTCAATCGGATGGCCACCCCGCAGCGTTCGCGTGGGGCGCGCAGGCTCACCGCGTTGGCCATCGCCGCGTGCTTGCTGTTGATGGTGTCCATGGGGGCCGGTTGGCAGCCGTCGCGCTGGGTCGATGACTTCGGCGCGGATTACGTGACGGCACCGGGGGAAGTGAAGACCGTGACCCTGGCCGATCAATCCCAAGTCACCCTCGACGCTGACAGCGCGATTGCGGTGGATTTCAGTCACGGTGAACGGCATATCCAACTGCGTCGCGGCGCGGGTTTTTTCAGCGTGACTCACACCGGCCAGTCCTTTGTAGTAGAGGCGGGCAGCGGTGAAGCGCGGGTGTTGGGCACGCAGTTCGAAGTGCGCCTGCAACCGGCCGGGGCGCAGGTAATCGTGTTGTCTGGCCGGGTGGGCGTGACCCCCTCGAAACAAGGCCGGCAGCAGGTTCTGACGGCGGGCCAGCAAGTGGCCTATGCCGATGGAGTTGCCGACGCCATGCACGCGGTCGACAGCGAATCACGCCTGGCCTGGCGTGACGGTTGGCTCAATTACTACAAGGCGCCGTTGGCCGATGTGGTCAAGGACCTGGAGCGCTATTACCCTGGCCGAATCCTTCTGCTCAATGCAGAGGTGGGCGCCCAGCGCGTCAGCGGCAGCTTTCCGAGCAAAGACCCGCAAGCAGTGCTGAACGCCTTGCAAGCGGTGCTGGGCTTCGAGCAGCACAGCCTGTTGGGGCGGATGATTGTGTTGCGCTAGGTACATATTCCGCCGTTCGCTTGCCTTATTTTTGCCCTTCCACTCCCTATCAGGTCTCTGCAGGCCACGCGCTGTGGCGTCTGTAGATCTTTCACCGAACCTTCATCGCAATCACCAAAACCTGTCACCAAACGGTTACACGTGGCGTGGATCATCCCCGGGTTCCTGAGCGAGTGGTCAGGAAGACAAGCGTCGTCTGTCAGATCAGCCCCGGCGCAACTGCCCCATACAACAGATCAATGTAAGTAAGGGATCTACCCGTGAACTACAACAATCTTTATGCCCTGCTTTTGGCATCGGGCCTGGGTGGCTTTGCGCCGCTGGTTATGGCGGACGACGCACAGGATGTAGGTTCGGTGAACATCGCCGGCAAGCAGACCCTGGGCAACGGTCACATGATTCGCGAAGAAAGTGCCAAGGCGCGGTCCACGGTGACCAAGGAAGCCATGGACCAGATGTCGTCGACCGCCAACGCCATCGACAAACTCAAATACACGCCGGGCATCAACGTTTCCAGCGATGACGCCAGCGGCACCAGCGGCACCAACTTCACCATGCGTGGCATGAATTCCGACCAGATCGGGGTTTCCGTGGACGGCGTGCCGATCAACGACTCGGGTAACTACAGCGTTTACTCCAACCAGTTGGGCGACCCGGAAAACCTCGCGGAAGTGTTTGCGACCCAGGGCTCTTCGGAGGCTGACGGCCCGCACATCGGCTCCAGCGGTGGCAACATCGGCATGATCACCATTCGGCCGACCAAGGAGTCCGGGGTGTTCGCCAAACAGATCGTCGGCGCCAATGCCCTGCGCAAGACCTTCGTGCGGGTGAACACGGGTGATTTCGGTGGCCTCAAGACCTGGGTCTCGGCGTCGCATCTGGAAGGTGACAAGTGGCGCGGCAAGGGCACGATGCGCAGCGACAAAGTCGAGTGGAGCAGCCTGTTCGAAGACGGCAGTGGCAACTCGACCCTGGCCACGGTGAAGTACAACAATCAGGAAAACTACAACTACAACAGCCTGAGCAAGTCGCAGTTCGAGACCGAAGGGCGGCGCAAGGACTACTCGGAAGTCCCGGTGTACAAGTCGGGCTTGCTGTCTTCGTCCTACAAGCTCAACCGCAACCCGTTCGAAAGCGTCAACGCCACGCTCACCCAGCGCTGGCAGCTACAGGACAACCTGGCGCTGACGGTCACGCCGTATTACTACTGGGCCAACGGTGGCAGCTTCAGCGGCCAGACCGCCTCCAACCTGGGGCCCAAGTCCGATAAAGCCGGCAACTACGACCTGAGCAACCTGAAATCGGCCAACTACTACCGTCCTTCGTGGACCGAGACATGGCGCCCTGGCGTCACCGCCAAAATGAAGTGGGACATCAACGAAGAACACAGCCTGGACTACGGCTACTGGTACGAACGCGCTCGCCAGCGCCAGACCCAGCCGTTCATCGGGATCAACGGCGAAGGCGCACCCGATGATGTGTGGGGCGACTACAACAGCGGTGGGCAGGTGGTCGACAAGAACGGCGCGACCGTACAAGGGCGTCATTACTACACCGTCACCCCAGCGCAAAAGCTCTGGGTACAGGACAGCTGGCAAGCGACGCCGGATTTGAGTTTTGTCGGTGGCGTGGCCTACCAGTATGTCGAGCGTGACGGCAACAACCTGGGCAGCCTGTACGACACACCGGAAAAACGTAACACCCGTTACCACCAGTTCCTGCCGAACTTCAGCGCCAAGTACCAGGTGGACGAGAGCAACCAGGCGTTCTACAACGTCACCCGCAACATGCGCACGCCGCCGAACTACGTGCTGTACAACAAGGGCGACTCGGTCAGCCTCAAGCCCGAATTGAGCTGGAACCAGGAACTGGGCTGGCGCTACACCGAAGAAAACATGGCGTTGAGTGCGACCCTGTTCTACATCAGCTTCAAGGATCGCCAACTGTCGACCACCGACCTGAACGGAGATTACGCGGTGATCAACGTCGGCAAAGTCGACAACAAGGGCCTGGAGCTGGAATGGAGTGGCCTGCTGCCGCACCATTTCAACTACTACGCGTCCTACACCTATACCCAGTCCGAACAGAAAGACAACCTGCTCAGCAAGAACGTGTTGTTGCCCACCGCCGGCAAGCAACTGGCCAACGTGCCGGAAAACATGTTCAACCTGGTGTTCGGTTATGACGACGCGCGGTTCTACGGCAACGTGGCGGGCAAATACGTCGGCAGTTTCTATGGCGATTTGACCAACAACGAAAAAATCGATGGCCGTACGGTGTTTGACCTGAACGCCGGTATCTATTTGCCGGTAGACAAGAAGGTCATCAAGTCGGCGACCCTGCGCTTGTCGATGCTTAACGTGTTCGACAAGGAGTACTTGAGCTCGGCGCGTACCGTGTCGTTCAACTCGGCACCGGTCAACGGCCTGGCGCCAAGCACGGCGTTCTATAACGTGGGTGAAGAGCGTACGGCGATGGTGTCGCTGGAAGCCAACTTCTAAGGCCACCACACAAACGATATGGAAGGGGGCTTGTCGAATCGTCGCACCGCCCGCGTTGGGGTGCGCAGCAGCCCCAAAAGCTATCTGCGCGGAGTATCGGGTGCAGCGCATTCGTCCTTCTTTGGGGGCGCTACGCGCCCCAACGCGGGACAAGCCCGCTCGCCACAACAGCCGATTTGTCACAGGTTTTGCGTTCGACGGTGCCTATGGACATCAGGGGGCATAGGTCTCTACACAA
>NZ_JALJFG010000051.1 GCF_023242475.1 Pseudomonas sp. MWU15-20650 | reverse complement strand
CCGCATAACTCTTTGTTTACCAAGGAGTTTTCCGTTTCGACTGCGCCGGAAGTGGGGCGAATTATAGGCTTCCAGAATCTGCCGTCAACTCTTAATTTGGATTTTCTATCAATAAGCCTGAAATTCCCAAAATGCCTCTATATAGAGAGGCATTCAGCGAGTGCTGAGCACTATATTGCCCATTACCTAACAGTTAAGCATCATAGCGGCGTCTGCTTATCTACTACGACCTCGGAAGAACACCTGCAATGAGCACTTCACCCCGCAGCCTGGCCTCGGCGTTGTTTCCTGTTGGCCTGCTGCTGATCGCCATGGCTTCAATCCAATCTGGCGCATCGCTGGCCAAGAGCATGTTTCCTATTGTCGGCGCGCAAGGTACCACCACCCTGCGTTTGATTTTCGCCAGTGTGATCATGCTGCTTCTATTACGCCCATGGCGCGCCAAGCTGACGGCCAAGTCGCTGCGCACGGTCATCGTCTATGGAATGGCGCTGGGCGGTATGAACTTCCTCTTCTACATGTCGCTGCGCAGCGTCCCTCTGGGCATCGCGGTTGCGCTCGAATTCACAGGCCCGCTCGCCGTAGCCCTCTATGCGTCGCGGCGGGCCGTCGACTTCCTGTGGATTGCGCTCGCGATCATCGGCCTGCTCTTATTGATCCCGATGGGTGAGGCCAGCAGCGGTATTGACGTGATCGGGGCGACTTATGCGCTGGGTGCAGGTGTTTGCTGGGCCCTTTACATCCTCTTTGGGCAAAAGGCCGGAAATGACAACGGTGTGCAAACCGCCGCACTCGGCGTGATGATCGCCGCCCTGTTCGTGGCGCCGATTGGTATCGTGCATGCCGGTGCTGCACTGCTGACGCCCGGGCTGATTCCCATCGCCATCGGCGTCGCTATTCTGTCCACGGCCTTGCCCTATACCTTGGAGATGGTCGCACTGACCCGCCTCCCCGCTCGTACTTTCGGCACATTGATGAGTATCGAACCCGCGTTCGGCGCTCTTTCCGGCCTGTTCTTCCTGCACGAGCACCTTTCCCTCGCACAATGGCTGGCTATCACTTGTATTATTCTGGCCTCCATAGGCGCCACGCTGACGATGCGCAACGAATCCAAACCCCTGGTACCCGCCGACTGATCCACTATGAAGGTAGCTCTGGCATTTACTGCTTATTTAGGCCATGTTTAGACCGCAAACGAAGATCATTCATGGAGAATTTCGACACGGATAGCATGAACGCTACGCTCGAGAGCGAGTAAAGCCGGCTTCAGGTCTTTTGCGAAGCGGCGATTAAGGATAGGAATGAAACGAATTTTGATACTGTTACTGGTTGTGGGCATGGCTGGCTGTGCCGCAACCACCAAGACAGAAGTGAAACGGGGCAAAAAAGGGCTGCATATCAACTGTTCGGGCCTGTCCTCCTCCTGGGACCAGTGCTACACCAGTGCAAGCAATTCATGCGGCGCCAAAGGCTACCGGATTATTGCCAAATCCGGCGACAACTCCGAGGAGCCTGGGGACTACCCCTTCGGACTCAACCCTGCCGGCTACACCAGCCGTAGCATGATCGTTATCTGCAAATAACCCTTCCGAGCAGTCCTCCCCTGACTGCTCGTATAAATTTCCGGCCCCGCGCCCGGTCATTCCCGACACTGCGACTAGACTCCTGTTCGATCATCGAGCCAACGGAGTTCCCATGACGCACAACAAGAAAGTCGTATTGGTAGTGGGTGCCGGTGATGCCACTGGCGGCGCCATTGCCCAGCGCTTTGCCCGCGAAGGTTATATCGCCTGTGTCACCCGCAGAAGCGCCGACAAATTGCAGCCCCTGGTGGACAGCATCCAGTCCGCCGGCGGCGAAGCCCATGGCTTTGCCTGCGATGCGCGCAAAGAAGAAGACGTTATCGCACTGGTCGAGCACATTGAAACCGAGCTGGGCCCCATTGAAGCTTTCGTCTTCAACATCGGCGCCAACGTCCCCTGCAGCATTCTGGAAGAAACCGCACGCAAGTACTTCAAGATCTGGGAAATGGCCTGCTTCTCCGGCTTCCTGAACGCACGTGAAGTTGCCAAACGCATGGCCACTCGCAAGCGCGGCACCCTCCTGTTCACCGGCGCTACCGCCGGCTTGCGCGGTGGCGCCGGTTTTGCCGCCTTCGCCGGCGCCAAACACGGCATCCGGGCCCTTGCACAGAGCATGGCGCGAGAGTTAGGCCCGATGAACATCCACGTCGCCCACGTGGTGATCGACGGTGCTATCGATACCGACTTCATTCGCGACAATTTCCCGCAAAAATATGCCCTCAAGGATCAGGACGGCATTCTTAACCCTGATCACATCGCCGAGAACTACTGGTACCTGCATAGCCAGCCACGGGACGCCTGGACGTTCGAACTGGACCTGCGCCCCTGGAATGAACCCTGGTAATCACGCCCCTATCAAAGCAGTGAGCATCGACCATGAGTAAAACCCTGGAATTCTTCTTTGACCTCGGCAGCCCCGCCACTTACTTGGCTTACACCCAGCTACCGGGACTCTGCGCCGAAACCGGCGCGCATCTGGTATATCAACCGATGCTGCTGGGCGGCGTATTCAAGGCCACCGGCAATGCCTCGCCGATTACGGTCCCTGCCAAAGGTCGCTATATGCTTGACGACCTGGCGCGTTACGCCAAACGCTACAACGTACCGCTCAGATTCAACCCGCACTTCCCCATCAACACCCTGGTGCTGATGCGCGCAATTACCGGCATTCAGATACACCAGCCTGAACGCTTCCTCGACTTCATCGACTGCCTGTTCCGCGCGCTCTGGGTCGACGGCCACCACCTGGAAGACCCCACCGTCGTGGCCACGGTGCTCGCCGAGCAGGGGTTCGATGCGGAGCAGGTCCTGGACCTGTCCACTGACGAAGCCGTAAAAAACGCCCTCAAGGACAAAACCGAACAGGCCATCAAACGCGGAGTGTTCGGCGCACCCAGCTTTTTTGTAGGAAACCAGTTGTTCTTTGGTCAGGACCGTCTGGAATTTGTGCGCGAAGCCCTCAGCTACCCCCCTCTGACAGGCGCCCTCCCCCGGGCGCCTTGACCGCGATCGATCAAATCGCGGCGGTACGCACCTGCAACCACTCAAGCGCCTCGCCACTGAGCAACGGGCTCAAGCGTTCACGCACCTCTGCGTGGTAAGCGTTGAACCACTCGCGCTCGTCAGCCGTCAGTAACGAAGGCATCAGGCAGCGCGTGTCGATCGGACACAAGGTCAGGGTTTCAAACTTGAGGAACTCGCCAAACTCAGTCTTGCCCGCTTCGCGGTTCAGGACCAGGTTCTCAATACGCACCCCCCAGCGACCTGGGCGATAAGTACCCGGCTCAATCGAAGTAATCATGCCCGGCTGCATCGCCGTTTGTGGTGCAGTCGCGGCTTGATAGGCAATCACCTGCGGACCTTCATGCACATTGAGAAAATAACCTACGCCATGCCCAGTGCCGTGACCGTAGTCCACGCCTTCCGCCCAGATCGGCGCACGGGCAATGGCGTCCAGCAGCGGTGACAGAATGCCCTTGGGGAAGTGCGCACGAGACAGGGCAATCACCCCCTTGAGCACCCGCGTGCAATCGCGCTTCTGCTCTTCACTCGGCGTACCGATCGGTACCATCCGCGTGATATCCGTGGTACCGCCCAGGTACTGGCCGCCCGAGTCAATCAGCAGCAAGCCGTCACCTTCAATCAGCGCGTGCTCTTCTGGCGTGGCATGGTAATGCGGCATTGCGCCGTTGGCGTTGAATGCAGCAATGGTGTTGAAACTCAGCGACACGTAGCCAGGACGACGGGTACGTGCTACGGTCAGGCGCTCATCGATCGTCAGTTCGGTAATGCGCTCACGCCCCAGGGCACGCTCCAGCCAGGCGAAAAATTCGCACAACGCCGCGCCATCCTGCTCCATGGCCTGCCGAATATGCTCCGCATCTGCCAGGCTCTTGCGGGACTTGGCGAGGGTGGTCGGGTTCAGCCCCTCAACCAGCTTGACGCCGGTGTCGAGATTTTCCAGCAAGCCAGCCGTTACTCGTGCAGGATCCACCTGCAAGCTCGCACCCGACGGTACTGCACGCAGCGCATCGGCCACTTCGTTGTAGTCGCGCAACGTCACACCGTCTTTTTCCAACACAGCCCGCAGTTCGGCATCGACCTTGCCCAATGCCACAAACAATGTTGCTTGCTGCTGACTCACCAGGGCAAAGGACACAAACACCGGGTTGAACGACACATCACCGCCACGCAGGTTGAACAGCCAGGCGATGTCATCCAGCGTCGCGATGAAATGCCAGTCGGCGCCCTTGTCTTTCAAGCTGGCGCGCAGGGCGGCGAGCTTCTCGCCACGGCTAACGGTGGCTTGCGGCGGTAGATGCTGGTAGATCGGCTGGTTGGGCAACGTCGGGCGGTCTTGCCAGACTTCATTGAGCAGGTCGATGTCAGTACGCAAGCTCGCGCCGCGCTCCGCCAGTTTGCTCCCCAGGGTCCGCGCCGAAGCCACGGCCATCACCGCGCCGTCCACTGCCACCACGCCACCTTCCGGTGTTTGCTCGGCCAACCACTCCAGCGGCCCGGGTTGGCCCGGTTGCAGCTTCACCAATTCGATACCGCTGCCCTTGAGCTCCTTGGTCGCCTGCTCCCAATAACGGCTATCGGCCCAGACACCGGCAAAGTCCGCAGTGACGATCAACGTCCCTACAGAGCCATGAAACCCAGACAGCCATTGGCGTCCTTGCCAGTAACCCGGCAAGTACTCGGACAAGTGCGGATCAGCCGAGGGCACCAGCAGGGCATGGATGCCCTCACGGCGCATCAGCTCACGGGTATGCGCCAGGCGCTGGGGAACCGTTCCATGGGTCAAAGGCTGCGTACTCATTGTGTCTCCTGCTAACCACTAATAATTGTTATGTGCTTCGAACGATAGATCAGACGGCCCAGAACGCCGGCGCGCTAGCCAGTGACGCCTTGATCAATTGCACGGCTTCGTCGATATCCTGCTCGGTGGTAAACCGGCCCAGGCTCAGACGAATGGTGCGGCCAGCAGTACGAGCATCGTGCCCCAACGCCAGAAGCACGTGGGACGGTGTATTGCTGGCCGAATTGCACGCTGACGTCGCCGAAAAGGCAATACCCGCGCCCAGAGCGGCGGCATTGAACTCGCCTTCGCTGAAGGTAAGGCTGAGGGTATGGGGAATACGCTGGGTCGGGCTGCCATTGAGGCGCAAGCCGGCAATCGACGCCAACTGATCGAGCAGACGCTGACGCAGGGCCACGATAATGCCCTTCTCATCAGCGAACGACGCCGCCGCCAAGGCGAACGCCATGCCCATGCCTGCAATCTGATGGGTCGCCAGGGTGCCGGAGCGCAAACCACCCTCGTGGCCACCGCCATGAATCTGCGCCAGCACTTTCTGCCGCGCGCGAGGCCCGACGTACAACGCGCCAATGCCCTTGGGGCCATACAGTTTGTGGGCGGAGAACGACATCAGGTCCACCGGCCACTGCGCCAAGTCGATAGCGACCTTACCGGCCCCTTGCGCAGCGTCCACATGGAACAGCGCACCCTGCTCACGTACCCGCGCGCCGATGGCTGGAATGTCGTTGAGGGTGCCCAGTTCGTTATTGACCAGCATCAGTGACACCAGGAAGGTGTCCTCACGCAATGCTTCGCTGACGGCCTCGACACTGATCAACCCGTCGGCATCCGGCACCAGGTAAGTCACGGCCACTCCGGCCTCCTGCAGTTGCCGCGCGGTGTCCAGTGTGGCCTTGTGTTCAATCTGGCTGGTGATGATATGCCCACCCGCCACGCCACGCGCCTGGGCCACCCCTTTGATCGCTAGGTTGTTGGACTCTGTAGCGCCGGAGGTCCAGACGATCTGCTCAGGCTCGGCGCCGACCAATTCGGCGACCTGGCGGCGTGCCTGCTCAACCGTCTTGCGGGCCGCCTGGCCGAACGCGTGGGAACTGGAGGCAGGGTTACCGAAATTGGCATTGAAGCCCAGACACTCGACCATCACCTGGATGACCCGCTCATCCACCGGCGTGGTGGCGGCGTAATCGAAATACAACGGACGTTTATTCATGACGTTAAAAACTCGCAGAGCGTGTTCCCAAGAGCAGTGTCTCAGGGGCATCGAGCGGAACAGAGGTCGTCAGGTTTAACCGATCGAATGCCATTAAAGAAGAACAACTTTATTTAAATGTGCGTAGGAACGCTCCTGAAATTCAGCTTAACAGGCTCAAGGAGTCCCATGGCAAACAAAAAGCCCGAGGTTCCACACGGGAAACCTCGGGCTTTTTGCCGCTGGGCGCCGGCTCAACTGGGACGACCCTGCAGGGCCATACTGCGCACGGCGTTCATTTCACCCTGGCGGTCAAAGCCGAAGGATTTCTGTGGCTGGCCCAACAGTGCGGCGCGCTGCTGTTGATATTCGTCAAACGACAACCCTCGACGGCTCAACGCCTCCAGGGCCAATTGCTTGGTCTCTTCTGCGGTGTAAGGACGCAACTCCGGCGAAGGTTGAGTCGCACAACCGGCAAGGACAGAGGTGACGAGCAATACACAAATAGCGAAGAAACGGTTCATGGCGGCGGCCCTGCGAAGTAGGTTTAAAGTCAATGAACACAGGCTACTCCCGCCCCCTCACGGTGAAAAATCATCACCCGTGATAGTCGCTATCAACCGTTGTGCCCCCTCCAATAGCGGACCATTTATATTCATTTACGATCTATAAATATGGAAACAAGTTCATTTACGGAATAACCATAGCGTTCTATAAATGGCGCCATGGAACACATCAGCGACGACACCATCGCCGCCGCGCAACAGTCCTTTTCGCGCTTTGACTCCGAGGGCCAGCGCCGCATGGCCGGGCGCGGCGTCACCCACCTCACGGGCCCGTTCGGCGAAATGATTGCCAACGATGTACTGCCAGCCAAAGCCTGGGTGGCCGCCACCCGTCAAGGGCTGGACCTGTGCAGCCGCCTGTTTGAAGTCACCGGCGCACGCGCCACCCACGCATCGCTACGCCTGGACCGCCACTGGCGCAACCTGCGCACGCAACCCTGCACGACCCGGTGGACTACAAGCTCCACGAGCTAGGCGACTTGGCCTTGAACCAGTCCCTGCCGATTCCAACCTTCTATTCCTGACAGAGGTGCCCATGCAGCTTTTAACCCTACCGCCCTCGCCCGCCCTCGCCACCTCGATCCGCGCCACGGCCCAGGTCTTCGAAGACCCGAAATCCCAGGCGCTGCTCGACCATATCCAACAAGTGGCACCCAGCGAAGCCAGCGTGTTGATCATTGGTGAGACCGGCACCGGCAAAGAACTGGTAGCCCGGCATATCCACACCCTCAGCGCGCGGCGCAACCGGCCGTTCGTGGCGGTGAACTGCGGGGCATTCTCCGAATCGCTGGTGGAAGCCGAACTGTTCGGTCACGAAAAAGGCGCGTTCACCGGCGCCCTCAGCGCCAAGGCCGGCTGGTTCGAGGAGGCCGATGGCGGCACCTTGTTCCTGGACGAAATCGGTGATTTACCGATGGCGATCCAGGTCAAACTGCTGCGGGTGCTACAGGAACGTGAAGTGGTGCGCCTGGGTTCGCGCAAGAGCCGTCCTATTGATGTGCGGGTATTGGCCGCCACCAACGTACAACTGGAAAAGGCCATCAACGCCGGGCATTTCCGCGAAGATCTCTACTACCGTCTCGACGTGGTCAGCCTGGAGCTCAGCCCCCTGCGTGAGCGCCCCGGCGATATCCTGCCGCTGACCTGGCACTTTATCGAAGCCTACAGCCAGCGCCTGGGCTACGGCCCGATCACCATCAGCCGCGAAGCTGAACATAAGCTCAAGAGCTACACCTGGCCGGGCAATATCCGCGAGTTGGAAAACGTGATCCACCACACCCTGCTGATCTGCCGCAACGGTGTGATCCAGCGCGACGACCTGCGCCTGTCGAACATGCGCATCGAGCGCCAGGATGACAGCCCGCATGGCACCGACAAGAGCGCCGAAGCCCTGCTTGCGCGAGCGTTTCAAAAGCTGTTCGAGGAACAGGCCGGCGCCCTGCATGAAAAAGTCGAAGACGCACTGCTACGCGCCGCTTACCGCTTCAGCCACTACAACCAGGTGCACACCGCCAACCTGCTGGGCCTGAGCCGTAACGTCACGCGCACGCGCCTGATCAAGATCGGCGAATTAGCGGTGAACAAACGTCGGCCTGGCGAAAACGTGCAAGGCGAACGGATGCTGCATCTATCCATTTAGGCGGCAGTGCAAGGCGTTGTCATGGCTGCGCTCAAAGCTGCGCAGCACCTGGAACGAGCCGAAGGTCACGGCCGTGGCCCGGTGTACACGAATCAATGTCCAGAAATCTTCGTCGCCCTGCTCAATGCGCTTGAATGCCGCCTCCCCCTCTTCGCGGGATTGCCATTGCAGGTAGTTGAGCACCCGCCGCCCATCGTCGCTGACCTGCACACTGGCACTCAAAAAGCCGACATGACCTTGCGCCAGGCGCTCGCTTTGGGTGCTCAAGGCGGCCACCAGGGCCGACTGCTGATGGGGTTCGATTTGAAATTCGATCAGTTGAGTGAAGCTGCGATTTTTCTCTGATACCTGCATGAGCACTCCCCTTTCTCTGTAGGCCGAATCTTGCGATTCAATGCCACGCAGGGTAAAACCTCCACTTAGGTCAAGGTCAAGCACTGTTTCGGAGTTTTTCATGCTCAATAAAGAACTCAGCGTCGGTCAACTTGCAGCCCGCAGCGGCGTAGCGGTTACCGCCCTGCATTTTTACGAGTCCAAAGGGCTGATCAAGAGCAACCGTAATGCCGGCAATCAACGCCGCTATCCGCGGGATGTGTTACGGCGGGTGGTGGTGATCAAGATCGCCCAGCGCCTGGGCATTGCACTGGCGACCATTGGTGAAGCGTTGCAGACCTTGCCCGATGGCCGCACGCCCAACGCTCAAGACTGGGAACGTTTATCCGCGTTGTGGCGTGAGGACCTGGACGAGCGCATCAACAAATTGACGCTGCTGCGCGACAAGCTCAGTGGCTGTATCGGCTGCGGGTGCCTGTCGCTGGAGGCTTGCCCGCTGCGTAACCAGGGTGACCAGCTCGCTGAACGTGGGCCGGGGGCGCAGCTTCTAGAGCCCACCCCATCACCCTGATCGGCAAGCCCCCTCCCACCGTCGCAGAGTCCTGAAACCGCCGGTTTGGGCACAGCAGAGGTGGCCATAGGCGACTAACCCGCAGCCGCCTGCTCGTTCGCTGTTGCCTGGTTGAACACCTCGTCGGCTGCCCGCAGGCCACGCGATACGTGGCCTATAGTGAAAAGGCCGTACCTCTCCATGACCACCACCTGAGGAGCACGATATGAGCGTTAAACCTATTCCCGAGGGTTACCACAGCATCACGCCCTACCTGGGTATCGCCAAGGCGGCTGAAGCCATCGAGTTCTACAAGAAAGCCTTCGACGCCATCGAAGTCATGCGCATGCAAATGCCCGATGGCAACATCGGCCATGCCGAGCTGCGCATCGGTGATTCGCCGCTGATGATGGCCTCGCCCTGCGGCCAGATGGAATTCGGCAGCCCGGGGAAAGAGCCCACCAGCGTTTGCCTGCACGTATATGTCGTGGATGTCGACAAGCAGTTCAAACAAGCCGTCGACGCCGGTGCCACGGTGATCTCGGAGCCCAAGGACCAGTTCTACGGCGACCGCTCCTGCACCCTGAAAGATCCCTTCGGCCATATGTGGTTCCTGGCCACGCGCAAAGAGAACCTGACCGATGCGCAGATTCGCCAGCGCGCCGAGGAAATGTTCAAGCAAGGCTAAGACCCCAGAGGCAATGCAGGCCTCATGCGGGAGGGGCCTTGCCCCCTCCCGCATTTGATCTTGATTGAATGAAGGGGTAATGCATCAGCCGTCCTACACACTTCATGAACAGCCCCTACACGCTTTCACCCTTGCCCCGAGCGCCGCGTGATTCCAGGATGCAGGCAATCATCACAAGGAGCCCTTCCATGTTCGCCGGATTCCAAAAAGACCAGCGTCACGTCAACGGCGTGGACATCAGCTACCGCAAGGGCGGTACGGGCCCGGGCCTGCTCCTGCTGCACGGGCACCCGCAAACCCACGTCATCTGGCACAAAGTCGCCGAACAGCTGGCCGAGCACTTCACCGTGGTCGCAGCCGACCTGCGCGGTTATGGCGACAGCAGCAAGCCTGCGGCCAGCGCCCATCACGGTCACTACTCGAAGCGTGAAATGGCCCGCGACAACGTCGAACTGATGAAGGCCCTGGGCTTCGACACGTTTTCGGTACTGGCCCATGATCGCGGCGCCCGCGCGGCCCATCGCCTGGCACTGGACCATCCCAAGGCCGTGCAACGCCTGGTGCTGCTGGATATCGCCCCTACCCTGTCGATGTACGCCCAGACTGACGAAGCCTTCGCTCGCGCCTACTGGCATTGGTTCTTCCTGATTCGTCCGGCGCCGCTGCCGGAAGCCCTGATCGAGAGCAACCCCGAGCTGTACCTGCGCAGTGTGATGGGCAGCCGCAGCGCCGGGCTCACGCCGTTCACCGACGCAGCCTTCGCCGAATACCTGCGTTGCCTGAAACTGCCGGGCACCGCCACCGGTATCTGCGAGGACTACCGTGCGGCCGCCAGTATCGACCTTGAGCACGACCAGGCCGACATCAATGCAGGCCATCACCTGAACCAGCCGTTGCTGGTGCTGTGGGGCGCCGAAGGTACCGTCGGCCGCTGTTTCGAGCCACTCAAGGCATGGCAGAACGTCGCCACCGATGTCCGTGGCAAGGCCCTGCCGGCCGGCCACTACATCGCCGAAGAAGCACCGCAGCGGCTGCTGGACGAGGTGCTGACGTTCCTGCGCTGAGTCAACCAACCGGATCGGGCGAGCCTGGTGGCGTGCCCATCCGGTGCTATTCTGGCGGCTCATGCCGCCACGCCTGTTTCTGATGAATCACAAGAAAGCGACCGTGCCCCTACCCGAAGACCTGCGAGTGTTCCTGACCGTGATCCGCAAGGCCGGCTTTGCCGCGGCCGCCGATGAGCTGGGCCTGTCCCCGGCGTATGTCAGCAAGCGTATCCAGATCCTCGAAACCACCCTCGCCACCCGCTTGCTGCACCGCACCAGCCGCCGTATCGCCCTGACCGAAGACGGTGAACGGGTACAACGCTGGGCCGTGCGTATCCTCGAAGATGTCCAACAACTCTGCGATGAACTGTCCGAGGCCCACGACAGCCCTCGTGGGCACCTGCAGGTGTGCAGCAGCTTTGGCTTTGGCCGCAACCATGTGGCACCGGCCCTGTCATTGCTGGCCCAGCAGTATCCGGACCTGGACATCCGCCTGGACCTGTTCGACCGCGTGGTGGACATCGTCAGCGAAGGTTTCGACCTGGAGGTTCGCGTGGGCGATGACATCCCCGGCCAGCACATCGGCCGGCACCTGGTGAGTAATCGTCGCGTGCTCTGCGCCGCACCGGCATACCTGCAGCGCCGGGGCACGCCGCAGCAGTTGAGCGACCTGGAGCAGCACGATTGTTTGGTGATCAAGGAGCGCGATAACGCGTTTGGGCTCTGGAACCTGGAGCGTGATGGCACCCTGGAAAGCGTGCGCGTGCGCGGGCCGCTGTCATCGAACAATGGCGAAATCGCGTTGCAATGGGCACTGGATGGGCGCGGCGTATTATTGCGCTCGATGTGGGATGTAAAGCCGCTGCTGGAACAAGGCCGGCTGGTGCAGGTGCTGCATGCCTACACCCAGAGCGCCAACGTGTGGGCGGTATACCCCACACGGCTGGCTTACTCCGGGAGGCTGCGGGCCTGTGTGGAGTTTTTGCAGGAACATTTCAAAGGGTTGTCGATCTGACTGCGCGCTGGGCATTGCGCCCCAGCCAGACCGCCATCACTGCCAGGGCCGTCAGCGGCAATCCATGGAACAACACGATCACTTGGGCCGGTGTCCACGTCAGGTAGAACGGCCCGACCACCAACATCCCTACACCGAAGCCGGCCATCTGGATCAAGGTCAATAGACTGAACAGCGGCAGGCGCAGGCTATCGGGCTCGCTTTGCGCACGCGAGATCAAGGCCACCTCAGACAGCCCGTCTCCCAGCCCTGCCCACACCACCAGCAGCAGCGCCAGCCACAATTCGGTTTGTTGGAAGGTCAGGATAAAGCCGCTGGACATCAACCCCACGCCCAGCATGAACAGACGCTCCATGCCTTGCGTACCACGGCCCTTCAACACCGCACTGGCGATACGCGCACCGACGAACTTGCCACAGGCCCAGACCGCCAGCAGATAGCCCATGACCGTTTTGGCGGTGTCCGGGGAAATGTACTGCGACAGCACCGGCCAGCCGACGTTATGCGCAGCGCTGCCAAGGGTGTCGAGCATGCTGATCAACAACATGGCGGCCAGCACCGGCGCGCCGCGCAAGCCCTTCGTCAGTTCCTTCCATTCGGCCGAGAGCCCGCGATGCGCGGCCACGGCGACTGAGTACAACGCGCGCAACGGCAAGACCAGGCAAGCCGCCACCACATAGGTGCCGATGTTCACGGCAAACACCGCCTCGAATCCTCCCGTGGCGATCAGCAGCCCGGACAGCAAACTGCCGAAGACCGCACCAGTGGCGGCCGCCGACGTGATCCATGCGTTGGTGTTCACCCGCTGCTCAAGCGCGACCCACGTGGGCAACTGGCTGTTGAGGCCAATGGCAAACAGCGAATTGCACAAGCCGATGCCAAAGGCGATAAAGGGCAGCAGACTGAGCTGATGCGCCGGTAGCAGCACCAGCAGCGGCGCCAGCAGCAACGCCCGGGCAAGGTCCAGCCCCGCTAACGTGCCACGCCCGGCGAAGCGCCGAAAGAACGGAATGCTAAACAGGCTGGCGATAATGCCGCCAGTGACGCGGCACGCCAGGAAGACACTGACAAACACCACGCTTTGGCTGAGCCAGTAGACATAGGTGGATAACGCCACCACGTTGAGGAATGCGCCAAAGTCCGAAACGCCTCGGGCAAAGATGATCAAGCGGGCGTTTCGGGTCGACAGGGCCAACGGCTGATCGTGGTTCATGCGGGCTGCGCCTCTGCGTCGGTGGGCACGCTGCGCAGGCTCACCAGCAGCATGTCGCGCCAGGCCGGCGCTGAAGCGGCTCGCGGCCGCACATCGCCGGCCCGATGGTAGAGCCCACGATCGTTGATCACGATGGTTTCGAGAAAGTGCTCCATTGGCAGATTCAACACCCGACTTTGCTCCGTGTCACCGGTAAATACTTCTGATACCACCGGCACCGTATTGCGCTCGCCAATAAAGTGCATGAACACCCAATCCAAGCCATCCTGGTGAATCCCCGAAGTGGTCGGGCTGCTCGACTGCGCATCCGCCCGCACCCGAAACTGGTGGATGTCGATCGTGTACGTGTGTTCGCCCAGGTGCGGGCCAATCACCGCAAGGTCGGCGGCCAGCAGTTTGTGCATGAGTGGATGCGCGATGAAGCCTTCCTCGCAATAGCTCAAATGATTCACGCCCTGGCGATAATTCACGGCATAGGTCACCGGCGACTCAAACGCGGTGTTCCTGTCGATCTGCAACTGCCGTGACGGCAATAAACGATAGCGCAGGATACGCCGCTCGCGGTGCGTATACGCCTTGAATGCCTCATCGCGCACCAGGTTTTCCCAGTACGCGCAAAAGCCTTCTTCCTCACCGGGCTCAAGCCCGATCAGCTCGCGAAAGTCCGGGCGATGGCAGTAGTGATGCTCGCGCAAATGCGCCGAAATCTGTGGGATGTCCATCACGCTATCCTGCAACCGGGCTGATGAGGATGTGCAGGTCTTGCTGGATCTCATCATGCAAGGCCCGGGCGTGGGCGGCATCGTCGACTTTGGCCCAGCACTTGAGCAAATAGTGCTCCTCGATATCCGCATCAATGAAGTGACCGGGGGCCAGTTGGGCATACTCCAGCACCGAGGGGTTGCGATCCAGGCACTGCACGCCTTCAATCCCCCGGTAGTGGCCGCTGTGCTGCGGATAGATCGCCAACATCGCGTAATGTTGCCCGGCCTCGGCCACCCTGCGTGCGCCAGCCTCCAGCTGCGCATCGATGCCTGGCTCGCCCAGCAGCAACGCCAGATACACCTGATAAGGATTGAGACCGGCCAGGTCACGGAACGCCGCGTTGACATACAGCCCGCCCACGCGCGGGTTGATCTCAATCACCACAGGCCCTTCGTCCGTCATCCGGAACTCGAAATGCACCACGGCGTTGGTCAGGCCGACCGCGCGCAGGCACGCCACCGCGTACTGGCGGATCTGCTCGCACTCGGCCTGGGTGAAGGACGTCGGCGGGGAGATCAGCAGGTTCTCAAGGACCGTGCCGCTGCGCTCGGTCAGCAGCAGTTTTTCGTTAATCACCAGCGCATGGATACGCTCGCCGGCAATCACACATTCCACACTGCCTTCAACGCCCGGGATATAGCCCTCCAGCAAGATACTGCGCCCGGGAATGTAGTCATGCCGTTGCCCATCGGCTTCCGGCAGGCTGTGCACGCAACCGTAGAAATCCGCATACGCCGCTGCGCCATGCCCGCTCACGAACTGCGCATAGTGTTGGCGCAGTTGCGCCCAGTCGGAGCACTTCTTGATAAACGCCGAAGCACCGCCAAAAGGCGGCTTGGCGATCAACGGATAACCGACCCGCTCTGCGCCTGCCTGGAGTTCCTGTTCGTTATTGCACAACGCGAACGGTACGGAACGCAGCCCCTGCCCTTGCAGCACTCGACGCATCAGGAACTTGTTATTGCACGCGGCAATGGCCTCAGGGCGGCTATACACCAGCCCCAACCGTTGACAGGCCCGCGCCACCATACAGCCCACTTCCCCGAGTGCAGACGGATGACCGGCCTGGCAGAAAATTCCGCGAACGTGATAGCGCCCGTCCAACTGGCCGACCACGTTCAGGATCGCGTCTTCACTGAGCGTATCGAGCAGGAACACTTCATCACTGTCGTCGCGAAGCCGTTGCAAGTGCTTGCGCCCCGCCACACCTGCCGTCAAACAGCTTAAGCCGTTGGCCCGGGCCGCAGCGAAATGCGGCTCACGGTAGCTATAGCGAACCGCAGCGCTGTCATCGACATCAATAAAAAGAATCGCCTCTGGTTTCATAGCCCATCCTGCCAACTGCACCACTGGCCTTGCCAGTTACGGAAACGGTAATGGCGTTGCCCATCGCGCACTTCAAAATGCGGTAAGTCTTCAAGCTTTTCGACATCTAACAATGGCACGGTGAACTTGCCTTGTGCATGCGGCAAAACATATTCGGGCATGGCAATGTTCGACACTCGCCGCTTGAGGCGATCCATGATTGCGATGGCCTGGCTGATCGACGCCTTATACTCCGATGCACCGGGAGAAAACGGCATGAAGTGGTACAAGTAATACGGCTTCACACCCAAGCGATAAAGATCAATAAAGAGTGTATGCAACGTCGCTTCGTCGTCATTGATGCCGCGCAACAACGGCATATTGGCAAACACAATCGGCACGACGGCCTGAATACGTTTAACCGCCACGGCGAAATCAGCACTGAGTTCAAGCGGGTGGCAAACATGCACCCCAAATGCATTAACGTTGTACTTCTCCAGCATAGCCACCAACTCATCGGTGACGCGAAACGGGTTAAAGCTCAGGGCACGCGAATGGATACGAATCAGCAGGTCGTCACGGATTGAACGCAACGCCGCCAGGTTCTCTTCTAGCTTGCGGTCGGCCAACATCAGCGGGTCGCCACCACTGAGAATCACCTCTTCGATCGCCGGGTTATCGCGGATGTACTCAACCGACGCCTTGAAGGAGTCGGTGCTGGCGTTGGCTTTCTCGGTGCCCACCTGCAAGGTCCGCAGCGCCTCGAAGCAAAACTGGCAATAGGCATTGCAGGTGTTGGTCATGCGCAGAATCACGCGGTTGTCGTACTTGTGCTGGCAGATCGGCGTTTTCATCTCATGGGTGAGCTCCCAATTTTCGGAGGTCCCGTCGTAATCGCCCTGTATCTGCTCGCTCCAGTACGGCACCACCTGGCGCCACAGTGGGTGGTCCATGACCTGGCCGCTGGTGAGTGAACGCTTGATCAGATCGATGTAGTACGGCGTGATCTGCATCTTGCGGCCTTGCAAGTTGTGTTCGATATGCGCCGTGGTTTCTTCGCCCCAGCCTCCGCAGGCGGCGCGCAGTGCAGGCTCATCCCGCAGGGCATGCTTCTGCTGCCAGCGCCAGTCTTGCCACTGTACGGAACGATAAGTCGCTTGATCAAAAATCGACATGAGTTTGAATTCTCTGTTAAGGCATAGATAGCCGCAACGATGACAACCGACTGACAGCCGGCCGCGTCCGATTAAGTCATTAACTTAATATTCGGTAGCACAGAGGTTTAACTACAAATTCATGTATTGACAGGAGCGGAACAATAAGAGCGCACATAAAATAAAATCCCTTTTTATCATCTGTTGGCTTTCCAAGCACGCCCCACTTAATACGATGGTCTCCACGCTGTCAACCCAATAGCCTTGCACGTCCCCTGGAATGACCGCCCTTAACCAAACCGGTCCCCGCAATCACTGAAAACGCCAACTTTTCAACACTTTTATTTAAAAAATAAATAGCCCTCACAACAACGCCCTCCTTTAAATAGAGGGCGCTGCGTGACTACTTATATAACGACGTAATGCCCGTCAGCTGAGCCAGGGGTTGGCGGCCAAGTGTCGGCGTTCAAATGCCTGGATCGCTTCGCGGCGCTGCAGCGTGCTGCCAATCGCATCCAGGCCCAGCAGCAGCGCTGTCTTGCGCAGGGTGTCGATCTGGAACGCAATCACCTGACCCTCTGCCAAGCGAATCTGTTGTGCCTCAAGGTCCACACTGATCTGCGCGTGTTCAGGCGCGCTGACGGTTTGCCCAAGCGCGTGCGCCACCGCCTCTTCCAGGGTGATCAACAACACACCGTTACGCTGGCAATTGTCATAGAAGATGCCGGCGAAGCTGCTACCGATCAGCGCACGAATGCCCATCTGCTTCAGGCCCCACACCGCATGCTCACGGCTGGAACCACAGCCGAAATTCGGCCCCACCACCATAAAGCGAGCGCCTTGCCACGCCGGCTGATTGAGCACGAACGCGGGGTTGGGCGCACCGGACGCGAGGAAACGCAGGTCGAAAAACAGCCCACGGTCCAAGCCGCTGCGGTCAATACCCTTGAGAAACTGCTTGGGCATGATCACGTCGGTGTCGATATTGGCCGCGAGCATCGGCGCCGCCTTGCCGGTAACCTGGGTGAAGGGTTGCAGGCTCATGGGTGCTCTCCAAAGTGGCGAATGTCGGTGAGCCGACCGGTGATGGCCGCAGCGGCGACCATCGCCGGGCTCATCAGGTGAGTGCGTGCGCCCGCCCCTTGGCGGCCTTCGAAGTTGCGGTTGGTGCTGGAGGCGCAGCGGTCGCCGGGGGCCAGCACGTCATCGTTCATCGCCAGGCACATCGAGCAGCCTGACTGGCGCCATTCGAAACCCGCGTCGATAAAAATCGCCGCCAGGCCTTCGGCTTCGGCCTGGTCACGCACTTCAGTGGAGCCGGGGACGATCATCGCGCGGACATGCTCGGCCACGCGTTTGCCGCGCACCACACGGGCGGCGTCACGCAAGTCTTCGATACGGGCATTGGTGCAGGAGCCGATAAACGCATGGCTGATCACGATATCGCTCAACGGCATGCCCACCTCCAGGCCCATGTACGTGAGCGCACGCTGCATGTCCTGGCGCAGGATCAGGTCGCTGACGCCCTGCGGGTCGGGCACACGGGCGCCGATGGCGGCGGCCTGGTCGGGGCTGGTGCCCCAGGTGACCATGGGCTCCAGGGCGGTGGCGTCCAACTGTACTTCCCGGTCAAACACTGCGCCGTCGTCGCTGTGCAGCTTGCGCCATTGCAGCAACGCTTTTTCCCACAGCTCGCCCTGGGGCGCGCGAGGCTTGCCCTTGAGGTAGGCGAAGACTTTTTCATCCGGTGCCATAAAGGCGCCCCGCGCGCCGGCTTCTACCGCCATGTTGCAGAGGGTCATGCGCGCTTCGACACTCAATGCGTCGACGGTGGAACCCCGAAACTCCATGGCATAGCCGGTGGCGCCAGACGCGCCAATCTGGCCGATCAACGCCATGATCACGTCCTTGGACGTCAGCCCTGGGGCCAACGCGCCTTCGACGCTCACCCGCATGGTTTTCAGGCGTTTGTAGACCAGGGTCTGGGAGGCCAGCAGGTGCTCGATTTCCGAGGTGCCGATCCCGAAGCCGAATGCGCCCAGGGCACCATAAGTCGTGGTGTGGCTGTCCCCGGCGGCAATCACCATGCCCGGCAGGATAAAGCCTTGCTCCGGGGCGATGACGTGTTCAATGCCTTGGCGCTTGTCGAGGATATCCAGCAGCTCAATGCCGAAATCCCGACAGTTCTGCGCCAGGTACGACACCTGCCGCGCGCCGCCCGCATCGGGCATCGTCGCAATGCGCTCGGGCGTGGTGGGGTTCACATGGTCGACCACCGCCAGCGCCGTGCCGGGGCGCCACACTCTGCGCCCGGCCTCGCGCAAGCCACTGAACGCCTGGGGGCTGGTGTACTCATTGATCACCTGGCGGTCGATATACAGCAGGACATGCCCCTGATCATCCAGGGCGCACACCGTATGGGCGTCGATGTGTTTGTCGTAGAGGGTTCTGGCAGTCATTTTTCATAAGCCTCGCTCAACGGTATACGCCCATCCTACGGAGCCTCCCGCCCCCATCAATGGCGACTGGGTGATGGCATGGAACATGTTTCGTGTTCGATCCAGACACGTCGAAACATTTACTTTCATTTCCCGCTTAGGGATTTGCCCGTCTCATCCGTCTTAACTTAGATACAGCCCGTCGCGTCAGCAAAAGCTACGACCGGCCTTTTCCGGGCCTCCTTCGCCCCCTCCGATCAAGACCCGCATTCACATGTCGAAGAAGTCACGCTCAAAACTCTGGTTTCTCGTCCACAGCTGGTTGGCGCTGCCCATCTGGTTCTTTGTGCTGATCGTCTGCGTCACCGGCACCCTGGCGGTGGTCAGCCAGGAAATCGTCTGGCTGGCCAACCCGGATATCCGTGCGAGCAAGCCGTCGGATGACGCCCAGGTGCTGAGCTTTGACCAGGTGCTCGCCGCCATCCGGCGCGACGAACCCCGGGCCATCGTGCGGTCCATCATCCGCCCGGATGAAACGCACTTCGCGCTGAGTGTCGACCTCAGCTACCCGGACGGCCGCTCGGCAGAGGTCTATGTCAACCCGTACACCGGGGCCATCCAGGGCGTCAGCCCAGCATTCGACTTCAAGCAATTCACCCGTGCCCTGCATGGCTGGTGGCTGGTGCCGTTTACCCATGGCTACAGTTGGGGCTGGTACCTGGTGTCGCTGCTCGGTTTGCCGTTGCTGGCCTCACTGGTCACGGGGCTGGTGGTGTACAAGCGTTTCTGGAAAGGCTTTCTCAAGCCCACCCTGCGCATCCGCCACGGCGCGCGAATCTTCTGGGGTGACTTCCACCGCCTCAGCGGTATCTGGTCGATCTGGTTTATCGCGGTGATTTCCATCACCGGCACTTGGTTCCTGATCCAGGCGATCCTGGGTGACAACCAGATTTCCATCTCCAGCGAGCCCATCGTGCCGGTGATTGCCCGAGAAAAGGTGCCGCTGTCAGCGCCCGGCGTTCCCGCGCCGATGATCCCTCTCGACGAAGCGATCAGGATCGCCACCCAACGCATCCCGGGGCTGGAGGCCACCTTTGCGTTCCTGCCACTCAACGCCTACAGCCATTTGCAGGTCGGCGGGCGGGGGTGGTACCCGTTGATGTTCCAGACCGCGCAACTGAACCCCTATAACGGAGAAATTGCCGTCTCGCACTTGCTGTCCGACCGCACCCCGCTGGAGTTCGTCACCGAATCCATGCGCCCGCTGCATACCGGTGACTTTGGCGGTTTGTGGATCAAGTTGATCTGGGCGTTCTTCGGCCTGGTGCTGAGCATGATGGTGTTGAGCGGCTTGCTGATCTGGACCAAACGCACGGCCCTGGCCACCCTCAACGCCCTCAAGCGCGAGGCCAAGACGCAACGCGCGACGGTTCCTGCCCCAGCCCTGCCGGCTGAAACCTCGGAGACCCACCGATGAGCAAGGCCACGGCGATACCGACTTCGCCCCTGCGGGCCTTCTGGCTCAAATGGCGCTTCCACATCAACGTTCTGCTGTTGCTGGTGCCGCTGGGGTTCATGCCCAGGTATTTCTCCGAAGCCGCGCTGTTTCGCGGCGACACCGGCATTGGCGAGCGCGTCGCCGGCGACGTGCAGGTGGGCCCCTGGAGCCTGACCCTCGCTGAATTTCGTAACGAAGGCCCACGCCCCGACCCGGCCGGCCCGATGAAGCTGTTCAACGCAGCCCTGTGCGCCGACTGTATTGACCAGGTCAAGGCGACCTACCTGCGTATCGGCAAACCACGCAGCCTGCGCGCCGCCGGGGTGATTTTCTTCGGTACCCCCTACCGCATGGGTGCGCTGCTGCCGGTGCCTGAACGCACGCCGGCCGACGCCGAACTGTGGGTCACCATGGAAGGCTGGGACGGCACGATGCACCAGGGTTCCATCCCGCTGAGCCAAGCCTCGCCTGCCACCATTGCCTGGCTGAACAAGCAAGGAGTCAAACCATGATGTTGATACGCCAGCCCCACGCCCGCGTCTATGCCGCGCTGCTGTTCTGCGCCGCTTTCAGTAGCACGGCCCTGGCCCATAACCCGATGTGTGAATGCAAGGAAATCCCCGGCGAGCAAATCCAGTGCACCGGTGGCTTCTCCGACGGCAGCGGCGCCCCGGGCGTGACCCTGGACGTGATCGGCTATGACGAGACCATTCTGCTGCCGGGCAAGCTCGGCCAGGATTCGACCGTGACCTTCAAGAAGCCGTCCGCCGAGTTCTATGTGCTGTTTGATGCGGGCCCCGGCCACGTGGTTGAAATCGACCAAGCGGATATCCAGCCGCAATGAGTACGACACAGGTTGTACGCCCTGCCGGCGCCGGTCATGAAACCCTCTATGTTCTGCTGCTGTGCCTGATCATCCTGGCGGTCGCAAGCGCAGTGGTCGCGCTGCACAGTGAAACCCAGGAAGTCGTCGCCGTGCCCAGCCACCAACTGGATGCTCGCCGTGACCTGAGTGCTGCCGAACAAGGCATCTACGCCGACTTGCGAGTGACCCTGGATGAGATCCAGCTGTTACAGCAGGAGCAACACACATTGCCGACGCCAGAGCAATTGGCCGAAGAAGGCTTCGCACCGTTTGCCCAAGACGCCAGTTCGGTCAGCCGTGGCGACCATCGCTGGCAGGTGCTGGAACCTTCAGCCTATTTGGGCGTAAGCCAGACGCCCAGCGCCAGCGGCTCCCTGCTGATGCGAGTACGGGGGGCCGAGCCGGACATCTGGCTCAACCGCCAAGCCAACCTGGCCGTGCCTACCGACCTCACCGACCCGACGCTGATCGCCACCGGCTGGCGGCAGGTGGTCACGCAATTCGATGCCGGTGTGACCCGCCAGCACCGCCACTGAACGAGAAGACCGATTGCCCATGTCTATTTCATCTCCCCTGCTGCGCCTGTTGCTGGTTGGCCTGTTCAGCGTGATGCTCGCCCCACTGGCGAATGCCGAGGCGGCTAAACGCCTGCGTATCGGTATCACCCTGCATCCTTACTACAGCTACGTGGCCAATATCGTCGGCGACAAGGCCGAGGTGGTGCCGCTGATTCCCGCCGGTTTCAACCCCCACGCCTATGAGCCACGCGCCGACGACATCAAGCGCATCGGTACCCTGGATGTGATCGTGCTCAACGGCGTCGGCCATGACGACTTCGCCGACCGCATGATCGCCACCAGCGAGCGCCCGGACATTGCGGTGATCGAAGCCAACGCCAACGTGCCGCTGCTGGCCGCCACCGGCAATGCAGCGCGTGGCGCGGGCAAAGTGGTCAACCCGCACACCTTCCTGTCGATCAGCGCGTCGATCGCTCAGGTCAACAACATTGCCCGCGAACTGGGCAAGCTCGACCCGGACAACGCCAAGACCTACACGCAGAACGCCCGCGCCTACGGCAAACGCCTGCGCCAGATGCGCGCCGATGCCCTGGCCAAGTTGACCCAGGCGCCCAACCCTGACCTGCGCGTGGCCACGGTGCACGCCGCCTACGACTACCTGCTGCGCGAATTCGGCCTGGAAGTCACGGCAGTGGTCGAGCCGGCCCACGGTATCGAGCCGAGCCCCAGCCAGCTGAAGAAGACCATCGATGAGCTGCGCGCCCTGGACGTGAAGGTGATCTTCTCGGAAATGGATTTCCCGTCCACCTACGTCGAGACCATCCAGCGTGAAGCCGGGGTCAAGCTGTACCCGCTGTCGCATATTTCCTACGGTGAATACACACCGCAAAAGTATGAAGTGGAAATGACCGGCAACCTCAACACCGTGGTGCGGGCGATCCAGGAGTCGGGAGCATGACGGCGGCGCAGCAACTGACAATCGCCAGCGTCGGCCCGACCCTCGACTTCGACAGCGTTTCACTGACCTTGGGTCGTACCTTGATCCTGGACAATGTGAGCTTCCAGGTGCAGCCGGGCAGTATCCACGCATTGGTCGGCCCGAATGGCGGCGGCAAGAGCTCGCTGATCAAGACCCTGCTGGGGCAAACACCGCACCAGGGCCGGTTGAGCCTGCAATGGCCGGGCGCGCCCGGCATCGTCGGGTATGTCCCCCAGGCGCTGGAGTTCGACCGGGGCTTGCCCATGACCGTCGATGATTTCATGGCGGCCATGTGTCAACGGCGCCCGGCGTTTCTCGGCCTGTCCCGGCACTACACCACCGCGATTGGCGACGCGCTGGCGCGCGTGGGCATGCAGGACAAACGCCAGCGCCGCATGGGCGCGTTGTCCGGTGGCGAGCGCCAGCGCGTGTTGCTGGCCCAGGGCCTGATCCCACCACCACAATTGCTGGTGCTGGATGAACCGATGTCGGCCCTCGATGAAGCGGGCATCCAGGTCTTCGAACGGCTGCTCAATGATTGGCGCCTGGCCGGCATCACCGTGCTGTGGATCGAACACGACCTGGAAGCCGTTGGCCGCTTGGCCGACCGTGTCACCGGCCTGAACCGCCGCGTGTTGTTCGACGCCACGCCCAAAGCAGCGCTGACTCCGGAGCGCCTGTTGAACCTGTTTTCCACCCACCCTCGGAGCCCGGCGCAATGAGTTATGAAGCCTTTCGCTTGATGGTCCAGGGCTGGGCCTCTGCCGGTTATCTGCCGCAGGCACTGGCCTATGGATTTGTGGTCAATGCCCTGCTCGCCGGTTTATTGATCGGCCCGGTATTGGGCGGCCTGGGCACGCTGGTGGTGGTCAAGCGCTTTGCGTTTTTCTCCGAAGCGGTCGGGCATGCCGCGTTGACCGGCGTGGCCGTGGGTATTTTGCTCGGTGAGCCTTATACCGGGCCCTACGGCTCGCTGTTCGGTTACTGCCTGCTGTTCGGCATCCTGCTCAACTACCTGCGTAACCGCACCGGCCTGACCCCCGATACCTTGATCGGCGTGTTCCTGTCGGTGTCCCTGGCGTTGGGGGCGAGCCTGCTGCTGATCCTGGCGGGCAAGATCAACGTGCACATTCTGGAGAACGTGCTGTTTGGTTCGGTACTGACCGTCAACGGCAACGACTTGCTGGTACTGGCGGTGGTCGGTTCGCTGGTGATGGCCCTGGCATTGCCCTTGTACAACCGCATCATGCTCGCCAGTTTCAACCCGCAACTGGCGGCGGTGCGCGGCGTGGCAGTGAAGACCCTGGACTACCTGTTCGTGATCCTGGTGACGCTGATCACCGTAGCGGCGGTCAAGGTCATCGGTGCGATCCTGGTCGGTGCGCTGCTGGTGATTCCAGCCGCGGCGGCACGCCTGTTGAGCCAATCGCTCAAGGGCTTCTTCTGGGGCTCGGTGGTGATCGCCACCGTCAGCACCTTGTGCGGGATTGTGCTGCCAATCGTCTTCGACCTGCCTATCCCGTCCGGAGCGGCGATCATTCTCGTCGCCGGTATCGCCTTCGCCTTTGCCGCCATTGCACGCGGCACCGTGCCCAGCCTCAAAGGGAGTCTTGGATAATGCGCCCTGTCTTTCGCCCAATGGCCTTGGCCATCGCCTGTTTGATCAGCCCCTCGGCCCTGGCTGTCGACGGTTTCAATCCCAAGGATTTCAAAGTCAACCCAGGACTCGGCCACGCCGCCCTGACCAAGGCAAAAAAGCCGGTCACCGTATTGGCGTCGCTGCCGATCACCTATGGCCTGGCCGACGTGCTGCTCAAGGGCACGGATGTACGGCTTGAACGCGCCGCGCCGGCCAACCTGCCGGGTTCGCGTCAGGTGTCCTACTTCACCGGCCGTGGCGCCCCGGCATTGAGCCAGTTGGCGCGGGACGCCGACGCCGCCATCGGCATGCGCTCCCTGTGGGCTGACGACCCGCTGTACCCGGTGGCGCGCCGCAGCAATATCCGTATCGTCGAAGTGGACGCCGCGCGCCCGGTAGATGGCGGTTTGCCGGGGATCGCCGTGCAGCCAGGCACCACCGATGGCCTGAACAGCCAACCCTGGCAATCGAGCAACAATATGGGACGCATGGCCGATGTGATAGCCGCTGACCTGAGCCGCCTGGCACCCAACGCCAAAGCGCGGATCGACACCAACCTGGCCGCACTCAAGCAGCGCCTGCTCAAGCTTAGCGCCGACAGCGAGGCACGGTTGGCCAAGGCAGATAACCTGAGCGTGGTCAGCTTGAGCGACCACTTTGCCTATCTGGTCAGCAGCTTGAACCTGGAAGTGCTGAGCACCGATGCACGCCCCGATACCGAGTGGACACCTCAAGCCCTGCAGCAATTGAGCGCCCGCTTGAAAGACGACGATGTGGCCGTGGTGCTGCATCACCGTCAGCCGAGTGAAGCGGTGAAGGCCGCTATCGCGGCGGGCGGCTCAACGCTGCTGGTGTTGAACGTCGACGGTGCGGACCCGGTATCGGAGCTGGAAACCAATGTGGATCAGGTGATCAAGGCGATCTCAATTGACTGACACATCACCTGTGGGAAGGGGCTTGCTCCCGATGAAGGCGTATCAGTAGACGCATCAGTGGCTGGCCCACCGCCATCGGGAGCAAGCCCCCCACATGTTGATTCGCCTCTCACACCACATCCACGCCCACATGAATCGCATCATGCCGCCAGAACTCCAGGTCGCAATCGATCAAGCGCTGGTGCTGGTCATAGTTGACCCGGGCGATGCGCAAGCCCGGGCTGCCTACCGACACCCGCAACGCAGCGGCGGCTTCCACCTGCAATGAAGTCGGTACGATCTCAAAACGCACGCGCCCGTAGTGCAGGTCGTACTTGCGCGCATAGAGTTCGGTCATGGACTGATTCAAATCGCACGCCAGGATTCCCGGGAAATACTGCGGGTTCAAGTAGTGCTCGACGTACAACACCAGGCGCCCATCGATCCTGCGGCCCCGGCAAATCTGGATCACGCTGGACAGCGCCGGTAACTGCAACCACGCACACACCGCGGCCGACGCCGGTTGCAGCCGCGCGGAAATGACCTCGGTGGAGGCCACTCGCCCCTGGTCGGTGACCATCGCGTGAAAGTGGCTGCGCTGCATCAGGTTGTAGGCCAACCGAGGCGGCGAGACGAACCAGCCACGGCGCTCTTCACGATAGATCTGCCCTTGGGCCTCCAGCTGTAACAAGGCTTCCCGCACGGTAATTCGAGTGGTACCAAACAACTCGCTGAGCTTGCGCTCGGCCGGAAGTTTGCTTGCCGGCGGCAACAGGCCGTGGTCAATCTGCTCTTGCAGCGCCAGCCCGATGGATGTCACCGCCTTGATTGCCTCATCACGCATCAACGTTACCTATCTGGACTAGACCAGCACCGTTCAGGTGCACAAAACGTGCTGTATTTGGGCTTGTGCCCATGTGTGCCAGCCTAGGCATTACAGATGACCGACAGATGACAGTCCGTGCCGCCGCCCCGCTCCACACCTTGCAATCCATCGGCCAAGTCCCTGGCCTGCGGGCACTTGGTCATGGTCTACGCTAAGCCTGCGCTTAACGACATAAGCGATTTAAAAACGACATCGACATGAAACTGTCATCCATCGCGTCTAGATTGGCTCAGGTATTGCTCTGACCTAGACCAACAACACCGTAGAAAAAACCGCCGCGTTGAAAACGCCCAAAGGAGCTTCGGATGAAACAGCTTTTCCTGGCATCACTGTTAGGCTCGACCATTGCCATGTGCACCGCCGCCATGGCCGCTGATACCGATTTGAAAACGCTCGAAGCCGCCGCGAAAGCGGAAGGCGCCATCAACAGCGTCGGCATGCCCGATGACTGGGCCAACTGGAAAGGCACTTGGGAAGACCTGGCCAAGACCTACGGCCTCAAGCACATCGACACCGACATGAGTTCGGCCCAGGAAATCGCCAAGTTCAAAGCCGAAAAAGACAACGCCAGCGCCGACATCGGCGACGTCGGCGCAGCCTTCGGCCCGATTGCGGTGAAGCAGGCAGTCACCCAGCCTTACAAGCCGTCCACCTGGGCCCAGGTACCGGATTGGGCAAAAGACAAAGACGGTCACTGGGCCCTGGCCTACACCGGCACCATCGCCTTCATCGTCAACAAGAAGCTGCTGCACGGTTCCGAGATCCCCCACAGCTGGGCTGACCTGCAAACCGGCAAATACAAAGTCTCGGTGGGTGACGTGAGCACCGCCGCGCAGGCCTCCAACGCCGTACTCGCTGCTGCCATCGCCAACAAAGGCGACGAGAAAAACATCGCACCCGGCCTGCAGTTCTTCACCAAGATTGCCCAGCAAGGTCGCCTCTCGCTGTCCAACCCGACCATCGCCACCATGGAAAAAGGCGAAGTCGAAGTGGGTATCGTCTGGGACTTCAACGGCCTGAGCTACAAAGCCAAGATGGCCACCCCGGATGACTACGTGGTGCTGATCCCATCGGACGGCTCGGTGAAATCCGGCTACACCACCATCATCAACAAATACGCCAAGCACCCGAACGCCGCCAAGCTGACCCGCGAATACATCTTCAGCGATGCCGGCCAACTCAACCTGGCGCGTGGCAATGCGCGTCCGATCCGTGCTGAAACCGACCTGAAACTGCCGGCCGATATCGCCAAGAACCTGATCCCGAGCGAGCAGTACACCAAGGCCAACCCGCAGCCGATCAAGGATGCCGATGCCTGGGAAGCGACCTCCAAGAAGCTGCCGCAGCTGTGGAACGAACAGGTCATCGTAGAAATGAAGTAAGCCTGTTTGCCCACCTTGGAAACACTGTGGGTATCCAATGTGGGAGAGGGCTTGTCCCCTCCCACACTTGAACCAAGTCTCAATCTGTAGCGGAGCCCCAGCCCCCATGAAGCACAATGTCATCCTTGTCGTGCTCGACGGCCTGAATTTCGAGGTTGCGAGGCACGCCATGGGGCACTTGCAGGCCTATGTCGGCGCAGGACGCGCAGCCCTCTACAAACTGGAATGTGAACTGCCCGCCCTGTCCCGCCCACTGTATGAATGCATCCTGACCGGCGTAGCGCCGATCCAGAGCGGTATCGTGCACAACCAGGTGTCGCGCCTGTCCAACCAGCGCAGCATTTTCCATTACGCCACCGACGCAGGCTTGAGCACAGCGGCGGCGGCTTACCATTGGGTCAGCGAGTTGTATAACCGCACGCCCTTTCTCGCCGCCCGTGATCGTCACACCGACGACAAGGCGCTGGCGATCCAGCACGGGCATTTCTACTGGAATGACCACTACCCCGATTCCCACCTGTTCGCCGACGCCGAAAGCCTGCGGCTCAAGCACGCGCCGAACGTGTTGGTGGTGCATCCGATGAACATCGACGACGCCGGCCACAAGCACGGCCTCGACACCCCGCAATACCGCAACAGTGCACGCTCGGCCGACATCGTCCTCGCCGACTACCTGCAAGGCTGGCTCGACGCCGGCTATCAGGTCCTGGTGACCGCCGACCACGGCATGAACAACGACCGCTCCCACAACGGCCTGCTGCCCGAAGAACGTGAAGTACCGCTGTTTGTGCTCGGCGATGGGTTCAGCCTGGACAGCAACGCCGCGCCGAAACAGACCGACCTGTGCGGCACCATTTGCCAATTGCTGGGCGTGCCCCACGACAAGCCTGTGTGCCGGGAGCTGCTGAAGTGAATTCAATGTCCCGCGGCAAATGGCTGGCCCTTCTGTGCCTGGTGCCCTTCGCGCTGTTCTTTATCGTGTTCGAAATCGCCCCTTTGGTGTGGGTACTGATCAATAGCCTGCAAACTGAAGAGGCCGGCTGGGGCCTGGAAAACTTCACCCGGATCTTCAGTTCGAAGTTCTACTTGCAGGCGATCCAGTTCAGCCTGGAGATCAGCTTCTACTCCAGCGTCTTCGGGATCATCATCGCCACCCTGGGCAGCTACTCGCTGCGTCGGGTGGACTCGCCGTTGCGCAACTTCGTCACGGCGTTCGCCAACATGACCAGCAACTTCGCCGGCGTGCCGCTGGCCTTCGCGTTCATCATCCTGCTGGGGTTCAACGGCAGCATCACCATCATGCTCAAGCAAGCCGGGATCATTCAGGACTTCAACCTGTATTCCAAAACCGGCTTGATCATCCTCTACACCTACTTCCAGATCCCGCTCGGCGTGCTGCTGCTCTACCCAGCCTTTGACGCGCTGCGCGAAGACTGGCGTGAATCGGCCGCCCTGCTCGGCGCCAATGGCTGGCAGTTCTGGCGGCACATCGGCCTGCCGGTGCTGACCCCGGCCTTGCTCGGTACATTCGTGATCCTGCTGGCCAACGCCCTCGGCGCCTACGCCACGGTGTATGCCCTGACCACCGGCAACTTCAACGTGCTGCCGATCCGCATCGCCGGGTTGGTCTCCGGTGATGTATCCCTCGACCCGAACATGGCCAGCGCCCTGGCCGTGGTGCTGGTGGCGCTGATGACCGTGGTCACCGTGGTCCATCAACTGCTGCTCAAGAGGAGCTACCATGTCACGCGCTGAAGCCGGCCCGGCCTCCCTTTACCATCGGGTCGTGGTGTACCTGTTGTTCCTGATCCTGGTGTTGCCGCTGGTGGGCACCTTCGTCTACTCCATTGCCAGCAGTTGGTCGGCCACTATCTTGCCGGCCGGCTTTACCGTGAAATGGTATGTGCAACTGTGGAGCGACCCACGCTTTCTGATGGCCTTCGGGCAATCCTTGCTGGTGTGCGTGGGGGCGTTGATCCTCTCAGTGGTGTTGATCCTGCCGCTGCTGTTCGTGGTGCATTACCACTTCCCCAGGCTCGACACGCTGATGAACATTTTGATCCTGCTGCCCTTCGCGGTGCCGCCGGTGGTGTCGTCGGTGGGCCTGCTGCAACTGTATGGCTCCGGGCCGTTGGCGATGGTGGGCACGCCATGGATTCTGATCGGCTGCTACTTCACCGTGGCGTTGCCGTTCATGTACCGCGCGATCACCAACAACCTGCAAGCGATCAACCTGCGCGACCTGATGGATGCCTCGCAACTGCTTGGCGCCAGCACCTGGCAGGCGGCGATCCTGGTGGTGCTGCCGAACCTGCGCAAGGGCTTGATGGTGGCGCTGCTGCTGTCGTTCTCGTTCCTGTTCGGCGAGTTCGTGTTCGCCAACATCCTGGTGGGCACCCGCTATGAAACCCTGCAGGTGTACCTCAACAACATGCGCAACAGCAGCGGCCACTTCACCAGTGCCGTCGTGATCTCCTATTTCTTCTTTGTGCTGGTGCTGACCTGGGCCGCCAATATCTTGAACAAGGACAAAAGCCAATGAGCTTCGTCAGCGTCCAACACCTGCAAAAAGGCTACGCCGGCACCCCGGTGTTCAGTGATATCAACTGCGAGATCGCCAAGGGTGAGTTCGTCACCCTGCTCGGCCCGTCGGGTTGCGGTAAGTCCACCCTGCTGCGTTGCATCGCCGGCCTCACGTCGGTGGACAGTGGCAAAATCCTGCTGGATGGCCAGGACATCGTGCCCCTGAGCCCACAGAAACGCCACATCGGCATGGTGTTCCAGAGCTACGCGCTGTTCCCCAACATGACCGTGGAACAGAACGTCGCGTTCGGCCTGCGCATGCAAAAGGTCAACGCCGACGACAGCCACAAGCGCGTGCAGGAAGTGCTGCAACTGGTGGAACTCAAGGACCTCGCCGGCCGTTACCCGCACCAGATGTCCGGCGGCCAATGCCAACGCGTGGCCCTCGCCCGCTCGTTGGTGACCCGTCCGCGCTTGCTGTTGCTGGATGAACCGCTGTCGGCGCTGGATGCACGGATTCGCAAACACTTGCGCGAACAGATCCGCCAGATCCAGCGCGAGCTGGGGCTGACCACGATTTTCGTGACCCATGACCAGGAAGAAGCGCTGACCCTGTCCGACCGAATCTTCCTGATGAACCAAGGCAAGATCGTCCAGAGTGGTGACGCAGAAACGCTCTACACCGCGCCCGTGGATGTATTCGCCGCCGGTTTTATCGGCAACTACAACCTGCTCGACGCCGACAAGGCCAGCCAGTTGCTGCAACGGCCAATCAGCGGGCGCATCGCGATTCGCCCGGAAGCCATTGAACTGAGCCGCAGCGGCGAGCTGGACGCCCTGGTGCGCAGCCACAGCCTGCTGGGCAACGTGATTCGCTACCGCATCGAAGCCCGCGGCGTGGAGTTGGTGGTCGATGTGCTCAACCGCTCGGCCGATGACCTGCACCCGGATGGCCAACGCCTGGCACTTTCCATCGACCCCAATGCCCTGTGTGAAGTAGCCTGACAGGCAGCGACTTATTGAGAGAGCATCACCGATGGCATTGGTAATTTTTGATTTGGACGACACCCTGATCCACGGCGACTGCGCCACCCTGTGGAGTGAACAGATGGGCCGCCTGGGCTGGGTCGACCCTGAGTCGTTCATGCGCAAGAACAACGAACTGATGGACGCCTACAGCCAGGGCAAGCTGTTGATGGAAGACTTCATGGACTTCAGCCTGGAGCCGATGATCGGCCGCACGCCGGAAGAAATCGAGCATCTGGTGGAACCGTGGGTCGAGGACGTGATCGAGCCGCTGATCTACAGCGACGCCACCAAGACCATTGCCCGGCACCGCGCCAACGGGGACCGGATCCTGGTGATTTCCGCATCGGGCACTCACCTGGTCACGCCGATTGCGGCACGTATCGGTATTGATGAAGTGTTGGGCATTGACCTGGACGTCAGCCACGGCGTGTACAGCGGCCGTACCGTGGGTGTACTGACCTATCGCGAAGGCAAGATCACGCGGTTATTGGAATGGTTGGAGCGCGAAGGCGAATCGCTGGAGGGCGCGTACTTCTACTCGGACTCGCGCAACGACTTGCCGTTATTGCTGAAGGTGGATCACCCGCAGGTGGTGAACCCGGATCCGGTGTTGCGCGACCGTGCTGAACAGGCCGGCTGGCCGATCCACCACTGGGTCTGATTCAACCGAGACCCACATGTGGGAGGGGGCTTGCTCCCGATAGCGGTGGATCAGTGAAGAATATTTCATCTGACACACCGTCATCGGGGGCAAGCCCC
>NZ_JALJFG010000050.1 GCF_023242475.1 Pseudomonas sp. MWU15-20650 | reverse complement strand
TTAGGGCAAGCCCCTTCCACCGTTTTAGACTTCGCTGGTCTCAGGCTGGGTGGCTTTCTTCGGCACTTGCGCCAATAACGGAATCTCCTTGCCCTCAGCATCAAACAATTTACCACCGCTGAAGTAATCCCCATCGCGCAAAGCCGCCACATCCTGGAAGCACAAACTGCGCTCAGTCCCCGCCACGAACACTGACTGCTGGTCCGAGTTACCGGCGGTGAAGTGGTTGAACGCCAGGTTCAGCACAATCGCCATGATCGCCGAGGAACTAATACCCGAGTGGAAAATGGTCGCGAACCACGTAGGAAAGTGATCGTAGAAGTTCGGCGCAGCGATGGGGATCATGCCAAAACCGATGGAAGTGGCGACGATGATCAGGTTCATATTGTTGCGGTAATCCACCTTCGACAGCGTGCGAATACCGCTGGCGGCCACGGTGCCGAACAACACGATCCCGGCGCCGCCCAACACGGAGGTCGGCACGGCCGCGACCACGCGCCCCATGAAGGGCAACAGGCCAAGAATCACCAGGAACACCCCGCCCGTTGCCACCACAAAACGACTCTTCACCCCCGTCACCGCCACCAGGCCGACGTTCTGGGCGAACGCGCTCTGAGTGAAGGAGCCGAAGATAGGCGCGAACATACTCGACAGCATGTCGGCGCGCAGGCCGTTGCCCAGGCGTTTGGAATCAACCTTGGTATCGATGATCTCGCCCACCGCCAGAATGTCCGCCGAGGTTTCCACCAACGTCACCATCACCACGATGCACATGGAAATGATCGCGGCCACATGGAAGGTCGGCATGCCGAAATGGAATGGAGTGGGGAAACCGAGCATCGGCCCTTGGGCAACGCCGGAGAAGTCAGCCATGCCGAGGAACACCGCAATCACGGTGCCGATCACCATCGCCAGCAGGATCGACAAACGCGAGAGGGTTGCACTGCCGATTTTGCTCAGCAGCAGCACCAGCACCAAGGTCAGTGCTGCCAGGCCGATATTGGGCATGCTGCCGAAATCCGCCGCGCGACTATTGCCCCCCATGGCCCAGCGTGCCGCCACGGGCATCAGGGTCAGGCCGATGGTCGTAATCACGATCCCCGTCACCAACGGCGGAAAAAACTGGGTGATCCGCGAGAACACCGGGGTGATCAACAAGCCAATGAACGACGCTGCCATCACTGCCCCGAGAATCGCCGGCACGCCGCCAGCACCGTCGCTGCCGACAATCGCCACCATGGTCGCCACACCGGCAAACGACACGCCTTGAACCAGTGGCAACTGGCAGCCAAAAAACGGCAGGCCGAGGGTTTGCAACAGGGTGGCCAAGCCGCCGGCAAACAGTGATGCAGCGATCAACAGACCGATATCCGCGGGCGACAACCCCGCCGCCTGGCCAACGATCAACGGTACGGCAACGATGCCGCCGTACATGGTGAGCACATGCTGCAGGCCGTAAGCCATATTGGCGGCGACGCCGAGATTCTCATCTTCTGGCCGCTGCGGTGACGCCTTCGGGATAGTCATGGTGAGGGGTTCTCTGTTTTTGTTGTGCGCTCACTGTATGCAAAGGAAAGACGGGATGTCCATAGAGTTGTATACAATCAATTTCACAATAATCTCCTTATCGGCGTTACAAAAATCCATTCAGCCGCCCTGCCCCGTGGCCTGAAGCCGTGTGCAAAAGGACCTGAAAAAAATGCTCAACCGCAAGTTGCGTATACACGCCCCGGCCATCTACTACTTCGACATGGTGCGCCGCTGCCACTCGATCCGCGAAGCGGCCCGGCGCCTGAACGTGGCGTCATCCGCCGTGAACCGTCAGATCCTCAAGCTGGAAGACGAGATGGGCGCCGCGTTATTCGATCGTTTGCCCGGTGGCCTGCGGGTGACGGCCGCGGGCGAGATCCTCACGCGCCACATCACGTTGTTATTGCAGGATGTGGAGCGGGTACGCGCTGAGCTGGATGGTTTGCACGGTGTGTCCACCGGCCATGTGGAAATCGCCACGGTTGAAGGCGCCGCCGTCGAACTGCTGCCGGCCGCCCTCAAGCGCATGCGCGAGCACTATCCGAAAGTGACGATTGGCGTCACGGTGCAAGGTTCCCGATCGATTCCGGACGCCGTGATCAACGGTCAAGCCGACTTGGGGCTGGTTTTTGCCCTGCCGCGCAGCAACGAAATCACCCAGTTGTGTGTCGGCCATTTCCGCCTGGGCGCACTGATGACGCCGCAGCACCCACTGGCCGGCGAACGCTGCGTGAGCTACGGGCAATGCTGCGAACATGGGGTGATCCAGGCCAAGAGCGAGCTGTCGGTGCACCACCTGATTGCCCCGCTGCACAAACATGCGGCGGCGAATAAGCCGTTACTGCACAGCAACTCGATGGAATTGGCGCGGCAGCTGGCACGCCAGCAATTGGGCATCGCCTTCCAGACCCGCATCGGCATCGAGGCCGACCTGGCGCGCGGCGAACTGTTGCACATTCCCTTGAGCGACCAGGGCGGCATCTTCAGCGACCTGGGTGTGTATGCACGCAAAGACCGCGACCTGCCTGTGGCGGTGCAAGCCCTTGGCCACCTGCTGGGCGAAGAAATCGCCCTGCGGGAACGTCAAGAAGCACCCTGCGCGCCACGTATTTACTGACTCCCAGGGCAACAGTGCTGCTGCCGTTTCGGCATCGGCCCAGGCGAGATTCTGTTCTTTGGTGTGCGCCAGCGTTGTGCCGATACTGCGCGCGGCGGCCCTTGCAAGGTCGCCATGAGCCAAACGCCAAAGGAACTAAAACAATGAAAAAGGCACTGCACGGCGCAACCGTATTCCTCTCACTCCTCGGCGGCGGGGAGGCTGTCGCGGTGGAATGGATGAACAACAGCGTAGGATTTCGCTACGGCCAGCACTTCACTAATCCGAACAACCCCGACGACTTCAGCAAACGTATCTACAGCTTCACCCACGCCAGCGGCTATCAGTACGGCAGCAACTACCTGAACCTTGATGTGTTCCTGTCCGACAGCCGCGACCCGCGAAAGGGTACCGATCACGGAGGCAGCGAGGTGTACGCGGTATACCGGCACCAGCTGTACGCCTCGCGGGTATTCGACGTGCCGCTGGGCACCGGGCTGGTCAAGGATTACGCCCTGACCCTGGGCTTTGATGCCAACCGCAACAATAACTTCGCCTCAGCCAAAAAACGCGCCCTGGTCATCGGCCCAACGTTGAAGTTCAACACCGTCGGCGTGCTGGACCTGAGCCTGATGTACTACAAGGAAAAGAACCACACCGGGATTCCCGGCGCAAAGGAGTCGAACCATACGTTCGACGACACCTACATGCTCAACCTGGCCTGGATGCGCCCCTTCGAAATCGCCAACCACGCCGCGAAGTTCCAGGGGTTCATCAACTACGTCGGAGAAAAAGGCGAGGACTACCATGGCCGCGACACCGCCCCCGAAACCCTGATGCGCACCGCGTTGATGGTAGCGGTACGCCCGGGCAAAAGCGTCAAGCCGAACCTGTACCTCGGAGTGGGCTACGAATACTGGCATCACAAGTTCGGCGTGGACGGTGGCCTGGGCACCCGAACTTCCACGCCGACGGTGAATATGGAAGTGACGTTCTAGGCGGCAGCCAACTCGGAATCGTCAGCTTTCGGCCGCGCCAACCAATACCCCAAAACCGCCAGTGGCGCGGTCGCCAGCATCACGATCACGGTAATCAGCAGCGGTTGGTCAAGCATCGACGACACCAGCAAGCTGCTGAGAAAGCACAAGCCCAGTTGCAGGGTATTTTGCAGCGCCGCCGCCTTGCCGGAATTTTCCGCAAAAGGCATCAGCGCATTCGCCACCACGATCGGGTAACTGGCACCGTTGACCAGGGCCATCAGGCAGAAGGGAATCAGCAAGGTGGTCAGGGTTGGCACGGTCAAGGTGGCGACCAGGTACAACGCCACCATGCTGATGCAATACGCCAACAGCAACCAAGGCAGCAGGGTCTTGCCCTGATAACGCTGCAACGCACTGCGACAACTGTAGCCACCCACCAGGAACGCCAAGGTCGGCAGTACGTAACTCAGGCCGATGTCATTAGGGCTGTAGCCCATATCGCCAAGAATGAACGGCGAAGCGGTCAACCAGGCAAAGAAACTGGCCGAACAGGCCGCGAAGATCATCACATTGCCGGTAAACACACGGGAGGTCAGCAACTGCCCGTAACCGAGGCGCGCAGGTTCGCCCTGCTCCGCCGCACGCTTGGGCATCTTGCGCAGGAACAACGTCGGCAACAACAGCAACAGCGAAACGCCCAGCAACACACCGAAAATCGCCTGCCAGCCGAAGTGGTTCAACACCATCGCCCCCAACAGTGGCGCCAGCGCCGGCGATAACGACATCAGCGGCATGATGCTGGCGAATACGCGGTGGGCCTTTTCGGCCGGGTAGCGGTCGATCACCAGCGCCTGCCAGCTCACGGCAGCGGAACATACGCCAATCGCCTGCATAAAGCGCAATGCCAGCAACTGCGGCGCCGTCTCGACCCAGAACATGCCCAGGCATCCGAGTACAAACAGGCTCAGCCCCATCAGCAAGATCGGTTTGCGCCCCAGGCGGTCCGACAGCGGGCCCCATAACAACTGCCCTACGGCAAAACCGGCGAGGAAAATGCTCAAGCTGGCGCCCACGGCTCCCGCGCCAATCTGCAACTGCTCGCCCATGGCGCCGAACGCCGGCAAATACATGTCCATGGCGAGGTAACCGAGCATGCTCAGCCCCGCCAGATACCAGGTGAAACCAAAAGAATTTTTCATCGAAGCCTTGTTAATCCTGCCATCAAACTATTTGCTGACTGGCGCCCATTATGAAGCTGACAGTTTTTGTGTGAAGCGATAATAATTGGACATCCCTATCAAATATTTTGAAGGCAATCGCCATGTGGTCCGAATACTCGCTGGATGTCGTCGATGCAGTCGCACGCCACGGCAGCTTCAGCGCCGCGGCCCAGGAGCTGCACCGTGTGCCGTCGGCCATCAGCTATACCGTGCGTCAGATTGAGGAGTGGCTGGCGGTGCCGCTGTTTATCCGGCGCCACCGTGATGTAGAACTGACCCCGGCCGGCCGACTCTTTATAGACGAAGCCCGCAGCGTGATGAAAAAAATGCTCGGCACACGGCGCTTATGCCAACAGGTGGCCAATGGCTGGAGTGGCCAGTTGAAGGTGGCCGTCGATTCGATCGTCAAACCCCAGCGCTGCCGGCAATTGGTGCTCGATTTCTATCGGCAATTTCCCGAGGTGGAATTACTGCTGGAATACGAGGTGTACAACGGCGTCTGGGACGCCTTGGCCGATGACCGCACCGACATTGTGATCGGTGCCACCAGCGCGGTACCGGTGGCCAGTCACTTCACCTTCCGTGACATGGGACTATTGAACTGGCTGTGCGTGGTCAGTGCAAAGCACCCGCTGGCCGCGCTGGACGGTTTGCTCAGCGACGACCAACTGCGCCCGTTCGCCTCGCTGTGCATGACCGACACCTCGCGCAACCTGCCCAAGCGCGACACCTGGACCCTGGATAACCAGCGCCGCTTGGTAGTGCCCCACTGGGCATCGGCGCTCGATTGCCTGCGCGATGGCCTGTGCGTCGGCATGGCGCCGGCGCATCAAGTCTTGCCATGGATCGAACGCGGCGAGCTGGTGGCACTCCAGTTGAGGCGGCCGTTCCCGGCCAGCCCGTCGTGCGTGGCCTGGGCGCAGAACAAACTGTCCCCGGCCATGGCGTGGTTGCTGGAGTACCTGGGAGACACCGAGACACTCAACCAGGAATGGCTCAATGGTCCTGACCCAATAAGCGGCTGATGGCCCGCACGATCATCTCGACTTCCTTGCCGTCCAAGGTCAGCGGCGGCAGCAGGCGAATGATCTTGCCCCGCGTCACATTGATCAGCAGGCCATGTTCCTGGGCGGCACGCTGGGCCAGGTCACGATAAGGGCCGGCCAGTTCAATACCGATCATCAAGCCCTTGCCGCGAACCGCCAGCACTTGTGGGTGTTCATCCAGCTCTACGCGTAACCGCGCCAACAAGTGTTCGCCCTGGCGTGCCGCATTCAGCAAAAGACCTTGCTCTTCAATAATGTCCAACACCGTACACCCCACGCGGCAGGCCAGCGGGTTGCCGCCAAAGGTGCTGCCATGACTGCCCGGCGTGAACAACTGCGCGACCGCGGCCCGCGCCAGGCAGGCGCCGATGGGCACGCCATTGCCGAGGCCCTTGGCCAGGGTCATCACGTCCGGAACAATGCCTTCGTGCTGGAAGGCAAACCACGTACCGGTGCGCCCGATGCCGGTCTGGATCTCGTCGAGCATCATCAGCCAGCCGTGGCGTGTGCAATGGTCGCGCAGGGCCTTCAGGTAACCGGGCGGCGCCACCAGCACACCGCTTTCGCCCTGGATCGGCTCAAGCAGCACCGCCGCGATGCGAGTGCCGAATTGCTCGGTGATCGCGTCCAGCGCGGCCATGTCGCCAAAACCCACCTTGATGAAATCTCCCGGCAAGCGTTGAAACCCCAGGCGTACCGAAGGCCCATCGCTGGCAGCCATGGTGCCGAGCGTGCGGCCGTGAAAGGCATTTTCCATCACCACCACCAACGGCTGTTCAATGCCCTTTTTCCACCCATGCAGCCGGGCCAGTTTCAGCGCCGTCTCATTGGCCTCGGCGCCGGAATTATTGAAGAAGGCCCGATCCAGGCCAGATAGCTGGGCCAGCCGCTGGGCCAGGCGTTGTTGCCAATCGATGCTGTACAGGTTGGAGGTGTGCAGCAACAAACCCGCCTGTTCGCTGATGGCTGCCACCAGTTTGGGATGGGAGTGGCCGACATTGGTCACTGCCACACCGGCGACCGCGTCGAGGTATTCGCGCCCCTGCTGGTCCCAGAGGCGCGTGCCCAAGCCACGGGTAAAGCTTAAGGCCAAGGGTTGATACGTGGTCATCAGGCAAGCGGCAGTCATGGTGGCGAGCTCCAGGGCATCGTGGTGATGGCTGCAGTATCGTTAGCCACTCTTGCTGGATAAACTGTGCATTCCTGCAATGACTTTGAATCAGGGCTTGATAATGGATCTGTTCCAGGCGATGTCGGTGTACGTGAAAGTCGTAGAGGCCGGCAGTATGACGGCCGCGGCCCAGGAGTGCGGAATGTCGACCACCATGGTCGGTAATCACCTGCGCGCGCTGGAGCAACGGCTGGGGGTCAGCCTGCTCAAACGCACCACGCGTAAACAGAGCCTCACGGAGTTTGGCGGCCAGTATTACCAGCGCTGCCTGGAAGTGCTGGGCCTGGTGGCCGATTCCGAGCTACTGGCCGAGCAAGCCCATAGCGACATCCCCAAGGGCAGCCTGCGCATCACCGCGCCACCGGTGTTCGGCACAGAACGCCTGGCGCCCGCCTTGAGCGAGTTTTCCCAGCGCTACCCGCTGATCAACCTGTACGTGGTGCTGAGCAACCAGCGGATGGACATGGTCGACAGCGGCTTCGACGCAGCGATCCGCCTTGGCGATTTGGAAACATCGAGCCTGATCGCCCGGCCAATGCAGGCTTACACCCTCACCCTCTGCGCATCAAAGGACTACCTGGCACGACGCGGCACACCGCTGACCCCCGCTGACCTGCAACAGCACGACTGCCTGGCGTTCGCCTACCCATCGACCGACAACTGGCGCGATACCGATAAACTCTGGCGCATGAGCGGTGAGGAAGGCGATGTGGAGGTTCCGGTGTCCGGCTCATTGACCATCAACAGCTCGCAAGGCTTGCGCCAAGCGGCTGTGCACGGCATGGGCATCGTCATGCTGCCCGATGCCCTGGTGCAACCGGACCTGGAGAGCGGCAAGCTGGTGGCCTTGTTGACCACCTATAAACTGCCCTGCCGCCCCATGCACCTGCTCTACGGCCAGGACCGCTATCGCCTGCCCAAACTGCGCGCATTCGTCGACTTCGTCATGGAGAAGTGGGCACGCTAGAACCCCACGCCCAACTCGCGCAAACGCGCGGCGGTGCGCTCGGCAGACACATGGTGAATGCCTTGCCACCCCAAGGCGACGGCCGCCTCGATATTGCCGGCGACATCATCGATAAACACCACTTCGCGCGGTTGAATATCCGGCAGGTGGGCGCGGACCTGCTCGAGGCTGGCGTGATAGATCGCGGCGTCGGGTTTGATCAGCTTCAACTCGCCGGACACCACGATGTCGCGAAAACAGTGCAAGAACGGATAGTTGGCCCGCGCATAAGGGAAGGTTTCAGCCGACCAGTTGGTCAGCCCGAACAACGGCATCTGGGCCTGATGCAGCGCTTCAAGGATCGCCACGCCCTCCGGCAGCGGGCCACGCAGCATTTCGTGCCAGCGGTCGTAATACGCCTGGATCAACGTCTGGTGATGGGGGTACTGATCAATCAGGACCCGGGTGCCTTCAGCCAGGGTACGTCCAGCATCCTGCTCGGTGTTCCAGGCTTGGGTGCAGATGTTGTCGAGAAACCACTGCCGTTCATCCTCACCGGTAATCAGCTGGCGGTACAGGTGTTGCGGGCTCCAATCGAACAGAACACCGCCGAAATCAAAAACTACTGCACGAATCGTCATGCGACCCTCCGTTTAGTGTGGCGTTCGTTATAGCTGCGTAAGTCTTGCATCCCGTGACAGGCAGCCGCGAGTAAACATTCGTAGGACCGCTCTGATAGTTTCAGGCTTCATATACGATGCGCCCCGTTGTCGCCCTTTGCACTCGGGCTTTGAGAGTACGCCGTCAGCTGCGACTTCATACAACTGGTCATACTTTTTAGCGCCACAAAACACTCAACGTCTTTAGTGTGCCTCTGCGCGACTAAGGAAATCATCGGTCCGGAAGGGATATCCAACGTGAATCCAACACTACGTGGAGCTTCCAATGACAGCCATTACTACCTCTGCTATTTCGCCTTGCGCATTCAGTCGGGAGGCACAGGAACTTCGCCGGCTCGCCACGTCACCTCAAGCGCTGGCCCCAGTAAGCGTCGCAGCTGAGCACGTCAAAGAAAAGACCGGAATCGTATCGAGCCACCTGATTCCCCTGCAAAACATCGCGGCGCAGACCAACACCATCATCGGCATACGCCCGGTAGAGTCGGTGGCAACCGGGCTGATAGAAGACGGGCACCCCACCAAGGATTTCCACATCAAAGGCAAGAGTGCCGACTGGGGGCCCCAGGCAGGGTTGATCTGTACGGACCAGGCATTCAGCAAACTCGAAAAGTTTGCAGGACAGAACCCCGGGAAAGTCGCCAGCGCCAACGGGCAAGTACAGGCGTGCATCAATGAAGGCCATGCGGTCGCAGTTCCGCTGGAGATCTCCCGCAATCGCCTTGATGAACTCAGGGGACTTGGCAAGCTCACTGAGCTGACAGCCCCAGATGTCCAAGGCACGCTCCGCTTCAAGGCCCAGGGGCCCAGCCATCAGTGGTACGCATTCGAAGCAAAACGCGTGTCGCCTTCAGACAACCGCTATGTCATCAGTCACCAGGGCAACCCCCTGGAAGTGCTGGCCAAAAGCCCTGAAGGCAAAGCACTGACCGCCGACTATGACCTGCATATGGTCGCACCTCACCTCGGTGATTACGGCCCTCAGGACAAGCTGCCGGTACCCGATGTCGCCCACAGTGTTTACACCGGCCGGATCGACGGCTACCGACAGCGCCACGCCAATAACGACACCTACCAGGTGCCGCAAGCGCTGCGCGCAGACTACGACAGCGCAAGCCATTTCTACGCCAAAGAAGACCCCGACCTCGGCAATGCCACGCCGCGGATCACGCAAATGATAGGGCTCATCAACCAGAGGTTGGTCGGTGATGGAGAACGGGTAGTTCACCACAACGCGGATTCAGGGAGCCCGGCGACAGACGTGGCGACCAATTACCCGACAACTTTTTTTCTGCCGAGCAAATTGGGGCGTTTCGAAGAAATCTGCGTCATCAACGACAGTAAGGAAATGGCAGAACTGGTAAGAACGGCTAAAGACAGTGGTTATCAGGTGCCCCTGAACCCACTTTGGGAAAAAGAAGTGGCCGGGATAAAACGCTCCGGCTTCGCCCATGCACAAGAACGGCTGGCGCGGGCCTTTCCCTTGCCCCACAGTACGAAACAGTGAATCTGACAGCAGCCTCATCGAGGCTGCTGTCCAACACGTCACTTAAGCCGAGATGAGACCGTTGATCTTCACGGTCGGGTTCACGTCAGCCTCGTAGTCCACGCCGTCGATCTCAAAGCCGAACAAGCGCAGGAACTCAGCCTTGTAGCCGGCAAAGTCGCTGATCTCGTTGACGTTGTCATCGGTGACCTGGTTCCACAGCGCCGCCACGGCGTCCTGGACCTTCGGCTCCAGCTCGGCCAGGTCGGCACGCAGGCGGCCGTCGGCGTCGAGCTTAGGCTGGCTGCCGTACAGGCTGTCCTTGAACAGGCCGTAGACCTGCTCGATGCAACCTTCGTGGGTGCCCTGCTCTTTCATCACCTTGAACAGCAACGACAGGTACAGCGGCATGATCGGGATCGCCGAGCTGGCCTGGGTGACTACCGCCTTGAGCACCGACACACGGGCGTCGCCCTTGAGTGCAGCCAGGTTCTCGCGCAGGGTCAGGACTTTCTTGTCGAGGTCTTTCTTGGCTTCGCCGATGGAACCGTTCCAGTAGATGTCCTGGGTCAGCTTCTCGCCAAGGTAGGTGAATGCGGTGGTCTTGGCACCTTCGGCCAGAACATCGGCGTCACGCAGGGCGTCGATCCACAGCTGCCAGTCTTCGCCACCCATGACTTTCACGGTGCCGTCGATTTCTTCCTGGGTCGCAGGCTCAAGGGTCGTGTCGACCACAACACCTTTGTCGGTATTGATACCGCGCAGGGTCACGGCCTTGCCGATCGGCTTGAGGGTGGAGTTGTGCACCACGCCTTGCGGGTCGGTACGGCGTGGCGCGGCCAGGCTGTAGACCACCAGGTCGATCTTGCCCAGGTCTTTCTTGATGGTTTCGATGGTCAGGCGCTTGATCTCGTCGGAGAACGCATCGCCGTTGATGCTCTTGGCGTACAGGCCCTTTTCGACGGCAAACTTCTCGAACGCGGCGCTGTTGTACCAGCCAGCGGAGCTCAGCTTGCCTTCTTCGCCTTCTTTCTCAAAAAACACGCCCAAGGTGTCGGCGCCGCAGCCAAACGCAGCACTGATGCGCGCGGCCAGGCCGTAACCGGTAGAAGCGCCGAGGACCAGCACCTTCTTGGGGCCGCCTTCGATGGCGCCATGTTTGGTTACGTAGTCGATCTGCTCCTTGACGTTCGCTTCACAGCCAACAGGGTGAGCGGTCACACAGATAAAGCCACGAACCCGCGGTTTGATGATCATAAAAATTTCTGCCTCTTCCAAGGTGCCGAAGGCCAATAGTGGCCATTCAACTTCAATCGTACCGGTCTATGACGTCCGAAAAACCGAAGCGTCACGATAGTCGCAAATCTTCTGTTCGCAAAACTCAATCCACAAAACAGCGGATGGCGCAGGGCAACGCGTGAAAAATTGTGCCGGGCTTTCACAAATTCGCAATATTTAAACCGCCCGACACCGCCATAAACCCCTATCATGGGCACAATGTTTCGCTTTGTTTCAGGTCTGGAGCCACGTTTCATGAGTAAGAGTGCTGTTCAAAAAAAGCTGGTCTCAGTCGCCTGGGTGCTCGGCGTCTTGCTGTTCATTTACTGCTTTCCACGCACCAGCCTGGTGTTTCTGCTGCTGGTGGTGTTTTGCGGCCTTTATGATTTCCTGCGCAACGGCCTGTACGACCGCGACACCATCAAGAAATACTTCATCGGAAACGGTCGCAACACCTGGATATTGGCCCCCTTCAACACCTTGTTCGACCTGCTGAGCAGCCGCAACCGCCATGTCTACACCATGCGCGATCTGCCGCCCGACTGGCGCGAAGACCTGCAACAGGTGATCGACGATGCCATGGCCCACAAGGATGAAATCATCGGCTACCTGGACGAGCGCATGGCCGAGAAGAAGCGCGGCATGCTGTTTTTCCAGTGGTACGGCCGCCCGATCGAAACCACGTTGGACATCCCGCAACTGCGCAAGAAACTGCCCTTCGTGAAGACCATCGGTGTCTCGGTGTTCAACGAGAACCGCTCGACGTCCTTCCACTTCGGCCCCCTGCGCATGATGTTCCGCGTGCTCTACAACATGGCACCGGCCCCGCACCACGAGGGTGTCTACATCCAGGTGGGCAAGCACAAGCACTACTGGCACGACGACCCGTTGTTCATCTTCGATGACACGTTGATGCATGCCTCCTTCAACAAGAACGACGCCAAACGCTACTGCCTGTTCATTGATATCGTGCGGCCGACCCCGTTGCCGTCGGTGCTCAACGCCGTGATCTCTGGCTTTGCCGGCCTGGTCTTTACCCTGCGTCGGGTTTTCTACAAAAACTGGAAGCTGATTCAGTAAGTTCTGCGGCATGATGGTGCTGGACGGTGTTTGCGCATGGCCCCGTGCCTGCCAAACTAACCGTCTCGTGCGACCGAGTTCGGCGCTCACCATTCTCCAGCCATCGCCGCCCTTGACGGGTACGATGGCTGTGCTTTCAAGGAATCAGAATGCCCCAACGTCAAGTCATCAACGCCTCCGTCAGCCCCAAAGGTAGCCTGGAAACCCTGTCCCAACGCGAAGTCCAGCAACTGAGCGAAGCCGGCACCGGCAGCATCTACACCCTGTTTCGCCAGTGCGCCCTGGCCATCCTCAACACCGGCGCGCATATCGACAACGCCAAGACCATCCTCGACGCCTACAAAGACTTTGAAGTGCGTATTCACCAGCAAGACCGTGGCGTACGCCTGGAACTGCTCAACGCCCCGGCCGATGCCTTCGTCGATGGCGAAATGATCGCCAGTACCCGGGAAATGCTGTTCAGCGCCCTGCGCGACATCGTCTACACCGAGAACGAGCTGGACAGCCAGCGCATTGACCTGAGCAACTCCCAAGGCATCACCGACTACGTGTTCCACCTGCTGCGCAACGCCCGCACCTTGCGCGCAGGCGTCGAGCCAAAAATCGTGGTGTGCTGGGGTGGTCACTCCATCAACACCGAAGAATATAAATACACCAAGAAAGTCGGCCACGAACTGGGCCTGCGCAGCCTCGATGTGTGCACCGGCTGCGGCCCCGGCGTGATGAAAGGTCCGATGAAAGGCGCGACCATTTCCCACGCCAAGCAACGCATCACCAATGGTCGCTACCTGGGCCTGACCGAGCCGGGGATCATTGCCGCCGAAGCCCCCAACCCGATCGTCAATGAGCTGGTGATCCTGCCAGACATCGAAAAACGCCTGGAAGCCTTCGTGCGCGTCGGCCACGGCATCATCATCTTCCCGGGCGGCGCAGGCACGGCCGAAGAGTTCCTGTACCTGCTGGGCATCCTGATGCACCCGGACAACCGCGATGTGCCGTTCCCGGTCATCCTCACCGGGCCGAAACAGGCAGCGCCTTACCTGGAACAACTGCACGCGTTCGTCGGCGCCACCCTGGGCGAAGCGGCACAGAAACACTACCAGATCATCATCGACAACCCGGCCGAAGTCGCTCGCCAGATGACCGCCGGGCTCAAGGCGGTGAAACAGTTCCGTCGCGAGCGCAACGACGCCTTCCACTTCAACTGGCTGCTGAAGATCGACGAAGGCTTCCAGCGCCCGTTCGACCCGACCCACGAAAACATGGCCAGCCTGCAACTGAGCCACGCGCTGGCGCCCCATGAACTCGCCGCCAACCTGCGCCGCGCGTTTTCCGGGATCGTGGCGGGCAACGTGAAGGACAAAGGCATCCGCCTGATCGAACAGAATGGCCCGTACGAGATCCACGGTGACCCGGCCATCATGAAACCGCTGGATGAGCTGTTGAAGGCATTCGTTGCCCAGCACCGCATGAAGCTGCCGGGCGGCGCGGCGTATGTTCCGTGTTATCGCGTCGTTCAATAAAGATGGCTCAGTAAAGGTGGCTGAGTAATCCGCGCAGCACCGTCACATTATTGATTTCCACCCACGGGCCAGGGTACGCCAGTTAGCGCACCCCGGCCGTGGCTCCAGGCGCAATGCCCACGTGGGAACAGGCGGTCGGTCATATGCTGTATCTCTTTGCAGGCGTTTTCTGGCGTGTCGACGGGATAAACCGGACTATCGTTTTTTAACTGTCCCGATCAACTCGCACCAGAAGAGCGCCTATGGACCAACGGATCTTGTCCTCCATAATTCCTTACCCTAATGTAAGGAGCATAACGATGGAGATATTCAATATGGCAACCGCCACACTGACCTCAAAAGGGCAAATCACTATTCCGGTCCAGGTCAGAACAGCCTTGGGCCTGGAAACCGGAGACCGCGTAGAGTTTGTCGAGATGGAAGACGGCAGGTTTTCCATCATTGCCGCCAGCAAAACCGTACACGACCTCAAGGGCCTGGTCCGTAAACCTGCCAGGGCTGTCTCGATCGAAGAAATGGACCGCGCCATCGCCACGCAAGGAGCAAAAGCCGGATGATCGGCCTGGATACCAATGTGTTGGTGCGCTACGTCACCCAGGATGATCCCGTGCAATCCCCCAAGGCGTGCGAGCTGATCGAATCGCTCACCACGCTTTCGCCAGGCTTTGTCAGCCTGGTATCAGTGGTGGAATTGGTGTGGGTCTTACAAAGCTGCTACCAATGCGCCAAAAGCGAATTGGTGACGGTTTTGGAGACGCTGCTGCGCACCCGCGAATTGATCATCGAACAGGCGGAAATCGTTTGGCAGGCACTGCGGCGGTTCACGGCGAGCAAGGCCGATTTTGCCGACTGCCTGATCGAGCGCTGCGCCCATTCGGCAGGGTGTGAATACACCGCGACATTTGATCTGGATGCAGCCAAGGCAGCCGGGATGAAATGCCTGAGCTGAGCCATCGCGTTGCGGTGGCGACCAGTCTTTGGTAAAACCGCGTTCAGACCTGATCAAGAGAAACATTCACGTGCGCAAGCTGCTTTTCGCAATCTTGAGCGTGGCCCCTGCACTGGCCATCGCCGACACCATCACCTGGCCCGATCTGCCGCAAACCTGCTTCGTCAGCGGCCGCTCTGCCACCAGCGTAGATGTCGATACGGGCTGCGCGGCCTTCCTGATCAACGTGAAAGGCAAGGCGGCGGGTACGCCGATCAAGCTGGATATCCCGCAGTACGCCTTGCACGTCGACGAGGCCACCGGCAAGGAAACGCCGGTGATCATCATCCAGGCGGAAGAAAACGGCGAGATCAAGGCCGTGGGCTATAGGGAGTTGGGCACCGACCAGCTCGGCGCCGCATTGCTGCGGGAGGTTCGGCTTCTAGGCACCCAGAAGCCGAGCTAGCCAAGGCTTAGCGAACCCAGCCGCCACCCTGCCAGTGGTAACCGTCATTACGTTGCACCCAGTGCGGATGCACATAACGGTAACCTTCGCGCACCGGCTCCCAGTGACCCTGCACCGCCACGTATCGCCCGCCCTGCCAACGCCAGTAACCGCGCGACCAGACATAGCCGTAACGTGCTGCCGGCTCGACCTCGATCACTTGCACCGGTGGCGGTTGCGGCGCGACGACCTCGACATACTCACGTTGTACCGGTCCGCGTTCATGCACCACGCGCTCTTGCACACACCCGGACGCCGCGACGACCACTGCCGCCAAAGCTGCATAACGTAGCAACATACAAAACCCTCGGGCGTTATCGCCCAACAAACACGCTGAAAATTCCCCCTTCCTGCAGCCTCGCTCCTGCTTGGCTCTGAGTTCTTTTTAACAGGTAGTGTCTGTCGGCGGGCTGAACGGCGGGCGCCTTAAGCCTGGCCAAAACGCTGTAACACAGCTTCGACAAAGCGCCGCAGCTTGGCCGTGCGCTGCCGGTTTGCGGTGTAGACGAGGTGCATCGGGCGACTCGGTGCGTCGAAGGCCGGCAGTACGCGCACCAATTCCCCCCTAGCCAGCGCCGTACGCAAGAAATCCTCAGCCCCCAGGACAATGCCAAATCCATCCAGCGCGGCCGACATCAAGGCCCTGCTTTCGTTGATCTGCAAACGGCTGGAAACTGCCACTCGATAAGTGGCCGCACCTTGGTGGAACACCCATTCCCGATCGGCAGGGCGGGCCCAGAAGGCGTAGCCCAGGCATTCATGCTGCTCAAGGTCTGCCGGTATCAGCGGTGTGCCGCGTGCCGAGAGGTAAGCCGGTGCCGCGCAGGCCACCAGGCGATAAGGTGCCAAGGGCCTCGCCGTGAGGCTGTTCGTGGCCAGCGGGCCGATACGAAAGGCCACCTCATAACCTTCCTCCACCAGATCGACGAAGCGGTCTGTCAGGTGCAGGTCGATTTCCACGTCTGGATGATCGCGCAGGAACGCCGTGATCAGAGGCATCAGGCTATAGGAGCCAAAAGTTACCGGGGCGGTGATCCTCAGCTTGCCGCGCGGCGTGTCGTTCATGATCTGCGCGAGCGAGTCGGCGGCGTCGGCTTCCGTGAGGATATGCTTGCAACGCTCGTAGTACGCACTGCCCAGCTCCGTCAAGCTTTGCCGGCGTGTGGTGCGGTTAAGCAGGCGCGCACCCAGACGCTGCTCAAGCGCGGCGACATGCTTGGCCACCATCTGCGGCGACATGTTCAAACGCTCGGCTGCACGTGCGTAGGAGCCCGACTCAGCGGCCATGACAAAGGCATGCATGCTTGAAAGACGGTCCATCATTCCCCACTCCCAGTAACAACATCGACACCAAAATGCTTATTTATCGAGATTTGGTTGCTAATCATCATAACCGCTCCCCCGTTCACAGGAGCAAGGACATGAAGATTGGTGTAATAGGCGCAGGCTTTATCGGGCGGGCCGTGGCCGAATTGGCACTGGCGGCCGGGCATGAGGTGATGTTGAGCAACTCCCGTGGCCCCCAGACCATGAGCAGCGTGCTCAGCGGCATCTTGGGTGTGCAGGTGGGCAGTGCGGACGATGCCGCCAGATTTGGCGATGTGGTGCTGGTGGCTATCCCCCTGGAGCACTACCGCAGCATCCCGGCGCAATGGCTGGCGGGCAAGGTGGTGATGGACGCCAATAACTACTACCCGAACCGTGACGGGCATATTCCGGCGCTGGACCGCTTTGAAACCACCACCAGCCGGCTGCTTGCCGAGCACCTGCCGCATGCGCATGTGGTGAAGGTGTTTAACGCGATATTTGCCCCCGACCTGACCCAGGACGCTCGCCCCCACGGTGCAGCGGACCGCCGCGCCCTGCCGGTGGCAGCGGACGATGCGGCAGCCAAGGCGCAGGTGATCAGCTTGCTCGACGAACTCGGGTTCGATGCCGTGGATGCTGGCGGGCTGGATGACAGTTGGCGCTTTGAACGGGGCAAACCCGCGTACTGCATCCCGCTGGATCAGGCGGGCCTGAGGGCCGCGCTGGCCAAGGCCGAGCGTACGGTTGAACTGCCTGCTGTCGAACGGACCCGCCGATAAACGCCCGTGTACAAAAAAACCCGCTGACCGTCACCGGTTCAGCGGGCTGTTTACATCAGGACTTGGCTTACAGCGCCAGGTCAGACGCAGGCTTGCTTGGCTCAGCCGCAGGCTTGGCAGCCTCGGTGGTCTTTGGAGCGGCCAGTTGCGGAATCGCAGGCGGTGGGGTCAGTTGCAGGACACCGGCGGTGTACGCCCATTCCTTGGCAACCGCTTCAGGACTGTCGTTCAGCTTGGTGCCGTAGCTCGGTACGATCTGGTGCAGTTTGGCTTGCCACTCAGGGGTCGCAACCTTGTCCTTGAACACCTTTTGCAGCACGGTCAGCATGATCGGCGCCGCAGTGGATGCGCCTGGCGATGCACCCAACAGGCCCGCGATGGTGTTGTCGGCGGAACTGACCACTTCGGTACCGAGTTTCAGGACGCCGCCCTGCTCTTCGTCACGCTTGATGATCTGCACACGCTGACCGGCTTGCCACAGGCGCCAGTCTTCTTTCTTGGCGTTCGGGAAGTACTCTTGCAGCGCCTTGAAGCGGTCGTCATCCGACAGCATCAGTTGGCCGGCGAGGTACTCGACCAGTGGGTATTCACGAATACCCACTTTGGTCATTGGCCAGATGTTGTGAGTGGTGGTGCTGGTCAGCAGGTCCAGGTACGAGCCTTCTTTCAGGAACTTGGTGGAGAAGGTCGCGAATGGGCCAAACAGGATCACGCGCTTGCCGTCCAGCACGCGGGTGTCCAGGTGCGGAACCGACATCGGTGGCGAGCCAACCGAAGCCTTGCCGTAGGCCTTGGCCAAGTGTTGCTCGGCAACGGTTGGGTTTTCGGTTACCAGGAACGAACCGCCCACTGGGAAGCCCGCGTATTCCTTGGCTTCAGGAATGCCCGACTTTTGCAGCAGGTGCAGGGCACCGCCGCCCGCGCCGATGAACACGAACTTGGCGTCGGTATCGGACTGGGTGCCGTCTTTCAGGTTTTTGTAACTCACACGCCACGAACCGTCGGCGTTCTTGGTGATGTCCTGCACTTCGCTCGACAGTTTCAGGTCGAACTTCGGCGTGGTTTGCAGGTGAGCAACGAACTGGCGGGTGATTTCGCCGAAGTTAACGTCGGTGCCGATCGGGGTCCAGGTGGCCGCGATTTTCTGGTTCGGGTCACGCCCTTCCATCATCAGCGGAACCCATTTGGCGATCTGCGCCGGGTCTTCGGAGTACTGCATGCCGGCAAACAGCGGGCTCGCTTGCAGGGCTTCGTAGCGCTTCTTCAGGAACTTGATGTTGTCATCGCCCCACACAAAGCTCATGTGCGGTGTGGAGTTGATGAACGAGCGAGGGTTCTTCAGCACGCCCTGCTGGACCTGCCAGGACCAGAACTGACGCGAGATCTGGAACGCTTCGTTGATCTCGACCGCTTTCGGGATCTCAACGTTGCCGTTCTTGTCTTCCGGGGTGTAGTTCAACTCAGCCAGGGCCGAGTGACCGGTACCGGCGTTGTTCCAGCCATTGGAGCTTTCTTCGGCCACGCCATCGAGGCGCTCGACCATCTCCATCGACCAATCCGGCTGCAGCTCATTGAGCCATACACCCAGGGTTGCACTCATGATGCCGCCGCCGATCAGCAGCACATCGACTTTCTTTGCCTCTTGCGCCTGAGCGGACGCGATCCCCATCGACAAAGCCAGCCCCAGCAGGGCAGTGTTTACTTTTTTAAACATCAGTAGCACCTATGATAAAACGCCATCCGCCCTACCGCCCCTGATCATGGGCAACCCTCAACCACACTGCGCCAGGCAACGCACTGCGGGGTTTGCACATTCACTTAAGGACCGCAGGGTGGGCACACAAGGCCGACGTATCGACCTCACTTTTATGTCCCTTCTGCGCTGACTTCTTATCATTATTGGCTTCAGCTACCTGGGCGACAGCCAACCGCTGGGACGTATACGGGTGTACGCACCAGGGAAAGACTAGACCAAGACGGCGCGCAGAATATCACGCTGAACGGCGTTTATGCGCCGTTTGGCCAATTGACAGCCCTAAATCGCGGGTTTTAACGCCCCTGTGTCAAGCCTGGCAGGCGCGACTTGCGGTCACAGGCCTGGAACTGTGACGGAAAAGGCGGTTCTAGACACTTTCGTCGCGGCCTGCGTAGCATCGGCGACTGTCCTTCGTGCACGCCACCCCAACAGAGTGACCCATGACTATCCAGCAAACACCCGGGCTCGTACTGCCCGCGCGCAGCGCCGCCAAAATGGAAGCGGCCATGGCCGTGGGCGCCTTCGCAATCGGCACCGGCGAGTTCGCCATCATGGGCCTGATGCCCGACATCGCGCAGAACCTGGGTTTAAGCGAACCCCAGGTCGGCCACGCCATCAGCGCCTACGCCCTGGGCGTGATGGTCGGTGCTCCGCTGCTGGCCATCCTCGGCGCCAAGCTACTGCGCAAACACATGCTGCTGTTGCTGATGGGCCTGTATGCCCTGGGCAACTTCGCCACCGCCTTCACACCGACCTTCAGCTCGCTGGTAGCTTTCCGCTTCATCAGCGGCCTGCCCCACGGCGCCTACTTCGGCATCGCCGCCGTGGTCGCCTCCAGCATGGTGCCCACCGACAAACGCGCCGGTGCCGTGGCCCGCGTGATGATGGGCCTGACCCTGGCCATGCTGCTCGGCAACCCCATCGCCACCTTCCTAGGGCAACACCTGGGCTGGCGCTCGGCGTTCGCGCTGGTCAGCGTGATCGCCCTGCTCACCATCGCCCTGGTCTGGCAATTCGTGCCCCACCGCCACGACGAACAACGCAGCGACCCGCGCAAAGAACTGCGCGCCTTCACCAAACCCCAGGTATGGATGGCCCTGTCCATCGGCGCAATTGGTTTTGCCGGGATGTTCTGCGTATTCAGCTACCTGGCGCCGACCATGCTGGAAGTGACCCAGGTGTCACCGCAGTGGATTCCCTTCGGCCTTGCCGCGTTTGGCGTGGGCGGCATCATCGGCAACATTGCCGGTGGCAAGCTGTTCGATCGCATGCAATTTAGGGCGGTGGGTTTGATCCTGGTGTGGTCGATGGCCGTGCTGCTGTTCTTCCCCTTCGCCGCCTCGTCGCTATGGGGCGTGCTGCTGAGCATGGGGTTGGTGGGCACTATGGTCGCGTTGGCGGCGCCGTTGCAGATTCGCCTAATGGACATCGCTCACGAAGCGCCAAGCTTGGCGGCAGCGTCGAACCATGCGGCGTTTAACCTGGCGAATGCGCTGGGGCCGTGGTTTGGCGGCATGGCCATCACTGCCGGCCTCGGCTGGACCAGCACCGGCTACATCGGCGCCGCAACAGCCCTGGTCGGCCTGGGCCTCTACCTGATCGCGCGGCGTATGAAAGGCGGCCACTAACACCACAAGTTTTGCGCCGATCATAGATCCACTGTGGGAGGGGGCTTGCCCCCGATAGCAATGGGCCAGTCAACACACCAGTGACTGACCCACCACCCCCTTCAATCATCATGCAACAACTCCGCCCCATACTCCCCGCCCGCGGCCACCAAAATTCATCTTGGCAGCTTTGCCGGGGCTATAGTCGCCAAACGCCTGACCACTGAAGATCAAACTGTGGGAGGGGGCTTGCTCCCGATAGCAATGGGTCAGTCAACACACCACTGCCTGCCTCCCCCCCCCCCCCTCAATCATCATGCAACAACCCCGCCCCATACTCCCCATAACTACTCCCCAGCCCACTGCCACCAACATTCATCCTGGCGGCTTTGCCGGGGCTGTGGTCCCCAAACGCCTGGCATCCGCCTGAAAAGCACGGGTCACTGCTCACGGCTGGAGAAGATGAACAAGCACTCAACATCAACGTGCCGGTGATCATCACAACTTTGACGAGGTTCGAGATCATGGTTTCAGTTCCCTGTGGGCTGGAGGCGTGGGAGTCCTCTCGTGCAGGGAATCGTAGACCTCAACGGCACAGGGAATTATGAAACTTTGCTGGGGGATAGCATGAGTTCAGGTTGCCGCCTTGATGTAAGGCGGCAGGGTTGGTTGTCAGGCTTTGACTGGGGCGGTTACAGGCGCAACTTGCTCCTGGGCTCGATCAACCAACAGCGAGCTCAACTCGATTAACTGCTGAATGCCCAGGGCGATGGCGCGTTTGGAGTCGTCGAGGTCGAACGCCAAAGTGGCGGCCATTTCGTTGGCGGATGCGAGGTTTTCGGCGGCGTTAGCCAGGAGGGTTTCGGGGGCGATCGTTGGGTTTACGAGGAATAGGTCGTCGATTGGGCGTTCGACGGGGGCGGCGTCGTGGGATGGGGGCAAGTGATGGTTGATTGCGCGCTGGGCTGCGGCTTGAAGCTTGGGATCGACGGGCGATGCGCTTTGATCCATTGAAGAACTGCGTGTGTTGTTGTGCATGGGCGTAGCTCCAAATATTTACGGGAGTTAAAACGCCTTAGCAGTTCGGACTTCCACCTCCGGCCGCTGGGTTTGCAGCGGCTTGAGGAGATTAGCGGGGTGGATGAAGCAACGCAATCCCGATAGCATGTAGGATTATTCAGAGAAGCTTGCTTTCATCTCAATGATGTCAATTAAAGGAAAATATGCATATGGACTATGAAGGATGGTGTAGAAGAATAGATCTCAACCTACGAACAATGTACCCCACGCTCACAACTTCCATATACAAAACAAAAACAAATAGTTTCCTAATAGAAGTCCATCAATACATTGAAAACAAAGAAGAAATTGAGGAAAATTTCGATAACAAGATTCGCTTTATCACCACCCCAGTAAAACTAATTTGGGAAACTCCAGAATACTTTGAAAAAAAGCTCGCCCCGATTGATGACAAAACAATCCCGTCAAATTTTGAAGGATTACCGTTCACAACAGATCAATTCCACAACCATCTCCTATGCACATTCCCAAAACTAAAAATCAGTTCCTTCGAGACAGACTTCCCTAAAAACAAAATAACAATCACATTAATGGGCAACCCACAAGAAGAACAGATAACACAATTCAAAAACAAACTTAATCTTTTAAAAACCGTAATGCAGTATGAAATAAAAACTGGTGGAACTAATGAATCAAAGCGGGGTTATGCAGACGAGGTTTTCATTATCGGCCCCTCATCGGCAGCTGCGGGAATAAACTGCGAATTTCTGGAAAGGGATGAAGAGCTGTGGTTTGAAAACATTGAAAACATCTACAACGGCTCCTTCACAAAAGATGACTTATATTTCACTGACAGCAAAAAAACCTCATGCCTAGTGAACTATACACTTTTCAAAAACTGCAACCTGAGAAGTTTAATATTACTCTATGACATTGTGTACTGCGTACTTCCATTAAAAGAAAACATGAGTGCATTTTTAAGAGATCAAAAAATCTCAAAAAATGAAATTTTATTTTTAGTTTCTCAAGACAGAATAAAAATCCTAAACATCCAACCTGAACATCGACTGGACTACGGCTTTTTAAACGAAGCCTATCAGGAAAAGCGGAATGCCGTTATAAGTAGACGGGCATTAGCTGCTTTATGTGCGATTGATATTGTCTCCATCAACAACTCGTACATATTAAGCGACCCCACACTAGGTGATTTACACCCTCTCATAACAGAGCTATCCACAGCGACAGGGCAAAATCCAAAACTAATTGCTGACTATTTACTTTGGCCCAAATATGCTTTACGAGCTAGCTTTTCAGAGTTAAATGAAGCAGGTCCAATGGGCATAGCACGATATGGCGTAAACAAAACCATAACTCATCAACTCCCTAGTAGTTTGAAGGAGAAATTAGAGTTTGAATTCCTTGTGCACAGTGACAAAATTCATGTAGCACATGCGCTTGATGCCACCTACTTCCCCTTTTACCTCGAAGACAACAGCTACACAGACCACCCTTATTCCCTTCTTATGGGAAACACGCTAAACCTATACAAAAATAGCACTTACGAAACTTTGAAAGACCTTAATGATATTACAACACTCAAGTCCCAAGGAAACCCAACACTCGACTTAATATCAATATTCCAAACTAATGACTACATTTCTATCGAAGAGTACGAAAAAGAAATATCCCATGCTGGAATTCGAAAAGGGATGAACTCTCTATTTTCAGAGCTAGCGCAACTAAACGCTGAAAATAGAGCACTCAGAATCAATCAATACAATTCAGAAATGGACGCTTTTTTCTCAAGAAAAAACAAGATAAAACATGCCTTAGACTTAGGCATTGACACCGCAGGTTGTGCAATACCATTTCTATCAACGATTTTAAAACTAGGAGGCCTAGCAAAAGACGAAATACTAAAAAAAATACCTGCCATAGAAAAAGTCATTGAACAAATAAGCTCAAAAACTTTAAAAAATAGCCCATCCGAAAAAAATATCTCCATCCTATCAAAAGTCAATAGAGTCGCAAAATTACGGAGGAGCCAATAGCCACGCAGGCGGGATGAACACAAAAGGGGCAGATTTATTTATCCGCCACGATATAAGGTTTTGAGTTGGCAAAGGAAAAGCAAACGACTCACTCCCAGACACACCTCGCGACGGCCCGCTGCTTCAACCCGACGCTCCACGGTGTAAGATGCCTCACAACCGTCCACCATCGAGGCCGCCATGACGGGAATATCCCTAAACCTGCCGGAAGACCTCTCCAACTCTCTCGCCGACCTGGCCAAAACCAATGGCCAAACAGCGAGCTACCTGGCGATGGACGTTCTTCGCGACCACATCGAGCACGAAAAAACGCTGACCGCTCAGATCGAGCTGGCGGTAAAAGACGCAGACGAAGGCAAATTCGCCACTAGTGACCAAGTGGCGGCCATGCGCGCTAGGCGCTGGAGCAGGAATGCGGGTTAAGTGGCTTGATAAAGTACTCAAAAATCTGGAAGACGAAGCGAACTATATCGCTCTCGAAGACCCAAAAGCCGCTGACGACTTCTCGCTCCAACTCAAGAAATATTCCTGTTGAAACAACACCGAAAGGTAGCAAAAAACGGACAAATTTATTTATACACTCGCTGAGAAAAAGCTAATCACAAGACAGCAAAAAGCCGCGTCATCCGCAGCTTTTTGCCTTAGGCCTTCAGTTCATCCGGCGTGTGCGTCTTAAGCCAATCAGCCAAGGCGGCATTCATTCGCGTTTGCCAGCCCGGCCCAGAAGCTCTGAATCGCTCCAGCACGTCAGCATCAAAACGAACATTAACGTGCTCTTTAGTGGCTACCGACTTTGGCCGCCCGCGCTTGGGTTTGAGCATTTCCTTCGCCTGAGCTTTGCCAAACAATCCCACAAGCACCTCGCTGGCTGGCTTGGCCTTAGCAAAGTTCTCAGCCGACCATTCCGGGTTCGCTGTATCGACCTTCTCAGGACTGGGTTTCTTGGTCATAATTTTTGACCTCCCGTTTGTTGGCTTTACGAAAGCTGATGACGTGGACCGCGTCCCCCCGTGGGGTGAACACTACGACATGCAGCCGATCCCCTATGTATCCCATCGCCCGATAACGACACTCGCCATAGTCGAATCGATCATCTTCCAAGATCAAGGCCGTAGACCATTCAAAGTCCCGTACTAACGCAAACGGGAGTCCACGTTCTTCAACGTTACGAGCGTCTTTGGCTGGGTCATAGGTAATCTGCATGCGATTATCGTAGCCACAATAAATCATCAACACAAGGTGCGAGTCGAAAGCCTGACCGAGCGTGTGCTCTGGTTATCACCGAAGGCTGACTGGCTAGGCTTGAGAACCCGCCAAGTGCATGACAAACATCCCTGATAAACTACGCCCTATTCGCCTCGCTGACTCAGATCCCCCATGTCCCTACAAACCGCCCCACTCTCCCGTCGCTTCTCCGTCGCCCCCATGATGGACTGGACGGACCGCCACTGCCGGTACTTCCTGCGCCTGCTCTCCAAACACGCCCTGCTCTACACCGAGATGGTCACCACCGGCGCTATCCTCCATGGCGACCACGACCGCTTCCTGCGCCACAACGAAGCCGAGCACCCGCTGGCGCTGCAATTGGGCGGCAGTGTTCCAGTTGATCTGGCCGCCTGTGCCCGCATGGCCGAAGCCGCCGGTTACGACGAAGTGAACCTGAACGTCGGCTGCCCCAGCGACCGGGTGCAGAACAATATGATCGGCGCGATCCTCATGGCGCACCCTGCCCTGGTGGCGGACTGTGTGAAAGCGATGCGCGATGCGGTGTCGACCCCTGTGACGGTGAAGCACCGTATCGGCATCAATGGTCGGGACAGTTATGCCGAGTTGTGTGATTTCGTCGGGACGGTGAAGGATGCGGGCTGTACCAGTTTTACGGTGCATGCGCGGATTGCAATTCTGGAGGGGTTGTCACCCAAGGAGAACCGTGACATTCCGCCGTTGCGCTATGACGTGGCGGCGCAGTTGAAGCGGGATTTCCCGGAGTTGGAGTTTGTGCTTAACGGTGGGATCAAGACGTTGGAGCAGTGCCATGAGCATTTGCAGACGTTTGATGGGGTGATGTTGGGGCGAGAGGCTTATCACAACCCTTATCTGCTGGCGGAGGTGGATCAGCAGTTGTTTGGCAGTGAAGCGCCGGTGATTAGCCGGGCGGAGGCGTTGGTGCAGTTGCGGCCTTATATTGCTGAGCATTTGGCCAGTGGTGGAACGATGCATCACATTACGCGGCATGTGTTGGGGTTGGGCACTGGTTTTCCGGGGGCGCGTAAGTTCAGGCAGTTGTTGTCGGTGGATATTCATAAGGCAGCGGATCCGTTGGCGTTGCTGGATCAGGCTGGGGAATTGTTGGAGGGGCGGTGATTGGATAGCTGTGGGGGTCAGTTAGTTTAGTGTTGCCTGACACATTGCTATCGGGAGCAAGCCCCCTCCCACATTTTGGATTTATGGGTGTCAGCAAGGTAGGGGTGGCTGTAAGGCTGTTGGCGCAGGTGATCAGCCAATACCCGGCATGGGCAAGTGCAAGGGCGCGGCATAAGCTGCCGGCCCTTGCGGCAATGTTGCTTAGTTTTCCGGCACTGTTCCTTTGGGCACGACTACCCATTGGTCGGTGTCTCGGTTATACCTTTTCCAATCTTTTTCGGTTCTGACTTTGCGGTAAAGCGTGTTGAATGTTGTGCCACCTAGAATTTGAAATTGAACTTCACCGCCTGGGGTTTTGCAGTTAACCAACCCCAGTATGGGTGAATTCGGGTTCACTTGAAGTGCATACACTGCGTCTCCAAAGGTTCCGGTGGTAGCGTAGTCCAGTGCAAAACTCACAAACTGGCTTTTTGGCGTGTCGCTGGACTGTAAGGCGAGCAGTCGCATGGTCGTGTAGGTGGCACCGTTAAAACCCAGCGCGTGCAAGTCGGGCCCATCGATGGCCCAGTACTTTTCGGGTGTGCCGCCGGTCTTGAGGTATTTATCCAGGTCGTTCTGAGCCTTGGAGTAGATCACCCCGGCCTTGAGCTTCTGGACGTGCCAATTGTTGGTGTCGGCGCTCTCATAGGCGCGGTACACCCAGGTGGCAGGCGCGGTCACTCGGGAGTCGGTGATCTTGCCTCCGTAGGATGAGGTCAGTTCATTTTCCTTCTCCAGGGTGCGGCTCCCCATGGGTGTACCTGCCTTGGCGGTGTCAATGATGCCACGCATCTCCTGAGTATCGTAACAACCGGCGCTGAGTGCCTGCTGTACCGTTACATCGGCAAGCACCGTTGTTGAACATATAAAACCCAGGGCAGCGAATAGCGTTGATATATTCCGTTTCATGACATCTCTCCTTTGCTTTCAAACTAACGAACCCACATTTTTTCAAGGAACAGGCACACACGCTTCGCCGCGGACAATTAAGTCATCAGATGTATTATCGGCCTATTCAGCGTCTGCGAATCAGGTATAGCACAGGCGAGAACAGCAACACGTAAATGTAAGGAAATTAAAGTTTTCACAACTTCAAACTATTGAAATAGCCTCTATCAAATAGCTTAAGGTCGGTGGCGCAGGTCGCGCTCACGCAGGTTGAACCTACCGCCGATTTCGCCCTCCTATTTAGCAGCACGGCCGGTCATTCAAACGGTCGCTTCCAGGTTATTGCCCTCGCAAACGACCTAACGCATTTGCGCCCTTGAGCGCCTGCCAGCGCTCGGGTAATGTCATCAGACCCACAGGACAGAGCACGCCCATGACTTCCAAGCTGGAACAACTCAAGCAATTCACCACCGTCGTAGCCGATACCGGCGATTTTTCCACCCTCGCCAAGCTCAAGCCGCAGGACGCCACCACCAACCCTTCCCTGCTGCTCAAGGCTGCATCGATCCCTGGCTATGCCAAGCTGCTGGATGAGTGTGTACAGGACTGCAACGGTGACGTGGGCCTGGCCAGTGACCGTTTTGCGGTCGCGGTCGGCCAGGAAATCCTTAAAGTGGTGCCGGGCCGTATTTCCACTGAGGTGGATGCCCGTCTGTCGTTCGACGAAGCCGCCATTCTCAAGCGCGCGCACCGTCTGATCGACCTGTACGACAAAGCCGGCGTTGGCCGTGACCGCGTGCTGATCAAGATCGCCTCCACCTGGGAAGGCATCCGCGCCGCGGAGAAGCTGGAAAAAGAAGGCATACAGACCAACCTGACGCTGCTGTTCTCGTTTGCCCAGGCCGTGGCCTGTGCCGAAGCGGGCGTGTTCCTGATTTCTCCGTTCGTGGGCCGTATCTACGACTGGTACAAGAAGGCCAACGGCAGCGACTACACCGGCTCCGATGATCCGGGTGTGCAGTCGGTGACGCGTATCTACAACTACTACAAGGCCAATGGCTACAAGACGGTGGTGATGGGTGCAAGCTTCCGTAACTTGAGCCAGATCGAGGAACTGGCGGGCTGTGACCGCCTGACCATCAGCCCGGACCTGCTGGAGAAGCTGGCAGCCGATGAAGGCAAGCTGGAGCGCAAGTTGGCGCCAGGGCATGCCGGTGAGGCGCGGGTGCACTTGACTGAAGCGCAGTTCCGTTGGGAGTCCAACGAGGATGCGATGGCGACCGAGAAGCTGGCCGAGGGGATTCGTCAGTTTGCTCGGGACCAGGAGAAGCTGGAGGCGTTGTTGTCGGCCAAGCTGTAAAGGCAGATAGCAGCAAAAAGGGCGGCACCTTGGCGGGTGCCGCCCTTTTTTGTGTGCGCCAGTCTCAAGCCTGTCATGGATCAACTGTGGGAGGGGGCTTGCTCCCGATTGCGGTCTGTCAGTTGGATATGTGCCGACTGTTACACCGCTATCGGGAGCAAGCCCCCTCCCACATGGGTATGTGTTTGGACTGGGAAGCTGTCAGTGGCGCTCGAGGGCGTTGACGAGGTCGTGGAAGGCTTCGCGGTTGGACTCGTTCAAGCCCATCAGGATCTTGTGCGCTTCCAGCACCTTGACCCGCACGACTTCCTCGGACTGGTCCTGGGACGGCAGGTCGGTCAGGCATTCCGGGCACGGGATCGGGCGGTCAACGATGTTGAACACCTGGTCAAAACCCATGGACTGCAACAGACGGGTGATGTCTTCGTGGGTCGTAACGACGGTCGGCAACAGGCCAACCTTCTGCCGAGACAGAATGGACAACTTGGCCAAAAGGCCCAGGGTGGTGCTATCGATGCTGCGGGTTTCGGTCAGATCGATCACGATCGCCGAGAAATTCAAAGCTGTGAAAATCCGCTCAATCGTCGCATCCAGCGCCGAACACAAGGTCAGGCGCACTTCACCGACAAACTTCAGGACGAAGGTCCCGTCTTGCTCGGCGAATTGGATTCTTCCGGTACTCATCAAAGATTCCTGCTCAACACCAATAGGGCGATATCATCCGGCATCTCCCCTAGCGTGGCCAATCCAAAAACCTGCCGCAGGCCATCCAGGCTGCCGCCCGCCGACTTGACCTTTTGGGGCAAGGCGGCTTCTTTCTCTTTGAGTGTAGGCTCTGGAAGAAGGTCCAGGATGCCGTCGGACATCAGCGTCAGGCTGAAGGTCGGCGGCAGTTCCAGGATGTGGTCTTCGTAAGTGGCTTCATTAAACAAGCCAACCGGCAGACCACGCCCTTCCAGGTAACGCACACTGTCAGGAGTGTATAGAACTGGCATCGGCAGGTGACCGCCAATGCTGTAGGTCAAAAGACCCGTTTCTTCATCAATCACGCCGCCGACCATCGTCACGTGCTTGCCCAGCTTGCAGCTGATCAAGCCTCGGTTGATGTGGCCCAGCACCTCGGAGGGGGTGAACTCCGGCAAGGTGCCATTGCGCTTGGATTCGAACAACAGCCGTGTGGTCATGAACTTCAACAACACGGTTACAAAAGCAGAAGAAGCGCCATGGCCAGAGACATCAGCCAGGTAGAACGCCACACGCCGCTCATCGACGCGGAAGTAGTCGACAAAATCACCCGACAGGTACAACGACGGGATGATCTGGTGAGCGAACTTGAATTCGTCGATCGTCCAGGGGCTGACCGGCAGCATGTTCATCTGCACCTGGCGACCGGCGTTCTGGTCTTCCTGGAGCAGGTTGAGGCTGGCTTCGAGTTCGCGGTTGGCGGTCTCGAGCTTTTCGCGGTAGCGCTGGTTTTCCAGCAGCAAGCGGGCACGATCCAGCGCGCGGCGCACCGAGTGCTCCAGCACCGCCAGGTCTTCAAGGGGCTTGATCAGGTAATCGGCGGCACCCAGGCGCAGGGCCTCAACGGCGTCGTTCATGACCCCGGCGCCGGACACAACAATCACCGGCGTCTGCGGGGCAAGCTCGGTCACCTGGCGGATCAGCTCGAGGCCGCCCATCTGGGGCATGCGCAGGTCGCAGATCACGAGGTCGGGCTTGTCGCGCTCGAATACCTGGAGACCCTGTTGGCCATTACTGGCCTGCAGGACGCTGAAGCCACTGTCTTCCAAATAGGCCGCAAGGCTCGCGCGCACTACTTCGTCGTCATCGATTATCAGCAGCGTGGCACTGGTTTTTTGCATGTGGGCAAACGGCGCCAGAATTAGGTTGGCGTAGGCGGCTCGACAATGGCCGGGCTCACGTACTGGATTCGCTTTCTAGCCTCTCTGTCTTACAAAGCATTGGGATTTAGCCCATGCACAATGGTAAAGCAGAGGTGCCCTTCTAAGGCGCAGACGGTACTCCCATCCGTCAGGGGTTTCAAGCTCATGCCGATGGTCGCCGGGCGTCTTTACACCGCAAATCACCGGGAGTTATAAGAACGGCCATCACCACAACACAAAGTAAGGATGGATGCTGTGAGCGAACACGAGCGCGACTACGCTGAAAAACGCGATTTCATCCGCATGCGAGTGGATGCCGATGTGTCTTTGATCCACGCCGGGCAAGAGATTGCCGGGGTCTGCCTGGACCTTTCCAGCTCCGGGATGCAGGTGCAGGCACCTCGCCAATTCAACGTGGGTGACCCCTTGACCGTGCGCATCGACTCGGAGCACCCCGCACTCAAGGGCCTGGAGGCCGATACCGAAGTGGTGTGGACCAAGGCCACAGGCGACGAGCAACACCTGGGCCTGCGGATCTTGAAAATGCGCTGAACAGCGCGCACAAAAAAGGCGCCCCCTGCGGGTCGCCTTTTTTCATTCAAGCGTCGCGACTTAAAAGTCGTCGACAACCTTGCCGTCCTTGACCTTGAACTCACGGTTCTGCAGGTAGGCGTTACGAATGAAGGTGTACTTGTCGCCGGTGATCAGCTTCTCACTGTCGAGCAGGCTGGCACGGGTATCAACGATGTTCAGGCCGAAGGTGCTGTTACGCCAGCCGATGTCGTTCATGTAGCGGTACGGTTGGGTGTAGCTGTCGACGTATTTGGACGGCGCATCACGCAAGGTGCTTGGGCCCAGCAGCGGCAGCATCACGTAAGGACCACTGCCGACACCCCAGTAGCCGAGGGTCTGGCCGAAGTCTTCATCGTTGCGGTGCAGCCCCATTTTGGTGCCGACATCAATGAAGCCCAGCACGCCGAAGGTGGTGTTCATCAGCAAACGCGCGGTGTCGACACCGGCCGCGTGCGGCTTGAGTTGCAGCACGTCGTTGGCAAAGTTGCCGACATCGCCGATGTTGCGGAAGAAGTTGTGGATGCCCGTCTGCACAAATTGCGGCGTCACAAACTGATAACCCTGGGCCAATGGCTTGAGGGCATAGGTGTCAACGGTGTCGTTGAAGGTGAAGATCGGGCGGTTGACGCTTTCCCATGGGTCATCTTCCGACGCAGCCTGAGCCGCGAACGGGGCCAGCAAGATCGTTGCACACACAGATAGCTGAGCGAAGTAGTGGCTCCAGCGCATAGCTTTGGCTCCTTGAGTAGTCTGTCATGGGCGCTATGCCCTGAATAAGATCGTCAGTATATGACGGAAGTGTCGATTTAGGCACATCACAAGGAAATGTCATGTAGGAAATGCACAAAATTCCTACAATCAGCCGTCGATGTCATCCCCTTGTCATCCTACCCCGATAGCGTCACAGCTATTTCAGGGATGTCGAAATGCCTCACGCCGAAATTGCTGTCGCCAGCGCCCCCTCCTTGACTGCCGTGCTGTTTGGCCTGAGTGGCTGCCTGGTGGATTTTGGTTCCCAGGCACGCACCGATTCACCCTCCCCCGACTCCCAAGCCACGCCAGGTGCGCTGCACATCCTGCGTAACCTCAAGGAACAAGGTGTCCCTTGTGCCTGGCTGGATGAGCTGCCCGCCTCGGTGACCACTCCGCTGGCCTCCGTACTGCCCAGCTGGATCAAGGCCACCTCGCCGTCATCTATCCGCTGGCCCGCCCCCCATGCCTGCTGGCAAGCCTTGATGGCGCTGAATATTGAACGCTTGGAAGGCTGCGTATTGGTCAGCGGCGAACCACGCCTGCTGCAATCGGGCCTGAATGCCGGGTTGTGGACGATCGGCCTGGCCTCCTGCGGTTCGTTGTGCGGCCTGGCGCCCGAACAATGGCAGGCACTGACCGAGCAACAGCGTGAGTACAAGCGCGGCAAGGCCACCATGGCCCTGTACGGGCTGGGCGTGCACTCGGTCATTGACCACCTCGGCGAGCTCGGCACCTGCCTGGCCGATATCAGCCTGCGCCAGCTCAAAGGCGAGAAGCCCTGATCAAGATCATGCACAGTTGGCCCCAGTGGATTAATCTACAGGCCAGCTCGTAGACCTTTCCCGGCGTGCCGCGGTCTATGCCAGTGACTATCGAGAAAAGGAAAGAACGTCATGCCTGATCGCAAAAAGCTGGAAGAACAGATCGAGATTCTGCGCGGGCAGCTGGAACAGCAACCGCCGCTGTCGGAAGAGAAACGTGAAGCACTGGAAGGGCTGATTGCCAGGTTCGAATTGCAACTCGAACTGGAACCTGCCACCCAGACGCCCAGCATTGCTGACGACGTAAACCGGGCGGTGGAAGGTTTTGAACTGGACCATCCAGGCATTGCCGGGACCTTGCGCAATATCGTGATCACCTTGGGCAATATCGGGATCTAACCCGAACCCAAACCGAACACAAAATCAAAATGTGGGAGGGGGCTTGCTCCCGATTGCAGAGTGTCAGTCGCCGAATACATTGGCTGATCCACCGCTATCGGGAGCAAGCCCCCTCCCACACTTGGATCTGCTGTATGTCTGTTATTGAAGGTGCTGGCCTTGCCGGCGGCGATTGCTATTGCAGGCAGTTTGTACTGGCTGTTCACCCAATTGTCCTGACACAGCACCGTAAAAAG
>NZ_JALJFG010000005.1 GCF_023242475.1 Pseudomonas sp. MWU15-20650 | reverse complement strand
ACAGATATAATTCGCCGTCAACACTTAATTTCAGGCTTATTCGGATTTGAGCGTAATACGCGCAAACGCCTTCTTACCAGCCTGGCAAACATGGGTAGCACCCAGCTCGTATATAAAGGTGCGATCTACAACCTCACCATCTATACGCACACCACCAGAACCCAGAAGATCGCGTGCAACCGCCGAGTTCTTCACCAGGCCCGCCTTATTAAGAACAGCCGCGATCGGCATCGCCTCCGCCGCAACCAGTTCAATCTCCGGCAAGTCGTCAGGCAGCTCGCCATCCTTCATCCGATTACCCGCTGCGCGATGAGCACTGGCTGCCGCCTCTTCACCATGGAAGCGCGCGACTATCTCTTCCGCCAGCTTGATCTTCACGTCACGCGGATTCGCGCCAGCCTCAACATCAGCACGCAGCGCATTGATCTCGTCCATCGAGCGAAAGCTCAACAGTTCGAAATAACGCCACATCAATGCATCCGGGATAGAAACCAGCTTGCCGTACATCACGCCCGGCGCCTCCTGGATACCCACATAGTTACCCAAGGACTTGGACATCTTCTTGACGCCATCCAACCCCTCCAGCAACGGCATGGTCAAAATGCACTGAGCCTCCTGCCCGTACGCACGTTGCAACTCGCGCCCCATCAGCAGGTTGAACTTCTGGTCGGTACCACCCAGCTCAACATCCGCGCGCAATGCCACCGAGTCATACCCCTGAACCAATGGGTAAAGGAACTCATGGATCGCAATGGGCTGATTGGTGGAGTAGCGCTTGTCGAAGTCATCACGCTCAAGCATGCGCGCTACGGTGTACTGGGAAGTCAGACGAATGAAGTCTGCCGGCCCCATCTGGTCCATCCAGGTGGAGTTGAATGCCACCTCGGTCTTAGCAGGATCGAGAATCTTGAACACCTGGGTCTTGTAGGTCTCGGCATTATCGAGAACCTGCTCGCGAGTCAGCGGCGGACGCGTTGCGCTCTTGCCGCTCGGATCGCCGATCATCCCAGTGAAGTCACCGATAAGAAAGATAACCTGATGCCCCAGCTCCTGGAACTGACGAAGCTTATTAATAAGCACGGTATGGCCCAGGTGCAGATCCGGCGCAGTCGGATCAAAGCCAGCCTTGATACGCAGGGGTTGGCCACGCTTGAGCTTTTCGATCAGCTCGGCCTCGACCAACAATTCTTCCGCACCACGTTTTATCAGCGCTAGCTGCTCTTCAACCGACTTCATAACAGACCCGCAAGGCTCAGACTCAAAAGGGAACCAACCATACAAGATCAGGGACTAATTACAAGTTTTGCCCTGCACACAGGCACCGTTCAGCAAGCCCAGCGTTCGCGAGCTTGCGCCACAGATGATTTGGTTATATTTTATACAGTTATTTCATCTTCATCATGTCATTCATCTTTTCCATTTCATCTTCAAAGTCAAAATTACTTATGACCACTGAACCGTCTAAAGCGCCGCCGCTTTACCCGAAGACCCACCTGCTCGCCGCAAGTGGCATCGCCGCCCTACTCAGCCTGGCACTCCTGGTGTTCCCTTCCAGTGACGTAGAAGCCAAAAGAACATCCCTGAGCCTTGACCTGGAAAGCCCAGCAGAACAACTGACACAAGATCAAGACGCTTCCGACGCCCAACAAGCCACAAATGCTCCAATTGAATCCCCCTTCGCACAGATAGAAAGCACTCCCGAAGAGACTCAACAAACCACCCAGGAACACCCCGCGCCAGCCGCGGCCAAGAACCCCCAACACCGCGAAGTGATCGTGGCCAAAGGCGACACACTGTCTACCCTGTTCGAAAAGGTTGGATTGCCTGCCACCGCAGTAAATGAAGTACTGGCCAGCGACAAACAAGCCAAGCAATTTACCCAGCTCAAACACGGCCAAAAGCTCGAGTTTGAACTGACGCCCGATGGCCAGTTGAAGAACCTGCACACCAGCATCAGCGACTTGGAAAGCATCAGCCTGAGCAAGGGTTCCAAGGGCTTTGCCTTCAACCGCATCACCGCCAAGCCGGTTATGCGATCCGCCTACGTACACGGCGTGATCAACAGTTCCCTGTCACAATCGGCCGCTCGTGCCGGCTTGTCTCACAGCATGACCATGGACATGGCCAAAGTATTTGGCTATGACATCGACTTTGCCCAAGACATCCGCCAGGGTGACGAATTCGACGTGATCTACGAGCAGAAAGTCGCCAATGGCAAAGTAGTAGGCACCGGCAACATTCTCTCTGCGCGCTTCACCAACCGCGGCAAAACCTACACCGCCGTGCGATATACCAATAAACAAGGCAATAGCAGCTATTACACAGCCGACGGCAATAGCATGCGCAAGGCGTTCATCCGCACCCCAGTGGACTTCGCTCGTATTAGCTCGCGTTTCTCCATGGGTCGCAAGCATCCAATTCTGAACAAAATTCGCGCCCACAAAGGTGTCGACTATGCAGCCCCTCGTGGTACGCCAATCAAGGCTGCCGGCGACGGCAAGGTGTTACTGGCAGGACGTCGCGGTGGTTACGGCAACACAGTGATCATCCAGCACGGCAACACCTACCGCACGCTGTATGGTCACATGCAAGGGTTCGCCAAGGGCGTCAAGACAGGCGGCAACGTGAAGCAGGGCCAAGTAATCGGCTACATCGGCACCACCGGCCTGTCTACCGGACCGCACCTGCACTATGAGTTCCAGGTCAATGGCGTACACGTTGACCCATTGGGCCAGAAGCTGCCAATGGCCGATCCGATCGCCAAGGCCGAGCGCGCGCGCTTCATGCAACAGAGCCAACCATTGATGGCACGCATGGATCAAGAGCGCTCCACCTTGCTAGCCTCGGCGAAGCGCTAAGGTATGCCGCTCTATATCGGTGTGATGTCCGGGACCAGCCTCGATGGCCTGGATATCGCGCTCATCGAACAAGGCCCGGCGATCAACCTGATCGCCACCCATTACATCCCCATGCCCGACACTTTGCGTACCGAACTGCTTAGCCTATGTGCCAGCGGCCCGGATGAAATCGCCCGCTCGGCGATTGCCCAGCAACAGTGGGTGGCGCTCGCAGCCCAAGGCATTCACGCGCTACTGAATCAGCACAACATCAAACCTCAGGACGTTCGAGCGGTTGGCAGTCATGGGCAGACCATTCGCCATGAACCCGGCCGAGGCTTTACCGTGCAGATCGGCAACCCTGCCCTGCTCACCGAGCTGACAGGTATCACTGTGGTCAGCGACTTCCGCAGCCGTGACGTGGCTGCCGGTGGGCAAGGCGCACCCCTGGTACCCGCATTTCATGAGGCCTTGTTCGGCGAGCATACCGGCAACCGCGCGGTGTTGAATGTCGGGGGCTTCAGCAACCTCAGCCTGATCGAGACAGGCAAGCCTGTAGCCGGCTTCGATTGCGGCCCGGGAAACGTCTTGCTGGATGCCTGGATTCACCTGCAGCGTAATGAACACTTTGATCGCGACGGCCAGTGGGCCGCCAGTGGCCAGGTCCAGCCGCAACTACTCAATGCATTGCTCAGCGATCCTTTCTTCTTGGCTAAAGGCCCTAAAAGCACCGGTCGCGAAGTATTCAATCTGGCATGGCTACAACGACACCTTGCTCGCCTGCCAGAGTTTCGACCTGAGGACGTGCAGGCCACCCTGCTGGAACTGACCGCCCTCACCATCGTCGAGTCCCTGCAAAGCGCCCAGCCGCGCACAGAGACCTTGCTGATTTGCGGTGGCGGCGCCCATAACACGACGTTGATGAGTCGACTGACAGCACTGCTGCCCTCCACCCAAGTCAGCAGCACCGCCACCTATGGCGTAGATCCAGACTGGGTCGAAGCCATGGCCTTTGCCTGGCTGGCCCATTGCTGCCTGGAAGGCATCACCGCCAATCGCCCCAGCGTAACCGGTGCGCGCGGGCTTCGGATTCTGGGGGCGATCTACCCGGCCTGACCACAACCAGGACCCGCAGACAGCAAAACGCCGCTTGGCCGATCAAGGCCAAGCGGCGTTTTTGCATCCGCTACCGATCAGATCGAGAACGAAGACCCACAACCACACGTAGTGGTGGCATTAGGGTTCTTGATCACGAAACGCGAACCTTCCAGACCTTCCTGGTAGTCCACCTCGGCACCCGCCAAGTATTGGAAGCTCATCGGATCCACGACCAGGCTGACGCCCTCGCGCTCGACGATGGTGTCGTCATCGGCCACATCTTCATCGAAGGTAAAACCGTACTGAAACCCTGAACAACCGCCGCCCGTAACGAATACGCGCAGCTTCAAGCGATCATTACCCTCTTCATCGACCAGGCTCTTCACCTTGTGCGCAGCACCGTGGGTGAATTGCAAAGCCGTGGGGGTGAAGGATTCAACGCTCATGCTGATAATCTCCCGGCGTAGCGCCGCCATATGCGTAATGGCGGGCATTATCCGCTTCTCCTAGAAAAGCGGTCAACTATTGTTACGGTATATCAATCTGCGCAGTCACGCTTAAAAAAACAAAAGGCCCGCTTAACGGGCCTTTTGCATAGCAGCTCGTCGCCGTTAAGGCAGCATGCCCGCGTGGGACAGGCCCAGCTTCTCATCCAGACCGAACAAGATATTCATGTTCTGTACCGCCTGACCCGAGGCGCCCTTGACCAGGTTATCGATCACCGACAACACCACTACCAAATCGCCATCCTGCGGACGATGCACCGCTATCCGACACACGTTGGCGCCACGCACGCTGCGGGTTTCCGGGTGACTGCCTGCCGGCATCACATCGACGAATGGTTCGTTGGCATAACGCTTTTCAAACAGCGCCTGAAGATCTACCGAGCGATCGACAACATTGGCGTACAGGGTCGAGTGAATGCCACGGATCATTGGCGTCAGGTGAGGTACAAAGGTCAGGCCCACGTCCTTGCCCGCGGCCCGACGCAGTCCCTGGCGGATTTCCGGCAGGTGGCGATGCCCTTTAACCGCATAAGCCTTCATGCTTTCCGATGTCTCGGAGTACAAAGAACCTACCGCCGCACCACGACCGGCACCGCTGACGCCCGACTTGCAGTCGGCGATCAGGCGCGAAGTATCCGCCAAGCCAGCTTCCAGCAATGGCAAGAAGCCCAGCTGCGTTGCTGTCGGATAGCAGCCCGGCACGGCAATCAGGCGTGCTTGCTTGATCTGCTCACGATTGACTTCCGGCAGGCCGTAGACCGCTTCTTCCAACAACTGCGGCGCACCATGGGGCTGGCCGTACCACTTGGCCCACTCATCAGCATCTTGCAGGCGGAAATCGGCCGAGAGGTCGATGACCTTGGTTCCGGCCGCCAACAACTCACCGGCCAGCGCATGGGCAACCCCGTGAGGCGTGGCGAAGAACACCACGTCGCAGGCGCCAAGGGTCTTGATGTCCGGCACACTGAACGCCAGGCCGTCATAGTGGCCTCGCAGGTTCGGGTACATATCGGCCACAGCCAGCCCAGCCTCGGATCGGGAAGTGATGACCACCACCTCAGCTTGCGGATGCTGAGCCAATAGACGCAGCAATTCGACACCGGTGTAACCCGTGCCGCCGACGATACCGACCTTGACCATAAACCTGCCCTCAACGAACCCACTGGAAAGCCGTCGATAATAGGGGCCGTATCGTCCTGCGACAACCGCCAACGTGACGTACGGAGGCATGAGCCACTACTATCTTCGCTACCGTGAACCTGGGAATAACTAAAAATGCTCTATCTATGGGTCAAAGCCTTCCATATCGTCAGTATCGTTTGCTGGTTTGCCGGGCTGTTCTACCTGCCACGTTTGTTTGTCTATCACGCGCAAAGTGAGGATACCGTCAGCAAAGAACGCTTCAGTGTCATGGAGCGCAAGCTGTACCGCGGCATCATGGGGCCGGCGATGATTGCCACGCTGATATTCGGCGGCTGGCTGATCTACCTCAACCCCGCCATCTTTCAATCCGGCGCGTGGATCCACGCCAAGCTGACGCTGGTGGTGCTGCTGATCGGCTACCACCATATGTGCGGCGCACAGGTAAAACGTTTCGCGCGTGGCGAAAACACCCGCAGCCATGTCTTTTATCGCTGGTTCAATGAGGTGCCCGTTCTGATATTGCTGGCTATCGTAATTTTGGTCGTCGTCAAACCGTTCTAACCTCAATTGCTCGGGGAACCTCCAATGTCGCTGCCTGCTTTGCTTGAACAACGTCTGCGCCTGCCCGTCGTGGCGGCACCGATGTTTCTGATCTCCAACCCACAGTTGGTCCTGGCGTGCTGCCGCAACGGAATAGTCGGGAGTTTCCCGGCGCTCAACCAACGCGAAAGCAGCGGTTTCAAGGCATGGTTGGAAGAAATCGAAGCGGGCCTGGCGAAGCTGGATAATCCCGCGCCCTATGCCGTCAACCTGATCGTGCACAACAGTAATCCACGGCTACAGGCCGACTTGGCAATCTGCGTCGAGCACAAGGTACCCATCGTCATCACCAGCCTGGGGGCAGTGAAGGAGTTGGTCGATGCCGTTCACAGCTACGGCGGCCTGGTGTTTCATGACGTCACTACCCGACGCCATGCCGAGAAGGCCGCCGAAGCAGGCGTCGATGGCCTGATTGCCGTAGCCGCCGGCGCCGGTGGCCACGCAGGTACTTGGAGCCCCTTCTCGCTGATCGCCGAAATTCGCCAGTTCTTCGACAAAACCCTGCTGCTGGCCGGCTGCCTCAATCACGGGCACGAGATTCTCGCAGCCCAACTGCTCGGTGCGGACCTCGCCTATTTCGGTACGCGCTTTATCGGCACTACCGAAAGCCATGCGCCAGATGCCTATAAAGAGATGCTGCTCACATCCCACGCCGCCGACATCGTGCACACTCCCGCAGTCTCGGGAGTACCCGCAAGCTTTATGCGCCAGAGCCTGGAAAATGCCGGTTTTGACCTCGCCGCCCTTCAAGGCAAGGGTGAAGTCAACTTCGGTTCCAAGCTAAAGCCATTGAGCGATGAGGCCAAGGCATGGAAAACTGTATGGTCTGCCGGCCAAGGCGTCGGAGAGATTGATGATTTGCCTAGCGTCGATGAACTCGTTGCCCGCCTGGATAGCGAATACCGCCAAGCACGCGAGCACGCAGCGCAACTGCGCTGGCCACGCTGACCCACTGCCTGGCCCGTCGATTGGACGGGCCTGCACGCCCCCTTCCTGACTAAGTGACAAGGATGCCCGCATGAGCGACAACCGTTTCAAGATTGTGTTTGACGGAACTTTACTCCCAGGCGTCGATAGCACCACCGCCAAACTGAACCTCGCCGAGCTGTTCAAGAGCGACGTGGCGGCCGTCGAAAAACTCTTCACCGGTCGCCCGGTTGCCCTGAAACGCGACCTATCCTCTTCGGACGCGCAAACCTACCTCACAGCGCTGAAAAACGCCGGGATCGATGCGCGTATCGAAGCCGAGCAGCCCGTAGCCTTCAACCTCGCAGAAACTCACGAAACAGATTCCACCGCCGCTGACTTCTCTAGCCAGGCCGCCTCGCCTTACGCCCCGCCGCGAGCTGCCGTGGGGGATGACTTGCCGGAGTACGCCAATCTCAAGATTTTCACCGTCCACGGGCGCATCGGCCGTCTGCGGTATCTGGCCTGGACGCTGGTTTTGACCCTCGCAATGCTGGTGGCTGGTGGCATCATCAGCACCGTCAGCTTTGCCGTGGCCACCGCCTCGCCGACAGCCGGCACTCTCCTCGGGGTGCTGCTGGGCTTGGCGCTGGTTGTTGCGATTGTCTGGGTCAGCGTGCAAATCGGTGTGCAGCGCCTGCACGACATCGGGTGGTCAGGCTGGCTGTACTTCCTCAACCTTGTGCCGCTGGTGAACAGCGTCTTCCCGATCGTACTGATGGTCGCACCGGGCAATGCAGGCGCCAACCAATATGGTGCGCCACCACCGCGCAACTCCACAGCCGTAAAAGTACTGGCCACTCTGTGGCTGGCGTTTATCCCGGTGATGCTCGCCATCGTGGTGACGCTGGGCATGAACGGCTACCTGAACCAACTTGAAGCCAACATGGACAGCAGCTACGAAAGCAGCTCCATCACCTCCGATGACGCCGCCGATCAAAGCGTCATCGTTGATGAAGAAGAAGGCGCGCAAAGTGCTGACGACACGGCCGAACCTGTAGACTCTCCGGAACAGTGAAGAAACGCCCGCCCGCCTGTGATGCCTCTGTCACAGGCCCGGCGGCGTTGCGATGGAGAAAGGCATGACCCGTTACGCTCTGATCACCGGTGCTTCCAGCGGCATCGGCCTGGCTTTGGCCGAAGCACTGGCCCGACGTGGCCGCAGCTTGATTCTGGTGGCCCGCCAGCGTGATCAGTTGGAAAGCATTGCAATCGAACTGACTCAACGCTTCGGCGTCGAGGTGTTGTTTCGTGCCTGCGACCTGGGCGAGCCACTACGTCTGTCCGGCTTTTTGCTGGAGCTCGAAGAAGGTGAGCGGCAGATCGACCTGCTGGTCAACTGCGCCGGTATCGGCACCAGCGGACCGTTCCTGGCTCAGGACTGGATGACCGAGCAGGACCTGATCGAGGTCAACATCCTGGCCCTGACTCGTATGTGCCACGCCCTTGGCAATGCCATGGCACTGCAGGGTGGCGGGCAGATTCTCAACGTTGCCTCAGTTGCCGCCTTCCAACCGGGCCCCTGGATGAGCAGCTACTACGCCAGCAAAGCCTATGTGCTGCACTTTTCCGAAGGTTTGCGCGAAGAGCTGAAGACCTGTGGCATCAAGGTTTCGGTACTGTGCCCCGGCCCTACGCGCACCGCTTTTTTTGGCACGGCGCAGATGGACACGGTAAAGCTCGAGCATAGCCGGCAGTTGATGAGCCCGGAAGAAGTCGCGCTCTACACCGTGCGAGCCTTGGAAAAAAACAAAGCCATCATTATTCCTGGGCGCCGCAATCGCTGGCTGGCGTTCAGCCCGCGTTTCAGCCCACGCTGGCTGACCCGCAAGATCGCCGGCGCCATCAACAAGGCCTATTGCCCACGTTGATCGCCTGGGTACACTCACCCTGCACTTTCACAATGGAGAAACAGCTGTGGATACTCTGTTCACCAAGATCATCAACAGAGAAATACCTGCGAAGATCATCTATGAAGATGACCAGGTCCTCGCCTTCCACGATATCGCCCCAATGGCCCCCGTGCATTTCCTGGTCATTCCGAAAAAGCCGATTCGCACCCTCAACGATCTCACCGAAGAGGACAAAGCCCTGGCTGGCCACATTCTGTTCACCGCTCAACGGCTGGCGGTGGAACAGGGCTGCGAGAAGGGGTTTCGCGTCGTCATGAACTGCAATGAAGATGGCGGGCAGACCGTTTATCACATTCATATGCACGTGTTGGGTCAGCGTCAGATGAACTGGCCACCGGGCTGATCACCCCGGCAACCGGAGTCGCGCCCCAGGGATGCGACCCCATGCCCTTGACTCAGCGCAAACGCTTCGTCCTCTCTTGCGGTAAACTGGCCGCCGAGATTCTTCCCGGAGGTCAGCATGACTACCCAACGTCACTACTCGCCGATTGACCGCCTGTTGCTGCAAGCCGATATGGCCATGCGCACGTTGTTGCCATTCAGCGGCCAACCGTATCGCCCATCACCCGCCATTGTGCAACCCGATGCGCAGATGAACGAGACCGACACCCGCCACGTCGCCGGCCTGATGCGCATCAACCATACCGGTGAAGTCTGCGCGCAGGCGCTGTACCAAGGCCAAGCGCTGACCGCCAAGTTGCCGCATGTACGCGCAGCAATGGAGCATGCGGCTGAAGAAGAGATCGACCATCTGGCCTGGTGCGAGCAACGCATTCGCCAGTTGGGTAGCCATCCCAGCGTGCTGAACCCTCTGTTCTACGGTTTATCATTCGGTATCGGCGCCGCTGCCGGCTTGATCAGCGACAAAGTCAGCCTCGGTTTTGTCGCCGCAACCGAGCATCAGGTCTGCAAGCACCTGGATGAACATCTGGAGCAACTGCCGGCCGAAGACGAAAAGTCCCGGGCCATTCTTGAGCAAATGCGCATTGATGAAGAACACCACGCAGAAAGTGCGCTGGATGCCGGCGGCTTCCGCTTCCCTGCACCGGTAAGGTTCGGCATGAGCCTGCTGGCCAAGGTCATGACCAAAAGCACCTACCGAATCTAAGCCGTTAAAAAGGGCGCTCTCAAAGCGCCCATTCTTTTTGCCGGCCGTTTTATTGGTCGCCTAGCTCAACGATTTCGTATTCATGGGTAATCGCTACACCTGCCGCGCCCAGCATGATCGACGCCGAGCAATACTTCTCGGCCGACAGTTCGACGGCACGTTTGACCTGTGCTTCCTTCAGCGCCCTCCCCTTCACCACGAAACGCATGTGGATCTTGGTAAACACCTTGGGATCTTCTGTGGCGCGCTCGGCTTCCAGGAAGGCTTCGCAGCTTTCCACGGCCTGGCGGGACTTTTTCAGGATGCTGACCACGTCGAAATTGCTGCAACCACCGACACCCAGCAGCAGCATTTCCATCGGGCGTACCCCCAGGTTACGGCCACCGGCTTCTGGCGGACCGTCCATGACCACTACATGGCCACTGCCCGACTCACCGAGGAACAGGGCCTCGCCCGCCCATTGGATGCGTGCCTTCATCACCCAGACTCCACTGCTAAAAAAGGGTCGTCAGCTTAGCACAGCGTCTGAAACAGCAGCGCCCGACACGAAGTTGATCAATGACAGCGCTTACCAGGTAAATTCGCTAATCGAGGCAGAATGTGTCTGGTAAGCTGGCGCCAAATCAATGGCGCATTGCCATCCTTTGTATAGCGTGTATCAATGCTGGTACCGCTGGATTAAAACAACTCCAACCACACCGCGCAGTTTTTTCGGGATCCAACCATGGTTGCTCTTACTCCCACACCCAAGATCAAGAATCTCGACAAGCTATTGATGCATTGCCAGCGCCGACGCCATCCGGCCAAACACAACATCATCTGCGCTGGCGAGCGCTCCGAAACACTGTTCTTCATTATCAAGGGTTCGGTCACCATCCTGATCGAGGATGAAGACGGCCGCGAAATGATCATTGCATACCTGAACACTGGGGACTTCTTTGGTGAGTTGGGGCTGTTTGAACAAGCAGGCAAAGAGCAGGAACGTAGCGCCTGGGTTCGGACCAAGGTTGAGTGCGAAGTCGCCGAGATCAGCTATACGAAATTTCGCGAATTGGCCCAGCATGACCCAGACATCCTGTACGCCTTGAGCGGGCAAATCGCCCAGCGCCTGCGAGACACCACGCGCAAGGTCGGTGACCTGGCGTTCTTCGACGTCACGGGCCGAGTGGCTCGCTGCCTACTGGAACTGTGCAAGCAACCCGATGCCATGACCCATCCCGATGGTATGCAGATAAAAGTCACGCGCCAGGAGATCGGGCGCATTGTCGGTTGCTCGCGCGAGATGGTCGGCCGCGTACTCAAGGATCTGGAGGAGCGCAACCTGGTGCACGTCAAAGGCAAGACGATGGTGGTATTCGGAACGCGTTAAACCGGTAGGAACTCCGCCAGCATCCGACGGTACAGCGCATCCAAGCGGGTGAACGCATCCGGCGCGGGGAAGGTTTCGTGCAACGCAATATGGCTGTCGGCACGCACTCGTTGGTCGAGGCCACAGGCTTCATTGAAGCGGTTGACCGCCGCAATCAATTCTTCGCGGTCGTTATCCAACAACAAAGCACCGTGCACCAAGCCCACCGGGCGGCCACCACTTTGCCGCCAGCGCTGGGCCGTGCCCACCATCTTGCGACCGTTCAGGTTGACGTTATAGCGACCGTCACAGAACGCGCCGTCGATTTCACCGACGCTAGCATCACCACCCAACTCGATCAAAAAATCGCAGATCGGCTGGCACAAGCGCTGGTAACCGGTTTCGATCCGCCCCTGATCACCTTCGCTACGCGGCGGCGCATACACCAAGGCGATATTGACCGTGGCGCCGGACTGCGGCACCGGCTCACCGCCCGTTTCCCGCAGCAGCACCGGCCACCCAGCATCCGCCGACACCCGGCTGGCCGCCTCGAACGTCGGCAATCGGCTCAAACGACGTGGCATCACCAGGGCTTGGTCGCTAGGCTGCCAGAACAGTAACCCGAACGCCTGCTTACCCGTACATACGGCTGCCAGCAAGTCCTGCTCAGCGGCAAGCCCTGCTTCTACAGTCATCATCACGGGCTGAGTCATCGAACACCTACTTATCTGAATAAACACAAAACCCAATGCGGGAGGGGGCTTGAACTCCCGATAGCATTCATTCAGTTGATGAATAACTCGACTGATGCTCCGCTATCGGGAGCAAGCCCCCTCCCACATTTTTACTGCACTTCAATCAATCTAATGTCGAACCGCTGACCGTCACGCCACGCTCCGGGAAGAACAGACGCTGCAGTTCTGCACCCGGATTTTCAGCGCGCATGAAGGTCTCGCCCACCAGGAACGAGTACACCCCGCTGATTTCCATCAGCTCTACATCAGCGCGATTGACGATGCCGCTCTCAGTAATCACCAAGCGATCACGCGGAATACGCGGCAACAGATCAAGGGTGTTTTCCAGGCTGACTTCGAAGGTGTGCAGGTTACGGTTGTTGACCCCCACCAGCGGCGTGTCGAGGGTTTTCAGTGCGCGCTCCAGCTCATTGCCATCGTGCACTTCGACCAACACATCCAGGCCGACGCTCTTGGCCACAGCGGCCAGCTCGGCCATTTTCACATCATCCAGTGCGGAGACGATCAGCAGCACGCAGTCGGCGCCCAGCGCACGGGCTTCGACGATCTGGTACGGATCAACCATGAAGTCCTTGCGGATCACCGGTAACTTGCATGCGGCGCGGGCCTGTTGCAGGAACAGGTCACTACCCTGGAAGTAGTCGATATCGGTCAGCACGGACAGGCAAGTCGCCCCACCCTTCTCGTAGCTGGCGGCGATGTCGGCCGGTACAAAGTTTTCGCGGATGACACCTTTGCTCGGCGAGGCTTTTTTGACCTCGGCAATCACGGCTGGTTGCTTGAGCTTGGCTTGAGCGATCAAGGCTTTGGCAAAGCCACGTGGCGCGTCGGCGATTTTCGCCTGCGCTTCCAACTCGGCCAGGCTCACGCGGGCACGGCGCTCGGCCACTTCTTCGGCCTTGCGGGCCAGGATCTTCTCCAGAACGGTTGGCACGCTCATCCTTCATTCTCCATCTTGAATACTGCGGTGAATGCTCCCAGCTCTTCGAGTTTCTCTCGAGCCAGACCGGTGTGCAACGCATCGTGGGCCAAGGCGACACCTTCCTTAAGACTATAGGCGTGGTCGGCCGCATAAAGCGCCGCGCCAGCATTCAGAACAATCATTTCCGCAGCTTTCTGACCATTTTCGGTCTTACGGCGACCCAACGCATCACGAATCAACTCCAAGGACGCCGCCGGGCTTTCCACCGACAGGCCGTGCAAACTCTGGCTCTTCATGCCGAGGTCTTCGGGCTCGACCCAATATTCGGTGACCTGGTCATTCTTCAGCTCCGCCACGAAGGTCGGCGCCGCCAGGCTGAATTCATCCAGGCCATCTTTGGAATGCACCACCAGCACATGCTTGCTACCCAGGCGCTGCAAGACTTCGGCCAATGGCCGGCACAGCGCCTGGCTGAATACGCCCACCACCTGATGCTTCACGCCGGCCGGATTCGTAAGCGGGCCGAGCATATTGAAAAGGGTACGCAGACCAAGGTCTTTGCGGGGGCCGGCAGCGTATTTCATCGCGCCGTGATGGGATTGGGCAAACATGAAGCCGATACCGACGCTGTCGATGCAGCGCGCCACTTGCACTGGGGTAAGGTTCAGGTAGATACCGGCCGCTTCCAGCAAGTCGGCACTGCCGCTCTTGCCGGAAACCGCACGGTTACCGTGCTTGGCCACGGTGCAGCCAGCGGCGGCGACCACAAAGGAGGAGGCCGTCGACACGTTGAAGATATTCGCACCGTCACCGCCGGTACCGACGACATCGACGACGCCGTCGAGGGTCTTGAGCTCAACCTTGTCCGCCAGCTCACGCATCACTGACACGGCGCCGACGATTTCGTCGATGCTTTCGCTCTTCATGCGCATTGCCATCATGAAGGCACCGATCTGTGCGTCGGAGCATTGACCGGTCATGATCTCGCGCATCACATCGCTCATCTCGGCGGTGCTCAGGTCCAGATGGCCGACGATACGGCTCAGGGCAGTCTTGATATCCATGAAAAGTCCTTAGCGCGTGCCGCCGCTCTGTTTCAGAAAGTTGGCGAACAGCTCATAGCCCTGCTCGGTCAGGATCGATTCGGGGTGGAACTGCACCCCTTCGATGTTCAGTGTCTTGTGACGCAAGCCCATGATCTCGTCGACCGAGCCGTCCTCCAACTGAGTCCAGGCCGTCAGTTCCAGGCACTCGGGCAGGGTTTCGCGCTTGACGACCAACGAGTGGTAACGGGTCACCGTCACCGGCAGGTTCAAACCGTGAAATACACCGAGGTCTTTATGGAACACCGGGCTGGTCTTGCCATGCATCACTTGACGCGCACGCACCACATCACCGCCAAAGGCCTGGCCGATGGACTGGTGGCCCAGGCACACGCCCAGTATCGGCAACTTGCCGGCGAAATACTGGATGGCTTCGAGGGAGATACCTGCTTCAGTCGGCGTGCACGGGCCTGGCGAAACCACGATGCGCTCCGGGTTCAGGGCAGCGATTTCGGCGACTGTCAGCTCATCGTTGCGCACGACCTTGACCTCGGCACCGAGCTCGCCCAGGTATTGCACAACGTTGTAGGTAAAGGAATCGTAGTTATCAATCATCAGCAACATGTGGGTTCAAACCTCTTGAATTCACTGATTTCGAATGACCGCCTTCCCAGAGAGTGACCCGCTGCAGACGCACGTTCCGGTTGCCAGGGTGAGCCGGCAAGGGGCGTCGAACAACGGGTGAAGAAGGCAAATCGGTACAGGTCCGGCCAGGCCGGCAGAGAAAAATGTCAGGCGCGCCAACGCCAACGGGCGTGTGCCTTGACTACTCGCATCAAGAGTTTGCTGATGATCAACACGGGGAGGGTCTCATTCATACGTTCAGGCACAGTAACGTAGCCTCGCCAACGGTGCAATATGGCGCCGCAAATACGGGAAGGCTGACAGGGGGGGGCGGCCGTTTCCTACAGCGAAAGTTAAATACTTTGCTAGTGTTTCATTTTCGAAACAAAAACAACCAAATGGAATTCTGCATGCTCAGACCAGCGCTTTTCGTACCCCTTGCCGGCTATCTCTTGTCTCTGGCCTGCGCACAGGCGGTTGCAGCACCTTCACCTTATTCAACGATGGTGGTTTTTGGCGACAGCCTGGCCGATGCCGGTACATTTGCCGACCCCGGCGGCCCTCCAGGCTCAACCTATCGTTTCACCAACCGTACCGGGCCGACCTACCTGAGCAACGGCACCGAAAGTACCTCCCTGGTCTCGTCAACACTGCTGGGCGGCAAATTGGGTGTCGCCGCCGGTGACCTGAATGCATCCACCTCGCCGGAGCGCGCTGCGCTGGGTCAGGCCGATGGCAATAACTGGGCAGTGGGCGGTTATCGTACCGACCAAATCCTGGATTCAATCACATCGACCTCCACCGTTACCGACGCCGACACCAATGCCGTGCTACGCAGCCGCCCGGGCTACCTGGCGGCGACAGGCGGGCGCGCCGACCCCAAGGCGCTGTATTTTCTGTCGGGCGGCGGCAATGACTTCCTCGACGGTTTGGTGACCAACCCCGGCCAGGCGGCCGCTTCCGCCGGGCGCCTGGCCGATGGCGTTCAAGCCCTGCAACAGGCTGGAGCACGCTATGTCATGGTCTGGATGCTACCGGACCTGGGTCTGACGCCCGCCCTGAATGGTACGCCTCTGCAGGGGCCCGTCAGTCAGTTGAGCACGGTTTTCAACCAAGCCCTGGTACAGCGCCTGTCGCAGATCGATGCCCAAGTCATCCCGCTGAACATACCGTTACTACTCAAGGAAACCTTCGCGAACCCGGGCCGTTTCGGACTGGCCACCGACCAGAACCTCAACCAGACCTGCTTCAGCGGCAACAACTGCACGGCAAACCCCGTATACGGCATCGGTGGCACCAACCCGGACCCGACCAAACTGGTCTACAACGACTCGGTCCACCCGACCGAAACCGGGCAACGGTTGATCGCCGACTATGCCTACTCACTGTTGTCCGCCCCTTGGGAACTGACCTTACTCCCGGAAATGGCCCAAGGCACCTTGCGCGCCCACCAGGATGAATTGCGCAACCAGTGGCAAGCCGACTCCGGTAACTGGCAGGCCGTGGGTCAATGGCGAGCGATTGTTGCCGCCGGTGGCCAGCACCTGAACTTCGATGATCAAACCCGTTCGGCCGGCGGTGACGGCAGTGGCTACAACCTCAACATCGGTGGCAGCTACCGTCTCAGCGATGAATGGCGTGTCGGCCTGGCGGCCGGTCTCTATCGGCAGACCCTTGAGTTAGGCGAACGGGATTCGGACTACAAACTCAACAGCTACATGGGCACTGCCTTCGCTCAATATCAGGAGGACCACTGGTGGGCAGACGCCGCGTTGACCGGCGGCAAACTGGACTTCGACAGCCTCAAGCGCAAGTTCGCCCTGGGCGTGAGCGAAGGCGCCGAGAAGGGTGACACTGACGGCTGGCTGTGGGCCTTGAGCGCACGCGTGGGCTATGACATCGCCGAACCGAACAGCGAATGGCACTTCTCGCCATTTATCAGCGCCGACTATTCACGGGTCAACGTGAACGGCTACTCAGAGAAAGATGCCCGCTCCACGGCCTTGACCTTTGATGACCAGCAGCGCGACTCCAAGCGCCTTGGCCTCGGCCTGCAAGCCAATTACCGCTTCACCCCCCAAACTCTGATGTTCGGCGAAGTGGCCCACGAATATGAGTTTGAAAACGATACGCAGCAGGTGCGCATGTCACTCAACAGCGTGCCAGGGATCAATTTCAAACTGGAGGGCTACACGCTGCGCACCAATTCCGACCGCCTGAACCTGGGGGTTACCCACAAAGTGACCAAGGACCTGGCGCTGAACGCGGCATATAACGTGAGGAAAGATGACAGCTTTACCCAGCAAGGGGTCAGTGTCGGGGTGAGCCTGGATTTCTGATCGGATCGTGACAGTCACGCACAGCCCTGGGAGCGGGCTCGCCACAGCGAGCCCGCTCCTGGACCTGGATCGACCGTCAGCCCCGCGGTGTTTGTTCAGCCAAGGCCACGGCACGGAACATCGCGCGGCGCTTGTTCAAGGTTTCTTCCCATTCAAGGGCCGGCACCGAGTCAGCCACAATCCCACCCCCCGCCTGCACGTGCAGCTCGCCGTCCTTGATCACCGCCGTGCGGATCGCAATCGCGGTGTCCATATTGCCGTTCCAGGCGAAATAGCCCACGGCACCGCCATAGACGCCACGCTTGACCGGCTCGAGCTCGTCGATGATTTCCATCGCCCGGATCTTCGGCGCCCCCGACAAAGTGCCCGCCGGCAAAATCGCGCGCAGTGCATCCATCGCAGTCAAACCGGCCTTCAACTCGCCGGTGACGTTGGAGACGATGTGCATCACGTTGGAATAGCGCTCGATGACCATCTTTTCAGTGAGTTTCACCGAGCCGATCTCCGAGACACGCCCGGTATCGTTGCGCCCCAGGTCGATGAGCATCAAGTGCTCGGCGATTTCCTTGTCGTCGCTCAGCAGGTCTTCTTCCAGCGCCAGATCCGCTTCTTCAGTCGCGCCACGTGGGCGAGTACCGGCGATCGGCCGCACGGTGATCAGGTTGTCTTCGACGCGCACCAGCACTTCCGGTGAACTGCCCACCACGTGGAAGTCGCCAAAGTTGAAGAAGTACATGTAGGGCGTCGGGTTGAAGCAACGCAGCGCACGGTAAAGGTCAATCGGCGCGGCCTTGAAGTCGATGGACATGCGTTGCGACGGCACCACTTGCATGCAGTCACCGGCAAGGATGTATTGCTTGATGGTATCGACCGCGCGCTCGTAGTCATCCTGGGTAAAGCTGGAGCGGAACACCGGGTCGGCGGCAGGTGGACGGCTGAGGTCCAGGCCACGACGCGGGGTGATGGGCTCGCGCAGCTTTTCCAGCAAGGCTTCGAGGCTGGCCTGGCCTTGCTCGAAGGCATCCGCCTGGGCTGGGTCGGCGAGGACAATCGCATGCATCTTGCCGGCGAGGTTGTCGAACACCACCACCGCATCGGAGACCATCAGCAAAATGTCGGGCACGCCCAAAGGGTCCGGATTCGGGCACTTGCCCAGGCGTTTTTCTACATAACGCACGCAGTCGTAGCCGAAATACCCCACCAGGCCACCATTGAAGCGCGGCAAGCCAGCAATGGTCGGCACGTTATAGCGCGCCTTGAAGGTTTCGACGAACGCCAGCGGGTCTTCTACCTCATGGCTTTCGATCTCGACGCCGTCATGGGTGATGCTCACATGATGGTCGTGCACGCGCAGCACCGTACGACACGGCAGGCCGATGATCGAGTAACGGCCCCACTTCTCACCGCCCTGTACGGATTCGAGCAGATAGGAGTTGGGCTCATCAGCCAATTTCAGATAGATCGACAGCGGCGTGTCAAAGTCGGCCAGGGTTTCGCAGGCCAGGGGAATACGGTTATAGCCGGCAGCGGCCAAACGCAGGAATTCTTCGCGGATCATGAGGTGCCTCGTGGCTTGAGGGTCAAACGGTCAGGTAAGCAAACGTGCCGCTACGCGGCCAGGATCAGTCAGGCGCGCCAACGCCAGCGGGCCAGGGCCTTGATGACTTTCATCCAGAGTTTGCGAGTGACCACCACGATGGAATTTCCAGAAGGGGACGGATCAATGTCGGGCAACGTTATCTCAGCACCCGCTCCCAAGCAACCGGGGATTAGCAGCCGCAGGTCATCAATCACCAATGCCGGCGATTCCTCTGCAATCGGCCGACCGTGGTTATAACCATAACTCAGGGCCACGCACTGCACGCCCGCCGCTTTCGCGGCCAGCACATCACTGCGTGAGTCGCCGACGAACAATGATTGAGAGGCGGGAATATTGGCCATCTTCATCACGAAAAACAGCGCCGCAGGGTCGGGTTTCTTCTGCGGTAGCGTATCGCCGCCGATGATCCAGCGGAAGTAACGGCCGATCTTCATCTGGTCCAACAGCGGCGCGACAAAACGCTCCGGCTTGTTGGTGATCAAGGCCATTTCCACACCTTGTTTGTGCAGCCACTTGAGGGTGTCGCGCACGCCTGGGTACACCACGGTCAGTTCGTGGCCGTCTTCATAGGCGGCGTTGAACAATTCCAGGGCGTGTTCGGCCTCGACCTCATCGACACCGTCGGCGTCGATGCTGTTGGCCAGGGCCCGCCGCACCAACATCGGCGCGCCATTCCCCACCCATTCACGCACCGACTCGATCCCGACCGGTTTGCGCCCCAACTTGAGCAGCATCTCGTCCACCGCCGCCGCCAGGTCTGGCACCGAGTCGATCAAGGTACCGTCCAGATCGAACATCACCAGCCGTGGCAATTTGCCGGGGAACAGCTGCTCAAAGCCGCTCATGGACGCGCCAGCGCCAGTTCGGCGCGCATCGTGTCGATGACGGCCTGATAGTCCGGGGCATTGAAGATCGCCGAGCCGGCCACGAACGTGTCGGCACCCGCAGCGGCAATCTCACGGATATTGTTGACATTGACCCCACCGTCGATCTCCAGGCGGATATCACGGCCAGACGCGTCGATCAGCGCGCGCGCTTCGCGCAGCTTGTTCAGGGTGCCGGGGATGAACTTCTGCCCGCCAAAGCCTGGGTTGACGCTCATCAGCAGGATCATGTCGACCTTGTCCATCACGTACTCGAGCACGCTCAACGGAGTCGCCGGGTTGAACACCAGGCCCGCCTTGCAGCCGCCTTCACGGATCAATTGCAGGGTGCGGTCGACGTGCAGCGAGGCTTCCGGATGGAAGGTGACGTAGGTCGCGCCGGCTTCCACGAAGTCGCCGATGATGCGGTCTACCGGGCTGACCATCAGGTGCGCATCGATCGGGGCGGTGACGCCGTACTTGCGCAGCGCAGCGCACACCATCGGGCCGATGGTCAGGTTGGGCACGTAGTGGTTATCCATGACGTCGAAGTGCACGAAGTCGGCACCGGCGGCTAACACCTTGTCCACTTCCTCACCCAGGCGGGCAAAGTCGGCGGAGAGAATCGATGGAGCAATGACGAAGGGCTGCATGACGCACCTTTTTGAGCTAAATCACGATGGTGCGCATTGTATACCTCATGCTTTGCCCCGCGCACCGTGACCTGACTCAACCGCTAGTAAGCCGCCCGGTAAATTTTCTCGATATCGGCGGCACTGAGCTGACGCGGGTTATTGCGCATCAAGCGCTCAATGCCCGCCGCCTCCGTGGCCATGGCGGGGATGGCGTCCTCGGGAACCCCGAAGCTGCGCAGGCCGGATGGGATCTCCACTGCGGCACACAGTCGCGTCATCGCATCAACGGCTTGGTCGGCTGCATCATTGACACTGACACCGGCGACATTCACGCCCATGGCCTGGGCGATGTCGCGCATGCGCTCGACGCAGGCGAGCTTGTTCCAATGCATCACATAGGGCAGCAACAGCGCATTGCTCACACCGTGGCCAATATTGAAACGTCCGCCCAGCGGGTACGCCAACGCATGCACCGCGCCTACCCCCGCATTACCAAAGGCCATGCCGGCCATCAGGCTCGCCGTCGCCATGTCGTCACGGGCCTGCAGGTTGGCCGGGTTGGCGTAGGCTTTGGGCAACGCACTGGCAATCAGCTTGATCGCGCCGATGGCCAAGGCGTCAGTGACAGGCGAGGCATTCAGCGACAGATAGGATTCGATGGCATGCACCAACGCGTCCACGCCACTGGCGGCGGTGACACTGCGCGGGCACGTCAGGGTCATTTGCGGGCTGATCAGAGCAACATCCGGCAGCAAGTAGTCGCTGACGATACCTTTTTTCAGCTGTGCCACCTTGTCGGAGAGTATCGCCACATTGGTCACTTCCGAACCGGTACCGGCCGTGGTCGGGATAGCGATCAGCGGTGGGCCTTTACGCGGCACCTGGTCGACGCCGAACAAATCCGCCAGGGCGCCGTGGTAACCGGCATAGGCCGCGACGCTTTTGGCAATGTCGATAGCGCTGCCGCCGCCCAGGCCAATCAGGCCGTCATGCCCGCCTTCACGGTACGCACGCATGCAGTCTTCCACGATGGCAATTTCCGGGTCGGGCAGCACGCGGTCAAAAATTTCGTAGGTGCGCTCACCCAAATGCTCAAGCGCCAGCGCCACGGTGCCGGACTTGACCAGCGCGGCGTCCGTCACGATCAGTGGGTTATCCACATCCAGACGCGTGAGCTCGGCGGCCAACTGCTCGATGGCACCAGCGCCGGTCAGCAGTTTGTGGGCGATCTTGAATGAGGAAGTGCTCATGTGCGCGGCCTCTTGTTAATAATGGGCTTGCACAAGAGTAGCTGAGGCAAAGGGGTTGTCTGCCATTCAGCGGCTGAATGGTCATTATCTGAATAAACACACCCCCATGTGAGAGCGGGCTTGCCCCCACCTTTTGATCTCGGTTTGGCTTCAGACCTGCGTGGTGCGCAGTTTTTCGCTGCGGCCTCTTAGCCATTCCAGGGTCAGCAACAACAGCACCGAGAAGGCAATCAGCAAGGTCGCCGCTGCAGCAATCGTCGGGCTGAGGTTTTCACGGATGCCGCTGAACATCTGGCGAGGCAAGGTCGCTTGCTCAGGGCCGGCGAGAAACAGCGTCACGACCACTTCATCGAATGACGTGGAGAACGCAAACAGTGCCCCAGAAATCACCCCCGGCGCGATCAACGGCAAGGTCACCCGACGAAACGCAGTCAACGGCGAGGCGCCCAGGCTGGCGGCAGCTCGCACCAGGTTATGGTTGAAGCCCTGCAAGGTCGCCGACACCGTGATAATCACAAACGGCACGCCCAGCACCGCATGCACCACGATCAGCGAGAAGAAACTGTTGCCCAACCCCAACGGCGCGAAGAACAGGTAACTGGCCACGCCGATAATCACCACCGGCACCACCATCGGCGAAATGACCAGCGCCATCACCAGCGCCTTGCCGGGGAAGTTGCCGCGGGTCAGGCCAATCGCTGCCAGGGTGCCGAACACCATCGCCAGCACGGTGGCCGCCGGGGCAACGATGATGCTGTTCTTCAGTGCGCGCATCCATTCGGCCGAGGCGAAGAAGTCCTGGTACCAATGCAGCGAGAAACCTTGCAGCGGGTACACCAGGAAACTGCCACTGTTGAACGACAGCGGGATAATCACCAGCACCGGCAATATCAGGAACAGCAGGATCAAGCCGCACAAGATCCGCAAGCTGTAGAACCACACCCGTTCTACCGGTGACATATAAGGGCTCAGCATCGCATGGCCTCCTCAGCTCAGGCGCAGGCGACTGGCGCCTACCAGCCGGTTGTAGATCAGGTACAGCAGCACGGTCGCCAGCAGCAGTAAGCCGCCCAACGCCGTGGCCATGCCCCAGTTGATGCTGGTGTTGGTGTAGAAGGCCACGAAATAGCTGACCATCTGGTCGTTCGGGCTGCCCAGCAGCGCCGGCGTGATGTAGTAACCAATCGCCAGGATGAACACCAGCAGGCAACCGGCACCCACACCCGCATAGGTCTGCGGAAAGTACACACGCCAGAAGCTGGCGAACGGGTGGCATCCCAGGGAGATCGCCGCCCGCATATACGTGGGCGAGATGCCTTTCATCACGCTGTAGATCGGCAGGATCATGAACGGCAGCAGGATATGCACCATGGAGATGTACACCCCGGTGCGGTTGAACACCAATTCCAACGGCTTATCGATCAGGCCCACACTCATCAGCGCGCTGTTGATCAGCCCACCGGATTGCAGCAGCACAATCCACGCTGCCACGCGCACCAGGATCGAGGTCCAGAACGGCAGCAACACCAGGATCATCAGCAAGTTACTTTTACGTGCTGGCAGGTTGGCCAGCAAGTAGGCCAACGGGTACGCCAGCAGCAGGCAGATGAAGGTAATCACCAGACCCATCCAGAACGTGCGGGCGAAGATGTCCAGGTAGATCGCCTGGTCCGGCGTTGCCGGGGCCACTTCGCCGAGGTCATCGATGCGGTGATCGACGGCCGCCAACAGGTAGTAAGGCGTAAGGCTGCTGGTATTGCGCCGGATTGCCTGCCAGTACGCCGGGTCGCCCCAGCGCTCGTCGAGGGTTTCCAGCGCCTGTTTATAAGAGGCAGGCGCTTCGGTAAACGGCAGCGCCCGCGCGGTTTTGGTCAGCAGGCTACGATAGCCGGCCAGTTCCATGTTCAAACGTTTGGACAGATCGCCCAGTGTCTGGTTTTTACGCGCTTCGCCAAGGTCGTCGCTGAGGGCCTGATACACCGGTTCACCCGGCAGACCACGACCATCCCAGGTCTTTACCGCCACCACGGTACGCGGTAAACCACCCACCACTTCCGGGTTGCCGACGCTTTTGTAAAGCAGCGCAACAATCGGCACCAGGAACACCAGCAGCAAAAACAGCACCAATGGCGCAATCAAAGCTTGGGCCTTCCAGCGGTTGAGCCGCTCGGCACGCGCCAGGCGCTGCTTAAGGGTGGGGCTGTTGACCTCGTTCGAGGGAACGGCGATGGCCATGACTGACTCCGGAACTTGAAAATGAATGCAATCGGCCTAACAAAGCAGACCCCATGTGGGAGCAGGCGTGCTCCCACACTTACCGGTTCCCACAAAGGTCGAGCTGCGTTGCTGGTTACTTGGCAGCCCACGAATTGAAGCGCTGCTCCAATTGCTCACCGTTGTCCGCCCAGAAACTCACGTCGATCTGCACCTGGTTGGCAATGTTTTCCGGAGTGGTCGGCATATCCTTCAACACATCCTTGGCCAGTAGCGGCACAGCCTGGGTGTTGGCCGGGCCGTAGGCGATGTTTTGCGAATAGGTCTTCTGCTGTTGCGGCTGCACCGAGAAGGCGATGAACTTCTTCGCCGCTTCCGCGCGGTCCTTGGCCAAGCCTTTAGGGATGGCCCACGCGTCGAAGTCGTAGATGCCGCCGTTCCAGACCACTTTCAGGTTGCTTTCTTTTTGCACAGCGGCGATGCGACCGTTGTAGGCAGAGCTCATTACCACGTCGCCAGAAGCAAGGTACTGCGGTGGTTGTGCGCCAGCTTCCCACCATTGGATCGACGGTTTGAGTTCATCCAGCTTCTTGAATGCACGGTCCTGGCCATCTTTGCCGGCCAGCACTTTGTACACGTCCTTGGGTGCCACGCCGTCGGCCATCAAGGCGAATTCCAGGGTGTACTTGGCGCCCTTGCGCAGGCCGCGCTTTCCGGGGAATTTCTTGGTGTCCCAGAAATCCGCCCAACTGGTCGGTGCACTGGTCAATTTGTCGGCGTTGTAGGCCAGCACGGTGGACCACACAAAGAAGCCCACGCCGCAGGGCTGAATCGCGCCCTTCACGTAGTCCGCGGTATTGCCGAACAGTTTGGGGTCGAGCGGCTCGAACATGTCTTCGTCACAGCCACGGGACAGTTCCGGCGACTCCACTTCCACCAGGTCCCAGGACACGCTCTTGGTGTCGACCATGGCTTTGACCTTGGCCATTTCACCGTTGTACTCGCCGGCGACGATCTTGCCGTTGCCCGCGCTTTCCCACGGTGCGTAGAACGCCTTGACCTGGGCCGCCTTGTTCGCGCCGCCAAAGGACACGACCGTCAGGTCCGGGCCTGCCATGGCTTGTGTCGCGCCCATCAGGCCTAAAACCAGGGCGGAATATTTAAGGGATCTCAACATTGTTGTTCTCTCCACATGCAGGGTTGGTGAAGCCATGGGGCGATTAGTTCGCCTCTAGAAGTGGGTCGAGTGCGCGAACGTGCTCGACTTGCCAGCCAATCGGTACCACGTCGCCGACCGCCAGGGCCGGGTCCAGCTCGGCAATCGGTTGTTTCACAAAAAAATCGGCCTTGCCGCAAACCTCCAGGCGCACACGCACGTGGTCGCCCAGGTAGATAAACTCCGCCACGCGGCCGGAGAAACGGTTGACGCAGCTTTCGCTGGAGCCGTTGAGACTCACGCGCTCCGGGCGCACCGACAGGGTCACCGGGCCACCGATCTGGCCGACATTCACCGCCAGCGCCTCGACCTTTTCGCCGCGCGCCAGCTCCACCACGCAGCGCTCGCCGCTGTGGCTGTGCAAACGCCCGTTAAGGCGGTTGTTCTCACCGATGAAGTTGGCGACAAAGGTGTTTTTAGGTTCTTCGTACAAGGTGCGCGGCGCGGCAATCTGCTGGATTTCGCCTTGGTGGAACACCGCCACGCGGTCGGACATGGTCAAGGCTTCGCCCTGGTCGTGGGTCACGTACACCACCGTCACACCGAGACGCTGGTGCAGGTGCTTGATCTCCATCTGCATGTGTTCGCGCAATTGTTTGTCGAGTGCGCCAAGGGGTTCGTCCATCAGCACCAGCTGCGGTTCGAACACCAGTGCACGGGCCAGGGCCACGCGCTGTTGCTGCCCCCCGGAGAGTTGCGCCGGATAGCGCTGGGCGAAGGCATCGAGCTGGACCATGCTCAACACACGTTTGACCCGCTCGCTGACATCGGTTCTGCTCAAGCCTCGCACCGACAATGGGAACGCCAGGTTTTCGGCGACGGTCATGTGCGGGAACAACGCATAGTTCTGAAACACCATGCCGATGTCGCGCTTGTGCGGCGGCACGTTGTTGATCGCGCGTCCGGCCAGCAGGATTTCACCGGCGGTTGGCGTCTCGAAACCGGCGAGCATCATCAGGCTGGTGGTCTTGCCCGAACCGGATGGCCCGAGCAGGGTGAGAAACTCGCCCTTGCGAATTTCCAGGTTGAGGTCTTTGACGATCAGGTTCTCGCCGTCGTAGCTCTTCTGCACGCCACGAAAGCTGACCAGCACATCATTTGAATCCACCTCGCTCATACCCGCACCTTTGTATTTTGGACTGCTGTGGCACAAGCGTAGTCCAGGCGCGAGACCGCGGAAATCGGGGGCCAGGAGAGAATTGCATCAGCCGGATGGAAGCCTGGGGGTAAGGATTGCCCTACAACGATGGCGGGGATGGAACAGTGTCAGGGCTCTGCACGCGGGGAATGGCCCCAGCAGAACTTACGGGAGGTCGTAAACAGGCATGTCGTCACAACAGCTTATGTTCCATGGCGTACTTCACCAACTCGGCCAGGGACGTAATGTTCAGCTTTTGCATCAGGCGCGCCTTGTGCGTGCTGATGGTCTTGCTGCTCAGCGCCAGTTGCTGGGCGATGTCATTGACGTTGGCGCCCTGGGCCAGGCGCTCGAACACCGAAAACTCGCGCTCCGAGAGCAACGAATGCAGCGGCCGCGCATCCGTCAAGCCAACTTCAAACACCATGCGGTCAGCCAGGTCCGGGTCGATATAGCGCCCGCCCGCCGCGACTTTGCGAATCGCCGTCAACAACAGGGCTGGGTCGCTGTCCTTGGTCGCATACCCCGCCGCACCGACTTTCAAGGCCCGGGCGGCCATTTGCGCCTCATCGTGCATGGACAACACCAGGATCGCCGGCGGGTTATTCAGAGCACGGATGCGCGCAATGGCTTCCAGCCCGTTCACACCCGGCATCGAGATATCCAGCAACACAACCTCGCACGCCACGTGGCGCAAGGTCTCCAGCAACTGCTCGCCGTTACTCGCCTCGCCCACCACTTGCAGGTCTTTGGCCAGGCCGATCAATTGCTTGATGCCTTCACGGACGATGGTGTGGTCTTCGGCTACCAATACGCGGATCACAGGGGTTTCCTCTTATAGTTATGTATCCAACGGCACCCTGACACTCAAGGTGGTGCCCTCCCCCGGCTCGCTGTGCAGGCCCAGTTGTCCGCCCATCATCAACACCCGCTCGCGCATACCCACTACACCAAAGGAGACGGGCCGGCCCTGGGACTCAACGAAACCGACACCGTCATCGCTGATGGTCAACTGCAGGTCGCCGCCCTCAACCACCAGGGTCAGCTCGACAGTATGCGCCTGGGCATGGCGCATCACATTGGTCAACGCCTCCTGCAGGATGCGGAACAGGCCGATGGCCTTGGCGTCGCTCAGGGCGGGCAGGTTGTCCGGGACTTGTACCAGGCAGGGGATTTGCGTGCGGGCTTCAAAGCGGCGGGCTTGCCACTCGATGGCCGAGGCGATGCCCGCGTCGAGAATCGGCGGGCGCAATGCGGTTGCCACGTCGCGCACCAGTTGGAACAGCTGGGCGATCAGGCGCTTCATGCTGTTCAGGCGCTCGTTCAAGCCCGGGTCCAATTGCGCATAGGCCAGCTCGCACATCGAGGTTTCCAGCTTGAGCACCGTGAGCATCTGCCCGAGTTCGTCGTGCACCTCGCGGGCGATACGGGCCTTCTCTTCTTCGCGCACGGTTTCCAGGTGGGCGGACAATTCGCGCAACTGTGTCTCGCTTTGCAGCAAGGCGGCCACATAACGGCGGCGTTCGGTCACGTCATTGAGATACACGACCAGGTATTCGCCATCGGCAAAGCGCAGAAAGCTCAAGGACACATCAGCGGGGAGGATCGTGCCGTCTGCGCGCACACAATCGGTAGCAAAGTTTTGCGGGCCTTCTTCGCTGGCGCGGGCGCGCTTCCACAGGTTGAGCCAGCGGTCCATGTTCAACGTCGGGTCAAAATCGATCAGCGGTCGCTCGATCAATGCACCGGCGCCATAACCGAGCATGGTTTCGGCGGCGAGGTTGGCGTAGCGCACATGGCTGTCCCAATTGACCCACAGGATACCGACCGTACTTTGATCGATGGAAAACTGCGTCAACCGCAAGGCTTCGGCACTGGCGGCGCGCGCGGCACTTTCTTCCCGAGCCGCCAGCAGGCGCTGTTCCAGCCCACGTTGCTGGCGACGTTGCCAGACCACCACGGCGAGACTGGCGATCAGGAACAACCCCAAGAGCAGGCTGAGGTTTTTCCAGAAGGCGGGTGACTCCGACAGACGCGGGTACTTGGGTTGCAACCAGCGACTATGCAGTTGATCCAGATCGCGGGCGGGTATCACACGCAAGGCGCTTTGCATGATGGCCGCCAGTTCAGGCCATTCACGGCGGGTGGCCACACGCAGCAATTGCGGCAAGCCGATATCCCCCACCACCGCCAACCCGGCAAACTCCGCCTCGCCGGACAACCGACTCAACTGCGCCTCATCCACCACGGCATAACGCGCCTGCTGGCTGACCAGCAACTGCAAGGCCTGACGCTCCATAGGCACGCCTTGCACATTCAGGTTGGGATAATTACTGCGCAGGTAATCCGCCACGGCACTGGGCATGCGCACGGCAACGCGAGACTGCTCATCGAGTTTTTCCAGCTCCACGGCGGCGCCGCCTTCGCGGACCCCGACGATATGCTGGGGCACGCGCATGTACGGGTCGGTGAATAACCACAGGCGCAGGCCGGCGGGGGTTTGCTGCAGGCCGGGGGCGATATCCACTTCGCCATCACGCACGGCGGCTTCCAATTGCTCCTGGGTGGGAAAGTTGCGCCAAGTCAGCTCAATGTTCAGCGCCTTGGCCAACCAATGCATCAACTCGACATTGGCCCCGGACAACCGCTGCAAGCGCCGGTCGTATTGCGCGTAAGGCGCCTGCAATACCAGGCCCACGCGCAACTGCGGATGCTGGGCCAGCCACTCCCGCTGCTGTGCATTCAGTTGCGCCTGTGGTGCAGCAGGCGCAGGCGCGGCACTTGCCATCAAGGCAAAGCACCAACAGCCGATAACCAGCAGACAGCGAAAAACCATGATCCACGTCTCACATCACTGACAATTACTGACCAACCCATTAGGCTGCTGGAATGACTTCTTGCCGGGAATTAACGATGCTCTTTCTCCACCGTTCGGCACTGCCAGCATTGTGCCTGTCGCTGCTATTTACCAGCGCCTTTTCTGTGCAGGCCGCCGACGCGCCTGCGCCCACCGCCGAAAAACCGGTTGAGCGCCAACCCCTGCCCGAGCGCAGCCAGGAAGAGGCCCACACCCTTGAGCGGCAACTTCCGCAACAAGAACAGCAACAGTTGCAGGCCGGCAGCGATGCCTTCCTGGCCCTGTGGAAACCGGCCAACAGCGCCGAGCCCCAAGGTGTGGTGATTATCGTGCCTGGCGCCGGGGAAAGTGCTGACTGGCCGCAAGCAATCGCGCCTTTGCGGCGCAAGTTACCGGACGCAGCCTGGGGTACCCTGAGCCTGTCATTGCCGGACGTGAACATGGACACCTTGCCGCCACGGGTCATGGAAGCACCCAAGGCGGCGGTCGACACCAGCAGCAAAGAAGGCAGCACCGCCGCCAAACCCATCGAACAAGCCGCCAGCGCCGAAGCTGAAGGGACAGACCCGGCGGTGGTGCCCGGTGCGGAGCAACAGGACAAGACCGACGCCAAGCGCATCTTTGATCGTATCGACGCCGCCGTCGCCTTCGCCCAAACCCAGAGCGCGCGCAGCGTGGTGCTGCTCGGCCATGGCACTGGCGCCTGGTGGGCCGCGCGTTACCTGAGCGAGAAGCAGCCGTCCCAAGTGCAAAAGTGGGTGATGGTGGCTGGCAAGACGCCTACGGGTCGGCAGCCGAATCTGCAACAACTGGCCCCAGCGCTGAAAGTGCCTACGGCGGATGTCTTCTACCAGGACGGCGCCCAAGAACGCAAAAACGCACTGGAGCGCATGCAAGCCGCCAAGCGTGCGAAGAATGACAGCTACAAACAGGTGTCACTCAAAACCCTGCCCGGCAATAGCTCGGCCGAGCAAGAGCAGTTGTATCGTCGGGTACGCGGGTGGCTGAGCCCGCAGCCGAAAGAGGGCTGACCGCCTATCTCAAAAGCGCCGCAGACCTAATGTGGGAGCCGGCTTGCTCGCGAATAGGGTGTGTCAGTCTACAAATTCATCGGCTGATCCACCGCATTCGCGAGCAAGCCCGCTCCCACAGTGGATTGGGGGCTCACTTCCAAAGGGTGAGGGCTATCTGAAATCCCGCCGTTCGCGAATCAATGCATAAGCGTTGTGCAATTCGCGCGTCCGCTCGGTCGCGTCACGCACTTGCGCAGGGGTGGCGCCACTGCCGGCGATCTTGTCTGGGTGGTGGCGGCTGAGCAGGCGGCGATAGGCACGCTTGATCACGGAAGGCTCAGTGGTCGCCGTCACGCCCAGAATTCGCAACGCTTCCTGATAGGCGCCGCCACGATTCGCCAACGGCTTGCGCTCCGGCGCGTAATCGGACGCCAGCGCCTGGAGCTGTTGCGGGGTCCAGCCCAGCCATTTACCCCAGAGATCGATCAGATCGCGCTCGGCGTCATCCGCCCTGCCGTCCGCCCAGGCCATGCGCCAACAGGCGCGCAAGACGCCTTCTGCCGCATGGGGCTGTGCCTTGAGTACGCGCAGATAACTGCGCATTCGATCGGCCCCGGACTTGCCACGGTTAAACGCCGTGATGGCCCGACGCCGGGCCGGCTCGCTCATGTCCAGCGCGCGCATTTCCTGGCGGGCCTGCTGGATATGCCCATCCACAATCCGGCCATTGCTTTTGGCCAGCCGCCCCAGCAGCACGAATAGCAACTCGTCATTGCGCAATGCAGGGCGCCCGCCAAGGCGTTCGCGCAACTGTGCCCAACTGTGTAATTGCAGGCGTCGATCCAGCGCCTGCCCCAGCAATGCCCCCAACAAGGCCCCCGGAATACTGGCAATGGCAAAGCCAGCCCCGGCACCTATCAGTGTCCCTGGCCACAACATCTTATTGCTCCGCAGTCAGCAAGGTTTCGACCTGCGCCAGTCGCTCCAGCGTACCCACATCAATCCAGCGTCCCGTCATGTGCTCCCCCGTTACCAGACCTTTGGCCATGGCCGCTCGCAACAACGGCGCCAGCTTGAAGGCTCCCGCACTGCAACCCGCAAACAACTGGGGGTCGAGCACCGAGATACCACTGAAGGTCAAGTTATCGGCACCGGGCGCGGCATCATGAAGCAACCCCTGCTCCAGATAGAAGTCGCCACCGGTCGGGGCATGCTCGGGCATGTCGACCATGACCAAGTGGGCGAGCCCTTGCAACGGCTTGTCGAGGAGGCTGGCAAAGTCAAAGTCCGTCCAAATGTCGCCATTGACCAACAGGAAGGGTTCGTCCCCCAGCAGCGGCAACGCCTTGAAGATCCCGCCGCCGGTCTCCAGGGGCTCACCTTCGGCCGAGTATCGTATCCGCAGGCCAAACTGAGCACCGTCGCCCAAGTAGCTTTCGATCTGCTGGCCGAGCCAGGCATGGTTGATCACGATCTCGGTGAAGCCGGCCTTCGCCAGCGCTTCAAGGTGATACTCGATCAACCGTTTACTGCCCGCCTGCACCAACGGTTTGGGCGTGTGCAACGTCAGCGGGCGCATGCGCTCGCCTTTGCCCGCCGCCAGGATCATGGCCTTCATACGCTCGCCTCAACGGGTTGGCGCAGGCTGGCGAACAGTTCGCCCAACTCGCTCAGTTCAGGCCGATCTGCGAGCACCGCCTCTATATAGGCAAAGAAGCGCGGTACGTCCGCCAGGTAGCGTGGCTTGCCGTCACGGTGGCAAATGCGCGCAAAGATGCCGATCACCTTGAGGTGACGCTGTACACCCATCAGGTCGCTGGCCCGCAGGAAATCCTCAAAGTCGTCCTGTACCGTAATCCCCAACTGCCCGGCACGCGCCCAATAGCCGCGCTGCCATTCCTGCACGCGGGCCTTGGGCCAGCTGAGGAACGCGTCCTTGAACAAGCACGTGATGTCGTAGGTGACCGGGCCATAGACCGCGTCCTGGAAATCCAGCACGCCGGGGTTAGGTTCGCTGATCATCAGGTTGCGCGGCATGTAGTCGCGGTGCACCAACACCTTGGGCTGCGCCAGGGCGCTGTCGATCAGCTGTGCGCTGACGCGCTGCCAGAGGCCCTGTTGCCGGGTGTCAAACTCGATACCCAAGTGACGGCGTACGTACCACTCCGGAAACAATTCGAGCTCGCGACGCAACAAGGCGACATCGTAACTGGGCAGTGGCGCATCCATCGGCAACTGCTGGAAAGCCAGCAGCGCGTCGATGGCATCGGCAAACAATTGATCGGCGTTTTTGTCGTCAATCACGTCCAGATAAGTTTTCCTGCCCAGGTCATTAAGCAAAAGAAAGCCTCGCGGCAAATCTTCTGCATAAATTTTTGGCACATTTATTCCCGATTTCGCGAGTAAATCAGCGATATCGACGAATGGTTTGCAGTTTTCCTGGGGGGGTGGCGCGTCCATCACGATGAACGTATGCGTACCACCTTCCCATCGAAAATAACGCCTGAAACTCGCGTCGCTGCTGGCCGCAGTCAATGTGGCCGGGGGGACGGCGCCCCAGTCCCGGGCGTTGAAAAGGATCGGCAACTGCTCATCCAACCAGACTTTCAGCTGTTGTAAACGTAGATCTTGCTCGGGCATTACAAGGGTCTCCGACGGCGCTAGCCGTCAAGCGGGTCATGCTTTATTATCACGCATCTTTTTCAGACCATCGAGAGGCGTGCGGCCCACACCGCGGGCAGATGGCACGCAGGAAGCCCGGACTAATAAGATGGCATTGAAATCCCCCGCGTTTCGTAGAAAATTTCCGTTGCTGGTAACCGGCAGTCTGCTGGCCATGCAACCTTTCGCCACCTCATTCGTGGTCGCCGCGGAACAGTATGACTGCTCAGTCTCTGCTTCGGGTGCCTGGGATTGCGCGCCGAAAACCGCCGCTGCCCCGTTACCACCGCGCCCAGTGCATGACGGCTCTGCTGTCAGCTCCGCCAATGCTACGCCGCAAGGCGAAGCCGGTGGCAGCGCCGACGCCGAACCCAAGACCATGCTGGTCACCGAAGCCAAGGGCCGCGGCCTGCGCTCGCGCAGCGCCGACTACAGCCACCTGGACTGGGTGCCTCGCGAGAAGCTGACCGCAGCCCAGCTGGCCGAAACCGGCCCTTATTGCTCCGGCGCATATATCGAGCCGATTCGTCCTGGCATGAATGACAAGACGGACAAGAGCGATGCACCGACCTTCATCGGCGCCAAAGCTTCTCGTTATGAGCAGGAAAAACAGATTGCGACCCTGGCCGGTGACGTTGTCATGCGCCAGGGCAGCATGCAGATGGAAGCCCAGGAAGCCAGCCTGTATCAGGCCGAGAACCGTGGCGAGCTGAACGGCAACGTGCGTCTGCGCGACAACGGCGCCCTGATCGTGGGTGACCATGCCCAGGTCCAGCTCGATACCGGCGCCGCCCAGATCGACAACGCCGAATACGTGATGCACAAGTCACGTGTGCGCGGTAACGCGCTGTACGCCAAGCGTGCCGAGAACGCGATCATCCGCCTCAAGGACGGTACGTACACCACGTGCGAGCCAGACAGCAATGCCTGGCAGCTCAAGGGCAACAACATCACGTTGAACCCGGCCACCGGTTTCGGTACAGCCACCAACGCGACGTTGCGGATCAAGAACATCCCGATCCTCTACACCCCTTACATCTACTTCCCGATCGACAACCGTCGTCAATCCGGCTTCCTGCCGCCGAGCTTCAGCACCGGCAGCGAAACGGGCTTCACGCTGGTAACGCCGTACTACTTCAACCTGGCACCGAACTACGACGCCACGTTGTACCCGCAATACATGACCAAGCGCGGCTTGTTGATGGAAGGCGAATTCCGCTACCTCACCAAGTCCAGTGAAGGGCAGTTTGGGGGGGCGTATCTTAACGATGACAGCAACGAGCGTACCAAGCAGACCGATTACGAAAAAACTCGCTATATGCTCAATTGGCAGCATAAGGGCGGGCTGGATTCGCGCCTGTCGACCAAGGTGGACTACACCAAGATCAGTGACCCTTACTACTTCCAGGATTTGAAGTCCTACGAAGAAGGTATTCAGAGTCGTGACTTCCTTAACCAGCAAGGTTCCTTGACGTACCGGGGCGACTCCTACACCGCCGGTCTGAACGTACAGGCCTTTCAACTGGCGACGATTTCCCAGATCACCCCGTACGACCGACTGCCGCAAATCACCTTCAACGGGACGCTACCGTACCATCCGGGTGGTTTGAACTTCACCTATGAGACTGAAGCGGTTCGATTTGAGCGTAGCTTGGAAAATGGCACGTTTACTGATGAGAACGGTCTCGTATCGCCTCGCTTGGACACTAACGTCACAGGTTTGACACGTGCAAACGGTACCCGCCTGAATGCAGCACCGGCAGTCGATTACCCGATGAACTGGTCCTACGGTTTTATCACGCCGAAGTTGAAGTACGTCTACACCAAATACGATTTGGATCTGGATGGTACAGGCAAGTCGCAACTGGCCGCAGGCCAGACATTTAAAAGCTCGCAAGATCGCGCTGTGCCTATCGCCAGCGTTGACAGCGGCCTGTACTTCGACCGCAATACCAACTGGTTCGGCAAAGACTATCGCCAAACCCTCGAGCCGCGCGCGTTCTACCTTTATGTCCCTAACAAGGACCAAAGCGATATTCCAGTATTCGATACCAGTGAATACACGTTCAGCTATGCCTCTCTGTTTCGCGACAACCGCTTCAGTGGTAGCGACCGGATCGGCGACGAGAACAAGCTGTCCCTGGGCGTGACCAGCCGCTGGATCGAAGACAACGGCTTCGAACGTCAGCGTGTAGCCGTGGGCCAGGCGCTGTACTTCAAGGATCGCCAGGTGCAATTGCCAGGTATCGTGGCTGCCGACCGTGCCGATGCACAGTCGAGCGTATCGCCTATCGCCCTGGACTACGAGTTCCGCTTCAACCGCGACTGGCGTGCAACTGCTGATTACAACTGGGACACTGAAAGCCATTCCCCACGTTCCGGCAGCGCGATGTTCCACTACCAGCCGGAAGATAACCCGAACAAGGTTATCAACGTCGGTTACCGCTATCGCAACGACCAGGTGGTCTACAACCAGTTGACCGGCAAGTGGCAGTTCGGCGGCGACTACGGCACCCCTGGCACTGACACCTTCATCAAGGATTACTACAAAATCCAGCAACACGACTTCTCGATGATGTGGCCGATCGTTCCCCAGTGGAACGTGATCACCCGCTGGCAGTATGACTACGCCCGCAACCGCACCCTGGAAGCTTTTGGTGGTTTCGAGTACGACAACTGCTGCTGGAAACTGCGCGTGATCAACCGTTATTGGGTCTCCAACGACGAATACACTCAGCTCGCCCCACTGAACGAAAAGGGTGACCACGGGCTCTTCTTCCAGATCGTCCTCAAAGGACTCGGCGGCCTGACCGGCGCCAAGGTAGAGAGCTTCCTCGACAAAGGCATTCAAGGTTATCGTGAACGTGAAGATCAAGCTTTCTGATTGTCTGCGCCCGCTAGTGCTGGGCGCGCTGTTCCTGGGCACCGTATCGGCACACGCTGCCGTTCAACAGCTGGATAAAGTAGCGGCCATCGTCGATAACGACGTGATCATGCAGAGCCAGCTGGACCAACGGGTCAAGGAAGTTCAGCAAACCATCGCCAAGCGTGGCGGTGGTGTACCGCCGACCAGCGTCCTGGAACCTCAAGTGCTGGAACGCCTGATTGTCGAAAACCTGCAGCTGCAGATCGGCGAACGCTCCGGCATCCGTATCTCGGACGAAGAGCTGAACCAGGCCGTAGGCACTATTGCTCAGCGCAACAACATGAGCATTGATCAGTTCCGCGCCGCCCTGGCTCACGATGGCCTGTCCTATGAGGACGCCCGCGACCAGATCAAGCGTGAAATGATCATCAGCCGTGTGCGCCAGCGTCGTGTGGCCGAGCGGGTTCAGGTGTCCGAACAGGAAGTGAAGAACTTCCTGGCCTCGGACCTTGGCAAGATGCAGCTCTCCGAAGAACTGCACCTGGCCAATATCCTGATCCCGACGCCTGACAGCGCCAGCGCCGAACAGCTCAATGCAGCCGCCGCCAAGACTCAAGCAGTCTACGATCGCCTGAAGGCCGGGGCTGACTTTGCTCAGACCGCCATCGCCGTATCCGGTAGCGATAACGCACTGGACGGTGGTGATATGGGCTGGCGTAAAGCCGCGCAATTACCTCCTCCGTTCGACCGCGAACTGAGTGCCATGAGCGTGGGTGATATCACCCAGCCTGCACGCACACCGGGCGGCTTTATCATCCTCAAGCTGCTGGGCAAGCGCGGTGGCGAGACCTCGTTGAAAGACGAAGTACACGTTCGTCACATCCTGGTTAAACCGAGCGAAATCCGCACCGAGGCACAAACCAAAGAGCTGGCCCAGAAGATCTATGACCGTATCGAAGGCGGTGAAGATTTCGCCACCTTGGCCAAGAGCTTCTCGGAAGACCCTGGCTCGGCCCTCAACGGCGGTGACCTGAACTGGATCGACCCGAAAGCACTGGTGCCGGAGTTCCAGGACGTAATGGCCAAGACCCCGCAAGGCGTCCTGTCCAAACCGTTCAAGACCCAATATGGCTGGCATGTCCTGGAAGTCCTTGGCCGTCGCGCCACCGACAACACCACCCAGGCCCGCGAGCAACAAGCTCTGACCGTACTGCGTAACCGCAAATACGACGAAGAGCTGCAGACTTGGTTGCGTCAGATCCGTGACGAAGCCTATGTGGAAAACAAGCTGCCAGGCGCCGAGCAAACAGGCACCGACCAGGCACCCAAGTGAAACCCCAGCGTTTTGCGGTGACACCCGGCGAGCCGGCCGGCATTGGTCCAGACCTGTGCCTGCTGCTCGCCTCGCAACCCCAGCCACACCCCCTGATTGCTATTACCAGCCGCGACCTGCTCCTTGAGCGGGCCGCGCAGCTGGGCGTGGCTGTCAACCTGCTGGACGTGGCACCGGGCCGTTGGCCCGACCTGCCGGCGCCAGCGGGTAGCCTGTATGTGTGGGATACCCCGCTGCAGGCCAAGGTCGTTGCAGGGCAACTGAACACGGCCAATGCAGCATTTGTGCTGGAAACCTTGACCCGCGCAGGCCAAGGCTGCATCAGCGGCGACTTCGCCGGCATGATCACGGCCCCCGTGCACAAAGGCGTCATCAACGAATCCGGCATCGCCTTTTCCGGCCATACCGAATTCCTGGCCGAGCTGACTCACACCGCCCAAGTCGTGATGATGCTGGCCACCCGCGGACTGCGCGTAGCCCTGGTGACCACGCACCTGCCGCTGCGTGAAATCGCCGATGCCATCACCGCCGAGCGCATTGAGCGCGTCACGCGCATCCTGCACACCGACCTGCAACAAAAATTCGGCATTGCCCAACCGCGAATCCTGGTGTGTGGGCTCAACCCTCATGCCGGTGAAGGCGGACACTTGGGCCGTGAAGAAATCGACATCATTGAACCGACATTAGAGCGCCTGCGCCAAGAAGGCATGGACCTACGCGGCCCATTGCCAGCAGACACTCTGTTTACCCCCAAATATCTGGAGCACTGCGACGCAGTGCTGGCGATGTACCACGACCAGGGGCTGCCCGTGCTGAAATACAAAGGTTTCGGCGCCGCAGTCAACGTGACACTGGGCCTGCCGATCATCCGCACCTCCGTCGACCATGGCACCGCCCTGGACCTGGCAGGCAGTGGCAAGATCGATACCGGCAGCCTGCACGTCGCCCTGGAAACCGCCTATCAGATGGCCGAGACCCGTATATGACCGAGCATTACCAACACCGGGCGCGCAAGCGCTTCGGGCAAAACTTCCTGCACGACGCTGGCGTGATCGATCGTATCCTGCGCTCCATCCATGCCAAGCCTGAAGATCGTCTGCTGGAAATCGGCCCGGGCCAGGGCGCTCTGACCCAAGGCCTGCTGGCCAGCGGCGGCCAATTGGACGTGGTGGAGCTAGACAAGGACCTGATCCCGATCCTCAACCAGCAGTTCGCCGACAAGCCCAACTTCAACCTGCACCAGGGCGACGCGCTGAAGTTCGACTTCAACAGCCTCAATGCCGCGCCCAACAGCCTGCGCGTTGTGGGTAACCTGCCGTACAACATCTCCACACCGCTGATTTTCCACCTGCTGAACAACGCCGGGATCATCCGCGACATGCACTTCATGCTGCAAAAAGAAGTGGTAGAGCGCCTGGCTGCCGGCCCGGGCGGCGGCGATTGGGGTCGCTTGTCGATCATGGTTCAGTACCACTGCCGCGTCGAACACCTGTTCAACGTTGGCCCGGGTGCGTTCAACCCGCCACCGAAGGTCGACTCGGCCATCGTGCGACTGGTACCTCACGCCGTACTGCCACACCCGGCCAAGGATCATAAATTGCTGGAACGCGTGGTACGCGAAGCGTTCAACCAACGCCGCAAAACCCTGCGCAACACGCTCAAGGCCCTGCTGAGCAACGCCGAAATCGAAGCTGCCGGCGTTGATGGCAGCCTGCGCCCCGAGCAACTGGACCTGGCCGCCTTCGTACGCCTGGCCGACCAACTGGCTATCCAGCCGGCGCCCGCTGCGCAGTGAAACCTGCTGTGCCAGGCCAGACAGCATGTCTGGCCTAGTGCCCACCTCTTGGCCTAGACTGATCCGCATCTGCTGTCCTCCGCTTTTGCTCTTAAGGCCTCTTGCATGTCCGATCCTCGCTACCAGATCGACGTCAGCGTCGTCACCCGCTTCCTGGCGGAACAATCGCAACCTGAACAGAATCGTTTTGCCTTTGCCTACACCATCACGGTGAAAAACAACGGGCAGGTGCCGGCCAAGCTGCTGTCGCGCCACTGGGTCATCACCGACGGTGACGGCCAGGTCGAGGAAGTACGCGGCGCCGGTGTTGTCGGCCAGCAACCGTTGATCGACATCGGCGCCAGCCACACCTACAGCAGCGGCACGGTAATGACCTCCAAGGTTGGCACCATGCAAGGCTCGTATCAGATGAAGGCAACCGACGGTCAACTGTTCGACGCAATCATCGCGCCCTTCCGCCTCGCGGTGCCCGGAGCCCTGCACTGATGGCAACCTACGCGGTCGGCGACCTGCAAGGCTGCCTGGAGCCTCTCAAGTGCCTGTTGGAGCGCGTGGCGTTCGACCCATCGCACGACCGCCTTTGGCTGGTGGGCGACTTGGTCAACCGCGGCCCGCAGTCCCTGGAAACCCTGCGCTATCTCTATCACTTGCGGGACTCGCTGGTGTGCGTGCTCGGCAACCATGACCTGCACCTGCTGGCGGCGGGCAATAACATCGAGCGTCTGAAAAAGGGCGACACGCTGCGGGAAATCCTCGAAGCGCCGGATCGCGCCGAACTGCTCGATTGGCTACGCCAGCAAAAGCTCATGCATTACGACGAAAGCCGCGACATGGCACTTGTCCATGCAGGCATCCCACCACAGTGGACGCTGAAAAAAGCCCTCAAGTGCGCCGCCGAAGTTGAAAATGCACTGACCGATGACAACCTGTACACCGCCTACCTCGACGGGATGTACGGCAACGAACCCGTGAAGTGGGACAACGACCTCAGCGGTGTGACCCGCCTGCGCGTGATCACCAACTACTTCACGCGCATGCGCTTCTGTACCGCCGAAGGCAAACTGGACCTCAAGAGCAAGGAAGGCGCCGACACGGCACTGCCTGGCTACAAACCGTGGTTTGCCCACAAGGAACGCAAGACCCGTGACACGAAGATCATCTTCGGTCATTGGGCAGCCCTCGAAGGCAAGTGCGATGAGCCCGGCGTATTCGCCCTCGACACCGGCTGCGTGTGGGGTGGCACCATGACCCTGATGAACATCGACACTGGCGAGCGCCTGAGCTGCCAGTGCGAATCTCCCCTTTCTGTGACACTGCCGGCCGCCAAGCCATAGGAGCCCGCCATGAGCGAATTCAAACGTATCCCTCCCGAACAAGCCCAGGCCCTGCGCAAAAGCGGTGCCGTGGTTGTCGATATCCGTGAGCAGCCTACTTACGCCGTTGCCCACATCACCGGCGCCCAGCACCTGGACAACGTCAACATCGCCGATTTCATCCGCCAAGCCGACCTCGACGCGCCGTTAATCGTGGCCTGCTACCACGGCAACTCCAGCCAGAGCGCGGCCGCCTACCTGATCAGCCAGGGTTTCTCCGACGTCTACAGCCTGGACGGTGGCTTCGAGCTGTGGCGTACGACCTATCCCGATGAAATTTCCCCAAGCAAGCCGTAATAATTTTTTTCACACCCCGCTACCCCGCGTGATGCTTGGGTTCGCGCCGTTTCTGACGAACGGCGCAGGCCAACTAATTGCGCATCGCACCTTGAACTCCCGGATTCCGAACTATCCTTAAGCGCAGGCCATCCGAATCAGGGGAGAGCCGGTACACCGGCGTACGGGTCATCGGTAGCGTTTGAGGGTGTTCTGGGGGGAAAACAGCCATTGGCGTCCGTCAATGACTGCCAGCATCGACTGACTGATCCGGCGTCGGCTCCACGTATCGAGCGAGGTGACGACGTCATGAGTATTTTCAGCCACTTCCAACAACGCTTCGCGTCCACACAGCAGGAAGAACTCACGCTGCAAGAGTATCTCGAGCTGTGCAAGCAGGACCGTAGCACCTATGCCTCTGCCGCTGAACGCCTGCTATTGGCGATCGGCGAGCCGGAGCTGGTGGAAACCGCCAACAATTCGCGCCTGTCGCGAATATTCTCCAATAAGGTGATCCGCCGCTACCCGGCCTTTGAAGACTTCCATGGCATGGAAGAATGCATCGACCAGATCGTCTCCTACTTCCGCCATGCCGCCCAGGGCCTGGAAGAGAAGAAACAGATCCTCTACCTGCTCGGCCCGGTCGGTGGTGGCAAATCGTCCCTGGCCGAAAAGCTCAAACAATTGATCGAGAAGGTGCCCTTCTACGCGATCAAGGGCTCTCCAGTCTTCGAGTCGCCCCTGGGCCTGTTCAACGCCACGGAAGATGGCGCAATCCTCGAAGAAGACTTCGGCATCCCACGCCGCTACCTCAACACCATCATGTCGCCGTGGGCCACCAAGCGCCTGGCCGAGTTTGGCGGAGATATCAGCCAGTTCCGCGTGGTGAAACTCTACCCCTCGATCCTCAACCAGATCGGCGTGGCAAAAACCGAACCGGGCGACGAAAACAACCAGGACATCTCGGCACTGGTCGGCAAGGTCGACATTCGCAAACTGGAGGAATTCCCGCAGAACGACGCCGACGCCTACAGCTATTCGGGCGCGCTGTGCCGGGCCAACCAGGGCCTGATGGAATTTGTGGAGATGTTCAAGGCGCCGATCAAGGTGCTGCACCCACTGCTCACTGCCACCCAGGAAGGTAACTACAACAGTACCGAAGGGCTCGGCGCGATTCCGTTCACCGGGATCCTGCTGGCGCACTCCAACGAATCGGAATGGCACACCTTCCGCAACAATAAGAACAACGAAGCCTTCATTGACCGGATCTATATCGTCAAGGTGCCGTACTGCCTGCGGGTCAGCGATGAAATCAAGATTTACGACAAGCTTCTGTTCAACAGCTCCCTGGCCAAGGCCCACTGTGCACCCGACACCTTGAAGATGCTCGCCCAGTTCACCGTGCTGTCGCGCCTCAAAGAGCCGGAAAACTCGAACATCTACTCGAAAATGCGCGTGTACGACGGCGAAAATCTCAAGGACACCGACCCCAAGGCCAAATCGATCCAGGAGTACCGCGACACAGCCGGCGTTGATGAGGGCATGAATGGGCTGTCGACGCGCTTCGCGTTCAAGATCCTCTCCAAGGTGTTCAACTTCGACCCCCACGAGATCGCCGCCAACCCGGTGCACCTGCTCTACGTGCTGGAACAACAGATCGAACAGGAGCAATTCCAGGCCGAAACCCGCGAACGCTACCTGCGCTTCCTCAAGGAATACCTGGCACCGCGCTACATCGAGTTTATCGGCAAGGAAATCCAGACCGCGTACCTGGAGTCCTACAGCGAGTACGGCCAGAACATCTTCGACCGCTATGTGCTGTACGCCGACTTCTGGATCCAGGATCAGGAATATCGCGATCCGGAAACCGGCGAGATCCTCAACCGTGTTGCCCTCAACGAGGAACTGGAAAAGATCGAGAAACCGGCGGGTATCAGCAATCCGAAGGATTTCCGCAACGAAATCGTCAACTTCGTGCTTCGCGCCCGCGCCAACAACAACGGCAAGAACCCCACCTGGCTCAGCTATGAGAAGTTGCGGGTGGTCATCGAGAAGAAAATGTTCTCGAACACAGAGGATTTGCTGCCGGTCATCAGCTTCAACGCCAAGGCCAGCAAAGAGGATCAGCAAAAACACAACGACTTCGTTACTCGAATGGTCGAGCGCGGCTACACCGACAAACAGGTACGCCTTCTTTCGGAATGGTACCTACGGGTCCGGAAATCGCAGTGAGAGAAGCAGCTGCAAGCTTCTAGCTACAAGCCGCAAGAGAAAAGCCAGTGAGCCCGGCACGTACGGGCTCTTTCTTGTAGCTTGCAGCTTACGACTTGAAGCTCCCCGGAGGGGCCTATGAGCTATGTGATCGACCGACGCCTCAATGGCAAGAACAAGAGCACGGTAAACCGTCAGCGTTTCCTGCGGCGTTACCGTGACCACATCAAAAAGGCCGTAGAAGAGGCCGTCAGCCGCCGCTCCATCACCGACATGGAGCATGGCGAACAAATCAGCATACCGGGAAGGGACATCGACGAACCGGTGCTGCACCACGGCCGAGGCGGCAAGCAAACTGTCGTGCACCCCGGAAACAAGGAGTTCACCACCGGCGAGCACATCCAGCGCCCCCAGGGCGGTGGCGGTGGCAAAGGCCCGGGCAAGGCAGGTAACTCCGGCGAAGGCATGGATGAGTTCGTCTTCCAGATTACCCAGGAAGAATTCCTCGAATTCATGTTCGAGGACCTGGAACTGCCCAACCTGGTCAAGCGCAACCTGACCGGCACCGACACGTTCAAGACCGTACGTGCGGGGATCAGCAACGAAGGCAACCCTTCCCGGATCAATATCATCCGCACCCTGCGCTCGGCGCACGCCCGACGCATCGCCCTCTCAGGCAGCAGCCGCGCCAAGCTGAAGGAAGCCAAGGAAGAGTTGGCGCGCTTAAAGCGCGAAGAACCGGACAACTTCGGTGATATCCAGAAAATAGAGGCTGAAATAGAAAAACTCAGCGCGCGTATTCATCGCGTGCCCTTCCTCGATACTTTCGACTTGAAATACAACCTGCTGGTCAAGCAACCCAACCCCAGCTCCAAGGCCGTGATGTTCTGCCTGATGGATGTGTCCGGATCCATGACCCAGGCGACCAAGGATATCGCCAAGCGATTCTTCATCCTGCTGTACCTGTTTCTGAAGCGCAACTACGACAAGATCGATGTGGTGTTCATCCGCCATCACACCAGCGCCCGGGAAGTGGACGAAGAGGAGTTCTTCTACTCGCGGGAAACCGGCGGCACCATCGTGTCCAGCGCCTTGAAGCTGATGCAGGAGATCATGGCCGAACGTTATCCAGCCAACGACTGGAATATCTACGCCGCCCAGGCATCCGACGGTGACAACTGGAACGACGATTCGCCGATCTGCCGCGACATCCTGATCAACCAGATCATGCCGTTCGTGCAGTACTACACTTACGTCGAGATCACCCCCCGTGAGCATCAGGCACTGTGGTTCGAATATGAGCGCATCGGCGAAGCCTTTGCCGACACATTCGCCCAGCAGCAACTGGTCTCGGCCGGCGATATCTACCCGGTCTTCCGTGAACTCTTCCAGCGCAGGTTAGTGACATGACCGCCAAAAAAGAGCATAAGCGCCAACCCATATCCACGGGGTCCGAGTGGACCTTTGAACTGATCCAGGCCTATGACCGGGAAATCAGCCGTATCGCGGCGGGTTATGCCCTGGACACCTACCCCAACCAGATCGAAGTCATCACCGCCGAACAGATGATGGATGCCTATGCCTCGGTGGGCATGCCGTTGGGTTATCACCATTGGTCCTACGGTAAACACTTCCTCAGCACTGAAAAATCCTACACCCGAGGACAGATGGGCCTGGCCTACGAGATCGTCATCAACTCAGACCCGTGCATCGCCTACCTGATGGAGGAGAACACCATCTGCATGCAGGCGCTGGTCGTCGCCCACGCCTGCTACGGGCACAACAGCTTTTTCAAAGGCAACTACCTGTTTCGCACCTGGACTGATGCCAGTTCGATCATCGATTACCTGGTGTTCGCCAAGCAGTACATCATGCAGTGCGAAGAACGTCATGGCATCGATGCGGTGGAAGACCTGCTCGACTCCTGCCATGCCCTGATGAACTACGGCGTTGACCGCTACAAGCGCCCGTACCCGATTTCGGCCGAGGAGGAACGCCTGCGTCAGAAGGAACGCGAGGAACACCTGCAGAAGCAGATCAACGACCTGTGGCGCACCATTCCAAAGCGCGCCGGCAAAAACAGCGATAAGGATAATGCCCGCTTCCCCGCCGAACCTCAGGAAAACATCCTGTATTTCCTGGAAAAACACGCACCGCTCCTGGAGCCATGGCAGCGGGAAATCGTGCGCATTGTGCGCAAGATCGCCCAGTATTTTTATCCACAGCGCCAAACCCAGGTGATGAACGAAGGCTGGGCGACGTTCTGGCATTACACCCTGATGAACGACCTGTACGACGAGGGCCTGGTGACTGACGGCTTCATGATGGAGTTCCTGACCTCACACACCAGCGTAGTATTCCAACCCGGCTTCGACAGCCCGTATTACAACGGTATCAACCCCTATGCCCTGGGCTTTGCCATGTACCGCGATATCCGACGCATGTGCGAAAACCCCACCGAAGAGGACCGTCGCTGGTTTCCGGAGATTGCCGGCAGTGACTGGCTGTCCACCATCAAGTTCGCCATGAGCAGCTTCAAGGATGAGAGTTTTATCCTGCAGTACCTGTCCCCCCAGGTGATTCGCGACCTCAAGCTGTTCAGCATCCTGGACGACGACCTCAAGGACGACCTGGTGGTACCGGCTATCCACGATGAACCCGGGTACCGGGTCATTCGCGAAACCCTGGCCGCCCAGTACAACCTGGGTAATCGCGAACCTAACGTGCAGATCTACAGCATCGATATGCGCGGCGACCGCTCGCTGACCTTGCGTCACCAGCAACATGACCGCAAGCCGCTGGGCGAATCCACCGAGGAGGTGCTCAAGCACCTGCACCGGCTATGGGGCTTCGATATCCACCTGGAAACCCTGCAGGGCGACCAAGTGATGAAAACCCACCATGTGCCACCGCGCACCGACCATAACGACAACGACTACGGCCGCCTGGACCTGGCCGTCGTTCATCTCTGAACCAGCAAAGCCTCCATTGGCCAGGCTCAGGCGTTATCCTGTGCCGCTAATGGAGGCTTTTTCATGAAAATCTACAAAGTTGGCGGTGCGGTGCGTGATCGCCTTCTGGGCATCAAGGTCACTGATATCGACCGCGTCGTCGTGGGTGCAACCACCCAAGAGATGCTTGCCAAAGGCTATAAGCCGGTGGGCGCTGATTTCCCGGTATTCCTCGACCCGAAAAATGGCGATGAATATGCCCTCGCCCGTACCGAACGAAAGAGCGGCCGGGGTTACGGCGGCTTTGTGTTTCACGCAAGCCCCGAGGTGACGCTGGAAGAAGACCTGATCCGTCGCGACCTGACCATCAACGCCATCGCCGAGGACGACCACGGCAATTTGACCGACCCCTATGGCGGCCAGAGCGATCTTGAAGCCCGCATTTTGCGTCACGTTTCCCCCGCGTTCGCCGAAGATCCCCTGCGCGTACTCCGTGTTGCGCGCTTTGCTGCGCGTTACGCGCACCTGGGTTTTACCGTGGCGCCGCAAACACTTGAACTGATGCGCCAGCTCAGCGAATCCGGCGAATTGAAAGCCTTGACGCCGGAACGCAGCTGGAAGGAAATCTCACGAGCGCTGATGGAAGACCAGCCCCAGGTGTTTATCCAGGTGCTGCGCGACTGCGACGCACTGAAAACCCTGATACCGGAAGTGGACGCACTGTTCGGCGTACCGCAACCCGAGGCCCACCACCCCGAAATCGATACCGGCGTGCACACCTTGAGCGTGCTGGAACAGGCAGCCTTGCACACACAACCGCTGACCGTGCGCTGGGCATGCCTACTGCACGATTTGGGCAAAGGCCTCACGCCTGTGGATAAGTTGCCGCAGCACATTGCACACGAGCATCGCGGCCTGAAGCTGATCAAGGCGGTGAACGAGCGCTTCAAGGTGCCAAGGGATTGCCAGGAGTTGGCCTTGCTGGTGGGCCAATATCACACCCATGGTCATCGTGCGCTGGAGCTCAAGGCCTCGACATTGCTGGAGTTGCTGCAAAACTTCGACGTGTACCGTCGGCCGCAACGCTTTGAAGAGTTTGTGGTGGCCTGCGAAATGGACGCTCGTGGCCGCCAAGGTTTTGAGCAACGCAGTTATCCACAGGCGCAGTATTTGCGTGGAGCGGCAAAGGTAGCCCGCTCGGTCGCGGTGGCGCCATTGCTGGAGAAAGGCTTCAAAGGCCCCGAACTGGGCGAGGCACTCAAGCGCGAACGGCTCAGTGCGCTGAACGCCTACAAGGAACAACAAAAACCATTGTAGGCGCGAACTTGCTCGCGAAGAACCTCAACGATGACGCAGCGCCCTCAGGTTTTTCGCGAGCAAGCTCGGCGCCTACAGAAGAGCTTGTGGCGTGAGTTGCCGGCCCTGCCATTCAAAACCGACAGGCGCCAGCACCTGATCAATCTGCGAGTCTCGCCACAGCTCGGCCATTGTCTTGCCCGCCTCCGGATGCCTACGGTCCGGCGCCATCATCGACAGCGGCCACAATACAAAGGCATTTTTCAGAATTTCGGCTCGCGGCAGGATCAATCCATCGAAATTGCCCACCAGATCGCCATACAACAGCACATCGATATCCAGCGGCAAGCCTTTGCGGTCCGGCGCATAACGGCCGTTGTCGGCCTCGATGGATTTCAAGCGGCGATCCAGCTCCATCAACGGCAGGTCGGTATAAGCCGACACCACCAGATTGAAAAACGGCCCACTCTTGATCCCCACCGGCTGGCTTTCGAATACAGCCGAACACCGTACTTGCGTCAGCAAGCTTGCCAACGCGTCAAGACCCGCGCGCAAATGCGTTTCGCGCTCGATATTGCTGCCAAGGCCGAGGTAAATCTGAGTTAGCGACATCCGCGCTCGATCTCCACGCCCACGCCCTTGGCAGCCGGCACGGCACCTGGCTTGGTCAACTTGAGATGCAGCCAAGGAATCTGAAATTCACTCATCAGCACTTCAGCCAAACGCTCGGCAAAGGTTTCCACCAACTGGTACTGGGACTGTTCGGCAAATGCCTGGATACGCACGGACACACTGGCGTAATCGAGCGCCAGGGTGAGGTCATCACCGGCAGCAGCCGGGCGATTATCCCAGGCGAAGCTCAGGTCCAGGCGCAAGCATTGCTTGATGCCGCGCTCCCAGTCGTAGGCCCCGATCACGGTGTCGACTTCCAGGCCTTCGATAAACACTCTGTCCAAGCACTCTTCTCCGCTGCACGACAAGGGCGCGATGCCCCGTTAGAATCAGGGCGTCCTCGCCCGGAATAGTTAGCATGTTTTGGTCACTGGCGATTCTCGCCTACCTGCTCGGCTCGCTGTCCTTCGCCATTTTGCTCAGCCGCTTGACGGGAAATCCCGACCCGCGAATGAGTGGTTCAGGCAATGCCGGCGCCACCAATATGCTGCGCCTGGCCGGCAAGAAACTTGCCGTACTGACGCTGCTGGGCGACGTCTGCAAGGGCCTGCTGCCCGTGCTGATCGCCAGCCTCCTCGGCCTTTCCCTGCAACAGCAGGCCTGGGTGGGCGTGTGTGCCGTCCTGGGCCATCTGTTCCCGCTGTACTTCCGCTTTCGCGGGGGCAAAGGTGTCGCCACGGCGGCCGGGATGCTGCTGGCGGTTTACCCACCGGCAGCGCTTCTGGCCATGCTGGCCTGGCTGCTGACCTTCTACCTGACTCGCACAAGCTCGCTGGCTGCGCTGATTGCCACTCCGCTGACCCTGCCATTGCTGGCTTGGCAGGAACCTGCAGCATTGCTGCCAATGACCGTACTGACGCTGCTGATCGTCTGGCGCCACCGCGGCAATTTACGCGACCTCTTTGCCGGGCGCGAACGGCATTTTTAAATGCGCTCGACACGCCCGGCTCACCTGGGGCCTTACAACGGTGGCAACTGCTCCATCGGCCAACGTGCCTGCACGCTGATCGCCAGGCTTTCGTGCTGCCCGGCCTGCAGGCGCTGGCAACCGGCATAAGCGATCATTGCGCCGTTATCGGTGCAGAACTCAGGGCGCGCATAGAACACATCGCCCTTCATGTCACCGAGCATTTTTTCCAAAGAGCTGCGCAGGGCCTTGTTGGCACTGACGCCGCCTGCAATCACCAGCCGCTTCATACCGGCCTGCTTGAGGGCGCGCTTGCACTTGATAGTCAAAGTCTCTACCACGGCCTGCTGGAACGCCAGCGCGATGTCGCAACGGGCTTGTTCGCCGTCGTCCCCGGCGCTGACGCTCTGCTGCCAGGTATTCAACGCAGAGGTTTTCAAGCCACTGAAGCTGAACATCAGGCCAGGACGATCACACATTGGGCGCGGGAAGGTGTAGCGGCCAGGAACGCCCTTTTCGGCAAGACGAGCGATTTCCGGACCACCTGGGTAGTTGAGGCCCATCATCTTCGCGGTCTTGTCGAACGCTTCGCCGGCGGCATCGTCCAGTGACTCTCCCAACAGGGTGTATTGACCGATCCCATCGACCTGAACCAGCTGTGTGTGACCGCCAGAAACCAACAAAGCGACGAACGGGAACGCTGGTGGCGTTTTTTCCAGCATGGGCGCCAATAAATGGCCTTCCATATGATGCACACCAAGGGCTGGAATACCCCAGGCAAACGCCAGCGCCTGAGCGCAAGAAGCCCCAACCAGCAGGGCTCCGACCAATCCAGGACCTGCCGTGTAGGCAATGGCATCGATCTCGGTCGGCACGCAGCCGGCCTCATCCAACACCTGGCGAATCAATGGCAGCATGCGCTTGACGTGATCGCGGCTGGCAAGCTCCGGCACCACGCCACCATAGGCACGATGCAGGTCGATCTGACTGAACAGTGCATCGGCCAAAAGCCCGCGTTCACTGTCGTAAAGTGCGACACCGGTTTCGTCGCAGGAGGTTTCAAGTCCCAGTACTAGCATGGGTTTGCGCCTTGTAGAGGCTGAATTCGAAGGCGCGCATAATAGTCGCCACTCCCCCTCCCGACTAGCGGTTTTCGATCAGAGGCTTTGCATTCCGGGCAATGAGGGGTTAACATCCGCAACCCTTAAAAACCGACGACCTCAGCCGCGAATTTTTTGCGACGAGAACGTTGATTCCCGGTAATGAAAGAAGGTAGCTCTGGATGCCAGCCGTCAAAGTAAAAGAGAACGAACCCTTCGACGTAGCTCTGCGTCGTTTCAAGCGCTCCTGCGAAAAAGCCGGTGTTCTGGCTGAAGTTCGTAGCCGCGAATTTTATGAGAAGCCAACTTCTGAGCGTAAGCGCAAAGCAGCAGCCGCTGTTAAGCGTCACGCCAAGAAAGTTCAGCGCGAACAGCGCCGCGCCGTTCGTCTGTACTAATACACAGACGTTCGTAGCAAGCTTCTGCCAAGCCCGGCCCTCAGCCGGGCTGTTGGCATTTGCGGATATCGCTTGATGCTTCATCGTCGACGCCGCACACGCGACCGAGACACTGCTTCAAACGTCAGGACTGGCTCTTCTGCCAGCGGTGCACGTCTCTTCTGACGAGCCTAACAAGGCTACTGACGAGCACACCTATTTCTACAAACAGGCGATCAACTGTGTCGGCTGTGCCCATCGATGCGTTTCCGAGGCCACCCGTAGGCCAAGACCGGACGCCAGGGCAACTTTTCTTCGCCGAACACTGATAGAAACTAACGTCAGTAAATGTTCGGCAGATACACTTCCTGACAGCCCAAGCAGACGATTGATGATCGAACGACTCAATACGTACGCTTGAGCACTTCACGGGCCCTCATTTACACGCAGTGATGACGAGAACGCCATGGCCGGGCTGATTCCCCAGAGCTTTATTGACGACCTTCTGAACCGCACCGACATCGTCGATGTTGTCAGCTCGCGCCTGCAAATGAAGAAGGCGGGCAAGAACTACACCGCCTGCTGCCCGTTCCACAAAGAAAAAACCCCGTCGTTCAGCGTCAGCCCCGACAAACAGTTCTACTACTGCTTCGGCTGCGGCGCGGGTGGCAATGCCCTCGGCTTCATCATGGACCACGACAACCTGGACTTCCCCCAGGCCGTCGAAGAACTGGCCAAAGCCGCCGGCATGGAAATCCCCCGCGAAGAGAACGGCCGGCCGCACAAGCCACGCCAACCCACCGATTCGCCGCTGTACCCGCTGCTGACGGCCGCTGCCGACTTTTATCGCCAGGCCCTGAAAAGCCATCCGCAGCGTAAAGCGGCCGTCGATTACCTCAAGGGGCGTGGCCTCACCGGTGAAATCGCCCGTGACTTTGGCCTCGGCTTCGCGCCACCCGGCTGGGACAATCTGTACAAGCACCTGAGCAGCGACACCCTGCAGCAAAAAGCCATGATCGATGCCGGCCTGCTGGTGGAAAACGCCGAGACCGGCAAGCGCTACGACCGCTTTCGCGACCGCGTGATGTTTCCGATCCGCGATAGCCGTGGCCGCATCATCGCCTTTGGTGGCCGAGTGCTAGGGGACGACAAGCCCAAGTACCTGAACTCGCCGGAAACGCCGGTGTTCCACAAGGGCCAGGAGCTGTACGGCCTGTTCGAAGCGCGCAAGAACAACCGCAACCTCGACGAAATCATCGTGGTTGAAGGCTATATGGACGTGATCGCCCTCGCCCAGCAGGGCCTGCGCAATGCCGTGGCCACCCTCGGCACGGCCACCAGCGAAGAACATTTGAAGCGCCTGTTCCGCGTCGTGCCCAGCGTGCTGTTCTGCTTCGACGGTGACCAAGCCGGTCGCAACGCGGCCTGGCGCGCACTCGAAGCCACGCTGCCGAGCCTGCAGGATGGGCGCCGTGCACGCTTCCTGTTCCTGCCCGAAGGCGAAGACCCGGACACACTGGTCCGCTCCGAAGGCACCGATGCGTTTCGCGCGCGAATCAATCAACACGCACAACCATTGGCAGATTATTTCTTCCAACAGCTGACCGAAGAAGCCGACCCACGCTCCCTCGAAGGCAAGGCCCATATGGCCACTCTTGCAGCACCGCTGATCGACAAGGTTCCAGGCGCGAATTTGCGCACCTTGATGCGTCAGCGCCTGCTGGAAATCACCGGACTGAGCGGTGAAGCCGTCAGCCAGCTGGTACACAGCGCACCACAGGATGCGCCACCGGCTTACGATCCAGGCATGGATTACGACGCCATGCCGGACTATTCCGACTTCCACCCAGCGCAGGAGGCCTATGCGCCCCAGCAGGAATGGACAGCGAAGAAGCCCGGTGCCGGCGGCAAGAAATGGGACAAGAAGCCATGGAGCAAGAATGGCAAGCGCGGTGATCGCGATGAAGCCTATGCCCCACGCACACCGGTTGCCGTCGAAGCGCCGACCCTGATTGCCCTGCGCACGCTCATCCACCACCCGCAATTGGCGGGCAAGGTCGAGAGTGCCGATCATTTTGCCAACGAGAGCAACACCTACGCTCAGGTGCTGATCGCCCTGATCGAGGCGGTGCAGAAAAATCCTAAGCTAAACTCAATTCAGCTGATGGCTCGCTGGCATGGCACCGAACAGGGCCGCTTATTGAAAGCACTCGCAGAAAAGGAGTGGCTAATTGACGGTGAAAACCTTGAACAACAATTTTTAGACACCATTACAAGGTTATCTGCGGGTCAGCACACGCAGACCCTTGACGAGCTCATCAAGAGAGCAAGACAGCCGGGATTATCGGCTGAAGAGCAAATTCAGATAGCAAAACAGATGCGCGACCTCTTAAAACAGAATGTTTCCGCATCAAACCCGACCTCAGCTGGCGTGTGAGGTCATAGCTCGGGTATAATCCTCGGCTTGTTTTTTGCCCGCCAAGACCTTCAGTGGATAGGGTGTTATGTCCGGAAAAGCGCAACAGCAGTCTCGTATCAAAGAGTTGATCGTTCTCGGTCGTGAGCAGGGTTACCTGACTTACGCGGAGGTCAACGACCACCTGCCTGAGGATATTTCAGATCCAGAGCAGGTGGAAGACATCATCCGCATGATTAACGACATGGGGATCAACGTATTCGAAGCTGCGCCAGATAAGGATTCCCTTATGCTGGCGGACGCCGATACCGACGAGGCCGCCGCTGAAGAAGCTGCTGCCGCGCTGGCTGCTGTGGAGACCGATATCGGTCGTACCACCGACCCTGTGCGCATGTATATGCGTGAAATGGGTACCGTCGAGCTGCTGACACGTGAAGGCGAAATCGAAATCGCCAAGCGTATCGAAGAGGGTATCCGTGAAGTGATGGGCGCTATTGCGCACTTCCCAGGCACGGTTGACCACATTCTCTCCGAGTACACCCGCGTTACCACCGAAGGTGGTCGCCTGTCCGACGTTCTGAGCGGTTATATCGACCCGGACGACGGCATTGCGCCCCCTGCTGCCGAAGTACCGCCGCCAGTCGATGCGAAAGCCGCGAAAGCCGACGACGATTCCGAAGACGACGACGCTGAAGCCAGCGGCGATGACGAAGATGAAGTCGAAAGCGGTCCCGACCCGATCATCGCAGCCCAGCGTTTCGGTGCGGTTTCCGATCAAATGGAAATCACCCGCAAGGCCCTGAAGAAGCACGGTCGCACCAACAAGCAGACCATTGCCGAACTGGTTGCCCTGGCCGAGCTGTTCATGCCGATCAAGCTGGTGCCGAAGCAATTCGAAGGCCTGGTTGAACGCGTTCGCAGTGCCCTTGAGCGTCTGCGCGCCCAAGAGCGTGCAATCATGCAGCTGTGTGTGCGTGATGCGCGCATGCCGCGTGCCGACTTCCTGCGCCAGTTCCCGGGCAACGAAGTTGACGAAAGCTGGAGTGATGCACTGGCCAAAGGCAAGGCGAAATACGCTGAAGCCATTGGTCGCCTGCAGCCCGATATCATTCGTTGCCAGCAGAAGCTGACTGCGCTTGAGACCGAAACCGGCCTGACGATTGCCGAAATCAAGGACATCAACCGTCGCATGTCGATCGGTGAGGCCAAGGCCCGCCGTGCGAAGAAAGAGATGGTTGAAGCGAACTTGCGTCTGGTGATCTCCATCGCCAAGAAGTACACCAACCGTGGCCTGCAATTCCTTGACTTGATCCAGGAAGGCAACATCGGTTTGATGAAGGCTGTGGACAAGTTCGAATACCGTCGCGGCTACAAGTTCTCGACTTATGCCACCTGGTGGATCCGCCAAGCGATCACTCGCTCGATCGCCGACCAGGCCCGCACCATCCGTATTCCGGTGCACATGATCGAGACCATCAACAAGCTCAACCGTATTTCCCGGCAGATGTTGCAGGAAATGGGTCGCGAACCGACCCCGGAAGAGCTGGGCGAACGCATGGAAATGCCTGAGGATAAAATCCGCAAGGTATTGAAGATCGCTAAAGAGCCGATCTCCATGGAAACGCCGATTGGTGATGACGAAGACTCCCATCTGGGTGACTTCATCGAAGACTCGACCATGCAGTCGCCAATCGATGTCGCCACCGTTGAGAGCCTTAAAGAAGCGACTCGCGACGTACTGTCCGGCCTCACTGCCCGTGAAGCCAAGGTACTGCGCATGCGTTTCGGCATCGACATGAATACCGACCATACCCTTGAGGAAGTTGGTAAGCAGTTTGACGTGACCCGTGAGCGGATCCGTCAGATCGAAGCCAAGGCGCTGCGCAAGTTGCGCCACCCGACGCGAAGCGAGCATCTGCGCTCCTTCCTCGACGAGTGATACCAGAACCCCCGGCCCAGGCCGGGGGTTTTGCTTTCCGTAGATCACTTTCTATAGATTAACTGCCCCGCAATCTCCCTCCCCCGCAATGCCCGTCTACACTCGAGACATTCCCCGTGCCATAACGAGACCGTTATGCCCAGATTGCCGACCGTGATACTGCTGTCGCTGCTGACCTGGACCGCAACGGCTGGCGCGTTGACTCTTACTGATGATGAGCGTAGCTGGCTGGCGGACCATCAGGAGCTGCGCCTGGGGGTGGACGCCTCTTGGCCACCCTTCGAATACCGTGATGAAAATGGCCGTTACCAGGGCCTGGCAGCCGATTATGTACGCCTGATCCAGGACCGCCTGGGCGTCAAGATCAAGCTGATCGAGCCGGCCAACTGGACCGCCGTGCTCGAACAGGCCAAAACTAACCAACTCGACCTGCTACCCGGCATCATGTCCACACCGGAGCGCCAGGGTTTCCTCGCCTTCACACGCCCCTATCTCGACTTTCCCATCGTCATACTTGCCCACGAAGGTGGCGCGAAACCGCGCAACCTCCAGGACTTGTACGGGTTGAAAATTGCTGTGGTGGAAAATTACGCGCCCCATGAGTTGCTGCGTACCCACCATCCAGATCTCAATCTTGTGGCGATGCCCAACGTCAGTTCGACACTACAAGCCCTGGCCACCGATGAAGTCGATGCGGTCGTCGGGGACCTGGCCTCCAGCGTCTGGAGCCTGCGCCAACTCAAGCTCGATGGGTTATACGTCAGCGGCGAAACGCCCTACCGCTATCAGTTGGCAATGGGCGTACCACGGGACGAAAAGATGCTGGTGGGCATCCTGGACAAAGTCATCGCTGACCTCAGCCCGGACGAAACCGATGCCATCCAGCAACACTGGGTCGGCAGCCTCACCGATCACCGTACGTTCTGGGTAGACCTACTGAAGTACGGCCTGCCAGCGGTGTTACTGCTGAGCACCGTGCTGGCCATTGTGATTCGGATCAATCGCCGGCTCAGTTCAGAAATCTCGCGCCGAGTCGCCCTTGAGCAAGAACTGCGTAGCAGTGAGTACCACTATCGCGGCTTGGTGGAGAGCCTATCCGCCATCGCCTGGGAAGCCAGCATCAGCGATTTCACCTATAGCTATGTATCGCCCCACGCCGAAGAGTTACTCGGCTATCCCCGTGCCCATTGGCTGATTCCGGGCTTCTGGCGAAACATCATCCACCCCGCCGACCTGACACGCGCCGAAGCTTTTTGCTACCGGGAAACCCGTGCCAACCGCGATCACAGCCTCGACTACCGGGTTATCACGGCTGACGGCCGCTGCCTGTGGGTACGCGACATTGTCAGCCTGATCGAACACGGCCATGAGCCGGTGCTGCGCGGCTTGATGATCGACATCAGCGAAGCCAAACGCACTGAAGAAGCACTGCAACTTTCCGAACAAAAGTTTGCTTCAGTGTTCCAGCAATGCCCGGACATCCTGGTGATTGCCCGCATGTCCGATGGCTGCCTGCTTGAAGTCAACAAGGCATTTGAGGACCAGATTGGCCTCCGAGCCGACGAGGTGGTTGGCAAAACGGCCACCGAGCTGAATATCTGGGGCATTCAAGGCGTCGGTCCGGATTTGCTGCAACGCATACAGACCACGAGCGTCCGCAACCTGGAGATGCCCTTTCTGCGCAGCAATGGCCAAGCGTTTATCGGGCTTATCTCAGCTGAGCCGTTCCAACTCGATACCACCGAAGCCTTGGTGGTGGTCGTGCGGGATATCACCCAACTCAAAGAAACCCAGCAGCGGCTGCAAACCTCTGAAGAGAAGTTTGCCAAGGCGTTCCATGCCTCCCCCGACGGCTTGCTGCTGAGTCGCCAAAGTGATGGTCTACTGATCGAGGTGAACGAAGGCTTCACCCGCCTGACCGGCTTCACCAGCGCAATATCGCTTGACCAATCAACCCTCGACCTCGGCATCTGGGTCGATCTCAACGAACGCAAGCACCTGCTGGAGTTGATGCAGCGCGACGGTTTTGTCCGTGATTTCGTCTGCCATATACGCCGTGCCGATGGCCAGATTCGTCTGTGCGAAGTGTCCAGCCGCCCGCTGCCCATCGGCGAAGAAAACTGCATGCTGACCATCGCCCGAGATATCACCGAACGCCAGTTAATGCAGGAAAAACTGCAACAGGCTGCCACCGTATTCGAAAGCACCGCCGAAGGTGTATTGATCACTGATATTCGGCAGAACATTAGCGCCGTCAACCGCGCCTTCAGTGAGATTACCGGCTACAGCGAGGCCGAAGCGCTGGGCCATACCCCGCGTCTGCTTGCCTCTGGCCTGCATGACAGCGCGTTCTACGCCGCGATGTGGCACCAATTGACGGCCCACGGTCACTGGCAGGGCGAGATTTCCAACCGCCGCAAAAACGGCGAGCTTTACCCCAGTTGGCTAACCATCAGCGCCGTACGCAATCATGACCAATTGATCACACACTTCGTGGCTGTGTTTGCCGACATCTCCAGCCTCAAGCTGGCCCAGGCACGCCTCGACTATCAGGCGCATCACGACCCGTTGACCGGCCTGCCCAACCGTACCCTGTTTGAAAGCCGACTGCAGGCGGCCCTCAACGGCCAACAAGAAAGCGGCAAACAGGGCGCGGTGTTGTTTCTCGACCTGGACCGCTTCAAACACATCAATGACAGCCTCGGCCACCCGATCGGCGACCTGTTGCTCAAAGACATCGCCGTGCGCCTCAAGGAACAACTGCGTGACGTCGACACCGTGGCCCGCCTGGGCGGTGATGAATTCATCATCCTGCTGCCCGGCCTGCAACACGCCAGCGATGCCCAATACCTGGCCAATAAACTGCTCGACTGTTTCACCCCACCGTTCCAAGCCGGTGAACACGAGTTCTTTATCAGCGCCAGCATCGGCACCAGCCTCTACCCACAGGACGGCAACGACGTTGCCACGCTGGTCAAAAATGCCGACGCCGCGATGTACCGCTCCAAAGCCAAGGGGCGCAACCGGGTCGAAAGCTATACCCGCGATCTGACGGCCCAGGCCAACGAACGCGTGGCGCTGGAGCACGAGTTGCGGCGCGCCATCGAACGTGATGAATTGAGCCTGTATTACCAACCCAAGCGAAGCTTGGTGACCCAACAACTGATCGGTGCAGAAGCCTTGATCCGCTGGCACCACCCGACCTTTGGCGAAGTGCCCCCCGAACACTTCATCGCCCTGGCCGAAGAGAACGGCATGATTCTGCAGATTGGTGACTGGGTACTGGAACGGGCTTGCCGGCAGATGCACACCTGGCAAGGCGCTTTCGATGATTTCGGCCCCCTGTCGGTCAATCTCGCTGGTGCGCAATTGCGCCATCCCAACCTGCTGTCACGCATCGAACAACTGCTGCGCGATTACCGTCTCGACCCCGGCTGCCTGCAACTGGAGATCACCGAGAACTTCATCATGAGCCAGGCCGAAGAGGCGCTGGAGGTGCTGCACCAACTCAAGCAACTCGGTGTACAACTGGCGATCGACGATTTCGGCACCGGCTATTCGTCCCTCAGCTACCTCAAGCGCCTGCCGCTGGACTTCCTCAAAATCGACCAGTCCTTCGTCCGTGGCCTGCCCGACGACCCCCACGATGCAGCGATCGTGCGCGCGATCATCGCCCTCGGCCACAGCATGCAGTTCACTATCATCGCCGAAGGCGTGGAGAACGCGGCACAGCAAGCATTCCTCGCCGCCGAAGGGTGTGAGCAGATGCAAGGCTACATCGTCAGCCTGCCGCTGCCGCCGGAGCTTTTTGCCGCAACCTTCCTTCATACGCGTCTGGAGGATTTTTCGGATAGCACAGCGGAGAAACCATCGCTATAATCCGCGACCTACTGAGGGCCTATAGCTCAGTTGGTTAGAGCAGGGGACTCATAATCCCTTGGTCGTAGGTTCGAGTCCTACTGGGCCCACCACACTCAAAGCCGCGCACTGCGCGGCTTTCGTGTATCTGGATGGACCACCGCAGATACAGTCCTATGGTCCAAGGGGACAAATTAGGTACAGTGCTGGTTCTCTGCTCCCTCTCAGTGTTCGGCTTCTTCCAGCTACGACTGCTGGTCGGCCAGGGCTGCTTGTCTATGACTGCGAGACTGGTTTCCAGGATCTCCTCGGCTGTTCACTGACGCGACAAAGGCCTGGAACTGCCAACGGCAATCCCCTCCCCACGAATCTGACTCGGCATCACATTCAGCCACCTGCGCAGCAACCGTCGTAGGGTCGCCGCATCGCCTAAACCCACCTCGGCAGCCACTTCCTCTACCGAAAGTCCGCTACCTTCCAATAGCACCCGCGCCTTGTTCAATCGCACCGACTGGATCAGGTGCTGCGGCCCGTAGCCTAGCACTTTGGTGACTTGCCGGTTGAGCGTGCGCGTGGATACGTTCGCCTTGAGAGCCAGCGCGCCCACTGTCACCGGCGCTGGAATTGTCTGCGCAATATGCGCGGTCAGTTGGGCAATCAGACCGTTCTCGGGCGCCATCATCGTCGGGGACATATAGGGCGACTGCAGGCGTCGACGCTCCACCAGGAGTGCCTGACCGATCATCGCGGCCAGCCGCTCACCGAAGCTCTGGCGCAGTACATACAGCAGCAGGTCCACGTGGGCCAGCGCTGCGCCTGCGGTGATCAGCGGACCATCGGCGTGCACCATGCGGTCCGGTTCCACGCGTGCCTGAGGAGCCGCGTGACGCAACGCGGATGCCAGCCACCAGGTGGTGGTGACGCAGCGCCCATTCAGCAGTCCGGCGGCGTTGAGCAAGAACACGGACGAGCACGAAGCAGCAATCTTGCCGCCAGCCTCGGCGTGACGACGCAGGGCTGCAGCCAGTGGTGCAACGTCCGGTTGGGCCATGCGTACTCTAAGTTGCGCGGCGTCGTCTACATCCAGCCCAGGCAGGATCCAGCAGTCGTGCTTGTTCGTTTGGAGGGGCAGGTTTGCGACCTGTAGTTGCAGGCCGCCGGCCAACTCTAGGGTACCGGCGCTAATGCCACACACGCGCCAGCGTGGCGCGACCACACCTACCCGGGACGCAAGCTTGGCGGCGGTGGCCAGTAGATCCAGGGTCAGGGTGACGCTAGAAGCGAAGGCGCCTTGGGGCACCACCAGAGTAAAATCGTACATTGGCTGATAGTGCATGATTTACGGCAAATCGGCCACTGTTGCTCGCGGTGGTCGTGCTCTTTAATGGAGGTTCTTTCCCACAGGAGCTGTGATCAATGCCGACTATTTTCATCAAGACCCCTGCCGGCGCACTGAGTGCGCAGCAGCGTGAACGGATGCTCACCGCCGTCGACGCGGCAGCCACACAGTGCAGTGGGCTGGGACCGGACCCGCGTCAGCGCCGTCTATGCTGGGTCATCGCCGAGGAGATTCCGGCGGGCCTGTGGCGCTGTGGCGGCAGCGACGACTTCAGCCAGTTTGTACCATGCCTGGTGCAGATCCTGGCCCCAGCCGGTGTGCTGGATGACGCGCATCGTGCGCGTTATGCCGCAGCAGTGCATCAGGCGATCGTGGACATCGCGCCGGTACCTGAAGCACAGCGGCTGGTGACCTCCATCATCGTCAGCGACGTAGAGGATGGGACGTGGGGCGCGAACGGTCAGTTGTGGCGACTTCCGCAGTTCGTGGCAGCAGCGGGGTATGCACATATGCCACAGGTGGTGCCCTCCAGCACTCCGTGAACCGCGCGCTTCATTGAACATGTGCTTACGTCTGCCAAGGGACACGGTTGGCCTCAGGGGAATGCTCCGGCTTAAGAGCCGGAGCATCGGGATCGATCAGTCCAGCTGCTTCCCCTTGGTTTCGGGTGACTGCATAGTTGAGCGAGCCTCAAAGGCTTCAAAATCAGTACAACCACAGTACAGTACTCAGCTTGCGTAACTCTCTCAAAATCACGCTTAACACCACGTACTACGGGGCCTCCCGCTATGCCAACCTACGTTCACCTACGAACGATTTCTCTAGGCATATCAGCTCGCCCAGCAACTCATGATCTCTTGGTCGCAGGTTCGAGTCCTGCTGGGCCCACCAAACAAGAAAGCCGCGCATTGCGCGGCTTTTGCGTGTCTGGCGTAGCGGTTTTGTCCGCAGGACCAAGCCTGTAACATGCTTGCCCACTGCCATCCGCACTGGAGCTCCCCTTGCCCGCCCTAGATGAAATCGATCGCCAACTGATCGCTGCCCTGCAGATCAATGCCCGCGAAAGCGTGGCGATGCTGGCTCGGCAGCTAGGCATCGCACGTACCACGGTGACGTCGCGCCTGGCACGCCTGGAGAAAACCCAAGTGATCACCGGTTATGGCGTACGCTTGGGTCAACGCGTCGCGGGGGGTGGTTTGCAGGCTTATGTGGGCATCAAGGTACAACCGCGTTCGGGCAAGGAAGTGCTGCGCAGGCTGAGTGCCATGGCCCAGGTACAACAGCTCTGTGCCGTCAGCGGTGAGTTCGATTACGTCGCCTGGCTACGCACCGATTCGCCGGAACAGCTGGACCAACTGCTGGACCAGATCGGCAGTGTCGATGGCGTGGAAAAAACCACCACGTCGATCATTCTCAGCAACAAGCTGGACCGCGGCCAACCAATCTGACCACGCAGCTCGTCACTTTGACTAAAAACAATTCAATTCGACGACACTTTGCGTCTTATTAACGAGCACCATGCTCCCTAAACTGGCTGCCATCTTTTCCTATACTCAGTGGGTCTTACCCCGCCGAGTTGCCAGCCAGGTCAGCCATGAACACATTTAACAAAAACAATCGCCACCCTGCAGACGGTAAAAAACCCATCACCATCTTCGGCCCGGACTTCCCGTTTGCCTTTGATGACTGGATCGAACACCCCGCTGGTCTGGGCAGCATCCCCGCCGTCCACCATGGCGCCGAAGTGGCGATCGTCGGTGCGGGTATCGCCGGCCTGGTCGCGGCCTATGAGCTGATGAAGCTGGGCCTCAAGCCCGTGGTGTATGAAGCCTCGAAAATGGGTGGGCGCTTGCGCTCCCAAGCGTTTGAAGGCGCCGAGGGCATCATCGCCGAGTTGGGCGGCATGCGTTTCCCGGTGTCGTCCACCGCGTTCTACCACTATGTGGACAAGCTGGGCCTGGAAACCAAACCCTTCCCCAACCCGCTGACCCCGGCATCCGGCAGTACCGTGATCGATCTGGAAGGCCAGACCCACTACGCGCAAAAACTCTCCGACTTGCCCGTACTGTTCCAGGAAGTGGCCGATGCCTGGGCCGATGCCCTGGAAGCCGGCTCGCAGTTCGGTGATATCCAGCAAGCGATCCGCGACCGCGACGTCCCCCGCCTCAAAGAGCTGTGGAATAAGCTGGTACCGCTGTGGGACGACCGCACCTTCTACGATTTCGTCGCCAGCTCCAAAGCTTTCGCCAAGTTGTCGTTCCTGCACCGCGAAGTGTTCGGCCAAGTCGGTTTCGGTACCGGCGGCTGGGACTCGGACTTCCCCAACTCCATGCTGGAAATCTTCCGCGTGGTGATGACCAACTGCGATGACCATCAGCACCTGGTTGTCGGCGGCGTGGCGCAGGTGCCCATGGGCATTTGGCGTCACGTGCCGGAACGCTGCGCGCACTGGCCGGCCGGTACCAGCCTCAGTTCATTGCATAGAGGCGCGCCACGCGCTGGCGTGAAGCGCATTGCCCACGCCGCCGAGGGTCGTTTCGCGGTCACCGATAACTACGGTGACACCCGCGAATACGCCGCCGTACTGACCACCTGCCAAAGCTGGCTGCTGACCACCCAGATCGAATGCGACGAAACCCTGTTCTCACAGAAAATGTGGATGGCCCTGGACCGCACGCGCTACATGCAGTCATCGAAAACCTTCGTGATGGTCGACCGTCCGTTCTGGAAAGACAAAGACCCGCAAACCGGCCGCGACCTGATGAGCATGACCCTCACTGACCGCTTGACCCGCGGCACCTATCTGTTCGACAACGGCGACGACAAGCCCGGGGTTATCTGCCTGTCTTACTCATGGATGAGCGACGCGCTGAAAATGCTGCCGCAGCCTATCGACAAACGGGTAAAACTGGCCCTCGACGCGCTGAAGAAAATCTACCCGAAAGTCGACATCAAGGCGCGCATCATCGGCGATCCGATCACCGTCTCGTGGGAAGCCGACCCGCATTTCCTCGGGGCCTTCAAAGGTGCATTGCCCGGCCACTATCGCTACAACCAGCGGATGTATGCACACTTCATGCAGAAGGACATGCCTGCCGAACAGCGTGGGATTTTCATTGCTGGTGACGACGTCTCCTGGACCCCGGCCTGGGTCGAGGGCGCAGTGCAAACCTCGCTCAACGCGGTGTGGGGCATCATGACCCACTTCGGTGGCAGCACCCACCCAGAGAACCCGGGCCCGGGCGATGTATTCGATGAAATCGGGCCGATTGCCCTCGCCGAGTAAGGAGTTGACCATGCGTGTCGCCCTGTATCAATGCCCGCCCCACCCGCTGGATGTGGCCGGCAACCTCAAGCGCTTGCACCAACTGGCGCATGAAGCGTCCGGCGCCGATGTACTGGTGCTGCCGGAGATGTTCCTTACCGGCTATAACATCGGCGCCGAAGCTGTGGGCGCCCTGGCCGAGGCACAGGATGGGCCGTCGGCGCAGGCGATTGCCGAATTGGCCCAGAGCACCGGCCTGGCGATCCTGTACGGTTACCCGGAGCGGGCCGCAGATGGCCAGGTCTACAACGCCGTACAGTTGATCGACAACCATGGCCAGCGCTTGTGCAACTACCGCAAGACCCACCTGTTTGGCGACCTGGATCACTCGATGTTCAGTGCCGGGGAGGATGATTTCCCGCTGGTGGAGCTGAACGGATGGAAGCTGGGCTTCCTGATCTGCTACGACCTGGAGTTCCCGGAAAATACCCGTCGCCTGGCCCTGGCCGGTGCCGAACTGATCCTGGTACCCACCGCTAACATGGTGCCGTTCGACTTTGTGGCCGATGTCACCGTGCGAGCCAGGGCGTTCGAGAACCAATGTTTCGTGGCGTATGCCAACTACTGCGGGCACGAAGGCGAGATTCACTACTGCGGGCAAAGCAGCATTGCTGCACCTAACGGTCATCGAATCGCCAAGGCCGGCCTGGATGAAGCGTTGATCGTCGGCACGCTGGATCGTCAATTGATCCTCGACGCCCGCGCCGCGAATCATTACCTGCAAGACCGTCGCCCTGAGCTCTACGGTTCACTGCACAAGCCCTGATCCAGCGGGTTTGCTAGCATAGGCACTTCCCACGCTTCGGAAGTGCCCATGCCTGCGCCGGTTCACCCTCACCACCTTCACCTGACCCTGGCCAACGGCCTGCGGGTTTCCCTGCGCCATGCGCCGCGCTTGAAGCGTTGCGCCGCCGTTTTACGGGTGGCTGCCGGCAGTCATGATGTGCCATTGGCGTGGCCGGGGCTGGCGCATTTTCTTGAGCACTTGTTGTTTCTCGGTACCGAGCGTTTTCCGTCAGACCAAGGGCTGATGCCCTACGTGCAACGTCACGGCGGGCAAGTCAACGCCAGTACCCGGGAACGCACCACGGACTACTTCTTCGAGCTCCCTGAGGCGGCCTTTGCCCATGGGCTAACGCGCCTGGCGGACATGCTGACCCACCCACGCCTGACACTCGACGATCAACTGCGCGAACGCGAAGTGTTGCACGCGGAGTATGTGGCCTGGTCCCGAGATGCCAAGGCGCAGCAGTACGTTGCGTTGCTGGAAGGCGTGGCCGCTGATCATCCGCTGCGAGGGTTCCATGCCGGTCATCGCGACAGCCTGCCGGTAGAACGTGAGGCGTTTCAGCACGCCTTGCGGGAGTATTACGGGCACTTTTATCAAAGCGGGCAGATGACCTTGAGCCTTGCCGGCCCACAATCGCTGACAGACCTGCAAGCCTTGGCCCAGCAGTTCAGCGACGCACTGATTCCGGGACCACTGCACCCGCAGGCCGCACCACCGGCCTTGATGCAGGGCCAAATACGCAGCTATCAACACGCCGCCAATCACCACCTGCATCAGGTCATTACCTGTGAGGCCCCTCGCCAAGCGCTGGAATTTCTCTGCACCTGGCTCAACGCTTCGGCGCCAGGCGGGTTGCTCGCGGAACTGAAAGCACGACAACTGGCCACAGAGGTGCAGGCGTCCGTGCTGTATCACTTCGCCGGGCAAGCGGTGCTGGATATCGACTTCACCCTCGATAGCCTGGATGAACCGGCGACGCAGATCGAAGCATTGTTGTACGACTGGCTGAGTTTTTTCGCACACAGCGATTGGACGCTATTACGCGAAGAGTTCGCCTTGCTCAACGCTCGTCAGCAGCAGGTCCAAGGCGCCCTGGCCTTGGCGCGCAACGACGCCGAAGACCTGTCGGAGCAAGGCGCCGCAGCCCTCAAGGCCATGCTCGATTCACTGCATCTGCCCACCCCCGGGCTCACCTGGCAGCTCCCACCGAGCAACCCCTTTCTTCGCCCACCCGCCAAGGAAGAACGCGCCGGTCTGATCCGCGGCCAGACCAGCGCCCACCGCGGCTTGCGCACCTTTGCCCAAGATCGCTCACGGGGTCGACGGGAGCTATCGGCGCTGACCTTCAGCCAGGCATTGGGGGAAGATACCGACGAAGGCGCCCTGTACCTGCATTGGCGGTTTGACACCGCCGTACCCGTCGGCCTTGAAAGTGCATTGCAGCCGTTGCGCGAACAGGCTCATCAAGCGGGTGTCGAGTTGTCTTGCGAGGCCATCGCCCATGATTGGCTGGTGAACATTCACGGCCTTCACCAACCCATGCCGGCCGTGCTCGAAGAACTGGCGCGTTGCCTGAGCCGCTTGGATGAACAGCTGTCACCCCCCGCACCAGCGCCGATGATCGCCATCCGGGCATTGCTCAAGGCGTTGCCTGTTTGCTGTGCCGGTATTCAGCTCGAGCCCCAAGAAACGAAAGCATCATGGGCTACCGCACGCTGGCAGGGGCTGGGCGCTGGCCTGCCCGCTGCGTGTGAAGCCGCGATCAAAGCCACAGCCGCCCGGTTGCCAGGGCAACCGGCAGACATGCCCTACACCTCTCAAAACCTCCACGGCCAGAAGCGCTGGCACGCGGTAAAAACCGAGTCCAGCGAAGCCGCCCTGCTGCTGTTTTGCCCGACGCCGAGTCAATCCCTGGTCGATGAAGCCAGGTGGCGGTTGCTCGGGCATGTACTTCAGGGCCCGTTCTACCAGCGCCTGCGAGTCGAACTGCAAATCGGCTACGCCGTGTTCAGCGGCATCCGACAAATCAACGGAAGAACCGGCCTGCTGTTTGGCGTGCAATCGCCCAGCCTGGCTCTGGACGGCATCGTCGAGCAGGTGCAAACCTTCCTGGGACAACTGCCGTCCCTGATCGAGAGCAGCCCAGACTTGGGCAGCCAGGCCCTGGCGCAGCAATTCACGGTCCAGGCATTGCCCATCGCCCAAGCGGCCGACCTGCTCTGGCACGCCCGGCTGTCTGGCCACCCGTCGGATTATCTGGATCAACTGCAACACCTGATTCAAACCCGCACACGCGAGGACTTGCAGCACGCGGCCCAGCAACTGAACGACGCGGCAGGCGGTTGGCACTGTGTAGCCAATGGCCCACGCATCAGCGATTCCTGGCAAACGGCGCGCTGATCATTGCCAACCCTGCAACAGCCTTTTTCCATCAAGACAGCGCTAACTTGGAAAGAATTGAGTAATATTCCCTAGCAATATCTGAACATCTCCAATTGGAGGTGGACTATATGTATTACTCGGTAGTGAAAGTCCCATCCCTCGGTAGGAGTATGAATATGACCTGGTCCAAACCTGCTTACACTGATCTGCGCATCGGTTTCGAAGTCACCATGTACTTCGCCAGTCGTTAATCTGCTGGGTAATACAACGCCTCGGTTCGCCCGGGGCGTTTTTGTTTTGAGCTTTGCTTGATGGAGCGACCATGTTTGTCCAGATTCTAGGTTCCGCCGCCGGCGGTGGTTTTCCGCAGTGGAACTGCAACTGCGTGAATTGCGCAGGCTTTCGCGACGGTAGCCTGCGGGCCCAGGCGCGTACTCAGTCGTCCATCGCGATTTCCGACGATGGCGTGAACTGGGTGCTGTGCAATGCTTCCCCCGACATCCGTGCGCAACTTCAGGGCTTCGCGCCCATGCAACCCGGCCGGGCCCTACGCGATACCGGCATCAGTGCAATCATCCTGATGGACAGCCAGATCGACCATACCACTGGCCTGCTGAGCCTGCGCGAAGGCTGCCCGCACCAGGTGTGGTGCACTGACATGGTCCATGAAGACCTGAGCACCGGGTTCCCGCTGTTCACCATGCTGACCCACTGGAACGGCGGCCTGGCCTGGAACCGCATCGAACTGGATGCCAGCTTCACCATCCCGGCGTGTCCCAACCTTCGCTTCACGCCGCTACCGCTGCGCAGTGCCGCACCGCCCTACTCACCGCACCGTTTCGACCCACACCCGGGCGACAACATCGGTCTGATCGTCGAAGACCTGCGCACCGGCGGCAAATTGTTTTACGCCCCGGGCCTGGGCAAGGTCGACGCGCCGTTGCTGGAGATCATGGCCGGCAGCGACTGCCTGCTGGTGGATGGCACGATGTGGGACGACGATGAAATGCAACGCCGTGGCGTCGGCACGCGCACCGGGCGCGAGATGGGGCACCTGGCACAGAATGGCCCCGGCGGCATGCTCGAAGTGCTGGAACACCTGCCCAAACAGCGCAAAGTGCTTATCCACATCAACAACACCAACCCGATCCTCGATGAAGACTCCCCCGAGCGGGCGGAGCTGGTGCGGCGTAATGTTGAAGTGGCTTACGACGGCATGAGCATTGAATTGTAGGAGCTGACGACATGACTGATACGCCCTTGACCACCGCCGAATTCGAAGCCGCCCTGCGGGCCAAAGGCGCCTTCTACCATATCCATCACCCGTACCACGTGGCGATGTACGAAGGCCGCGCCACCCGCGAGCAGATCCAGGGCTGGGTCGCCAACCGTTTCTACTACCAGGTCAATATTCCGCTGAAAGACGCCGCGATCCTGGCCAACTGCCCGGACCGCGAAATTCGCCGCGAGTGGATCCAGCGCCTGCTCGACCACGATGGCGCGCCAGGTGAAGACGGCGGCATCGAAGCCTGGCTGCGCCTGGGCCAAGCGGTCGGCCTCGACCCGGACCAACTGCGCTCCCAGGAGCTGGTACTGCCTGGCGTGCGCTTCGCAGTAGACGCCTACGTCAACTTCGCCCGTCGCGCCAGCTGGCAAGAGGCTGCCAGCAGTTCACTGACCGAGCTGTTCGCGCCACACATCCACCAGTCGCGCCTCGACAGCTGGCCACAGCATTACCCGTGGATCGACCCGTCTGGCTACGAATACTTCCGCACCCGCCTGGGCCAAGCCCGTCGTGATGTGGAGCACGGCCTGGCAATCACTTTGCAGCACTACACCACCCGCGAAGGCCAGGAGCGCATGCTGGAAATTCTCCAGTTCAAACTGGACATCCTGTGGAGCATGCTGGATGCCATGAGCATGGCCTATGAACTGAACCGCCCGCCCTATCACAGCGTGACCGAGCGGCGGGTCTGGCATAAAGGGATCACACTATGAGCTTTGATCGCAGCAGAAAACCGACCTGGCGCCAGGGCTATCGCTACCAGTATGAGCCCGCGCAAAAAGGCCATGTGTTGCTCTACCCCGAGGGCATGATCAAGCTCAACGACAGTGCGGCGTTGATTGGTGGCTTGATCGACGGCGAGCGCAACGTAGCGGCGATCATCGCCGAGCTGGATAAGCAATTCCCCGGCGTACCTGAGCTGGGTGACGACATCGAGCAATTCATGGAGGTCGCCCGTGCTCAGCACTGGATCACCCTTGCCTGAAAAGCCCGCCATCGGCTTGCCACTGTGGCTGCTGGCCGAGCTGACCTATCGCTGCCCTCTGCAGTGCCCGTATTGCTCCAACCCGCTGGATTTCGCCGAGCAGGGCAAAGAGCTGAGCACCGAGCAGTGGTTCAAGGTATTTCGCGAAGCCCGCGAGATGGGCGCCGCGCAGCTGGGTTTTTCCGGCGGCGAACCGCTGGTGCGCCAGGACCTCGCCGAGCTGATCGCCGAGGCGCGCAAGCTGGGGTTCTACACCAACCTGATCACCTCAGGCATCGGCCTGACCGAGCAGAAGATCAGCGACTTCAAGAAAGCCGGCCTGGACCATATCCAGATCAGCTTCCAAGCCAGCGACGAGCAAGTGAACAACCTGCTGGCCGGCTCGAAAAAAGCCTTTGCGCAGAAGCTCGAAATGGCCCGCGCGGTGAAGGCACACGGCTACCCGATGGTGCTGAACTTCGTCACCCATCGGCACAATATCGACAAGATCGACCGCATCATCGAGCTGTGCATCGCGTTGGAAGCGGACTTCGTCGAACTCGCCACCTGCCAGTTCTACGGCTGGGCGCAGCTCAATCGTGTGGGGTTGCTGCCGACCCGGGAACAGTTGGTGCGCGCCGAACGCATCACCAATGAATACCGCGCCAAACTCGAAGCCGAAGGCCACCCGTGCAAGCTGATCTTCGTGACCCCGGATTACTACGAAGAGCGCCCGAAAGCCTGCATGAATGGCTGGGGCAGCCTCTTTCTCACCGTCACCCCGGACGGTACTGCCCTGCCCTGCCACGGCGCCCGACAAATGCCGGTGCAGTTTCCCAATGTGCGCGACCACAGCATGCAACACATCTGGTATGACTCCTTTGGCTTCAACCGCTTTCGCGGCTATGACTGGATGCCCGAGCCGTGCCGTTCATGTGATGAAAAGGAAAAGGACTTCGGCGGCTGCCGTTGCCAGGCGTTCATGCTGACGGGTGACGCCAGCAATGCCGACCCGGTGTGCAGCAAGTCCGAGCAACACGGCATCATCCTGCAAGCGCGAGAAGAGGCCGAACAGGCCACCCAGACCATTGAGCAACTGGCCTTTCGCAACGAGCGCAACTCACGGCTCATCGCAAAAGGCTGAGGCTCTCAACGCTTGGCGATGATGTACACCGCGTGAATGATGCCGGGGAAGTAACCGCACAAAGTCAGCAGAATATTCAGCCAGAACGCGCCAGCGAAGCCCACTTGCAGGAACACACCCAGTGGCGGCAGCAGAATGGCGATGATGATACGAATGATATCCATAGGTCAGCTCCAGAAAGTCGGCTCGTGCGAGCCGTGTAGCTAATCGACCTTTTGGAGGGGGTAAGGGTTCAGTGGGATCTGGCACTGGGCCACCCTTTAATGAACAGACAAAAAAACGCCCCCAGCCAAACAAATCAGGCTGGAGGCGCCGCGTATGCCGCGAGACGGTTCAGGAATACAGGATTAAACGGCGATGCCTTTGCGGCATTGCAGTTGGGCGGTGCGCACGCGGGAAAAGGCGCGAGCCAGGCGCAGGAGCATTTCGTCAATGTCGCCTTGGCTGACCGTAAGCGCCGGCGTGAAGCGCAAGCAATTGGGTTGCGGGGCGGTGAGGATCAAGCCTTCGTGCAGGGCAGCTTTTACAACGGCATCTGCTGAATCATCCGATAGCACCAGGCCCCACATCAGGCCATGACCGCGCAACTGGCCGTGGTCGTAGCGATAAGCCAGGCGGGCGAGACCTTCGCCCAAGTAAAGGCCAGACTCTCGGACCTGTTCAAGAAAGCCGCTCTCCAGCACCGTATCGAGCACCGCCACCCCGGCCGACGCCATCAACGCATTGCCATGATGGGTGCCTTCCAGCTCGCCCACTTCAAAGCAGCAAGCCTTGCCTCGCGCCAGCAGCGCCGCCAACGGCACGCCGCCACCCAAGCCCTTGCCGAGGGTGATGATGTCGGCACGCACGCCGTACTGCTGTTCAACGAGCAAGCTACCGCAACGGCCGATACCGGTGTGTACTTCATCGAGGATCAGCAGGATTCCCAACTCCCGGCACAGCCGTTCAACACCTTTGAGGTAATGTTCCGTGGCCGGGATCACGCCGGCATCGCCCTGGATCGGCTCCAACAGGATGGCCACGGTCTGTGCATCTACGGCGGCATGCAGGGCCGGCAGGTCGTTGAAGGGCACATGGCTGAAGCCTGGCAATTGCGGCTCAAAACGGTTGCCCCCCGCGCCGGGCGAGGCCGCCAGCGCCGCAAAGCTGCGGCCATGGCAAGCGTTACTGGCACTAATGATGTGATAGGCGCCACCGCGATACAGTTGCCCCCATTTGCGCGCCAACTTGATCGCCGCTTCACACGCTTGCGAACCACTGTTGAGCAGGTAACCCTGCTCGCTGCCGGTGTGATGGCACAGCCGATCGACGAGGTTCAGTTGCACGCGGTTATGCAGGCCGTTGCCAGGGTTGATCAACGCCTGAGCCTGATCGGCCAGGGCCTTGATCAACACCTGTGGGCTATGGCCGAGGCTATTGGCGGCACTGCCCTGGCTGAAATCGAGGTAGGCCCGGTCGTCGCTGTCCCAGAGCCAGGAGCCCTGGCCACGCACGAAGACCTGCGCGGGTCGCGCCACCGTGGGCATCAGGCATTCACTGGACAGATCATGCGGCGTCGCCAGGATCAGATCGTCCAGGCTCGGCGCAGGGCGACGAAACAGGTTCACAGCTCACCCCCAATAGCAACCTGACCTTGGTCGGTGCCCGGTGCAAACACCGCTTTGAGATTTTTTGTCTTGCCTATGTAAACGCTATAAATATAAACGTTATTCATTGCCCGATCCGGCCCTGTAAGCCCTGCGAATAGGCGCTAGACTAGGCGTCTCGCGGGCCATCGGCCATTTCGATTTTCCAGCTTTTTCGATAAGTATGTCTTATGGATTTCAAGCAACTGCGTTATTTCGTCGCGGTGTATGAGGAAGGCCACGTAGGCCGCGCGGCGGAGCGTCTGTCGATCTCTCAGCCGGCCTTGTCGCAACAGATTCGCCAACTGGAACAGAACCTGGATGTGAGCCTGTTCGAACGTAGCAGCAAGCGGCTACTACCGACCCTGGCGGCACATACGCTCTATAACCATGCGTTGCCATTGATTGATGGCCTGCAGCAAGCCGTAGAGTCGCTGCGCAACTTCAAGGGCCAGGCAATGCGAACCTTGGCTATCGGCGTGCTGCAAACCGTGCACACCAGCCTGGTGCCGCAAATGCTGGAACGGGTGCGCAAGGCCCAGCCACACTTGGTGGTGCAGATCTACGAATTGACGGGGCTTGAGATTGAGCGACGGCTGCTCAACGGCTCACTGGACATTGGCATCAGCTACCTGCCGCCACGCCAGCCGGGGCTGAACGGCGTGCTGCTGTATGAAGATGAATTGAAGGTGGTGATCCCCGAAGACCACCCCTTGCGCGCATTCAAGAAAGTCTCGCTGAAACAGGCGGCAGAGCTGCCGATGTTGCTGCTGGGGGAGGAGTTTCAGGTTCGACAGATCTGGCAGGGGCAACTGTCCAACCTCGGGCGGCGGCCGCAGGTGCAGGCCGAACTCAACACGATGGTCGGGATTCTCGACAGCCTGCCCCATACCAAGCTGGCAACCGTGCTGCCAGGGCGCTCCCAGGACGAACACAACAGCAAGGCATTGTTGTGGAAACCCTTGAGTGAGCCCCGGGTGCCGCTGAAAGTAGGCTTGGTCTGCCGCGATGTGCAACGCCAGCAAGCGACGATGGCGTTGCTGCGTACCTTGCTGGAGGACGTAATGAATGCGCCACAGGCGCAGCCCTGAACGTCAGTGGCCTGACTTTTTCGCGGGCAAAAGAAAACCCCGCCGAAGCGGGGCTTTGCAGACTGTTTCCCTGACATCCATTTCACTCCGCCGTCCTGGCAGAATCCTACGTGTCCGTGTTGTTGCTTTGCGCTTCCTGCGCGACGTCCATGTGAAGTAGATTATCCGTGGATCCAATTTGGCGATAGAGGACGAATAGCAGCACGTCATGTAAGAGAATGCTTACACGCCCGCCTCGTCCTTAAAACAGTGCTTCATCCATCAGGAACAAGGATTCGCTACCGGCTTTTACCGATGCACTCAACGAGTGGATACGCGGCAACAGACGCGCAAAGTAGAAGCGTGCAGTCCCCAGTTTGCTGGCGTAGAAGTCATCCTGCGCCTCTTTGCCCAACGCCGCCTTGGCCATGCGCGCCCACATATAGGCGTAGGCCATATAGCCAAACGCATGCAGGTACTCTACCGACGCCGCGCCGATTTCATTCGGGTTGGTCTTGGCCCGGTCCAGTACCCAGGCCGTCAACTCATCCAGGTCATCCACCGCTGCGCTGAGCGGGCGGGTGAATTCAGCCAGTGACGCATCTGCCGTGGCGATGAACTGACGGATTTCATCAGCGAACAGGGTGTAGAACGCACCGCCACTGCCAACGATCTTGCGCCCCATCAAATCCAGTGCCTGGATGCCGTTGGTGCCTTCGTAGATCTGGGTGATGCGCACGTCACGCACCAACTGCTCCTGGCCCCACTCGCGGATGTAGCCGTGGCCGCCGAATATTTGTTGGCCGAGCACCGTGGTTTCCAGGCCCAGGTCCGTGAGGAACGCCTTGGCGACCGGGGTCAGCAGCGCCACCAGGTTATCTGCACGCTCGCGGGCGGCAGGGTCTTCACTGAACTTGGCAATGTCCAGTTGCGTGGCCACGTACGTGGAGAACGCACGACCGCCTTCGTTCGCCGCCTTCATGGTCAGCAGCATGCGGCGCACGTCCGGATGCACGATGATCGGATCTGCCACTTTGTCCTTGGCCTGTGCGCCCAATGGGGAGCGGCTCTGCAGGCGGTCGCGGGCATATTCAATCGCGTTCTGATAGGAGCGCTCACCGGATGCCAGGCCCTGGATACCCACCCCCAGGCGCTCGTAGTTCATCATGGTGAACATCGCCGCCAGACCACGGTTAGGCTCACCCACCAGGAAACCCACGGCCTCGTCAAAGTTCATCACGCAGGTAGCGGACGCCTGGATACCCATCTTGTGTTCAATCGAGCCACAGGTCACCGGGTTACGCGCGCCCAGGCTACCGTCGGCATTCACCATGAACTTCGGCACCAGGAACAACGAGATGCCCTTGGGACCTGCCGGCGCATCCGGCAGCTTGGCCAGCACCAGGTGGATGATGTTTTCGGTCAGGTCGTGTTCGCCACCCGTGATGAAGATCTTGGTGCCGCTGACCTTGTAGGAACCGTCCGCCTGAGGCTCGGCCTTGGTGCGGATCATTCCCAGGTCGGTGCCCGCGTGCGCTTCGGTCAGGCACATGGAGCCTGCCCAGCTACCGGCGTACATATTCGGCAGGTAGGTCGCCTTGAGTGCTTCACTGGCGTGGGTGTTGATCGACACACAGGCGCCGGAGGTCAACATCGGGTACAAACCGAACGCCAGGCTCGACGAGTTGATCATTTCCTCGACCTGGGCCGACACCGCCTTGGGCATGCCCATGCCACCATAGGTCGGGTCACCGCCGACGCCCACCCAGCCGCCTTCGGCGTAGGTTTGGTACGCCTGTGGAAAACCCTCCGGCGTGCTGACCGCGTTGTCCGCCCAATGGCACCCTTGTTCATCACCGCCACGGCTGAGCGGGGCGATGGACTTGGCGGTCACTTTGCCGGCCTCTTCGAGGATCGCCTCAACGGTTTCGGCGTCGACAGTGTCTGCCAATGCCGGTAATTGGGCCCAAGTCTTGGCGACCTCAAACACTTCGTTGAGGACGAAGCGCATATCACGCAACGGCGCTTTGTAATCAGCCATGGCAAACCTCGTGAGAACGTGAAAAGTGATTCGATAGGATCGGTTTTACAGGCCCCGAGTGTAACCGAACAACTTTTAAGACACATAGGGTCCACTTGTGACTGGCTGGTATTTTTAGGTCATCAAAAGGCAAATGCCGCCCCAGGCAGACTCATCAGGCACTCGCTGCCCGCTTCCACCGCAGCCCGATGGGTCGCGGTGCGCGGTAGCAAGCGCTTGAAATAGAATTCGCAGGTGGCCAGCTTGGCCTTGGCAAACGCCGCGTCGTCCTGGGCCTGGGCCGCAATCGCCATGCGCAGCCACAGGTAGGCCAGGATGATGTAACCGCTGTACATCAAGTAATCCATCGCCGCAGCGCCTACTTCGTCGGGGTTCTTCATCGCCGCAGTGCCCACGCTGAGCGTCAGCTCGCCCCATTGCTGATTCAGCCGGTTGAGCTGGGCCACATAGGCGCTGAGTTGCGGATGCTCGGCGTTGGTGGCGCAGAACGTGTGCACAATCCTGGTAAACCCACGCAGCAGCTTGCCTTGGCTGCCAAGCACTTTACGGCCCAGCAAGTCGAGTGCCTGGATGCCGTTGGTGCCTTCATAAATCGGCGCAATCCGGCAGTCGCGTACCAACTGCTCCATCCCCCACTCACGAATGTAGCCATGGCCGCCAAATACCTGCATGCCGTGGTTGGTCACCTCCAGACCGGTTTCAGTCATGAAGGCTTTGCAGATCGGTGTGAGGAAGGCCAACAGGTCCTCGGCCTCCTGGCGCTGGCCGGGGTCGTTGCTCAGGTGCGCGGTATCGAGCAGTTGCGCGGTGAAGTAAGTCAGCGCGCGGTTGCCCTCGTTGAAAGCCTTCATGGTCAGCAACATGCGGCGTACATCGGGGTGCACGATGATCGGGTCGGCGGCTTTCTCCGGAGCCTTCGCGCCCGTCAACGAGCGCATTTGCAGGCGGTCGTTGGCGTATTTGATCGCCCCTTGAAAGCTCGCTTCACCATTGCACAAGCCCTGCATGCCGGTACCAAGCCGCGCGTGATTCATCATGGTGAACATGCAGTTCAGGCCTTTGTTCGCCTCGCCAATCAAAAAGCCCTTGGCGCCGTCGAAGTTCAGCACACACGTGGCCGAAGCCTTGATACCCATCTTGTGCTCGATGGAGCCGCAGTGCACCGCGTTGCGCTCGCCCGAGTCCGCATGGAACTTAGGCACGATGAACAGCGAGATGCCCTTGGTGCCGGCCGGCGCATCCGGCAACTTGGCCAGCACCAAGTGGATGATATTGGCGCTCATGTCGTGCTCGCCGGCCGAGATGAAGATCTTGCTGCCGGTGACCGCATAGCTGCCATCCGCCTGAGGCAAGGCACGGGTCTTGATCAACCCCAGGTCGGTGCCGCAGTGGGCTTCGGTCAGGCACATGGTGCCGGTCCACTCGCCGGCCGTGAGTTTGCTCAGGTAGGTGGCTTTCTGCTCGTCAGTACCGTGGGCGTGGATCGCGGACATCGCGCCGTGGGTCAAGCCCGGGTACATGCCCCAGGAGGTATTGCTGGAACCGATCATCTCGCTCAGCACCAACCCCAAAGAGTGCGGCAAGCCTTGGCCACCGTAGGCCGGGTCGGCTGCCACACCGTGCCAACCGCCTTGCACATACTGGGCGAAGGCTTCTTTGAAGCCCTTGGGCGTGGTCACCACGCCTTGATCGAAATGGCAGCCTTCTTCATCGCCGCTGCGGTTGAGCGGCGCGAGCACGTTCTCGCAGAACTTCGCGCCTTCTTCGAGGATCGCGCTGACCATGTCCGGGCTGGCATCCGTCGCCCCCAGAGCCGCGTAGTGGCCATGGAAGTCGAACACGTTATCGATCAGAAAGCGCATGTCGCGCAGGGGAGCTTTGTACTCAGGCATGGCAATGTCTCCGGCAGCAGATGGTTTCAACCTACTGCCGGCCACACCCTCGGACAATCACTGTAGCGCTGCTGAATACACCGCCATTACTCAACCGGCAGCGCTCTCCATGCGCACGGCGCCACGCCGGGTTTGCCCGGAGGCGACCACGCAGTTTCGCCCTGCGCCCTTCGCGGCGTATAGCGCCTGGTCGGCGGACTTGAGTACTTCTTCAGGGCTGCGCTGTTCGGCCTGGCGCTCGGCCACACCGATGCTGATGGTCACCGACACGCTGGACGCGCCGCTGCCCGCACGGCGTTGGCGGCCCTGCTGATCGTCATGGGGACGGTCCGGGTTACGCAGTTTGATGTCGTAGCTGGCGATGATCTCGCGAATTTCTTCCAAGTGCGGCATGCATTCGTCCAGGGTCTTGCCGGCGAACACCACGGCGAACTCTTCACCGCCGTAACGGTAAGCGCGGCCACCACCGTTGACCTTGGACAGCTTGCTCGCCACCAGACGCAGCACCTGGTCACCCACGTCGTGGCCATGGGTGTCGTTGAAACGCTTGAAGTGATCAACGTCGCTCATCGCCAGCACATAGTTGCGCCCCAGCCGCTGCATGCGCTCGTTCAGGGCGCGACGCCCCGGCAAGCCGGTCAGCTCGTCACGGAACGCCATTTGATAGGCTTCGTGGGCCACACCGGCAGCAATCATCAGCATGACCTGGCTGCACATGATGTTCAGGGTGAACGGCAAGATGAAGGTTTTCGGCAACATCCAGAACAACCCCAAAAGCCCCACCAATTGTGCCGCGTGCAACGGCCGCGGCTGGTACCAGTACTGCGCCGCCAGGGTGACAAAACCGATCAGGAACATGGGGTATGACAGCTGGATCAGGCTCATCCAGTGGCCATGCAAGGAAGGCCAACGAATTTCCGCCAGCCAGTTCAACACGGCCAGGGGGAAACTTTGCTCAAGCGCCAGCGCCACGCTGCCAACAGCAAAGAGCACGGCGCAGCGGGCAACGAAGTCTCGGAACAGATGGGTTTTTTCCTGCCACAGCGCATAGATGCTGAACAGCAGCGGCAGCAACAGGCAGCACAAATGAAAAACCACGGCCGCATCTTCGCGAACACGGCCGTTGTCGCGGTAGTAGTCGGTCTGGGTGTCCAGCAGGAAGTAGACGACATACACCGTGACCATCAAGAACAGCTCACGCTGGCGCCGATATACCGCGCAATACGAACCACCCAGCAGCAACACCAAGGTCGGCAGCACATTGAACAGCGAGGTGAAGAAGACGTTGAGATCTTTGACGTACGCAGCCGAGAGCCCGGCCAGCAATAGCAGCAATGAAGGGAGAAAATGGCTGAAACGTACAGCGGACACGCGTGACAAGGGTAAAGCTCCGACCCGCCGAGAAAGATGGCACAGTGCCTTCACTGCACACAGTTAAGCACATTCAATGTGACCTGTATCACATTGCCATCACTGTAACGGCAGCCAGTCGCAATCCCTGAGCGCTGTGCTGTGTTTTTTATTCGTCCAAAAAAAACCGCCGCTCCCCAATGGGCGCGGCGGTTTTCAAGTACTACCGGTAAGGCTTAGTAAGCCAGGCCGAAGTCTTCTTCTTTCATGTCCATCAGGTTGCCGGCGCCCGACAACATGGTTGCCACATGGGTACGGGTACGCGGCAGGATACGCTGGAAGTAGAAGCGTGCCGTCTGCAGTTTGGCAGTGTAGAACGCCTCTTCGGTGGTACCGGCGGCCAATTTCTCGGCTGCCAGGCGTGCCATGTCGGCCCAGAAGTAAGCCAGGCAGGCGTAGCCGGAGTACATCAGGTAATCCACCGAAGCGGCACCGACTTCTTCACGGTCTTTCATCGCCGCCATGCCGACCTTCATGGTCAACTCGCCCCACTCTTTGTTCAGCGCCGCCAACGGTGCAACGAACTCTTTAACGGCTTCGTTACCTTCGTTGGCCTGGCAGAACTTGTGCACGATCTTGGTGAAGCCCTTGAGCGCTTCGCCCTGGGTCATCAGCACTTTACGGCCGAGCAAGTCCAGCGCCTGGATGCCGGTGGTGCCTTCGTACAGCATCGAAATGCGGCTGTCGCGAACGTTCTGCTCCATGCCCCACTCGGCGATGAAGCCGTGGCCACCGTAGATCTGCACGCCGTGGTTGGCGGATTCAAAACCGACTTCGGTCATGAACGCCTTGGCGATCGGCGTCATGAATGCCAGCAGGGCATCGGCCTGTTTCTTGGCTTCGTCATCGGTGCCGTACTTGACGATGTCCACTTGCTTGGCGGTGAAGTACACCATCGCACGGTTACCTTCAGCGAAGGCTTTCATGGTCAACAGCATGCGGCGTACATCAGGGTGCACGATGATCGGGTCAGCCGCTTTGTCCGGTGCTTTCGGGCCGGTCAGGGAGCGCATTTGCAGGCGATCACGGGCGTATTTCAGGCCGCCCTGGAAGCCGATTTCAGCGTGGGACAAGCCTTGCAGCGCAGTGCCCAGGCGAGCGGTGTTCATGAAGGTGAACATGCAGTTCAGGCCTTTGTTCGCCGGGCCGATCAGGAAGCCGGTGGCCGCGTCGAAGTTCATCACGCAGGTGGCGTTACCGTGGATACCCATCTTGTGTTCCAGGGAACCACAGGTCACCGCGTTGCGCTCGCCGATCGAACCGTCGGCGTTCGGCAGGAACTTGGGTACGATGAACAGCGAGATGCCTTTGGTACCGGCCGGTGCATCCGGCAGGCGGGCCAATACGATGTGGACGATGTTGTCGGCCATATCGTGTTCGCCGGCCGAGATGAAGATCTTGGTGCCGGAGACTTTGTAGGAACCGTCAGCCTGAGGCTCGGCCTTGGTGCGCAGCATGCCCAGGTCGGTACCGCAGTGCGGCTCGGTCAGGCACATGGTGCCGGTCCACTCGCCCGACACCAGTTTGGTCAGGTAAGCGTCTTGCTGCTCAGGAGTGCCATGCTCGGAGATGGTGTTCATCGCGCCATGGGACAAACCTGGGTACATGCCCCACGACCAGTTGGCTTCACCGACCATTTCGCTGACTGCCAGGCCCAGGGACTCCGGCAGGCCCTGGCCACCGTGCGCCACATCGTGGGCCAGGCTTGGCCAGCCGCCTTCAACAAACTGTTTGTAGGCTTCTTTGAAACCGGTAGGGGTCTTAACGCCTGACTCGCTCCAGGTACACCCTTCGATGTCACCCACACGGTTCAACGGTGCCAGCACTTGCTCACAGAACTTGGCGCCTTCTTCGAGAATGGCGTCAACCATGTCCGGGGTAGCGTCCTGGCAAGCCGGCAGGCTCTGATAGTGCGCTTCATAACCGAGCAGTTCGTCACGAACGAAGCGAATATCACGCAAGGGGGCCTTGTAGTCAGGCATAGCGATAAACCTCTGCTGATGTATCTGGGATGAACAACCGCGTGGATGTATTGTGGCGGTCAAACAGGTGTTTGAAACATACGTTTACGACCTAGGGTTGTCAAGCATCGTCCAGACGCCATTTGTCATGACGCGGATCAATGGCGCGCACGGCAAAGCCTGCGGCGTGATGCCACAAGGCGTTCAGGGAAGGATTAAGCATTGCGCACGCGCGACCGACCTCGGGAAGAGGCCGGTGTGCAGAGAAATTAAGCGTAAGTGTCGATCAACGTGCCGAGCATTTCATTCGAAGCCTTGGCAACTTTTACCCCCAGCTCCACTTGAAACTTGCCTTGGGCCATTTCGACCATATTGCTCGCCGAGTTGGACGGCTGGGCGCGATCATTGGCTTGCAGACGGTCGCTTTGCGCGTCCGATGGCTGGGTCGTCGCAGCGCTGGCGATCTTGCCGGCGGCCTGGTCGACGCGGTTCTGCCCGGCCTGGATCGTGCTCAGGCCCGAATAAAACGCGCTGCTTCCAGAGATTTCCATGGCGTAAGCCTGCCTTTAGAGAATCGTGAAGTTGAATTGAAGCAGACATCCTGGCAAAAGACCCGTCAAAAACGCTAATGGCATATTGCCTTAGTGATAGCCAAAATCAGTCAAGCAGGTCCAATTCAAGGTACTCGGCCACCGCTTCGGCCCCGGCGTGCTTGAGTTTCGGCACCCGCCCCAGGCAAGGTGCCGGCAAGCGTTCGGCCAGGGTAGCGAGGTTCTCTTCCAGACGAGAGGTCTTGGGGTCGAGGATATTCGCCACCCAGCCTGCCAGCGGCAAGCCGTCCCGGGCGATAGCTTCGGCGGTGAGCAACGCATGGCTGATGCAGCCCAGGCGTACGCCGACCACCAGGATCACTGGCAGCTTGAGCGCCTTGGCCAGGTCCGACAGGTTGGCCTGGTCGGCCAGGGGTACGCGCCAACCGCCCGCGCCCTCGATCAACGTGAAATCGGCTTTACGCGCCAGAATCTGCTGCATCGGCTTGAGCAGCGATTGCACAGTCAATGCGACACCCGCCTCGCGTGCCGCCAGATGCGGTGCGATAGCCGGTTCGAAGGCAACCGGGTTGACCTCGGCATAACTCAGTGGCAATGAGCATTCAGCCAGCAATGCCAGGGCATCGGCGTTGCGCAAACCTTTGGGCGTCACCTGGCAACCCGACGCCACCGGTTTGCCGGCTGCCGTGCTTTTGCCCGCGAGCCTGGCGGCATGCAATAGGCCGGCAGCAATGGTGGTTTTGCCAACATCGGTGTCAGTGCCGGTGATGAAGTAGGCGGCGCTCATAGCGGTTTCTCCAGTACGGCGTACACCACTTGATAAGTGGCGGGCAGGCCCTGAGCCTGACGGAACTGCTCGTAGGCGTCTATCAGTGCAACAATCCGCGCGCGCCCCGTCAACCCTCCTGGACGGCCTGGGTTGAGGTTATGCGCGCCCAGTGCCTTGAGTTCGTGGGTCAGGCTGCGCACGTCCGGGTAATACAGCCTGTGGGGTTGCCGCTCCAGGCTCACCACCCGCAGGCCGCTGTTCGCGCATAACTGCTGATACACCTCGAACGGGCGGAAGCGATTGACGTGAACCATGCCATCCGCTGCGCGCCAGCTTTCGCGCAGCTCATCCAGGGTGCCCACACACAAGCTTGCGAACGCCAATACGCCACCCGGTTGCAGCACACGACGGGCTTCGCTGAGCACTGCCTCGAAATGTGCACACCACTGCACCGCCAGACTGGAAAAGATCAGCCCGCAACTGTTCGCCTGCAATGGCAGGCGCTCGGCATCGCCGGCAATGAAATGCTCGGCGCCGCCCAATGGCCGAGCATGCTTGAGCATGCCTTCGGCGATATCCAGCGCCACCCCTTGGCTGGCGGGCAAACGTTCGGTCAATACACGGCTGAAATAGCCCGTGCCACAGCCCATGTCCAACCATCGCGGTGGCGCCAGGGTGGCCGGCAAGCGGCTGAGCAATTCATGCCCCACCGCCCGCTGCAACTCGGCCACGCTGTCGTAACTGGCGGCCGCACGAGAAAACGACGCCGCCACCTGGCGCTTGTCCGGCAAGGCGCCCGGCACGGGAGGATGGGATAAATCAGTCATCGACACACTCATGCAAAAAAGCCTGGATGGCCCCCGCCACACCGTGGGGGTCTTCCAGAAGAAACGCGTGACCGGCCTGTTCAATCAGGCCGATTTCTACATCGGGAAGTAACGCCAGCAGGTCAGCGGCAGCTTCGGCAGGCACCAGCCCATCGAGGCCCGCGAACAGGTGCAACTGGGGCCCACGGAACGCCTGCAGCGCAGCTCGGGTATCCAATTGGGCAAGCAGCTCCAGGCCAGGCATCAATACGCTGGGGGAAGTGTTCGGCGCACCGCTGACCAGCAACCGCGACAGGCCACGAGGGTCTTCGGCGCCCTTGGCACACAGCAGGCCAAAACGCTTGAGGGTGACGTGAGAATCGGCGTGGCATCCGGCCAGGAACGCATCGAACGTCTCGGCAGGCATCGCGTTCGGCCAGCCGTCATGGGCGACGAAACACGGGTTGCTCGCCAGGGTCAGCAAACCGCAACAACGCTCGCCGCGCCGTGCAGCCAGCTCTGAAGCGAGCATGCCACCCAAGGACCAGCCACCCAGCCAGGCGTTGTCCGGCAGCGTTGCGTCAAGTTCGTCGAGCCATTCATCGAGGTCACTGCTGCTTAGCGCCGGCAGGGGCTCGACCTGTACGTGCAGGTGTTCGTTCAGGCCGTGCAAGGCGGCAACCAGAGGCTCCAGCGGCGACACGCCAAGGCCCCAGCCGGGCAGCAATATCAGTCGATCACGCATGGTCGGGCTCCGTGGCGCCTAACAAGCGGAAACACTCCTCCAACGCGTTTAACAATAGCTGTACCTGCGCCTCGCTGTGGGCCGCCGTCAACGTCACGCGCAAACGCGCGCTGCCGGCGGGTACGGTTGGGGGGCGGATGGCCGTCACCATCAGGCCGCGCTCGCGCAGCATTTGCGACAGGCGCACTGCCCGGGCGCTATCGCCAATCAGGATCGGCTGGATCGGCGTGAAGCTGTCCATCAACGCCAGGCCAATCTGCTCGGCCCCGCTGCGCAACTGACGGATCAAACCGTTAAGGTGCTCACGCCGCCAATGTTCAGTGCGCAACAGCTCCAGGCTTTTGAGGGTGGCACAGGCCAGTGCCGGTGGTTGGCTGGTGGTGTAGATATACGGCCGGGCAAATTGGATCAGGCTTTCGACCAGGTCTTCACTGCCTGCCACAAACGCCCCGGCGGTGCCAAAGGCTTTGCCCAAGGTGCCGACCAGCACCGGCACGTCTTCCTGGCTCAGGCCGAAATGTTCAACGATGCCACCGCCGTTGGCGCCCAACGGGCCGAAACCATGGGCATCATCCACCATCAACCAGGCACCTCGGGCCTTGGTTTCGCGGGCCAAGGCGGGCAAATCGGCCAGGTCGCCGTCCATGCTGAACACCCCATCGGTGACCACCAGCGTATTGCCGGTCGCCTTCTCCAGGCGCTTGGCCAGACTGTCGGCATCGTTATGCAAGTAGCGGTTGAAACGTGCACCGGACAGCAAACCGGCGTCCAGCAACGACGCATGGTTGAGGCGGTCCTCCAGCACCGTATCGCCCTGCCCCACCAACGCCGTGACCGCCCCCAGGTTGGCCATGTAGCCGGTGGTAAACAGCAAGGCACGCGGGCGACCGGTGAGGTCGGCCAGGGCTTCTTCCAGCTCATGGTGTGGCGTGGCATGGCCGACCACCAGGTGTGAAGCACCACCGCCCACGCCCCAACGAGAAGCACCGGCGCGCCAGGCTTCGATCACCTGCGGGTGGTTGGCCAGGCCCAGGTAGTCGTTATTGCAGAACGCCAGCAACGGTTGGCCGTCCACCACCACGTCCGGGCCTTGGGGGCCTTGCAGCAAGGGGCGTTGGCGGTAAAGGTGTTCGGCACGGCGGGCAGCGAGGCGCGCGGCGAGATCGAAAGACATGCTGGCCTCGGCAGATCAAAGAACTTGAGACTGAATGCGATCAACTGTGAGAGCGGGCTTGCTCGCGAATGCGGTGTGTCAGCAAACATATCCGTCACTGAACCACCGCTTTCGCGAGCAAGCCCGCTCCCACATTTAAATTGCACTCCAAATGTGGAAAGGGGCGTCAAACCACGGCGTTATAGAACTGCGCGCTACTCTTCTGCTCCACCAATGCCTGCTCAATCGCCGCCTGGTGCACTTCATCAGCGTGCTCTTCGCGCGCTTCCGGCAGGATGCCCAGGCGTGAGAACAGTTGCATGTCCTTGTCAGCCTGCGGGTTGGCGGTGGTCAGCAGTTTGTCACCGTAGAAGATCGAGTTGGCACCGGCGAAGAACGCCAGGGCCTGCATTTGCTCGTTCATGGCTTCACGCCCGGCGGACAGGCGCACATGGGATTGCGGCATCAGAATGCGCGCCACGGCCAGCATGCGGATGAAATCGAACGGGTCGATGTCATCGGCGTTTTCCAGCGGCGTACCGACAACCTTTACCAGCATGTTGATCGGCACCGACTCCGGGTGTTCCGGCAGGTTGGCCAGTTGGATCAGCAGGTTGGCACGGTCATCGAGGGACTCCCCCATGCCGAGGATACCGCCCGAGCAGATCTTCATCCCCGAATCACGCACGTAGGCCAGGGTTTGCAGGCGCTCGCTGTAGGTACGGGTGGTGATGATGCTGCCGTAGAACTCCGGCGACGTATCCAGGTTGTGGTTGTAGTAGTCCAGGCCCGCCTGGGCCAGGGCTTGGGTCTGGTCCTGGTCGAGACGGCCGAGGGTCATGCAGGTTTCCAGGCCCATGGCCTTCACGCCTTTGACCATCTCCAGCACATAGGGCATATCTTTGGCCGACGGGTGTTTCCAGGCGGCGCCCATGCAGAAACGCGTCGAGCCGATCGCTTTGGCACGAGCGGCCTCTTCGAGGACCTTCTGCACCTCCATCAGCTTTTCTTTTTCCAGGCCAGTGTTGTAGTGGCCCGACTGCGGACAATATTTGCAATCTTCCGGGCAGGCACCGGTCTTGATCGACAACAGGGTCGACACCTGTACGCGATTGGCGTCGAAATGCGCGCGGTGCACGGTCTGCGCCTGGAACAACAGGTCATTGAACGGCTGCACGAACAGTGCTTTGACTTCGGCTAAGGACCAATCGTGACGCAGGGTGGCAGAGGTGCTGGCGCTCATGGGCGATTCCTTGATTATGCTTTGGCAAGCGCTGTGGGAAGGGCAATACCCACAGGCACGACACGGATGCTCGGCATATTTAAGGAAGATTCATGCACTGTCAACCTGAGTACAATCGCCAAGTTTACATCTGGCTAAAAAACACACAGAACTGTTTAATCTGCGATGAATGCACCGAGTCGGCCGATTGTGTGTGCAACGCGTGCGAAACCGAGCTGCCGTGGCTGATGGAGCAATGCGGTGTATGCGCCTTGCCCTTGCCGATGGAGGGCCTGATCTGCGGCCAATGCCAGAAATTTCCACCCGCGTTTAAACAGGTCATTGCCCCCTGGACCTACCACTTTCCCGTCGACACCTTGATCAGCCGTTTCAAGCATCAGGCGCGCTGGCCACTGGGGCAAATGCTCGCGCGCCTGCTGGGGCAGCACCTGCAACACCGCTTCGACAACGCCGAACTCATACGCCCTGACTGCCTGCTACCGGTGCCTATGGCTCCCAAGCGCCTGCGTGAGCGGGGCTTTAACCAAGCGTTGATGCTGGCCCGCTGGCTCAGCAACGACCTCGACATCACCCACGATGAACAACTGTTATTACGCCCCCATGAAACCGTGGCGCAACAGGCACTCGACGCCAAGTCCCGCAAACACAACCTGCTCAGCGCTTTTCGCCTGGCCCCCGGTGCACAGGTGCAAGGCCAGCATTTCGCATTGGTGGACGACGTACTCACCACCGGCGCAACGGCCCATAGCCTGGCGCGTCTATTGATGGGCGCCGGGGCGCGCCAAGTCGATGTGTACTGCCTGGCACGCACGCCCAAACCCGGCGACTGACTTGACTCCCATGCGCCAGGGCTGCAACGTCCACTCATCTCATCGAAGCGTATCAACATGTCTCTGCCCACCTCCCTCAGCCAACACATCATCCGCCGCCCCCAGCGCATTGCCTTGCTGGGGCATATCGCCGAGCAGGGTTCCATCACCCGCGCCGCCAAAAGCGCCGGCTTGAGTTACAAGGCCGCCTGGGACGCCATCGATGAACTGAACAATCTGGCGCAAAAACCATTGGTTGAACGCAGCATCGGCGGCAAGGGCGGCGGCGGCGCCAAGCTGACCGCCGAAGGTGAACGCGTGCTGCGCCTTTACCAGCGCCTGCAAGTGTTGCAAGCCGAAATACTCGGTTCGGATGAAGACGCCCGCGACTTCAGCCTCCTGGGCCGTTTGATGCTGCGTACCAGCGCGCGCAACCAGTTGCATGGCCAGGTCATTGCCATTGACCGCCATGGCCGCAATGACCTGATCCGCCTGCAGCTGTCGGGTGGCCTTGGCCTGGATGCGCAGATTACCCACGACAGCACCCAGCGTCTGGAGCTCGAAACCGGTGTGGAGGTGGTTGCCCTGATCAAGGCCGGATGGCTGGAGTTGTTGGCGACCGAGCAAGCCGCAACACCCGGACACAATTGTGTACGCGGCATAATCGAGACGATTCTCGACGCCGAAGACGGCCCCAGCGAGGTGCGCGTCACCCTGCCCAACGGCCAGGTTTTATGCGCCCTGGCGCAGCCCGCCGCGCTTACAGCCCTGAACGCTGCCGAAGGCCAACCGATCCAGGTGCAGTTCGCGCCCAGCCATGTGTTGCTCGGCACGCCGGTGTAGCGGGCCGGCCTATTCAAACTGCAACAAATTCGTCACCCGCGCTCCTTAAGGTGTCTGCAAAAACCGCAGGGAGCCTGAAATGAGCCTATTAGAAGACAACCAAGCCACCGACCTTGAACAGATGGTTGGCCTCACCCGCCGTCGTTTTATCGGTGCTGGCGCCCTGTGCGGTGCCGCCATGTTCCTCGGCGGCAACCTGCTGAGCCGCAGCGCCCTGGCCGTGAGCGCCGCCAGCGCCAGCCCACTGCTGGGTTTCTCCAGCATCGCCGCCGCCACCAGCGACAGCATTACTCTGCCGCCCGGCTACACCGCCTCGGTGCTGATCAGTTGGGGGCAACCGCTGCACAAGAACGCCCCGGCCTTCGACCCGTCCGGCAACGGCACCGCCAAGGCCCAGGAACAACAGTTCGGCGACAACAACGACGGCATGAGCCTGTTCCCTTTCCCCGGCGACAATAACCGCGCGCTGATGGCGATCAACAACGAGTACACCAACTACCGCTACCTCTACCCACACGGTGGCGCGCCGCAATCGGCCGAAGATGTGCGCAAGGCCCAAGCCAGCGAAGGCGTGTCGGTGATCGAAGTACGGCGTAAGGGCACCACTTGGCAGTTCGTCCAGGACTCGCGCTACAACCGACGTATCCACGGCAATTCGCCAATCCGCCTGAGCGGCCCCGCCGCCGGCCATGACTGGCTGAAAACCAGTGCCGATAAAACCGGCAAAAAAGCCCTCGGTACGTTCCAGAACTGCGCCAATGGCAAGACCCCGTGGGGCACTTACCTGACCTGCGAAGAAAACTTCACCGACTGCTTCGGCAGCAGCAACCCGCAGCACAGTTTCGACGCCGGGCAGAAACGCTACGGGGTGGTGGCCGCCAGCAAAGACATCAACTGGCACCCGCACGACCCACGCTTCGACATCGCCAAGAACCCCAACGAGCTCAATCGCCATGGCTGGGTGGTGGAAATCGATCCGTTCGACCCGCAATCCACCCCGGTCAAACGCACCGCCCTGGGCCGCTTCAAACACGAAAACGCCGCCCTCGCTGAAACCCGTGACGGTCGTGCCGTGGTGTACATGGGCGACGACGAGCGCGGTGAATTCATCTACAAATTCGTCAGCCGCGATCAGATCAACCACCACAATGCCAAGGCCAACAAACACCTGCTCGACCACGGCACCTTGTATGTCGCGGTCTTCGACGCGGGCGACGGTAACGCCGACCACCCCAAGGGCAAAGGCCAATGGGTTGAGCTCACCCACGGCAAGAACGGCATTGACGCCAGCAGCGGTTTCGCCAGCCAGGCCGAGGTATTGATTCACGCACGCCTGGCCGCCAGCGTGGTAAAAGCCACGCGCATGGATCGCCCGGAATGGATCGTGGTCAGCCCGACCGACGGCCAGGTCTATTGCACCCTGACCAACAACGCCAAGCGCGGCGAAGACGGCCAGCCGGTGGGTGGGCCCAACCCACGGGAGAAAAACGTCTACGGCCAGATCCTGCGCTGGAAGGCCAACGCCTCCGACCATGGCGCATCGGACTTCAGTTGGGACCTGTTCGTGGTGGCCGGTAACCCGGGCGTGCACGCCGGTACACCCAAGGGCGGCTCGTCCAACATCAACCCGCAGAACATGTTCAACAGCCCCGACGGCCTGGGTTTCGACAAAGCCGGGCGCTTGTGGATCCTGACCGACGGCGACTACAGCAATGCCGGCGACTTCGCGGGCATGGGCAATAACCAGATGCTGTGTGCCGACCCGAGCACCGGCGAAATCCGCCGGTTCATGGTCGGGCCGGTGGCGTGTGAAGTCACCGGGATCAGCTTTTCGCCGGACCAGAAGACGCTGTTCGTGGGTATTCAACACCCCGGCGAAACCGGAGGCTCGACCTGGCCGGAGCATCTGCCCAACGGCAAGCCGCGCTCGTCTGTGATCGCCATTCAGAGGGATGACGGCGGCATCGTCGGCGCCTGACAGGCCGCCATCAGGGCAAGCCCCCTCCCACATGTTGATGCGTGGTGGGAGGGGGCTTGCTCCCGATAGCAATGACACAGCCGCCCCCTATCTCAAGCCTGGTGCGTTACCATACCCGGCCGGACGCGGCGCCCTGCTGCGCGCAGGAGCTCGCATGGCCCACCCGTTTGAAACACTCACCCCTGACCTGGTCCTCGACGCAGTCGAAAGCATCGGTTTCCTCAGCGACGCCCGTGTGCTGGCGCTCAACAGCTACGAAAACCGCGTGTATCAGGTGGGCATCGAAGACGGCGAGCCACTGATCGCCAAGTTCTATCGCCCCCAGCGCTGGACCAACGAGGCCATCCTCGAAGAGCACCGCTTTACCTTCGAACTGGCTGAGTGTGATGTGCCGGTGGTTGCCCCGTTGATCCACAACGGCGAAAGCCTGTTCGAACACGCGGGCTTTCGTTTCGCCCTGTTTCCCCGCCGTGGCGGCCGTGCGCCGGAGCCGGGCAATCTCGACCAACTCTATCGCCTTGGGCAACTGCTCGGCCGTTTGCATGCCGTGGGCTCCACCCGCCCGTTCGAACATCGCGAAGCCTTGGGCGTGAAGAACTTCGGCCACGACTCCCTCACCACGCTGCTCGAAGGCAACTTCATTCCCAAAAGCCTGTTGCCGGCCTACGAGTCCGTAGCACGCGACCTGCTCAAGCGCGTGGAAGAGGTGTACAAAGCCACCCCGCACACGAACATCCGCATGCATGGCGATTGCCACCCCGGCAACATGATGTGCCGCGATGAGATGTTCCATATCGTCGACCTCGACGACTGCCGCATGGGCCCGGCGGTACAAGACCTGTGGATGATGCTCGCCGGTGACCGGCAGGAATGCCTTGGCCAACTCTCGGAACTGATGGATGGCTATCAGGAATTCCACGACTTCGACCCCCGCGAACTGGCCCTGATCGAACCTCTGCGCGCCTTGCGCCTGATGCACTACAGCGCCTGGCTGGCACGCCGTTGGGATGACCCGGCGTTCCCCCATAGCTTCCCGTGGTTTGGCAGCGAGCGGTATTGGGGCGATCAGGTACTGGCGTTGCGTGAGCAGTTGTCGGCGCTCAACGAAGAACCCCTGAAGCTGTTCTGAACACACCCACATGGTGCAAAGCAGGTCCCCATTGTTTGACAAATGTCCTTACAATTGCGCTTTGTTAGCTGCCTAAGCAAGGATTCTGCAATGCAAGCCGCCAACCCTCGCAAGGGGTACATCCTGGGCCTGAGTGCCTACGTCATTTGGGGTCTGTTCCCGCTCTACTTCAAAGCCATCGCCAGCGTGCCTGCCGCCGAGATCATCGTGCACCGCGTCTTGTGGTCGGCGTTGTTCGGTGGCGTGTTGCTGATGGTGTGGAAACACCCAGGCTGGTTCCGTGAGTTGCGCGACAACCCCAAGCGCCTGGCGATCCTGGCACTGAGCGGCTCGCTGATCGCGGCTAACTGGCTGACCTACGTGTGGTCGGTGAACAGCGGTCGCATGCTTGAGGCAAGCCTGGGTTACTACATCAACCCGCTGGTGAATGTGCTGCTGGGCATGCTGATCCTTGGCGAACGCCTGCGCCGCCTGCAATGGGTCGCCGTGGGGCTGGCAGCGGTAGGTGTGGCGCAACAGGTCTGGCAGGTGGGCAGTTTGCCATGGGTGTCGCTGGTATTGGCGTTGACCTTCGGCTTCTATGGCCTGATCCGCAAACAGGCGCCGGTCAAGGCATTGCCGGGGCTGGTGGTGGAAACCTGGATGCTGGTGCCGATTGCCATCGCCTGGTTGCTGTTCAACCCCACAGCCCACAGTGCGCAGCTCGCCTTCTGGAGCACCTCCGAAGCCTGGTGGCTGGTAGCGGCAGGCCCGGTGACATTGATCCCCTTGGTGTGCTTCAACGCCGCCGCACGGCATTTGCCCTACACCGCCTTGGGCTTTTTGCAGTACGTGGCACCGACTTTGGTGCTGCTGGAAGCAGTCCTGCTGTTTGGCGAACATCTGGCGCCGAGCACACTGATCGCCTTCGCCTTTATCTGGGCCGGCCTGGTGGTGTACAGCCTGGACGCCTGGCTGACTATCCGCAGACGCTGATCAAATAACATACAACCCCCTGCAAGCCACTCGTTTCGTGGCTTGCAGCGATCCACCCCAAGGTTATCCACAACCTGATCCCCGCCATTTGTGCACAAGCCGTTGAAACTGCTCGTTTTTTGCTCAGCTGACGGAGAGTCCCGGCCGACGTGGCCTGGGGCCGGGTCTCTACAGGTTATCCACAGGCCCATGCAAGATTTCCATGCATAACCTTGTGGACAGATCAGTCCTCGTGACGCAGTTCCACCATCAAATCGTCCGCCAGGGTTTCCAGGGATTCCTGCAAGCGCTCCAGCGACACGTTCGCCGGCACCTGCAATAGCGCCTCGGCCTTAAACAGCGGATCACCACTCATGGGGGCCGGGTTCACATCCGTGCTCAAGCGCTCCAGGTTGACGCCCTGCTTGCTCAACAACGCGGTGATCTCTCGCACGATGCCCGAGCGATCATTGCCCACCAGCGTCATCAGGATCGGTTTGGACGCCAATGCCTGCCCGGTGCTGCCCTCGCCCACCAGCACGCGAATACCGTGTGTGGATAAATCCTCCAGAGCCCCCACCAAAGCCTGACGACTCTCAGTCGGAACGCTGACCCGCAGTATCCCGGCAAACTGCCCGGCCATATGCGCCATTCGGCTTTCCAGCCAGTTGCCACCGTGGGTGGCAATGCTCTGCGCGATGCGTTCAACCAGGCCGGGTTTGTCGGCAGCGATAATAGTGAGTACAAGATGGTCCATGGCGAAGCCCTCTGGAATTCAATCTACAAGGTGGACTCGGTAGCCCGCGAAAACAAATCGTGTACCATTTTTATATTTATCTGGAACAATCCAATAGTTTTTTGAGAACATCTCGTTCTCCGCTGTGACCGTACGACCAAAGTGGGTCGCTAAACGACGTATTTAGTCTAATTTTCACAACCGCAAGTCATCATGTAGTATGCCCAACCGTGCACTACATAATGAAAATCTGAAAAAGCGCATAAGCTCCGCAGAGTGAGGCAAGCAATGACTGAACACGTTCAAGTCGGTGGCCTGCAGGTCGCCAAAGTCCTGTTCGACTTCGTGAACAACGAAGCCATTCCCGGTACCGGCATTACGGCCGACCAGTTCTGGGCCGGTGCCGACAAGGTCATCCATGACCTGGCACCGAAGAACAAAGCCCTACTCGCCAAACGCGACGATTTCCAAGCGCGGATCGACACCTGGCACCAGACGCACGCCGGCCAGGCCCATGACCCGGTGGCCTACAAAGCCTTCCTGCAAGACATCGGATACCTGCTGCCAGAAGCCGCAGACTTCCAAGCCTCGACCCAAAACGTCGACGACGAAATCGCGCGCATGGCCGGCCCACAGTTGGTGGTGCCGGTCATGAACGCCCGTTTCGCCCTCAACGCCTCCAATGCCCGTTGGGGCTCGCTGTATGACGCGTTGTATGGCACCGACGCCATCAGCGAAGCCGGCGGCGCCGAAAAGGGCAAGGGCTACAACAAAGTGCGTGGCGACAAGGTCATCGCCTTCGCCCGAGCGTTCCTCGACGAAGCCGCACCGCTGAGCGCCGGCAGCCACGTCGATTCCACCGGCTACAAGATCGTCGATGGCAAGTTGATCGTCAGCCTTAAAGGTGGCAGCAACAGCGGCCTGCGTGACGATGCCCAGTTGATCGGTTTCCAGGGCCCCGCGGCGCAGCCGATTGCGATCCTGCTGAAACACAACGGCCTGCACTTCGAAATCCAGATCGACGCCAGCACCCCGGTCGGCCAGACCGATGCCGCCGGCGTCAAAGACGTGCTGATGGAAGCTGCGCTGACCACCATCATGGACTGCGAAGACTCCGTCGCCGCTGTGGATGCCGATGACAAAGTGGTGATCTACCGCAACTGGCTCGGCCTGATGAAGGGCGACCTGGCCGAAGAAGTGGCCAAGGGCGGCAAGACCTTTACCCGCACCATGAACGCCGACCGCGTCTACACCGGCGTAGATGGCCAGGACGTGACGTTGCACGGCCGCTCGCTGCTATTCGTGCGTAACGTTGGCCACTTGATGACCATCGACGCCATCCTCGATAAAGAGGGCAACGAAGTGCCGGAAGGCATTCTCGACGGCCTGCTCACCAGCCTGGCGGCGATTCATAGCCTCAATGGCAACAGCACGCGCAAGAACAGCCGCACCGGTTCCGTGTATATCGTGAAACCGAAGATGCACGGCCCGGAAGAAGCGGCGTTCACCAACGAGCTGTTCGGCCGCATCGAAGACGTCCTGAACCTGCCGCGCTTCACTCTCAAGGTCGGGATCATGGACGAGGAGCGCCGCACCACGGTCAACCTCAAAGCCTGCATCAAGGCGGCCAGCGAGCGCGTGGTGTTTATCAACACCGGTTTCCTCGACCGTACGGGCGATGAAATCCACACCTCCATGGAAGCCGGCGCGATGGTGCGCAAGGCGGCCATGAAAGCCGAGAAATGGATCGCCGCGTATGAGAACTGGAACGTCGATATCGGCTTGAGCACCGGCCTACAAGGTCGTGCACAAATCGGTAAAGGCATGTGGGCAATGCCCGACCTGATGGCCGCGATGCTTGAACAGAAAATCGCGCACCCACTGGCTGGCGCGAACACCGCGTGGGTGCCTTCGCCTACCGCTGCTGCGCTGCACGCCTTGCACTACCACAAGGTCGACGTATTCGCGCGCCAGGCCGAACTGGCCAAACGCGAGCGAGCGTCGGTGGACGACATCCTGACCATTCCTTTGGCCAGCAACACCGATTGGTCCGAGGAAGAGATCCGTAACGAGCTGGACAACAACGCCCAGGGGATTCTCGGCTACGTGGTCCGCTGGATCGACCAAGGCGTCGGCTGCTCGAAAGTGCCGGACATCAACGATGTCGGCCTGATGGAAGACCGCGCCACCCTGCGTATTTCCAGCCAGCACATCGCCAACTGGTTGCGCCACGGCATCGTCAACCAAGACCAGGTAATGGAAAGCCTCAAGCGCATGGCGCCCGTGGTAGACCGCCAGAATGCCGGGGATGTGTTGTACCGCCCACTGGCGCCGGATTTCGACAGCAACATCGCGTTCCAGGCGGCGGTGGAGTTGGTGATTGAAGGGACCAAGCAGCCTAATGGGTATACCGAGCCGGTATTGCACCGCAGGCGTCGGGAGTTCAAGGCTAAGAACGGCCTGTAAATGAAAAAGCCCTGATCGCAAGATCAGGGCTTTTTTGTGAGTCAATGCTATTCATATACAAACGAAACATCAAAGTTGCCATTTACCTGAATTACTGGTTCAGGACAAGGGAACGTTATATCCAGGCCGCCCTTATAAACCCAATTTATACCCGTACGCTCGACCCACACGTGGGCTTTACCTTTGGCCCCTTCATCGCGCGCGTAAAGCTGCTGTCTATTGTCTCTACAAAGAAGAGCCAAAATCAGGTCCGATGCATCGAGTGCGTAATGGCCAGGATTTAAGGGTTGGCGATATCTAATCTGGAACTGCGTTTGCAACGCACCCTAAAACCAAGTGAGGCCCGGCGCCGCCAAGGTATCAATGGCTCGGCTAACACGCCTGGGCGTTCAAGGCTAAAAACGGTCTTCAGATCGGAACGACTATTCTCTACGATCATCTCTGGGCCTGAAGTCAACCGAGAACAACCTGTGGGAGGGGCGGTGCGACGATTCGACTTGCTCCCGATGGCGCCGGGTCAGTAGCAGCATCATTGACTGGTCCATTGATATCGGGAGCAAGCCCCCTCCCACATGGGTCTGAGGGTATTTTCAGGTAGCGTGGCGTTGATGCTGGTGGGGGCGACTATTCTCTACGATCATCTCTGGGCCTGAAATCAACCGAGAACAACCTGTGGGAGGGGCGGTGCGACGATTCGACTTGCTCCCGATGGCGCCGGGTCAGTTACAGCATCATTGACTGGTCCACTGATATCGGGAGCAAGCCCCCTCCCACATGGGTCTGAGGGTATTTTCAGGTAGCGTGGCGTTGACGCTGGTGGGGGCGACTATTCTCTACGAGCATCTCTGGGCCTGAAATCAACCGAGAACAACCTGTGGGAGGGGCGGTGCGACGATTCGACTTGCTCCCGATGGCGCGGGGTCAGTTACAGCATCATTGACTCCCCCTCCCACATTCGACCGCGCTTCACCTGACTGAATGCGCTTGAATGTGGGAGCCGGGCTTGCCCGCGATGAGGCCAGGACCGTCACCCCACACTCAGGGCACCATCCCCAATTCCCAATTCCCGTTTCACCAACTTCGCCAGCTTCTCGATATCAATCGGCTTGAGCAGGAAATCCACCACGCTCAAATGCATCGCTTCAATCACATCCGGCGCTTCCGCGTCCCCTGACATGACGATGATCGGCAACGCCGCCCGGGTCGACTCTCGTACTTGGCGAATCAACTCCAAGCCATTGCTCGGCGCCATGCGCAGGTCGGTGATCAGCAGACCGATCGAACTGCTCGACTTCAACAAATCCCACGCCGCCTCACCACTGTCGGCAGTCATGCAGCGAATACCGTCCAGCCCCAGGATCTCTGCCAGCAGTTCACGCGCATCTTTGTCATCGTCGACAATCAACACCCGTTGTGGCGGTAAGTCGGGCTCCAGCATCACGGCGCTCAGCGCCTCGCGCTCGGCATCACTCAAAATATCGTGGTCGGACATACGTTTCTCAGCAGTTCTAAATCAATCTCCCAGCACACTCGTCAGACATCTGCGCAAGGGCGAACAATGTGCACTTCGTCGGAAAGTTTGCCTAGTGGGCGTTCTACGGGGTTTGGACGGTTGTCATGTAAGGTTTTTCCCTAGTTTTGCGCTGCGTTTATCGACCTAGACTTACGTCCAATGGGCACCCGCGGCGCAGGAGTCGACCATGCAGCACGATAACGACAAAAAAACTGCGGTCACTGTTATGAGTAAAGCTGATGCTTTCACCCAGGCGGGTAAAAACGCCGTATTGCAGAACATCCACGGCACCCTGCAATTCCTGCAACGCTTCCCACCGTTCAACCAGATGGAAAATGCGCACCTGGCGTTTCTGGTGGAACAGTGCCAATTACGTTTCTACGCACCCGGCGAGAGCATCCTCAAGCCGTCGGGCGGGCCGGTTGAGCACTTTTATATCGTCAAGCAGGGCCGTGTGGTCGGCGAACGACCGGACTCGACTGAAACCACCTTCGAAATCACCACCGGCGAGTGCTTTCCGCTGGCTGCGCTGCTGGGTGAGCGCGCCACCCGCACCGAACACAAGGCCGCCGAAGACACGTTCTGCCTGCAACTGAACAAACCGGCGTTTATCAAGCTGTTCGCGCTGTCCAGCCCATTTCGTGATTTTGCCCTGCGCGGTGTCAGCAGCCTGCTCGACCAGATCAACCAGCAGGTGCAGCAAAAAGCCGTGGAAACCCTCGGCACTCAATATTCCTTGAACACCCGGCTGGGGGAGTTGGCCATGCGCCACCCGGTCACCTGTAGCCCGAACACGCCCCTGCGTGAGGCGGTGACGCTGATGCATGAGCAGCAGGTCGGCAGTATCGTGATCGTCAACGAGCACAAGGCACCTCTAGGGATCTTCACCCTGCGCGACCTGCGCCAAGTGGTGGCCGACGGTACCAGTGATTTCAATCAGGTCATCGACCGCCATATGACCCAGGCGCCGTTTTTCCTGACCCCGGATCACAGTGCGTTCGACGCCGCCATCGCCATGACCGAGCGGCATATCGCCCATGTGTGCCTGGTGAAAGATCAGCGCCTGTGCGGCGTGGTGTCCGAGCGCGACTTGTTTTCCTTGCAACGGGTCGACCTCGTGCACCTGGCCCGCACCATCCGTAACGCGCCCCGCATCGAAAACCTGGTGGCGATTCGCGGCGAGATCGGCCAGTTGGTGGAGCGCATGCTGGCCCACGGGGCGTCGTCCACCCAGATCACCCACATTATTACGCTGCTCAACGACCACACCGTGTGCCGGGTAATCGAGTTGACCCTCGCCGAAAAAGGCGACCCCGGCGTGCCATTCAGTTGGCTGTGCTTCGGCAGCGAAGGCCGCCGTGAGCAAACGCTGTTTACCGACCAGGACAACGGCATCCTGTTCGAGGCCAAGGACGCCGTTGAGGCGGCCGAGATTCGTGGCCGCCTGTTGCCGCTGGCACAGCAGATCAACCAGAGCCTGGCGCTGTGCGGGTTCAGCCTGTGCAAGGGCAATATCATGGCGGGCAACCCGCAACTGTGCCTGTCCCGGGCCGAATGGGCGCGCCGGTTTGCTGCGTTTATTCGCGAAGCGACACCGCAGAACCTGCTGGGCTCGAGCATCTATTTCGACTTGCGTGTGGTGTGGGGTGATGAACAAGGCTGCGAGCAACTGCGCCAGGGCATTCTGGACCAGGTGGCGGATAACCGGTTGTTCCAGCGCATGTTGGCCGAAAATGCGTTGCGCCAGCGTCCGCCCGTCGGGCGCTTGCGCGAATTCGTGCTGACCCGCAAAGGCGGCGAAAAGGCCACCCTCGACCTCAAGGTGCAGGGCCTCACGCCGTTTGTCGACGGTGCACGCCTGCTGGCCCTGGCCAACGGCATCCACGCCAACAACACCCTGGAACGCCTGCGCCAATTGGTGGCCAAGGAAGTGATCCAACCGCTGGACGGCGCGGCCTATGAAGAGGCGTACCACTTTATCCAGCAAACCCGCATGCAGCAGCACCAGTTGCAGACCCGGGAAAACCAGCCGTACTCCAATCGAGTCGACCCCGACAGCCTCAACCACCTGGACCGGCGCATCCTGCGTGAGTCCCTGCGCCAGGCCCAGCGCCTGCAAAGCAGCCTGACCTTGCGGTACCAGCTGTGAACCTGCTCGGCTGGCTGCGCCAGACAAAACCCGGCCTGGATGTGGCGCAACAGCAGCAACTGGCACGATTGCCCAAGCCCGCCGTGCTGGGCGATGGCGCTTTGCGCGACCAACGCTGGGTAGTGGTCGACCTGGAAACCAGCGGCCTGAACCTCCATCGCGATCAAGTGCTGTCCATCGGCGCCGTGGTGATCGAGGATGGCGCGGTGGACTTTTCCCAACTGTTCGAACGCACCCTGCAACGCACCGACACCAAACTCAGCCCCAGCGTGCTGATCCATGGCCTGGGGCCCAGCGCGATCGCCGCCGGCAGCGACCCGGCTGAAGCGCTGCTGGATTTCATGGCGTTTGTCGGTGACAGCCCGTTGCTGGCGTTTCATGCGCCGTTCGATCAACACATGCTGGGCCGGGCGCTCAAAGAGACCCTGGGCTATCGCCTGGCCCATCCGTTTCTCGATGTCGCCGACCTGGCGCCGATGTTGTACCCAGACGCCACTCTGCGCGAAGCCGGGCTTGACGACTGGGTCAACCACTTCAAGCTGCACGTCGGTGAGCGCCATCATGCCAGCGCCGACGCGCTGGCCACGGCGGAGCTGATGCTGATCCTGCTCAGCCGTGCCCGACAGCAGCAGATCGACACGCCCCACGCCTTGCAAGAGCGTTTGGCACAATGGAAACGCCGCAAACAATCCCCTTCCCTGTAGGTGCGCGGTCACCGTGGATATTATTCGGCCACCACCCGACAGACGCCAATTGCGCCCACCCGACGCCTCTGACACAATCGCGAATAATTCTCGTTAGTTTAAACAACTTATTTATTCGGTGATGCCTTGTCGTCGGTCCCAAACCCACACAGTGAGCTGGTTGGCGCGTTGTATCGCGACCATCGCGTCTGGCTGTTGGCGTGGCTGCGACGTAACGTGGCCTGCCCAAGCCGCGCCGAAGACTTGAGCCAGGACACCTTCATGCGCCTGCTGGGCCGTGACGAGTTGCGCGAACCCCGTGAACCCAGGGCGTTCCTGGTCGCCATCGCCAAGGGCTTGCTGTTCGACTATTTCCGTCGCGCCGCCCTGGAGCAGGCTTACCTCACCGAATTGATGCTGATCCCGGAAAGCGAACACCCCTCGCCGGAAGAGCAGCAACTGATCCTCGAAGACCTCAAGGCCATCGACCGCCTGCTCGGCAAGCTGTCGAGCAAGGCACGTGCGGCCTTCCTCTATAACCGCCTCGACGGCCTGGGCCACGCACAAATTGCCCAGTGCCTTGGCGTGTCGGTGCCGCGCGTGCGTCAGTACCTGGCCCAGGGTATTCGCCAGTGCTATATCGCGCTGTATGGCGAGCCACTGTGAGCGCGATCAGCTCAAAACCGGTGTCGGCCCGCGTGCTGGATGCCGCGATTGCCTGGCAACTGTCCCTCGATTCAGGCGACGGCAACTTCGTGGCCCGGGAAGAATTCGCCAAATGGCTGGCCAGTGATGAAGAGCACGCACGGGCCTGGCGCCAACTGGGCATGCTCGACCAGCGCTTCAGCGTGGCCTCGGGCCCGGCGCGGGCGGCGTTGCTGCAGTCGCGCGCAGGCATTGCCCGGCGTGTACGCAAGCTGGGCAGCGGCTTGGCAAGTCTCGCCCTGGTGTGTGGGCTGGTGTTGTTTGCCGGCGAGCGTTATGTGCCGATCCACTATTGGCTGGCCGACCAACGCACCGCTACCGGCGAGCAACGCACGCTGAAGCTGGCGGACGGTACGTTGATCAACCTCAATACCCATAGCGCCATTGATGTGCGCTTCGACGAAAAACGCCGGCTGATCGTGTTGCAAGCCGGTGAAATACTCGTCGAAACCGGCCACAACGATGCCCGCCCATTCTATGTGCAAACCCGCGACGGCAGCCTGCGGGCATTGGGGACGCGGTTTATCGTCAAGCGCGAAGACGGCGCCACACGCCTGAGTGTGCTGCAATCGGCCGTGGCCGCCCAGCCAAAGGCGTCGCACTTGGAACAGGTCTTCAAGGAAGGCCAACAAGTGCTGATGCGCAGCGACGGCCTCGGCCCTCTGCTCGCCGTCACCGCGGCCACCGATGCCTGGACCCGCGGCATGCTGGTGGTCGACAACGCCCGCCTGGGCGATGTGGTCGAAGAACTGGGCCGCTACCGCAGCGGCTATCTGGGTGTGGATAAAAACGTCGCCGACCTGCGCATCACCGGCAGCTTCCCACTGCACGACACCACCCTGGCGCTCAATGCGCTGCTGCCGACCTTGCCCGTGCAGATCGAACAACACACCCCGTGGTGGGTGACCGTGGCCGCCAAGGCTCCAGCGTCCCCCTAAAAATATTCTCAGCCTGCCCTATCACTTTTTGATTCTCGCTCGGCACCTAGGCAATTGAGAAATATTTCCATTCAGGAGCCGCCCTTATGTCCCGCACGCTAGACACCTTGTTGCGCCCCAGCCTGTTAGCCATGGCCATCGCCCTCAGCGCCCCGCTGGCCAGCACCGCGCTGGTGGCCGCTGAACAAGCCTCCAGCGTGCGCGCCTACAACCTGCCGGCCGCGCCGCTGGCGAGCACCCTGAACCAGATCGCCAGCCAGGCCGGCCTGGCGCTGACGCTCAACCCCTCGCTCGCTTCGGGCAAAACCTCGGCACCGGTCAAGGGCCAGTTCGATGCCCAAGGCGCATTGCGTGAAGCCTTGCGTGGCACGGGGTTGCAACTGGAACAGGGCAGCGCGGGCACCTACACACTGGTGGCGATTCCCGAGGGGGTCGTGGCGTTGCCGCAGACCAGCATCATTGCCCAAGGCAGTTATGAAAGTGCCTGGGGCCCGGTGGACGGCTACCTGGCAACGCGCACCGCCGCCGGCACCAAGACCGATACCGCGTTGGTCGAGGCACCGCGCTCGATCTCGGTGGCCACCCGCGAGCAGATGCAAGACCGCAACGTCCAGAACCTCGACGACGCCGTCAAATACATGCCCGGCATTGTGTCCGCCAGCTATGGCAGCGACACCCGTTACGATTGGATGCGCGTGCGCGGTTTTGAACCCACCCAGTTCCTCGACGGCTTGCCGCTGCCGCGCGGCGTTTATGCCAACCCGAAAGCGGAAACCTGGAACCTTGATCGTCTGGCCCTACTGCGCGGCCCAGCCTCTTCGGTCTACGGGCAGACGCCACCGGGTGGTCTGCTGGACATGGTCAGCCGCCGTCCCAGCGCCGAATCGAGCAATGCCCTCCAAGTGCAATACGGCAGTGACAACTACCGCCAGATCAACTTCGCCAGCACCGGCAAGATCGATGATGAAGGCCAGTTCCTGTATGGCATCAGCGGCGTGCTGCGCGATGCTGGAACTCAGGTCGATCACATCGATAACAAGCGCTACAACATTGCGCCGAGTTTGACGTGGAATATCGACACGGATACCAAGCTGACCTTGCTGTCGCAGTTCACCCGTGACGATACCGGTGCCACGAGTCAGTTCATGCCCATTCAGGGCACCAAGATCAAATCGCCCCTGGGCAACGTGTCCCATCACAAAAACCTGGGCGACCCGGACTACGAGTACTACGACCGCACCTACTACGCATTGGGTTATGCCTTCGAACATCGTTTCAACGATACCTGGCAGTTCAAGCAGAACCTGCGTTACACCAAGTCGGAACTGGCCTTCCAGCAACTGACCGTGGGTTCCTATGCCTACTCCCCGGCTGACGCTGACGGCAACATCAGCCGCTCGTCCACCAATGTGAACGAGAACATCGGCCAGTTCGCGGTCGACAACAACTTCCAGGCGGACTTCGCCACCGGTGACGTCACCCACACCCTGCTGCTTGGCCTGGATCATCAGCGCACCGATACCTCGTACCTCTCAATCTTCGGTGACGCCGGCACGGTCAACATCTTCAACCCGATCAACACCCAGCCAGTCCTGCGTCCGGCGCGCTCGACGGCCTATTACGACTACAACCAGAAAACCGTCCAGACCGGCCTCTACGTCCAGGACCAAATGGCCTTGGACCAATGGCGCCTGACCCTGGGCGGTCGTGAAGACTGGGTGCACCAGGGCACCACGTACTTCAACAAGAACGACGCCACCAACACCGACCGCAGCAAGAACTTCAGTGGCAACGCGGCACTGAGCTATGTGTTCGACTCAGGCTTCGTGCCGTACCTGTCCTACGCCGAATCGTTCCAACCGGCGAGCAACGCCAGCGTGGGCCCGCTCAAGTCGTATAAGCCAACCGAAGGCAAACAATGGGAACTGGGGATCAAGTACCAGCCACCGGGCTCCAACACGCTGCTCAGTGCAGCGGTCTATGACCTGACCCAGAAAAACGTATTGGTTACCAGCTTCCAGTCTGGCGGTGTCGCAGTCACCGACCAGACCGGCGAGGTGAAGGTCAAGGGCCTGGAATTGGAAGCCGTGTCTGACGTGACCGAAAACCTCAAGGTCATCGCGGCCTACACCCTGGCCAAGTCCGAGGTGCAAAAAGGCCAATACCAAGGCAACCGCCTGCAGCTGATGCCGAACCAACAAGCCTCCCTGTGGACCGACTACACCTGGCACTCCGGCGTGCTCGACGGTTTCGGCATCGGCTTCGGCGCCCGCTACACCGGCAATACCTACGGCGACCAGGCCAATACCTGGACCGGCAAGGCCAACGCCTACACCGTGTTCGATGGCGCAGTGCATTACGACCTGGGCCGCCTGGACAACAGCCTGAAGGGTGCGTCGGTGAAGTTGAACGCCACCAACCTGTTCAACAAGGACTACCTGTCCACCTGTGATGGTTCCTACTGCTACTTCGGCGACCAACGCAGCGTCGTCGCCAGCGCCACCTACCAGTGGTAACCCGCTGAGTTAGCAACCGAGCCGCCCCTGTGGGCGGCTTTGGCGTGCCTGAAGGCTAGAAAATGAAAAGCAAAACCATCCGCCGCTGGTCCTTTATCCACACCTGGACCAGCCTGGTCTGCACGGTATTCCTGCTGCTGCTTGCCCTCACCGGCCTGCCGCTGATCTTCCACCATGAAATCGATCATCTGCTGGGCAACGAGCCTGAACTTGCGCAGATGCCCGCCGACACGCCCCAGCTGAACCTTGAGCAACTGGTGGCCAAAGCCCAGGCCCATCGCCCCGGCGACGCCATGCAATACCTGGCCTGGGACAAAGACGACCAGAACGGTGTAATCGCGATCATGGCCGCCACCGCCGGCACCGAACCCAACGCGTCCCACACCTTCATGCTCGATGCGCGCACCGGCGAAGCCGTGGAAACCCCGGCGGCCAATGGCGGGCTGACGTTATTCCTGCTGCGCCTGCATGTGGATATGTTCGCTGGCCTGCCAGGCAAGTTGCTGCTGGCGTTCATGGGTATTTTGTTTGTGCTGGCGCTTGTCTCGGGTACGGTCCTCTACTTGCCGTTCATGCGCCGCTTGAAGTTCGCCACCGTGCGCCAGGACAAGTCCGACCGCCTGCGTTGGCTCGACCTGCACAACCTGATTGGCGTGGTCACCCTGACCTGGGCGCTGGTGGTGGGCGTCACCGGCGTGATCAGCGCCTGTGCCGACCTGATCATCGCCGCCTGGCGCCAAGACAGCCTCAGCGCCATGATCGAACCCTACAAAGACGCGCCACCGCTGACCCATCGCGCACCGGCGACCGAGCTGCTGACGATTGCCGCCAAGGCCGCGCCCGGCATGCAACCGGACTTTATCGCCTTCCCCGGCACACGCTTCTCCAGTGAGCATCACTACGCGGTGTTCATGAAGGGCGGCACCCACCTGACCGCCCACCTGCTGACGCCAGTGTTGATCGACGCCAGCACCCTGGCCGTCACCGCGACTGCCGAGCGGCCGTGGTACATGGACGCCATGGGCATGTCACAACCGCTGCATTTCGGCGATTACGGCGGCATGCCGATGAAGATCCTGTGGGCAGTGCTGGATGTGCTGACCATCGTCGTGTTGGGCAGCGGCGTTTACCTGTGGATCGTCAAGCGCAAGGCGGCCAAAGCATGAAGCCACGTCAGTCGAATTTCTGGAGAGTGTTTGGCATTCCGCTGGGGATTGGTGTGCTCAGTGCCGTCGGATTGTTTGCGGCGTTGCTGGGGGATGGGCTGTGGGATTCGTTGAGTTGGGTCGGGTTGGGCATCCCTGCGGTAATCGGAACTTGGGCGTTGTTCAAGCGGCGCGGCTAAGGGCCCTTTCGGGAGCAAGCCCCCTCCCACAGCGGATGGCATTCACCTCTCAAAATGTGGCAGGGGGCTTGCTCCCGATGAGGCCCCCCCACAAACTCCCTCGCCAGCCACGCCGTAACCTTCTAGGCTAACCACTGCCTTTTTGGAGGAATGCCCATGTCCACCCCCAGCATGACCTTGTTCCATAACCCCGCTTCGCCCTTTGTTCGCAAAGTCCGCGTGCTGCTGGCCGAAACGGGTCAGCAGGACCGCGTAGCCCTGCACGGCTGCATGCCGACACCGGTCAACCCCGATGCACAACTGGTGCAGGACAACCCCGTGGGCAAGATCCCGGCCCTGCGCCTGGCCGACGGGTCGGTATTGCACGACAGCCGGGTGATCCTCGACTACTTCGACCACCAGCACGTCGGCAACCCGCTCATTCCCCGTGATGGCTCGGCCCGCTGGCGACGCCTGACCCTGGCCTCGCTGGCCGATGGCATCATGGATGCCGCCGTCCTGGTGCGTTACGAGACCGCCATGCGTCCAGCAGACAAGCACTGGGCCCCGTGGCTGGATGAGCAACGCAACAAAATCCGTCGTAGCCTCGCCGAGCTGGAACAGGACGCCATTGCCGAATTGACCAGCCACTTCGACATCGCCTCGATCAGCGTGGCCTGTGCCCTGGGGTACCTCGACTTCCGCCACCCCGACCTGCAATGGCGCACCGCAAACCCCAAGCTTGCCGATTGGTACGCCGAGGTCAGCCAGCGGCCTTCGATGCAGCAGACCCAACCACCGGTTTGACGAGTCCTCTGTAGGCGCGAGCTTGCTCGCGAAAATCGTCAACGATGACGCGGGTCACCTGGTTAACGGTGTCCTTGCGTTCTTCGCGAGCAAGCTCGCTCCTACAGCGAGCAGCGGTGTGATTGAGGAAGTCGACCATCCTCGCCTTCATTTGCTGATCTTCGCGTAACCCAATCATTGCACCGCCTCCACCTTGCGCTTACCCACGCCATACCAATCCAGTTTGCGTGTCAGCACCATCACCGTGCCCAGCAGCCCGAACAGCAACAACGAGCCCATCAACAACGCGTAATCCTCGGCACTCAGCAGCCCGTACAACAAGGCATACAACGCCGCCAACCCCGCGGAAAAACCCAGGCCATGGGCAACGCTGCGCAGCACATGGCACACGTAGAAGCCGATCAACAGCACACAGCCGCTGGCCGATATCAGGTACGCCAAGGCAAAACCAATGTGCTCCGACAACGACAACAGCAGCAGGTAAAAGAACGCCAGCGCGACGCCTACCAGTGCGTACTGGATGGGGTGCACCGCCAGGCTCTTGAGCACCTCGAACAGAAAGAAGCCAGCAAAGGTCAGGGCGATAAACAGCAGTGCGTATTTGATCGCGCGGTCACTCTTGAGGTACTGATCCACCGGGTCGATGAAGTTCACGCCGAAGCTGCGATGGGTGAACTCTTCACAGCCCTGCTCGTCCAGGCAGGTTTGCAGGGCTTGTTCGAGGTTGGTGGAAAAAAATGAGGTCTGCCAGCTGGCGGTAAATCCCTTATCGGTGACTTCCCGTTGAACCGGCAGGAAGTTACCGATAAAGCTTGGGTGCGGCCAGTTGGAGGTGAGTGAAACCTGGCTGGCCTTGCCCACCGGTACCACTTGCAACTGCTCGGTGCCCTGCAGGCGCAGGTCGAAGGCGAAATCCAGCACACTGGGCTTTTTGCTGTCCCGCTCCGGCAGCATCACATGCACGCCTTGACCCAGCCAGTCCACCTGGGAGCCCGGTGCAAACTCCAGTCGCTGGCTGCCCACTTCCAGGTTCAGCGCGTTTTCAATGCCGCGAATATCGCTGATACCCACTGCCAGAAACGCCGGTTCAAAACGGTAATCGGCAAAATCTTCCGTGATACCCAGTTGTGCAGGCAGCTCAAAACGCCCACTGATACGGTTGTCGGCGTGGAACAACCGCGCCTGGTAAATGCCCCGTGCGCGCAGCTCGGTTTGTACCTTGCCGCCGAGTTCAAAGCGGTACGGCAGGAAATACAGACGCCCCCGTTCTTCACGGGTGACCTCGTAGCGCTTGTTGAGCTTTTCATTGAGTTTCCACTCACGCACGGTCTTGCGATACGGCACCACCATCACCGGGCCGGTGAGCCGCTGGGCGTAGCTGGAACTGCGGGCGATGTCCATCAAGACGCCGTCGCGCAGTTGCTGACGGTCGCTGATGATGCCGTTGATCATCAGCAACGGAATCAGCAACAGCAGGATCAGCAGCGCAATCGCGCCAAGTTTGAAAAGCAGGCTGCGGTTCATGGGTCTCTCCCTGTTTTGATAAGGAGAGTCTGCGCAGCCCGTGTGGGGGATTTATGTGGGCAATGTGGAGACTGTGTGGAGATGCAGCACCGCTTGCACCCCGCCGGGCACGTTGCCGATCTGCAGCGAGCCACCGTGCAGCTTCATCACCTCTTCGACAAAGTTGAGGCCAAGGCCGGTGCTTTTGCGCCCACTGGAGGGGCGTGGCAGCGAATAGAAGCGCTCGCTCAGACGCGGCAACGCGTAGTCGGGAATGGGTGCCGCCTGGTTGAACAGGCTGACGTGCACATCGTTATGCCGCACCTGTGCACGCAAGCGCAACACGCCACCGGGCGGGGTGAAATCCAGGGCATTGTCCAGCAGGTTACCCAGGGCCTGGCGCAGCAGGAACGGTTCGCCAAATACCTTCACATCTGCGGCAATGGCCTGTTCGACATGCAGCCCGGCACCTTCGATGCGCGCACACTGGGCCTTGAGGACATCATCGACCAAGGCCGCCAGTGGGATGCTCGATTGTTCCTCAAGCCCCTGGCGTTGCTCCACCTGAGCCAGGTTCAGCAAACGCTCGATCAACTGCTGCAACCGTGCGCTTTCACTGTCGATATTGCCGACGAAGCGCTGCTGTTGCTCACGGCTCATGTCGCCCTGCAACAACTCCGCCGCGCCGCGAATCGCCGCCAACGGGCTTTTCAGTTCGTGGGTCAGGGTGTGCACATAATGCTCGACGTAAGCCTTGCCCTCCAATTGCGTGCGCATGTGTTCCACGGCGGTGGATAACTGCTTCAACTCGCCGCCACGGTAATGCGGCAACTCGGCCCGTCGTCCTTCGCTGACGGCCTCGGCATATGCCGTCAGCCGGCGTAGCGCAACACTCAACCACCATGACAACACGGCCCCCAGGAGCAAACCGAGGACCACCAGCCCCGCGCCATACCACAGCAAGCGGCGCTCGGTTCGGTCGACGTAAGGCTGCAGTGAACTGTTGGGCTTGGCCACGGTGACCACACCGATGATCTGGCCGTTGTCGCGAATCGGCGCACCGACGTGCATCACCGACGAGGCGGGGTCATTCGGCTCGCTGCGGGTGGAGCGTGCGCCGTATTCACCGCGCAAGGTCAGGTACACATCGTTCCATTTCGAATAGTCCAGGCCCACCGCCTCGCCTGTTGAGTCAAGCAGCACCGTGCCGTTGGCATCAGTGACGTAGATACGGTGGTTGACCTGGTTTTTCGGCAGGCCCCAGATCGTCGCGCCCGGCTGGCGGTTGCCATAAGCCTTGAGCAACTGCGGCCAATGACTCTGCCCGAGGGTGCCGTTCTTCACATCCTCGCGCAGGATCTCGGCCAGCAGGTTGGCGGTGTCCACCAGGGTTTCCTCGGTGGACTGGCGCACGCCGGGGCGGATTTCCTTCATCACCGTACTGAGCACGAAGTAGCCGGTCAGGCCGATAAACAGCGCGTACACGAGGAAAATCCGCAGCCCCAGACGCATCAGCTATGGCTCGGGCTGTAGCTGTAGCCCAGGCCGCGATGGGTCTGGATCGGTTCGGCCTGCGCCATCACGCTACGCAGTTTGCTGCGCAGGCTTTTGATGTGGCTGTCGATATTGCGCTCGTAGCCGGCATCGGCCGCGACACCGACGGCGTCCAGCAGCTGCTCGCGGCTGAACACCCGCTCGGGCTGTTCCAGCAGGCTCTGCAGCAGTCGGAACTCGTGGCGTGTGAGGCTCAAGGGTTGGCCGCGATAACTGATCTGCATGCGCTCCAGGTCCACCTGGAACACCGCCGGCGCAACACCTGGGCCCACCCGCTTGAGAATCGCCCTGACCCGCGCCGCCACTTCCCGAGGGCTGAACGGCTTGACCACATAATCGTCGGCGCCGATCTCCAGCCCCACCACGCGGTCGATCTCGGCATCCCGGGCACTGAGGAACATCACCGGCACTTCGCTGAACCGGCGCAGTTGCTTGCAGGTTTCAAAACCGGTGATGTCCGGCAGGCCGATGTCGAGGATGATCAGGTCGGCCGGCGTCTGGCGCTGATGGGCCAACGCCTCCTGGCCGAGGCTCAGCCAGGTGGTGGTAAAGCCTTCGCCTTGCAGCGCAAAGATCAGCGTGTCGGCTATCGCCGCTTCGTCTTCGACAATCAGGATGTGCGGCATGAGCTCAATCAGCAGTCAGGTTTGTCGGCAGTGTAGCGACGCGCCGGGTTCACCGCTGCACCAAACTCACGCAGGGCCTTGGCGCCAATCAGCAGCGGGTAGTTGAAGCTGCTGCGGTCGGTGAGGTTGACCTCGACGGTGCGCTTGACGCTGCCCAGGCACATTTCCAGGTCGATGACCGGGCGCTTGGCCACAGTGGCTTCGTCCTTGTCTTCGTCTTCATCGGCACGGCTCTTGATCTTGCTGATACGTGAGACTTTGTGCTCGTAGACCTTGTCGCTCGCATCCTTGCCACCGAGGCGGAAGCGGACCCAGTCATCGCCGTCACGCTGGAAGGTTTCGATGTTACGGGCCGAGAGCGACGCCGTCAGTGCGCCGGTGTCCATCTTGGCCTTGAAGGTCTGGCCGATCTCCGGCAACTGGATGTATTCGTAGCGACCGTAAAGGGTCGGTTCGGCGGCCATGACGGGCAGGGCTACCAGGGCGAATGCGGCAAGGAGCAATTTCACGGCGTGATTTCCTCAAAAGAAGTGGGCGGATTCTAGACCGCAAACACAACACTTAGTTGGATGACCGAGCATAACCGGCACATTGTGAAACATTCGTACGGTGATTTGCGATTTGGCCTCTAGCCTCGGCTTGCTTATCATGGCCCGCCCACAGGATTCCAAGAGTTACTTATGCGCCGCCTGCTCACCGGCTGTTTGGTCACACTGCTGTTATTACTCAACACACTGGTGCTGTTCGGGCCACTGATGGTGTTCGCCCTGCTCAAGCTGGTCGCCCCCGGTCGCTACCGCGACTATGCCTCGTGGGCGGTGATGTGGATCGCCGAAACCTGGGCCGAAATCGACAAATTGATCTTCTCGCTGTGCATCCCGACCCAATGGGACATTCGCGGCGGCGACGACCTGCGAGGCGATACCTCCTACCTGGTCATCAGCAACCACCAATCCTGGGTCGATATTCCCGCCCTGATCCAGGCGTTCAACCGGCGCACGCCGTTCTTCAAGTTCTTCCTGAAAAAAGAACTGATCTGGGTGCCCTTCCTCGGCTTGGCCTGGTGGGCGCTGGATTACCCGTTCATGAAGCGCTACACCCAGGCGTTCCTGGCCAAGCATCCGGAGCTCGCGGGGCAGGACTTGAAGATCACCAAAGAAGCCTGTGAGCTGTTCAAGCGCCAGCCGGTCACGGTGGTCAATTATCTGGAGGGCACGCGGTTCAACGAGGCCAAGCGCAAGCAACAAGCTTCACCGTTTACCCGGTTGCTCAAGCCCAAGGCGGGCGGCGTGGCATTTGTGCTGGCGGCGATGGGCGAACAGTTGGACGCGATCCTCGACGTGACCGTGGTCTATCCGCAGCAAAAAATTCCGGGGTTCTGGGACTTGATCAGCGGCGCGGTGCCGAAAGTGATCGTGGATATCCGCACCCGAGAACTGGACCCGGCGCTGTGGCAGGGAGACTACGAGAATGATCCGGCGTTTCGCCAGACCGTCCAGAACTGGGTGAACCAGCTCTGGACGGAAAAGGACCGTCGAATCCACGAACTGCTGGAAAACGTCGGGGGGCGGCAGGAGGGCCAACGATGAGGGCCAGGCCCCCTGCCTACGGCGCGTCGCGGTTGCCGTATTCCCTGTTGCAAAAAAGGGATACGGCAAGCGACGCATCAGGCCACGGGCTTAGCCGCCACCCATACCGCAGTCCGTCGGTTGATGCTCTTTAGGAAGAAGGCTGAAAATATCATTCCCTTCATGGGCCACCCGCATCTTGCTTTCAGCGCTGCCAGGGTTTGCGTCCGGTTTTGCACAGGCAACTAGCTGCCGGTGCCCCAGGCCTGAGCCAGTTTACCCAGTACGGAGTTGCTGGCGCCCTGGCCGCCCAGGTATTGCAGGATCACCGGCGCAAACTTGCCGACCATGCCGCTGTCCATGCCCAGCGCGCTGAACGCGGTGTTCAAGTCGCTGGTGTTCTTCACATTACCCAGCACGCTGTCCAGGCCGCTGGTCTTGCTGCCGCCGCTCTGGCCGAGCATCCCGCTCAAGGCACCGAGGCTGCCCAGGGAGTTGCTGCCCGACAGCTGATCCAGGCCAGGCACACTTTTGCCCAGTTGCGAATAGTCGGTGCTGCTCAGTTGGTTCTTGGCCAGGCCAAGCATAGCGCCGGTACCGCCAACGGCTTGCTCCGGGGTGACGTTCAGTTGCGAGGTCAAGGCGCCCAGCAGGCCGGCGGTCTGGGAACTCGGCGCAGCAGCCGCCGCCTTGTTGCCTTGGGCCGCGTTAACGGCGTTGGTCACGTCACCAAGGCTGAAACCGGCAGCGAATACCGGGCCGGCCACCAGGGTCATCAGGCAGGAAAGGGCGAAACCGCGTGAAATCTTCATCAAGACAACCTCTGAAATGTAGGAGCTAAAAGCGGACGTTTGACTGACAGTCCCTAAGGAATGTTCCCACCTACAGATTAGTTCAGATAATGCCGCATCCAAATGCCCTGCGCGAACGTATCTCTCCCATGCACCGCCCGGAGTTGGATGGAATGAATGCCCAAGCTGGTCTACCCTCTGCCTACCGTGCGCAATCCCGTCGCCCTCGTCCGAGCGCTTGGAGAAGCCCTATTTCCATCCACGATGCTGACCCGTTGCGGCCCTTGCTGGCCCAGTGCGCCCTGGGTAACCGCCAGGCGTTCGAAACCCTCTACCGCAGCGTCTCACCGCGGCTGCACGGTGTTGCATACCGATTCATGGGGCGTGCGGACTTGGCCGAAGAAGTCCTCCAGGAAGCCTTTGTACGCATCTGGTACAACGCATCGCGCTACGAAGCGCACCTGGCCGCGCCAATGACCTGGATGGTGAACATCACGCGCAACCTGGCCATAGACCAGTTACGCAAACATCGTGAACAGCCCTTGGCCGACGGCCAGCAAGAGGCCCTGCTCGACGACAGCCCCAGCGCCCATGACCAACTCGGCAGCGAGCGCGAAGCCCAAGCGCTCAACCGCTGCCTGGATACCCTCGACGGCATGCAACGTCAATCGATCACCGTGGCTTACTTCCAGGGCCTGTCGTGCTCGGAGTTGGCCGACCACCTGGCCGCGCCCCTGGGCTCGGTCAAATCCTGGATTCGTCGGGGCATGGAGCGCCTGCGCAGGTGCCTTGAATCATGAATTACCAAACCACCGCCCTGCGCCGTGCCCTCGCCGCCGACTATGCCATCGGGATGATGCCGGCTACCGCCCGTCGGCGTTTTGAAAGCCTGTTGCTGGAGGATGCCGCGCTACGTGCCGAACTCGGCCAGTGGCAAGATGCGCTCGCCAGCCTGACCGGCACCGTGCCTGAACGCCCAGTGCCGGAGCCCGTGTGGGCAGGCATCAAGGCGCGGATCGAGCCGCAGGTGCTGCATGTGCCGGCGAAGAAACCGTTCTGGATGAACGTGCGAGTGTTGGCCGCCGCGTGTGCGGTGGTGGTCGCGTTGTTTGTCGGCGTGCTGTACCAGCGTGATATCGGGGTGGAATACAACGCCACATTGGTCAGCGCCAGCCAGCAACCGGCGCTGCAGATCAAAGCCTTCGCTGATCACCTGCAAGTCGAGCCATTGGCCTTGGCAGCAGTGGCGCCGACGCGTGCCTTGGAATTATGGGCCATTCCGACCGGCGGAAAACCCGTTTCCCTGGGGTTGCTACCGACCACTGGCAAGGGTCGAATTTCGTTGAGTAAAGCTCAGCAAACCTTGCTCAACACACCGCTGACCCTCGCCGTCAGCCTGGAACCCCAAGGGGGTTCGCCAACCGGCCAACCTACGGGGCCCGTGCTGTATCAAGGCCAATTGGCATCACTTTAGCGACGCTCACTGGCGATGGGCCCAGGAACCCATTGCCCTTGGCAAGGTCCATGAACTGACTACAAAATTTGTCAGGAAGAGACCCATGAGCGCGACCCAACCCCAAGTCATTGAGCACAAACCCTCATTCTGGAGCGGCCCTCGCCTGTTCATCGGCGCCTGCGCCGTGGTAGTTGCCGGTATCGGCGGCGCCCTCTACACCCACGACAGCGTCAAATCCGCGGCCACACTGGTGACCGCCGAGCAACAGCCTGCCGCGCAGATCATGGCCCACAAGGACTACCTTGAAGTGCAGCCGATCGCTGCCACGGCGCCCGCGCCAGACCAGAGCCTGGAACTCTGGGCAATCCCCGAAGGCGGCACGCCGGTTTCCCTTGGCCTGTTGCCGGAAGACGGCAAAGGCATCATCGGCTTGAACCCCCGCCAACAGGAATCGATCAGCAAGCCGGTGGAGTTGATGGTGAGTTCGGAAACCAAGGGCGGTTCGCTGAGCAAGCAGCCAACCGGGCCGACCGTCTATCAAGGCGCATTGGCTAACCGCTGACCTGCAAACACCACAAAACGCCTGTGGGAGTGGGGCTTGCTCCCGATAGCAGTGGTTCAGTCAGTACTGTTGTGACCGACCTACCGCCATCGGGAGCAAGCCCCCTCCCACATTTGATCTTCTGCGCCTGAGTGGCTTGATCAAGGCAAAAAGGGCGACTTCAACAGGCTGTGTTTTCACACAGCCTGCACAGGTCGCCCTTTTTATTGCCCTGCGCTTTTACGCCGCGCTGAACAACTTATGCGGGTCAATCACAAACTTCTTCGGCACACCCGCATCGAACTCACCGTACCCACGTGGCGCATCATCCAGGCTGATGACCTGCACGCCAACAATTTCAGCAATGTTGATACGGTCCCACATGATCGCCTGCATCAATTGGCGGTTGTATTTCATCACCGGCGTTTGCCCAGTGTGGAAGCTGTGGGATTTGGCCCAGCCCAGGCCAAAGCGGATGCTCAGGCTGCCCATTTTGGCAGCGGCATCGACAGCGCCTGGATCTTCGGTGACGTACAGGCCCGGAATACCGATCTTGCCGGCCACGCGCACCACGCCCATCAACGAGTTGAGCACCGTCGCCGGGGCTTCGGCCTTGACGCCGTCGTGACCGTGGCCGCGTGCTTCGAAGCCCACGCAGTCAACGGCGCAGTCCACTTCGGGCTCGCCGAGCAACGCGGCAATCTGTTCGTGCAGAGGGGTGTCGGTGGACAGGTCGACGACTTCAAAACCCTGGGCCTTGGCATGGGCCAGGCGGATCGGGTTGACGTCGCCAATGATCACTACCGCCGCGCCGAGCAAACGTGCCGACGCAGCCGCCGCCAGGCCGACAGGGCCCGCACCGGCGATATACACGGTGCTGCCAGGGCCAACGCCGGCCGTCACAGCCCCGTGGTAACCGGTCGGCAGGATGTCGGAGAGGCACGTCAGGTCACGGATTTTCTCCATGGCTTTGTCGCGGTCCGGCAGTTTGAGCAGGTTGAAGTCGGCGTATGGCACCAGCACGTACTCGGCCTGGCCGCCGGTCCAGTCGCCCATATCGACATAGCCGTAAGCGCCACCGGCACGGGCCGGGTTGACGGTCAGGCACACGCCGGTATGTTGTTCTTTGCACGAGCGGCAGCGGCCGCAGGCAACGTTGAAGGGCACGGAGACCAGGTCGCCAAGCTTCAGGTTCTCGACGTCGCTGCCCTTCTCGATCACTTCGCCGGTAATTTCATGACCGAGCACCAGGCCGGTCTGGGCAGTGGTGCGGCCGCGTACCATATGTTGGTCGGAGCCGCAGATGTTGGTGGAGACCACGCGCAGGATGACGCCGTGCTCAATCTTCCTGCCACGGGGGTCCTGCATTTTGGGATAGTCGATTTTCTGTACTTCGACCTTGCCGTTGCCGAGATACACGACACCACGATTATCAGACATGTCAGTCACCTCTATATTTATCGTTGTTGAGAGAGTGGAATGAGCTTCAAGCGGCAAGCTACAAGCCGCAAGAAGTGTGCAGTACCGCTTTGTCTTGCGGCTTGAAGCTTGCAACTTGCCACTAAAGAACGACCGTCCTGTTAGCGTTCAAGAACACACGTCTTTCGATGTGATACCCCACCGCCCGCGCCAATGTGAGCCCTTCGATATCCCGCCCCTTGGCAATCAGGTCTTCCGGGTAGTGGCTGTGATCCACCACTTCCACCCCCTGGGCAATGATCGGGCCTTCGTCCAGATCGTTGTTGATGTAATGCGCCGTGGCGCCCACCAGCTTCACACCCTTGTTGTACGCTTGGTGATACGGCTTGGCGCCCTTGAACCCCGGCAGCAACGAGTGGTGGATATTGATGGCTTTACCATCGAGCTTGCGGCACAGCTCCGGCGACAGCACTTGCATATAGCGCGCAAGAATCACCAGTTCGGCGCCGGTGTCTTCCACCACTTGCCACACCTGACGCTCCTGGGAGGGCTTGTCGTTAGGGTCAAGGGGGAAATGGTAGTAGGGAATCTGGTGCCAGTCGGCCAACGGCTTGAGGTCGGGGTGGTTGGACACCACCGCGACCACATCCATCGACAGTTGCCCGATACGCTGGCGGTACAGCAGGTCGTTGAGGCAGTGATCGGCCTTGGAGACCATGATCACCACTTTTGGCCGATAGTTCGGCGCCGTCAGCTCGAAGATCATGCCAAAGGCTTCGCCGCGGGTGGCCAGGCCATCGCGAAAAGCCTGCTCATCAAAACCTTCCGGCTGGCGGAATTCCACGCGGATAAAAAAACGGCCCGAGAGGCGATCATCGAACGAGTGATGCTCGGTGACGTAGCAGCCCTGCTCGAACAGATAGCGAGTGACCGCGTCCACCGTGCCGAGCACGCTGGGGCAGTCGGCGGTCAAAATCCATGTATCGGGTGCGCGGCTCATGGGTCGTTCCTCAGGCTTGGACGCTCAGACCGAATTCGGCCGAGGCATCCTGCAACCACAGCCACCAGTAATCCGAGAAGCTGCGACGAATCAGCAGCTCCCAGGTGTCTTCAGCCGTATGACGGATCACCAGTTGCGACTTGGCGAACACCGTGCCCACCGCCTTGCCCACCGGGAAGTTGTTGGGGTGGACGTCGTAGCTAGTGGACTTCATCAGCACATCGCGCACATTCGGGCCGCTCAGTTCGAGGATTTGCTGGCCGCCGCTGACGTTGACGATCTGGATATGCAAGTCACCCAGGGCCGCGCGCAGATTCTGTTCGGCAGCGAACTCTTCACCGCTTGGGACGATGAGCAGCCACTCGTCCGGGCCGAGCCATTGCAGGCTGGTTTCGCCTTTGACGATCACGCTCAGGGCGCCAGGCAATTCAATGCCCAGGGCCTTGTGCACGCCGGCGGCGAATGCGGCATCGTGGCCATCGCCACGAATGGTCAGGTGGCCGAGGAGTTTCTTTTCACGCACGGTCACACCGGCGTTCTTGCGGCCCTTGCCCACCAGGCTGGCGAGGTCGGCATGGTGTAGCGACGACTCGGCCTTGGCACCGGTGGTGGGGCGTTGTTGGTAAACATTGGCGGCTGTCATAAAGCACCTGTCTGAATTCTGTGGTGACTGTTCTGCCCTCATCGGGGGCAAGCCCCCTCCCACATTTGGAATGCATTCCCCTGTGGGAGGGGGCTTGCTCCCGATGGGAGCGACTCGGTCTATCAGATGTTCTGGCGATCGCCTTTCGGGTCAAAGAACACCGAAGACACAATCTCCGCTTCGATCACGCTGCCATCGGCCTGCGGTGAGAATACCCGCTCGCCGAGGCGCTTCAAGCCGCCCTTCACCACGCCCATGGCAAACGAATAGCCCAGGGAGTTGTGCGCATAGCTTGAGGTGACGTGTCCGACCATCTTCATCGGGATCGTCTGCTTCGGATCGAACACCAATTGCGCGCCTTCCGGCAGCCACACGGTCGGGTCGATCGGCTTCAAGCCCACCAGTTGCTTGCGCTCTTCGCGCACGCAGTCTTCACGGTTCATCCCGCGCCAGCCGATCCACGAGAACGGTTTGGTACGGCCCACGCACCAGCCCATGTTCAGGTCGTCCGGGGTCATCGAGCCGTCGGTGTCTTGGCCGACGATGATGAAGCCCTTCTCGGCGCGCAGCACGTGCATGGTCTCGGTGCCGTACGGGGTCAGGTTGTACTTTTTGCCGGCCTCGACGATTTTTTCCAGTACGCCCATGGCGTAGTCGGCTTGCACGTTGACTTCGTACGACAGCTCACCGGTAAACGAGATACGGAACACCCGCGCCGGTACGCCGCCGACCAAACCTTCTTTCCAGGTCATGAACGGGAAGCCGTCCTTGTCCAGGTCGATGTCGGTGACTTCTGCCAGCAGCTTGCGGCTGTTGGGGCCGGACAGGGTCATGGTCGCCCAATGGTCGGTGACCGAGGTGAAGTACACCTTGAGGTCCGGCCATTCGGTCTGTTGGTAGATTTCCAGCCACTGCAATACGCGGGCGGCGCCGCCGGTGGTGGTGGTCATCAGGAAGTGGTTATCGGCCAGGCAGGCGGTGACGCCGTCGTCGAAGACCATCCCGTCTTCCTTGCACATCAGGCCGTAGCGGGCCTTGCCCACGTCGAGCTTGGTCCAGGCGTTGCTGTAGATACGGTTGAGGAACTCGCGGGCATCCGGGCCCTGGATGTCGATCTTGCCGAGGGTGGACGCGTCCAGCAGGCCGACGCTGTCGCGCACGGCCAGGCATTCGCGTTTTACCGCGGCATGCAGGTCTTCACCGTTACGAGGGAAGTACCACGGGCGTTTCCATTGGCCGACGTCTTCGAACTCGGCGCCGTTTTTCACGTGCCAGGCTTGCAGCGCGGTGTAGCGAACCGGCTCGAAGATGTGCCCGCAGTGACGGCCCGCTACCGCGCCGAAGGTCACCGGCGTGTAGTTGGGACGGAACATCGTGGTGCCCATCTGCGGGATGGTCACGTTCAGCGAACGCGCAGCGATGGCCAGGCCGTTGACGTTACCCAGCTTGCCCTGGTCGGTGCCGAAGCCCAGCGCGGTGTAGCGTTTGACGTGCTCGACCGACTCGAAGCCTTCGCGGGTCGCCAGTTCGATGGCAGCGGCGGTGACGTCGTTCTGCAGGTCGACAAATTGCTTCGGCGCCCGTGCAGTGGCTTTTTCGTGAGGCACTTGGAACAGCGCCAGGGTGGGCTCTTCCAAGCGGCTCAGGGCCTTTGGCAGGGTGCCTTCCACTGGCGCAAAACCGGCTTCGCTGGCCGCGCGCACGCCGCCTTCAAAGCCATCGGCCAGGGAATCGCCAAGACCGTAGACGCCGTTGATGCCACCGACGCACACGCGTTTCTGCGGGGCTTCACCCGGTACAAAACCGAGGATGTCTTCACGCCAGGTCGGCTTGCCGCCCAGGTGCGAAGCCAAGTGAACCACCGGGCTGTAGCCACCGGAGCTGGCCACCAGGTCACAGTCCAGCCACTCGCCGGGGCTGGTGACCTTATGGGCCTTCACATCAATCGCGGCGACGCGGGCGCCGGTCACGTGCTTGCTGCCACGGGCTTCGATCACGGCACTGCCGGTGAGGATCCGAATGCCTTTGGCGCGGGCCTCTTCTACCAGCGCGCCGCGTGGGTTATGGCGTACATCGGCCACGGCCACCACTTGCAGGCCGGCATCCAGCCAGTCCAGGGCAACGCGGTAGGCGTGGTCGTTGTTGGTCGACAGCACCAGCTTTTTACCCGGCGCCACGCCGTAACGGCGTACGTAGGTAGAGACCGCACCGGCCAGCATGTTGCCCGGCACGTCGTTGTTGCCATACACCAGCGGACGCTCACAGGCACCCGTTGCCAGCACTACGCGCTTGGCGCGGACACGGTGGATACGCTGGCGCACAACGCCAATCGGCGCACGATCACCGAGGTGGTCGGTGAGGCGTTCGTGAATGGTCAGGAAGTTGTGGTCGTGATAACCGTTGACGGTGGCGCGGGGCAACAGCACCACGTCCGGCAAGGCTTTCAATTCGGCGATGACGCTGGCGACCCACTCTGTGGCCGGCTTGCCGTCGAGGCTTTCGCGGGAGTCGAGCAGCGAACCGCCGAACTCTTCCTGCTCATCGGCGATGATCACGCGAGCGCCACTGCGGGCGGCGGCCAATGCTGCAGCGAGGCCGGCAGGGCCCGCGCCCACCACCAGCACGTCGCAGTGACGGTTGAAGTTGTCGTAGGTGTCCGGGTCGTTCTCGGTCGGCGAGCGACCCAGGCCGGCCGCCTTGCGGATGTACTTCTCGTAGGTCATCCAGAACGACTGCGGGTACATGAAGGTTTTGTAGTAGAAACCCGGCGGCATCAGCTTGCCGCCGACCTTGCCGAGAATACCCATCACGTCGTTGTTGACGTTCGGCCAGCCGTTGGTGCTGGTGGCGACGAGGCCCTGGTACAGCGCCTGTTGCGTGGCACGCACGTTGGGAATCTGGGTGGCTTCGGTGGCGCCGATCTGCAACACCGCGTTCGGCTCTTCGGCGCCTGCGGCAAAGATGCCCCGTGGGCGCGAGTACTTGAAGCTGCGACCGATGATGTCAACGCCGTTGGCCAGCAAGGCGGCCGCCAGGGTGTCGCCTTCGAAGCCTTTGTAGCTCTGGCCGTTGAAGCTGAAGGTCAGGACTTTATTACGGTCGATCCGGCCACCGTTGGACAGGCGATTGATCTGGCTCATACCTTCTCTCCAGAGGCCTTGGCGGTGAATTGCGGTTTCTCACCGATCTTGTAGGTTTCAAAAATTTCGTAGGTCACGGTGTCGCGGGTGGCGTTGAAATACTGGCGGCAACCGGCGGCGTGAATCCACAACTCGTGGTGCAGGCCACGGGGGTTATCGCGAAAGAACATGTAGTCGCCCCACTCTTCATCGGTGCAGGCATTCGGGTCCAGCGGGCGCGGGATGTGCGCTTGGCCGGACGCGTGGAATTCCTCTTCGGAGCGCAGTTCGCCACAGTGAGGACAGAAGATATGCAACATAGGGAATTTCTCCTGTTAGTGGGCGACGGCCGCAGCGCCGTGTTCGTCGATCAGCGCACCGTTGTGGAAACGGTCGATGGAGAAAGGTGCCGCCAACGGGTGCATTTCACCCTTGGCCAGGCTGGCAGCAAACACGTTGCCTGAGCCCGGTGTGGCCTTGAAGCCACCGGTACCCCAACCGCAGTTGAAGAACATGTTCGGTACCGGCGTCTTGGAAATGATCGGGCAAGCGTCCGGCGTGGTGTCGACGATGCCGCCCCACTGGCGGTTCATGCGTACGCGCGACAGCACCGGGAACATCTCGACGATGGCCTGGATGGTGTGTTCGATCACTGGGTACGAGCCACGCTGGCCATAGCCGTTATAGCCGTCGATACCAGCGCCGATCACCAGGTCGCCCTTGTCTGACTGGCTGATGTAGCCGTGCACGGCGTTGGACATGATCACGCTGTCGATAATCGGCTTGATCGGTTCCGAAACCAACGCCTGCAACGGGTGGGATTCGATCGGCAGGCGAAAGCCCGCCAGCGAAGCCATGTGCCCGGAGTTACCGGCGGTGACCACACCGACGCGCTTGGCGCCGATAAAGCCTTTGTTGGTTTCCACACCGATGCACACGCCGTTTTCCTTACGGAAACCAATGACCTCGGTTTGCTGGATCAGGTCTACGCCCAAGGCGTCGGCGGCACGGGCAAAGCCCCAGGCCACGGCGTCGTGACGGGCCACGCCACCGCGCCGTTGCACGGTGGCGCCGAGCACCGGGTAGCGGGTGTTTTTCGAGCAATCCAGGTACGGGATCTCGTCGGCCACTTGCTTGGCGTTGAGCAGTTCGCCGTCCACGCCGTTGAGGCGGTTGGCGCTGACGCGGCGCTCGGAGTCACGGATGTCCTGCAAGGTGTGGCACAGGTTGTAGACGCCACGCTGGGAGAACATCACGTTGTAGTTCAGGTCCTGGGACAAGCCTTCCCAGAGTTTCATCGCGTGTTCATACAAGTGCGCCGACTCGTCCCACAGGTAGTTGGAACGCACGATGGTGGTGTTGCGCGCGGTGTTACCACCACCCAACCACCCCTTCTCGACCACGGCCACATTGGTGATGCCGTGCTCTTTGGCCAGGTAGTAGGCCGTCGCCAGGCCATGCCCGCCGCCGCCGACGATGACCACGTCGTACACCTTTTTAGGGGTGGGCGTGCGCCACATCTTCTGCCAGTTTTCGTGATGGCTGAGTGAGTGCTTGAAGAGGCCGAAGCCCGAGTAGCGTTGCATAGTCATTACTCCAAAACCGCGCTCAGCGATAAACCGGGAAATCAGCGCACAGGGCAGACACGTGCTTGGCCACGTTGGCCTCGACATCGGCGTCGCCGAGGTTGTCAAGGATGTCGCAGATCCAACCCGCCAACTCGATGCATTGCGGCACCTTGAAACCACGCGTGGTCACCGCCGGGGTACCGATGCGCAGGCCCGACGTCACGAACGGCGACTGCGGGTCATTCGGCACGGCATTTTTGTTGACGGTGATATGGGCGCGGCCGAGGGCAGCGTCCGCCTCTTTGCCGGTGAGGCCCTGACGGATCAGGCTGACCAGGAACAGGTGATTGTCGGTGCCGCCGGACACTACATCGTAGCCGCGTTTGATAAACACGCCGGCCATGGCCTGGGCGTTGTCGATCACTTGCTGCTGGTAGGCCCTGAAGCCGGGCTCCTGGGCTTCCTTGAAGCACACGGCCTTGCCGGCGATGACGTGCATCAGCGGACCGCCCTGGGCACCGGGGAAAACGGCGGCGTTGAGTTTCTTCTCAATTTCTTCGTTGGCCTTGGCCAGGATCAGGCCACCACGGGGACCACGCAGGGTCTTGTGGGTGGTGGTGGTGACCACATCGGCGTAGGGCAGCGGGTTCGGGTACAGGCCGGCGGCGACCAGGCCGGCGACGTGAGCCATGTCGACGAACAGCAGCGCGCCAACCTTGTCGGCGATCGCACGAAAGCGTGGGAAATCCAGGGTCTTGGAGTAGGCGGAGAAACCGGCCACCACCATCTTGGGTTTGTGCTCCACGGCCAGGCGCTCGACTTCGTCGTAGTCGATCAGGCCGGTGTCGGTGTTGATGCCGTACTGCACCGCGTTGTACAGCTTGCCCGAGGACGACACTTTGGCGCCGTGGGTCAGGTGGCCGCCATGGGCCAGGCTCATGCCGAGGATGGTGTCACCGGCGTTCAACAGCGCCAGGTACACGGCGCTGTTGGCCGATGAACCGGAGTGCGGCTGCACGTTGGCGTAATCGGCGCCGAACAGTTGCTTGGCGCGTTCGATGGCCAGGGCTTCAACTTTGTCCACATGCTCGCAGCCACCGTAGTAGCGCTTGCCCGGGTAGCCTTCGGCGTATTTGTTGGTCAGGCCGCTGCCCTGGGCTTGCATTACGCGCTTGCTGGTGTAGTTCTCCGACGCGATCAGCTCGATATGATCTTCCTGACGCTGTTCCTCGGCATTCATCGCCGCCAGCAGTGCGTCGTCATATCCCTGGATCTGGTCTTTTTTGCTGAACATCGCGTCTCTCCCAGCCTTTCGTATTGTTGAGGCCCGTGCAGGGCCCTTTGATGCGATGGTAGGGCTGGCGCTGCCAGGTCAAATGCCTGCGCACGCCACGCAAAGGTGCGTTTACGACATTCCTCAGCGACGCAGAACAAATGTGGGAGGCAGCTTGCCCCCGATGGGGTGGATCAGCTTGCCTATGCAGTGGCTGATATACCGCAATCGGGGGCAAGCCCTCTCCCACAGGGGTTAGGCGAGGAGCTTGCGGACGAGTAGCAGCAGGAAGAAGTGCGCTGGATAAAGGGCATAAGCCCAGCGGCGCATGGCTGGCGAGGCAGCGTTTTTGCCATGTCGCAATAAGACCAACCCGGCCAGCGGCGCAATCAGACATGCGACTAATCCCAACAGCGCCACAAACGTGCCGCTATTGAGCAGAATCTGCCATTGATTGGCGGCGACGCAGACCAAACCCGGCAGCACGCTGAAATACCAGGGCTGGCGAAACACCAGCAGCATTGCCAGGGGCAGCAACACACCAAAGAAACCGAACATCAACTGGGTTGAGAACACGGCCGCTATTGCGACGGCGATCAGCGCCAATCCTCGATCAACCAACGCCTTCTGCTGCCAACCTCGGGCAACCAGCAGGCCCAGCGCCAGGGTCGGCAGCACGTTCAAGGTATCGGCATCTTCGATGAACATCCGATACGGCACCTCACTGATCACGCTGAACAGCAGCAACCAGCCCAGATAGCGCCATTGGCCTGTCACGGGTGTGTTTCGCACGCGATGCAAATTCGCCGCAATCGCCAGGCAAAACCACGGAAACGCCAGGCGCCCAGGCACATACAACCCATCCAGGCTTAACCCCACATAGCGCAGGTGATCGAGCACCATGCTCAACAGCGCCAGCCACTTGAGCAGATCCAAAGCGCCATCTCGGAAGGGGCTGACAGGAATCGTTTCAGTACTGTGCATAATTCCCCAGTGACTTTGCATTTTCAGTGCGTGCGCGCGCCCGACAATCTTGGTTAAAGTGCGCACCAACATCGACCACAGGAATGGGCCATGACCGACAAGAGCCAACAATTCGCCAGCGACAACTATTCCGGCATCTGCCCGGAAGCCTGGGCCGCCATGGAACTCGCCAACCAGGGCCATCAACGCGCCTATGGCGATGATGAATGGACCCACCGCGCCGCCGACGGTTTCCGCAACCTGTTCGAAACCGACTGCGAAGTGTTTTTCGCCTTCAACGGTACCGCAGCCAACTCCCTGGCGCTGTCTTCGCTGTGCCAGAGCTACCATAGCGTGATTTGCTCGGAAACCGCCCACGTCGAAACCGACGAGTGTGGCGCGCCGGAATTTTTCTCCAACGGTTCCAAGCTACTCACTGCCCGCACCGAAAACGGCAAGCTGACCCCGGAGTCGATCCGCGAGATCGCCCTCAAGCGCCAGGATATCCACTACCCCAAACCCCGCGTCGTGACCCTGACCCAGGCCACTGAAGTCGGCAGCGTGTACACCCCCGAGGAAATCCGCGCCATCAGCGCCACGTGCAAAGAGCTGGGCCTGAACCTGCACATGGACGGCGCGCGCTTCTCCAACGCCTGCGCGTTCCTCGGCTGTTCACCGGCCGACCTGACCTGGAAAGCCGGCGTGGACGTGCTGTGCTTTGGCGGCACCAAGAACGGCATGGCCGTGGGTGAGGCGATCCTGTTCTTCAACCACAAGCTGGCCGAAGACTTCGACTACCGCTGCAAACAGGCCGGTCAGCTGGCGTCGAAAATGCGCTTCCTGTCTGCGCCCTGGGTGGGCTTGCTGGAAAATGACGCCTGGCTCAAACACGCACGCCACGCCAACCACTGCGCACAACTGCTGAGCAGCCTGGTAGCGGATATTCCCGGCGTGGAATTGATGTTCCCGGTCCAGGCCAACGGCGTGTTCCTGCAACTCTCTGAACCGGCCATCGCCGCACTGACAGCCAAGGGCTGGCGCTTCTACACCTTCATCGGCAAAGGCGGTGCGCGCTTCATGTGTGCGTGGGATACCGAGGAAGAACGTGTAAGAGAATTGGCTGCGGATATTCGGACAGTGATGGGTGCCTGAACGTAGCGAATACTGGCTGATTGCCGAGTCTGTCATTTGATATTTCTGACAGCAGCACACTGGGTTTTCATTGACTAGCCTCTTGGAACCCGGAAGGAAAAGCCGCTGCAGAGACTTCCCCTTTCGGGATAACCGCCTGCCGAACAGTCGGCTGGAAACGGACATCCAGAAGAGAGCAAAAACCATGGAATATCAAAGCAACGGCAACACCCTGCAAAGCGATGGCACTGTCAGCACCACAGTGATTGACTGGGATGAGTTCAGGAAGTACGCCAAAGTCGGGGATACCATCCGCGAGCCATCGAGGACGCTGAGGATCTACGATAAAGCCTACGAATTGACAGCTTCAGGTCAGCACTTCGTCGTGCATATCTACGCCCAATAACCTCTAACTGATCGCTCCCACGCTCTGCGTCACACAGCGGGACGCGGAGCGTGGGAACGATCAGGGTGAGGGGTCAGAACTCAATCCGCACATCCCCCTTCGGTACACTGCAGCACGACAGGATGTAGCCCTCGGCTTCGTCTTCCTCGGTGATCCCACCGTTGTGCTCCATCTCGACCTCCCCGCCCAGCTTCATCACCTTGCACGTGCCACAAATACCCATGCCGCAGGCTTTGGGGATCAGCAGGCCAAGCTTGGCGGCCGCAGCGTGCACCGTTTCCCCAGGGGCCACGCGAATGCTCTTGCCGGACGCGATAAATTCCACCTGATGCAGGTCCGCCAGGTCGATTTCCGGTGCCTCGGCGGCTTGTTCGGCCTGTTCCACCGCGTCGGCACGCGCTTCCGGTGGCGTCGCGCCAAAGGATTCCTCGTGGTAACGCGCCATGTCGAAACCCGACGCTTCCAGCAGGCGCTTCACCGCATTCATGTAGGGCGTCGGGCCGCAGCAGAACACTTCGCGCTCAAGGAAGTCGGGCACCATCAATTCCAGCATCTTGTGGTTCAGATAGCCGCGATACCCGGCCCAGGGTTCGCCCAGGCCGTGTTTTTCGCAAATCAGGTGCAGGCTGAAGTTGTCGATCCGCGACGCCATATGCTCAAGCTCGCGGTGGTAGATGATGTCCTTGGGTGAGCGGGCGCTGTGGATAAACGTCATGTCGACGTTGGCATTGGTGTCGTAGAACCAACGCGCCATGGACATGACCGGCGTGATGCCGACGCCGCCGCTGAGGTACAGCACTTTCGGGCTGGGGAAATCGATGGCGTTGAACAGCCCGACCGGGCCGTGCACTGCCAACTCCTGGCCTTCGTGCAACGTGTCGTGCAGCCAGTTGGAAACCCGCCCGCCCGGCACGCGCTTGATCGTCACCGAAAAACTATAGGGCACCGACGGCGAACTGGAAATAGTGTAGGAGCGCATGATCGGCTGGCCTTCGATTTCCAGCTCCAGGGTGACGAATTGCCCAGGCTTGAAAAAGAACAGGATTGGCTGATCGGCCATGAAGCAGAAGGTGCGCACATCCCAGGTTTCCTGGATGACTTTGACGCAACGGACGATGTGCCGACCATTGGCCCAGGTCTGGGTGGTTACCGGATTCAGGAAATTATTGGACATGTTGTTCTCCACCGCCGACGTCGGCCTTATGGTGGCGATTCTGCGTAACGCGAGAACCACCCATTTACCTATCTGCGACATTCACATACTTATCGCGACCAGCCCCCATACCACGGGGGTTGCGCGTCGGGAACAGAGTGGGCCGTGTCGCTAATGGACAAGGTTCGGCGCATCGGCGGGCCCACACTCGCTCCCAACAACGACGCTTTCTTTACGCCTTGCTGCAAAACCTGATTAGTCACTTTCGCCGGCCACACTGAATGGCCATGAGGACACACACGATGGACGTCACCGCAACCTTAAGCTTGGGCGATCCGCTGGAACCCGCACGCAAGGCCACCGCGCAGATGCTGCAAGAGCGCGAGCGCACCTTTTCGCTGCCGCAGCCGTTTTACTCTGATGAGCGGTTGTTTGATATCGACATGCAGGAGATCTTCCAGAAAGAGTGGTTGATCGCCGGCATGACCTGCGAAATCCCCACTAAAGGCAACTACCTGACCCTGCAAGTGGGCAAGAACCCGATCATCGTGATCCGGGGTGCCGACGGCGTGGTGCATGCGTTCCACAACGTGTGCCGCCACCGTGGTTCGCGCCTGTGCACCAGCGACAAGGGCAAGGTTGCCAAGCTGGTGTGCCATTACCACCAGTGGACTTATGAGCTGGACGGTCGCCTGTTGTTTGCCGGCACCGAGATGGGCGCCGATTTCGATATGAAGCAATACGGCCTCAAGCCAGTCAATGTTAAGACCGCTGGCGGCTACATCTTCATCAGCCTGGCCGAGAACCCGCCGGCCATCGATGATTTCCTGTCGACCCTGAACCATTACATGGAACCCTACGACATGGAGAACACCAAGGTGGCGATCCAGACCACCTTGTTCGAAAAAGCCAACTGGAAACTGGTGCTGGAAAACAACCGCGAATGCTACCACTGCAACGCGTCGCACCCCGAGTTGCTCAAAACCCTGCTGGAATGGGACGACGTCACCGACCCGCGCGCCGACCAGGCGTTCAAGGACCATGTGGCGGCTTCCGCCGCCGCCTGGGATGCCGAAAAAATCCCTTACGCCCACGCCAGCTTCGGCCTGCGTAACCGCATCGTGCGCATGCCGCTGCTCAAGGGCACCGTGTCGATGACCCTGGACGGCAAACAAGGCTGTGCCAAGCTGATGGGCCGTATCAAAAACCCGGACCTGGGCTCGATGCGCATCCTGCACCTGCCCCACTCCTGGAACCACTGCATGGGCGACCACATCATCGTGTTCACCGTGTGGCCGATCAGCGCCCAGGAAACCATGGTCACCACCAAGTGGATCGTGCACAAGGACGCCGTGGAAGGTGTGGACTACGACGTGGAGCGCATGCGCCAGGTGTGGGATGCCACCAACGACCAGGACCGTCGCCTGGCCGAAGAAAACCAGCGCGGGATCAACTCCACCGCTTACCAGCCTGGGCCATATTCCAAGACCTATGAGTTCGGCGTGGTGAACTTTGTGGATTGGTACAGCGAGCGCATGTTGAACAACCTCGGCGCAGCCCCAGCCCCCTACCTCAAAGGCGTGGCTGCACACGAATAACCGATACCCACAGCTCAAACAGGGGGGAGGGGGCTTGCTCTAATGCCCGTCAGTTAAGAAGGTGAAAGGCGACAAAGACAGCGCTCACCCTTAACTGACGGCCTGTTAGAGCAAGCCCCCTCCCACACTTGAACCTCACACTGCTTAATAGTTGATCGAATCTCTCGCAGCCCACTGCCAGCCTGCCCTCCAGCCATCACCCAACAACTTATCCACAAAGCCACCCACAGCAATTGTGGGCAAGTGCGCGCCCAGCCTATAAATAAATGAAGAAATTCCGTGACTTATTCAAGTCGACGGGATTTACACACCACCGATCATTTATTGATCAATTGCTTGCAGACCATGAAACACGTGCCCTGTAGCACTACGCGAACACCTTATCCACAGATACACCAACAGACTTTGGGGGCAACTTTTCCCGGGCTGTGGAAAAGGCCGCCAAAGCGTCATAAATCGGGCTATCCAGGCGTTTCAGACGGCAAAACGCCGAGATTGATCAAATTTCGACCAAACCCATGAAAGCCTTGGTTTATATGGGCTGTAGCTGATAGCAAACATCTTATCCACAGAAGCGCCAACAGACTTTGGGGGCAAGTCTGCACAGGAAAAGGCCCACGCCCACGGAAAAAACCAAGCAAAAACCGTCGCTTAGCTTGGTTGTTTTTCGTACAGGGCGCTGTAGGGCTTGATTTACATGGGGTGTGGACAAGCGCGAACAGGTTATCCACAGACGGGTCAACAGGGATTGTGGGTAAGCCGCTGGCAGTGCATGACAATGTGGGAAGGGGCTTGCCCCCGATAGCAGTGTGTCGGTCAGCCTATCAACAACTGAACCATCGCCATCGGGAGCAAGCACCCTCCCACATTGGTTAGCGCACCACGCCTTCTTCTACGAGCAGCTTGAGAATAGCTTCAGCGCCCGCCTCGGGAGTGAGGCCCTTGAGCACTTGCCCACCGCCGCCACTGGCCTTGGCCGTTGCAGCCTTCATGCGGTCGGCTCCGCTCTTGGCCTTGATCACCTTGAGGCGTTTGGGGCGAGGCTTGGCCGGTTGCAGCAAGGCGCCTGTGAATAACTCGTCCTGTTCAACCTCGACCTCATGGGCCGCCAGCTCACCCCGCTGCGCCGGGCCATAGGCACTCTGGCGGGGCTTGGGCGCAGCGTTATCCACCGTGGCCACAAACGGCAGGCGCACCTTCAAGCGCCGCCGCTGCCCACGTGGCAGGGCTTGCAGCACATGGGCCACACCGCCCTCGACAGACTCCACGTGCGCCAGCCCGACAATCAGCGGCCAGCCCAGTTGCTCGGCCAACAGGAACGGCAACATACCCGAGCCTTCACCGGTTTCCGCCTGGCTGCCGGTGAGCACCACGTGGGCGCCGGCGTCGCGCAGATAGTCACTGAGTACCGGCAAGGCATCCGCGCCGGCCGGCTGTTCCAGTACCTGCAGTTGTGGCAGGCCCATGCCCAGGTAGCTGCGCAGGGTGGGTTCGGCGATGTTGCCGGCGTGCAGCACCTGCAACTTATCCCCAGCCAGTTGCAGGCCCAGCTCGACGGCGCGGGCATCCTGCTCGGCACGGCGCGGGCGCCCGGAGGTAGGGTGGGCGCCGATGGACACCAGGCTGATTACATTGATGGTCATGGCCATTTCCTTAAGCTGCATCGCGCTTGGCGCCGTTGCGGTAAGTCTCGACCGCCGCGATCAGGGCTTGCAGGATCGCAGCGCTTTCGCCGATCACCGACAGGTCGGCACGCTTGATCATGTCGCAGCCCGGGTCGAGGTTGATTGCCACCACCTTGTCGCAGGCGCCGATGCCTTGCAGGTGCTGGATCGCCCCGGAGATCCCCACGGCCACGTACACCCGCGCCGTGACCCAAGTGCCACTGGCGCCGACCTGGCGATCACGCGCCATAAAGCCATCGTCCACCGCCACCCGCGACGCGCCTTCGGTGGCGCCCAGGGCCGCGGCAGTCTGGTGGAACAGGGTCCAGTCCTTCACGCCGTTGCCGCCGGAGAAAATAAACTCTGCTTCGGCCATGGGAATCGCCGCCGGGTCCACCGCCACCGCGCCGAGGTCTTCGATGCGCGGCAAGCTGCGAGCCAAGGGTGTGGATAACTCCACAGGCAACACTTCATGGCGCGTGTCACTGACCGGGTCGGCACATTCGGCAGCGGCGAGAATCAGGCGCGGCAATGGCCGGGCCAAGTCTTCCTGGCCGGCACCCGCGCGGCCGATGCATTCACTGCCCTTGATCTGCCACACCCGCGTAGCCGGGCGCTCCTTGAGGCTGGCGGCAAAACGCCGGCCCAGCTCACCACCGCCACTGCGGCTGTCCGGCAGCAGCCAATGGCGTGGGTTGAACTGGTTATCCACAGCCCGCAGGCCCTGGACGCGTTGCTCCGGTGAATAACCGTCGAACTCAGGTCCTTGCAGCACTAACAAGCGATCGACACCCGCCGTGGCAAACGCACTTTCCTTGTGCTCGCCGAACACCACGGCCAGCACGGCCCCATTGCTGCCCGCCAGTTGCCGCGCCAGGCCGAGCAAATCGCGGTCGTGGCTGCTCAAGCGGCCACCGACCATGTCCGGTACCACGTTGATGTAGAACGCAGGCGCCGGCACTTGATGCAACGGCAGTTGCACCTCCACCGCCGCCGTGCGCTTGGCCGTACCGCCTTGCTGGGCGCCGCTGCGGTCGATACGCTTGATGCCGTTGGGGCCAATAAAGCCGACGCCATGCACGTTCTTGCGCAGGACCCCGTTAGGTCCCATCCAACTGTGTTGCACCGGCTGCATCGCCGCATGCAGCGGGTGCAGGCGGTTACGGGCGATCCATTCAGCCCGTGGGTCGCGGCGGATAATGTCGCTCATCAGTGCACCTCCGCAGGTTCACGTTTAGGCGCTTTGGCCGGCGTGGCGTCTTCAAGCAACGCATCGGCCACCAGCTCGGCAATGTCTTTGATCAAGGGCCGCGGTTCGACCACGCCTTCAAGCATCGCCGTGCACTGGGGGCAACCCACAGCCACCAGTTCGGCACCGGTTTCACGGATGTCATCCATGCGCATATCCGGGATCCGTTGCTTGCCTGGAATGTCGGTAATCGGCGCGCCGCCCCCCCCGCCGCAGCAGCGTGAACGGAAACCGGAGCGTTGCATTTCCTTGACCTCGATACCCAGCGCGCGCAGCACTTGGCGCGGTGCCTCGTATTCGCCGTTGTAGCGGCCCAGATAGCACGGATCGTGATAGGTCACGCTGTTGCCCTTGTGCTGGCCCAGGTTCAGCACGCCCTCGCCGATCAACTCGGCCATGAAGGTGCTGTGGTGCTGCACGGCATAGTGACCGTTGAAGGCGCCGTACTCGTTTTTCAGCACGTGGAAGCTGTGCGGGTCGCAGGTGACGATACGTTTGAAGGTGTACTTGGCCAAGGTCTGGATATTGCGCGTAGCCAGCAACTGGAAGGTGGCTTCATCACCCAGGCGTCGCGCCACGTCACCGCTGTCGCGCTCCTCAAGGCCTAGCACCGCGAAGTCGACCTTGGCCGCTTTCAGCACTTTGACGAACGCGCGCAGTGTGCGCTGGTTGCGCATATCGAAGGCGCCGTCGCCGACCCAGAACAACACTTCGCAGTTGCCCTTGTCGCTGAGCAACGGCAGGTTCAAATCCGCCGCCCAGTTCAGGCGGCCACCCGGGGCAAAGCCGCCGGGGTTGTCGGTGGCGATCAGGTTTTCCAGGACTTCGGCGCCCTTGTTCGGGGTGGCGCCTTTTTCCAGGGTGAGGTGGCGGCGCATGTCGACGATAGCGTCCACGTGCTCGATCATCATCGGGCACTCTTCCACGCAGGCCCGGCAGGTGGTGCACGACCACAGAGTGTCGGCGTCCACCAGGCCGTTGACGATGGGCTGATGCGGGTTGCCAGCATGTTCGCCAATCGGTTTACCGGGATAGGGGCTACCGGCGAACGTGGCGTCGGTGCCACCGGCCAGGCCGACCACCATGTCCTGGATGAGTTTTTTCGGGTTCAGCGGTTGCCCGGCAGCGAACGCCGGGCATGCCGCTTCACACTTGCCGCACTGCACGCAGGCGTCGAAGCCGAGCAGTTGGTTCCAGGTGAAATCCTTGGGTTTTTCTACCCCCAACGGTGCGGTTTTGTCGCTCAAGTCCAGCGGTTTCAAACCGGTGGAGCGGCCGCCACCAAAGCGTTCGGCGCGGCGGTGCCAGGCCAGGTGCAGGGCACCGGCGAAGGCGTGTTTCATCGGCCCGCCCCAGGTCATGCCGAAAAACATCTCGGACACGCCCCACAACACGCCCACGCTCAGCAATGCTGCAAGCAACCAACCGCCGAAGTCGGCGGGCAAAATCCCGGCCACCGGCAAGGTCACCAGGAAGAAGCTCACCGAGAAGGCCATCAGGCTTTTCGGCAGGCGCATCCACGGGCCTTTTGACAGGCGCGATGGCGGATTGCGCCGACGCAGGTAGACGAAGGTGGCGCCGACAAACATCAGCACCGAGGCCAGCAGCAAGGCGTAGCCGAGGATGCGGTTATGCAGGCCGAAGCCGTGCACCAGGATCGCCAGCAACGCCGACAGCACAAAGCCCAGCGCAGTCGCTACGTGGGTGTTGGCGATGTATTTGTCACGGGCGACCACGTGGTGCAAGTCGACCATGTAGCGCTTGGGCATGGCCAGCAGGCCACCCAGCAGGTCGACTTTGGCGGCACGGCCACGGCGCCACATTGCGACACGCCGCAGTGCGCCAAGAAGCGCAAGGCCCAGGGCGGCAAACAGGAGAATTGGCAGCAAGGTGTTCAACATGGTGAAGCTCCCACAGACCACACAGGTCTACTGTGAAACTGGCCTTGAATGTGGGAGGGGGCTTGCCTCCGATGGCGGGCTGTCAGTTCATGCAGCTTTGGCTGACCCACCGCTATCGGGAGCAAGCCCCCTCCCACATTTTTGGCCCTGCGGTATCAGAAATCCTTGCACAAGCGCAGGGCGTCATAGATCGCAGCGTGGGTATTACGCTGGGCCACACAGTCACCAATGCGGAACAACAAGTACCCCTCGCCCGGCTCGCTCAGGCACGGCTGCGGCTTGATCGCGAACAGCGCTTCAACGTCGATCTGGCCCTTGTTGCGCGAGCCTTCCTTGAGCGCGTAGTAAATGGCTTCATCCGGGCGTACGCCGTTTTCCACCACCACCTGATCCACCACCCGCTCCTCTTTGGCGCCGGTGTATTCGTTCTCCAGCACCGCCACCAGTTTGTCGCCCTCGCGGTAGACCTTTTCCAGCATCATGTCGCCGGTCATGATCACTTCCTTGGGGTACATGCTGCGGTAGTAAGTCGGGAACGACGTACCGCCGATGGCCACCCCAGGCTTGATGTCATCGGTGACGATCTCCACCTGGCTGCCTTTGTCGGCCAGGAAGTCGGCCACCGACATGCCGGTAAACTCACAGATGGTGTCGTACACCAGCACGTTCTTGCCCGGTGCCACTTTGCCGTCGAGCACGTCCCAACTGCTGACCACCAGGCCTTCGGCAGCGCCCCAGTGCTCGTTTTGCTCGACATTCGGATGCCCGCCGACCGCCAGCACCACCACGTCCGGACGCAGGTCCAGGATGGTCTCGGCATCGGCGGCCACACCCAGGCGCAAGTCGACTTTCAAACGCGCCAGCTCCAACTGGAACCAACGGGTGATCCCGGCGATCTGGTCGCGTTGCGGTGCTTTGGAGGCCGTGGTGATCTGCCCACCGATAAACGCTTTCTTTTCCAGCAGGGTCACGTCGTGCCCACGTTCGGCGGCGACGCGCGCAGCTTCCATCCCGGCAGGGCCGGCGCCCACCACGACCACCTTGCGTTTGGGCCCGGTGGATTTCTCGATGATGTGCGGCACGCCCATGTATTCACGGGAAGTCGCGGCATTCTGGATACACAGGACATCGAGGCCCTGGTACTGGCGGTCGATGCAATAGTTGGCGCCGACGCACTGTTTGATCTGGTCGATCTGGCCCATCTTGATCTTGGCGATCAGGTGCGGGTCGGCGATATGCGCACGGGTCATGCCGACCATGTCCACATAGCCGCCTTCGAGAATGCGCGTGGCCTGGTTCGGGTCCTTGATGTTCTGCGCGTGCAGCACCGGAACCTTGACCACTTCCTTGATACCGGCCGCCAAGTGCAGGAACGGCTCCGGTGGGTAACTCATGTTGGGGATCACGTTGGCCAAGGTGTTGTGGGTGTCGCAACCCGAGCCCACCACGCCGATGAAATCGAGCATGCCGGTGTCGTCGTAGTACTTGGCGATCTGCTTCATGTCCTCGTGGGACAGGCCGTCCGGGTGGAATTCGTCGCCACACAGGCGCATGCCCACACAGAAGTCATCACCGACCTCGGCGCGCACGGCTTTCAGGACTTCCAGGCCGAACTTCATGCGGCCTTCGAAGGTGCCGCCCCATTCGTCGGTACGCTTGTTGACCCGCGGGCTCCAGAACTGGTCGATCATGTGCTGGTGCACGGCGGACAGTTCCACGCCATCCAGGCCACCGGCCTTGGCGCGCTTGGCGGCGCTGGCGTAATTGCCGATCACACGCCAGATCTCTTCCGGCTCGATGGTCTTGCACGTGGCGCGGTGCACCGGCTCACGCACACCGGACGGCGACATCAGGGTGGGCCAGTTAAAGCCGTCCCACCGCGAGCGGCGACCCATGTGGGTAATCTGGATCATGATCTTGGCGCCATGCTTGTGCATGGCGTCAGCCAGGTTCTGGAAGTGCGGGATGATACGGTCGGTGGACAGGTTCACCGAACTCCACCACTCCTGGGGGCTGTCGATCGCCACCACCGAGGAGCCGCCGCAGATCGCCAGGCCAATGCCGCCCTTGGCTTTCTCTTCGTAGTACTTCACATAGCGGTCGGTGGTCATGCCGCCGTCGGTGGCATACACCTCGGCGTGGGCGGTGCTGAGCACGCGGTTGCGGATGGTCAGTTTGCCGATCTGGATCGGCTGGAACATTGCTTCGAAAGCCATGGCTGGGTCCTCGGCTTACAACGGCTTGACGGTGAACAGGCCGTCGTCATGGCCCTCTTCGGAGCCACCGTAGACTTGTTCGGCCACGGTGCGAACCTTGCTGCCGCGCGCGGCCAGAATCTGGTCCATGGCGCCGGCAAACCAACCGGTGAACATGTAGTCCACTTTGCGCCCGACCTTGCCGTACACATAGACAAACGCCGAGTGCGCAAGCTTGACGCTGGCGGTGCCCTTGTCGAGGTCGATGTCCTGGATCTTGAACAGGCCCCAGCCGCGCTGCGACAGACGCTTCATGTAGTGTTCGAATACCGCGACGCCTTCCAGGCCGTGGCACTCGGCCTCCTTCTCACACCAGTGCCAGGCAGATTTGTAGCCGGCCTTGTAGAGGATCTCGGCATAGGCGTCTGCGCCCAGCACTTCTTCGATACCCATGTGGTTGTTGACGAAGAAATGGCGTGGCACGTACAGCATCGGCAGGGCGTCGGAGGTCCAGACACCGGTTTCACTGTCAACTTCGATAGGCAATTGCGGGGCGATCTTGGCCATGGAAACTTAACTCCGGAAAATTCGTTTTGATGCCCCCGGTACGGATGACCGGAGGAAAAGAAGTGTCAGCGCTGGCTTATTCGCCCCAGACGTCCTTGAGCACGTTGACCCAGTTCTCGCCCATGATCTTGCGCACCACGCGCTCGCTGTGGCCGCGCTTGAGCAGGGTCTCGGTGAGGTTGGGGAACTCGCCCACGGTGCGGATGCCCAGCGGGTTGATGATCTTGCCGAAGCTGGTCAGGCGGCGGGCGTAGCCCTTGTCATGGGTCAGCATTTCGAAGAAATCCTGGCCATGGCCCTGGGTGAAGTCGGTGCCGATACCGATGGCGTCTTCGCCGACGATGTTCATGGTGTATTCGATGGCTTCGGCGTAGTCGTCGATGGTTGAATCGATGCCCTTGGCCAGGAACGGCGCGAACATGGTCACGCCGACAAAACCGCCGTGGTCGGCGATGAACTTGAGTTCTTCATCGGACTTGTTGCGCGGGTGTTCTTTAAGCCCCGAGGGCAGGCAGTGGGAGTAACACACCGGCTTTTTCGATTCGAGGATGACTTCTTCGGAGGTTTTGGAGCCAACGTGGGACAAGTCGCACATGATGCCGACACGGTTCATTTCGGCGACGATCTCGCGCCCGAAGCCCGACAGGCCGCCATCCCGCTCATAGCAACCGGTGCCCACCAGGTTCTGGGTGTTGTAGCACATCTGCACCACACCCACGCCAAGCTGCTTGAAGATCTCGACATAGCCGAGCTGGTCTTCAAACGCATGCGCGTTCTGGAAGCCGAAGATGATGCCGGTCTTGCCCTGCTCCTTGGCGCGGTGGATATCGGCGGTGGTTTTCACCGGGATCACCAGGTCGCTGTTCTCGCGGATCAGTTTCTGGCTGGCGGCAATATTGTTAATGGTGGCCTGGAACCCTTCCCACACCGACACGGTGCAGTTAGCGGCGGTCAGGCCGCCTTTGCGCATGTCCTCGAACAGCTCGCGGTTCCACTTGGCAATGATCAGCCCGTCGATAACGATGCTGTCGGCGTGCAATTGCGCTGGGCTCATCAGGCGTCCCCTTATTGGCGATTCATGCGCCGAATCGTCTGCCGGCGCTTTGGGGCCAGCATATGCCCAGGGGCCGACGGAGCCGGGTGCAAAAACGACAGGGGAATTGCCGAAAGCGTCAATCCACGACAAAGGCCAACATGACATCTCTGGCTGACGTCTGTTCTTTGTCCCACGCTTGAGCCAGAATTTGCCCCATCACTTGATATGAGACGGCGCAATGAAATCAATTTTCCTGGCTTTGGCACTCATCGCAACCGGCGTCCACGCGGCGGAAGACACCGACAACACGCCCTGCGATGGCATCGAGAACGACAAGCAAACCCTGGAATGCGCCACGTTCAACAAGACCACTGCCGAGCAATTGCTCAAGGACAACTACCAGGGGCTGCTCGAACGCATGGGGTCGACCTATGGCAGCAACAAGTCGCAGTTGGCCGACATTACCGCTCGTCTGAAGGACGCCCAGCAGAAATGGGAGAAGTTGCGTGACGCCGATTGCGCGGTGGACACCTTCCCGGCGGTGAACGGCAGCAAAGACTATGCGATCCAGCAGAATGACTGCCTGGCGCGGATGAGTGATGAGCGGTCGGAGTTTTTGGAGTCGATCGGCCAGGAATAAGCCGGTTGCAAGCGCCAAGGATTATTGAAAAGGAATTCACATGTATTACCCACGCGAAGCGCAGAGGGATTTCCTCTACACGCGCGCCGCCCTGCTGTTTTTAGCCATGCTGATACTGTCGCTGATGCTGAGTTTGTCGGTGAGCCGGGGCGCACCTTTTGCACTGATAAAGGCGGCGCCCATCGAAACCATCGGGCACATCACCCAACTGGAACGCCTCAGCGCCTGGGCCTCCAGCATCAACGTGTATTACGCCTTCGAGCATGAAGGCCAACGCATGGAAGGCATGGTGAACAACAGCAGCTACGTCGACGACCCTGGCTACGAAGTGGGCGGCCCGGTCCCCGTGGTGTACTCAAAATGGTTTCCGACGGTGCATAACATCAAGGCGAACTTTAAATCGAGTTCGCCTAACTTCTACATTATGAGCGTAAGCGCCGGCCTGATGGTGGTGTTCTCGATACTGATGTTCTGGACGGCGCATCAGATCTATCAACATCAAGAAGAAGACCGGCATTACTGATACTCGCCACTCAGCCCCATTTTAATAGGCCATTGAATGACTATCTGCGGCATCGAAATCAAAGGCAGCGAAGCCATCATTGCTGTCGCCTCTCAGGACAACCAGGCGCTGACCCACGTCGCCCTGGCCACCAAGAAAATCGCGCTTGGAGATGACGATGAAGCGGCGAACGTCAAAGCCTTCGCCGCCCAGGTGAAGGCGTTTGTGCAGGCAAACGCCATCACCCGCATCGCGATCAAGAAGCGCAGCAAGAAAGGCGAATTTGCCGGTGGCCCGACCACGTTCAAGATTGAAGGCGTGTTTCAGTTGCTGGAGGGGGTTGAGGTGACACTGCTGTCGCCGCAGACCATCAATGCGCAGAACAAGAAGCACAACGTTGAGTTGCCGGCTTCGCTGAACAAGTATCAGCACGAGGCTTACAAAGCGGCGTGCTCGGCGCTGGTAAAGAAATAAACCACGACGCATATCAAATATGGGAGGGGGCTTGCCCCCGATGTCGGGGTGTCAGTCACTGATAGGCTGCTGACCCACCGCTATCGGGGGCAAGCCCCCTCCCACATTGGTTTTGTGGTGCGCTTCAGCGCTTGTGCAGCAGCCAATCCCCGAATGACTTGTCTTCCAGGGCATACCCGCCACGGCTCGACTTCCACACCAGCTCCTTGTCGCGCAGCGCATCAATGCACGCCTGTATGGTCTGGGTGCCCGGCACCACATCGCTGCCCATGTCTTCCAGCGCCTTGCTGACCGCCGTGAGTGTGCTGTCGGTAAAGGGCGCGAAGGGTTCATTGTTTTGTGAACGCGCCACCATCACCTCCAGCACAGCGCGCTGGGGGACGGTGAGGTTGTTCCAGGCACTTTCGAACTCCGTCCATACGCCCGCGCGCAGGAATTCGGCGCGACTGTGCAGCAATTGGCCCAGGTTGCTGGCCTCACCCAGTTCCAACGCCACTTCACCGATGATGGTGCGCAGCATCTCGGGACGACGCCCTACCAACTCAAACGCCTCATCGATATCTGCAGCGTTGAATTGATTGGTTTCGGCCAAGTGCGCGTTGAGGTGCGCGGTGTAAGCCTGGGTGAACGCTTTGCCGAGCAAGGGGAACGGCGTGATGCTGGAGCCGAAGAACGGCTGGCTTTTGCCCAACACCAAATGCGCAAGCTTGTCACGATTAGAACCGGTGAACACGAGATGCAAGCCGCTGCCCTCCTCGTCACGGCCTTGGTTGAGCTGATCCCGGGCGGCCTTCAACGCGAACATCGCGTTGATACCGGACTCGGTGGTTAAAGCATGCTGGGCTTCGTCAATCACCAGCACCACAGGTTTTTCCGCCGCGCTGTGCAGCAACTCCAGGGCTTGGGTCAGTGTGGCACCGACGGGCAATTGTGGCTTGGTGAAGTCCCAGGACAGGGTGCGCAGAAAGCTTAGTTTCTCGATGCCGATGTTCTTGGCCAATTTGCGAATGCCCTTCTCAAAGGGAACCAGCGCAGCGGCAATGGCGCTGGCGATCAATTCCGCCGGATCTTTCTCTTTATCGGCCCAGAGATCGACATACACCGCCAGCCAACCCCGCAGCTGACACTCGGGGATCAGGTCTTCACGCAAAAAGGTGCTTTTGCCGGTGCGGCGCGGCGCCGCGAGAAACAGGCCAGAGGTAAAATCCTGAATACCGGCCCCCACCAAACCATCGGCGATACTGCTTGCCAGGGCGGGGCGGCGAAACACGAAGCCGCTGTTCTTCGACATGCTTTTATACTCAATTATGGAAATGACTATAAATTATAGTAGCTAGTATAATTAACTATAATTGCCCGTCAAACCACCTCTCGTCGCCGATCCTCCCTTGGGCACTTGGCAAACCGCGCCCGATAGCTGCGCGTGAAGTAAGAAGGCGACTCAAACCCGCACGCAATACTCACCTCCAGCACGCTCATGTCGCTCTGACGCAATAGCTGCCGGGCTTTCTCCAGGCGCAGGCCGAGGTAGAAGTTGCTTGGCGTGTCGTTCAAATGCAGACGAAACAACCGCTCCAACTGGCGCCGGGTGACTTTGATCGCCTCGGCCAGTGCCAGGGTGGTCAGCGGCGGTTCGGTGTGTTGTTCCATTTCACCGATCACTTGCACCAGCTTTTTGTTGTTGATGCCGTAGCGCGTGGCGATCTGCATGCGCTGGTGGTCTTTGCGCGGACGGATGCGCCCGAGCACAAATTGCTCGGACACCTGGATAGCCAACTCAGGGCCATGGGCCTGGGCAATCAGGTCGAGCATCAGGTCGATGGAGGCGGTACCGCCGGCGCAGGTGATGCGACGGCGGTCGATTTCGAACAATTCCTGGGTCACGCTCAGGTGCGGGTACGACTCCTTGAAGGCGTCGATGGCTTCCCAATGCAGGGTCAGGCGGTAGCCGTCGAGCAGGCCCGCCTCGGCCAGCACACAGGCACCGGTGTCGATGGCGCCGAGGGTCACGCCGTCGTGGTCGAGACGGCGCAGCCAGTGCTCCAGGGCCGGCGTGGCGGACTGCAACGGCTCGAAGCCGGCCACCACCATCAAGGTCGCGCCTTTCTTCAACGGCTCCAGCGCGGCGTCGGCGTTGACCGACATGCCATTGCTCGCCAGCACCGCGCCGCCGTCGGCACTCAATATGTGCCAGCGGTACAGCTCGCCACGAAAGCGGTTGGCCACCCGCAGCGGCTCCAGCGCAGAGATAAAGCCAATGGCCGAGAACCCCGGCATCAGCAAAAAGTAGAAATCCTGGGACATGGTGGCGCTCTCGTCGGACGGGCAGCGTGGTCACTGTGATACGCCAGTTCTACGGGCCATTCAAGAGCACAGGTCGCTGCAGTGCAAGAGCGAGTCGCCGCCGTGCGTTTTGTTGCCCCGCAAGCTGCGTAACTTGATCGCACGGCGCATAAAGACGCCGGCTCCCACAATAACGACCTGCCGAGGGATCCACCATGAACCGACTGATCAGCCGCTGTGTGCTTGCACTCAGCGCCAGCGCCATCTTGAGCACGAATGTACTGGCGGCCGACGCGGCGTCTTGCCAGAACGTACGCATGGGCGTGGTGAACTGGACCGACGTGATCGCCACCAGCGCCATGACCCAGGTATTGCTCGATGGCCTCGGCTACAAGACCAAACAGACCAGTGCCTCCCAGCAAATCATCTTCGCCGGCATCCGCGACCAGCGCCTGGACCTGTTCCTCGGTTACTGGAACCCGCTGATGACCCAGACCATCACCCCGTTCATCGATGCCAAGCAGGTCAAGGTCCTTGAGAAACCGAGCCTGGAAGACGCCCGCGCGACCCTGGCCGTGCCGACTTACCTGGCGGACAAGGGCCTGAAAACCTTCGCCGATATCGCCAAGTTCGAAAAAGAACTGGGCGGCAAGATCTACGGCATCGAACCGGGCTCCGGCGCCAATACCCAGATCAAGGCGATGATCGCCAAGAACCAGTTCGGCCTGGGTAAATTCCAGCTCGTGGAGTCCAGCGAGGCCGGCATGCTGGCCGCCGTGGACCGCGCCGTGCGCCGCAAGGAGGCCGTGGTGTTCTTCGGCTGGGCGCCGCACCCGATGAACGTCAACGTTGCGATGACCTACCTCACCGGCAGCGATGACGCGCTGGGGCCGAACGAAGGCATGGCCACGGTGTGGAGCGTCACTTCGCCGAACTACGCCGAACAGTGCCCCAACGTGCACAAACTGTTGACCAACCTGACCTTCACCGCCGCCGACGAGAGCCGGATGATGCAGCCGTTGCTGGATCACAAAGACGCCATCGAGTCGGCCAGGCAGTGGCTCAAGGATCACCCGCAAGACCAGGCCCGCTGGCTGGAAGGTGTGACGACCGTCGACGGCAAACCGGCTGCGGCCAACCTGCAATTGACGAGCAAATAACCTGTTTCGAATCACCGTTTCGCGGTCATTTCCGATCGCGAACGGCATCACCACGCCTGCAAGGAACCTGCCTCATGAACCATGACGTCATCATCACCTGCGCACTCACCGGTGCTGGCGACACGACCGCCAAAAGCCCGCACGTGCCGGTCACCCCCAAACAAATCGCCGCGGCGGCCGTAGAAGCCGCCAAGGCCGGCGCCACCGTGGTGCACTGCCATGTGCGTAACCCGCAGACCGGCAAGTTCAGCCGTGACGTCGCGCTGTATCGCGAGGTGATGGAGCGCATCCGCGAGGCCGATATCGACATCATCGTCAACCTCACCGCCGGCATGGGTGGCGACCTGGAGATCGGTGGCGGCGAGAACCCGATGGAGTTCGGCCCCAATACCGACCTGGTCGGCCCACTGACTCGCCTGGCCCACGTCGAGGCACTGCTGCCGGAAATCTGCACCCTCGATTGCGGCACCCTGAACTTCGGCGATGGCGACACCATTTACGTGTCCACCCCGGCGCAACTGCGTGCGGGAGCCAAGCGTATTCAAGAGTTGGGGGTAAAGGCCGAGCTGGAAATTTTCGACACCGGCCACCTGTGGTTCGCCAAGCAAATGATCAAGGAGGGACTGCTCGATAACCCGCTGTTCCAACTGTGCCTGGGCATTCCATGGGGCGCGCCGGCCGATACCACCACCATGAAAGCCATGGTCGACAACCTGCCCGCCGACGCGGTGTGGGCCGGTTTCGGGATCGGCCGCATGCAGATGCCAATGGCCGCACAAGCGGTGCTGCTGGGCGGCAACGTGCGCGTCGGCCTGGAAGACAACTTGTGGCTGGATAAAGGCGTGCTCGCCACCAACGGCCAACTGGTTGAACGCGCCAGTGAAATCCTCAGCCGCCTGGGTGCACGGGTCATGACCCCGGCCGAAGGCCGAATCAAGATGGGCCTCACCAAGCGCGGCTAACCCTCCTGCCGAAACCGGATCAAAAATGTGGGAGCGGGCTTGCTCGCTCCCACAGGGTTCTTCACATTATTCAGGATTGTCGACATGAGCTTTATCACTGAGATCAAAACCTTCGCCGCCCTCGGCAGCGGTGTTATCGGCAGCGGTTGGGTGTCCCGCGCCCTGGCCCACGGCCTGGATGTGGTCGCCTGGGACCCGGCGCCCGGTGCCGAAGCAGCGCTGCGCAAACGCGTCGCCAATGCCTGGGGAGCCCTTGAGAAACAGGGCCTGGCGCCCGGTGCCTCCCAGGACCGCCTGCGCTTTGTCGCCACCATCGAAGAATGCGTAAAAGACGCCGACTTCATCCAGGAAAGCGCCCCCGAGCGCCTGGCGTTGAAGCTGGAGCTGCACAGTAAGATCAGCGCGGCGGCCAAGCCCAACGCGTTGATTGGTTCGAGCACGTCGGGCCTGTTGCCAAGTGAGTTCTACGAAGGTTCGACCCACCCGGAACGCTGCGTGGTCGGCCACCCGTTCAACCCGGTTTACCTGCTGCCGCTGGTGGAAGTGGTGGGCGGCAAAAACACCGCGCCGCAAGCGATCCAGGCGGCGATCAAGGTGTATGAATCCCTGGGCATGCGCCCGCTGCATGTGCGCAAGGAAGTGCCCGGCTTTATCGCCGACCGTTTGCTCGAAGCGTTGTGGCGGGAGGCGTTGCACCTGGTCAATGACGGTGTGGCAACGACCGGTGAAATCGACGACGCCATTCGGTTTGGCGCTGGTTTGCGCTGGTCGTTCATGGGCACATTCCTGACCTACACCCTCGCGGGCGGCGATGCCGGGATGCGGCACTTCATGGCGCAGTTCGGCCCGGCGTTGCAGTTGCCGTGGACCTACCTGCCGGCACCGGAACTGACCGACAAGCTGATCGATGATGTGGTCGATGGCACCCGCGATCAGCTGGGCACACACAGCATCTCGGCGCTGGAGCGCTATCGTGATGATTGCCTGCTGGCGGTGCTGGAGGCGGTGAAAACCACCAAGCAAAAGCACGGCATGGCCTTTGCCGAATAACAGGAACCCCACCATGCCTGCACTGACCACCTACACCACCCAAGTCCTGCCGGGCTGGGTGGATTACAACGGCCACCTGCGCGACGCGTTCTACCTGCTGATCTTCAGCTACGCCACCGATGCGCTGATGGACACCCTCGGCCTGGACAGCGAAAACCGCGAAGCCAGCGGCCATTCGCTGTTCACTCTGGAACTGCACCTGAACTACCTGCATGAAGTAAAGCTCGGCGCCGAGGTCCAGGTACACACCCAACTCATCGCCTACGACGCCAAGCGCCTGCACCTCTATCACAGCCTGCATCGTGTGGGCGAAGAGCGAGCGCTGGCCGGTAACGAACAGATGCTGTTGCATGTCGATCTCGCCGGCCCGCACTCGGCACCGTTCACCGAGGCCACGCTGGAAAAACTTGCCGCCATCAGCGCTGAACAGACGGACCTGCCAAGACCCGCCCTGCTTGGCCGAGTGATTGGACTGCCGCCCCAAAAACCATAAGGAATCGCCATGCAAACCGCCGCCGCTGTTGCCGACTTCCGTACGTACCCGAAGACCTGCGACCTCGCCGATGTGCAGGTACTGAACGATCATATTCGCGTGGAATGGGCCGATGGTCGCATCAGCCCATTCCATCACCCGTGGTTGCGGGACAACTGCCCGTGCGCGGAATGTGTGTACAGCGTGACCCGCGAGCAGGTGCTGGAGATCGTTGATGTGGATGAAAACCTCAGCGCCATCGCCGCCCGTATTGATCAGGGTTTTCTGAGTGTGGAATGGAGCGGTGGCCATCGCAGCCAGTACGATCCCGGCTGGTTGCGGGCCCACGCCTACGACGATGCATCCCGTCACGAACGCCACGCCAAAAAGCCCAAGCCGCAGTTGTGGAATCACACGCTCAAGCTGCCGGTCTTCGACTACGCGGCGGTGATGGAAGACCCCAATGCCCTGCTGCAATGGCTGCTGGCCTTGCGTGACGTGGGGCTGACGCAAATCCGTGGGGTGCCCACCGAGCCGGGCTCCCTGGCGTTGGTCGCCAAACGCATTGCCTTTATTCGTGAGAGCAATTTCGGTGTGCTGTTCAATGTGCAATCCAAGGCCGATGCCGACAGCAATGCCTATACCGCTTTCAACCTGCCGCTGCACAGCGACTTACCCACACGAGAGCTGCAACCGGGGCTGCAGTTTCTGCATTGCCTGGTGAATGAGGCTGACGGCGGCGAAAGTATTTTTGTCGACGGGTTTGCCATCGCCAACGTGCTGCGTGCCGAAGACCCTGAGGCGTTCGACGCCCTGTGTGAGATCCCGGTGGAGTTTCGCAACAAGGATCGGCACAGCGACTACCGCCGCCTTGCACCGATCATTGCGCTGGATGCCTCGGGGGACGTGGCGGAAATTCGCATGGCCAACTTCTTACGCGGGCCGTTTGATGCGCCGGTCGAGCAGATGCCGTTGCTGTATCGCGCTTATCGACGTTTTATCGCCATGACACGCGAGGCGCGTTTTCGCCTGGTCAGGCGCCTGAACCCGGGTGAACTGTGGTGCTTCGATAACCGCCGCACCTTGCATGCGCGCAATGCGTTTGATCCCGCCTCCGGCGCGCGGCATTTCCAGGGGTGCTACATCGACCGGGATGAGCTGCTCTCGCGGATTCTGGTGTTGCAGCGCTAGACCACGGTGTGGCCACCCACAATCTCGGGCAAAAAAAGCCCCGGTCCAGCCGTGACTGGATCGGGGCAGAGCGCTTTGTGTAAGCATCACATCCCGAGGGTGACCAAACCTTCAAGTTGCTTGCCTGGCCTTCAGTGTGCCTATTACTGCTATCGGTAAATGACCCGAAAACGACCTGTTCATAGCCATCTGAGCCATTCGTTGATTCTGCCCTTGCCGACCGACCGAGGGCCTACCAGAATCCAAGTCGATCTCCGTTCCCTACACCAGGATAAACGTCATGATGCACGCGGATTTGATTGACCAGGATGACCTGCTGGGCCAACTGCGCTCGCTGGGCTTTGAAGTGTCCAGCGGCGCCAGCGCCGAGCAGGCGTGCGAATGTGCGGTGCGTGGTTTGAGCGCTATCCGGGCCAAGGCACTCAAGGGCATGGTTGAGCAGATGTACTCCGGTAGTGCGACGATTCTGCCGGCCGTTCGCCAGGCGATCGACAAGCAGCTGTTACCGGCCCTGGTGCAGTTCAAGCAGAACTCTGGCGCCTGAGGCGCCGCTGATCGGGAGCAAGCCCCCTCCCGCATTGACTGTATTCGCACATTTGAACGTGTGAACACAGTCAATGCGGGAGGGGGCTTGCTCCCGATAGCAGCACTTCGGCTTAGAGCCTTACACTGGCAAAAGTCGACTCATTCCGAGCCTGGCTCAACGCCGACATCGGCCCCGACAATGGTGACAACACCAGCGCCTGAGGAATCGGCATCATCGCCACTTGCTGGGTGGTGTTGGAGCCTACGCGCTCATCCCGCGGCGGAATGCCGAAGTATTCGCGGTAGCACTTGGAGAAGTGAGGCGTGGAGACAAACCCACACACCGACGCCACTTCGATGATCGACATCGGCGTTTGCTTGAGCAACTGCCGTGCACGGATCAGGCGCAGCTTGAGGTAGTAGCGCGACGGCGAGCAGTGCAGGTATTTCTGGAACAGCCGCTCCAGCTGGCGACGAGACACGGCGACGTAGACCGCCAGTTCATCCAGGTCGATCGGCTCTTCCAGGTTGGCTTCCATCAACGCAACAATTTCCTGCAGCTTCGGCTGGTTGGTGCCGAGCATGTGCTTGAGCGGCACACGCTGGTGATCCTGTTCGTTGCGGATGCGTTCGTACACAAACATTTCGGAGATCGCCGCCGACAATTCACGGCCGTGGTCGCGGCTGATCAGGTGCAGCATCATGTCCAGCGGCGCGGTGCCGCCGGAGCTGGTAAAGCGGTTGCGGTCGAGGGTGAACAGTCGGGTGCTCATCGACACACGCGGGAAAGCTTCCTGCATCGACGCCAGGCATTCCCAGTGCACGCTGCAATCGAAACCATCGAGCAAACCGGCGCAGGCCAGTGCCCAACTGCCGGTGCACACGGCGCCGAGGCGGCGAGACTGGCGCGCCTGGCTTTGCAGCCACGACACGTGTTCACGGGTGACCGTACGCTGGATACCCACGCCGCCACAGACAATCACCGTGTCCAGGGCCGGGGCTTTGTGCATGGAAGCATCGGGAGTGATTTGCAGGCCATCGCTGGCCCATACCTGGTTGCCGTCGACACTCAGGGTTGTCCAGCGATACAGCTCGCGACCGGACAGCTGGTTGGCCATGCGCAGGGGTTCGACTGCTGACGCCAGGGAAATCAGCGTGAAATTGTCCAGCAGCAAAAAGCCGATGGATTGAGGCGCACGGTTCTGGGGTTGGGCCCCGGAGTTGAACGACGTCATCGCGGTATCTCCTCACACAAAGCGGGTGATGGCCTCAGGCGAGGCTCTTGTTATTGCGCTCCGCTCCAGCGAGGAGAGAGGCTTTGAATTGATAGAGCAAATGCCATGCCTAAAATTGAATGGCTATTCAATAACTCCTGAAAACGACCTGATGACGCGTCTATATAAGCCCGCGCGGTAAGTGCGGGATATACCCTAAAAGGATGTAGGAACAAGCCCGCTCAAGGGGGTGTGAGCAGATCGGTAGCACTTGTGGGAAGGCGCTTTGAGAGCGTAGGGAAAGTCTGTCACCCAAAGCACGGGGAAGGGTCCGTGGGGCAAAAAATCGTTTGGGAGCTACTTATCTGTTTGCGACGCGCTAAAAGGTGGCGCGCTGGGATCCGAGTGTTCACTTTATGAGCAGTGTCGATCCTTTGTGGCGAGGGCGCTTGCTCCCTCGCCACAAAAGCAGGTCAGCACTCAACCGCGCTGACCGCCAACCCACCGCGCGATGTCTCTTTGTACTTGTCGTGCATATCGGCCCCGGTATCGCGCATGGTGCGGATCACCCGGTCCAGGGAGATGAAGTGCTGGCCGTCACCCCGCAGGGCCATCTGCGCAGCGTTGATCGCCTTCACCGCTGCAATCGCGTTGCGTTCGATGCACGGCACTTGCACCAACCCGCCCACCGGGTCGCAGGTCAGGCCGAGGTTGTGCTCCAGGCCAATTTCCGCCGCGTTGCACAATTGCTCGGGCGTGGCGCCCAGGATCTCCGCCAACCCGGCGGCAGCCATCGCGCACGCGGAACCCACCTCCCCCTGGCAGCCCACCTCAGCCCCGGAGATCGATGCGTTCTTCTTGCACAATATCCCCACCGCTGCCGCGCTGAGCAGGTAGTCGACCACGTTGGCTTCGGTCACGTCGTCGCTGAACTTCATGAAGTAGTGCAACACCGCCGGAATGATCCCCGCCGCGCCATTGGTCGGCGCCGTCACCATGCGCCCACCTGCGGCGTTTTCTTCGTTGACCGCCAAGGCGAACAGGTTGACCCACTCCATGGCACTCAAGGTCGAACCGATCACATTGGGTTTGTTCAATTCCTGCAAGCTGCGGTGCAACTTGGCGGCACGACGGCGCACGTTCAGGCCACCGGGCAGGATGCCTTCGTGCTTGAGGCCCTGCTCCACGCAATCTTGCATGGCACGCCAGAGTTTCATCAGGCCGCTGCGGATGTCTGCTTCGCTGCGCCAGACTTTCTCATTGGCGAGCATCAACTCGGCGACACGCAGGTTGTGGGTCTTGCACAACTGCAACAACTCCACCGCACTGGAAAAATCATAAGGGAGCTCAGTGCGATCCATGTCGGCTACGCCGCTTCGGGCCTGGGCCTCATCGACCACGAAACCGCCACCGACGGAATAGTAGGTGTCACGATGCAACTCGCCGTCATCGCCATACACCACCAGAGTCATGGCATTGGGGTGGAACGGCAGGTTTTCGTCGAGCAGGCGCATGTCCCGAGCCCAGACGAAGGGCACCGGCAGGCGACCGTCGAGCAATAGCGTGTCGGTCTCGCGCAAGGTATGAATGCGCAGGCCAATTTGCGACGGGTCGATCGCGTCCGGCCACTCGCCCATCAGCCCCATGAGGGTGGCGGTGTCGCTGCCGTGGCCGATGCCGGTGGCCGACAGCGAACCGTACAGCTGCACTTCAACGCGCCGAACCTGTTCCAACAGTTCACGCTCACGCAACGTTTGTACGAACAACGCCGCGGCGCGCATGGGGCCGACGGTGTGAGAGCTCGAAGGCCCGATGCCGATCTTGAACAGGTCGAAAACACTGATAGCCATTGCCGTGAAACTCCTAGATAAACACGGGCCAGCTGCTACGCTCAATCCGCCCGAATAGGGGCATCATCAAGCTTTTGTTGCCCCTCACGGCGTCTCACACCGACGCACCCATGCTCACGAGCGTCGCGCACGAGCGATCAGGCGTTTTGGCCGTTTTTAGCGGTGCAGATGGATAAAAACTGCAGTTTTGCCGCTGGAAAAATCTGTAAGCGACGTCACCGACACTGGATACGACCATCCCTGTACTGGATACGACGCCCCCTGTAGGCGTCAGATTTTCACTGGTACATGATCAGTCTCGACTCGCTTACAAGGCACCGTGCCGCCGCCTCAAAGCACGCTCCAACCGCAACCCTTATAAAGCGCGGCGAATGCCGCCAGAAAAAACACAGGAGTCTAGCCCCATGAAAGGTTCACCCTCGTTGTTGTTGGCCGCCATGCTGAGTCTGCCAGTCCTGGCGCACGCTGCAGAACCGGCACAATGTCAGACCGTCAACTTCTCCGACGTCGGCTGGACCGACATCACCGTCACCACCGCCACCACCAGCGAGATTCTCAAGGGCCTGGGCTACAAGCCACGCACCACGATGATTTCGGTACCGGTGACCTACAAGTCCCTGGCCGATGGCAAGAACATGGACATCTTCCTCGGCAACTGGATGCCGACCATGGAAAACGACATCAAGCAGTACCGTGATGCCGGCACCGTGGAAACCGTGCGCGCCAACCTTGAGAACGCCAAGTACACCCTGGCGGTACCGGAGGAGTTGTATAACAAGGGCTTGAAAGACTTCGCCGACATTGCCAAGTTCAAGGATGAGCTGGGCGGCAAGATCTACGGTATCGAGCCGGGTAACGACGGCAACCGCACCATCCAGACCGTGATCGACAAGAACCAGTTCGGTCTGAAAGACGCGGGCTTCAAAGTGGTGGAATCCAGCGAAGCCGGGATGCTCTCGCAGGTAGAACGTGCCACCAAGCGCGGCCAGGCCATTGTGTTCCTTGGCTGGGAACCGCACCCAATGAACACCCGTTTCAAGATCAAGTACCTGACCGGGGGTGACGACTCGTTCGGCCCCAACTACGGCCAGGCCACCATCTATACCAACACCCGCAAGGGCTACACCCAGGAATGCAGCAACGTGGGCCAGTTGCTGAAGAACTTGTCGTTCACCCTGAACATGGAAAGCTCGCTGATGGGTAACGTGCTGGACGACAAGATGAAGCCGGACGCCGCTGCCAAGGCGTGGCTGAAGAAGAACCCGCAAGTGCTCGATACCTGGCTGGCCGGTGTCACCACGGTTGATGGCAAACCTGGCCTGGAGGCCGTCAAAGCTTACCTCGACAAGTAACTGCTGACCCCGGGGCGGTACGCTGCCCCGGGATGTTTTCCCCTTCGCATGTGGACATTCACTACCATGCTGACTGAACAGAAAATCCCACTAGGCCAGTACATCGCTGCCTTCGTCGAATGGTTGACCAAACACGGTGCCAACTACTTCGACGCAATCGCATCGACCCTGGAAACGATGATCCACGGTGTGACGTTTGCGCTGACCTGGTTCAATCCGCTGGCATTGATCGGTCTGATTGCGCTACTCGCTCACTTTATTCAACGCAAATGGGGCCTGACCGTTTTTGTCATCGCCTCCTTCCTGCTGATCCTGAACCTGGGGTACTGGCAGGAAACCATGGAAACCCTCGCGCAGGTGCTGTTCGCCACCCTGGTCTGCGTGGTCATCGGCGTGCCGCTGGGCATTGTTGCCGCGCACAAACCGATGTTCTACACCCTGATGCGGCCGGTGCTCGATCTGATGCAGACCGTACCGACCTTCGTCTACCTCATCCCTACCCTGACCCTCTTCGGGCTGGGCGTGGTACCCGGCCTGATTTCCACGGTGGTGTTCGCGATTGCCGCGCCTATCCGCCTGACCTACCTGGGTATCCGCGATGTTCCCCAAGAGTTGATGGATGCAGGCAAAGCCTTTGGCTGCTCACGCCGTCAGTTGCTCTCGCGGATTGAACTGCCACACGCCATGCCGAGCATTGCTGCCGGTATTACCCAATGCATCATGCTGTCGTTGTCGATGGTGGTGATTGCCGCCCTGGTGGGTGCCGACGGCCTCGGCAAGCCCGTGGTCAACGCACTCAACACCGCCGACATCGCCCTGGGCTTTGAAGCGGGCCTGGCAATCGTGTTGCTGGCCATCATGCTCGACCGTATTTGCAAACAACCCGACGCTAAAGTAGGGGGTGATGCATGAGCATTATCCGATTCGACAAAGTCGACGTGATCTTCTCCAAAGACCCACGCGAAGCGCTCAAGCTGCTGGACCAGGGCATGAGCCGTAACGAGATCCTGAAAAAGACCGGGCAGATTGTCGGCGTTGAAAAGGCCAGCCTGGATATCGAGAAAGGCGAGATCTGCGTGTTGATGGGCCTGTCCGGCTCCGGCAAATCCAGCCTGCTGCGCTGCATCAACGGCCTCAACACCGTGAGCCGTGGCCAACTGTTTGTGGAGCATGAAGGGCGCCAGATCGACATCGCGTCCTGCACGCCCGCCGAGCTGAAAATGATGCGCACCAAGCGCATCGCCATGGTGTTCCAGAAGTTCGCCTTGATGCCCTGGCTGACCGTGCGCGAGAACATCAGCTTTGGCCTGGAAATGCAGGGCCGGCCGGAGAAAGAGCGGCGTACGTTGGTTGATGAAAAGCTCGAACTGGTGGGCCTGAGCCAATGGCGCAACAAGAAGCCCGACGAGCTGTCCGGCGGCATGCAGCAGCGTGTCGGCCTGGCCCGCGCACTGGCGATGGACGCCGATATCCTGCTGATGGACGAACCCTTCTCGGCCCTCGACCCCTTGATTCGCCAGGGCCTGCAGGATGAGCTGCTGGAACTGCAACGCAAGTTGAGCAAGACCATCGTGTTCGTCAGCCATGACCTGGACGAGGCGCTCAAGCTGGGTAGCCGTATCGCGATCATGAAAGACGGCAAGATCATCCAGTACAGCGTGCCGGAAGAGATCGTGCTGAACCCGGCGGACGACTATGTGCGCACCTTCGTCGCCCACACCAACCCGCTGAACGTACTGTGCGGCCGCAGCCTGATGCGCACCCTGGACAACTGCAAGCGCATTAACGGCTCTGTGTGCCTGGACCCAGGTGGCGACTCATGGCTGGACTTGGCCGAGGGCAATACCATCAAGGGCGCTCGCCAGAATGGCGCGGTGATGAACCTGCAGAACTGGGCACCGGGGCAAGCCGTGGAAGGTTTGGGCCGGGTACCGACGCTGGTGGACTCGAACATCGGCATGCGCGATGCGTTGCAGATTCGTTATCAGACGGGGAACAAGCTGGTGTTGCATGACAACAACAAGGTGGTGGGGATCTTGGGCGACAGTGAGCTCTACCATGCCCTGCTAGGCAAAAACCTCGGCTAGCCAACACCGCAAAACCAACTGTAGGAACGGGGTCAAAATGTGGGAAGGGGCTTGCCCCCTCCCACATTTTGGTCCCAGTGGTGTCGGTGCGGACACCCCCTGGGCTTCAACTATCAGCTATAGACACGGCCAAGGAGCTGCCGATGGCTTTCAAACTGATCGAGCACATCCCGGGTAATCTGCTCCTGGGCAAAGCCCATCAGGTCGTACTCTTGAGGCCCGTTGTGCAGGTAAACCTCGGCCCGGTAGTAACGCGTGCGCTCTTCCTCGGGCAAGTCGTTCGATGCCGACGAGTAAGCATCCAGGCTCACTTCATAGACAAACGGGTTGCCCTCTTCCATCTCGATACGTACACCGATACAGCGCTTGGATTTGCCCAGCAAGGTCTGCACTTGCAGCCCTTGATCACGCAATGCCGTCGCCGCTTCTTCCAGCGCCGGCGTAACGTGCTTGTCCATAAAACGTTGCACGGTCGCCTGGCTCGGCTGCAGGTCCAGGGCGGTCAAACGCTCGCTGAAACCACGGCGGCCACGCTCAGCCAATTGCGCCTGTTCCTGCTCGATCGCCACATCCTGGCGCATGGCCTTGTGCAAGCCGAACATGAAGAAAATCAGCACCACCGAAAACGGCAGCCCCGCCAGTACCACCATGGTTTGCATGGCTTCGAAGTTACCGGCGAACAGCAGGCCGATGGTCACCAGCGTGATCACCGCCGACCAGAAGATGCGCAGCCAGTGCGGTGCATCTTCGTCCACGTTGCCGCCTTTGCAGGAAAGGTTGGCCATCATCACCGCGCCGGAGTCCGCCGGGGTCAGGAACAGCACAAAACCCACAAAGATCGACACACCGATCACAATTTTCGACGCGGGGTAATGCTCAAGCAGTTGGTAGATGGCCATGGAAGGTTGTTCCAGTGCCGTCTTGCCCAACTCCACCGCACCGTGGTTCAGCACCAGGTCCAGGGCCGAGTTACCGAAGATCGACAGCCACGCCAGCGTAAAGCCCAGCGGGATCAACAACACGCCGGCCACCAGTTCACGCACCGTACGACCACGGGAAATACGCGCGATGAACATGCCCACGAATGGCGCCCAGGAAATCCACCACGCCCAATAGAACAGCGTCCACAGGCCCATCCAGCGCTCGGTCTTGTTAGCATCGCCTTCGTACACATACAGGTCGAAGGTTTTCAGCACGATCCCGTTCAGGTAGTCACCGGTGTTCTGCACCAAGCCATTGAGCAGGTGCAGGGTCGGGCCAAACAGCAGCACAAAGATCAGCAAACCGCTGAACAACACGATGTTGAGGTTGGACAGGCGACGAATGCCGTTTTCCACACCCGACACGGCGGCGATGGTCGCCACAGTGCTCATCACGATGATCACGATCAGCAGGTTGGTGTTGCTGTGCTCCATGCCAAACAGGTTTTCCAACCCGGACGACACCTGCATCGAACCAATCCCCAGGTTCGTGACCAGGCCCAGCAAGGTCACGAACATGCCGAAACCGTCCACTGCGTGGCCGGCCGCGCCTTTGACCCAGCGCTCGCCAACCAGCGGATACAGCGCCGAACGCAAGGCCAGCGGCTGGTTATGACGGTACGCGAAGTACGCCACGGCCAGGCCGACGAGCGCGTAGATCGCCCAGCCATGCAGGCCCCAGTGCAGGAAGGTCAGTTGCAGCGCCTGGCGTGCCGCGCCGTTGCTGGCGGCGGCGCCTTCCGGCGGGTTGAAGTAGTGGTCCAGAGGTTCCGAGGCGCCGAAATACAGCAGCGAGATGCCGATGCCCGACGAGAACAACATGCCGGCCCAGGCGCCGTAGCTGAAGTCCGGGGTGTCGTCCTTGCTGCCCAGTTTCAACTTGCCGTAGGAGGAAAACGCCAGGCCCACCACAAACACGAGGTAGGCGGCGATGACCACCATGTAGTACCAGCCAAAGCTTTTCGAAAGCCAGGCTTGGGCGACGCCGAGCAAGCGCCCGGCCTCCTGCGGGGCGATGATCAGAATGGCGGTCAACAACAGAATCAGCGCGGTGGAGGTGTAGAACACCCAACCGTTGACCCGGACCTTTTCTGGCGGGGTCTTTATAAGAGAGGCAGAACTCATGGCGCAGATGCTCCAGGCAGTGCGAGAGAGAAACACAAGGCAGCGGTTATCCCGGGACATCGATTTTTCGGCAGTCGACGGACGGGTGTTATAAAGACACCCCGAAAATGCTTGAGCCGCGCCGAAGCGCTGGCCAGGCCCTGATACGGCCTGTTTCAAGGGTTTTTGCAGGTGTCATGTGCCGAGGCTCACAGGTAGGAAATATCTGTAGGCAGCGACCATTTGTCGCAGATCTTATTCTTTGTTGATTGAACGTTCAATCAAAACAAAATAGACTGGCCCTCAAGCCGACGGACGTTTATCGCCAGTCGGCAGGCCTAAGGAGAGGTGCTACATGCCCAAGGTCGGTATGCAACCCATACGCCGCCAGCAGTTGATCGAAGCCACGCTAACGGCCATCGATCAGGTTGGAATGGGAGATGCCAGCATTGCGCTGATCGCCCGTTTGGCCGGCGTCTCGAACGGCATCATCAGTCACTACTTTCAGGACAAGAACGGCCTGATCGCAGCGACGATGCGCTACCTGATGAATGCGCTGATCGAGAACGTCCATGAACGCAGGCTGGCGCTGAAGGATGACAGCCCACGGGCACACATTCAGGTGATCATCGGAGGTAACTTCGATGCCAGCCAGGTCAATGGACCGGCAATGAAAACCTGGCTGGCCTTCTGGGCCGCCAGCATGCACCACCCGTCTTTGCACAGGTTGCAGCGGATCAACGATCAACGTCTGTATTCCAACCTGTGCTGCCAGTTCCGCCGGGAGCTGCCGCTGCCTGAAGCGCGCAGCGCGGCACGGGGGCTGGCGGCTTTGATCGACGGTTTGTGGTTGCGCGGTGCCCTGTCGGGAGACGCTTTCGACACGGCGCAAGCGCAACGGATCGCTTACGAATACATGGATTTCCAATTGGCCAAGCAGGTGAGTTAGAGCCCTTATAAACGCTCAACCCCTGAACGTCTGTCGCTCAGTGTTGCCACCCCCTTATGGCCCACTTTGCGGCAGGTAACGCCAACCACTTATGCACTTGCGAGGACTTTATGGCCCGTTTCGACCTGCAAAAACTCTACATTGACGGCGGCTACAGCGACGCTGGCAGCGATGCCACCTTCGAAGCCATCAACCCGGCTAACGGTGAAGTTCTCGCCCAAGTGCAACGTGCCACGAAAGAAGACGTTGAACGTGCTGTGGTCAGCGCCGAGAAAGGCCAGAAAATCTGGGCCGCGATGACCGCCATGGAGCGTTCGCGCATCCTGCGTCGTGCCGTCGACATTCTGCGCGAGCGCAACGACGATCTGGCCGCCCTGGAAACCCTGGACACTGGTAAAGCCTTCTCCGAAACCAAGTACGTCGACATCGTCACTGGCGCTGACGTGCTGGAATACTACGCCGGCCTGGTGCCTGCTATCGAAGGCGAGCAGATCCCCCTGCGCGACACCTCGTTCGTCTACACCCGCCGCGAGCCGCTGGGCGTAGTCGCCGGCATCGGCGCGTGGAACTACCCGATCCAGATCGCCTTGTGGAAATCCGCACCGGCCCTGGCTGCCGGTAACGCGATGATCTTCAAGCCAAGCGAAGTCACCTCGCTGACCACCCTGAAACTGGCCGAGATCTACACCGAAGCCGGCGTTCCAGCGGGCGTGTTCAACGTACTGACCGGCAGCGGCCGTGAAGTCGGCACCTGGCTGACCGAGCACCCGCGCATCGAGAAAGTTTCGTTCACCGGCGGCACCGACACCGGCAAGAAAGTCATGGCCAGCGCTTCGAGCTCCTCGCTCAAGGAAGTGACCATGGAACTGGGCGGCAAGTCGCCATTGATCGTGTTCGAAGACGCCGACCTGGATCGCGCGGCCGACATCGCGATGATGGCCAACTTCTACAGCTCCGGCCAGGTCTGCACCAACGGCACTCGCGTGTTCGTGCCCAAGCACCTGCAAGCGGCCTTCGAAGCCAAGATCGTTGAGCGTGTTGCGCGTATTCGCGTTGGCAACCCACAAGACGACAACACCAACTTCGGCCCGCTCGTCAGCTTTGCCCACATGGAAAGCGTGCTCGGCTACATCGCCAAAGGTAAGGAAGAAGGCGCCCGCGTACTGTGCGGCGGCGCCCGCCTGACCGATGGCGACTTCGCCAAAGGCGCCTTTGTTGCCCCGACCGTGTTCACCGACTGCACCGACGAGATGACCATCGTGCGCGAAGAAATCTTCGGCCCAGTGATGAGCATCCTCACCTATGAGACCGAAGAAGAAGTGATCCGTCGTGCCAACGACACCGACTTCGGCCTGGCCGCTGGCCTGGTGACCCGCGACCTGAACCGCGCCCACCGCGTGATTCATCAGCTGGAAGCGGGTATCTGCTGGATCAACGCCTGGGGCGAGTCCGACGCGAAGATGCCGGTCGGTGGCTACAAGCAATCCGGTGTAGGCCGTGAGAACGGCATCAGCTCGCTGAACAACTTCACCCGCATCAAATCGGTACAGGTTGAGCTGGGCGACTACGCATCAGTGTTCTGATGAGCCCCAAGCGGCAAGCTTCAAGCTGTAAGTAAAAGCAGCTTGGTTTGCCGCACCTCCCAGATACACCGCTCGCTGCCTTTTCTTGCAGCTTGAAGCTTAAAGCTTGCAGCTCTCAAGGAGCCCCCATGACTCAAGAATACGACTACATCATTGTTGGCGCAGGTTCTGCGGGCAACACATTAGCGACCCGTCTGACCGAAGACGAAGGCGTCACCGTCCTGCTGCTGGAAGCCGGTGGCCCGGACTACCGTTTTGACTTCCGTACCCAAATGCCGGCCGCCCTGGCGTTCCCGCTGCAAGGCCGCCGCTACAACTGGGCGTACGAAACCGACCCAGAGCCACACATGGATGGCCGCCGGATGGAATGCGGTCGCGGCAAGGGCCTGGGTGGTTCTTCCCTGATCAACGGCATGTGCTACATCCGTGGCAACGCGATGGACTACGACAACTGGTCGAAGCTGCCAGGTCTTGAAGACTGGACCTACCTCGACTGCCTGCCGTATTTCCGTAAAGCCGAAACCCGCGATATCGGCCCGAACGACTACCACGGTGGCGACGGCCCGGTCAGCGTGACCACCCCCAAAGCCGGCAACAACCCACTGTTCCACGCCATGGTTGAAGCTGGCGTACAGGCCGGTTACCCGCGTACCGACGACTTGAACGGCTACCAGCAAGAAGGCTTCGGCCCGATGGACCGTACCGTCACGCCCAAAGGCCGTCGCGCCAGTACCGCTCGCGGTTACCTGGACACCGCCAAGAAGCGTTCGACGCTGACCATCGTCACTCACGCCCTCACCGACAAAGTGCTGTTCGAAGGCAAACGTGCGGTCGGCGTGCGTTACCTGATCGGCGCGGCCGAAGAACGTGTTGAAGCCCGCGCCCGTAAAGAAGTGCTGGTGTGCAGCGGCGCAATCGCTTCGCCGCAACTGCTGCAACGCTCCGGGGTCGGCCCGGCCAAACTGCTGGAAAGCCTCGACATCCCGGTGGTCCACGACCTGCCCGGCGTCGGCGAAAACCTGCAGGACCACCTTGAGCTGTACCTGCAATACGCCTGCACCCAACCAGTGTCGCTGTACCCATCGCTGCTCTGGTACAACCAGCCGGCCATCGGTGCCGAGTGGCTGTTCAACGGCACCGGCATCGGCGCCAGCAACCAGTTCGAAGCCGGCGGTTTCATCCGCACCCGCGAAGAATTCGATTGGCCGAACATCCAGTACCACTTCCTGCCGGTGGCGATTAACTACAACGGCAGCAATGGCGTGAAAGAGCACGGTTTCCAGGCACACATGGGTTCCATGCGTTCGCCGAGCCGTGGTCGCATTCAACTGAAGTCGAAGAACCCACGGGACTACCCGAGCATCCTCTTCAACTACATGGCCACCGAGCAGGACTGGCAGGAATTTCGCGACGGCATCCGCCTGACCCGTGAAATCATGCAACAGCCGGCACTGGACAAATACCGTGGCCGCGAAATCAGCCCGGGCATCGACGTGCAAACCGATGAGCAACTGGACAAGTTCATCCGCGAGCACGCCGAAACCGCGTTCCACCCGTCCTGCTCGTGCAAGATGGGCACCGATGACATGGCGGTCGTGGATGGCGAAGGCCGCGTACATGGCATGCAGGGTCTGCGTGTGGTCGATGCGTCGATCATGCCGATCATCACCACCGGCAACCTGAACGCGCCGACGATCATGATCGCCGAGAAAATCGCCGACAAGATCCGTGGCCGCAAGCCATTGCCGCGCAGCACTGCGGATTACTACGTGGCAGGCGATGCGCCGGTGCGTGGCAAGCCGTTGCGTGAAGTGGGCCCGACTGCGCAATAACCCATCCCTGTACGTGGCGAGCGGGCTTGCCCCGCGTTGGAGTGCGTAGCGCTCCCAAGATTTTTGGGGCCGCTGCGCGGGGCAAGCCCGCTCGCCACAACGGGGCACGTGCCACAAAGAATCGCCTCTCCTTGATCAGCTCCCCAGCCCGGGCCTACTCTGTTTGCCTGCCCGCGCTGAGCCGCCCACAAGGAAGGCCCCATGTTCGAACACCACGCCACACTCAAAAAGCACTTCAGTGCCCTGCGCACCACCGCCGAGTTTTTCTCCCTGCGTTACGTACGCGAATCCGGCCAATACCTGTCGGTACGCAAGAACGTCGCCGAGCCGCCGCACCTGGGCCATGACGAAGGCGCTATGCTCACCGTGCGTCTCAACGGCGTGGAAGCTTATGCCGCGACCCACGATATTTCGCTGTCCGGCCTGCAAGCCGCCCTCGAGCGCGCCGAGCAGCAAGCCCGGCGGATTTTGCCCCACGCCCTGCTCGACCTGCGCCAGCAACCGGTGTCCAGCGACGTCGCCGACTACCTGTCGCCCGACCTCGACCAGCCCTTCCCGTCCCTGAGCGACTGCTACCAATTGCTCGGTGACGAATCCGCCGCCGTGCCCAAGGACGAGCGCCTGGCAACCTGGGAAGTCAGCCTTGGCACCACCCGCGTGGAACAGATCTACCTCAACAGTGCCGGCGCGCAATTGCGTCAGGCCCAGCGCTTTGTCTACCCCGGCCTGAGCGTCACCGCCTTCGACGGCAACGACAGCCAGACCCGCACCCTGGGCGGCACCAACTTCGGCCAACAAGGCAGCGCGAACGTGATTCGCCGCTTTGGCCTGGTGGGCGCCGCCAGCAAGGTGGCCGATGAGGCCCTGCAACTGCTGCTGGCGCCAAACACGCCCCAGGGCCCGCGCGATCTGCTGCTGATGCCGGACCAGATGATCCTGCAAATCCATGAATCCATCGGCCACCCTCTGGAGCTGGACCGTATCCTGGGCGATGAGCGCAACTACGCCGGCACCAGCTTTGTGAAGGCCAGCGACTTCGGCCACCTGCAATACGGCTCGCCCTTGCTCAACGTGACCTTCGACCCAGAGATACCCGAACAGCTCGCCAGCTACGGGCATGATGATGACGGCACGCGCGCCAGCAAACAGTTCCTGATCCGCAACGGCCTGCTGCTCAAGCCATTGGGCGGTGCGTTGTCGCAATTTCGCGCCAACTTGCAAGGCGTCGCCAACAGCCGTGCCTGCGGCTGGAACCGCCCGCCCATCGACCGCATGGCCAACCTGAATATCGAAGCCGCAGACAAGACCCAGGCCGAGCTGATCGGCGGTATCGAACACGGCATCCTGATGAGCACCAACCGCTCCTGGTCCATCGACGATGCGCGCAATAAATTCCAGTTCGGCTGCGAGTGGGGCCAACTGATCGAAAACGGCGAGCTCAAGGGCGTGGTGAAGAACCCCAACTACCGCGCCGTTTCCGCGCAGTTCTGGCGCAAGCTCAGCGCCGTCGGCGACGCCAGCACCTTCAAGGTCCTGGGTACGCCGAACTGCGGCAAAGGCGAGCCCAACCAGGTGATTCGCGTGGGCCATGCCTCACCCGCGTGCGTGTTCAGTGATGTCGACGTTTTTGGGGGAGATGCCTGATGAACGACTTCAAGGCACTGGTGGACTGGCTCAAGCAGGCCATCACCGACAAGGAACAATTTCATCTCGGCTTTGCTGCTGAATCGTCCGAGTTCGTGCGCTTCAACCACGCACGGGTACGCCAGGCCGGCCAGGTACAACAGGCCAGCCTGAGCCTCAAGTTGATCAATGATGGCCGCCACGCCGACCTTGGCATCACCCTGGCCGGCGAACCGGAACTGGACCGCCAGCGCCTCGCCGATGGCCTGCACCAGTTACGCCAGACCCTGCCCTTGCTGCCGCAAGACCCGTACTTGCTGCTCAACCACACAGCCTGGCAAAACCACAACGAACAACTGCGCCCGCTGCCGGAACTGGCGCACGTGCTGGAAGACATCAGCCAGGCCGCAGAAGGCGTGGACCTGGTCGGTTTCTACGCCGCCGGCCCGATCAGCCGTGGCTTTGCCAGTTCGGACGGTGCGTTCGGCTGGCACCAGGCCAATAGCTTCAACTTCGATTTCAGCCTGTTCCACGCCAATGGGGAAGCGGTAAAAGCCAGCTACGCCGGGCACACCTGGAACAGCGCCGAGTTCGCTGCGCGTTTTCAGCAGGCGCGCGAGCAACTGGCGTTTCTCGGTCGCCCGTTACACCCCCTGGCGCCCGGCCAATACCGCGCCTACCTTGCGCCGGCAGCGCTGGAAGAAATCATCGGCATCATTACCTGGGGTGGGTTTTCTGCCCAAGCGATAGCCAGCAAAGGCAGTTCGCTGCAAAAGCTCTATGCCGGTGAACAATCGTTGAGCCCGCTGGTGACGATCGATGAGCAGATCAGCGGCTCCCTGAGCCAGGCGTTTTCCACCGAAGGCTACCCGCGTGGTGATGTCACGCTGATCAGTGCAGGCACCGCCTGCGGCCAGTTGATCAACTCACGCAGCGCAGCCGAATACGGGCTGAGCACCAACGGTGCCAGCAGCGACGAGTCACCCAGCGCTTTGCAGATGGCGGCCGGCGACCTCGCCCAGGCCGATATCCTCAAGCAATTGGGCACCGGGCTGTACATCAGCAACCTGTGGTACTTGAACTACTCCGACCTGCCCGCTGCGCGCCTGACGGGCATGACACGCTTCGCCACGTTCTGGGTGCAAGACGGTGAGATCAAGGCGCCGGTGAGCACCATGCGCTTTGATGACAGCGTCTACAACTTGCTCGGTTCGCAGCTCGAAGCCCTGACCGCCGAGCGTGAACTGCTGTTGTCGGCCAGCACCTACAGCCAGCGCAACACCGCATCCAACCTGTTGCCGGGCGCCCTGGTTAAACGCCTGACCCTGACGTTGTAAATACCCCCCTGTGGGAGGGGGCTTGCCCCTCCCACATTGTCTTGTGCTGATTTCAGACATCTCGGTTTCGACCCGCCCTACCGTAAATTCTCTTCCTCCCAGTCTGCACGGGCAGCCTGTTGTCGTCTGCAAAAAACCTCGTTATAACGGTTAGTGGCACCACGCCACCTCACCCACGAGAGCATGACCTTGCCCGGGAAAGGCAAGCTGGAGCGTTGACATGAACCATGGAAGTTTTGTCATTGAAAGGCTGTTCAAGCACTACAACGTTCATGTTGAGCAACTAGGAAAGGATTCGGAAAAGAAGACCCTCTTGATGGTCAATGGGGCACTGTCCACCACGCGTTCATTCGCCCGTACCAGCAAATGCCTGGCCGAGCATTTCAATGTGCTGCTGTTCGACCTGCCGTTCTCCGGCTATTCACGCGAGCACAACACCGACCTCGACCTGGTGACCAAGGACGACGAGGTGCAAATGCTCCGCGCGCTGGTGGAGCGCTTTGAGGTCAACCATCTGGTGTCGGCCTCCTGGGGCGGCATCTCCACGCTGCTGACCCTGGCCCACAACCCGCCCTCCATCGAAAGCTCGGTGGTAATGGCCCTGGCGCCCAACCTCAACCAGGCAATGCTCGACTACGTGGAACGTGTGCGCGTGCTGATCGAGGCCGACGACAAATCTGCCGTCGGCCATTTGCTCAACGAGACGGTCGGCAAATACTTGTCACCGCGCCTCAAGCGCAATAACCATCGGCACCTGTCGACAATGGCCACTACCGAATACCGCCAGGCGCGTTTCCATATCCATCAGGTACTGGCACTGGGGGATGGCAACTACCTGCCGGCGCTCACCCAAATCGAAACGCCGGTGCATTTCCTCAACGGCGCACTGGATGAGTACACGCCGGCCGCCGAGGCCCGGCTGTTCAAACACAACGTGGGCCGCAGCAGCTTTGCCGTCGCCGAACATACCGGCCATTTGTTGGACTTGGAGTCCCGCGAGGCGGCGTTGGCGGTGCACCGTGCGCTACTGGATTTCTTGGTAGGAAAGCACGCAGCGTTATCAGATTTAGACGAACAGCCAGTGGGAAAAGGAGCGACGAATGGCGCATAATCGCGACACATAGCCTGCTAACAAAAGGGTTCCCATGCCAACTCGCGCCCCTCTCGATGCCAAGACCGCCCGCTGGCTCCCCTGGGTGGTGGCGATTGCCTTCTTCATGCAGTCGCTGGATGGGACGATTCTCAACACAGCACTACCGGCCATGGCCCGGGACCTCGCGGAAAACCCACTGCGCATGCAAGGCGTGATCATCGCCTACATGCTCACCGTCGCCTTGCTGATCCCAGCCTCGGGCTGGGTCGCCGACCGCTTCGGCACCAAAAAAATCTTCTTTGGCGCGATCATGCTATTCAGCATCGGCTCACTGCTCTGCGCCCTGTCCAGCAGCTTGACCATGTTGGTCGGCGCCCGGGTGATCCAGGGGTTGGGCGGCGCATTGATGCTGCCGGTCGGGCGTTTAGTCGTACTGCGTGCCTACCCTCGCTCCGAGCTGGTGCGAATCATGGGCTTCATTACCATTCCCGGCCTGCTCGGCCCGCTGCTTGGCCCGACCATGGGCGGCTGGATGGTGCAATACCTGACCTGGCACTGGATCTTCCTGATCAACCTGCCGGTGGGCATGATCGGCTGCTATGCCGTGTGGAAGCTGATTCCCGACCTGCGTGGCAGCGAGCGCACGCGCTTTGACAGCATGGGGTTTGTGCTGTTTGGCGCGGCGATGGTGCTGATCACCATCGCGATGGAAGGCTTGGGCGAACTGCACCTGCCGCACCTGCGCGTCATGCTGCTGCTGTTCGGTGGCCTGGCCTGCCTGGCGGCGTATTGGCTGCGGGCCGGGCATATCGATAGTCCCTTGTTTTCGCCGGTACTGTTCAAGACGCGCACCTTTGCCGTGGGCATTCTCGGGAACCTGTTTGCACGGCTGGGCAGCGGCGCCTTGCCGTTCCTGGTGCCGCTGCTGTTGCAGGTGGCGCTGGGTTATTCACCGTCGGAAGCCGGGATGAGCATGCTGCCGCTGGCGGCGGCGGCGATGTTTGCCAAATCCATCGCCCGTACGTTGATCGAGCGCCTGGGCTATCGCGTCGTGCTGACCGGCAATACGCTGTTGCTTGGCATCATGCTCGCCAGCATGGGCCTGGTCAGCGAACACACGCCCTACCCGCTGCTGCTGTGCATGCTGGCAGTGCTGGGAGCGATCAACTCCCTGCAATTTACCGCGATGAACACCGTGACCCTGATTGACCTCGACGACGCCCAGGCCAGCAGCGGCAACAGCTTGTTATCGGTGGTGGCGCAATTGTCCCTGAGCCTGGGGGTTGCCTGTGCCGGCGCACTGCTTGGCGGTTTTACCGCCGAGGCAGGCAACGACGGCGTGAGTACCGTGCTCGGCGCGTTCCAGTTGACCTTCCTCACGGTTGGCGTCATGGCCATGCTGGCTGCAGCGATCTTCCTCCAATTGTCGCCAACCGACGGTAAACGGACGGTCAGCCGCGAGCACGACCTTGAGCATTAACAAGCGTCTCGTCTAGAACTTGCAGGGAAAATCCCACGAGACTGGTACACTGCGCGACATTTTGTTTTGCAGAGCCAGTCCCGTGACTACCATCGCCACCGCTTTTAATACTTTGCCCCTGTCCGCCGCCATGCTGGCTAACCTCGACTCGCTGGGTTATGTCGAGATGACGCAGATCCAGGCGCAAAGCTTGCCGGTGATCCTCAAAGGGCTGGACCTGATTGCCCAGGCCAAGACCGGCAGCGGCAAGACCGCTGCATTCGGCATCGGCCTGTTGAACCCGATCAACCCGCGTTACTTCGGCTGCCAGGCCCTGGTGATGTGCCCGACCCGTGAGCTGGCCGACCAGGTCGCCAAGGAAATCCGTCGCCTGGCCCGGGCCGAAGACAACATCAAGGTGCTGACCCTGTGCGGTGGCGTGTCCCTCGGCCCGCAGATCGCCTCCCTGGAACATGGCGCCCACGTGATCGTCGGCACCCCGGGTCGCATCCAACAGCACTTGCGCAAGGGCTCGCTGGTGCTGGACGGTTTGAACACGCTGATCCTCGACGAAGCCGACCGCATGCTCGACATGGGCTTCTACGACGCCATCGAAGACATCATCAGCAAGACCCCGGCCCGCCGCCAGACCCTGCTGTTCTCGGCCACTTACCCGGTGAGCATCAAGCAGTTGGCCTCCAAGTTCATGCGTGCGCCGCAGCAAGTGAAAGCCGAGGCGTTCCACTCCGATGACCAGATCGAGCAACGCTTCTACGAGATCTCGCCGGAAGAGCGTATGGACGCCGTGACCAAGGTACTGGCGCACTTCCGCCCGGCCTCCTGCGTAGCGTTCTGCTTTACCAAGCAGCAAGTGCAGGAAACGGTCGATCACCTGACCGCCAAGGGCATTTCCGCGGTCGGCCTGCATGGCGACCTGGAACAGCGCGACCGTGACCAGGTACTGGCGATGTTCGCCAACCGCAGCACCTCGGTACTGGTGGCCACCGACGTTGCCGCCCGTGGCCTGGACATCGACTCGCTGGACATGGTGATCAACGTCGAGCTGGCCCGCGATTCGGAAATCCACATCCACCGCGTAGGCCGTACGGGCCGCGCGGGTGAGACCGGCATCGCGATCAGCCTGGTGGCGCCGTCCGAAGCCCACCGCGCCCAAGCCATCGAGCAACTGCAAAAGTCGCCATTGAATTGGGACCAGTTGGACAACCTCAAGCCGCAAAGCGGTGGCCCGCTGCTGCCGCAGATGAGCACCCTGTGCATCGCCGCCGGGCGTAAAGATAAAGTCCGTCCGGGCGACATCCTTGGCGCGCTGACCGGTGAGGCCGGCATCCCGGGCGCCCAGGTCGGCAAGATCGCGATCTTTGATTTCCAGGCGTTCGTGGCCGTGGAGCGCGGGATCGCCAAGCAGGCGTTGCAGCGTTTGAATGATGGCAAGATCAAGGGCCGATCGCTGCGCGTGCGGATCCTGTAACACGACCGTTAATCCATTTGACTGTATTTCAATTCAGAATTTGTATGAGGACGTGGCTGTGCGCTCGACCGAAGTTGTGATCATTGGCGCCGGCGCCGCAGGCTTGATGTGCGCGCTGACCGCCGCCGGGCGTGGGCGCAAGGTGATGTTGATCGACCATGCGAACAAGGCCGGCAAAAAGATCCTGATGTCCGGCGGTGGCCGCTGCAACTTCACCAATATGTACACGGAGCCGGCCAACTTCCTCTCGCACAATGCACACTTCTGCAAGTCCGCCCTGGCCCGCTATACCCAGTGGGACTTTATCGGGCTGGTGGCCAAGCATGGCGTGCCGTATCACGAGAAGAAGCTTGGCCAACTGTTCTGCGATAACAAATCCAGCGACATTCTCGGCATGTTGCTGGATGAATGCATCCAGGCCGGCGTGAGTTTGCACCTGGACACCTCGATCGTAGAAATCGCCAAAGTCGACGGCGGCTATCAACTCCAGACCACCTTGGGTGAGCTGCGCTGCGAATCCCTGGTGATCGCCACTGGCGGTCTGTCGATTCCGACCCTGGGCGCCACCGGTTTCGGTTATCAAGTGGCCAGGCAATTCGGCCATGAACTGTTGCCGACCCGCGCCGGGCTGGTGCCGTTCACCATCACCGACCAACTCAAGGACCTGTGCGGCGAGTTGTCCGGAACCTCGGTCGATTGCCTGGTCAGCTGCAACGACCAGAGCTTTCGCGAGAACCTTCTGTTTACCCATCGGGGCCTGAGCGGGCCGGCGATCTTGCAGATTTCCTCGTACTGGGAACCCGGCGACACCGTTGAAATCAACCTGCTGCCCGACCATGACGCCCACACCTGGCTGCAACAGCAGCAGGCCGAGCGCCCCAACAGCGAGCTGAAAACCCTGCTAGGGGAGATCTTCACCAAGAAGATGGCCAACCTGCTGGCGGAAACCTGGTTTGTGTCCAAGCCCATGAAGCAGTACACCCACGCCGAAATAGCCGATATCGCCCAGAAGCTGGGAAGCTGGCAACTGGTACCGGCAGGCACGGAAGGCTACCGCACGGCCGAGGTGACGTTGGGCGGAGTGGATACACGGGAAGTGTCGTCCAAGACCATGGAATCGCTGAAAAGCCCGGGCTTGTACTTCATTGGTGAAGTGTTGGATGTGACCGGCCACCTGGGCGGGTTCAATTTCCAGTGGGCCTGGGCGTCGGGCTACGCAGCCGCACAGTTTGTCTGACCCAATACAGTAAACAATGTGGGAGGGCGCTTGCTCCCGATGACGGTGTATCAGTAACAGATGTTCTGACTGACACACGGCCATCGGGAGCAAGCCCCCTCCCACATTTGATTTGTGGTGTATGCGCAATATTTTCGCGCACCGATGTGATCGCCACGCTTGCCGTGACGTCATTACTGGCTCAATTTAGCGGCATCGTCCCGGAAGACTCCAGACTTCATGTCATCGACCTCGTTCAAGCAGTCCATGCGGCGCCTGTGGGCGCTGGATAAATTCAGCTACAGCGTACGGGTATTCATCGCCCTCACCGGCAGCATGGCGCTGTGCTGGTATCAGGATGAAATGACGCTGCTGATCCCGCTGTTCCTGGGGATTATCGCCAGTGCGCTGGCCGAGACCGATGACAGTTGGCAAGGCCGGCTCAATGCCCTGGCAGTGACGCTGGTGTGTTTCAGCATTGCCGCGCTGTCGGTGGAGCTGCTCTTTCCCTACCCGTGGATCTTTGCGATCGCCCTGGCCCTGGCCAGTTTCGGCCTGACCATGCTCGGCGCCTTGGGCGAGCGCTATGGTGCGATTGCCTCGGCGACCTTGATTCTGTCGGTCTACACCATGATCGGCGTGGACCAGCGCGGCGGCGCCGTTACTGACTTCTGGCATGAGCCACTGCTGCTGGTAGCCGGTGCTGCCTGGTATGGCGCGCTGTCAGTGCTGTGGCAGGCGCTGTTCTCCAACCAGCCGGTGCAACAGAGCCTGGCGCGGTTGTTCCGCGAGCTGGGGCGTTACCTCAAGCTCAAGTCGTCATTATTCGAACCGATTCGCCAGTTGGATGTGGAAGCACGGCGCCTGGAATTGGCCCAGCAGAACGGCCGGGTCGTCGCCGCCTTGAACGCCGCGAAGGAAATCATCCTGCACCGCGTCGGCAATGGTCGGCCGGGTTCGAAGGTCAGCCGCTACTTGAAGCTGTACTTCCTGGCCCAGGACATCCACGAGCGTGCCAGCTCCTCCCACTACCCCTACAACGCCCTGGCCGAAGCCTTCTTCCACAGCGATGTGCTGTTCCGCTGCCAGCGCCTGCTGCGCCAGCAAGGCAAGGCGTGCCAGACCCTCGCCGAATCGATCCAACTGCGCCAGCCGTTCATTTATGACGACAGCTTCGCCGAAGCCTTGGGCGACCTGAACGCGTCCCTGGAACACCTGCGCATCCAAAGCAACCCGGCCTGGCGCGGCCTGCTGCGTTCGTTGCGCGCGTTGGCGGCCAACCTGTCCACCCTCGACCGCCTGCTCAGCGACGCCAGCAACCCTGACGCCCTGGCCGACGCCACCGACAGCAGCCTGCTGGACCGCTCGCCCCGCAACCTCAAGGAAATGTGGACGCGCCTGCGCACTCAGCTCACGCCGACCTCACTGCTGTTTCGCCATGCCCTGCGCCTGCCTCTGGCGCTGAGTATCGGCTACGGCATGCTGCACTTGATTCACCCGTCCCAGGGCTACTGGATCATCCTGACGACGCTGTTCGTCTGCCAACCGAACTATGGCGCCACCCGGCGCAAGCTCGGCCAGCGAATCGTCGGTACCGCCATCGGGCTCACCGTGGCCTGGGCACTGTTCGACCTGTTCCCAAGCCCACTGGTGCAATCGATGTTCGCCATTGCCGCGGGCCTGGTGTTCTTTATCAACCGCACCACCCGCTACACCCTGGCCACGGCGGCTATCACCTTGATGGTGCTGTTCTGCTTCAACCAGGTGGGTGATGGTTATGGGCTGTTCCTGCCACGCTTGTTCGATACCTTGCTCGGCAGCTTGATCGCGGGCCTGACGGTGTTCCTGTTCCTGCCGGACTGGCAGGGCCGTCGCCTGAACAAAGTGCTGGCCAACACCTTGACCTGCAACAGCATCTACCTGCGCCAGATCATGCAGCAATACGCCGCCGGCAAGCGCGACGACCTGGCGTACCGCCTGGCCCGGCGCAACGCGCACAACGCCGATGCAGCGCTGTCCACTACCCTGGCCAACATGCTGATGGAGCCGGGGCACTTCCGTAAGGAAGCCGATGTGGGTTTCCGCTTCCTGGTGCTGTCGCATACCCTGCTCAGCTATTTGTCGGGGCTGGGCGCGCATCGCGAAACCCTGTTGCCCGCCGAAGTGCGTGAGCATCTGATCGACGGTGCCGGCAACACCCTGGCGGCGAGCATCGACGAGATCGCCACCGGACTGGCCAACAAACAACCGATTGCGATTCAGAGTGATGCCGAAGAAGCCTTGGCGGCAGAGCTGGAGCAAATGCCGGATGAGATCGATGAGGGGCAACGATTGGTGCAGACGCAATTGGCGTTGATCTGTCGCCAGTTGGGACCGTTGCGCACGTTGGCGGCGCATCTGATCAAAGACACCCGCGCGGCGTAGACCGCTATCGGGAGCAAGCTCCACATGAAAATGCACTCAACTGTGGGAGGGGGCTTGCCCCCGAAGAGGCCCGCAGGATCACTACATCCCATGCTCTTTCATTAACTGCGCATAACTGCCGTCGGCCTTCATCTTGGCAATCTCGCGATCAAAGCCGGCGACGATCTGCGCGTGATCAGGGTTCTTCAAGCTGACCAGGATATGCAGGCTGTTCTCGCTCAGCGGCTTGTCCAAGAACTCCACGGCATTGCGCACCCGGGGCGACTCGCGCGCCAGGTAATAACGCGCCACATATTCATCCTCCAGCGTCAGCCGTACGCGCTGCGCCGCCAGCATGCGCACGGCCATGGCGAAGTTATGCACAGGCACTTTCTGCAACTGCGTGTCTTGGTCAAATGCCGCCGAATAGGCATAGCCACGCACCACGGCGATGGATTCGTCGCGCAGTTGCTCCAGGTTCTGATAGTCGATGGGATCGTCGCGGCGCTTGATAAAGCGCACGCGGTTAAGCAGGTATTCGCCAGAAAACTGCCCCAGCTGCGTGCGCGCATCGTCGTACCAGGCATTGATCAACACGTCGTAGCGCCCATCGCCCACGCCCATCAGCGCACGGGCCCAGGGCACCTGTTCGAAGTCACTGGCGTACCCCGCACGAGCCAAGGCCGTGCTGACGATATCAGTGGCCAGCCCGCCATTCATCAACGTGGCATCGGTAAACGGTGGCCAGGCATCCGCCACCAGACGCAGACGTTGTGCTAACGCCGGCTGGGCCAGCAACAACACTGCGATCAAAGCAACGGCACGAGAAAATCGCGGCATGCTCAAAGTCCTTGGCGGGCAGGCGATGGCCTGATAACAGTAGCTCATCAATGAGCTTGCATTGCAGATTACACAAAGAAGCCAGTGGCGCATGCATAGAATGATGGCAAATTGACGCCATTCACAAAAATCCGGTTTTTAGACAGCAGCGCCCGCCGCGCTTACTATCCATGACCAGTCTTTTTAAGAGCACACATCATGACGGTTGATTGGGTCTGCAAACACCACGACGACTTGGGCAAGGAACAGCTATACGCCATCCTGCAGCTGCGCAGCGAAGTGTTCGTCGTCGAGCAAAAATGCGCTTACCAAGACATTGATGGGCAGGACCTGGCAGGTGATACCCACCACCTGATGGCTTGGAAAGACGATGCCCTGGTGGCCTACCTGCGATTACTGGACCCGGAGTCCCAGGGCGGTGATGTGGTGATCGGCCGCGTGATCGTTGCACCAACGGCACGGGGTACCGGACTGGGACACCAGATGATGATCGAGGCGCTCAAGCGTATTGAAGATATCTGGCCGCAAATGCCGATCTTTCTGTCGGCCCAGGCGCATTTGCAGGGCTATTACGGTCGGTACGGGTTTGTGGTGGCCGGGGAGGAATACCTGGAAGACGATATTCCCCATATTGGTATGCGCCGAGCTTGAGGGCCTCATCGGGAGCAAGCCCCCTCCCACACTTGAATGTATTCACAGATCAAATGTGGGAGGGGGCTTGTCCCCGATGGCGCCAGTCCAGCCACCCCCTGTTTCAGGGGTAACCCAACACTTGCTTGATCGACGCAAGATGGGCCGCGATCCACCCGCGATCAATCGCCCCCCAGTCACGAATTCGATAATGCCCGGCGTGGTTGCGGGCACCGTCTTCCTGTTCGAACTCGCACACGATGTCCAGGTCGGCCAACGCCGCAATTGTGTCCTGCGCGGTGCGCCGAGGCATGCCGGTCGCCTCGGTGAGCGCCGGGACGCTGCTGGCCAATTGGCTATCAATCAAATACGCCACGTACAGGCGGCGGTAGAAACTGCTTTTGGTCTTGCTCACATCCATGGTCAGTCGCCTTGTGGTTAGGGCTTGCCCTGCAAATCGCGATAGGTGAGGTAGACCCGCAGGTCGAATTCCACCTGATGGTAGCCCGGCATCATGTATTGGCAGAGTTTGTAGAACGCCTTGTTGTGGTCCGACTCCTTGAAGTGTGCCAGCTCGTGCACCACGATCATGCGCAGGAACTCGGGCGCAGCCTCCTTGAACAGCGAAGCGATGCGAATCTCTTTCTTGGACTTGAGATTGCCGCCCTGCACGCGGGAAATCGTGGTGTGCAAACCGAGCGCGCGATGGGTCAGGTCCAACCGGTTATCGAACAGCACTTTGTCGATAGACGGTGCGTTACGCAGGTGTTCCTGCTTCAACGCCAGGGCATAACTGTACAGGGCCTTGTCGCTCTGCACGGCGTGGCGTTCGGGGTAACGCTGCTCCAGGTACGCACCCAACTGGTCCTTGGCGATCAGCTGGCGTACTTGCTCCTGGAGCGTAGCGGGATAAGCCTGGAGGTATTTCAACGCGGTCATGGGGGCTGCAACGCAATTCGGACGGACGCCAGTGTAGCGAATTCACAGCACCCGAGGGTACGACCAGCCGACGACGTCCTCGGCCATCAACGGCGCCGCCGCCCACGCGCCCTGGATAAACGAGCAGCCATTGGCCTTGAGCCACTTTGATTGTTCAAGGGTTTCCACGCCCTCGGCAATCACCAGCACATCAAAATGCCCGCACAGTTGAATAATGCTCCGCGCCATCGCCGCATCCCGCGTCGAACCTGGCAGACGGGCCACCAGTTGCGGGTCCAGCTTGAGGGTGTCGAACTCCAGGTCGCGCAAATGGGCCAGGGAACAGTGGCCTGAGCCAAAGTCATCCAGCGCAATACGCACCCCAATCTGACGCAGTAGCTTGAGCTGTTTGGTGGACTCCACAAGGTTACTCATCAGGCAGTCTTCACTGACTTCGACCTCCAACTGCCGCCCCTGCAAGCCATGTCGTTCAAGTACCTGCTGCAACTGACTCGCCAAGTTGGGCATATTGAACTGGCTGCTGCTCAGGCTCACGCTCAACACCAGCGCATTATCGAACGGGGCTTGCCAAGCTTGAAGCTGGGCAGCGACTTGCTGGTAGATCCATGTACTCAACTGGCTGATCAGCCGCGCCTCTTCAAGCAGTGGCAAAAACAAACCCGGCGGCACATCGCCGACACTCGGATGCTGCCAGCGCAATAGCGCCTCGACGCCCCGCAAACGCCCATCCTCCAGCGATACCTGGGGCTGGAACACCAACGTGAAATCCTTGTTGTGAATTGCCGTGCGCACGCTGTCTTCAAGCATCAGGCGCGAGCGGGCACGGCCGTTCATTTCCTGATCGTAATAGCGATACTGCTGACGGCCCGCGCGCTTGGCCTCGTACATGGCGATGTCCGCCGCGCGCAACAGGCCACTCAGGTCGGAACCACAATCGGGAAACGTCGCAATGCCGATGCTGGCCCCCAGCATCACATCCAAACCGTCCACCTGTTGGCACACAGACACCCGCTCGATCAGCTTTTCCGAGATCTTCGCGGCCTGCTCCGGAAACTCCAGCGCCAGCAAGGCGGTGAACTCGTCCCCGCCCATGCGCCCGAGAATATCGTAGGAACGCAAACACGCCTGCATTTGCTCGGACACCCAACGCAACACACGGTCGCCGGCATCGTGGCCCAAGGTGTCATTGACCCGTTTGAAGCCATCGAGGTCCAAGTACAACAACACCAGCGACTGCTCATTACGTTCACTGCGCAGCAGGGTGTTCTCCACGGCCTGGTAAAAACCACGCCGGTTGAGCAGCCCGGTCAATGGGTCGGTAACCGCCTGGAACTCCAGTTGCTGGTGCAGGTGGCGCACCTCGGACATGTCCAGCACGGTCACCACCATCGCCTTCTGCTCGGCGGGCAAAGGTGCGCAAGACAAAGCCACAGGCACCTGTTGGCCGCGACCCGTACGTAGAATGGCGTCATGCTGGCGCCAGGTATCACCCCTGCGATACGCCTCGTACATCGGGAACCCCAGCCACGCAGGCACATGAGGTTTCTGCAGGAAACTCAAGAAGCTCTCACCCTGCAATTCCGCCATCGTGGCGTTGAGCAGCCGTGTCATGGCCGGGTTGGCGTACTGGATCACGCTGGCCTCGCCTACCACCAGAATGCCCTCGGCGGCGTTGTCCAGCACCGAAGCATTAAAGGCGCGGGCCAGCTCCAGGTCGTGGCTCAAACGCTGCAAGGCGCGGCGATTGCGCTGATGCTCCAGCAACGCCTGCACCTTGGGCTTGAGGATATGCGGGTCAAAGGGCTTGAACAGGTAATCGATCGCGCCACTGGCATACCCTTCGAGCACGGCGGCGGGCGACTGGGCGTTGGCCGTGAGAAAGATAATCGGCGTCATGCGCGTACGCTGGCTGCCACGCATCAGGCGCGCGACCTCAAAGCCGTCCATGCCCGGCATGCGCACGTCCAGCAAGACCAGGTCGACCTCATGAGCCAGCAGTAATTCCAGGGCTTCCAGGCCGGAAGCAGCGGTTATCACGCGCCAGTCTTCGCGCTGCAACAGCGCACGCATGCTGACGAGGTTTTCCGGGTAGTCATCGACCACCAAAAGAATCGAACTTCCATCACCGGGTTGTGGAGCGCAATCCATGCTACGTCTCTTCCTTGAGGGGCTGCACCGGTCACCTCTAATACTAAAACCGGACAAACACTGAGGGCTCACTCTAGCCCCGGTTCTAAAAAAGCAGAAGTGACGTGAATGCCATCCAAGCACCAAAGCCCAGGTAGCCGACTAACGGTCTAGCGCCAGAGGCCACGGCCCACGGGAAACATGGCTTTTTGGCATTCCTCTGGCGCCAATAATTTGCCAATCCCCGTTTAACATCAGGCGGTGTACCGCCTATAAAGAACCTGTACAGCCCTCGGGCTAAAGCCTTCACCCTCTGTAAAAGGCCAACACCATGATCGACCTTTCCACCTGGAACCTGAGCATTCCGGTCGGTTCTCCGCCCACCACCATCGACACCCCAAAGCTGCTGAGCGGCTTTAACGACCAATACTTCCAGGCCGAAGGCAGCAACGTGCAATTCTGGACACCCGTGACCGGCACCCGCACCGAAAACGCCATCTACCCGCGCAGCGAACTGCGCGAAACCTATGCTGACGGTCGCCTGCGCAACTGGACTTACGCCGAAGCCAACAACTTCCTGCGCGCCACCGTGGCGGTTAACCAGGTGCCCTCCAGCGGCAAAGTGGTCATCGGCCAGATTCACGCCTATGACAGCCAGAAACCCCTGATCAAGCTGGAATACCAATTCAAGGAAAAGACCCAGACCGGCAATATCATCGCCAAAGTGCGCATGCGCCCGGATGACGGCGAAGGCCGCACGGTCACCGTCGCCTCCAATGTGCCGCTCAATAAAAGCTTTACCTACGTGATCAACCTCAACAAGGCCGGGCTGCTCAATGTGTATGCCGCAGACGGCGAGTGGAACGAGCGCATTGGCGCAGCGTGGGGGGCAAAGCCGCTGTACTTCAAGGCGGGGGCGTATGTACAGGACAACAGGGGGGACAGCAAGGAAGGCGCGAAGGTGACATTTGCGAAGTTGGATATTGATCACGAGTAAATGGATTGGCCTATTCTGAGTAGGCAACGTCCGATAAGCACGAGGATCATTCACCGATAGATCCAGACGATCAAATCCCCTGTGGGAGGGGGCTTGCTCCCACACTTGTTTTGTGTGGCCTGAGGGGCCGGTGTTGGTCCTACAGGACCGTTGCGGCCAGTCAATTCGCCGCTTATAGTTCGCCCCGTCGCTGGCTGAACAGCGATAGGGTTTCGCAGCCCTAACGATACGTGTGTAACCAAGCATCATGAATACAACGATGAGCGCTTCGGCGCCCGTCGTCTGTTTTATGGTGGCTGTGTGTGGGAGACCTTCGGGTCTGCCGGGTTCCTCGTATCCTCGGTCTGCGAACCCGCACACAGCTACCACCCAATTCGTTTCGCAGCGAATAGCGGTAGTCCTTTTCAGATACGAGGAATACTTGCCATGACCCAACAGCTTCCACCCCGCCGCTTTAGCCCCTGCACGGAAACCGCCACCGACTACCCCGTGCTGTTGATCGACAGCGAAGCCCCACTGCCCGACCTCCACGCCTGCCTGCGCGAACGCCTCAACGCCGCCCTCGAACACCTCAACCTGATGGCTTGCTCCAGCCTGCCGGACTTTGCCGAGCGCGACCTTAACAACGTGGCCAATACCGCCCGCATTCTGGTGCAGGACGTGAGTGATGTGTTTCGAGTGATTGAACACCGTGGATTCGATATACCCGTCGCCGTCTGATCCCAACGACAAAAAACCCGCATTCGTGCGGGTTTTTCACAGACTTCAGTGCAACGGTTTTACCACCGGTCTGCGTCGCATAGCCGGTGTCACCGAGTCGTGAAGCGCCATGGTACGGCCTGCGTCCCACTCCTTCTGCATCGTTGAAAAAAGCTCGGTATCAATACGCGCCCTATGCGCACTCAGCGCCTGGGACATGGCTTGGGCGATGCGTTCAATAATGATGCCAGGGGCTGCGATACCACAGTGCTTACGCCCAAACTCAATCAGTTGTTGACGATCGGGGTACGCCTTCACCGAAGGAAAATTGCGATCCTTTGGACAGTTCGCCGCTAATGCCTTGGGGAGTAGTGACGTTGAGCCTTTTGATCTTACTCATCGTGCTCTATCAGTTCGGCAAGCGATTTGAGATCAATACGCCGATCAACCACTTCCAGGGCCATGCCTAGCGCAGTAATCGCCCTGAAGGCGGTGTACAGCGCGACATTTTCCCCTGCCTCAAGGTCGATGATGGTCTTGCGACTGCACCGCGCTTTTTCCGCGAGTTGCTGCTGGCTGTACTGCTTCGCCCGGCGTAGTTGCCTGAGCCGCTCGCCAAAAGCTGGAGGGGTCGTGATGAGCAAAAATGTCACCTATATCGAACTTTTAACTAAATTAATCTGATGATGTCCCTTATGACGGACATTTCAATTACCTTACGCCTGGAGAAATAGGCACCCACAAAAAAGCCCACATCGCTGCGGGCTTCTTTGTTAGACGCTTGAGGCTCAGTTCACCTTAGCGTTCAACTCACCTTTCAAATACCGCTGGTACATCGCTTCCAACGAGATCGGTTTGATCTTCGAAGCATTACCGGCAGTGCCAAACGCTTCATAGCGAGCGATACACACATCACGCATCGCCGTCACGGTAGCGCCGAAGAATTTACGTGGGTCAAATTCACTCGGGTTGGTGGCCATCAGGCGACGCATTGCGCCGGTGGACGCCAGGCGCAGGTCGGTGTCGATGTTGACCTTGCGCACGCCGTATTTGATGCCTTCGACGATTTCTTCAACCGGTACGCCGTAGGTTTCTTTGATGTCGCCGCCGTACTGGTTGATGATCGCCAGCCATTCCTGCGGTACCGAGGAAGAACCGTGCATCACCAGGTGGGTGTTAGGGATGCGCTTGTGGATTTCCTTGATACGGTCGATGGCCAGCACGTCACCGGTAGGTGGCTTGGTGAACTTGTAAGCGCCGTGGCTGGTGCCGATGGCGATGGCCAGGGCATCAACCTGGGTCTTCTTGACGAAGTCAGCGGCTTCTTCCGGGTCGGTCAGCATCTGGCTGTGATCCAGCACGCCTTCGGCGCCGATGCCGTCTTCTTCACCGGCCATACCGGTTTCCAGCGAACCCAGGCAGCCCAACTCGCCCTCAACCGAAACACCACAGGCGTGAGCCATGGCTACCGTTTGCTGGGTCACGCGTACGTTGTACTCGTAGTCGGTCGGGGTCTTGCCATCTTCGCCGAGGGAACCATCCATCATCACCGAGCTGAAGCCCAGTTGGATGGAGCGCTGGCACACGTCAGGGCTGGTGCCGTGGTCCTGGTGCATGCACACCGGGATATGTGGGAATTCTTCGATCGCGGCAAGGATCAGGTGACGCAGGAATGGGGCACCTGCGTATTTGCGCGCACCGGCCGAAGCCTGGACGATCACTGGGGAGTCGGTCTTGTCAGCGGCTTCCATGATGGCGCGCATCTGCTCAAGGTTGTTGACGTTAAAGGCTGGGACGCCGTAGCCGAACTCGGCTGCGTGGTCCAGCATTTGACGCATGCTGATAAGTGCCATTGTGTTATCTCTCCCGGTCGAGGGTCGTTAATCGTGCAAGCCTGCCGTAGCGGCGGCTGCTATTCAAGTTATTGCAGATCAAGGGGTTGAACCTTGTACTGCTGAATCGTTATTGCTGATGTAGCCGACTCAAATTCCAAGTTGAAACCGAATCAATGTGGGAGGGGCGGTACGACGATTCGACTTGCTCCCGATAGCGGTCATCCTGACACCTGTGTGCTAGCTGACACTCTGCAATCGGAAGCAAGCCCCCTCCCACATTTGGATCTCATCAAATGTGAAATCTTATTGGGCTTTGCAGCCGCGCCCGATCAAATCATCGGTGGCAACCCAGTAAACCAGGCCCTCCTCACCTTTGGTGTGAAACGCCAACTGGTCGTTGCTGTACAACACGCCCGAAGCCGCCACGTCCTGCTTGAGGCGGTAAACATGGTCCGAACCGCCGAGGCGGACATCCACCTCGGTGCGGGCCTGATTAGCAAAGCGCCAGTTGACCTCGGCCTTGCTGTCGCAGGTCCAGGTGGTCCACTTATCGGCAGGCTCTGCCTTATTGAACATGTTCATGCTGCTGCAGCCGGCCAACAAGGCCAATGCTGCCAGGGCGAAAACGCCTTTCATTGCCAATCCTCGCAGGGCGGCCAGAGCCGCCAATGCTGTCGGTTAATGGATCAGACCCGTCATGGGCAACCCTGTTCCTGACCGTTGGGCGCGGAGTCGTATTTCTCCAGCCGTTCGGGGCCGATGCGCTTGTTGATCACCGGCATGGTCTCGGCTTGCCAATCGGCCTGGTAGCAGCTCTTTTTCAGCGCAGCCTTTGCTTTACCGGCCTCGGGCGCCGCACTTGGCGTGCTGCCGCAACCGGCCAACAGGCCCGCCGCAATCACCAGTGCCAACGACTTGATCATGGGAATACTCCTTTTCCGGATCACGAGCCTTAGCCTTTGGCTCGGGTTTCCAATACTTCTACGGCCGGCAGGACTTTGCCTTCGACGAACTCAAGGAACGCGCCACCACCGGTAGAAATGTAGGAGATCTGATCAGCAACGCCATATTTATCGATCGCAGCCAGAGTGTCACCGCCGCCAGCGATGGAGAATGCCGAGCTTTCAGCAATGGCGTGGGCCAGTACCTGGGTGCCGTTGCCGAACTGATCGAATTCGAACACGCCAACCGGGCCGTTCCACAGAATGGTCTTGGACGACTTCAACAGTTGCGCGAAGTGGGCCGCAGTTTGCGGGCCGATATCCAGGATCATGTCGTCAGCGGCCACGTCAGCGACGAGCTTGACGGTGGCGGCGGCGCTTTCAGCAAACGCTTTGGCAACGACCACGTCCACCGGCAACGGCACGCTGACCTTGGCGGCGATGGCGCGAGCGGTGTCCAGCAGGTCCGGCTCGTACAGGGACTTGCCCACCGGGTGGCCTGCGGCGGCCAGGAAGGTGTTGGCAATGCCACCGCCGACGATCAGTTGGTTGCAGATCTGGCTCAGGCTATTGAGTACGTCCAGCTTGGTGGACACTTTGGAACCGGCAACGATGGCGGCCATGGGTTGCGCAGGAGCGCCCAGGGCCTTGCCCAGCGCATCCAGCTCAGCGGCCAGCAGCGGGCCAGCCGCCGCCACCTTGGCGAACTTGGCCACGCCGTGGGTGGAACCCTCGGCGCGGTGCGCGGTGCCGAAGGCGTCCATCACAAACACGTCGCACAGCGCCGCATATTGCTGGGCCAGTTCGTCGCTGTTCTTTTTCTCGCCCTTGTTGAAGCGCACGTTTTCGAACAGCACGATATCGCCGGCCGCAACAGACACGCCGCCCAGGTAGTCTGCAACCAATGGCACGTCACGGCCCAGGGCCTTGCTCAGATATTCAGCCACAGGCTTGAGGCTGTTTTCGGCGCAGAACTCACCTTCGGTCGGGCGACCCAGGTGGGAGCAGACCATCACGGCCGCGCCTTTTTCCAGGGCCAGCTTGATGGTCGGCAGCGAGGCCAGGATTCGCGCATCGCTGGTGACAACACCGTCCTTGACTGGGACATTGAGGTCTTCGCGAATCAGTACGCGCTTACCTTGCAGATCGAGGTCGGTCATCTTCAACACGGTCATGGGTCGCAGTTCCTGAATTACTGTTGAGGTTGTTTAGAAGCAATGTGCAGATAGTGTTCGGCAACATCCAACATGCGGTTGGCAAAGCCCCATTCGTTGTCGAACCAGGCCAGGATGTTCACCAGCCTCGGGCCGGAAACGCGGGTCTGGCTGGCATCGACAATCGCCGAATGTGGGTCATGGTTGAAATCACAGCTGGCATGCGGCAACTCGGTGTAGGCCAACAAGCCTTTGAGCGGGCCGCTGGTGGCGGCGTCGCGCAAGATCCGGTTGACCTCCGTCGCATCCGTGTCGCTGACGGTTTGCATGGTGATATCCAGGCAGGACACGTTCACCGTCGGCACCCGTACGGCTTTGGCCTGGATTCGCCCGGCAAGTTCCGGCAACAGACGCTCGATGCCACGCGCCAAGCCGGTGGACACCGGAATCACCGACTGGAACGCCGAGCGTGTGCGGCGCAGGTCTTCATGGTGATAGGCGTCGATCACCGGCTGGTCGTTCATGGCCGAGTGAATGGTAGTGATCGACACGTAATCCAGGCCGATCGCCTGATCCAGCAGGCGCAACAGCGGCACGCTGCAGTTGGTGGTACACGAAGCGTTGGACACCAGCCGCTCATCGCCGGTCAGGCAATCCTGGTTGATGCCGTAGACGATGGTCGCGTCGACATCCGCCTCGCTGGCCATCGGCTGGGAAAACAACACACGCGGTGCGCCGGCGTCGAGGAATCGCTGGCCGTCGGCACGGGTGTGATAGGCACCGGAGCATTCCAACACCAGGTCGACGCCCAGCGCCGCCCAGTCGATGCCCTCGGGGGTGGAACTGCGCAACACCTTCACGCAGTCGCCATTAATATGCAGACAATCACCGTCGACTCGCACTTCACCGGGGAACCGGCCGTGGGTGGAGTCAAAGCGTGTCAGGTATTCGATGCTGGCCATGTCGGCCAAATCGTTGATCGCAACAATTTCAAACCCGGCCGCCGCCCCTCGCTCGAACAGAGCACGCAAGACGCAACGACCAATGCGGCCGTAGCCGTTGAGTGCAACTTTGTAGGGACGCGGTAGAGGCATGGGGTTCTCGATTACCAATGGATAATGGGGTGAATGTGCCGCCGCCTTCGCGAGCAAGCCCGCTCCCACATTAGATTGCATTCCAATGTGGGAGCGGGCTTGCTCGCGAAGAGGCCGGTACAACCACCCCAATCTACAGCCTTAGTCTTCCAGCAGCTCTTCAGCCTGACCCAGGATGTTTTCCAGGGTGAAGCCGAACTCTTCGAACAACGCTGGCGCCGGCGCCGACTCACCGTAGGTGGTCATGCCGATCACGCGGCCTTCCAGGCCCACGTACTTGTACCAGTAGTCGGCGTGAGCCGCTTCGATGGCGATACGCGCGCTGACCTGCAGCGGCAATACCGATTGCTTGTAGCCTGCGTCCTGAGCTTCGAACACGCTGGTGCAAGGCATCGATACCACACGGACCTTGCGGCCTTGCTCGGTCAGCTTGTCGTAGGCTTGAACGGTCAGGCCCACTTCGGAACCGGTGGAGATCAGGATCAGCTCCGGCTCGCCGATGCAGTCCTTGAGCACATAGCCGCCACGGCTGATGTCGGCGATCTGCGCGTCGGTGCGAACCTGGTGTTGCAGGTTCTGGCGCGAGAAGATCAGCGCCGAAGGGCCGTCCTTGCGCTCGATGGCGTGCTTCCAGGCCACAGCGGATTCAACCGCGTCGGCTGGGCGCCAGGTGTCCAGGTTTGGCGTGGTACGCAAGCTGGTCAGTTGCTCGACTGGCTGGTGCGTCGGGCCATCTTCGCCCAGGCCGATGGAGTCGTGGGTGTACACATGGATCACACGCTTCTTCATCAGCGCAGCCATACGCACGGCGTTGCGTGCGTATTCCATGAACATCAGGAAGGTCGCGCCGTAAGGCACCAGGCCACCGTGCAGGGACACGCCGTTCATGATGGCGCTCATGCCGAACTCACGCACGCCGTAGTACATGTAGTTGCCGCTGGCGTCTTCGGCCGAGACACCTTTGCAACCTTTCCACAGGGTCAGGTTGGAACCGGCCAGGTCAGCCGAACCGCCGAGGATCTCAGGCAGCAGAGGGCCAAAGGCGTTCAGGGTGTTCTGGCTGGCTTTACGGCTGGCGATGGTCTCGCCCTTGGCCGCGACTTCGGCGATGTAGGCCGAGGCTTTTTCCGAGAAGTCGGCAGGCAGGTCGCCGGCCAGGCGGCGTACCAGTTCGTTGGCCAACTCAGGGAACTCAGCAGAGTAGGCAGCAAAACGCTGGTCCCACTCGGCTTCGGTCGCCAGGCCTTTTTCCTTGGCATCCCACTCGGCATAGATGTCGGCCGGGATTTCAAATGGGCCGTGGTTCCACTTCAAGGCTTCACGGGTCAGGGCGATTTCCGCGTCACCCAGCGGGGCGCCGTGGCAGTCTTCTTTACCCTGCTTGTTCGGCGAACCGAAACCGATGGTGGTCTTGCAGCAGATCAGGGTCGGCTGCGCGCTCTTGCGAGCGGTGTCGATCGCGGTCTTGATCTCTTCCGGATCGTGACCATCGACGTTGCGGATCACCTGCCAGTTGTAGGCTTCGAAACGCTTGGGGGTGTCATCGGTGAACCAGCCTTCGACTTCGCCGTCGATGGAGATACCGTTGTCATCGTAGAAGGCAATCAGCTTGCCCAGGCCCAGAGTACCGGCCAGGGAAGCGACTTCGTGGGAAATGCCTTCCATCATGCAGCCATCACCCAGGAACACATAGGTGTGGTGGTCGACGATGTCGTGGCCAGGGCGGTTGAACTGCGCGCCCAGGACTTTTTCAGCCAGGGCAAAACCCACGGCGTTGGCCAGGCCCTGGCCCAGTGGGCCGGTGGTGGTCTCTACGCCTGGGGTGTAGCCGAATTCCGGGTGGCCCGGGGTGCGGCTGTGCAGCTGGCGGAAGCTCTTGAGGTCATCGATGGTGACGTCGTAGCCGGTCAGGTGCAACAGCGAGTAGATCAGCATCGAGCCGTGGCCGTTGGACAGCACGAAGCGGTCACGGTCGGCGAACGATGGGTTGCTCGGGTTGTGTTTCAGGTAGTCACGCCAAAGTACCTCGGCGATATCCGCCATGCCCATCGGGGCACCGGGATGGCCGCTGTTGGCTTTTTGCACGGCATCCATGCTGAGGGCACGAATGGCGTTGGCACGCTCACGACGGCTGGGCATCGCTGATCTCCTGGAGTTTGCTGAAAAGAAACGGAAAAAAGGACCGGCATTTTCCCTCAGCCACCGCCTGCGGGCAATGACAGATAGTCACTTGAGGGTGTTTTTCCTGTGCTTTGGCCGGCAATCGCCTGCAGAAACCTTTCACTGGTTCGTCTAAAGGTTATAGCAACGCCTTATAACCACCACTTATCGATCAATATCAAAACTTTTTGATATTGACCTTGCAGGGATTTCCAGCCGTCACTAGACTGCTGGCCTTATGAACCTACCCGTGCCCTCCCTGCGTCCCGACGACGGCGATGAACTGGCTGCCTTATGCAAGGCCGCTGGTGATCCGTTGCGTTTGAACGTATTGCGCGCACTGGCCAACGACTCGTTCGGCGTACTGGAACTGGCGCAGATCTTCGCGATCGGCCAGTCCGGCATGAGCCATCATCTGAAGGTGCTGGCCCAGGCCGACCTGGTGGCCACCCGTCGCGAAGGCAATGCCATTTTTTACCGCCGCGCCCTGCCCCATACCGAGCTGCTGGGCGGCAAGCTGCACGCCGCCTTGCTCGAAGAAGTGGACAACCTGGGCCTGCCCAGCGATGTGCAGTCGCGTATCGGCCAGGTACACGGACAACGTGCCGCCGCCAGCCAGGACTTTTTCTCACGGACCGCCGAGAAGTTTCGCGCCCAACAGGACCTGATTGCCGGGCTGGCCCAGTACCGCGAAAGCGTACTGGCGCTGCTGGACAAGCTGAGCTTCAGTAAGGGGGCCACGGCCTTGGAAGTCGGCCCTGGCGATGGCGGTTTCCTACCGGAGCTGGCGCGGCGTTTTACGCAGGTGACGGCGCTGGACAACAGCCCGGCGATGCTGGAACTGGCACGCCAGCTCTGTGAGCGCGAAGCCCTGGGCAATGTCAGCCTGCAGTTGGCCGACGCCTTGAGTGACACCAGCCTGCGGGCCGATTGCGTGGTGCTGAACATGGTCTTGCACCATTTCGCCGCCCCCGCCGACGCCCTCAAGCAAATGGCCGGGTTGCTGCACCCCGGCGGTAGCCTGCTGGTTACGGATTTATGCAGCCACAACCAGAATTGGGCCAAGGAGGCCTGCGGTGATCTCTGGTTGGGTTTTGAACAGGACGATTTGGCCCGTTGGGCCACCGCTGCGGGACTCGTTCCCGGGGAAAGCCTCTATGTAGGTTTACGTAATGGTTTCCAGATCCAGGTCCGCCATTTTCAGCGACCGGCTGGCGACACTCACCATCGGTAAATATCAGGAAAACATCGAGATGAGCGAATACTCCCTTTTCACCTCCGAGTCCGTGTCTGAAGGGCATCCGGACAAAATCGCCGACCAGATTTCTGACGCGGTGCTGGACGCCATCATTGCTGAAGACAAGTTCGCCCGTGTGGCGTGCGAGACTCTGGTGAAAACGGGCGTGGCGATCATCGCCGGCGAAGTCACCACCACCGCCTGGGTCGATCTGGAACAGATCGTTCGTGACGTCATCACCCAGATTGGCTACAACAGCTCCGACGTCGGTTTCGACGGCGCCACCTGCGGCGTGATGAACATCATCGGCAAGCAGTCCCCCGACATCAACCAGGGTGTTGACCGTGCCAAGCCTGAAGATCAGGGCGCCGGCGACCAGGGCCTGATGTTCGGCTACGCCAGCAACGAAACCGATGTGCTGATGCCAGCCCCCATCACCTTCTCGCACCAGCTTGTGCAAAGGCAGGCCGAAGCGCGCAAATCCGGCGTGCTGCCTTGGCTGCGCCCGGATGCCAAGTCTCAGGTGACTTGCCGTTACGAAGGCGGCAAAGTCGTGGGTATCGACGCCGTTGTACTGTCGACCCAGCACAACCCGGACGTGTCCTACGCCGACCTGCGCGAAGGCGTGATGGAACTGATCGTCAAGCACGTACTGCCTGCCGAACTGCTGACCAAAGACACCCAGTTCCACATCAACCCGACCGGCCAGTTCATCATCGGTGGCCCGGTGGGCGACTGCGGCCTGACCGGTCGCAAGATCATCGTCGACAGCTACGGCGGCATGGCCCGTCACGGCGGTGGCGCGTTTTCCGGTAAAGACCCATCCAAGGTTGACCGCTCTGCGGCCTACGCCGGTCGTTACGTGGCCAAGAACATCGTTGCGGCCGGCCTGGCCGAGCGCTGCGAGATCCAGGTTTCCTACGCGATCGGTGTAGCCCAGCCTACGTCGATCTCTCTGAACACCTTCGGCACCGGCAAGATCAGTGATGACAAGATCGTCAAGCTGGTGCGTGAGATCTTCGACCTGCGCCCTTACGCGATCACCACCATGCTCGACCTGCTGCACCCGATGTACCAGGAAACCGCAGCCTACGGTCACTTCGGTCGTACCCCTGCGCAGAAGACTGTCGGCGACGACACCTTCAGCACCTTCACCTGGGAAAAAACCGACCGCGCCAACGACCTGCGTATCGCCGCCGGCCTGTAATCGTTCGCAGCACCCAAAGCCCTGCCGGGTTTTCCCGGCGGGGCTTTTTATTGCCGGAAAATTTGCAGCGAGCTCACATTTTTTGGATCCAAACCTTGCAGGCCAAATAATGGCCCTCTAGAATCCGCGCCCTCCCGGGCCGCTCACCTTAATTTGGATATTGCACTGCGCCCGCCTGGGACCGATAAACGCGCAGGCAATCGAACATTGAGGTTTTTCATGCGCATTTCCACGCTCGCCCCTGTCGCCCTGCTGGTCAGCCTGTTCACTCTGCCGGCTCACGCCGCAGACCTGAGCGCCCTGAGCGGTGCCCTGGGTTCCCAACTGGGTAGCGGCAATACCGGCGACTGCCAGCAACAAGCCAAAGACCTGCAAACCAAGATCGATGCGGCCAACGCCAAAAACGACATCTTGAAAGTAAAGGCGTTTGAGGCCGCGCTGGAGCAGGTCAACAAAGGCTGTAACAAACTCGCCGAGTCCCAGGCCAAAGTCGACGCCGGCCAGCAAAAGCAGCAGGCCAAGGTTCAAAACAATGATGCAGTGAAAGCCTTGGGTGGCCTGTTCAAGTAAACAGAAACACCCAGTAAAAAGCCCCGCTCGTTCGGGGCTTTTTTGTGGCCGTGTGAATCACTTAGGCTGGGCCCCCTTTTCGGAGCAAGGAGGCTCATGATGCACCGGCTAATGGTTCTTCTCGTCAGCGCTCTACCAGCTGGGGCCCTGGCAGAAGCCTGTCCCGATGACGCTCGTTCACAGCTCGACACCCTGGCCAGGCAAATCAGCGAGTGGGATGACAGTTACCACCGCCAAGGCCAATCGCCCATCAGCGATGAACTCTACGACCAGGCCCGTCAGCGCCTGGCCCATTGGCACAAGTGTGCCCGGCACCCCACTCCGAAAGCTGACAATCCCCTGGCCAGTTCACGAGGCACACTGCGCCACCCAGTCGCACACACCGGCCTGGAAAAACTGCCGGGTGAGTCGGCGGTACGCGACTGGCTCAGTACCCGACAAGACGTCTGGATTCAGCCCAAGGTCGACGGGGTGGCGGTCACGCTGGTGTATCGCCAGGGCCGATTGGAGCAACTCATCAGCCGCGGCGATGGCCTGCTCGGTCACGACTGGTCGGCCTCGGCGCGCAAGATCCCCGGCGTCGTCCAGCAACTGCCGGACGCCGTGGATGTGGTGCTGCAAGGCGAGCTCTATTGGCGTCTCGAAAACCACGTGCAATCGGTAAAGGGTGGGCTCAATGCGCGAAGCAAAGTGGCCGGGTTGATGAACCGCCTGCAATTGAACGACACCGAGGCAAGCGGGATCGGATTATTCATCTGGGCCTGGCCCGATGGCCCGGAGGGTTTCCCCGAACGCCTGGCGACGCTGGCGCGCTGGGGCTTCACCGACAGCCAACGTTATAGCCAACCCATCGAGCACATCAGCGAAGCCGCGTATTGGCGCTCCCACTGGTACAGCGCCCCCCTGCCCTTCGCCAGCGATGGCGTGGTGCTGCACCAGGCCACGCGTGCACCCGCCGAGCGCTGGCAAGCCAGTGCACCTTACTGGGCCGTTGCCTGGAAGTACCCCGCCGTCAAAGCCCTGGCCCTGGTACGCAAGGTGCAGTTCAGCGTCGGACGCACCGGGCGCATTACTCCCATCCTCGGACTGGAGCCCGTGCGGTTGGATGATCGGCAGATCAGCCGCGTCAGCGCCAGTTCCCTGAAACGCTGGCAAACCCTGGACATCCGCCCCGGCGACCAAGTGTCCATCAGCCTTGCAGGCCAGGTTATACCGCGGCTGGATGAGGTCATCATGCGCAATGAGACCAGAGTCGAGGTGGCAATACCCGACACTCGGGCCTTTCACGCCCTGAGTTGCTGGCAATTGGACCCTGGCTGTGAAGATCAACTGCTTGCCCGCCTCACCTGGCTGAGTGGCAAACAGGGCCTGGCCCTGCCACACATGGGGCGTGAGACCTGGAACGTATTGATCCAGGCCGGTCTAATCGCAGGCTTTCTCGATTGGTTAACCCTGGATGCGGCAGAGCTTGCTAACATTGACGGCTTCGGTGATCGCACCCGTGCGCGCGTGCTCGACAGCATTCAAAGCGCCCGGCAACGCCCTTTTTCACAGTGGCTTAAAGCCCTGGGCGTCCCCCCTGCGGCGCGCAACAACCTGGAAGGCGGCTGGCAAACGCTGGCCGCCAAAGACACCCAAGCCTGGCTGGCCTCAGATGGCATCGGCCCCGGACGTGCGGCGCAACTCAGCGCTTTTTTTCGCGATCCGCAGGTACAAGCCTTGGCAGAAACATTACGCGAGGCAGGGATAGATGGGTTTTGAACCCGAACCGGCCACCTGATTGCGACCTTGGAGCTTTATATGAAATTTCTCGCCCCCTTTGCCTTGCTGACCATCGCAAGCTTCATGGCCACGCCGCTGCTGGCCGCCGAAGAAGCCCAACCACTCACCGGCTGCGCCGCCAAGCGCCAAGCCATCAGCACCCAGATCGAACAGGCCAAGGCCCATGGCAATAGCGAACAGCAAGCCGGCCTGGAAAAAGCCCTGAGTGAAGTCACCGCCCATTGCACCGATGCATCCTTGCGCAAAGAGCGCGAGAACAAGGTGTTGGACGCCAAGCATGAAGTCAGCCGCCGTCAGGCAGACCTCGACAAGGCCATGAAAAAAGGCGACGCAGACAAAATCAACAAGCGTAAAGACAAGCTCGCCCAGTCCCGCAAAGAACTGCAGGACGCGGTGGAAGAGCTCGACCAGTAAAACCGGTCAGTGGTCGCGAAACTGCTTATGACAAGCCGTGCAGGCATCTTCGACTTTCTGCACCGCCGGCCCCAGGTTACTGGCCTTGTAGGGCTGAACCTGGCTCACGGTCACCAACTCACCGGTGGCCGCTTCAAGGTTGCGGGCCAGCTCCTGGAAACGTGCCTGCTGTTGCCACACATTGTCCTTGGCGCTGGTGTGGTCCTCTTCGCGCACGCTGGGGAAGTGTTTCCACGGCTCATGGGACAACGCATCCAGCTTGACCGCGCCGTCAGCGAACTTGGCGCCGTCGAACGGGATACGCCCACGCAACATGCCGCCCAGGTCCTCGCCGGTCTTGAGCATCTGCTTGAAGATCGCCTTGCGCTGGCCCAGCGGGGAATTGGGATCAACACCGCCGCAGGCGGACAAGGTCAGGCAGGCCAGCAATACAACGGTCAGTTTTTTTAGAATCATGATGGCTTCAAGGTCACGGGAAACGGCGGCCAGTATCCTCGCCCCGCCCACAAAGACCAATAGCCCTATTAATAACAAGGGTTGCCCGAATACGTTGGCGTGCGGGCAATCGCTTCAGGAATAACGTGTATGAATGTCCCATTGAAACCTTGGAGCCGCCGCCTGGCGTGGGCTCTGCCAATGTTCGCACTGCTGGCTGGCTGCGATGCAGGCAAGGACGCCGGCCAACATGAAACTTCGAAGCCTCACGCCGTCGCCACCTACGTGAGTGCACCGTGGGAAGCCTTGCCCGCTGTTGCCGACAGCGATTTGCTGGCCGGTTTTGAATCCTGGCGCAGCGCCTGCCAGCGCCTCAAGGCCGACCCTGTATGGGGCACGACCTGCGCGGCAGCGACCACCGTGCCAGGCGATGCCGTGGCAGTTCGCAGTTTCCTCAAAGAGCGCCTGGATGTATTCGGCCTGCGTTCGGCCGACAACACACCGAACGGCTTGATCACCGGCTACTACGAACCGGTCTACCCCGGCAGCCTGACCGAAACCGCCAGCGCCCACGTACCGGTGTACGGCGTGCCGGACGACCTGATTATCGTCAACCTGGAAAGCATCTACCCGGAACTCAAGGGCAAGCGCCTGCGGGGGCGCCTGGAAGGTCGAGTGCTCAAGCCCTATGACGATGCCAGCACCATCAATGGTCAAGGCTCGACCGCCAAGCCGATTGCCTGGCTGACCAACCCGATGGACCTGCAATTCCTGCAAATCCAGGGTTCGGGGCGCATTCAACTGGCCGGCGGGCGCCAACTGCGCGTGGGCTATGGCGACCAGAACGGCTACCCCTACCGCCCTATCGGCCGTTGGCTGGTGGAGCAAGGCGAGTTGAAAAAAGAAGACGTGACCATGGGCGCCATCAGCGCCTGGGCCAAGGCGCACCCGCAGCGCATTGCGCAGCTGTTGGCGAGCAACCCCAGCTACGTATTCTTCAGCGCCCGCCCCGACAGTAACGAAGGCCCGCGCGGTTCGCTGAACGTGCCATTGACCGCCGGCTACAGCGTCGCCGTGGATCGTAAGGTGATACCACTGGGTAGCCTGTTGTGGCTGTCGACCACCAAACCCGATGGTTCGCCGATCGCAAGGCCGGTCGCGGCCCAGGACACAGGCGGCGCCATCACCGGCGAAGTGCGTGCAGACTTGTTCTGGGGGACGGGTGATGCCGCGGGCGAGCTGGCGGGGAACATGAAGCAACAGGGGCAGATCTGGATGTTGTGGCCCAAGGGCACGGCATTGCCGCACGTGCCGGATGCGCCCGCTGGAACCTGACAGACGCTGAAGATCAACTGTGGGAGGGAGCGTGCCCCCTCCCACACAAGGCGTGCGTCAGCGCTTAGATCGAGACAAAGAAGAAACTCGCAATCAACGCCATCCCCACCGCCCATACCAGCGAGCGCAGCATCGCCCAGTCCGCCAGGTAGCAAATGATGTACAGCAGGCGGCTGGTGATAAACAACACCGCCAGTACGTTGATGGTCACCAGCGACGCCGTGCCGGCAAGGTGCGCAATAATCACCGCTGCTGCAAATGCCGGGGTGACTTCGAAACTGTTGAGTTGTGCATTATGGGCGCGCTTGGCGGCCCCTTCGACGGTTTCCAGGAAGGCACGCGGGTCGTGGTTATTCCGTGGCCCGAACTTGCCACCGCTGAACTTGGCCACAGCGGTACACACGTAAGGCAGGAAGATTGCGATCAACACACACCAGAAAGCGACTGTCATAACCTATTCCTTTGTTGTTTTATCCGACGGTTAGAGTTTCATCACGAACATGCCGATCAACACCCACCCACAGGCTATGAGCCGTGGCCGGCCGAAAGGTTCTTTCAGGTAACGCATGCCAAACAACATCACCGGCAACATTGACCAGGACAACCGGTCGCCGCCCCCGCCCCGCCAGATCAACACATAACGATAGAGCAACTCAAACAACGCCGAGGCGATGATCCACGGCCAGATTTCCAGTGGCGGCAAGGACACAAATCCCACCGCAAATACCACGAACAGCAACGCCACGCTGTCCATGCAGGCAATCACCAACAGGCGCTCGCCACTGAACTTAAGCAAGGTATTTCACGTCGCATGCAACAGCGCTGCGATCAGTACCAGGACTCTCGCGACCACCCGAACCTCCCTAATTGATTCGTCATGTAACTGCACCTGTTTATACTAAACACCGCTTTGGCGCACCCGCTACGCCGGTACCGGACGCCATTTTTCTACATGAGTCAGCGTGGGAGCGACCAACCTCATTCCACTCTTCTATCCAAAGGACCCCGGATGCTTGAACTTGTTGCCGCCTTCATTTGCCTCACCACCTTGCTCACTTATGTGAACTTCCGGTTTATCGGCCTACCGCCAACCATCGGAGTGATGGTCACCGCACTGCTGTTTTCCCTGATCCTGCAAGGGCTGAGCGTGCTCGGCTACCCGGGCCTGGAAGAGCGTATCCAGCTACTGATCGGCCAGATCGACTTCGGCGATTTGCTGATGAACTGGATGCTCTCGTTCCTGCTGTTCGCCGGCGCCTTGCACGTCAACTTGAACGACCTGCGCAGCTACCGCTGGCCCATCGGCCTGCTGGCGACCTTGGGCGTATTGATCGCCACCGTGGTGATCGGCAGCCTGGCGTACTACATCTTTGCCCTGTTTGGCTGGCACGTGAGCTTTCTCTACTGCCTGCTGTTCGGTGCACTGATCTCCCCCACCGACCCGATCGCGGTGCTCGGCGTGTTGCGTACCGCCAATGCGTCAAAACCGTTGAAAACCACCATCGTCGGCGAGTCGCTGTTCAACGACGGCACAGCGGTGGTGGTCTTTACCGTGCTGTTGGGTATCGCGCAGCTAGGTGAGACCCCCACCGTGGGCGCCACCGCCATGCTGTTTGCCCACGAAGCCATTGGCGGCGTGGTCTTTGGCGGGCTGATCGGCTACCTCGTGTACCTGATGATCAAGAGCATCGAACAGCACCAGATCGAAGTCATGCTGACCCTTGCCCTGGTGATTGGCGGCTCGGCCATGGCCTCCGAGCTGCACGTCTCCGCCCCGATTGCGATGGTGGTGGCGGGCCTGATCATCGGCAACCTGGGGCGCAAGCTGGCGATGAACGACATGACCCGGCGCTACCTGGACGGTTTCTGGGAATTGCTTGATGACATGCTCAATGCCCTGCTGTTCGCGCTGATCGGCATGGAGCTGCTGCTGTTGCCATTCAACTGGCTGCACGTGTTCGCGGCCAGCCTGCTGGCGGTGGCGATCCTGCTGTCGCGCCTGTTGACGGTGGCCCCGGCGATCCTGCTGCTGCGGCGCTGGCGTACAGTGCCGCGCGGCACGATCCGCATCCTCACGTGGGGTGGTTTGCGCGGCGGCGTCTCGGTGGCGCTGGCCTTGGCCCTACCGCTGGGCCCGGAGCGTGACTTGCTGCTGAGTATCACCTACATCGTGGTGCTGTCGTCGATCCTGCTGCAAGGTTTGAGCATCGGCAAGCTGGTCAAGCACGTCACCAAAGACGAACCGGCTCAGCCACACCCAACCGACGCCCACTGACGGCAACCGGCGGCGAGTTCACTTCGCCGCCGGCGCTTGTCGCTAAATAGCCTGCACGATGATCTGACCTTTCAGGTCATTGAACATGGCCTCGATCATCGGCTGATTCGCCTTGAACCAGTCAGGGCTGCACACCGCGGTGGGGTGGCTGAACGTGAGCGTGCGGGAAACCAGCACGGTATGCCCGTCCTGTTCATAGCGAGCCTCGTAGGTAACGTCCGCGCCTTTGAGCGAGACCGTCTTCGGAACCGCCAAGATATTCACCGACGCGGGAAACTCGAAACGGGCCGTTTCGACATTTTCATTGGCAAAACAGGTGAAACCCTGCGCCCGGACCTTTTCCGCCGCCAGCGCCTGCACATCCAGGGCGATGTTGCTCCCCAGCCGGCTGAGCGCCTGCACACCCATCGGCCCTGGCAGGTTGACGAGATTTTCCGTACGCCCGGCCAGCGTGCTCTTGAAGATAAGCGCATCCCCCTCCAACGCATCTGTTTGCAGCGTACCGCCCCCCGTTTGCCCATAGCTGCGCAGGGTTTTCTGGATGATCTGTTCACGCTCCATCGGTTGAAGCGACCTGATCGCACCCCGCATCGCTTCCGTACGCCACCCTTCGGCGTGTGAGATTTGGGTAAAGTCTGCGGCGCCTTTGTCATCGATCTTGAACACCAGCTCACTGGACAGCTTGCCAGGCTGGGTCGCCGGGGTGCGCGCCAACTCGCCGGTACGAGTCAGCAGCACCGGCTTGTCCAGGTCTTGAGGTGGCAGGTAGCCCGGCGCAATAGCGCTGGCGGTGGAGTCCAGGTACAGATCCAGGCTGGGCACATAGGTGATCACATGGTTGATCACTCGTAGCGCCGCCGCGACAGGCAAGGTGTAGGCATTGCCCAAGTTGATCAACGCCGGCGAGCTTTCGATATCGACGGCCTTGAGCAGGGCCTCCAACAGAGCCACATGGTCCTTGCAATCGCCGTAGCGATTTTCCAGCACCGACTGCGCCGGGTGCGGCACCACACCACCGGCATCGATATACACGGCCACATAGCGGATGTTCTTGCGTACCCAGTCACTCAGTGCCAGGGCCTTGGCCCTGGGTGTTGGCAGGTCGGCGGTCAGCTTCTGCGCCAATTGGGTGATCTGGGGGGTGACCTGCACCGTGGCACGTACCTGGTAAGCCTTGGCCATGGCTTTGTAGTCTGCAAACGTCGATACGGCGAGGATTTGACCATAGTCGGTGTAGGCCACCGCACTTTGTTCAGGTCGGGTTTTATCCGCCGGCACATAATCCCAGCGATACACCTTGCGGCCGGGTGCAGCAGCCGGTGTCGATGCCGCAAACCCACGCGCCTCGGCATACAAGGGTTTGTCGGCCGGTAAGTCATAGGTCAGGCTGTACCGCTCGGTCGGGTTCACGCTGGCGGTGGAGAAGTCCATAAACTCCCCCGGGAACAATGCGGTCTTGCGTATCCGCTGGTAACGCAGGCTCAGGCGATCGCCTACCGCCACCTCGGGAAAAATCACCACTTTGACCCGCGAATTCTGAAACATCGGGGCATCGGCCGAGGCACGCTCCTGTTGCTCCCTGATCCGGTCCGCATTGACCATCACCTTGCGCCCATCGGGCTTCTGGGTGAACGCCTCGACGATCTCCAGCGTGTCCAGGGAACGGTTGTAACTGACCGCCCGCTGCGCACTGAACTTGATGGCGCGCTCTTCGTTGATCCGCACGACCTTATCGGCTTCCAGCACATAACTGCCGTCGGCGTTGACCACATACGTTTGCGTGTCTTTCTCGATGGTCACGGCGCGATCCGCCGCGTCATCCTTGGCCTGTGCCATACCGCACACGCCAACAGCCACAGCCAGCACGCACAACTGACGCGCCAGCAAACAAGGGGAAATGCGCATAAAGATCCTTCTTTCATGAATGGAAACCGCATAGCGACTGTGCCATCCATTTATGACGAATCCGCTTATCGCTCCTTGCTGACCCGCGGAGGATGACGCGAGTCAGCAGCCTTGCCAGGCACGCTACCTTCACTGCGAATCTGCGCATGGTTGATCAGTGCAAAGATAAAGCTGCCGCCGATGAATTGCCCGCCAGGGTGGGCCCAATGCCAGTCAGTTACGAAGACACACGATCACTGTGGCGAGCGGTTGCTCGTTCTAGCGCTTAACCGACTGGCATTGCGCGGGACGGCCGGTTTTTATCCACATCCTGCTGCTCTTCCTGCGACAGGCCAGGGGTCTTGCCGTCTGTTTGAGTGGCCATGGTATTCCTCAGTCCTGGGGGCGCCTGTAGCGATGAAACGCAGGGCTCGGGGCTGTTCACTGCCCAGGCAACGAAGCCGGCAAACGCCAAGCCTTGGCATTGTCGATCGTTGTGGAACCCGCTGGCCGAGCCCAGGGTTTGTTCCGCGCGACGTAGTGGTCGATGAGGTCATCCAGGGCCTGGTTAATCTGGAGCGGGGTGGTTGCCCGGGCCAGGTTATGTTCCACCCGCCGCAACAGGGCGACATTGGAGTCCGGCTGCCCTGGACGGAACAGTGCTGGGTAAAGCACTTCGCGGGTGAAGTTGTCAGCGATCACGGCGACGTCGCGTTTCTGCATTTCAGCAATGGCACTGAGCATGACTCTTGAAGGGGCCTGGTGGGACGCTTGCAACAGTTGCTGGAAATTGGGCCTGTTGGCCTCGTTGAGTCGAACGCCCAGCCACTCAACATGCTCCGGGCGGCTGGCGAGCCTGTCCAGGTTACGCAATGCCGAGGCCAGCTCAGGCGTCATCGCGAGTGTGCTGCCGGTATTGGCTGAGGCTATCGCCTTGTCCAGTGCTGCCAGCCCGTGCTGGGCTTCCCGACGAAAGCGCAGCACGTCGCCCGCCTCACCGACCTTCTCAAGCGCGGCTCTTGCAGCGGCAAGCATGTCATCGTCCATGGCCAGAACGGCGGCCTCAATCGAATCGAATGCATGATGCTCACGCACCTCGGCGCGCGCTTCCAGATGGTTCGTCACCGCCACGCGAGAAAGGTGCTGCAGGTGGTTTTTTACGTCGTTCGACAGGTTGAAGTTAACCGTTCCGCTGAGCAGGCCACTGAAGTCGCCCATCCGCGTTTTCAATGGCAGGACCACTGTCTGGTCCTTGAACGCCTTGAGCCTGGCCAACATCAACTCATTATTGGCCGTTCTCTCCATGCCAAGAAACCCATCCGTCAGTGCGGTCTCCACACCACCACGCACGGCTGCGGGCTGCTCTTCATCAAACATCAGCACCAGCTGTTCGATGCCAGCCAGCGCATGGGTGGGAAACCTGCGCTGATAAACGTCGCTCACAGGGGTATTGAGCAGCAGCCCGCCATCCTGGAAAGACGTTTGCTCGCCACTTACCTGAAAGGGATGCCCCTGCTCCGTTGGTACCTGGAACACCACCGGCAGCGAACCTGAAATACGCGCGGCACGGGCAATGTCCATGTCGGGGGTCGAACTGGCATTGAAAACCACAAGCTGTGGCCTGCCGGCAAACATCGCGGTGGCTGTGATGTTGAGTTGTTTGATGTGCGGGATATGCCGGCTCAAGACCTCCAAGTCCGCAAAGGTCGCCGCCGCTCCCGCGCTGAGCTTATCGGCAATGGCCATCACCTCGGCGGGCCGGGTCTCTCTGGATGTGTCGGCAATCCGGGCAAGCAGCGCCTTGCGTGACTCGTCGCGCACCCGTTGCTCAAGAGGCTCAGCCTGGGATTGGAGCCGCGGTAACAGGGTGAACAGCAATGGTGACAAAGCACCCACCTGGCCAGGCAAGTGGCCGGCGACCTTACCCAGCGACGAACTGACGTTCTGCACCCACTGCAGCACGGCATTCTGGCTGTTCAGCAGTTCCGGCAGCGCAAGGCCATCCAAGAGGTTGTCGAACGCCTTGGCCTCCATGCCGCTGGCCAGCACTGCAGCAGAGAGCGCCCCTGCGGAAGAACCGGAGATAACCCGAATATCCTTTAATGCATTTTTATCTTCAAGCGCCTGGATCGCGCCGGGGTAAGCAACACCTTTGCCCCCGCCGCCACTGAGGACAAGCTGGGTAACCGGCGGCCGTGATAACCCGACGTCCACGACGCCATTGCTATAGCGGGCAAGGCTCAGCTTGCGATCGCCTGCACCCTCCACCAGCGTGGTCGCCACACCTTGCGGCTGGGGTCCAGAGGCCAAGAGACCCGGGGTAACCGGCGCCAAGGCGGTACTCAACGCCGCTGCCTGGCCACTGCCAACGACGTCATTTGTGTTGCCTTGAGACAACGAAGTCGGAACAAACAACGCAGGTTTTTTCAGTTCCATCTGTGATCTCTCTCCGGGGTGTAACCCTTGAGTGAGGAGAGAGCCCAAATAAGATCCCGCCGGAACGATTTGGTTAACAATCATTCCCGCACGGGTTTATTCGTTGCTGCCATCTTCCTGGAACTGGTCCTTCACGTATTTGATTTCGGTACGGCCGTGAGGGGCCGGCAAACCGTCTTCACCGAGGTTGACGAAGACCATCTTTTCCACGGTCAGGATGCTTTTACGGGTGATCTTGTTCCGCACTTCACAGGTCAAGGTGATGGAGGTGCGGCCAAACTCAGTGGCAGTGATGCCGAGTTCGATGATGTCACCCTGGCGCGAGGCGCTGACAAAGTTGATTTCAGAGATGTACTTGGTCACCACGCGCTGGTTGCCCAGCTGGACGATCGCATAGATGGCCGCCTCTTCGTCGATCCAGCGCAGCAGGCTACCGCCGAACAGGGTGCCATTGGGGTTGAGGTCTTCAGGTTTTACCCATTTGCGGGTGTGAAAGTTCATGGTCACTCCAAAGCGTGTTGGCCAATGATGGCAAACATCATGGCAGAGCCCGGCCCCAAGCTCTATGAGCCATTGCCTATCAACCCCATGAGCGATCTTCATATGGCCGACAGAAAGGCTTGGGAAGTACCGCATACACGGCTATAATCGCCCCCGCTTCAAAACGGTCATCTTCAGTTGATACCGTTCTCCCGCCACCTGTCCGAGGGGCGCTGCAGCAGGTTCAACCTGTCAGGCTCGGATGGGGCGTTGTCTGGCCTGGTTGACCTGGCTGGATACTAAACGCACAACGGCGCCCATTCGCACACTACGAATGGAGGCTCTTCATGAGCGCTGTCAACACGCCTGCAGATTTCAACGACTACAAAGTCGCCGACATGTCCCTCGCTGCCTGGGGCCGTCGCGAAACCTTTATCGCCGAATCCGAAATGCCTGCCCTGATGGGTTTGCGTCGCAAGTATGCCGCTGAGCAGCCGCTCAAGGGCGCGAAGATCCTCGGCTGCATCCACATGACCATCCAGACTGCCGTGCTGATCGAAACCCTGGTTGCCCTGGGTGCCGAAGTGCGTTGGTCGTCCTGCAACATCTTCTCGACCCAAGACCAGGCCGCCGCCGCGATCGCTGCCGCCGGTATCCCGGTATTCGCCTGGAAAGGCGAGACCGAAGAAGAGTACGAGTGGTGCCTGGAGCAAACCATCCTCAAGGATGGCAAGCCTTGGGATGCCAACATGATCCTCGACGACGGCGGCGACCTGACCGAGCTGTTGCACAAGAAGTACCCACAGATCCTCGACCGCGTCCACGGCGTGACCGAAGAAACCACCACCGGCGTACACCGCCTGCTGGACATGCTGGCCAAGGGCGAGCTGAAGATCCCGGCCATCAACGTCAATGACTCGGTGACCAAGAGCAAGAACGACAACAAGTACGGCTGCCGTCACAGCCTGAACGATGCCATCAAGCGCGGCACCGACCACCTGCTGTCGGGCAAGCAAGCCCTGGTGATCGGTTACGGCGACGTGGGCAAGGGCTCGTCCCAGTCCCTGCGTCAGGAAGGCATGATCGTTAAAGTCTCCGAAGTTGACCCGATCTGCGCCATGCAAGCCTGCATGGACGGCTTCGAAGTGGTTTCGCCATTCATCAACGGCCAGAACGACGGCACCGAAGCAAGCATCGACAAGGCCCTGCTGGGCAAGATCGACCTGATCGTCACCACCACCGGCAACGTGAATGTTTGCGACGCGAACATGCTCAAGGCCCTGAAAAAGCGCGCAGTGGTATGCAACATCGGCCACTTCGACAACGAGATCGACACCGCTTTCATGCGCAAGAACTGGGCATGGGAAGAAGTGAAGCCGCAGGTACACAAGGTTCACCGTACCGGCGCTGGTGATTTCGACCCACAGAACGATGACTACCTGATCCTGCTGGCCGAAGGCCGCCTGGTAAACCTGGGCAACGCCACGGGCCACCCAAGCCGCATCATGGATGGCTCGTTCGCCAACCAGGTACTGGCCCAGATCTTCCTGTTCGGCCAGAAATACGCCGACCTGTCGCCAGCCCAGAAAGCCGAGCGCCTGACCGTGGAAGTACTGCCGAAGAAACTCGACGAAGAAGTGGCCCTGGAAATGGTCCGCGGCTTCGGCGGCGTAGTGACTCAACTGACCAAGACCCAGGCCGACTACATCGGCGTGACGGTCGAAGGCCCGTTCAAGCCGCACGCTTACCGCTACTGATACACCTGCTGCCCACTCTCCTGTGGGGGAACGGGCTTTAATGTGGGAGGGAGCAAGCCCCCTCCCACATCGACGGTGTACACACTCCGCAATTCTGGGTTTCAAAGGGTATGACCATGTCCCAAGACCGTCGCTACAGCTTCGAGTTCTTCCCGACCAAGACCGATGCTGGGCATGAAAAACTGATGGCCACTGCCAAGCAGTTGGCCAGCTATAATCCCGACTTCTTCTCCTGCACCTACGGCGCCGGCGGTTCGACCCGTGATCGCACGATCAACACCGTGCTGCAGCTGGAAAGCGAAGTCAAAGTTCCCGCCGCTCCGCACTTGTCGTGCGTGGGCGACAGCAAGGCCGACCTTCGCAGCCTGCTGACCCAGTACAAACAAGCCGGCATCAAGCGCATCGTCGCCCTGCGTGGTGACCTGCCGTCCGGCATGGGCATGGCCAGCGGCGAGCTGCGCCACGCCAACGACCTGGTGAGCTTCATCCGCGAAGAAAGCGGCGATCACTTCCATATCGAAGTGGCCGCTTATCCGGAAATGCACCCCCAGGCGCGTAATTTCGAAGATGATTTGCAGAACTTCGTACGCAAGGCCAACGCTGGCGCCGACAGCGCAATCACCCAGTACTTCTTCAACGCCGATAGCTACTTCTACTTCGTCGAGCGCGTACAGGCGATGGGCGTGAACATTCCAATCGTGCCGGGCATCATGCCGATCACCAATTACAGCAAGCTGGCACGTTTCTCCGATGCCTGCGGCGCCGAGATCCCACGCTGGGTACGCAAACAACTGGAAGCCTATGGCGACGATGTCAAAAGCATCCAGGCGTTCGGTGAGCAGGTCATCACCGAGATGTGTGAGCAATTATTGCAAGGTGGCGCCCCAGGGTTGCACTTCTATACCCTGAACCAGGCTGAACCCAGCCTTGCTATCTGGAACAACCTCAAGCTGCCACGCTAAGGCTTGCCGGTTGTACCAAGGCCCTCGTTCAGACGAGGGCCTTTGTCGTTTTACGTACCCACGGAATCCCGCAGTCCATGAATACAGTGCCCCCGACTTCCCGCCCACAGCTGGTCTACCTCGTCTTCGGTGCCCAGACCTACCACCAGGAAGCCGTATTCAGCATCGCCAGCGCACTGGCGTTCCTACAGGACACCCCGGACGCGGCCGTGGACATCCAGGTATTCACTGACAATCCCGAGCCTTATCGCCTGTTGCCGGTGCGCGTACGCCCATTGGACGAGGCCACCCGCAAACGCTGGAGTGAACCCTACGGCTATCACTTCCGAACCAAACACGTGGTACTGCGCCAAGTGCTGGAAGAGTCCCCGGTGGCGCTGCTGATCGACACCGACACGTTTTTCCACCAGTCGCCCATGGCCCTGTTCGAACGCGTCCAGCCCGGTACGCTGCTGTGCAACGCCTTCTACACCAAATACGGCGACAATCACGAAAGCATCCTGTACACCGCCCTGCGCCAGCGCCTGCTGGATATGGGCGTGGCCGACGACGACATGATGACCCTCAACTCCGGCGTCATGGGTCTGACCCAACAGGATGCGCACATCCTTGATCGCTCGATCGAATTGATGGATGAGCTGTTCCCCCACGCCCAGGGCGCGTACACCCTGGAAGAGTTCTGCCTGTCCATCGCCGCCTACCGCACCGTCAACGTGCGCGAATGTCCGGACCTGATCCATCATTACTGGAGCCGCAAGCAGTTGTTCCGGGCCAAGGTCAAGGCGTGGATCGCCAAGCATGCCGCCGCCCCCACCAGCGCACCGGCACTGGCCGACACTCGCCAAGTCTCCTCTCACCTGCCACGCCCGCCGCGCTTGCAACGCCTGATGTACAAGCTGATCACCCTGCTGCTGCCCAGGCACCAGCAGCAGTTCATCCGCGAAATCCTCTATGGCTGCTACGAACACGAGAACGAGTTCGACCAAGCATGCGGCCCGGTTTGGTGGGACAAGGCTCGACAAAATCAGGAAGAGCGCCAGAAACACCCGATTGACGCCCACCAGCTGGAACACTGGTTCGCCAACCCTGTGGTGCGCCTGATTCTCGGCGAGCGCCGCGCTGCAATCCATGCACATCTGATGGATGTACCCGCGAAGTAACTCCCCCTGCCAATGCGCGCGCCAGAGCTTCTCTTTATCGCAGGAGCATCGTAACCTCAGGGTATGCCCGTCCTTTTCAAGCTGTTGACCGTTGCGCTTTTTACTTGCCTGAGCCTGGCCGCTTATGGCGAGAAATTGCGCATTGTCACCGAGCCCTGGGTGCCCTATGTCTATGACGATAACGGCACCCTGCGCGGGCTGGATTATGAAGCCACGATGGCCGTGTTCCAGCGCCTGGGAGTGGAGGTGCAATGGCAGCTCCTGCCCTGGAAGCGTTGCCTGGCGATGCTCGACCAAGGCCACGCCGATGGCGCACTGGATATCTTCCACAGCCACGACCGCGACGCCCTGCTGCTCTACCCCAGCGAGCCGTTGTCGGAGGTCGAGTTCGTGCTGTTCTATGCCAACGAACGCCCACACCTCGCCCACACCCTGGACGACCTGCGCGGCCTGACTGTCGGTATTTCACCCGGCTATCTCTATGGCGACGCCTTCAGTCAGTCCGACGCCTTCAACCGTGAGCCCGCGCCCAGCCATGAGGCCAACTTCGGCAAACTCATGCTGGGGCGCATCGACCTGGTAGTCACTGACCGCCGTGTGGGGCAACACGTGATCAGGGAGCTGGGCCTGGAGGGCAAGGTCAGCCAGGCATCGGTCGTGATCAGCCGCCAGCAGCAGTTTCTGGCGGTACGCCCTGGCGCGGGCATGGACCTGCTGGTACAACGCTTTGCCGCCGAGCTCAGGCGCTTCAAGCAAGAGCCGGCCTACGCGGCCTTGAGCGCCAAATATGGCGCGGGGCACCCGCAAACCACCACGATCACAGCTTCCGAACACACCGTTGAGCAGCAGGAAAGCAGCGCGCCGTGATTGCTCTGTTATACTCCGGCCTTTCCGCCAGGCTTACGCCCGGCCGCTGAGGTCTTGAAAAAGGCACCTAACCCAGCTACTGCGCAGCTTTACCGCCCGCGCGAGCCGGTGGAGTGCCCGCCAGACGCAGCAGGACCGGACGGGATTGCGCTCCCCTAAGCGCCATTCACGCCCGGCAAGATTATCCCTTTGGGCCAAGCCCTAACTAAAACAGGATTACTCATGTCCTTTGCTTCCCTCGGTCTCTCCGAGGCTTTAGTCCGCGCCATCGAGGCGGCGGGCTATACCGAGCCTACTCCGGTGCAACAGCGGGCTATTCCCGCCGTGTTGCAAGGTCGCGACCTCATGGTTGCGGCTCAGACAGGTACTGGTAAAACCGGCGGTTTCGCCCTCCCGATTCTGGAGCGGTTGTTTCCCAATGGTCACCCGGACAAATCCCAGCGTCACGGCCCGCGCCAGCCGCGCGTACTGGTCCTGACCCCAACCCGCGAACTCGCCGCCCAGGTGCATGACAGCTTCAAGCTGTACGCCCGCGATTTGAAGTTCGTCAGTGCCTGCATCTTCGGCGGCGTCGGCATGAACCCACAGGTTCAGGCCATGTCCCGTGGTGTTGACGTGCTGGTCGCCTGCCCCGGTCGTTTGCTCGACCTGTGCGGCCAAGGCAGCGTCGATTTGTCGCACGTGGAAATCCTCGTGCTGGACGAAGCCGACCGCATGCTCGACATGGGCTTTGTCCATGACGTGAAAAAGGTCCTCGCCCGCCTGCCGGCCAAACGTCAGAACCTGCTGTTCTCGGCAACGTTCTCCAACGACATCACCGCCCTGGCCGGCAAGCTGCTGCACAACCCCGAACGCATCGAAGTCACCCCGCCGAACACCACGGTCGAGCGTATCGAGCAACGCGTCTTCCGCCTGGCCGCCAGCCACAAGCGTTCACTGCTGGCCCACCTGATCACCACCGGTGCCTGGGAACAGGTGCTGGTGTTCACCCGCACCAAGCACGGCGCCAACCGCCTGGCCGAGTACCTGGACAAACACGGCCTCACCGCCGTCGCCATCCACGGCAACAAGAGCCAGAACGCGCGCACCAAGGCCCTGGCCGACTTCAAGGCCGGCTCGGTGCGCATCCTGGTAGCCACCGATATCGCCGCCCGCGGCCTGGATATCGACCAGTTGCCCCATGTGGTCAACTTCGAGCTGCCAAACGTCGACGAAGACTATGTACACCGTATCGGCCGTACCGGCCGCGCCGGTCGCTCTGGCGAGGCCATTTCCCTGGTCGCTCCGGACGAAGAGAAACTGCTGAAAAGCATCGAGCGCATGACCAAGCAAAAAATCGCCGATGGCGATTTGATGGGCTTCGATGCCAGCGCCGTAGAAGCTGAGAAGCCTGAAGTGCGCGAGCGTCCGGATGTGCGTAACCCACGCAACCCGCGCGGTCCGAAGGGCGATGGCCCGAACGGCGGCGGTGGTGGCGGTGGTCGTCGCGACAAAGGCAAAGACAAGGGCGGCAAGGAAAAAGCGCCTGCCAACGGCCGTGGCGAACGCCCAGCCCGCGAGCAGAAACCCCGTGAAGGCACCCCGGCCCGCGAACAGCGCCAGCCGAGCCAGCCACCACGCGCTGCTGCTGACCGTGCCCCGGACGAGTTCCTCGACGATGACGTGGACAACTTCGGCAACCGCGTCGACTACGTGCCCCAGGCCAAGCCGGCCCAGGGCCGTGGCCGTCGTCCAGGTGCTCCGGCACAGGGCGCAGGCGCGGGCTCGGGCTCAGGCGCACCCCGTGGCGGCCAGCCACAGGGCGGTCGTCAGAATGGCCCACGCAACAGCAGCGGCGGTACCACCGGTACACCGCCTGCCAAGCGCAATGGCCCGCGTAATGGCGCACCACGTGACGGCCAGTCCCGTCGTGAAGATTCGCGTAGCAACAACCGCCGCCCGGCCCGTGACGACCAGCCACGTTTGTCCGAACCCGCCGTGCAGAACCCACGCGGTGGCCCGGCGCCGAAAATCATCCACAAGGAGTCGAAAGCTGATCGCTTCCCGACACCCGAGCAGTTGGACCAACTGCCAGGCCGTCCTCGTGGTGAAAAACCAGCGCTGCTGACCCGCAACCGCTGAGTTTCAAAGCGCCATAAAAAATGCCCCGCATCGAAAGATGCGGGGCATTTTTGTGTGCGCGGCGAAAATTACTTCGCTTTCACACCTTCAAACGTCACGTACAGCTCAACAGTGTTGGACGCTGGGCCCAGGTCCATCTGCTTGCCGAAGTCCTGACGGTTGAAGCTGGTGGTGCCTTCAAAGCCGGCACGGTAGCCGCCCCAAGGATCCTTGCCTTCGCCCAGGAAAGTGGCCTTGACGACAATCGGCTTGGTCACGCCGTGGAAGGTCAGGTCGCCGGTCACGTCGGCAGTGACTTGGCCCGCAGCATTTTTACCGGTGGTTTTAACACTGGTGGAGACGAACTTGGCATCGGCAAACTTGCCAACATCCAGGAAGTCTTTGCTGGAGATGTGCTTGTCACGTTCGGCGTGGTTGGTGAACACGCTGGCGGTACGTACGTTGAACTCGATCTTGCTGTCTTCAGGCTTGGCAGCGTCGAAGCTGAACTTGCCGTCCAGGTCCTTGAAAGTACCGGTGATGAAGCTATAGCCCAAGTGGCTGATCTTGAAGTCAACGAAGGCGTGTTGACCTTCCTTGTCGACAACGTAATCCGCAGCCATCGCCGAACCAGCGGACAGCAGGGCAGAACCGATTGCCAGAGCGGCGAGTGTCTTTTTCAACATGCTTTCTATTCCTTGTGAGTCGAGGTTGAACATCAGGCTTTGCGCCCCAGCATTCTCGTCAGGGTCGCATCACGATCGATAAAGTGGTGTTTCAACGCAGCCACGCCGTGCAAGCCGGCAAAGACCACCAACACCCAGGCGAGATACAAATGCACCACGCCAGCAGTGTCTGCCTGGTCCGGTAGCCCGGAAACCACGGCAGGAATCTCAAACAGACCAAACACCGGGATACCGACACCGTCTGCGGTGGAAATCAGGTAACCGGCAATCATCACGGCAAACAGCCCGAGATACAGGAACGCGTGGCCGAATGCAGCGCCAATACGGGTCAAACGACTGTAGCTGGCCAACGGCGGTGGCGGCGGGCTGACAATGCGCCAGACGATACGCACCAGCATGATGGCGAACAGCGTGATGCCAATGCTCTTGTGCAGGTCGGGCGCGTCTTTGCGCCAGGCGCTGTAGTAGTCGAGGCCGACCATCCACAAGCCCAGGGCGAACAGACCGAACACCACCAGGGCGACGCCCCAGTGCAAAACCATGCTGACCCAACCATAGCGGGCGGGTGAATTACGTAGCTGCATGTACTTAATCCCGTAAGAACTGTGACCAAGACTAGCGATTTATCTATCGAATTAAAGCGGAAAATTTCGCTTTGAAATATCGAGAAATACGATCAAGAGGTTATGCACAGTACGTTAACAATGGATTAAGGACTATTCCCAAGAAACGTGACAGATCGTCCTGTGTTTACTGCCAATTCATCCGTAATGGGTTGTGACACAGCCGCCCATTGCATAGGCTTGCGCGATTGTTTCGCCTGCGCCTGCCGCAGGACCGCTTCGAGGAGATAGACGATGGGCTTGAATAACCAGTGGATGCAGCGCGACCTCGCGGTGCTGTGGCATCCCTGCACCCAGATGAAAGACCACCAGCAACTGCCGCTGATCCCGATCAAGCGCGGTGAAGGCGTGTGGCTGGAAGACTTCGAAGGCAAGCGCTACCTCGACGCCGTCAGCTCCTGGTGGGTCAACGTGTTTGGTCACGCCAACCCGCGCATCAACCAGCGCATCAAGGACCAGGTCGACCAACTGGAGCACGTGATCCTGGCCGGTTTCAGCCACCAGCCGGTGATCGAGTTGTCCGAGCGCCTGGTGCAGATGACGCCTGAGGGCCTGACCCGTTGTTTCTACGCCGACAACGGGTCGTCGTGCATCGAAGTCGCGTTGAAGATGAGCTTTCACTACTGGCTCAACCGTGGCCTGCCCGACAAGAAACGCTTCGTCACCCTGACCAACAGCTACCACGGCGAAACCATCGCCGCGATGTCGGTAGGTGACGTACCGCTGTTTACCGAAACCTACAAGGCGCTGCTGCTGGACACCCTCAAGGTGCCAAGCCCCGATTGCTACCTGCGCCCCGACGGCATGAGTTGGGAAGAACACTCGCGCAACATGTTCCTGGCCATGGAGCAGACCCTGGCCGAAAACCATGACACCGTCGCCGCCGTCATCGTCGAGCCGCTGATCCAGGGCGCCGGCGGCATGCGTATGTACCACCCGGTCTACCTCAAGCTGCTGCGCGAAGCCTGTGACCGCTACGGCGTGCACCTGATCCATGACGAAATCGCCGTGGGCTTCGGCCGTACCGGCAGCATGTTCGCCTGCGAACAGGCCGGCATCCGCCCGGACTTCCTGTGCCTGTCCAAGGCCCTCACCGGCGGTTACCTGCCGCTGGCGGCCGTGGTCACCACCGAAGATGTCTACAGCGCCTTCTACGACGACTACCCGACCCTGCGTGCCTTCCTGCACTCCCACAGCTACACCGGCAACCCGCTGGCCTGCGCGGCGGCCCTGGCGACCCTGGATATTTTCGAAGAAGACAACGTCATCGAAAACAATAAGGCCCTGGCCCAACGCATGGCGACCGCCACTGCTCACCTGGTTGATCACCCCCATGTATCGGAAGTCCGCCAGACCGGCATGGTGCTGGCCATCGAGATGGTGCAGGACAAAGCCACCAAGACTGCCTACCCGTGGCAGGAACGCCGCGGCCTGAAGGTATTCGAGCATGCCCTGGAGCGCGGTGCGCTGTTGCGGCCGCTGGGCAGCGTGGTGTATTTCCTGCCGCCGTATGTGATCACACCGGAGCAGATCGACTTCCTCGCCGAAGTCGCCAGTGAAGGCATTGATATCGCCACCAACAGTAGCGTCAGTGTGGCGGTGCCAAAAGATTTTCACCCAGGCTTTCGCGACCCGGGCTGATTGCCGAAATCCTTGTAGGAGCAAGTTTGCTCGCGAAGGCATTCCCGGCGCATCGCTGCGTCGCATGTACGCTTTTCGCGAGCAAGCTCGCGCCTACATAACCTCTTCAGAGAACAGAGATGAGACTGTCCCGCTTTTTCACCGACACCCCGCTGAGCCTCGGCGATCATGAACTGCCCGAAGCCCAGGCGCATTACATCAGCCGCGTGCTACGCATGGGCGAAGGCGACGCCGTGCAACTGTTCGACGGTTCCGGCCAGGAGTTTCGTGGCACGTTGCTGGAGGTCGGTAAAAAACGCGTCACCGTGCAACTGACGGAAAGCTTCGCCGGCCAGGCCGAATCGCCACTGGCTATCCATCTCGGTCAGGGTTTATCCCGGGGCGAACGCATGGATTGGGCGATCCAGAAAGCCACTGAGCTCGGGGTCAACGAGATCACGCCGATTTTCAGCGAGCGCTGCGAAGTGCGCCTCAAGGATGAACGCGCCGACAAACGCCTGCTGCACTGGCGCCAAGTGGCGATCAGCGCGTGCGAGCAATGCGGGCGTTCGACGGTGCCGGTGATTCACCCACCGCTGTTGCTGGCCGATTGGTTGAAACAGACCGAGGCGGATTTGAAGCTGGTGCTGCACCCGGTGGCCGAGCCGATGATCAGCCATGCCAAGCCATCGAGCCTGGCGTTCCTGATCGGGCCGGAAGGTGGCTTGACGGATGGAGAAGTCGACACCGCCCAAGGCGCTGGCTTCCATGCTGCGCGGTTGGGGCCACGGGTATTGCGTACCGAGACAGCTCCGGTGGTGGCGTTGGCCGTCGCCCAACAACTGTGGGGCGACTTCTAATCTGGGAGGGGGCAAGCCCCCTTCCACATTTGGATGAGGTGATCACTCCACCGGATCACTCACCGGCTTGGCAATGATCGCCTTCAACTCCTGGGTCATCGGGAACTCCAGGTTCAAGCCCTTCGGCGGAATCGGCTGTTCAAACCAGCGCTGGTAAATCCCGTTGATCTCACCCGAACGGTACAGATCGCCCAAGGTTTCGTTGACCACCGCGAGAAACTGCGGGTCGTCCTTGCGCACCATGCAGCTGTAGATCTCCCGCGACTGCTCCTTGCCCACCACCACCCAGTGGTGCGGGTCCTTGGCCTTGGCGCGTTCGCCGTAGAGCAACGCGTCATCCATATAGAACGCAACCGCACGGCCAGTCTCAAGCATCTTGAACGCCTCGCCATGGTCCTTGGCACTGATCACAAACATATTGGCCTTGTGTTCAGCGTTGTAGCTCTTGAGAAAGCGCTCGTTGGTGGTGCCCGCCGTGGTCACCACATTCTTGCCCTTGAGGTCTTCAAAGCCCTGGATGCCGCTATCCTTGGCGGTCAGCAACTGGCCTTTCACATAAATAAACCCGTAGGAAAACGCTACCTGCTTCTGCCGCTCGGCGGTGACCCCGGTGGAACCGCATTCCAAGTCCACGGTGCCGTTCTGCACCAACGGGATACGCGTCTGGGAAGTCACCAGGTTGTACTTCACGTTGAGGTTCGTTACCCCGGTTTTCTGCTGGATACGCTCGACGATCTTGTTCGCCAGGTCCACCGAATAGCCCATGGGCTTGCCACTGTGGTCACCCACGTAGGAGAACGGCACCGAAGCATCGCGATAGCCCAGCGTGATGGATTTGGCAGTCGCGATCTTGCTCAACGTGCCGTCCAGCGCGGTTTCAGTTGCCTGAACCTGTGCGCCCAACAAAAGCCCCAGGGTGCAGCCGGTCAACAGGATTTTTTTCATTGTTATTCTCCGTTGGTGTTCAAATTATTTACGGACAGCAATCACGCTGATTTCCACCAGCACGCTTGGCCGCGCCAGCTCCGCTTGCAGGGTCGTGCGGGTGGGCGCCATGCCCGGTGACAGCCAGGCGGACCACACTTCATTCATCGGAGCAAAACCGGCGCCGATGTCCTTCAGGTAAATGGTTGCATTGAGCAGGTGGTCCTTGTCGCTGCCCGCCTCGGCCAACAGCCCATCAATCTTGGCCAGGACCTCGCGCGTTTGGGTCGCCACGTCCTGGCCCTCGCCCGGTACCTGGCCCGAGAGGAACACCCAGTCCTTGAAAGTCACGGCACCGCTAAGACGTTCATTGCTGCTGATTCGGGTAATCGTCATGGGGCATCCTCAAGCGGCGCGGGGCGTCAGGCCCTGCATATCAATGGAAGGCGCGTGTTGGCCGATCAGTTCGGCCAGCAGTTGGCCGCTGCCGCAGGCCAAGGTAAAGCCCAGGGCACCGTGACCGACATTCAGCCACAGGTTGCGATAGAGGCTGGCGCCGATCAGCGGCACGCCAGTCGGGGTGGCGGGACGCATGCCGGCCCACTCAAGCGCGTGGGTGTAATCGCCGGCCTGAGGAAACGTCTCCAGCGCCTGACGCTTGATCAACGCCAGGCGCTTAGGCTCAAGGCCAGCGTCAAAACCGACGATGTCGACCATGGCGGCGACCCGCAGTTGCTCGCCAATACGGGCGTAGACAACTTTACGGTCGTAATCGGTGATGCTCACATTCGGCGCCTGGTGCTGCGCGCCAATCGGCACGCTCAGGCTATAGCCCTTGAGCGGGTACAGCGGCAGCGACAGCCCCGGCAAGCTCAGTTGCGTGCTGCGATGACCCGCCGCCAGTACCAGTTGCTTGACCGGCATCACCTCATTACCCAACTCGATGGCCTGCACCGCCCCTTCGACATGGCGTATGCGGGTGACCTTGCGCCCCAGCACAAAACGACAACGCCCTGACGCGTCAAGCCGCGCCGCTAAACGCTGGCAAAAGGCATGACAGTCGGCCACTTCCTCGTTCGGTGTGTAGATCCCGCCCACAAAGCCATCGGTGGCCAATGCCGGCTCCAGGCGGGCGCAATCAGCCGCCGTCAACACCTGCTGCTGCAGGACATTCGTGACCTTGCTACGGGCATACTCAAACGTGTTGGCATTGCGAAACGTCACCAGCTTGCCATTGCGCCGCCAGTCGAAGCCGTCCAGGCGATCATCCTCGCGCCATTGCTGCAACGTGCCTTGGCTCAGGGTGGCCAGGCGTAGCAAATGCGCGGCATTGCGCTGGTTGACCGAACTTCGGCAGGCGCCGATAAAGGCCGCCATCCAGCGCCATTGCTGAGGGTCGAGCCGTGGGCGCAGTTTCAACGGCGAATCGCCTCGCAGCAGCCAGCCAATCGCTTGTAGAGGCACGCCTTTATCCGCCAGCGGAGCGACGTAGCGGTAGGACAACTGCCCGCCGTTGGCGAAACTGGTTTCGCTGCCCAACGTATCGCGCGCTTCAATCACGGTCACCTCATGGCCGGCCCGCACCAACGCGTATGCGCTGGCCAAGCCGATGACTCCACCACCGATGATGCAAACCTGCGTGGCCATCCCAGCCTCCCGCCGTTGATTAATAGAGGCCAAGCCTAGGGCCAGGTGACAGCTCACCGACAATGAATAAAGATGGGTCACCTATAAACAAAGGTTATGGACTTGTCATGCGCTTGCGTCATATCGAAATCTTCCAGGCCATCCGCCAGACCGGCTCCATCAGCGCCGCCGCGCAGTTGCTGCACGTCTCGCAACCAGCGGTGACCAAGGTGTTGCAGCACGCCGAATTACAGCTCGGTTTTCCGCTGTTTCTACGGGTGCGCGGCAAATTGCAGCCCACGCCGGAAGCCCTGGCGCTGGAACGCGAAGTCGAGAAAGTCACCGAGAGCCTGCAGGGCGTACGGCGCCTGGCCAAGAGTTTGCGTCGCGAACCCGGGCAGAGCGTACGCATTGGCGCGATCCCCGCGTTGGCGCTGTCGCTGCTGCCACCGGCGATTCTGGAATGGAAGCGCGATTACCCCGACATGGCCTGCGAGCTGTCCAGCGACCATAGCCGTGAGTTGGTCCAGAAGCTGTTGATGCGCGAAATCGACCTGGCGCTGACCCTCAATTTCTCGGGCCACCCTGGGTTGACCACCCAGGTGCTGGCCAGTGGTGTGCTGGTCGCCTTGGCCTCGAAGGGGTATTGGCCTGAGGCAGAACTGAGCAGGCCATTGCCCTTGGCAAATCTGGCCGGTGCAGCGCTGATCGGCCTTTCCAGCGCCGACCCGTTGGCAGCCAAGCTCGACAGCTACCTGGAAAACGTCGAGCCACCGCCGCGGGTGACCATTTCCGTGCAGACCTATTCCCTGGCCCGGGCGATGGTGGAGTCGGGCGCAGGGTTGACGGTGATTGATCCGTTCACGGCGCTGGGCGCCTCAACGGCCACCACCTGCATCCGTACGCTCACGCCAGCGTTGCCCATCACCCTGTACGCCCTGACCCGTGCCGATGAACCGCCGCCGCATATGCTGGCCAACCTGCTGGCGATCTTCGGCACTCGCGCCCGTGAGTTGCTCGAGCGCCTTTAAGATCAGCCAAGATCCAATGTGAGAGCGGGCAAGCCCT